>JAKLKU010000060.1 GCA_023150475.1 Planctomycetota bacterium
GGTCGCGGCCGTCGCAAGGGACATCGGCGAGCCCGCACAGGCGACGCAGCGTCGGCGCGACATCGGCGATGCTCCTGAGCCCGTCGCGACGCCCGCCCTCGAACCCGGGCGCCTTGAGCGCGAGCACCGCGTCGATCGTCGAGCCGTAGCAGAGCGGCCCGTGGGTCGGCTCGCCGTGGTCCATGAGCCCCTCGCCGTGGTCGGACGCGAGCACGACGATCGCGTCGTCGCCCGCACGAGGCGCTCGAACGCGGCGTCCGCCCTCCGCACCTCGCCGGCGTAGAGCACCGGGGCCGGGTCCCCCGCGGCGGTCCGCCCGCGCGCCGCGTCGCCCGGGAAGGGCCGGTAGGGCTCGTGCGGGTCGAAGAGATGGACCCAGAGGAACCACTTCCTCCCCCGCGCCCCCTCCATCCAGCGCAGGGCGGCCTCCGCCTGCTCCTCGCCCGGGACGTAAGGCGCGTCGCGCTCCGGGCACCGGTACACCTCGAACCCGCTCGCCATCCCGGTCTCCTTCGAGAGGACCGCCTTCGCGACGAATGCCGCGGTCGCGTAGCCCTTCTCGCGGAACTCCTCGGCGAGGAGCGGGAAGGCGCGCTCGGCGCGCGGGGGGAGCGGCGCGGTGACGTTGTCGTGGATGCCGTGGCGCGG
>JAKLKU010000061.1 GCA_023150475.1 Planctomycetota bacterium
GGCCCTCCGGCCCGACCTGGTCATTTCCGAGCATCTGCTGACCCGGTTCCGGCGCGAGGCCGAGACCGTAGCCGCGCTCCGCCATCCCCATATCGTCCCGATCTACGACATCGGCGAGGCCGACGGCATTGCCTACATCCTGATGCCGCTGATCCAGGGCGAGAGCCTCCGGGCGCTGTTGATGCGGGAGGGCCCCCGCCCGGTCCGGGAAGCGACCCGGATCATGCTGGAAGCCTCCGACGCGCTCGGCGCGGCCCACGAGGCCGTGATGGATTTCGGGTTGGCGAAGCAACAGGTGGTGGACGGCCCAAACTGCGGCACGTCCTCACTGCTATCCACGCAGACCGGCATGATCCTCGGGACGCCGCACTACATGAGCCCGGAACAGGCGTCGGGCGAGCCCAACCTCGACCATCGAAGCGACCAGTACTCGCTGGCCGTGGTGGCGTACCAGATGATCACGGGGTCGCTGCCGTTCGACGGCGAATCGACCCGGGCGGTGCTGTTCCAGCAGATGGTCGGCGTGCCCAAGAGCCTCCGCGACCTGGTGCCCGACGTTCCCGCCTCGGTGGCGTTCACGATCGATCGGGCGCTGTCGAAGGACCCCAAGGATC
>JAKLKU010000062.1 GCA_023150475.1 Planctomycetota bacterium
GGCCCTCGAGCCGAACGACGCGCACCGGCCGGGCGCGCAGCCGACCGTGATCCGCGATCGTGCGGCGCTGGCGCAGCACGTTGCCGCTGCGTCCGGGTCCGGCCCGCTGGCGAAGCTGTCCGGCGCCGCGCGCGCGCGGCTGCTGGCCAACAGCCGGTACAGCCCGTCCGGGCGGATCACGGCCCTGTACTTCGCCGACATCGTCGAGGAGCTGAGCCCGGCCGACGCCTACCAGGTCTTCGGGGTGTTCGAGTTCGGCTTTCCATGCGCTTCGGTGATCGCCGCGCACGGCGCGAGTTCCACCGGGCAAGATCGAAGCATTCTGGAGGCGGTCTGTGGGATGCCGCCGCTGGGCCGCGGCGTTGCCGCCCCGGCCGCCGGGTACTCGTGCAACGGCGGCGATTGCGCCCGGGAGGCGGCCGCGAACGCGCCGCCGACTGGCGCTCGGGAACGGTCGCGCGACGCCGGAAGCGCGCGCCCGCGGCGCGCGGACTACGACACGTTGATGGCTGCCGGCCTATGGGAGCGTGCCGTGGCCGTCTCGCCGTTCGCGGGCGACCCGGATCGAACCCTCGTCGCGGCGCCGCCGGATGGCCAGCCGC
>JAKLKU010000063.1:0-342 GCA_023150475.1 Planctomycetota bacterium
GGAGAGGGAGGCGATGAGGGCGCTGGACGAGGTTCAGCACCGGGTGCGTTTGTCGCGGCCGTTCTTGATGGGCGTGACGGAGGTGACGCAGGGGCAGTGGGAGCGCGTGATGGGCGCGTTTCCGCAAGCTCAGACGAAAGGGGTGGGGGCGCGGTTCCCTGTGCATTGGGTGAGTTTTGTCGAGGCGGAGGCATTTTGCGCCGAGCTGAACGCCGTGGCGCGCACGAGTGGTGAATTGCCCGAGGGATGGGCCTTCCGGCTGCCGACGGAAGCGGAGTGGGAGTATGCGTGCCGGGCCGGAACAACCACCGCGACCTCGTTCGGTGAATCCTTGAGCGCCAC
>JAKLKU010000063.1:352-599 GCA_023150475.1 Planctomycetota bacterium
AGGCCAACTTCGCCAGCAAGCCGTACAATGGCGCGCCAGAGGGACCGGCGCTGATGCGCTCGTCCGAGGTGGGCAGCTATCCGGCGAATGCGTGGGGCCTGCACGACATGCACGGGAACGTGTGGGAGTACTGCCGCGACTGGTATGACGTGCGTTTGCCTGGTGGGACGGACCCGGACTCGTATGCGGTGAAGGGCCAGCAGAATCGCGACGGCACGTATTCGCGTGTGCGCCGCGGCGGGGCGTG
>JAKLKU010000064.1 GCA_023150475.1 Planctomycetota bacterium
GGTTCCAGTTCACCGACGCGAGCGTCGCGGCGATGATCTCCTTCTCCGGTCCCTCGAGCGCCTTCTTGAGCGGTACGATCGTGCGGCCGTCGGGGCGGAAGTCGAAGGTGTGGGTGCCGCTTCCGGACGCCTGCAGGCCGCTGATCTCCGGCGGGAAGTCCTCGACGCCGAGCTCGCTCGCCCGCGTGAGCACGATCGCGCGCTCGATCGAGTTCTCGAGCTCGCGCACGTTGCCCGGCCACTCGTAGGCGACGAGCTTGGACATCGCGTCGTCCGAGATCCGGCCGATCTCCTTCGTGTTCTCGCGCGCGTAGCGGCGGAGGAAGTGGTCCGCGAGCAGCGGGATGTCGCCGCGCCGCTCGCGAAGGGGGGGGATGTGGATGTTGACGACGTTGATGCGGTGGTAGAGGTCCTCGCGGAAGACGCCGCGGTCGACCGCCTCCTTCATGTCCACGTTCGTCGCGAGGATGACGCGGACGTCCACCGCGATCGACTCGTCGTCGCCCACGCGCTCGAAGCGCCGCTCCTGGAGGATCCGGAGGAGCTTCACCTGGAAGGAGGGAGACGCGGTC
>JAKLKU010000065.1 GCA_023150475.1 Planctomycetota bacterium
TGCCGCCGGACGCCCCACCGGGGAGGAACGCGTACAGCTCGTGTCCCGGCAGCATGCCGTCGCAGAACTCGTCGACGAGCTCGCGCACGCTGATGCCGGCCGGCGCGAGCTTGACGCCGGGCGAGCGCACGCGCCCGGACACCGAGAAGGCGCGCAGGCCGTGACGACCGCGCCGCCCGTGCCCGGCGAACCACGCGGCGCCGCGCTCGAGAATCTCGGGCAGCCAGTGCAGCGTCTCGACGTTGTGCGCGAGCGTCGGCCGTCCGAACAGGCCGACTTCGGCCACGTACGGCGGACGAAGCCGCGGCATCCCGCGCTTGCCTTCCACCGACTCGATCAGCGCGCTCTCCTCGCCGCAGATGTACGCGCCCGCGCCGCGCCGCAGGTACACCTGCGGCAGCGCATGCCCGCGCGCCGGGGGGTCGCTGCGCAACGCTGCCAGTTCGCGCTCGAGGAGCGCCCGCACGCCCGCGTACTCGTCACGCAGGTAGACGTAGCAGGCGTCGCAGCCGACGACGCTCGCCGCGATCAGCATCCCCTCGAGCATCCGGTGCGGCGCGGCCTCGA
>JAKLKU010000066.1:0-284 GCA_023150475.1 Planctomycetota bacterium
GGGCCGGGGTCTCGTGCCCAATCTCGGGCTGCGACGTCGCTCAGCTACTGTGCGGCCGGGCCAGCGTCCTCGACCGACGACTGGCCCTGCTGGGCGCGCCAGGCGCCGGGCGACGTGCCTTCCCAGGTGTGGAACGCGCGGAAGAACGAGCGCGGGCGGGACACCGAGGTCTTCGAGCTTCCGAGGGAGGATCGTGGAGACACGGAATTGGGTCAGCATGGTGCCGGAGCCATCTTGAAGCGTGCCGTGCGACCGCGTCCAGCGGTTTACTTCAGCGAAGCCAT
>JAKLKU010000066.1:294-560 GCA_023150475.1 Planctomycetota bacterium
CTTCACGTCGCTCGCGAGCAGCCGCTCGTAGGCCTCGTTGATCCTCTGGATCGGTATGACCTCGACGTCAGAGACGATCCCGTGTGTTCCGCAGAAGTCGAGCATCTCCTGGGTCTCGCGGATGCCGCCGATGATGGACCCAGCGATGCTTCGGCGGCCGAAGAGGAGGCCGAAGGCGGAGAGCGGGGCCGGCTGCTCGGGAGCCCCGACCAGGGTCATGGTCCCGTTACGTTTGAGGAGGTTCACGTAGGCGTTCAGATCGTGCT
>JAKLKU010000067.1 GCA_023150475.1 Planctomycetota bacterium
GCCGCCGGTGACGAGATAATTCCTGCTCATGAGTTCTCCTGTTTTTTTAGTATCGCCTTTGCACAAACAAGCTGACGGTGAGCAAGCCGAATACGAACCCGCCGATGTGCGCCCACCAGGCGATGCCGTTTGAAACGGCTCCCTGCAGGGCGAGCCAGCCTGAAAATAATTGCGATACGAACCAAAAGCCCAGGAAGATGACGGCTGGCAATTCCACAAGGGTGAAAATGAAAAATATCGGCACGAGGCTGGCGATCCGCGCCCTGGGGTAAAGGATCAGGTATGCCCCCAGCACGCCGGCGATCGCGCCGCTTGCGCCGATCATCGGGACTCCGCTGGAAGGGAAGAAAAAAGCCTGCAAGTACGCGGCTGAAGCGCCGCCAAGAAGATAGAAGATGAGATAACGCACGCTTCCCATGCGGTCCTCGACGTTGTCGCCGAAGATGATCAGGATCCACAAGTTGCTGATGATGTGGAACCAGCCTCCGTGCAGGAACATGCTGGTGAGGACCTTGAGCCAGCCATCGGGGGAATCCCATGCCAACCGGGCGGGAATCAG
>JAKLKU010000068.1 GCA_023150475.1 Planctomycetota bacterium
CGAGTTCTGTCTCCCACGCCGGTCACCCGAACGTGGGGGATGGTCATTCATCTACGTCCCGTGTTGCCACGGTCTTTCAGCGACCTGACCCGAGGCGACCGGGCGGGTCACCCGGGCTGCTTGCGCAGCGCCCCGAAACGGTCTTGCTCCAGGTGGGGTTTACCTTGACGGGGACGGTCACCCGCCCCCCGGTGCGCTCTTACCGCACCCTTTCACCCTTACCGGCGGGTTCTCTCGAACCGACCGGCGGTTTGCTTTCTGTGGCACTTTCCTTCGGGTTGCCCCGACTGGCCGTTAGCCAGCACCACGCCCTGCGGAGCTCGGACTTTCCTCCCGTGCCCTTCGGCACCGGCGACCATCTGACCTACTCGGAGAGAGAACCCGTGTCGGCCGCCGCCTCGCCTCCCGCCCCGGGGCGGTAGACGAGCAGACGGCTGCAATTCGCGCAGGCCTCGAGCGTCTCGGAACGCATGAGGCGGATGAAGACCTGCGGCGGCACGGCCATGTTGCAGCCGGTGCAGGTCTCGGTGGAGATGGCGATGACCGCCACGCCGTT
>JAKLKU010000069.1 GCA_023150475.1 Planctomycetota bacterium
TGTCGGCGGCCTGCAGCGCCGTGCGCATGGTCTCCGCGTCGCGGAGTTCGCCGACCAGGATCACGTCGGGGTCCTGTCGAAGCGCGGCCCGGAGCGAATCGAGGAACGAGGGCGTGTCCTGGCCCAGCTCGCGCTGCGCGATCAGCGACTTGCGGTTGGCGTGGACGAACTCGATCGGGTCCTCGATCGTGATGATCCGGTCCCGGCGCTTGCTGTTGATCAGGTCGATCATCGCCGCGAGCGTCGTCGACTTGCCGCTGCCGGTGGTCCCCGTGACCAGCACCAGGCCGCGCGGCGCCATCGCGATCTCCTCGATGACCTTCGGCAGACGCAGGTCGGCGAACTGCGGGATCTGGAGCGGGATCCGGCGGAACGCCAGCGCGAGCCGGTGACGCTCGTAGAACGCGTTGACCCGGAACCGAGCGGCGCCCGCCATCTCGAACCCGAAGTCCGCGGTCCGGTGCTCCTCCAGGCGGATCTGGGCGTGCGCGGGCGACATCTGCTGCATGTACTCGCGGATGTTCGAGTCCTCGAGCGGCGGGGCCTCGAGCGG
>JAKLKU010000006.1 GCA_023150475.1 Planctomycetota bacterium
GGTCGTGATCGGGGCGACTTCCGACGGACACAAGGAGCTGCTCGCCGTGCACGACGGCGTACGCGAGAGCGAGCAGTCGTGGAAGGAAGTCCTGCTCGATCTCAAACAGCGCGGGCTGGAGACCTCGCCGGAGGTCGCGGCGGGTGACGGCGCACTGGGCTTCTGGAAAGCGCTGCCGAAGGTCTTCCCCAAGACACGCACGCAGCGCTGCTGGGTGCACAAGACCGCCAACGTGCTGAACTACCTGCCGCGCCACGCGCACGCTGAGGCCAAGTCGAAGCTGCACGAGATCTGGATGGCGGCGACGCGAGAGAAAGCCGAGCGCGCCTTCGATCACTTCGTCAGCGTTTACCAGGCGAAGCATCCGAAGGCCGTCGAGTGCCTCGCGAAGGACCGCGACGTGCTCCTGACCTTCTACGACTTCCCGGCCGAGCATTGGCTACACCTGCGCACGACCAACCCGATCGAATCGACCTTCGCGACCGTGCGGCTGCGCACGACGCGCACCAAGGGCTGCGGCTCGCGCCTGGCGACGCTCACGATGGTCTTCAAGCTCGCCCAGGTCGCGCAGCGCTCATGGCGCAAGCTCAACGGCACCGATCAGCTCGCCGACATCATCCGCGGCGTGCGCTTCAAGGACGGCATCAAGGTCATCGCCGCGTGATCTGCTCAACTCACCGTCCACAACTCTTGACCATTCCTCGTCGGAAAAGGGCGACTCCACTAGGCCTCGTTCTCGCGCGAGGAGCGAACTGAGGTGATCCGCGTGTTGGACGATCGGCAAGCACCGCTCGACCTGAGGCAAGAGTATCTCGTCCGACTCCCCCAAGGTGTGGTGCAGCCGGACGACATCGCACACGGCGGCGGGCAGACCCCACTGCCGGCACATCCTCGCGCCGAGGTCGGCATGCTGCATGCCGTATGCGGCTGTTTCAGCCGCGATCAGGCTGGGTGGCGCGAGCCAGCCGTGGACGGTGAACTCCGACATGGCCTGCGGGTCGTGCTCGAAGAGTAGGAACCTGCCGACGTCGTGCAGCAAGCCCGCCATGTACGCGGCCTGAGGGTCGATGCCGATCGATCGGTCCTCGGCGATGTCGTGTGCGATCACCGCGACTTGGTTAGCGTGTTGCCAGAGCTCGAAGTGCTCGCGCGTGGTCGGTGGGAACACGCGTAGGACCGCGATCGAAGCAGTAAGCTCCGACACTGCCCGCGAGCCCATGTGCACGATGGCCTCGGGGATCGACTCGATCGGCTCCGGGGGAAGTGGGACCTCGACGCTCGCGATCCGCATGACTTGACCGGCGATGGAGGCATCGAGCTCAGCGATGCGAGCGACGTCTTCGGCAAACGTCGGCGAATGGACGTCGAGTTCGGTCATCTCGAGCGCGGCGCGAGGTAGCGGGGGAAGCGTCTCGAGCGTGCGCGCGATGCGCTGACCTTCCCGCGAACGTACGTTCAACTCGCTCATCGTGGGCACTCCTCTCGCACCCTTGTCGACGCCTGACCCGCCCAGGTTGATCCATTCAACACCGTAGCGAGGGGAGAATCGCGCGCGCGACCGACGATCTCTGCGCTGTGCGAGCTCTCGTGCTGGGCCGGATCGAACCGACCGGCGCGGGCTGGCGAAGTGCACAGTGCAGGAGAGCCCCTTCCGGTTTGATGTAGTCCAACGAGGGGACGAGCGGCCGTCTCCGGGAGCCCCGATGCGGGGGCGGGAGATGGGCTTGGATGGAAGACAGACAGGAGCTGCTCGGCGCAGCGGCCGACCAGACCGGCCTGGCGGTCGGGGGGGCGGCTGTGCGAAACGGTGGCCGGAGCGTGGGCGACGGCTCGCGGCGGTATGGCGTGCCGGAGATGCAGGCGCTGCTCGGCGAGTTTGAGCGGGGCGGCGACTCGTTCGGCGAGTTCTGCGCGCGGCGCAAGAGGCCAATCGTGGTGCCAACGGTTCGCGCTCCGATCGCCTGGACTGGTAAGCGCCCGCTGCTTGTCCATCAACGTCTGGCAACTCTGCAGACTGATCGTCTGGACCTGAGGCTCAAGTGCGAAGCTGTTCGGCTCGAGGCGCACCGCTCGCACGACGCCGTCCATGAAGCCTGCTCGCCAGCGACCACTGATCTCACGAGCCGCACCGACCAGCCGCCGCGCCTTGCGATCTGTGACGCCGGCTCCTAACCGCCGCGCTTGTGCATCTCTAGGTGCGGGTTCTGCGCGAGTTTCTCGCGGCCGGCGGACGCGCCGCGTGACAGCTCGGCGAGCCGCGCCTCGGCGCCGCGATCGGCGCGCGAGCGCCAGCTCGACGCGATGAGCTCGGCGAACTCGGTCTCGCTCGCGTCCGAGCGCAGCACGTCGCGCAGGTTGATTCCGACAGTCGCATATAGGCAGCGATACCACATGCCGTCGGCGGTCAGACGACTGCGATCGCACGAGCGACAGAACGGCGACGTGGTCGACGCGATGATGCCGAAGACCGTACCGTCGGGGAGACGGAAGCGTTCGGCGGGCGCGGTGGAGACTTCGCGTACCGGCTCGATCCGACCGTAGTGCTGCGCGAGACGCTCGAGCATCTTCGCGCGCGAGAGCACGTGTTCTGGCCGCCAGCGCGTCGCGCCGCCGACGTCCATGTACTCGATGTAGCGCAGCTCGGCGCCGACCGACTTCGCGTACTCGAGCAAGTCGCAGAGCTCGCCGTCGTTCGCACCCTTGATCATCACGGCGTCGAGCTTGAGTTCGGGGAAGCCCGCGTCGCGCGCAGCTTGGATGCCCGCGAGCACTCGACCGAGATCATCGCGACGCGCGAGCGCGCGGAACGTCTCCGGACTGAGCGTGTCGAGGCTGACGGTGACGCGCTTGAGACCCGCTTCGCGCAGCTCGCGAGCTTGCTCGACCAGCAGCACGCCATTCGTGGTCAACGCGAGGTCGGCGAGCTTCGGATTCGCCGCTAGCAGCCGCAAGAGGTTCGCGAGCTCGCGCCGCAGCAGCGGCTCGCCGCCGGTGATCCGCACCTTGTCGACGCCGAGCGACGTGAAGACGCCGACGACGCGCGCGATCTCCTCGAACGAGAGGATGCTGCGCTTGGGCAGCCACTTGTACTGCTCCTCGGGCATGCAGTACGCGCAACGGAGGTTGCAGCGGTCGGTGACCGAGACTCGCAAGTTGCGCAGCGGTCGTTGCAGCGTGTCGAGCACGTTCATGGCTCCGCGAGCATACCGCGCGAACCGCGACCCGCTCTCGTGTCGCCGTTCGAGGCACGGCGCGCGCGGATTGAATGCTGCGAGCGGCGCCGGCACCGGACGACGTCGCGTCGCTCGGGGAACACCGCTCCACACTCGTCGAGCGTAGACCCGTACTGCGCATCACGTCGGACTCCAGCTTCGCTCTTCGGCGCATTCGCTACGGCGACGTACGGATCGACAAACGGACTTGTAGACCAGAAAGTCCGCAATAGGAGTTCCGAACGATGCTCACACCCATGGTCGGCTACGCGGCGACGGCGCTCGGCTACGTCGCAACTCGCGCAAGCGGCCCCGTGAGAGTCCACGAGATCGCCGCGGCGACGTCGATCCCGGGCCCGTACCTCGCGAAGATCCTGCACCGGCTCTCGCGTAGCGGTTATGTCACCGCGCAACGAGGAATCGGCGGCGGCGTGAGCCTCGCGATCGATCCGGCGAGCGTGACGCTGCTCGACCTGTGCCGCGTGCTCGAAGACCCGATCCTGCACGCTCAATGCCTGCTCGGCGGCGGAGCTTGCAGCGACGACAAGGCGTGTCCGGCGCACGAGTTCCAGAGCGGGATCCGCAGCCGTCAGCTTGACTTCCTCGCCGGGACGACGTTGCACGAGATCGGCGTGTACGACGAGCGCAGACGTCAGGCGGCGGCGAGGGCTGCGCCGCGGGCGCGGAGCCCGCACGCGAGTGCGGCGCGACGCAAGACCCAGCGTAGGAGCACGCGCTGACGCGCGGGACAAAGGGACGGCCCAAGTGCTCGACACGGTTCGCATGCGAGTCGAAGTGCCTGGCGACGCGTACCACCGCGAGCTGGTCGCTTGTCAGACCGCGTGCCCGGTGCGCACCGACGCGCGCGGCTACGTCCGAGCGATCGCCGAGGGTCGCTTCGAGGACGCCTATCTGATCGCGCGCGGTCCGAATCCTTTCGCGTCGATCTGCGGGCGCATCTGCGGAGCGCCGTGCGAAGCGAATTGCCGGCGCGGACGCGTGCCGCGCGTCGACGACGACGGCAGCCTGGTCGCGCACGACAAGCCGGTCGCGATCCGCGCGCTCAAGCGCTTCGTGTGCGAACGCTTCGGGCCGGAAGCGCGTCCGCCCGACGACGTGCTCGCCGCGTTGCGCGCGCACGAGCCCATGATCGGCGCCGGCCCGGAGGAGCTCGCGGCGTTGTTGCGCGCGGGCGTCGCGGGCCGCTTCGTCCCCGCGAACGGCGAGTCGATCGCGATCATCGGCGCGGGACCGGCGGGGTTGTCGGCGGCGCACGATCTGGCGCTCCTCGGCTTCCGCCCTATCGTCTACGAGACCGAGCCGGTCGCCGCGGGCATGCTCGCGGTCGGCGTGCCGGCGTATCGCTTGCCGCGCGAGCTGATCCGCCGCGAAGTCGCGGTGATCGAGGCGCTCGGCGTCGAGCTGCGCTGCGGCGTGACGATTGGCAAGGATGTGTCCTTCGCCGAGCTGCGTCGCCGCCACGCGGCGGTGCTGATCGCCGTCGGCGCGAAGGCGAGCCGCGGCCTCGGGCTACCCGGCGAAGCCGGACCGCGCGTCTACGGCGGCGTCGACATGCTCCGCGCCGTCGCGCTCGGCGAGAGCGTCGACCTCGGTCGTCGCGTGCTGGTGATCGGCGGCGGCAACGTCGCGTTCGACGTCGCGCGGACGGTCGCGCGGCAGACGGCGCTCGACGTCGCGCGCACCGCGCGCCGTGTGGACGCGGGCGGCAAGGTGCTGCTGGCGTCGCTGGAGTCGCTCGACGACATGCCCGCGGACACACTTGAGATCCTCGAAGGCGACGAGGAGGGCATCGAGCGCTTGAACGGCTGGGGGCCGCTCGAGATCCAACGCTCGAGCGACGGTGCGGTCACCGGCGTGCTCGTGCGCCGCTGCACGAGTGTGTTCGACGCGAACCGCCGTTTCGCGCCGGTCTTCGACGACGCCGAGCGCCGCGTGATCGACTGCGACACCGTGTTGCTCGCGGTCGGCCAGTTGCCGAACCTCAGTTTCCTGCGCGACGGCGGCACCGACGTGCAGGAGCTGCGGCCCGGGTGGCCGAAGGTCGACGCCAAGACGCTGCTGACCACGGCGCCGAACGTCTTCGTCGCGGGCGACCTCGCGCACGGCACGCGGCTCTTGATCGACGCGGTCGCGTCGGGCAAGGCGGTGGCGCGCTCGATCTACGAGCACCTCACGCGCCGCACGCTGATCGCCGAAGCGACCACCGCGCACGTCGTGCTCCCCGGCTATCGACGCGAACGCGGCTACGAAGCGCTGCGGCGCGGCGCGGTGCCGACGTTGGAGCCGGAGCACCGCTTGACGAGCCAGGACACGGTCGTCGAGCTCGGCTACGACGAAGCCGCGGCGCGGCGCGAGGCTGCACGCTGCCTCGACTGCGGCGTCGCGCCGGTGTTCGACGGTGCGCGCTGCGTGCTGTGCGGCGGCTGCGTCGACGTGTGTCCGACGCAGTGCCTCAAGCTCGTCGCGCTCGCAGAGCTCGACGGCGGCGACGCGCTTGCGAGCACGGTGCGCGCGGAGCTCGGCGCGGACGTCGACCTCGCGGAGAACACGGCGATTCTCAAGGACGAGGATCGCTGCATCCGGTGCGCACTCTGCGCGATGCGTTGCCCGACCGAGGCGATCGCGATGGAGCGCACGACCTTCTGCACGACTTGGAGGAGCGCATGAGCTTGCACGCTTCCGACCCGCACGACCACGACGCGCTCCAGAGTCGAGCGCGCGGCGCGCGCCGCGACCTGCTCGGTCTCTCTTCGTTGCTCGGCCCCGACGCGGCGCTCGTGCCGATCTCCGACATCGATGCGGGTGCGGCGTGGGGCGCCGAAGAACCCGCGTTGCCGAGCGCGTGCGGCTCGTGCGCGACGCGCTGCGGGAGCGTGGAACTCGCGCTCGCTCGCGTTGAAACCTGTGACCTGGAGCCCAAACCATGAGCTCGAACGCCCCCATCAAGCCGTCCCGCCTCGATCCCGAGCCCGTGCCGCGTCGCGACTTCCTCGGAAAGGCGTCGCTCTGGGCGGCGGCCGCGACCGGCGTGTTCGCGACGCTAGGCATCGCACGCCTGCCGAAGGCCGCGGTGCTCTCCTCGCCGTCGCGCAAGTTCAAGGTGACGCTGCCCGAGAACCTGCCCGAAGGTCAAGCCTTCGTGCCGCCCGGCCGCTCGGTCGCGCTCTTCCGCGACAAGGAAGGCGTGCACGCGGTCTCGATCGTGTGCACGCATCTCGGTTGCATCGTCAAGCCGAACGCGAACGGCTTCGAGTGTCCGTGCCACGGTTCGCGCTTCGCCGCCGACGGAGCGGTCACCAAGGGACCGGCGCCCGCGCCGCTGCCGTGGCGCAAGGTGACCGTCGACGGCTCGGACTGCATGGTCGACGAGGACGCAAGCGTGCCGCCGGGCACGAAGGCCTGACGATGGTCGTCCTCGCTCCGCCTCCCGAGAAGCACGACGCGCTTCGGCGCTTCTTCGCGAACCTGCGCGCGACTCCGGCGCGCGTGAAGGACAGCGCGTTCCGCGGCGGAAAACCGAACACCGATCGCACTCGCTCGACGTTCGTGTTCGGGAACGTCTTCCTGCACTTGCATCCGGTGCGCACGCACCGTTGGAGCCTGCGGTGGACCGCGACGATGGGTTTGGGGATCGCGTCGCTCGCCGCGTTCTTGATCACGCTGATCACGGGCGTGCTGCTGATGTTCTATTACAAGCCGCACCCCGCGATCGCGTACGACTCGATGAAGGACATCGCCTTCGTCGTCCCGACGGGGAACTTGATCCGCAACATCCACCGTTGGGCGGCCAACGTGATGGTGCTCACGGTGATCCTGCACATGGCGCGGGCGTTCTACACCGGCGCGTACCGGGCACCGCGCGAGTTCAATTGGCTGATCGGGATGGGGCTGTTAGTGCTCACGCTCGGCCTCTCGTTCACCGGTTACCTCTTGCCGTGGGACCAGCTCGCGTACTGGGCGATCACGATCGGCGCGAACATCGCGCAGTCGCCGCGCGAGGTCACCGACGCGCTCGGGCTGACCGAGACCTTCGACGTCGGCGGGTTGCAGAAGCTCTTGCTGCTCGGCTCCGACACGGTCGGCGAGGAAGCGTTGATCCGCTTCTACCTTCTGCACGTGATGATCCTGCCGCTCGGGCTGGTCGCGCTGCTCTCGGTGCACTTCTGGCGCATCCGCAAGGACGGCGGGCTCGTGCGTCCGGCCGACGCCGATCGTCGCCTGGGTCCGGTGCACGCCGCGGACTATCCGGTGTTCACCGAAGAGCCGCGGAAGACCTATCAGCTCGCCGCGGTCGTGCGCGGCAAGAGCGGAGCGGTCGCGCGCGGGCCGGAGAACACCGTGCCGTCGATGCCGCACCTCTTCTACGCGGAGCTCGCGGTCACGATGTTGACGATCGCGATCTGCGTCGCGCTCGCGCTCGTCAGCGACGCGCCGCTGAAGGAGCTCGCGAACCCGCAGGTGCCCGAGAACCCGGCGAAAGCCCCGTGGTACTTCCTCGGGCTGCAGGAGCTCGTCGCCTACTCCGCGTTCATGGGCGGCGTCGGCATCCCCGGGATCGTGTTGCTCGGTCTCGGCCTGATTCCGTACCTCGATCGCGAGAAGGACGGCACCGGCGAATGGTTCGGCGGTCCGGGCGGCAAGGCGCTGGTGCTGCAAGCGCTGTTCGTCGGTTTCGGCGCGGCGCTCGCGATCGAAGCGTTCGCGATCCGCTACGGCTGGCTGCGCGAGTGGATCCCCGACATCCAGCAGCTCTGGATCACGGTGTTCAACCCAGGCACGGTGCTGACCGCGATCTACGCGGCGTACTCGATCTGGCTCGTCAAGCGTCACCAGTCGACGCGAGCTGGAGCGCTCGGACTCTTCACGTGTTTCCTGTGCGGCTTCGTGCTGCTCACGATCGTCGGCGTCTGGTTCCGCGGACCGAACTGGGACTTCTACTGGTCGCCGTCGGATTGGCCGGGGCACTGACATGCAAGCGAACAAGCATCTTCTGCTGTGGACGAGCTTGGTGACTCTCGCGTTGCTCGTCTTCGCCGCGGCGAACGAGAACGTGTTCAAGGAATGGCGGCGCGTGCAGTCCGCCGCGAGCGGGCCCTCGGGACCGATCGACGTGCACCTGCGTCAGGTGGTCGTGCCCACGCTCGCCGTCGCCGATCGTTGCGTGACGTGTCACGTCGGCATGGCGGCGGGCGAGCCTGTCGTCGCGGGCGATCCGACACTCAAGCGCCACCCCGACGTCGGTCACGACCCGAACGTGATGGGTTGCACGGCGTGTCACGCCGGGCAAGGGCGCGCGACCGAGAAGGCCGCCGCGCACGGCGACGTGCACTTCTGGCCGACGCCGATGATCCCGTTGCGCTATGCGGATGCGGGTTGCGGCGGTTGTCACACGCACATCGCGGTGCCGACCGTCGACCGGCTCGCGGCGGGCGAGCGCGCGTTCGAGCGCAACGACTGTCTCGCCTGCCACAAGCTCGACGGCCGCGGCGGCACGCTGCGTCCGCTCGGCGCCGGCGGGATGGAGGGGCCGGACCTGTCGTTCGTCGGCGCGCGCGCGTTCCGCGTGGACTGGTACGACGCGCACCTCGCGCGGCGTGGCGAAGCCAGCGGCGGACCGTGGGACGACTCGTTCGGGCCGCTGTCGAGAGAGGATCGTGACGCGCTCGACGCATTCCTGCGCTCGCGCGTCGGAGCGCCGAAGCTCGTGCAGGCGAAGGCGACCTTCAACTCGCTCGGCTGCCGCGGTTGCCACAAGATCGCCGGCGTCGGAGGCGACGACGGGCCCGAGCTGACGCTCGAGGGCGCCAAGGATCCCGGTCGGATCGACTTCACGCACGTGCGCGGCGAACACGATCTCGCCAACTGGCTCGCGGAGCACTTCCGTTCGCCCGCGACGCTCGTGCCGGGCTCGCAGATGCCGGTGCTGAGCCTGAGCGAGCCGCAGATCGACCTGCTCGTGCGCTACATGCTCTCGCTGCGGCGTGCGAACGTGCCCGAAGCGTGGTGGCCGAAGGATCGTGTGCGCGCGGAGCGCTTGGGCGAGCGCGAGTTCTCGGTCGACGGCGCGACGCTGTACGGCAGCTTCTGCGCTGCGTGCCACGGACCGAACGGCGAGGGCATGCGCTATCCGGGTATGCCGGCGTTTCCCGCGATCGGCAACCCGGACTTCCTTGCGGTCGCGTCCGACGAGTTCCTGACGAGCACGATCGCGCACGGTCGACCCGGTCGTCGCATGGGCGCGTGGGGCGAGGGCTCCGGCGGACTGCGCGCGAGCGAGATCGCGACCGTCGTCGCGCATCTGCGCTCGCTCGGCGGCGTCGCGCTCGAACCCGACTCGCGCGCACCACGCTGGGTGCGAGGCGACGCCGCCCTGGGCGCTCAGCTCTACGGCGCGCACTGCATGCAGTGCCACGGCGCTCGAGGCGAGGGCGGCGAGGGGCCGGCGCTCGCGAACGCCGGGCTGCTCGCGAACGCGACCGACACTTATCTCTTCGAGACCATCCGCCGCGGACGCCGCGGCACGACGATGCAGGGCTTCGCCCAGCCGAGCACGGTGCGACCGACGCTCGCCGATCCTGAGATCGAATCGATCGTCACGTTCCTGCGTTCCTGGGAGAACCAACCATGAGCCCTCGCGGCATCGATCGGCGGCAATTCCTCGTGGCGGCGGAGACCGCCGGCTTCGCGGCCTTCCTGAGCTCGACGATCCGCGCGTGGGGTCTCGATTCGCCCGACAACCCGCTGGCGTCGTATCCCGACCGCTCGTGGGAGCGCGTGTATCGGGATCTCTTCCAGCACGACTCGACGTTTCACTTCCTCTGCGCACCGAACGACACGCATAACTGCTTGATCAAGAGCTTCGTGCGCTCCGGCGTCGTCACGCGCCTCGGACCGAGCATGCGCTACGGCGAAGCGGCCGACCTGCAGGGCAACGCGACGACGCACCGTTGGGATCCGCGGATCTGCCAGAAGGGCCTCGCGTTGACGAGGCGCTTCTACGGCGACCGGCGCGTGCGGCACTGCATGGTGCGCAAGGGCTTCAAAGCGTGGCACGACGCGGGTTTCCCGCGCGCCGAGAACGGGCTCCCGCCGAAGGAGTACTTCGAGCGAGCGCGCGATCAGTGGGTGCGCGCGACGCACGACGAAGCGGCGGCGATCGCGGCGGCGGCCGCGACGAACATCGCGCAGACGTACACCGGCGAAGAGGGCAAGAAGAAGCTGCTCGCGCAGCACTACGACGAAGCCTGCGTCGAAGCAACCAAGGGCGTCGGCACCCAGGTGCTCAAGTTCCGCGGCGGTATGCCGTTGCTCGGCATCACGCGCGTGTTCGGCATGTACCGCGTCGCGAACTCGATGGCGCTGCTCGACGCCTGGATCCGAAAGGTCGGGCCGGATGAGGCGGTCGGCGCGCGCGGCTTCGACAACTACTCGTGGCACACCGATCTGCCGCCGGGTCACCCGATGGTCACCGGGCAACAGACGGTCGAGTTCGACCTGTCGTCGGTCGAGTACGCGAAGACTGTTGTCGTCTGGGGCATGAACTGGATCACGACGAAGATGCCCGACGCGCATTGGCTGACCGAAGCGCGCATCAAGGGCACACGCGTGATCGTAATCGCTTGCGAGTACTCGGCGACGGCGACCAAGGCCGATGACGCGGTGGTCGTGCGACCGGGCATGACGCCGGCGCTCGCGCTCGGCTTCGCGCACGTGATCTTGAAGGAGAAGCTCTTCGACGCCGACTACGTCAAGCGTTGGACTGACCTGCCGCTGCTCGTTCGAATGGACTCTCTGAAGCTCCTGCGAGCGAGCGAGGTATTCGGCGGCGAGGTCGCTGCGCTCTCGAACCAGACGCACGTGCTCGCCGACGGCGAGAAAACCCCGCCGCCGATCGCGCAGCGCGACGCGGTCTTCACTTCGAGGTTGCGTGAAGAGTGGGGCGATTTCGTCTGGTGGGATGCGCAGAGCGACGGGCCCAAGGCCTTGACGCGCGACCAGGTCGGCAAGCACTCCGAGGTCGGCGATCCGCGGCTCGAAGGTTCGCTCGAGGTGACGCTCGCCGACGGCACGAAGGTGCGCTGTCGCCCGGTGTTCGACCTCGTGCAGGAGTACTGCGCGCACTTCGATCCGAAGACGACCGAGGAGATGACGTGGGCGCCGGCCGACACGGTGCAGACGCTCGCTCGGCACTTCGCGAGGGAACCCGGCACAACGCTGTTCGCGCTCGGCATGGGCCCGAACCAATTCTTCAACAGCGACAACAAGGACCGAGCGGTGTTCCTGCTCGCGGCGTTGACTGGCAACGTCGGCAAGATCGGTGGGAACGTCGGCTCGTTCGCGGGCAACTACCGCACGGCGTTCTTCAACGGCTCGCCACAGTGGATCAACGAGAACCCATTCGACATCGAGCTCGATCCGGCGAAGTCCGCGCGCGTCAAGCAGTACTGGAAGGCCGAGTCGGCGCACTACTACAACCACGAGGACCATCCGCTACGCGTCGGCAAGAAGCTGCTCACCGGCTCGACGCACATGCCGACTCCGACGAAGTCGATGTGGTTTGCCAACGCGAACTCGATCCTCGGCAACGTCAAGTGGCACTACAACACGGTGATCAACGTCTTGCCGCGCATCGAGATGATCGCGGTCAACGAATGGTGGTGGTCGACGTCGTGCGAGTGGGCCGATGTCGTGTTCGCGGTCGACTCGTGGGCGGAGCTCAAGCACCCCGACATGACCGCGTCGGTGACGAACCCATTCCTCCAGGTCTTCCCGCGCACACCGTTGCCGCGTGTCTTCGAAACCGTCGGCGACATCGACGTCCAGATGAAGTTCTGCGAGCAGATGGCGAGGATCACCGGCGATCAGCGCTTCGTCGACTACTGGAAGTTCGTGCGCGAGCACCGCACTGAGGTTTACCTACAGCGGATCCTAGACAACTCGACCAACACGAAGGGTTACAAGATCGACGAGCTCGAGGCGAAAGCCAAGGAAGGCGTGCCGACTCTGTTGATGAGTCGCACGTCACCGAAGTCGGTCGGCCACGAGCAGGTCCACGACTCGCGTCCCTGGTACACGAAGTCGGGCCGGCTCGAGTTCTATCGCGACGAGAACGAGTTCATCGAAGCGGGCGAGAACCTGCCTGTGCACCGAGAGCCGATCGACTCGACGTTCTACGAGCCCAACGTGATCGTCGCTCCGAAGCACGAGGCGATCCGACCGCACGGTCCCGAGGACTACGGTGTCGAGCGCTCCGACCAGTCGTGCGAGGTCCGACAAGGCCGTAACGTGGTCAAGACGTGGGCGGAGGAGAAGGTCTCGCCGCACCCGCTCGCGAAGGACGGCTATCGCTTCATTTTCCACACGCCGAAGTACCGGCACGGCTCGCACACGACGCCGATCGACACCGACATGGTCGCGATTCTCTTCGGTCCATTCGGCGACGTGTACCGCCACGACAAGCGCATGCCTTTCGTCACCGAAGGCTACGTCGATATCCATCCGTCCGACGCGAAGGAGCTCGGCATCGAGGACGGCGACTACGTGTGGATCGACTCCGACCCCTCGGATCGTCCGTTCCGCGGTTGGCAGCAGAACGCCAAGGACTACGCGTTCGCGCGCTGCATGGCGCGGGCTCGCTACTACCCCGGCACGCCGCGCGGGGTGACGCGCATGTGGTTCAACATGTACGGCGCGACGCCGGGCTCGGTCGAAGGCCAAGCGACGCGCAAGGACGGCCTCGCGAAGAACCCGCGCACCAACTACCAAGCGATGTTCCGGTCGGGTTCGCACCAATCCGCGACGCGCGGTTGGCTGAAGCCGACGTGGATGACCGATTCGCTGGTGCGCAAGGAGATGTTCGGGCAATCGATCGGCAAAGGCTTCCTGCCCGACGTGCACTGTCCGACCGGCGCGCCGCGCGAGTCGATCGTGAAGCTCAGCAAGGCGGAACCCGGCGGCATCGACGCCAAGGGACTTTGGCGACCCGCGGCGCAAGGGCTACGTCCGCGCTACGAGAACGACGCGATGAACAAGTACCTCGCCGGCGGCTTCGTGTCCGGCAGCACCGAGAAGAAAGGCTGAGCGATGGCACGCGTGAAGAACTGGCAGCTCGGACGCGAGATGTCGTACTGGTATCCCGAGTCGCGACCGAAGAAGCAGTTCGCAGCGATCTTCGACACCAACAAGTGCATCGCGTGTCAGACGTGCACGCTGGCGTGCAAGACGACGTGGACCTCGGGTCGCGGACAGGAGTACATGCTCTGGAACAACGTCGAGACCAAACCCTACGGTTTCTATCCGCTCGGGTGGGATGTCAAGCTGCTCGCCGAGCTCGGTGCGCAACAGTGGAATGGCTCGGTCTACGAAGGTCGGACGGTCTTCGAAGCGGCGCGGCCCGGCGAGCGTGCGCTCGGCTGGCGACCCGGCGAGCAGGACTACGCGCACCCGAACGTCGGCGAGGACGACTGCGCGGGCAACATCGACAAGGGCGCAGCCTTTGCTGGTGTGCACATGGCGTGGTTCTTCTACCTCGCGCGCATCTGCAACCACTGCACGTACCCGGCGTGTCTCGCGTCGTGTCCGCGTGGTTCGATCTACAAGCGGCCCGAGGACGGCATCGTCGTGCTCGATCAGAGCCGGTGCCGCGGATACCAGGAGTGCGTCAAGGCCTGTCCGTACAAGAAGGTCTTCTACAACCCCATGACGGGCACGTCGGAGAAGTGCATCGCGTGCTACCCGAAGATCGAGAAGGGCCTGCAGCCGCAGTGCTTCGTCAATTGCATCGGGAAGATTCGCCTCGCCGGCTTCGTCTCGCAGCCCGAGGATGCGAACCCGGACAATCCGATCGACTACCTCGTTCACGTGCGCAAGCTCGCCAAGCCGCTGTTTCCGCAGCTTGGCCTAGAACCGAACATCTACTACCTGCCGCCGGTGCACGTTCCGGCGCAGTTCAGCCAGCAGATGTTCGGCCCTGGCATCGAGCACGCCGTGCGCGAGTACACGCACGCAGACGCGGATCTCGCCGGGCTGCTCGGACTGTTCGGCTCGACCGAGCAGATCGTTCCGCGCTGGAAGCGCACCGGCGATTTCGCATACGGCCTCGCCGAGGACGGCACGGAGCTCGTGAAGGTCCCGCTGCGCGAGCCGATCCACGAGCGCCTCGCGCTCGACCCGAAGTTCGACGTGATGCGCACCAACTGTCCGTGAAAGGAGCCGCCATGAAGTCGTCCTCTTCGCTGCTGTTCGCGCTCGCTCTCGGAATCGTCGCCTGCGCGAAGGGCAAGCCGCCGGCCGTGCCGGTCGAGGTCGTGGTCCAGCCGAACACAGGCGCGCTCCCCGACGATCCGTCGGACGCGCGCTGGCAGAGCGCGCTCGAGTATCCCGCCGCGCTGATTCCGCAGGACATGGTCGAGCCGCGTCAGATGCAGATCTCGACGCGCGAGGTCAAGGTCCGCGCGCTGAGCGACGGCTCGCGCATCGCGTTCCGCTTGGAATGGAGCGACGCGACGGAGGACGATCTCCCGATGCCCGCGACGTTCAGCGACGCGTGCGCCGTGCAGTTGCCCGCCGCGACCGCGCAGGACGTGCCCGCGCCGCAGATGGGCGAGACCGGCCGGCCGGTCGAGATCACGCTGTGGCGCGCGTCGTGGCAAGCGACCGTCGACGGGCGCGGCGACACAATCCAAGACATCCATCCGAACGCCGTGCCCGATCACTATCCGTTCCAAGCCGACGCGCTCGAGCCCGGCTCGGACGCGCAGCGCGCGATGGAGCTGCGTTTCGCGCCCGCGCGAGCCTTGGGCAACGCGATGTCCGGTCCGCGCGCAGAGCCGGTCGAAGACTTGGTCGCGCAAGGTCCTGGAACGCTGACGCCAGCGGCGGCGACCAGCTCGACCGGTCGCGGCGAGCGCACGGCGAACGGTTGGGCCGTGGTGTTGACGCGGCGCGTGCCCGACGGGCTCGCCGCAGGTAAGCGCACCCAGGTCGCGTTCGCCGTGTGGGAAGGCAGCGGCGAGGAAGTCGGCGCGCGCAAGATGCGCACCGGCTGGACACCGCTCTTGATCGAGGTGAAGCCGTGACCACGTCGCCTCGTGTGCTCGACCCGCGCGCCGTCGAGCTCCTGCGCACCGCCCGCGATTGGCGCTTGGTCGGCTTGCTGTTCGAGCGACCGCACGGCATCTGGCTGTCGGAGATCACCGACCTCGCTCTCGGCTGCGACGACGCCGACTTGGCGCGAGCAGCGGCTTCTGCGCGCGACGCCGACGAAGGCGACTACCTCGCGTTGCTCGGTCCGGCCGGCACCGTGAGTCCGCGCGAGGCCGGCTACCGCAAGACGACGGATCCCGCGCGCTTGCTCGCGGAGATCCAGGCGTACTACGAAGCCTTCGCGTTCCATCCCGAAGCCGAAGATCCGCCCGATCACGTCGCCGTCGAGGCGGGCTTCCTCGGTTGGCTGTGCCTCAAGCAAGCGTACGCACTCGTCGACGGCGGCTCCGAAGCGCTGTCGGTCACCGCGGACGCAGCGCAGAGCTTCGTCGCCGAGCACCTCGCGTGCGTCGCGCACGGGATCGAGCACCGGCTCGCGTCGCACGAGGAGAGTTACCTGCTGCACGCCGCGCGCGCCTTGATCGCGCGCGTCGGCCCGTTGCCCAAGGTGCTCGAGGGCGACTGGGTTCCGTCCGGGCTCGAGCACAGCCATTGCTCGGTCACCTGCGGACTCAACGGCGGCGCCGACAAGCAGGCCGTCGGGGAGGGCGACGAGATCCCGCCGGAGTTCCGCTTCGGGCTGCCCGCGAGCGACTGCTGAACCCGGTGCTGAACTTGCCGGCACGCTCTCTACCAGGCCGCCGCTGCGCGTGAGCGCGAGCTGCGCGGCCACCGCGCCGAGCTCCAGCTCGGTGTCAACGAGCTGGCTTCGATCGATCGCGTGGCACTGGGCCGCGCCCTGGTCGAGGCCGGAATCTTGGAGGTCCGATGGCGGTCCGTCTCTCCACCGATTTAATGGCTCAAGTGTCCGGGCTTTCCTGGGGGGAACAATCTTCAGGCTTGAGCCCAGGCGACCGAATCTCCCTGGGCAACGAGCTTTCCCTAGCGTCCAAGTTGCTCGATCATGTGACGGACCGCCTGGGATTGGAATTCGGGGGCTGTCTTGCGTTCGCGGAGAATCATCTTTCGCGCGCCGTCACAAACCGGATCTGGTACGGACCTTGAACGGATCTGGTACGGAGAACGCGTGTTTCTCGCCCCACATGGGCGACGTTCGTTGACGTAACGCCGCGGCACTGCAGGCATTTGCGGCGACCCGCCCCGTTCACCCTGCCTCGGGCTCGGTCACCTTCGTTCACTTTCGGTGTCCGGGCGCGGCGGAAGCAGACTCAAAGGGTCCCCGCGCGCAATCAAAAGCGGCCGCGGGTTTAGGCATTCTGTTCGATCTTGCGTCCAGCGGTACGCGCTGTAGCTTTCGGTGTCAACGCCTCGCCTCAATTCCAAGTCGGCGCAAGCCAAGAAGTCCAAGTCGGCGCGGCGGATCGACCGCTCCTTCGTCTTCAACGGACTCTTGGCATGGAACTCAACGCGCTCGCCGTCGAGTGGGTCGCGATCGACTCGCTCTTCCTGAACCCCTCCAACCCGCGCCTCAACGATCCCGCCGTCCCGCACGTTGCCGCGTCGTTGAAGCGCTTCGGCTGGCAGCAGCCGCTGGTCGCCAAACCCTCGGGTGAGGTGATCGCAGGCAACACGCGCCTGAAAGCGGCGAAGTCGCTCGGGATGCCCGAGGTGCCGGTGGTGCGCTTCCTCGGCACCGACCTCGACGCGACGGCGTACTCGATCGCCGACAACAAGACCCACGAGTTCGCGCTATGGGACGAGCCCGCGCTCGCGAAGCTGCTGGAGGAGCTGCGCGCCGAAGACTCGCTCGACGGCGTGGGGTACAGCTCGGCGGAGATCGACGCACTGCTCGCCGAGCTCGACGGCGCGACGCCGCGCGTGATCGAGGATGAAGGCCCCGAGCCGCCGCCGGTGAACGCGGCCGCGCGCCGCGGCGATCTGTGGACGCTCGGCGACCATCGCCTGCTCTGCGGCGACAGCACGAGCGCAGAGGACCTTGCGCGCCTGATGGACGGCGAGAAGGCGACGCTCTTCGCGACCGACCCGCCGTACTGCGTCGACTACACTGGCAACGACCGTCCGATCCACGACGGCAAGTCGAGCGGCAAGGACTGGAGCCACGTTTACCGGGAGGTCGACATCGAGGATCTCGGAAAGTTCCTCGACGGCGTCTTTTCGGCCGCGCTGCCGCACCTCGCCGAGCGCGCGCCGATCTACGTGTGGCACGCGCACGTGCAGCAGCCGACGATTGCGGCGGCGTTCGAGCGGCACGGGCTCTTGCTGCACCAGGTCGTGGTCTGGGTGAAGCCCTGCGCGGTCTTCGGGCACTCGTACTTCCGCTGGCGGCACGAGCCGTGCGCCTTCGGGTGGGTGCAGGGTAAGAAGCCCGAACACGGCGTGGCGCAGCACGACACTGTCTGGGAGGCCGACTGGGACGGCAAGGCGCGCTTCACATCCTTCCATCCAACCTCGAAACCGACGCGGCTCTTCGAGCTGCCGATCGAGCTGCACACGCAACGCGGCGGCATTGTGCTCGAACCCTTCAACGGCTCGGGCAGTCAGATCATCGCGGCCGAGAAGCTCGGTCGCCGATGCCGCGCGATGGAGATCCAGCCTGCGTTCATCGACGGCACGATCGCGCGGTGGGAGAAGGCGACGGGCAAGCGCGCGACGCTCGACGGCAAGAGCTTCGAGGGCGTCAAGCTCGAACGAGGCGTGGCGTGAGTTTTGTGACCGATCTCGGCGGAGACCTGCGAGTCCGAGGCGCGTCGCCATGAAACGCAAGCTCGGGCTCGACGCGTTCCAGTTCTACTTCTCGCTCGGCGAAGGCCGCTCGTACGAGGCCGTGGCGAATCACTTTGGCGTGTCGAAGACGACGGTGGCGAACGTCGCGAAGCGCGAAGACTGGCAAGCGAACGTCGAGCGGCTCAACGCCGCCGTGCGCGAGGCGAACGAGAAGCGCGCGGTCGACGCGGTGACGGCGATGAACGAGCGGCACGCGAAGCTCGCTCGGCTAGCGGCGGGCAAGGGCGCCGAACACTTGGCCCAGGGGCGGATCGAACGAACCGCGGACGCGCTGCGGGCGTTGAAGTTCGGCATCGAGGAGGAGCGGCGCGCGGTGCTGGGAGCGAAGACGACAGCGTCGGTCCGAACGAGCGAGGATCTGAACGAGAAGGCGCAGGTGCTCGCGGCAAAAATCCGCGCGGCGGTCGCGGCTGCGGGCGCGACGGTGCCTGATCCGCAACGTGTGTAGCGCACTCGCTTGTGTCGTGCTGAACGCGAACGCGCTCGCCGGTGAGCGCCGTTCGCACGAACCTCACCAGCGAGGTGATCCGCTCGTCGAAACGCATCGAGCTCGGTGAGGTCGCCTTCAATACTTCGACGAGTTGAGCGTGCATGTCGTCGCGCGCCGATGGTGGTGCGCACCAACCACGAGGCACGACATGTCGAAGAAGACGAAGAACGCGGCGAAGACGAGCGACCTGCACCAAGAGGCGCAACTGGCGATGGCGAGCGACCAGACGATCACGCTCGGCGAGCTGGGCGAGCGCTACCTCAAGTCGCTCGAAGAGAAGGGCGCGGGTCCGGGGACGATCGCGAGCTACGGCATGGAGCTCAAGCTCGCACAGAAGCACCTCGGCAGCGAGACGCCGGTCGGGCTGTTCACGGTCGATCGCATCGCCGAGTACTTTTCGAGCGACGCGGTGATGAAGACGCGCGCGGGTGCACCGAAGGCGCCGCCGACGTATCTCAAGACGCAACGCGTGTTGCGGCTCGCGTTGCTCTGGGCCGTCGAGTGCAATCTCCTCGCGAGCGCGCCGATCCCGACGGTCGAAGCGAAGGATTGATCCACCGCGACAGCTACGGGGTCGATCTTCGGTAGCGGCGGTCGGCCCCGCGTCCTCATCAACTCCAAGTCTCAACTCCAAGGAGGACGACGATGCGTCTCGCCGACGCCATCGATCAGTTCACGCTTCAACTCGAAGCGGACGGCCGCAGCCCGCACACGATCGGCAACTACCGCCGCCACGTCGCGCTGCTCGCGTGCTGGCTTGGGCCAAGCGACGATCTCGACGGCGTCACGCCGCAGATGCTCGCTCGCTTCCTCGTCGCCGATACCACGCGCACAGGTCGCAGCGCGTCGACGATGAACGCGATCCGCACCTCGTTGCGCGTCGTGTTCGCCTGGCTCCACCAAGCGGGCCTGATCCGATCGAACCCCGCGCGGATGATCCGTCGCGCGATCTGCTCGCCACCGCCGCCCAAGACTCTGACCGACGACGAAATCGAGCGCCTGCTCGCGACGATCGCCCGCGACCGGACGCCCGAGGGCAAGCGGGACCACGCGCTGTTCGCGCTGATGGCGTGGACCGGGATCCGCCTCAGCTCGGCGATCGGCGTCGATGTCGAGGACGTCGACCTCGGCCGCGCCGAACTCCGGCTGCGGCAGGTGAAGGGGGATCGCACCGAGCGCGTGCTGCTTGGGCCGAAGACGGTGGCGCTGCTCTCCGTGTACCTGGGCGAGCGCCGGACCGGGCCTGCGTTTCCAGCCATTCACGGCGGTCACGTAGGCCGGCGTCAGGCGGCCCGCAGGCTGGAACTCTGGCTCGAACGCGCCGGGCTGCAGCACCGCGGGGCGCACGCCCTTCGGCACAGCTTCGCGACCCGCCTCTACCGCCAGACCGGCGACGTCCTACTCGTCAAGACGGCGCTCGGGCATCGGAGCGTGGAGTCGACGCTGGTGTACGCGACGCCGGACCGCGATCAACTCCGCCGGCGCTTGGTCTGATCGACCGGAGATAGCCGAGCCGATCGCACGGTTCCCGCTGTCGGACCTGGTTCGGCGCTCGCTGCCCGCTCGACCGACCGTCCTCGTCGGCGTTCGCACGCGCCGATGCCCGGGTTACTGTTCCCCGCAGAGCCCCAGAACCCGGGCGCCCGGGGATGCTTGCGCGCTGCGGCCGCACGGGGGCAAACGCCCTCGGAATCCGGCCCGGCTAACCATGCAGGGCCGGTTCGCTCGACCCGCGCGAGGAGTCGCGCGGGAATCGAGGTCCGCGTTACTGTTCCCCTCAGGGACGCAGTAACCCCGGCGATGGGGCCTTCTCGCGCGCCACGGCTGTCCGCCGGACACGAGAACCCGGAGTTCGCGTTGCTCGCCCTCCGGCGCGGTTCGTCGTGCGTGCATTCCCTCGGCGTCTCGCTCTTGTGCTCGGGGCCGCGTGGCTCGACGATGCCGGCACGTCTGAAGGGCGATATCGGGATGACGAAGGGAGACGGCGATGCCGGGCGGCTGCGCGGGACTTCACATGAGGCCCCGACCGGCGGGGCTTCCGCGGGGCGCCAACGGCCGCCGTCGACCAACCGGCCCGTGCGAAGACGGCGGTGCCCGCTGCCGTGCGCGGACCTGCTTGACAGCGTGGTCGAGTTCGTCGCCGTGCTGCAAACGCATACAGATCGCGTCGGCCGGAGCCTGCACTTCGACTCTGGTGGAGGCGCGGTAGCCGCATCCGAAGCGTTCATCCGCCTGAGCTCGACCTTCCAACGCTTCGACCGACGCGCGCTCGCCGAGCATGGGGTCGACGCGTCATCGCAGTTAATCCTCGGCAACGGTCCGGCGATTCGTGTCCCGATCGGTGGAGACGGCGAAGACCCGTCAGCCGCCACTGCAAATAGCCTGCTGCGGCGTTCCCTTACGTGGCCCGGAGTACTCCAGTCCGATGGCACGACCCGATTCCCGCGCGAAGATGAACAGCGATACAACGGCGGTGAATCGATCCCGCTAGTCGAGTTTGAACGATTCGAGCGCGTGGTGGAGATCCTCAGGCATCATCTCTCGACAGGCCACGAACGTCCCTCGGCGGACCCGGTGCGGCAGACCGAGGTGCGAGAAGCGCACGCGGCTCATCCGGGCAGCGCTCGATCGTCTCGCGGAGTCGGTGGCATTTCGCAGGATCGCGCCGGACGCGGCCGAGGGTCACGCCGCGCAACGCCGCTCGCACCGCCGGGGTGGATTTGGCAACCAGATGCGCGCGAACGCTACGGGGTGCCGCAGTCCACACTGAACAGCTGGAACGATCGAGGCTTCTTCTCCGAGAAGACACGAGTGCGAGACACCGACCACGCGATGATCCGGTTTGAGCGATCGCACCTCGAGCACGTGCTGGAGCAGCACGGGCGGCTTGCGCGCCCCCTCCGATCGAACGATCACTAACGATCGTTAACGACGTGCGGCGTGCGCGCCGCGATGTTGCTCTGGCACCGCCATGAGCGATCTGATCACGACGCGCAACGTCCTCGACCGCTTCCAACTCTCCGAGCCCGCGTTCCGCCACATCCTGCGGCGCCCCGATGCGCCGCGACCGGCGCTGCATCCGACGGCCCGGCTGTTCCTCTGGACGAACGAGGACGTTGAGCGGCTTGGGGCGTACCTAGAGCAACTTCGGGCTGCGCGCGCGAAGCCGGAGGTCAAGCCGTGAGCACGATGGAGATGGCGCTCTCGTACGCCGCGCTCGGATGGCGCGTCTTTCCCGTGCATTCTCCCGGCCTCGGGGGGAGTCGCTGCTCCTGCTCCAGTGCAACCTGCGAGCACCCGGCGAAGCATCCCCGCACCAACCGCGGATTCAAGGACGCGACGACTGACGAGTCGCAGATCCGGTCGTGGTGGCGACAGTGGCCCGACGCAAACGTTGGCATTGCGACTGGCGCGGCGACCGGGAACTTCGTCTTCGACATCGATCCCCGGCACGGGGGAGACGCGTCGCTCGCCGAACTCGAGCGCGTGCATGGCCCGTTGCCGGCGACGCTCGAAGCGAAGACGGGCGGCGGCGGGCGGCACGTCTACCTGGCTCACCCGGGCTGGAAGGTCGGGAACCGTGTGAATCTGCGACTCGGTATCGATGTGCGCGGCGACGGAGGCTACGTCGTCGCGCCGCCGAGCGTGCACGCGACAGGCGGCGTCTACGAGTGGGAGCGTGGGCGTGGCCCTGGCGAGGTCGACATCTCCGCTGCACCACGTTGGCTGCTCGATCTAATCTCGGAGCGGCCAGCCCAGAGCCTCGCCGACCGCGCCCGCAAGTACTGCGAGCGCGCCGAGAACGTTGCGATTGGCGGGCGCAACCATGCTGCGTTCCGGCTCTCCGGCCACCTCCGCGGCCTGGTCGACGGCGAAGGTCGGCATCTCAGCGAGCCAGAGATCCTCGATTTCGTGCGCGGCTGGAACGGCCGCAATGATCCGCCGCTCCCCGACGACGAGTTGGCGGCGTGCGTGTCGAGCTCGCGGGTCAACGGTACGCCGCCCGCGGACAAGCCGCCGCGCACTCGCACGCGTCCGCGCCGCACGACCGCGCCGTTCGCGCTGACCGACATCGGCAACGCCGAGCGGTTGATCCATCGACACGGCGATTCGATCAAGTACTGCTCGGCATGGGGTTGGATGGTCTACGACGGCAAGCGCTGGAAGCGCGACGACGAGCGCGCAGTCGAGTTGCGCGCCAAGGAGACCGTGCGAGCGATCGCGGCGGAGGCCGCGGCCGCGGACATCGGGCGCCAAGTGCGAGACCAGCTTCTCGACCACGCACGGAAGAGCGAGAGCGACGCACGCATTCGGGCGCAATTGGCTCGCGCGATTCCAGAAGCGCCCGCGTTTCCCGCGGACTTCGACGCGGACCCGTTTCTGCTCAACGTCCAGAACGGCACCATCGACCTGCGCACCGGCGAGCTCCGTGCTCATCGTCGCGAAGACCTGATCACCGCTCTCGCTCCGGTCGATTTCGTCCCTGATGCGCGGTCGGAGGAGTTCGATCGATTCATCGCGTTCGTGTCTCAGGGGGACGAAGAGTTCCGCGCGTACCTTCAGCGCTGCGCGGGCTACTCGCTGACAGGCCTCCAGGTTGAGGACGCCGTCTTCCTGATCGTTGGCGGCGGCAACAACGGCAAGTCGACATTCCTCGGCGCGTTGAACGCAACGCTGGGCGAGTACGCGCGCACGGTCCCGTTCGAAGCGTTGCTCTCGCGCGAGCAGGGTGGCGGTAGCGGTCCGCGACCCGAACTGGCGCGGTGCGCCGGAGCGCGTGTGGTGGCGGCGTCGGAGGTCGAGGAGGGGCGCGACTTCAACGCGGCGACGCTGAAGTCTCTCTCTGGGGGCGATTCCGTCGTGGTGCACGAGAAGTACCGCGATCCGTTCGAGATGAAGCCGCGCTTCAAGCTGTGGCTCGGCGCGAACTCTGCGCCGAGGATGCGGAGCGACGACAGGGCAAGTCGACGCCGACTGAAGCTGATGCCGTTCGACCGCGAGCCGGAGACGGTTGACAAGAACCTGCGCGAGCGGCTTTCGATGCCCGAGGCTCGCGCCGCGTTCCTTGCCTGGGCGCTTCAGGGGTGCATGGCCTGGCAACGGGAAGGACTCGGATCCTGTGCCGCCGTCGACGCCGCGGTCGCGCGCTACTGGAACAAGCGCCCCGCGGGCGACGATGTCGAGGCGTTCGTCGCGGAGTGCTGCGAGCGTGACCCTGTCGCGGTGACCGCAACCGCAGAGCTGCACGCCGCATACCTGCGATGGCAAGCCGGCCTCGGGCGTGTGGGCACGAGCGATGGCGTCTTCGGTCGGCTGCTCTCGACTCTTGGCGTCGAGTCAGGGCGCACGGTCGATGTCCGCGTCCGACACGGCATCCGACTGCGTCCGGCATGGAGGAATGACGGATGACGGATATGACGGATGCTGAGAAAGCTCCTAGATGTGCGGGGGTAGAGAGATTCTCTCCACGACCCGTCATTGCCGTCATCCGTCATCCACAAGGCGGAGGCGATCGATGATGACCCCGCGCGTCACTGACATCGCGTTCAAGGCCGCGCCGCGGGCGATGGAGGCGAGGGGGCTGCTCGGCTGGGTGCGGTTCACGCTCGACGGCCGCTACGGCGTCGACGGCGTCGGAGTCCGTCGCACCGCGTCCGGTCGCCTCGCACTCGCGTTTCCCGAGCGCATCGACGGCCACGGCCGCGCGCACTCGGTGCTCCGTCCGCTCGACGTTGCCACGCGCCGAGGGATCGAGGTGCAGGTGTTCGACGCGTTGGCCCGCGACGGGGGGCTGGCGTCGTGAGGCCCGGCAAGGATGTCGCGGCCATGACGCCGGCCGAGCGGGCGGAGGAACTCGCCTCGATCCTCGCGACGGCGTACCGACGCCTCGTCTTGAATCGCGAGAAGCAGCTTGCTGAGAGCGCCGAGCGCGAGGCTCAGTGCGTCGACGCGGTTAACTGCGAAGACCGCGCGGAGGAGACGCGATGAAGGCGATGGATGGGTTCGAGGAACGCACCTGGCTCGCGATCGAGTACGCGTCGTGGGTCTTGCGGCCAACGCTCTCGCCGGTGCGCGCGTGGCGGTGGTATCGGCGGGTCGACCGGCTCGCGCGCGCGACGGGCCTGCCGCGCCGCGAGGTGCTGCGCGGGGTCGTCGAGGACGCGGTCACGCTGCTCGACGACTACGCCCTCGACGAGGGTTCGTGGTCGGTCGCGCCGATCGGGTCGCGCGGGGAGGACCTGGGATGACGAGCAACACGACCAAACCCGACCGCCGTCCGATCGCCGACGAGATCGCCGAGCTTCGCGCGCTCTCGGCCGCCGCGCTCGCCGACCGCTACGAGCAGGTCTACGGCAAGCCGCCGCGCATCAAGCACAAGGAGTACCTCTGGAAGCGCATCGCCTGGAAGATCCAAGAGCAACGCTTCGGCGGCCTGAGCGGTGCGGCGCAGAAGCGCCTCGAAGAGCTGATTGCCGAGATCGACATCCCGCTCGGCGAGCAGACGCGGAGCGTGGTGGGCAAGCTGCGCCCGAGCACCCGCGCAGCGAGCGGGCTCGCGATCGGCACCACGCTCGTGCGCGAGTGGAACGGCGAGCGGATCGAAGTCCTGGTCGCGGCCGACGGCTTCGAATTCCGGGGCGAGCGCTACTCGTCGCTCTCCGCGATCGCGCGCAAGGTCAGCGGCACGCACTGGAACGGGCCCCTGTTCTTCAAGCTCAGGAAGCGAGCGAAGAAGTGAACCGTTCGAGGATCAAGTCGCGCGCGCAAGCCGAGCCCGCCGCGCCCTCGCTGCGCGTCGCGATCTACACGCGCAAGAGCACCGAAGAGGGGCTCCAGCAGGAGTTCAACACGCTCGACGCGCAGCGCTCCGCCGTCGAGGCGTACATCGCGAGCCAGCGCGAGAACGGCTGGGTCGCGTTGCCCGAGCGCTACGACGACGGCGGTTACACCGGCGCGAACACCGACCGACCCGCGTTCCAGCGGCTCATGGCCGACGTCGACGCTGGCAAGGTCGACGTGGTCGCCGTCTACAAGATCGACCGCCTGAGCCGCAGCCTGCTCGACTTCTCCAAGCTGATGGAGAAGTTCCGGGAGCGCGACGTCACGTTCGTCAGCGTCACTCAGCAGTTCCAGACCTCGAACGCGGTCGGGCGCATGACGCTCAACCTCCTCGCGACCTTCGCGGAGTTCGAGCGCGAGCAGATCAGCGAACGCACGCGCGACAAGATGCAGGCCGCGCGGCGGCGCGGAATGTACACGGGCGGCATCCCGCCGCTCGGCTACACGGTGATCGATCGCAAGCTCGTGCCGATCCCCGACGAGGCTCTTCGCGTGAACGCGATCTTCGAGCTCTACCTGAGCATGGGATCGGTGATGCGCACGGTGGAGGAGCTCAACGCCCGCGGTTGGCGCACGAAATCCTGGACCGGCAGGAACGGTCGGACGTCGCACGGCGGGCCGTTCGACAAGACGAACCTGACCGCGCTGCTGCGCCACGCCGCGTTCATCGGGAAGGTCGAGTTCGAGAAAAAGCTCCACAACGGGCAGCACGAGGGGATCGTGCCCGTCGATCTGTGGGAGGCCGTGCAGAACAAGCTCGGCAGCAATCGACGCAACGGCGCAGCGGCGATGCGCAACAAGTTCGGCGCGCTGCTGCGCGGGCTCGCGTTCTGCGGGGTGTGCGGCGCGCCGATGGTGCACACGTACTCCTCGCGCGGTGTGAAGCGCTGGCGCTACTACGAGTGCCGGACCATGCACGACCAAGGCGCGAGCGCCTGTCCGGGCAGCCGCATCAGCGCGGGCAAGCTCGACGACTTCGTGATCGAGCGCATCCGCGATGTCGGGCGCGACGAGACGTTGATCGCGGCGGCAATCGATGCGGCCAAGAAGTCTGTCGACGAGCGTCGGCCTGGCGTCGAGCGCGACCTCCGGGACGCCGAGCGCGAGTTCAAGCGCCTCGACGCCGAGCGCAAGAACTTGATCGACGCGATCGCGCGCGGTGTGGTCGGTCTCGTCGCGCGGATGGAGGAGACGAACCAAGCGTTGGAGGTCCTCGGACGCCGCGTGCGCGAGTTGAAGTCCGAGCTCGTGGCGATGGACCTGCGGACCTTTGAGGCGGCGGACCTGCGCGCGGTGCTCGCCGAGTTCGACCCGCTCTGGGAGCAGCTCGTGACGCACGAGAAGATCCGCGTCCTGACCCTGCTGATCGAGCGCGTCGTGTTCGACGTGAAGGCCGAGGAGGTCGAGCTCGTATTCCGCGCGACGGGCATCAAGTCCCTCGCGGGCCAAGCCGCCCGGAGGTCCGCATGACCAGCGTGCGCTTCAAGATCGAGCTGGCGAAGCCGAAGGCGGCTCAGCCGAAGCCTCCGAAGCTGCCATGCGTTCCCGGTCCGAGCCGTCTCGCGCGCAGGCTCGCGCTGGCGTACTGGATCGAGCGCCAGATCGAGTCCGGTGCTCTCGCCGACTACGCGACCGCAGCACGGTTGCTCGGCTTGACCCGCGCGCGGCTCACGCAGGTCGTGAACCTGCAGCTCCTGCCGCCGGAAGAGCAGGGAAGGCTGCTGCTTGGCCAGCACGTCCGAGCGAGGTGGGGCGGCGTGGACCGAAGTCCGACTCCGAGCGAGAACACCTGAGCCCGAGCGCGGTGCCACCTCGGCGCGGAGCCGCGTTCGCGACCGGAACTCAACCTACGGACTCCTGGCCGCGAGTTGAGGTGTCGACACTTCCGTGCGCTGGCGACCGAGCTCCGTCCGACTACTCGGCGCGGTCCGCGGCGAGCTCGGTCGCGAGCAGCGCCTTGACCGTCACGGACTTCTTCGCGAAGCCGTCGGGGCCGAGGCGAGCCTCGATCATTTCGGCGCCGTGGCGGTGGGCGTCGCGCCACACGTTGGGGATGCAGTTCTTGCGATAGAACGTGGGTTGGACCGAGGGTTCCTTCAGCGCGGCTGGGAATGGCGCGTAGTGGGTCAGTTGGAACGACGCCGATTCGTTCGAGCTACAAGAGGGCAATGAACTGCTCAACCGTAAGCCCCGCGGTCCTGATCTGAGAGCGAAGGAGGCCTGGCTTCAAGGTCTTATGTCCATGCACGGGAATGGAGAGTGCGAAGACCTCCCCCGGCTTGTGCATGATGTAGTGCGACGCGGTGATCCTTGCGACGACGTAGCCGTGGGCTTTGAACGCCTTCACGGCTTCTAAGCCTGTGACGGCGGGAAGCTCAGCCACTCACAACGATCCAGCGCTCCTTGGCATTTGCGGGCGGGACCAAGTCAAGGCTGCGTTGCCAGGGGATCGTTCCTGTGGTTCCACGGTACTCAGCGATCGCGCCAGCGATCGCGTCGCGCAGATTCGCCTCCGCCTCTGCAATCGTCTCTCCCTGACTCCCAATGCCCGGCAGTTCCGGGCAGAGCGCGGAGAAGCCACCGTCGGCGCCTTCCTCTTCGATGAACCAGACCCGGACCTCGGTCGGCCTGGGGTGTTCGTACTGCTTCCAAAACGCCGTCTTCGCCCCCTCGACGAAGGCGTGCATGACCAGGTCTTTTGCGGCTTGGTCCCAGACCGAGGCCGGAGATGCAGTAGCTGTGGGTGTCATGTTTGCTCCGCGGGTAGAGCGTGTGCGGCGATTCGAAGCGATCCTATCCGCTCTCCGTCGGCGTGGAGTTCGAGGTCGTAACTTCCTTCGTGCGGCACACTGAACCCAGGGATCGGCACGCCGAACTCAAGCGTCTGGCGCGGATCGTCTGACTCGACCGCAAACGCCTCGGTTTCCATCACGATCCCCAGGTCGGATGTATCGACCAGCCTGAGGACGAGGTTCGTGCTGCCCCGGCGAATGTCTGTTATGGAGATGTAAACAGCCGCCCGCATCGGCACGAAGGCCGGAAAGTGCGATCCGACGATCAGGTTGAACGTGCCCGCGATGACACGCTTGCCGGTCGCGATGTCGTGGTACACGGCTTCCGCTAGCACGAGAGCTTGGAGACGTGGGCGGAGGGGCGTGGACATTTCTGCTCGTAGTCTACCGGCGTTCGGCAGAACGGCGCACCAGAACCTCGTACATGGCTAGGCGATCGAGTCCCTCGACCCGAACCAGCTTGCCAAGTCCATCGTGGACCGCGCAACAGGCGCACACGGGCCGTCCAGGCAGCCCGAGTCAGGTGGCCACGGGATCCCCGCCGCCGTTCGCTTTCGGACGCCGCAAGGGACTCAGGCGCGGGCATGGAATCACTCGAAGGAGCATCGCACCGAGATCACGACGATGTACTCCGCAAGAGTGGAGATCAGGGTGATCTCGTCCTGGGGCGTCGCCGCGCTAGTCGATGCCCACCCTCGGGTAGCTCGCGGCCACTTGTTCCGGTTTCGCACGCCCGCCGAGCGAACGCCTCGGTTGAAGGTGTGGCGCGTGGTAGTCGAACTGCGTGGGTCCGCGCTGAACGACTTAACAGAGTTTGGCCGTTCTCAGAGAGTTCGAAGGACGGTGGGCATCGGGCCCCCGAGTTCGGATGCCGAGGATCGGGATGGGGCCCGAGGTGCGGGTGCGAACAGAGAACGCATCGTCGCAAACCGCGCGCGCATCTTGCGTTCCGCTCGCGACTTGCGGCCACCTGGCCGCGAGCGTCGGACGCGCTCCGTTAAGCTCCCCGCGACCGTCGCTACGACGCGCCGGAGGAGATGGCTCCCCGAGTAGGGCTCGAACCTACAACCCTCCGGTTAACAGCCGGATGCTCTACCATTGAGCTATCGGGGAGCGCGAGGTCGGAAAAGGGTAGCCGCCGACCGGGGGCTGTCAAGCTAGCGGGCGGTGGCCGCCGTGGTGAAGAGGTCGTCGAGCGCGGGGTGGCAGGCGGGATCGAAGAGTGGGCCGCCCGCGTTGTGGCCGCCGGAAGTTTCGAGCAGTGTCTTCGGTTCGCGAGCGGCGGCGAAGAGGCGTTCGGCGTGCTCGAATGGCACGAGCTCGTCGGCGGGCGAGTGCGCGATCAAGACCGGTGCGGCGAGCCCGCCGATCTTCGCGAGATTGTCGTAGCGCAGCGAAGCGAGCCAGCGCACCGGCAGCCAGGGATACGCGTGTCGACCGACGTCGACGACCGACGTGAACGTGCTCTCGACCACGAGCGCCGCGATCGGACGCCGCAGCGCGAGTTCGATCGCGACGGCGCCGCCGAGCGATTCGCCCCACAAGACGATCGGCAAACCGGCGCAGCGACGCGCGAGCGCGTCGTACGCAGCCTCGGCGTCGAGGTACGTGCCTGATTCGTCGGGAGCGCCGGAGCTCGCTCCGTAGCCGCGGTAGTCGAAGAGCAGCACGTTCGCGCCGAGTTCGAGCAGCGCCCGCGCCTTTTCGATCCGATCCTCGATCGATCCGGCGTTGCCGTGGCAGAAGAGGACCGCGACGCGCGGCCGGCTCGCGGGCAGGAACCATGCGCCGAGCGACTGCCCGTCCTTCGTCTTGACGACGAGTTCCTCGTGTTCGAGCCCGTATTCGCGCGGCGTGTGCGTCGGCTTCGGTCCGGGGAAGTAGACGAGCCGCTTCTCGAACGCCCACGCGAGCGCGCAGAGCGCGACGTAGACACCGAGCAGCGACACGGCCCACGTAGTCATCTTTCGTGCGACTTTCATGCGCCGAGCTGCGCGGTGCGCAGGCCGTCGACGTCGGCTTGACCGAAGCGCGTTGGCGAAGCGCCGACCCGGTCGATGCGGAAGTCGCGCAGCAGTTCGCGCGGCGCGAGGCGTGCGGCGCACGCGTGGCCGCTGCTGCGCGCCGCCCACGCGACGAGAGCGCGCGGATCGGCGCCGGCTTCGCGCAGCGAAGCGAGCGCGAGATCGCCGCGACGTTTGGCGAGCCGCTCGCCGGACTCGTCCACGACGAGGCCGACGTGCCACCAATTCGGATGGGCGAGTCCGAGCGCGGTTTGCACGAGCTTCTGACGCGCCGCGCTCGGCAGGAGATCGGCTCCGCGCACCACTTCGTCGACTCCCATGCGCGCGTCGTCGACGACGACGGCGAGTTGGTACGCAAAGGCGCCGTCGCGGCGCCGGATCACGAAGTCGCCGACGCTTCCCGCGACGTCGAACGAGCGTCGACCGGCGAGACCGTCGACGACTTCGACGAGGCCGGGCTCGACCACGAGGCGCACCGCGGCTTGCCTGCCGCTCGCGCGTTCGGCTTCGGCGCACGAACGCCACTTGCCGCGGCAGGTGCCGGGATAACGAGTTTCGTCGTCGCTGGCGTGCGGCGCGGAGAGCGCGGCGACTTCCGCGCGCGTGCACACACACGGGTACGCGAGGCCGCGCTCGAGCAGGTCGTCGACCGCGCGCGCGAGCGGCGTCGTGTCCGCCGATTGCAGCAACGGCTCGCCGTCCCAATCGAGGCCGAGCCACGCGAGATCCTCGAGGACACCTTCGACGTGGCCCGGCTTCACGCGGTCGCGATCGAGGTCCTCGATGCGCAGCACGATGCGACCGCCGCGCGAACGCGCGTGCCACCACGCGAGCAGGAACGAACGCGCGTGGCCGAGGTGGAGGCGGCCGGTCGGGCTCGGTGCGAGGCGTCCGGTGGGCATGGCGCGAAACTACGCTCGAGAACGAGCGCGCGGAAGCGAGCGACGCCGCGCGCGGCGTCCTCGGATTCCGAGAGAGGGCCTCACGCGGCGTCGATACGTCGCACGCGCCCCGCGCCGAGCGGCGCGGGGCACACGACGGACTAGTAGCGGTAGTGACCGGGCTTGTAGGGGCCGTCGACCGGCACGCCGATGTACTCGGCCTGGTCCTTCGAGAGCGTCGTCAGCTTTGCGCCGAGCTTCTCGAGGTGCAGGCGCGCGACCTTCTCGTCCAAGTGCTTCGGCAGCACGTAGACGCCCTTGTCGTAGTTCTTGTGGTTCTTGTAGAGCTCGACTTGGGCGATCACTTGGTTCGAGAAGCTGTTCGACATCACGAAGCTCGGGTGACCGGTCGCGCAGCCGAGGTTCATCAGACGACCTTCGGCGAGCACGATCACGCCGTGGCCGTCGGAGAAGACCCAACGATCGACCTGCGGCTTGATGTTCTGGCGCTTGACGCCCTTCGTCTTCGCGAGCGCGGCCATGTCGATCTCGTTGTCGAAGTGGCCGATGTTCGCGACGATCGCGTTGTTCTTCATCTTCGCCATGTGCTCGGCGGTGATGACGTTCTTGTTGCCGGTCGCCGTGATGAAGATGTCGGCGCTCGCGACGACGTCTTCCATGCGCAGCACTTGGAAGCCGTCCATGCACGCTTGCAGCGCGCAGATCGGGTCGATCTCGGTGACGATCACGCGCGCCGCTTGGCCGGCGAGCGACTTGGCGCAGCCCTTGCCGACGTCACCGTAACCGCAGACGACCGCGGCCTTGCCGGAGAGCATCACGTCGGTCGCGCGCATCAGGCCGTCGACCAGTGAGTGACGGCAGCCGTAGACGTTGTCGAACTTCGACTTCGTCACGGAGTCGTTCACGTTCATCGCGGGGAAGAGCAGCTTGCCTTCCGCTTGCATCTTGTAGAGGCGGTGGACGCCGGTGGTCGTCTCTTCGGTGACGCCGAGGATGCCCTTCGACACTTCGGTCCACTTGCGCGGGTTCGAGTCGAAGGTCTTCTTCAACGTCTTCAGGAACCACATCCAGTCTTCCGCGTCGTCCTTCTTCGGGACCGGCACCTTGCCCGCGCGTTCGAACTCGACGCCGCAGTGGACCATCATCGTGGCGTCGCCACCGTCGTCGAGGATCATGTTCGGACCTTGACCGTCCGGCCACGTCAGCGCGGCTTCGGTCGTCCACCAATATTCTTCGAGCGTCTCGCCCTTCCACGCGAAGACCGGGATGCCCTTCGGGTTCGCAGGCGTGCCCTTCTTGCCGACGGCGACGGCGGCCGCGGCGTGGTCTTGCGTCGAGAAGATGTTGCACGAGCACCAGCGCACTTCGGCGCCGAGCTCGACCAACGTCTCGATCAAGACCGCGGTCTGGATCGTCATGTGGAGCGAGCCGGTGATGCGCGCGCCTTTCAGCGGCTTCTTCTGCTTGTACTCGTCGCGAATCGCCATCAGGCCGGGCATCTCGACTTCGGCGAGTTCGATTTCCTTGCGGCCGAACGCAGCGAGTTGGATGTCTTTGACCTTGAAGTCGGGGAACGTCGAAGTGGCGGTCGGGGCCATGGTGCGGATGAGCTTCGTGGGGTGAAAAAGGAGGAGCGCCCTGGATCGGCCGAGTTCGGGTCCCGGCGCAGGTGGGCGGCCCGATAAGGTACCCGGAGCGCCGCGACGGAGCTCGTTCGAGCTCGCGCTTCTTCCACGAGCGGCGCCGGGCCCCGCGCGCGGCTCGAACGGAACGTCCGCGGCTGACTGGTTGGGCTCCGGTGGCGCGTTCGAGCCCCAGCTGAGGCCGGCGCGGAGGCCGGCGCGGAGGCCGGCGCGCCGGCCGGCGTGGCAGGCAGCGACTCGCCAGCGCGGCGCCGTCGGCGGCGTGCCACGGTCGGGCCTTGTGGGGGGGCCGGTGGAAGCGCGCGCCGGCACGCGCCGGCGTCGCCGAACGGCCCGCGTCGGGGCGGAGCTTCGAGCGAGCCCGGGGCCCGCGCCGGTCAGTGGACCGGGACGGGCTCGACGCGCAGCACTTCGACTTCGATCTTGCCGCCGGGCAGTTCGATCGTCGCTTTGGTGCCCGGCGCGAGGCCGAGCATGCCGGCAGCGAGCGGCGCGCGGTACGAGATCGCGTTGGGCTCGTTGTCCCACGGACCGAGGATCGCGACATCGTGCTCTTCGGCATGCGTCAGGTCGCGGTAGCGCACCAGCGTGCCCGGCGCGACCGTGTTCTCCGCGATCGGCGCGTTCTCGAGCAGCGCGGCGATGCGGAGCTCGCGTTCGATCGTCGCGGCGGCTTCGGTGAGGTGCCGCTGCTCTTCGATCGCTTGCGCCCACTCGAAGTTCTCCGAGAGGTCGCCGAAGCCCGCCGCCTTGCCGATCGCTTCGGCGTTCTGCGGCAACTTGACGTCGCGGATCTCGCGCAGCTCCGCCTGGCGCCGAGCGAGACCGGCGCGCGTCGTCCAGATGCGGTCTTCCTCCCAGAACGGCAGTTCTTCCGCGCGCACGAGGTCGATGCCGCGCGCGAGCGCCGCATCGGTGATCGCCGAGTCGATCTCGTCGGCGACGCCGCGCTGCAACATCGTGCGCAGTTGGCGGAACGTGTGCGCGTCGGCGTCGGCGAGCCACTTGCCGAGCAGCGGCGGTTCGCCCTTGGTCAGCACGTCGATCAGGCGCTGTTCGGCGCGCGCGAGCAACGGGTTGCCGCGGCGGCCTTCCGCGAGCTGCACGGCGAGGTCGACCAACGCGTGGGCGCGTTGTTCGGGGCCGGGGAACTCGCCTTGGAACTTGCCGTCCTCCGCGAGCCGGATCAGCGCGAGCAGCGCGAACGGCGAACGCATCGGGCGCGCGAGCAACATCGAGTACTGCTTCGCGAGCGCGTCGCCGCGTTTCGCGGCGAGCAGCGCGTCGACCAGCGGCTTGATCAACCCGGGAGGCGCGTGGTGCAGGTTCTTCGCCGCTTCGTCGAGCCACGCGTCGCCGTGGAGCTCCTGCAACAACGCGACGGAGCGTTCCTGGTCGCGCGCGAGCGGAATCGCCTGCAGGAGCGCCCACACGGCGTTCGGGACCGACGGATCGCTCGGCGCAGGCTTCGCGAGCGCTTCCTTCAACGCGTTGGCGAGGCCTTCGGGCGTCTGGTTCTTGTGCTCGCGGATCAACATCCACGCGGACAGGCGGTCGGCGAGCGGCGTCTTCGGCGTGCGCGTCAACTGTTCGAGCACGCCGAGGCCCGCGTCGCGCACGCCTTGTTCGAGCTTGTTCGAACCGAAGATGTCGCGCGCGCGAGACAGCGCGTCGGCGAGCGACGTCGCGTGTTCGAGCTGGCGCTTCAGACTCGCCACCGGGTCGAGCGCGCGGCGCAGGAGCTCGATCTCGACCTTCTGACCGCTGCCGGAGACGCGGAACCACTCGCTGTTCTCCGCTTGCATGCGCGTCTTGCGCCACCACGTCGACCAGGCGTTGCCGTCGACGCCGACCTGCGCGAGCGCGTTCTTGATCGCGACTTGCGTCGCTTTGCCGCCGTGGCGCAGCAGCACCGCCTTCAGGATCTCGAGCGGCTCCTGTTGCACGCGCTGCTTGAGCTTCTGCGGGTCGCGCAGGTGTTGCGCGCGCAAGTCGTAGTCGGCGAGCCGTTCGAAGATGTCGACCGCCGTGCGCAGCGGGAATCGGTCCTTGCGACCGCTCGAGAAACGCACGCCGAGCTCGAGCTCGCCGGGCGTGAACTCGCTGACTTCGCCGATGCCCCAACCGCCGCGGTGGAAGATCACGACGCCGGGCGCATACGAGCGCATGTCGTCGAAGCAGATCCACGCGCGGCGCAAGTCGTTCGCGTTCGGCCGGAAGCCCGCGAGCTCGATGTACGGGTTCCACCACGGCTGTTCGCCCCACGCGGTCTGCGCGTTGCGCCAGAGCGGCTCCGCGACGTCGCCGACCGCCGCGCCTCCGCGCAAAGCGGCGCCGAGGATCGCCGCCGCGTCTTCCGAGCGGCCGCCCGCGGCGAGCTTGTCCGCGTGTTCGCGCAAGAGCGGCATGCAGCGCGCGAGCCGGCGCTTCGCGGAGACGATGTCGAGCGCTTGCACCAAGTCCTCGATCGGGCCCAGGGTCTTGATCAACTCGTTCCAGGCTTCGTCGAACGCCTGCCAGTTGTCTTCCGTGGCGAGGATCGAGAGGCTCATGCGGATCTCCGGGTTGGCATTGGGCGGGTCGTTGGCGAACCGCGCGCGGACGACGGTGCCCTCGCCCACACGCCGCGCACGCGGGGAGGACGAGGGCTACCGGGCGCGGATCCTAGCCAAACGGAACGCGCGAGTCAGCCACGAACTTTCGCGCGTGCCACGGCGGCGGCGCCTGCGGCGCACGCGGTGAATCGTGGGACTCGAGGGCACCCGGGGCACCCGGGGCACTCGGGGTACTCAGGCGACTCCGGCGGAACTCCGCGGGAGACTCCGGGGGGAACTCTCGGTGACTCGGGCGCACTCGGCGCGCGCCGAACACGTCGGGTGGACGGGCATGGCGAGCGCGAGCGGCGCGTGAGGGCCCACGCCGCGCCGAGCGAGCCGCGGCTCACTGCACCTGGAACACCGCGCCCTTCAGGTAACGAGAGCGGCTGAAGTCCGGCCGCTGCGGGTGATCCGGGCCCGCACCGACCTGGAAGAGCAGCTTCACGTCGCGTCCGGCGCGGCGCGCCGCCTGGAAGAGCATGCCGACGAACGCCGGCTCGTCGAGCGCGCCCGAACACGAGAAGGTCGCGAAGAGTCCGCCTTCGGCGACGGCGCCGAAGCCCAGCGTGTTGAAGTCGGAGTACTTCTTGATCCCTTCCTCGTAGCGCTCGCGCGAACCGATCAACTTGTGCGGATCGAGGATCACGAGGTTCGGCCGCGGGGGTTTCTGCGCACGCAGGAAGTCGAACGCGTCGGCGTGCACGAACTCGACGGTGAGTCCGTTCGATGCCGCGGCGCGTTCGGCGCGTGCGAGCACTTTCTCGTCGAGGTCGACGCCGCGCACGCGCTTCGCGCCGGCCTTGGCGCAGTTCAGCGCGAAGCCGCCTTGGTTGGTGCAGAGATCGAGCACGTCGCGGCCGGCAGCGAGCTCGGCGATCCGCTTGCGGTTCTCGCGTTGGTCGCAGAACCAGCCGGTCTTGTGGCCGAACGCGGGCGCGACGGGGAACGCGAGACCGTTCTCGTGGATCGTGCGTTCCGAGAGTTCGGGTTCGTCGCCGGGTTCGAAATCCTCCGCGCGTGCGGCGGTCGGCGGCACGCGGTGCGCGACGTCGAAGCCGGGATAGAGCGCGCCGAGCGCCGCGGTGATCTCCTCGCGCAGCCGGTAGAAGCCGAGCGCGTGGTACTCGCAGACCAACGCGTCGCCGAGACGGTCGACGACGAGGCCCGACAGATCGTCGCCTTCGGCGTGCACGACACGGTACGCGTCGTGCTCGCGGTCGAGCCGCAGGACTTTGCGGCGCAGGTCGTCGGCCTGCTTGAGCTTGCGCAGCAAGAACTCGCGCGGCCGATCGAGGTCGTTCTTGCGGCCGCGCGAGACGAACCGCAGCCGGATGTCCGAGCCGGGGTTCCAAAGCGCGTGCCCGACGAAACGGCCCGAACGGTCGAGCACTTCCACCAAGGCGCCGGGTTCGACGTCGCGATCGGGATCGCCCACTTGGCGAGCGAAGATCCACGGGCCGCGGGGCAGTTCGTCGCTGTCGAGCGCGATCGTCGCGCGCTCCTTCGAGTCGTCCATGCGCGCATGCTACGCAAGCCAGCGCCGCGGCGCTCGCGAGCGGCGCCCGCAGCGCGCGCAACCCGGGTCCGCGGCGCACGCGCGAGAGGCGCGTGGTCGCGGCGAGTTGCCCCCGCGGCACGCCGCGTGCGAAGATCGGCGGATGACGAGTTGGCTCCTCGAAGTGCTCGCGATCGTCGGCGCGACCGTGCACACGCTCGACGAAACGCCGCCCGCGGTCGCGACGGTGTTGATCGACGGCTCGAAGATCGTCGCCGTGGGCCCCGACGTCGTGGTGCCCGAAGGCGCGCGGCGGGTCGACGCGAGCGGGTTCCACTTGCTCGCCGGACTCGTCGACGGGTACGTCGGCCACGATCCCGACCAGGACCTGCTCTACGTGCAGGCCGGCACGACGACCGTGATCGATCACGGCAACGAGCTCTCGCGCGTCTTCGACCAGCGCCTGGACAAGGTCCGCGACGCGACGCCCGGGCCGCGGCTCGTCACGGCGGGCGCGACGATCGACGGCGTGCCTCCGGCGACGACCGCGGCGCTCGTCGCGCACGACGAAGCGACCGTGCAAGCCGTGGTCAAGACGCTCGTCGAGCAGGACGACGCGCAGCGCGTCGACTTCTTCGCCTACCAATCGAACTTGCCGGCGCCGGCGTGGAAGAAGCTCGTCGAGCTCGCCCACGCACAGAAGATGCGCGTGTTCGGTCCGCTGCCGAAAGCGGCGACGCTCGCCGAGTTCACGGCGGTCGCGCCGGACGGTCTCGTGTTCCTCGATGCGTTCGCGCCGGCGAGCGGCGACTGGCCGAGCCTCGACCTCGCGACACTCGAGCCGACGATCCGCGCGTTCGCCGAGAAGCGCATCGCCGTCGTGCCGCTCGTGCGCGGCGTCGCGCGACTGGCGGAAACGCCGGAGCGCCAAGTCGGCGAGCTCGAGCTCTTGAGCCCGGTGTTCGCGGGCCGGTGGGCGAACGAGTGGGCGCTGCGCCGGCGCTCGACCGATCCGGGGTACCGCGCGAAGGCGGAACGCGTGCTCGCCAAACAACGCGAGCTCGTCAAACGCCTCTTCGAGGCCGGCGTGACCCTGGTGCCCGCGTCGGGCGCGCCGCATCCCTGGCTGACGCCGGGCGCCGGGCTCGTGCGCGAACTCGTCGAATGGCAAGCGGCCGGCGTGCCGACGCGCGCCGCGCTCGTCGCGGCGACGCGCGGCAACGCGGAGCTCTTCGGGCTCGGCGCGCGCACCGGCCGGGTCGCGGTGGGGTTCGACGCGGACCTCTTGCTCGTGCGCTCCGATCCGGAACTCACGCCGGCGAACCTGACCGGCGTCGAAGCGGTCTGCGTGCGCGGCGCGTGGCTCGCGCGCAGCGACCTCGACCGCAAACGCGCGGAACTCGCCGCGCGACAGCAGGCCGCGCTCAACGCTGCGACTCGACCGCTCGAGATCCAGGCGCCGACGCTGCCCGCGGGCGACAAGCTGCTCGAAGGTTACGCCGAGTCCGCCGTCGACGGCGTGCGCACCGCGGGGGAACGCTGGGCGATCGTGAAGGATGCCGAAGGGGCCACGGTGTTCGTCGGCAGACGCTTCGTGCCCGGCGCAGGCGGCCACCAGGACGTCGAACTCGAAGTCACGCAACGCGTCGTCGACGGCGCGCTCGAGAGCTTCCGCATCGATCTGAAGACGAGCAAGCACCACTTGGCGGTGCGCGGCCTCTGGGTGCTCGACCAGATGCGCGTCGAACGCACGCTCGACGGCGCGCACGTCGACACGAAGAGCACGAACGAGCGCATCGCCTGTCTCGACCTCGACACCGTGACGACGTACGCGCTGCTCGCGCGTTTCGAGAAGCGCAAGAAGTTCCCGGCGCTGCGCTTCCACGCCGCGCTCGAGCTCGAAGTCGTGCGTTGGGAGCGCGCGGAGCAGGATCCGGGGACGCCGGGCGAGTGGTCGGTGTTCCGCACGCCGAGCGGTGGCCGCGCGGCCGAACTCACGGCGAGCGGCGCGCTGTCGCGGCTCGTCGTGCAGCAAGGCTCCGGTCAAGTCGAGACGAAGAACCTGACGGTGAACGGCCCGGGCTTCCCGCCGGCGGCGAAATGACCGACGCGGTCGATCCGGGCGCGTCGGACGGCTCGCAAGCCGCCGGCGAAGCGCGCGCTTCCGGCGCGGACCGGGGCATCGCGGCCCGCACGAGCGAAGGTCGTTTCGCGAGCGCGTTGAACCACGACGTGCCTCTCGCGCGTCCGGCGGAGTTCCGGCCGCTCGCGCTCGGTCGCTTGCGCGTGTGGCCGCCGGTGGTGCTCGCGCCGATGGCCGGCGTCACCAACTACCCGTTCCGCAAGCTCTGCCGCGAGTTCGGCGCCGGGATCTACGTGTCCGAGATGATCACTGCGCGCGGTTTCCTGATGGGGAACAGCCGCACGATCCTGCTCGCGAGCTCGCGACCGGACGAGAGTCCGCGGTCCGTGCAGATCTACTCCTCGGATCCGGTCGACATCGGCGAGATGGTGGCGCGCCTCGTCGACCAAGGGGTCGACCACGTCGATCTGAACCTCGGTTGTCCGGTGCCGAAAGTGACGGCTTCGGGCGGAGGCAGCGCCATCCCCGTCAAACCGCGACTGATGGCGCGGCTCGTGCGTGCGATGGTGAAGCGCGCGAACGCAGTGCCCGTCACCGTCAAGGTGCGCAAGGGCATCGACGCGCACGTGCTCACCTACCTCGACGCGGGCCGCGTCGCGAGCGAAGAAGGTGCGAGCGCGATCGGCTTGCACGCACGCACCGCGGCCGAGCTCTACCACGGCGCCGCCGATTGGGACGCGATCGGCGAGCTCAAGGCGCGTGCGACGATCCCGGTGCTCGGCAACGGCGACGTCTGGGAAGCGTTCGATGCGCTGCGCATGATGCGGGCGACCGGTTGCGACGGCGTGATCGTCGGGCGCGGCTGTCTCGGGCGGCCGTGGCTCTTCCGCGAACTCGCCGACGTGTTCGGCGGCGACGCTGGCGCGAGCGGCGGTCGTGAGCCCGCGCCGCCACCGAAGCTCGGCGAGATCGCCGCGATCATGCGCCGGCATGCGCACGCGCTCGCCGAGTTCTTCGGCGAGAAGGTCGGCGTGCAGCAGATGCGCAAGTGGACGTCCTGGTACACGAAGGGCTTCCACGGCTCCGCCGCGTTGCGCGATCGGCTGCACCGCATCGACACGCTCGCGGACCTCGACGGGCTGCTGGCGGAGCTCGATCCCGACGAGTCGTTTCCCCTCGCCGCGCTGCGCGTCAGCCGCGCGAAAGGCGGCCGCGTCCAGAAGGTCTCCCTGCCGCCGAACTACCTCGCGCAGCGCGACGACGACACTCCGCCGAGGTCCCCGCACTCGCTCGCGGAGATCGAGGCGTGGGAGCGCGCGTTGAACTCGGGCTGAGCCGACGCCGCCGCGGGCGGTCCACGCGCGGCGTCGAAGCGGCGCGCACTTGCGGCGGCGGCACGTGACAGGCTCGTCGTCCACGCGTCGCGCCCCGCACGACGCGGCGGGACGTCGCCGTCCCTCGGCCGAATCGAGCGACTCGAGCGAATCGCGTGCCTCGCGACTTTTTTCGCCTTGATCGCCGTCAAGGACTCCGCGTCTCGGCGGGCCGATGATCCGCGCATCGGTTTGCCCAGCCACTCACGGAGTCCACGATGTCACCAGCTTCTCTCACGCGGCGTGTCTCGCTGAACCAAGTCCTCGGCTTCAGCATCCTCCTCGGCTTCACGATCCTGATCCTCGGCGGCTACGGCATCTGGCGCGCGCGCGCGCCGGTCCCGGGCACGGTGAAGAGCGACGCGGGTGTCGTCCTCTTCACGGCGGACGACATCCGCGGCGGACAGGCGCTCTACCAGAAGCACGGCTTGATGGAGTGGGGCTCGGTACTCGGCCACGGAACCTACTACGGCGCGGACTTCACTGCCGAGACGCTGCACCAGCGCGTGCTCGCTCTGCGCGAGAGTCTCGCGCGCGAACGCGGCGTCGCGAGCTACGCGGCCGCGAGCGACGACCAACGCGCCGCGATCGACGCACGAGTGAAGCGTTCGACGCAAGCGAATCGTTACGACGAGCACCGCGACGAGCTCGCGCTCTCGACCGCCGAAGCCGAAGCCTTCGCGGCAGTCGAAGCTGCGGTGCGCACGCGCTTCGTCGACGGCGAGCCGGCTCGAGCGCTGCCGAAAGGCACGTTCTCGACCGACGCCACCGGCGACGGCAAGTGGATCGCCGCGGGCGATCCCGTGCACCAACTCGCGGCGTTCTTCTGGTGGACGTCGTGGCTCGCCGCGGCCGAGCGGCCGGGTACCGGCGCGTCGTACACCAACGAATGGCCGTACGATCCGGACGCCGGCAACGAACTGACGGCAGGCGCGGTGCTGTGGAGCGGCATCTCGGTCGCGGCGCTGCTCGGTGTGCTCGCCGTCGTGATCCTCGTCTGGTACCGCGGCCGCTACGAGATGGAGGACGCGCCGACGAACGGACGCTACCCCGCGACGCCGATCGACTGGTTGCCCGTCTATCCGAGCCAACGCAAGACGATCAAGTACTTCGTCACGGCGGGCGCGCTCTTCCTCGTGCAGACGTTGCTCGGCGGCTACCTCGCGCACTACTACGTCGAGGGCGGCGGCTTCTACGGCGTCGAGCTCGCGAGCATCCTGCCGTTCACGGTCGCGAAGACGTGGCACCTCCAGCTCGCGATCTTCTGGATCGCGACGGCGTGGATGGGCATGGGCCTCTACGTCGCGCCGTTGGTCGGCGGCGGCGAGCCGAAACACCAAGGGTTGCTCGTCGACGTGCTCTACGGCGCGTTGGTGTTCGTCGCCGTCGGTTCGCTCGCCGGTGAATGGCTCGGCGTCGCCGGCAAGCTCGGCAGTTGGTGGTGGTGGCTCGGGCACTCGGGCTGGGAGCTCGTCGAACTCGGCTACCTCTGGAAGGTGTTGCTCGCCGCGGGCTTCGGTCTCTGGCTCGCGTGCATCTGGCGCGGCGCGCGCGGTGCGCTCGCGACCGAACAAGGCGCGGAACGTTGGGGTCTCGTGCGGCTCTTCCTGGCGAGCGCCGTCGCGATTCCGGCGATGTTCGCCGCGGCGTTCCTGATCACGCCGGGCTCGCACCTGACGATGGCCGACTACTGGCGTTGGTGGGTGATCCACCTGTGGGTCGAAGGCATGTTCGAAGTCTTCGCCGTCGTCGTGCTCGGCGTGTTGATGGTCAACATGGGCCTCGTCACGCGGGCTTCGGCCGTGCGGGCGCTCAAGTTCCAGTTGACGATCCTGCTCGGCGCGGGCGTGGTCGGCATCGGCCACCACTACTACTGGATCGGCGCGCCGGGCTTCTGGATCGGACTCGGCAGCGTGTTCAGCGGCCTCGAAGTCGTGCCGCTTGCGCTGCTCGCCGTCGAAGCGTGGTCGCAGTGGCGCATCCTGAAGCAGGCCGGTCGGACGTTCGTGTACCGCCACACGTTCCAGTTCCTGATGGCCGTCGCGTTCTGGAACCTGATCGGTGCCGGCGTGTTCGGCTTCCTGATCAACCTGCCGGCGGTTTCCTACTACGAGCACGGCTCGTTCCTGACCGCGAACCACGGGCACACCGCGACGATGGGCGTGTTCGGGATGCTCGCGATCGCGCTGGCGCTCTACTGCGTGCGCAACGTCGCGACCGAGAGCGGTTACGTACGGAAGCTCTTCACGACGTCGTTCTGGGGCCTCAACGTCGGACTCGCGGGCATGGCGGTCCTGACGCTCTTCCCGGTCGGCATCCTGCAGATGAACGAAGCGATGGAGCACGGCTTCTGGGCCGCGCGGAGCGCCGAGTTCTACGCGCGACCGACGGTCCACGCGTTGCTTTGGATGCGCATCCTGCCCGACACGATCTTCATCGTGTTCGGCGTGGTGCCGTTGCTCGCCGGGTTGTTCGTCGCGTGGCGGCGCATGCGTCCGGTGACACCGCTCGAGAGCGCGGTGCAGAAGTCCGGCGGCGCGAAACCGACGCTGCGCGAACCGGTGGCCGCCCCCGACTGAGAGTCGCGGACTGAGAGTCGCGGACTGAGCGCGCGACGAAGTGTCTCTCGGACACGAAACGAGCGCGGCGAGCTTCGGAGGCTCGCCGCGCTCGCTCGTTGGCTGCTTCCTGCTCAGACGGTGGCGAACTGCTTCTCCATCGCGGAGGAGTACGTGCCGGTCTGCGCGGCGCCGTTCAGCTTCGCGCGGTGCAGGTAGTGCGATTGGCCGAGCTTCCAGTTGGCTTCCTTGCCGGCCCACGCCTTGATCGCCGGCGCTTGCAGCGCGCGGCCGTACGAGAACGTGAGCACCCACGGCAACGGGCCCTTCGCGTTCATCGCGCCGAGGTGCGCCGTCGCGTCTTCGTCGGACTGACCGCCCGAGAGGAACGCGATGCCGGGCACCGCCGAAGGCACCGTGCGCTTCAGGCAGAGCAGCGTCTTCGTCGCGACTTCGTCGATGCCGGCTTGCACCGCGCACTTCTTGCCGCTGACGACCATGTTGGGCTTCAGCACCATGTGCTCGAGGCTGACGCGGTGGGTCGCGAGCTCCGCGAACACGCAACGCAGCGTGTTCTCGGTGACGGCGAAACACGTGTCGATCGTGTTGTCGGCGTCCATCAGCACTTCGGGCTCGACGATCGGCACGATGCCGGCGGCCTGGCAGAGCGCGGCGTAACGCGCGAGCGCTTGGGCGTTCGCCGCGATGTTCGCGTGCGTCGGGATGCCGTTGCCGATCGTGATCACCGCGCGCCACTTGGCGAAGCGCGCGCCGGCGGCCTTGTACTTCGCGAGCCGCTCGTCGAGGCCGTCGAGACCGACGGTGATCACCTCGCCGGGGCAGAACGGTTGCGAGATCGTGCCCTTGTCGACCTTGATGCCGGGGACGACGCCTTGGCGTGACAGCACTTCGGCGAGCGGCGTGCCGTTGCGCGCCTTCTGGAACAACGTCTCCTCGTAGAGGATCACGCCGCTCGTGTAGTTCGCCATGCTCGGCGTCGTGAAGAGCATCTCGCGGTAGTCGCGACGGTTCTCCTCGGTGTTCGGGATGCCGGCGCCCTTGAAGCGCTTCTCGATCGTGCCCGTGCTCTCGTCGGCGGCGAGGATGCCCTTGCCGCGCGCGAGCATCGCACGAGCGGTTTGCTCCATCTCGGTGAAGATCGTCGTCATGGTCGTTCGGTGGGGAATGGGGTGGACGAAAGCGGAAGAGGATACCGGTGGGCCCGGCGCGCCACTAGCCGCCCGAGTTCGCAGGTTTCGAGGGACGGCGCGTCTCCTGCTTCGTGGCGGTCGCGGCGACGGCGGCGACGACGGCCGCGAGCGTGTCGCGCACCCGAGTCGCGTCGCGTTCGAGCGCCGCTTGGCGCGCCTGGGCACGCGGCAGGAGCTCGGCGTTCTTGTCGAATGACTGCGACCACTCGTAGAGGAACTCCTCGCGCTTCGCGGCGTCGGGGAGCTTCGGGGCGAGCGCCGCCGGTTCGGACGAGACCGACTCCCAGAGTCCGTGCAGGCGCAACCGGTGGCCGACGTAACCGTCCGCGAGCGGCGCGCTGCCCGACAGGTAGGTCCACGCGAGCGCGCTGCGCAGGCCGCGGTAGTCGCGCGCGTCGAGGAAGAGCTGCTTCACTTCCGCATAGATCGAAGCGTGTTGCCGCTCGGGGATCGGCGCCTTCCACGTCTGCCAGTCGTCGAACACGTCGTGGATCACGCCGAGCACGTCGACGTCGGGCATCTCGATCTCGACGCCGGAGGCCCATGCGTCGTAGAGCGTGACGCCGGGGTACACGGCGCCTGCGCGATCGGTGTAGGCGTGGCCGAGCGCCGCGAGGGCCTTCGCTTGGTCGCCGCGATCGAGCGCGCGCTCGACCAGCGCGAGCGCGAAGTCGTGCCCCGGCGCGTAGCCGGCGAGGCCGTTCTCGAACACGCGTTCGGGAGCCAGCGGATCCGCGACGCGGACCACTTCGCGGCGCGCCCAGTCGTAACGGAACGCGGCGTCGAGGCCGGTCTTCGGCGCGCGTTGGAACGTGCGCTCCGAGAACTCGCGCGCCGCCGTCGAATCGGGCTCGAGGCGCTTGCGGGGGATCGGCTGCGCCGGCGCGTGCACCTTGGGGTCGTAGTGGGGGATCTCGCCGGCGTCGGGCACGAACCCCGCGTCGAGGTCCGCCGTCTGGAGCACGTGCGCGACGAGAGCGGCGCGCAAACCGTCGAGGTGGCGCACGTCTTCGGCGAAACGCTCGACGACGTCCCGGCGCGCGTCCGGCGACAGCGCGGACCACTCGCGGCGCACGCTCTCTGCGTCGAACTCGGCCGTGCGCTCGGTCTTGGTTTTCGCCGGTTTCTGCGCGGCGAGCGGCGCGGCGGCGACGGAGGCCCACGTCGCGAACACGACGACGACGGCGGCGGCGACGACGACGGCGCCTGCGGCGCCTGGGAACGGGGAACGGGTGGCGATCAAGCGGGGCCCAGTATGAGCACCGCGCCCGAGCCGGCGCGAGGCCGACGGCGCGCGAATCGGGCGGAGGCCGGCTGCCGAGCCGTCGCGGGCGCACGAGCGCTCGGCCGTCGCCGCGAGCGTGGGCTTCGACGAGCACCCTGGAAAAGCGCGCGGCCCTCGTTGCCGAGGGCCGCGCGGGGGTGGAAACCAAACCAAGGAAAGGAAGGCCGCTTCGGAGGGCGACCCTTGCCCTTCGCGTGCTCGCGCTCTCCCCGCGCAGGTCACCGGACACAGGCTTGGGCGGGCATGACGCCCGTTGGCTCTTGGACCCCATCCCCGTGCCGGGCTGGAGTGCGCCTGTCGGCGTTCCTGGAAGAGCGTCCGCACGCGTCGGACACGCTGAAAACTACCCCGAAGCTCGCGTGGAGGAGGACGAGCTCGGATTTCGTCCGACCGCAGGAAAGTCCTGCCGGCGGCGGGGCGAGGCGGGCGACTCGCCCCGCTCAGTCGGCCGTCTCGAGCGGTTCGGTCGAGTTCGACTTCGCGCCGCCGCGGCGGCGGCGGCGACGCTTGCGCGTCGAGCGCCGCGCCGCCTCGATCTCCTCGGGCGACGCCAGCCGTGCCTTCTCGACGCGCGACACCCACGCGTCGTAGAGGTCCCAGCCCTGGCCCCAGGCCATCGAGCGCAGCTTGAAGAGCGCGAGCGCTTCGGAGAACTCCTCCGCGCGGATGAAGAGCAACGGACTGAAGCGTTTGCTCGCGACTTGGGTGAAGCGCCGCTGTTGCGCGACGATCCGCTGCGCGCGGCCGGAGTCGCGGCGCGAGAGTCGCATCGCGAGCGCGAAGGGCTCGAGCAGGTCGGCCGCGGACTGCGCGAGGTCGCCCGGCTCGCGTCCGTGCAGCGCGGCATCGCGTTCGACGAGCCGCAAGTAGAGCACGGCGACGCTGAGCGCCGGAGTCGGCTGGTAGCCCGAGTGGATCTCGGAATCGAGCGCCTCGAGCAGGCGCCAGTACGAGTCCGCTCGATCGTGGGCCGCCGGATCTGGGTCGTTCTTCGGGCCGAGGAACTCGTCGATCTGCGGCAGGATCACGCGGAGCGCACCGCACGCGCGCAACATCCGGAACGCGCCGAGCGACGTGCCGGAGCGCAGCAGCCGCAGGATCTCTTCGAGCACGCGCGGCTTCGCCGATCGCGCGAGATCCGGCGAGAGTTCGCACATCGCGTTCCACGTCTGCTCGTCGATGCGGAAGCCGAGACGCGTCGCGAATTTCACGGCGCGCAGGATGCGCACCGGATCCTCGGCCATGCGCACGCGCGGGTCGCCGATCGTGCGCAGCACGCCGGCTTCGAGGTCGTCGAGCCCGCCGACGTAATCGATCACGCGGTGGTTGATCGCGTCGTAGAAGAGCGCGTTGATCGTGAAGTCGCGCCGCTGTGCATCCTCGCGTGCGGTGCCGTACTCGTTGTCCTCGGTGATCAGCAGGTCTTCGTCGGCTTCGCGCTGCACCGGAGCGCGCCGGAACGTCGCCGTCTCGATGATGTGGCTGCCGTACGCGACGTGCACCAACCGGAACCGGCGACCGATGATGCGGCCGTTCGCGAAGAGTCGCTTGACTTGCCTCGGGTGGGCGGCGGTCGCGACGTCGAAGTCCTTCGGCTTGCGGCCGAGCAGCAGGTCGCGCACGCAGCCGCCGACCAGATACGCTTCGTACCCGTTGCGGTTGAGGCGCGAGATCACGCGCAGCGCGTCTTGGTCGAGATCGTCGGTCTCGAGACGCGCGCGATCGCGACGGCTGGAATCGTGCTCGTCGTGCTCGCCGGCGGTGGAGGTGTCTCCCATGGACGTCATCTGGCGCGGCAGCGTGCTCTCGAATTCTCGGCGAGCCACCTTACGTCGCCCGTCCGCGACGCGCAAACGCGCGCGTCGGTCGCTTGCGGCGTCCGCATCGCGCCGGTACCTTCTTCCGCCACGCTAGGGCAGTAGCTCCAACGGTTAGAGCGACTGATTCCAAATCAGTAGGTTCGGGGTTCGAATCCCTGCTGCCCTGCCACCCTGTTCCACTCGCGCTGCGCCTCGCCTGCTCCTCCAAGCACCATGAGCCACGTCGAAGCCTCCGATTCGCCCCGCGGTCGTGACGCGGAGGGCCGCGAAGGCGACGACGAAGCACTGTCGCCCGCAGACGCCGGCGCCGAAGGAGCGGAACCCGCTCCTGCGAAGAAGGGCGAAGACCCCGACGCGAAGCTGCTGCACGCGGCGACTCCGTTGCCGTCGCTCGACGAACTGCGCGCCGCGATGGAGTGGGCCTTCACCGGCCTCGAGGTCGAGGCGAGCGTGCTCGATCGTTACGCCGCGCACGCGCGAGAGGTGCTGGCCGGCAACCAGCGGATGAACTTGACGGCGATCGTCGATCCGAAGGAAGTCGCGGCGAAGCACTACCTCGATTCGTGGCGCGCGACGCGCATCGTGCCGTTGATGGGGCGCAGCCTGCTCGACGTCGGCACCGGCGCGGGCTTCCCCGGCGTGCCGATCGCGCTCGCCGAGCCGCACGCGAAGGTCGGGCTGCTCGACTCGCTCAAGAAGCGCGCGGACTTCGTCGGCGAGACGATCGCGAAGCTCGCGATCAAGAACGCCTTCGCCGTCTCCGAACGGGCGGAGGAACACTTGGCGCGCCACCGGTACGACATCGTCCTGATGCGTGCGATCAGCTCGGTGCGCGAGAACGTGCGACTGCTGCGGAAGGTCCGGCACTCGCACAAGGACCTCGTGATGTTCAAGGGCCCGTCGTGGTCACGCGAAGTGCGCGCGGCGGAGCGCGAGGCCGAGCGACTCGGCTTCCGACTCGACACGGTGATCGAGCACAAGCTCCCCGGCGAGATGGGCGACCGCGCGATCCTGGTCTACCGGGCGCCCGGCGGCCACGGCGTCTGACCATGCCGCTCTGGGCGTGGATCGCGATCGGCGTCGTGGTCCTGCTGATCGTGCTCGTGATCGTCGCGATGCTCGCCTACCCGCAAGACAACTCGTTCTGACGCAGAGCGCGCGTCGAGACGAGCGTGGGGCACCGAGAGCATGGCACCGGGCGCACGTCACGGGGCGCGTGTCACCGGGCGCATGTCTCGGGGCGGCGCACGCTCCGCGTCCTCGAGCCGCTCGCGCGAGGGTCGTCGTCGACCCGCGAAGCGTGGTGCCCGGGGGGGGAATCGAACCCCCACTCGCATGGTTAGCGAACAAGGACCTGAACCTTGCGCGTCTGCCAATTCCGCCACCCGGGCAGGTGGTAGGGGGCGAGACAGTAGAGCCGACTTTCGCGCTCGTCAACGCCACGTCGGCGCGATTCGGGCCGCGCCAGCGCGATTCGGCGGGCGCGTCGCTCCGCACGCGCGGCTATCTTGGGCCCGTGACCGAGAAGACCCCCGCGATCCGCGTCCTGGCGCAGAACCGCAAGGCGCGTCACGAGTACGAGATCCTCGCGGAGCTCGAGTGCGGCGTGGAGCTCACCGGCACCGAAGTGAAGAGCTTGCGCGACGGCGGCGGCTCGATCGCCGAGAGCTACGCGATGGTCAAGCGCGACGAGCTCTGGCTCGTCGGTTCGCACGTCCCCGAGTACCGCCAGGGCAACATCTTCAACCACGTCCCCGATCGCGACCGCCGACTGCTCGCGCACCGTCGCGAGATCGACCAGTGGTACAAGCGCGTCAAGGAGAAGGGCGTGACGATGGTGCCGCTCTCGCTCTACTTCAAAGGCCCGCGCGTCAAGCTGCTGCTCGGGCTCTGCCGCGGCAAGAAGCTGCACGACAAGCGTGCGACGTTGAAGGAACGCGACGATCGCCGCGACATCGAGCGCGCGCTGTCGCGTCGCCGTTAGCGCCCCGAGCCCGCGCGAATCGGCCTCGTTCGCGCAGCAGGCAGCGTGCGGCGTGAACCGCGCGGCGCGTGTGCTAGGATCGCTGCCGCTTCGGTGTGGGGGCGAACTGGTCTCGACCGGTTTCGTTCTGCTCCGGGCTGCGTGTCGGGGATCTCGAGTCACCCCGCTAAACCCTCTCGGGAACTCGGCTAATCTGCCGAACCTTATGCTCTCGCTGCCTGATTAACAGGTAGCCGTTCCTCGCGGAGTGCCTGCGGCCGCGAGAGAACGCCACAGCGGGCTGGTCGCGAAGCCGCACTCCGGGGCGACGCGACGAGAACTTCGAGAGTTGGCCGAACGCGAGCCGGTTCACGGGCGCGCGCGCGGCGAGATCCAAAGCGCGAACTACACACGTAGATGCACGGCGCGGGAGGGCTCCGGGACGCGGGTTCGATTCCCGCCGCCTCCACCATCCATTGCGCATCCTGTGCGCAGCCGATGGGCATCGATTGCGCGCCGAAGCGCGCCGAAGCGCGCCGAAGCGCGCCGATCGCTCGCCGAAGCTCGCCGAAGCTCGCCGAAGCGCTGCGCCGCTGCCGTCCCCGGCGCTCTCCGCGAGGACTTTGCGCGCGCGCGTCACGACGCTTCGGCGTCGCGCTTCTCGCCGCTTGCAGCGCGAGCCCTCGCGTTCGCGCGCTGCCGACGCGTCGGGGGCCGACGGCGCAGGCCGCCGGCCCCCGAATGTGTCCTCGCGTCGCGACGTCGCGACGCGTGGCTGCGCGACAGAGCTACGGGCAGATCACCACGGTTGCCGCGTTCGACAATCCGACGCGGTTCGTCGCCAGGTTCGGGTCGCGCGACCAGTGTTGGATCCACACTTGCGCGCCCGCGACCAACGCCGGGTCGGCGCCGCTCGCGATGTAGGTGTTGAAGTCCTCGCTCGAGAACCCGCTGCAGGAACCCCACGTGCCTCCGGTGGATTTCAGCGTGTGACGCACGAGCGGCGGCTGCACGCAGAGCGTGCCGCCGAAGAACGGCGTGTTCGCCGCGCCGGCGGTGCCGTGGAAGAACTCGCCGTTGACGCCGCCGAGCACGTTCGTGACGGAGAGCAGCGCGCCGGAACCCGCGCTGAAGCTGACCGACCCGGCGAGCGATATCGCCGGCGTGCAGCCGAGCGAGTTCACCTTGCCGACGCAGTAGGTCGTCGCGGGCAAGCAGCCGCTGACGCCGTCATCGCCTTCGAGTCCGAACGGGAAGTCCTGCGGTAGTCCGGTCGAAGTGTCGGCCGTGGGTTGCCACGTCGCCGTCGCGCCGGTGAATTGCCGGCCGTTGTCGGTCACGAGGTGCGGCACCGTCGGCGGAGCCCACGGTCCGGAGAAGCTCGCCGAGCCGACGAGTTGCACGTCGACCCAGTAGGTGCCCGGCGCGAGCACCGGTGCGCCCGCGAGGTCCGCGACGACGTCGATGATCGCGCGCTGGTTGTCGCCCGGCACCGAGAGGACGCGATAGACGCCGGTCCAACTCGCGCCGACGAACACGTTCGCCGCGCTGGTCCACATCGGTGTCCCCCCGGTGACCGGCAGCGTGTTCCAGAGGTTCACTTGGACTCCCGTGATCGAGCCGGAAGTCGGTGCGCCGGTCTGGTAGCCGAGCCAGTGGAGCTTGGTGAGCGTCCAGTTCTGTCCGTTCGGCACGACGAAGTCGTCGGCGATGCGGTTGTTGGTGGTTCCACCTTGGATGCCGTAGCCGAACGTGTTCCAGCCGGTTTCGATGATGCTGGTGTCCGCACCTCCGATGCCGTTGCCGATGCCCGTGATGTACGGACCGTTGGTGTAAACGAACGGCGCGTCGGTCGGCGCGCCGTAGAACGAGCCGTGCACGTTGCCGGTGCCGGCCGTGGCGGAGAGGTCCGCGCTCTGCGCGAGCGTCGTCGACGCAGTTGCGAGCAGGGCGAACGTGAGGTGTGTCGCGTTGAACATGGAGACCTTTCTTCTCTCGTGCCGCCCGCGCCAGGAATCGGGAGCTCGCGTTCGCTCGCTCCTTCGGCGCGGCGTCACCCAGCAAGCTAGATCCGTCCCCGTGCGTGCCCAGCGGGCTTCAGTGCGGGCGCGGCCCGTACGCGCGCGTGCGGAGTCGGCGCCGATGCGCACGACCCGGTACGCGGCAGCGCGCACGATTCCCCAGCCGCCCCGCTCGCGTCGTGGTGCACGCGCCAACACGGCGCAGAAAAGCCGTGCGGGGCCGGCCGCCTCTCGGCGACCGGCCCCGAGCGAACTCAGCAGCGTGATCGGTCGACGCGGGTCGACCGATCCGTGCGCGTCACGGGCAGATCGTGAAGCTCAGCGCGTTGGAGAGGCTGGTCGTGAAGGGATCGGCCGGGTCGCGCGACCACGCCTGGGCTCCGACGGTCGCGCCGGCGACCAGCGCCGTGTCGAGGCCGCTGCAGATGCGGGCGTTGAAGTCGGTGGTCATCGAGCCGTTGCACGCCGTGCCTTGGCCGCCGGAGTTCTGCACGTTGAGGCGTTTGATCGCCGGCTTGATGCAGAGGTGGCCGCCTTGGAAGCCGATGCCGTTCAGACCGGCGGTGCCGTAGAACCAAAGGCCGTTCTTGTTCCCGATCAGACTGCTCACCGTCATGTTGAACGGCTGACTCGCGCAGTTCGCGACTTGCGGCGCGCCGGTCGACGACACCGACGGCGAGCAACCGAGCGAGTTGACCTTCGACGTGCAGTACACGGCGACCGAACCCGTGCAACCACCGCCGGTGCCGTCATCGCCTTCGAGCGCGAACGGGAAGTCTTGCGGCAGCAAGGTCGTGGTGTCCTGCGTGGGCGCCCAGGCGAGGGTCGTGCCGAGGAACTGCCGACCGTTGTCGGTGGCGAGGTGCGGCACGGTCGGCGGAGCCCACGGCCCCGAGGTCAAGGTGCCGACGAGCTGCACGTCGACCCAGTACGTTCCCGGAGCGAGCACCGGCGAACCCGTGAGGTCGGCTTCGACGTCGAAGATCGCGCGCGTGTTGTTGGTCAGCGTCGTGTTGGTGACGCGGTACACGTTCGTGAACGTGCGGGTGATCATCACGTTCGCCGCGCTCGACCAGAGCGGCGAGCCGCCGGTGACCGGCATCGTGTTCCACACGTTCACTTGGATGCCGGTGATCGTGCCGGACGTGCCCGCGCCGGTTTGGTACGCGAGCCAGTGCAGCTTCGTCAGCGACCAGTTCTGACCCGCGGGCACGACGAAGTCGTCGGCGATGCGGTTGTTCGTCGTGCCGCCCTGGCAGCCGAAGCCGAAGGTGTTCCAGCCCGCTTCGATCTCGCTCGTGTTCGCGCCGCCGAAACCGTTGCCGGTGCCAGTGATGTACGGCCCGTTGGAGAAGACGATCGGCGCGTCGGTCGGCAGCGAGAAGAGCGAGCCCGTTCCGGACCAACCTCCCGGAGCCGCGCTCGTGTCGATCGACTGCGCCGGCGCGAGACCGGCGAACATGGAGAGCGACGATGCGACGAACAGTGCATTGAGTGAACGCATGGAGTCCTTCCAGTGTTGAGTCACCCCGAGCAAGGCCGAAGCGCGCGGAATGCGTGCCCTCGGTGGGAGACGGGGCGACGACCGTTGGATTGTTGCCCTGGTCCGCGATTTCGTGGGGCGGAATCTCCGCGGAGTTCGTGTCTCTTTCGCGTTGCCCGAACTCGCCGCGCGGAGCGGAGGATGCGCGCCGAACCGCGTGACGACCCCGCGTCGGAGCCGCGTGCACCACGTTCGTCGGGCTCGTCCGGTAGCTCGAGCGGCGTCGGGTTCGACCCGCTCCCCCTCACGTCTCGGTCGACTCCACCGGCACCCAGAGCGCACTCCACGCTTGCTCGCGGGCGCCGTGCTTCGCAATCTACGCGCCTCGCGCGGCCCCTTTGGAGTCCTCCGAATCCATGACGACGGTCGAGAAAGCGCTCGACGAGCTCTGCATCAACACCATCCGCACGCTGTCGATCGACGGCGTGCAGCATGCGAACTCCGGCCATCCAGGCCTACCGCTCGGCGCCGCGCCGATGGCGTACGTGCTTTGGAAGAAGCACCTGAAGCACAATCCGAAGAACCCCCGTTGGGCGGACCGCGATCGTTTCGTGCTCTCGCCGGGGCACGGCTCGATGCTGCTCTACTCGCTCTTGCACCTCTTCGGTTACGAGCTCTCGCTCGACGACTTGAAGCGGTTCCGACAGTGGGGGAGCAAGACGCCGGGACACCCCGAGGTGCACGTGACGCCGGGCGTCGAAGCGACGACCGGTCCGCTCGGACAGGGCAGCGCGAACGTCGTCGGCATGGCGCTCGCCGAGCGCTTGCTCGCCGCGCGTTTCAATCGACCGGGGCACGTGCTCGTCGATCACCACACGTACGCGATCGTCAGCGACGGCGACTTGATGGAAGGCATCTCGGCGGAAGCCGCGTCGCTCGCGGGGCACTTGAAGCTCGGCAAGCTGATCTGCCTCTACGACTCGAACGACATCTCGCTCGACGGGCCGACGTCGCTCTGTTTCTCTAGCGAGGACGTCGCCGCGCGTTATCGCGCCTACGGTTGGCACGTGCAGATCGTCGTCGACGGCAACCACGATCTCGCCGGACTGGATCGTGCACTCCAAGCGGCGCGCGCGGAGCGCGAGAAGCCGTCGCTCGTCGTCGTGAAGACGACGATCGGCTACGGCAGTCCGAACAAGGCGGGCAGCGCCGACGCGCACGGCTCGCCGCTCGGTCCGAAGGAAGTCGCGGCGACGAAGGAACGCCTCGGTTTCGATCCCGCGCTTGCGTTCCACGTGCCGGCGGAGGTCCGCGAGGCGTTCGACGAGTCGGTGGCGCACGGCGCGCGGCTCGAGAGCGAGTGGAACGCGCGTTTCGCGGCCTACGCGAAGGCGTTCCCCGAGCTCGCCGCCGAATGGCGCCGGCGCGAAGCCGGAGAATTGCCGGCCGACTTCGACGCGACCTTGCCGAAGTGGGAGCCCGGCGCGGGGCCCGCGACGCGCGAGGCGGGCGGCAAGGCCGAGAACGCGCTCGCGGCGCGCGTGCCGGAGCTCGTCGGCGGCGACGCGGACCTCTCGGTCTCGACCAAGACCGCGATCGAAGGCGGTGGGTCGTTCACGGGCTTCGCCGGCGATTGCGTCACCGGTGACGCGGCGCACGGCGCCGGCCGCAACCTGCACTTCGGCGTGCGCGAGCACGCGATGGGCGCGATCGCGAACGGGATGCTCTACCACGGCGGCCTGCGGCCGTTCGTGTCGACGTTCTTCGTCTTCTCCGACTACATGCGGCCCGCGGTGCGCGTCGCGGCGCTCGAGCGGCTGCCGCTCGTGTGCGTCTGGACCCACGACTCCGTCGGCGTCGGCGAGGACGGTCCGACACACCAGCCGATCGAGCACTTGGCCGCGTTGCGCGCGATGCCGGGGCTCCAGATCCTCCGACCTGCCGACGCGAACGAGACGGCGGAGGCGTGGCGCGCCGCGTTGCTCGAACGCCAGCGCCCGACCGCGCTCGTGCTCTCGCGCCAGAAGTTGCCGGTGCTCCCGGGCACGAAGGAGCTCGCGCGCGAAGGCGTCGCGAAGGGTGCCTACGTGCTGCACGAAGCGGCAGGCGGCGCGCCCGACGTGATCCTCATCGCGACCGGCAGCGAAGTGTCGCTCGCGCTCGAAGCGGCGCAGGCGCTCGCGGCGAAGTCCGTGCGCGCGCGCGTGGTGTCGATGCCGTGCGTCGAGAACTTCCGACGCGCGGACGCCGCGTGGAAAGAGCGCGTGTTGCCGACCAAGGTGCGTGCTCGCGTCTCGATCGAAGCGGGTTCGACGTTCGGCTGGCGCGAGTGGATCGGCGACGCCGGAGTCGCGCTCGGCATCGATCGGTTCGGCGCGTCGGCGCCGGGCGAACAAGTGTTCGAGAAGCTCGGCTTCACCGTCGCGAACGTCGTCGCGTCCGCCGAGCGCGCGATCGCGGGGGCCCGATGAACGCGGATCACCGGCGGCTCGGGCGAGCGGCGTGGCTCTCCGCCATCGCGGGCGCGACGTTCCTCGCGAGCTGCAACATCCCGGGCCGGCGCGCCTACAACCTCGACGAGTTGCACGAAGCGAACGGCCGCCACAAGCACCGCGCCGCGCTCGTCGGCGACGTCGAGTTCGTGATGCGCGAAGGCTTCGGCGGCATCTTGCGCGGCATGGGCAAGTCGCTCGAAGCGAAAGAACCGTCGAAGGTCGAGGATCCGACCGAAGCGTGCCTCGAGAACCTGCTCGGGCTGCTCGGCGGGAACTCGCGCGACCCCGACGTCGCGGCGATACAAGTCGAGCTCTGCCTGCGGCTCGTCGCGAACGATCCGTGGCAGCTCTCGCGCGAACGTGCGGCGGTCGGACTGGGACGCGCGGGCGAACGCATGCGCCTCGCCGATCGGCCCGAGCGCACGCCGGGCGCGAAAGTCGTCACGGCGGACGAACTCGGCGACTTGCTCGCGCGTTTCGTGCAGGCGGTGACGCGCCAGATCGCCCAAGGCGACGCTGCCGGCGCGCGTCCGCAGTTCGAAGCGCTGTGCGCCGAAGCGCGCGCCAACGAGTACGACGCGCAAGGCTTGCCGCGGATCCTGCGCGGCGTGCGGTTGCTCGATGCGCGGCTCGGACGCGACGTGCCGGCGATCCGCGAGCTCTCGCTCGAGCTGCAAGCGCGCGCGATCGAACAGGGCCTCGCGCTCGCGCTCGCCGACGAAGCTCCGGTCGTCGCCGCGGCGGCGACGTGGGCCGGCCGGCGCGCGTTCGGCGATCGTTGGTGCGAGCGTGTGATCGCCCGCGTGCGCGAGACCGTCCCGCCGGCGGAGTTGCTGATCGCGTACGCACGCGAGTGCGCACGCCGCGGACTGCCGAGTGGCGAGGCGGGGGAGACCAGCATCGAGATCTTCCTGTCGCTCTCCGGCGGCCACGCCGACGGCCGCGTCCGCATGGCCGCGATGCAGGCGCTCACGACGGCCTCCGGCGGCGAGGTCGTCAGCCTGCGCGAGGAGGACTGGCTCGCGTGGCAGCGGGAACGCGATGCGCGCTCAGCTTCTGGGTCCGCGGCGCCGAAAAAGCCCGCCGATCCCGGCCCGCCTTGAATCCGCCCCCGAAGAAGAAGCCGCGTTGGCTGCCGTTCGTCCAGGTCGTCGTCGGTCTGGGCCTGCTCGCGCTCGTCGCGTGGTTCGTGCCGTGGCGCGATCGTCTGATCGTCACGGCAGGCGGCGAGAAGACGTCGTTCGACGGCACGATCGAAGGCGAGTGGAAGGCGGAAGCGATCGACTTCGTCGTCGCCGATCCCGAGGTCGCGCGTGCGGCGCTCAACGGTCCGCTCGCCGGCGCGGAGAACGGCCGCGGCGGACTCCACGTCGCGCGCAGCGAGAGCGTCGACTGGCGTCCCGGACTGCTGCGCGTCTTCCGCGAGCTCGATGCGAAGGGCCTCGCGCTTGCGTTCGCGTGCCTCTGCTGCGGCCTGACGTTCACGGTGCTGCGTTGGTGGCGCTTGCTCGTCGCCGCGGGCTGTCGAGCGACGCCGTTCCAGTCGCTCCGGCTCACGTTGCTCGGCATGTTCTTCAACATCGTCGTGCCGGGGCTCACCGGCGGCGACGTGATCAAGGCGGTGCTCGTCGCGCGCGAGAACCCGGGCAAGAAGACCGCCGCCGTGATCTCGGTGTTCGTCGATCGCATCATCGGCATCCTGGTGCTCGCCGGCATCGCGGCGGTCGTGATCGTCGCGAGCGGCAATCCGAAGTTCGACGCGTTGCGTCTGCCGGTGATCGCTGCGACCGTCGCCGGCGTCGGCGGAGCGTTGGTGTACGTCAACGGCACGCTGCGGCGCGCGCTCGGCGTCGATCGACTGCTCGCGAAGTTGCCCGGCGGCGCGTTGCTCGCGAACGTCGACGAAGCGATCGTCGTGTACTCGCGCCACCCGTGGGAGATGCTCGGCGCCCTGGCGCTCTCGATCGGCAACCACCTGAGCGTCGTGCTCGGCGTGCTCGCGATCGGCCGCGCGTTCGGCGACACGGTGCGGACGCTCGACTACTTCGTCGCGGTCCCGGTCGCGAACATCGCCACGGCATTGCCGCTCTCGCCGGGCGGGTGGGGCTTCGGCGAGGCCGTGTTCGGCACGCTCTGGGAGCTCTTCGGCGGCAGCGCGTCGCTCGGGATCGCGACCAGCGTCACGTTCCGCCTGCTCCTGCTCGCGTTCGGTCTCGTCGGCGGGCTCTTCCTCCTGGTGCCGGGCGGCAAGGTCGACCTGGCGCAAGTCGAACGCGAAGCGCAGGCCTGAGCGCCCAGGCGTCGCCGAAGAGCCCGTTTCGCTCGCGCCGCCGCTCGCCTATCCTCTTTGCCCCTTCGTTCCACAAGGAAGCGCATGTCCCTCGTCGTCATCGGAACCCTCGCCTACGACTCGATCGAAACGCCCTACGACAAGCGCGCCGACGCGCTCGGCGGTTCGGCGCTCTACTTCTCCGTCGCCGCGTCGAACTTCGGGCTCGTGCGGCTCGTCGGCGTCGTCGGCGACGACTTCAAGAAGGCCGACATCGACGGTCTGGCCCAACGTGGCATCGACGTGCGCGGCGTCGAAATCGCTCCGGGGAAGTCGTTCCGTTGGTCGGGGCGCTACGAAGCGGACTGGAACACGCGGCACACGCTCGACACGCAGCTCAACGTCTTCGAGCACTTCGATCCGAAGCTGCCGCAGGCCTGCCGCGAAGCGCAGTTCGTGTTCCTCGCGAACGCCGAGCCGCGCGTGCAGATGAAGGCGCTCGACCAAGTGCGCAACCCGGCGTTCGTCGTCGCCGACACGATGAACCTCTGGATCGACATCAAGCGCGACGACCTCTTGAAGTTGCTCGCGCGCGTCGACGGCGTCGTGTTGAACGACGAAGAGGCGCGCATGCTGACCGGTGAGCGCAATCTGATCCGCGCGGCGCGCAAGGTGCTGACCTTCGGGCCGCGTTACGTAATCCTGAAGAAGGGCGAGCACGGCGCGTTCCTGATCGGCGACGACGCGCACTTCTCGCTGCCCGCGTACCCGGTCGACCAAGTGGTCGATCCGACCGGCGCCGGCGACTGCTTCGCAGGCGGTTTCATGGGCTACGTCGCGTCGACGCAGAGCGTCGAGCCGCGCACGCTCCGGCGCGCGATGCTCTACGGCACGGTGACGGCGAGCTACTGCGTCCAAGGCTTCTCGATCGAGGACATCGCCAAACGCACACGCGCGGACGTCGAGTCGCGCTTCAACGAGCTGCTCGACATCACGTCGCTCTAGGGCGGTGGGGGTGCGCCGGATCTTCGTCGCGCTGATGCTCGGCGCGGAGCTCGGCGCCGAAGTCGCTGCCGTCGTCGAGCGGGCCACGCACGGCGCGAACCTGCGGCGTTACGCGCCGGCCGACCTCCACGCGACGCTCTTTTTCCTCGGTGCGACTCCGGAGGCGACCGTGGCGTCCCTGAAGCGCGAGCTCGAGCGCGTCGCGTCGCGGCACGGGCCGTTCGACTTGGTGCTGCGGCGCGCCGGGGCCTTTCCCGAAGGCGAGCGTCACCGCGGCCGCGAGCGTGTCTTCTGGATCGACGTCGCCGAGGCGCGGCCGGGTGGTCTCGCGCGGCTCGCCGCGGACGTCGCGGCGGTGTGCGTCGCGCTCGGAGCCCGGGCGGAGGAGCGCCCTTGGCGGGCGCACGTGACGGTCGCCCGGGCCGCGGGCGCGCGCGCCTCGGCCCAGCGTGGGGAGCGCGTGCCGGCCCGGCGCGGGGAGCTCGTGTCGGATCGATTTTTCGAGCTCGATCTCGGACTCGAGTGGAAACCAAACCGAGTTGCGCTGGTCGAATCCCTGGCCGGACGAGAGCGGGCGGACGGCGTGCGCGAGAGCTACCGCGTGGTCGCGGACTTCGCGCTCGCGGCTCGCTAGCATGGGCTCCGGGCTGACCTTATCCGCGAGAGCAACACATCCATGAGCAGCGTGACTTCGAACTCCGAACCCAAGGACGCCGCGCCGCAGATCGACGCGCAGAAACAGAAACTCCTCAGCGCCGCGTTGGGTGAGATCGAGAAGAGCCACGGCAAAGGTGCGATCATGCGCCTCGGCGAGAAGAGCGCGACCGTCGAACTGCGTTGCGTGAAGACGGGCGCCCTGTCGCTCGACCTCGCGCTCGGCGGGCGCGGCTTGCCGCGCGGGCGCATCGTCGAGATCTTCGGGCCGGAAAGCTCCGGCAAGACGACGTTGACCCTGCACATCGTCGCGAACGCGCAAGCCGCGGGCGGCATCGCGGCGTTCGTCGACGCGGAGCACGCGCTCGATCCGGCCTACGCGCGCAAGCTCGGCGTCAAGCTCGACGACTTGCTGGTCAGCCAGCCCGACAACGGCGAACAAGCGCTCGAGATCGTCGAGACGTTGGTGCGCTCGAACGCGGTCGACGTCGTGGTCGTCGACTCGGTCGCTGCGCTGGTGCCGCGCGCCGAAATCGAAGGCGAGATGGGCGATTCGTTCGTCGGCGTGCAAGCGCGGATGATGAGCCAGGCGATGCGCAAGCTGACCGGCGCGATCTCGAAGTCCGAGTGTCTGGTGATCTTCATCAACCAGATCCGCGAGAAGATCGGCGTGATGTTCGGCAGCCCCGAGACGACCACCGGCGGTCGCGCGCTCAAGTTCTACTCGTCGGTGCGCCTCGACATCCGCCGCATCGGTCAGATCAAGGAAGCGGAAGAGGTGATCGGCAACCGCACCAAAGTGACGGTGGTCAAGAACAAGATCGCGCCGCCGTTCCGCAAGACCGAGTTCGACATCCTGTTCGACCGCGGGATCAGTTACGAGGGCGATTTGCTCGACCTCGGCGTCGAGAAGGGCGCGATCCTGAAGAGCGGCACGTGGCTTTCCTTCAAACATCCGAAGGACGGCGAAGTGCGGCTCGGCCAAGGCCGCGAGAAGGCGCGTGCGACGCTGATCGAGCACCCCGAACTCGCGAAGGAGGTCGAGGCGCAGGTCCGCGCCAAGCTCGCCGCGACCGAGGCCGCGAACGCGGCGGCCGCTCCGACTCCGGTTGCGGCGCCGGCGCCCGCGAGCGCGACCACTGCCGCCGCGGCCGCGCCGAGCGCGAAGCCTGTGAGCTCGTCCGCCCCTGCGGACGACGCGCGCAACGTCGTGCGTCCGGTCAAGGCTCCGGCGAAGGGCTGAACTTCGCCGCGTTCGCCGGCACGTGCCGCGCACGGCGCTTCAAGCCGCCGCGCGCGGCGCGTAGACTCGGCCGCCTTTCGAACCGCCGTCGGCTCGCGGCAGAGCTCTGTCGAGCACCGTCTGCTGCGGCGGCGCTTCGTCGCATCGTGTTGTCGCATCGTGTTGTTGCGTCGTGTTGTCGCGCCGTGCTGCTTCGCGGTGCGACGTCCGAGATCCCGCCATGTCCCAACTGCCCCAGTCCGTGCTGAGCGCGGCGCGCGTGCGCGCCGACTTCATCGAGTTCTTCGAGGCCCGAGGCCACCGCTTCGTGCCGTCGAGTCCGGTCTTCCCGCAGGACGACCCGACGTTGCTCTTCACCAACGCCGGGATGAACCAGTTCAAGGACGTGTTCCTCGGCACCGGCAAGCGCGACTACTCGCGCGCGGTCAACACGCAGAAGTGCATCCGCGTCAGCGGCAAGCACAACGACCTCGAGGAGGTGGGGCTCGACACCTACCACCACACGTTCTTCGAGATGCTCGGGAACTGGTCGTTCGGCGACTACTTCAAGCAAGAAGCGATCACGTGGTCGTGGGAGCTCCTGACGAAGAAGTGGGGGCTGCCGAAGGATCGCCTCTGGGTGACGGTGTTCGGCGGCGACGCGAAGGACGGACTGCCCGCCGACGACGAAGCCGAGCGCATCTGGCTCGAGCTGACGGACATCGATCCGACGCACGTGCTGCGCTTCGACCGCAAGGCGAACTTCTGGGAGATGGGGGAGACCGGTCCCTGCGGGCCGTGCACCGAGATCCACATCGACCGCGGCGGTCCGGGCGCGGATCCGAAGGACGGCGCGAACCCGAAGATCGGCGTCAACGCGGGCAACGAGCGCTTCATCGAGCTCTGGAACAACGTCTTCATCCAGTTCAATCGCCGTGACGACGGTTCGCTCGCGACGCTGCCCGCGAAGCACGTCGACACCGGCATGGGACTCGAGCGGGTCACGGCGGTGCTGCAGGGCAAACGCTCGAACTACGACACCGACCTCTTCACGCCGATCTTCCGGCGCATCGAGACGCTGACGGGCCGACGCTACGGCGCCGATCCCGACGTCGACGTCGGCTTCCGCGTGATCGCGGACCACCTGCGTGCGCTCTCCGCCGCGTTCGCGGACGGCCTCCTGCCGTCGAACGAAGGCCGCGGCTACGTGCTGCGCCGCCTGTTGCGCCGCGCGGCGCGTTTCGGTCGGCAACGCATCGGCATGCAGAAGCCGTTCCTCTTCGACGTCGTGCCCGCGGTCGGCGACGTGCTCGGCGAAGCGTTCCCGAACGTCCGCCAGCGCGAAGACCACATCAAGCTGCTCGTGCGCGCGGAGGAAGAGTCGTTCGGCGCGACGCTCGATCGTGGTCTCGTGCTCTTCGCCGACCTCGCGCAGCGCGTCGAAAAACAGGCGCAGAAGGAACTCTCCGGCGCCGAAGCCTACGACCTCTACGCGACGTACGGCTTCCCGCAGGACCTGGTCGAGCAGATGTGCCGTGAACGCGGCTGGACACTCGATGCGCGCGGCTGGAAGGCCGCCGAGGAGAAGCACCGCAGCGCGTCGCGCGCGGAAGGTGCGTTCCGTCAGCTGCTCTCCGCGGAGCAACTCGCGGGGCTGCCGGCGACCGAAAGCACGTACCACGCCGACGACTCGACGGCGATCGAGCTCGAGACGCGCGTCGTGCGGCTCTTCCAGGCCGCGGGCCAGAAGGACCGACTCGTCGTCGAGGAAAGTCCCTTCTACGCCGAGAGCGGCGGCCAAGTGGGCGACGCGGGCCGCATCGAGTCCGCCGACGGAGCGTTCGTGTTCGTCGTCGAGGACACGAAGAAGATCGGCGAAGTGATCGTCCACGTCGGCGAGGCGAAGGGCGTCGCGCAACCGGGGCTCGACGTGCTCGCGCGCGTCGATGCCGAGCGCCGCGCGGCGACGCGCGCGCACCACACGGCGACGCACCTCCTGCACAAGGCGCTGCGCACGGTGCTCGGCGCGCACGTGACGCAGCAAGGTTCGTACGTCGGCCCCGATCGCTTGCGTTTCGACTTGTCGCATCCGAAGGCGTTGACCGCGGAAGAGCTCGAGCGCATCGAGCGGCTGGTCAACCAGGAGATCGCGCGCAACGCGCGCGTCTGCACGTCGGTCGAGAACCTGAACGACGCGAAGGCGCGCGGCGTGATGGCGCTCTTCAGCGAGAAGTACGCCGATCGTGTGCGCGTCGTCGCCGTCGGCGATTTCTCGGCCGAGTTGTGCGGCGGCACGCACGTCAGCGCCGCTGGCGACATCGGCGCGTTCGTGATCGTCTCCGAACGAGCGTTGCAAGCCGGCGTGCGCCGCGTGGAGGCGCTCGCTCGCGACCGCGCCGTCGAGTACGTGCAGACGCAACGGCGCACGCTCGAAGGCGCCGCGCGGGCGCTCAAGACGAGCCCCGACGAACTTTCGGCGCGCATCGAACAGCTCCAGAAGGAAGTGAAGGAGCTGAAGAAGAAGGGCGAGAAGAGCGCCGTGGCCGACGTCGACGCGGCGTTCGACAAGCTCAAGGCCGCGCGCGCGGTGCGCGGGGGCGTCGCGTGCTGCGTGCTCGACTTCGCGGAGCTCGACACCGCGGCCCTGCGCGAGCTCGGCGATCGCGCGCGCTCGCTCGGCGGCGACCAAGCGTTGGTCCTCTTCGGCCGCGCCGAAGGCCGCGTGCCGTTCCTGATCGCCTTCGAAGGCGACACGGTGAAGCGCGGGCTCAAGGCGGGTGAGCTCGCCGGGAAGATCTCCGCGATCCTCGGCGGCGGCGGCGGCGGAAAACCCGCGCTCGCCCAAGGCCAAGGCCTCGACCCGGCGAAAGTCGGCGAGGCGCGAGCCGCGGCGGAGGCCTATCTGGCGGAGGCGCTCGGCTGATCCGCCGCGTTGACACCCCCCGAACCCCCGGCTAGCATCCCGCGCTTTCGGCCGCCTTCACGCGGCTCTTCCGACCCGCGAGAACGACCGCCATGCCCAACCCGAAACGACGCCACTCGAACCAGCGCACGCGCCTGCGCCGGACCCACTACAAGATCAAGGCGTACGCCCCGAACCACTGCAGCCGTTGCGGGGCCGCCGTGCGCTCGCACCGCGTGTGCGACAACTGCGGCTACTACGGCTTCTCGAAGGGCGGCGAGAAGAAGGGCAACGACATCCTGCAGAAGGAAGTCTTCTAGGTTCGGCCGCGGCGGCTCTGCGCCGCCGCACCGGGCCCAGGCCCCTCGCGCCCCGGCTGCCCCTTCGGTTCGTCCGCTGTCGGGCCGCCTCGTTCGAACGCCTGCTTGTGAACCGTCGACCCGCGACTCCGGCACGCGCGTCGCACGCCGAGTGACCTGCCTCTCGCCGGAAGCCCTCGCGCACCCTTCTGCGGAGCCACCATGGTTGTGTCGCGTATCGCGCTCGACGTGATGGGGGGCGACCGAGCCCCCGAAGCCATCCTCGACGGAGCCCTGCTGTCCGTTTCGCCGCGGGCGAAGCACCGCATCGAACCCTCTCGACTCGTCCTCGTCGGCGACAAGGCCGTGATCGAAGCGGGCCTCGCGTCGCGCGGCGGCAACCCGGGCTTCGACATCGTCCATGCGAGCCAGGTGATCGGCATGGGCGAGTCGCCGGCGACGGCGCTGCGCGCGAAGCCCGATTCTTCGATCAGCGTGTCGATGGCGCTCGTGAAGAAGGGCGTCGTCGGCGCCGCGGTCAGCATGGGGAACACCGGCGCGATGGTCGGCGGCGCGACGCTGCTCCTCGGCACGCTCGAGGGCGTGAAACGCCCCGGCATCGCCGTCGCGGCGAACCTGACCGGCAAGCCGGTGACGATCCTCGACATGGGCGCCAACACGGCGCCCAAGGCGCAGCACCTGATCCAGTACGGCCTGATGGGCGCGGTCTACGCCAAGGACTGCTTGGGCGTCGAGAACCCGCGCGTCGGCCTGCTCAACATCGGCGAAGAAGAAGGCAAGGGCACCGATCTGTTGAAGGAGGCCTATCCGCTCTTCAAGGCGAGCGGCCAGAACTTCGTCGGCAACATCGAAGGCCACGACATCTTCCGCCAAGCGGCCGACGTCGTGGTCACCGACGGCTTCACGGGCAACGTCGTGCTGAAGCTGATGGAGGGCCTCTCCGCGTTCATGCTGCAGCTCGTGCTCGGCGAACTGAAGTCGCACGGAGCGGACTGGGCCGGCGAGGCGTTGGCGCACGTCAAACAACGCGTCGACTACGCGGAATACGGCGGCGCGTTGCTGCTCGGCGTCCAAGGGATCGTCGTGATCGGGCACGGTCGTTCGGACGCGACGGCGGTTTCGAACGCGATCGGCCAAGGCGCGCGAGCCCTCGACGCGCGCGTCAACGACCACATCGTCGCGGGACTCGCGGAAGCCGGCGCTCGGGCGTGAGGCTCGAAGCGCGGGGCGACTTCGCTACCATGACCGCGGAGGACGGAGCGCTCGACCGCGCGCTGCGCGGCGCGGACGGTCGTACTCGCCGAGTCGCATCGATCCCTGAGAGATTGCGTTGGAAGGAGCCGCTATGACCCTGCGCGTGCCCGTCGGCATCGCCGGCACGGGAGCCTGCATGCCCGACCGCGTGGTGACGAACCACGACTTCGAGAAGCTCGTGGACACCTCCGACGAGTGGATCCAGCAGCGCACCGGCATCAAGGAACGGCGCTTCATCTCGGAGAACGAGTGCACGAGCGATCTGTGCGTCAAGGCGGCCGAACGCGCTCTCGAGTCCGCCGGCCTGAAGGCGAGCGAACTCGATCTCGTGCTCACCGGCACGCTGACACCCGACTACCTGCTGCCCGGCGTCTCCTGCCTGGTGCAGGATCGCATCGGCGCGAAGCACGCCGGCGCATTCGACTGCAGCGCGGCGTGCACGGGCTTCTTGACCGCGCTGAGCATCGGTGAAGCGTTCGTCGGATCCGGTCGCGCGAAGAACGTCCTGGTGCTCGGCGCGGAAGCGTTGTCTCGCTACCTCGACCTCAAGGACCGCACGTCGTGCATCATCTTCGGCGACGGCGCCGGCGCGGTGGTCCTGCGGCCGTGGGAGCAGTGTCGGACCGGCGAAGTCCTGAAGACGACGCTCGGGGCGGACGGCTCGGGCTTCGAGTTCATCCACATGAAGGGCGGCGGCGCGAAACAGCCGCCGACCGCGGAAAGCGTCGCGCGCGGCGACCACTTCATCCGCATGCGCGGTCGCGAAGTGTTCCGTTTCGCCGTCACGAAGATGGCGGACCTGATCGTCGAGATGGCCGAAGGCCACTCGTACGAGGAGATCGGGTTGATCGTCCCGCACCAAGTGAACGCGCGGATCATCGAAGCGGCGATGGAGCGCGTCGGCTGGCCGCTCGACAAGGTCTTCATCAACATCGACAAGTACGGCAACACGTCCGCGGCGACCGTGCCGGTCGCACTCGACGAAGCGCGCCGCGCGGGCCGGCTCTTGCCGGGCAAGCTCGTGATCTCGGTCGCTTTCGGCGCCGGACTGACTTGGGGCGGCACGCTGATCCGCTGGTGACGACGAACGCGCCGGTCGTGTGCGTTTCGCCCGTCGCGTGCGACGCGGCGGGCGCAGACTCGCGACCGCGCGAAGACCCACTCTCCAACTTCGGAGCGCAAGACGATGAGTGAAGGCGTGCTCTTCCCCGGTCAAGGGGCCCAGTTCGAAGGCATGGGACGCGATTGGTGCGAAGCGTTCCCGACCGCTCGCGAGACGTTCGCGCGCGCGAGCCGCGTGCTCGGTTTCTCGCTCGAGGACGCGTGCTGGTCGGAGGGCGAAGAAGTGAACCGCACCGACGTCGCGCAGCCCGGGATCTTCGTGACGAGCGCGGCGATCGTGAACGTGCTCGTCGAGCGCGGCTACCCGCCGACGACCGCGGCGTTGACCGCCGGGCTCTCGCTCGGCGAGTACACGGCGTTGTGGTTCGCGGGAAGCCTCGAGTTCGACGACGCCGTGCGCCTGGTGCGCTTGCGCGGCGAAGCGATGCAGGACGCCAGCGAGAAGATCCCGAGCTCGATGACGAGCTTGATGGGCGCGACGGAGGAACAAGCGTTCGCGCTCGCCGCCGTCGGCGCGACGAAGGGCATCTGCTCGGTGGCGAACCTCAACGCGCCGGGCCAGATCGTCGTCGCGGGCGAACTCGCGGCGCTCGACGCGCTCGAAGCCGCGGCGAAGGACCACGGAGTTCGCCGCACGCGCCGGCTCGTCGTCGCCGGCGGCTTCCACAGCGAGTGCATGCGGCCCGCGGCCGATCGACTGGCGCGCGCGCTGTCGGAAGTGACGATCCGCGCACCGCGCGTTCCGTTCCTGACCAACGTCACCGGAGAAACCGAGCACGATCCGGCGCGGATCCGCGCGAACCTCGCGCAGCAGGTGTGCGCGCCGGTGCGCTGGGAGCAGAGCATGCGCAACGCGATCTCGCGTGGTGTGACGCGCTTCCTCGAGCCCGGTCCGGGCAAAGTGCTCGCCGGTCTGCTCGGCAAGATCGCGCCGGAAGCGACGGTGCGCTCCGCGGCGACGCCCGCCGAGCTTTCGGCGTGACGCGAGCGCGCGGCGCGCGTGGGCCTTCCAAGGCCCGCCGCAGGCTCGAAACTGCTTGCAAAGCCAACGTGCCCGCGCTCGAATCCACACCCTTTCCGGCCCCGCGAGCTTGACCCAAGCCCCCTCCAACTCCCCGTCGCTCGAGCGCCATCTCGAGGGCCGCGTCGCCCTCGTGACGGGCGCTTCACGCGGCATCGGGCGCGCGATCGCACTGCGTCTCGCCGCGCGCGGCGCGAAGGTCGCGTGCGTCGCGACCAGCGCCGAGCGAGCCAAGGCGACCGCCGACGAGTGCGCGGCTCACGGCGTCAAGGCGTCGGCCTTCGGGGTCGACGCGGCGCGGACCACCGCCGTCGGCGAGCTCGTGAACCAAGTCGTCTCCGAGTTCGGCGGGCTCGACGTGCTCGTCAACAACGCGGGCATCACGCGCGACCAACTCATCCTGCGCATGAGCGAGGACGAGTTCGATCAAGTGATCGCGACGAACCTCAAGGGCGCGTGGAACTTCTGCCGCGCGGCGACCCGCACGCTGATGAAGTCGCGCGGTCGCATCGTCAACATCTCGTCGGTCGTCGGCCTCACCGGCAACGCCGGCCAATCGAACTACGCGGCGAGCAAGGCGGGCCTGATCGGGCTCACGCGCTCCCTCGCGAAGGAACTCGCGTCGCGCGGCGTGTGCGTCAACGCCGTCGCGCCGGGATTCATCGAGACCGACATGACCGCCGCGCTCGACGAGAAGGCGCGCGCGGCGCTGCTCGAGTCCATTCCGCTCAACCGCATCGGCACGCCGGAGGAGATCGCACTCGCGGTCGACTTCCTGGTCGGACCGGGCGGCGCCTACGTCACCGGCCAGACCCTGGTCGTCGATGGTGGGCTCTCGATCTAGCCAAGGACCCCGTCATTCCCCTGGAGGCATCAACGTGACCAATCCGTCCGTCGAGGAACGCGTGATCAAGATCGTCTGCGATCAGATGGGCACCACGCCCGACAAGATCACGCCGGAGACATCCTTCATCAACGACCTCGGTGCCGACTCGCTCGACACCGTGGAGCTCGTGATGGAGTTCGAGGACGAGTTCGAGATCTCGATCCCGGATGAAGACGCGGAGAAGATCCAGTCGGTCGGCGACGCGATCAAGTACATCAAGTCGAAGAGCTGAGCGGTTCGGCGACGGCCGGTCGCGTCGGGTGAGGCGCTCTCGTCGCCGCCCCGCGGCCGGGTTCGAGTCGCCGGCTCACGAACCGTCGTTCAAGCCCCAAGCCAAGGTGCCCACATGCGTCGCGTGGTGATCACGGGTCTCGGCACGATCAATCCGCTCGGCAACGACGTGGAGACGACGTTCCGTCGGATGTTGAACGGCGAGAACGGCATCGGCCCGATCACCAGTTTCGACACCAAGGACTACGCCGTGCACTTCGCCGGTGTCGTCCAGTTCGATCCGGCGCCGCACTTCTCGGTGCCGGACCTGCGCAAGCTCGACCCGTTCACGCTCTGGGCGCTCGTCGCGACGCGCGAGGCGCTGCGCGACGCCGGCCTCGATCCGAAGAATGAAACCGAGGAAGCTCGCGAGCGCTACGGCGCGATCGTCGCGACGGGCATCGGTGGCATCACCGGCATCGAGGAGCAGTTCCTCGGCCTGCTCGAGAAGGGCCCGCGTCGTGTCAGCCCGCACTTCATCCCGCGCATCATGGCGAACGCCGTCGCGGGACAGATCTCGATCGAGAACGGGCTGCTCGGCACGTGCTTCACGACGTCGAGTGCCTGCGCGTCCGCGGGCCACGCGATCGGGATGGCCTGGCGCGCGATCCAGTGGGGCGACTGCGACGTCGTCGTCACCGGCGGCGCGGAATCCGCGACGACGCGGCTCGGGCTCGCCGGTTTCTGCTCGGCGCGCGCGCTGTCGACGCGCAACGACGATCCGTCGGCGGCGTCCCGGCCGTTCGACAAGGATCGCGACGGCTTCGTGATGGGCGAAGGCTGCGGCATCCTGGTCTTCGAGGAGTACGAGCGCGCCAAGAAGCGCGGCGCGAAGATCTACGCCGAGGTCAAGGGCTACGGCTCGACCGACGACGCGTACCACATCACGGCCCCGCAAGAGGACGGCAAAGGGCCGGCCCGAGCGATCCGTGAGGCGCTGCGCCACGCGCGCCTCGATCCGTCGGCGATCGACTACGTCAACGCGCACGGGACGAGCACCGAGTTCAACGACGCGACCGAGACGAAGGCCGTGAAGATGGCGCTCGGCGAGCGCGCCTACAAGATCTCGATGTCGTCGACCAAGTCGATGGTCGGGCACCTGCTCGGCGCGTCGGCGGCGATCGAACTCGTGGCGACCGCGCTCTCCGTGCAGCGCAATGTCGTGCACCCGACGCGCAACTGGACGACCCGCGATCCCGCTTGCGACCTCGACTACGTCCCCGGCTCGGCGCGCGAGCTCGTCGTGCGCAACGCGATCTCGAACTCGCTCGGGTTCGGCGGGCACAACGTCTGCATCTGCGTCGGAAAGCCCGACTGAGTGCGGCTTTCGGCGCATTCGAGCCCCGAGTAGAATTCCCTACGTTCTCTCCCGCCGCCGGGCGCCGCGTGCGCACCGCCGCGGCGATCACCCTGACAAGGCCCCGCCGGGGCCTGAGACGCCCCAAGACGGGGCGGAGTCGTCACCGTGCAGAAGAAGTTCCAAGACCTCCTCCACCAGTACAAGCTCCAAGTCTTCCACAACGAGCACGACCAGAAGAGCGTCGAGGACCTGACGAAGGAGTGCTTGCACGTCACCGACGAAGTGCTGCACCAGAAGTTCCACTACCACTTCCACAAGCTGGCCGATGCCAACCGCGCGGAGATCATCAACATGATCAACAACTACACGCGCGAAGCCATCCTGCCGCAGGTCGTCGAGAAGCTCGTCATGCGCCAGATCAAGCTCGAGAAGCGCATGCAGTTGATGATGGAGTTCAACCAGAAGTTGCTCGAGCTCCTCTCGGAAGAGCGCTCGCCCGAGAAGGTCGGGCGCTGAACGCGGCCGCTCGGTAGCGTCGAACCACCGTGCGGGCGCTCCTGCTCGACGAGCGCGGCGTACGCCTCTCCGACGACGTGCCCGCACCGACGCCCACCCGCGGCGAGGTGCGGGTTCGCGTTTCGAAGGTCGGCATCTGTGCGACCGACCTCGCGCTCGCTCGCGGGTACATGGATTTCCGCGGCGTGCCCGGACACGAGTTCGTCGGCGTGGCGCTCGCCGGCGTGCATCGCGGCAAACGGGTGGTGGGGGAGATCAACGCCGCGTGCGGCGGCTGCGCCGAGTGTCTCGCGGGCCGCGACCGGCATTGTCCGCAGCGCACCGTCCTCGGGATCGCCGGTCGCCCGGGAGCGTTCGCCGAAGAGCTCGTCCTGCCCGAGCGCAACTTGCACGTGGTGCCCGACGTCGTCGCGGACGAAGCAGCGGTGTTCACCGAGCCTCTCGCGGCCGCACTCGCGCTGCGCGAGGCGTGCGAGCTCGTGCCGGGCACGAGCGCACTGGTCGTCGGCGACGGCAAGCTCGGATTGCTGTGCGCGCACGTGTTGCACGTGCACGGCCTCGACGTGACGTTGGTCGGGCGCCACCCGGAACGCGCGGCGTTGACGGGCGCCGCGCTGCGTCACGCCGGCGCGCTGACGAACGCCGCGCGCGGCTTCGAGCTCGCGGTCGAAGCGAGCGGCGATCCCGACGTCCTCGCGGAGCTCGTCACCCACGTCCGTCCGCGCGGCACGCTCGTCTTGAAGACCACGTCGGAACGGCCGAGCGCGCTCGATCTCGCGCCGATCGTGGTGCACGAGCTCCGGCTCGTCGGCTCGCGCTGCGGACGCTTCGCCCCGGCGCTCGAGTTGCTCGCGAGCGGAGCGATCACCGTCGAGCGGCTGATCGCCGCCCGTTATCCGTTCGCGGACGCCCCGCGAGCCTTCGAGCACGCCGCACACCGCGGTACGCTCAAGATCCTGGTCGACGTCTCTCCCTGAACCATGACCGCCCGAGAACGAACGTTGCGCTCCAAGGCCCAGGCCGCCGGCCAGGGTCATCTCTTCGAGTCGTATGCCGACTTGGACCCCGTCGCGCGCGAGCGCTTCCTGGATGAAGTCGAGTCCGTCGATTTCGAGCTCGTCGCGCACTTCGCGCGCCTGCTCGCGGCGAAGGAGCCTTCGTCCGGCGGCGAGATCCGTCCGCCCGACGTGTTCGCGCTGCGCCGCGACGACCGCGCGGAAGAGCGAGCGCGTCGCGCTCGCGGCGCCGGCGAAGAACTGCTGCGTCAGGGCAGAGTCGGCTACGTGCTCGTCGCCGGCGGCCAAGCGTCGCGCTTGGGCTACGACGGCCCGAAAGGCGCGTATCGCATCGGTCCGGTCACCGATCGCTCGTTGTTCGAATGGCACGCGCGGCGGCTGCTCGCCGCGCGCAATCGTTACGGCCGCGCGATGCCGTGGTACGTGATGACCTCGGCGGCGAACGACGCACCGACACGCGCGTTCTTTGCCGAGAACGATTGGTTCGGCCTCGACCGCGGCGACGTGTTCTTCTTCAGCCAGGAGATGGTGCCCGCGCTCGACTTCGAGGGGCGCATCCTGCTCTCGGGCCCCGGTCGGCTGTTCCTCGCGCCGAACGGACACGGAGGCACGCTGCTCGCGTTGGCGCGCTCGGGCGCGCTCGCGGACGCTCGACGGCGCGGCGTCGAGCAACTCTCGTACTTCCAAGTCGACAATCCGCTCGCTCCTCCGGCGGACGAGCTGTTCCTCGGCCTGCACGTGCTCGCCGGCGCGGGCATGTCGAGCAAGGTCGTCGCGAAGCGCAACGCCGCGGAGAAAGTCGGCGTGATCGGTCTCGTCGACGGCAAACCGACGTGCATCGAGTACTCCGACCTGCCCGCCGAGCTCCGCGACGCCAAGGATCCGAGCGGGGAGCTGCTCTACGGCGCCGGCAACATCGCGATGCACGTGCTCGACCTCGGTTTCGTCGAGAGCCTGACGACCGGTGGCTTGAAGTTGCCGTGGCACGTCGCGCGCAAGGCGATGAGCGTCTGGGAGCGCGGCGCGACGACGCAGAAGCAAGGCGCGAAGTTCGAGACGTTCGTGTTCGACGCTTTGCCGCTCGCGCGATCGTCGGTGACGCTCGAAGTCGCTCGCGAGCAAGAATTCAGCCCGGTCAAGAACGCGAGCGGCGAAGATTCGCCGGCGACGTGTCGGGCGGACCTGTGCCGACTGCACGCCGAGTGGGTGCGCGCACGCGGCCTCGCGCTGCCGCCGCCGACGCCCGAAGGATATCACCCGGTCGAGATCGACCCGGCGTTCGCCGACCATCGCGAAGCGTTCCTGCGCGCGCGTGAACCGCGACCGAAGATCGCGCCGCAAGGTCACGTCTACCACTGAGGCGCACGATGGCGTCGACTCTTTCGTCCCCGGTCGGATCGGCGCTCGAAGCGGCACACGTCGCCGTGCTCTACGGCGGTCGTTCGAGCGAACGCGACGTGTCGTTGATCACGGGCCGCGACGTGGTGGCGGCCTTGTCGAGTGCCGATGACGGTCGTGGGCCCAGACGGGTCACCGCAGTCGAAGTCGACACCGCCGGTGCGTGGATCGTCTCTGGGCGTCCGCTCGCTCCGCACGAAGCGTTGCGCGAGCTCGCGCCGCTCGACGTCGTGTTCCTCGGACTGCACGGCGGCGAAGGCGAGGACGGCACGCTCCAGGCTTGGCTCGAACTCTCGCGAGTCGCGTACACGGGTTCCGGTCCGCAAGCGTCGGCGTTGTGCATGGACAAACTCGCGCTGCGTGGCGTCGCGCTCCAGAAGGGCCTGCGCGTCGCGCCCGGCGCGTGCGTGTCGGCCGAGGAGTGGCGCAACTCGGCCGACGGTGCGCTCGCCGGCGTGCTCGCGCTCGACGCTCCGTTCGGCTGGTTCGTCAAGCCGCGCTGCGGTGGTTCGTCGGTGGCGACGACGGCACTCGGTCCGGCCGCGACACGAGCCGAATGGGCCCGCGCGCTCGACGCCGTGTTCGCGACCGGCGACGACGCGCTCGTCGAAGCACGCATCGCAGGCGTCGAAGTGTCGTGCGGCGTGTTGGCGGACTCGGAAGGTGCGGAACGGGTCTTCTCGCCGATCGAGATCTGCCCGCGCGCGGCGAGCTTCTTCGACTACGCCGAGAAGTACTCGGCGCAAGGCGCGGAGGAAGTCTGTCCGCCGCGCTCGCTCGCTCCGACGGCGATCGAACGTGTGCAGGCTGCGGCGCTCGCCGCGCACCGCGCCGCGCGCTGCGCGGGCTACTCGCGCACCGACTTCATCGTGCCCGGCTCGAGCGTGCGAGCAGGCGACGCGTCGTCCGTGGCTCACGAACCGGTGTTGCTCGAGGTCAACACGCTGCCCGGACTGACGCCGCGTTCGCTCCTGCCGCAGGAAGCGGCCGTCGCAGGCATCGACTATCGCTCGCTCTGCCTCGCGATCACCTCCGAAGCGCTCGTGCGCCGAGGTCGTCGCGGATGAGCGCGCGGCTCCCGGTCGCCGTGATCGGCGCGAACGGCCGACTCGGACGCTTCGCGTGCGAGCTGCTGCGCGTTTCGGACGAGTTCACGTTGGTCGCCGCGTTCGGACGCGCGGACGATTGGCGCGCGGCGTTGCCGAAGAGCGGTGCGTCGGTGGTGTTCGAAGCGACACGTGCGGGACTCGGCGCGCGGCACGCGACGATCGTGCTCGAACTCGGGTTGCGGCCACTCGTCGCGACGAGCGGCGTCACGGCGGAAGAAAACGCGGCGCTCGACCGGCTCGCCAAGGAACGCTCGCTCGGTGGACTCGTCGTGCCGAACTTCAGTCTCGGCTCGGTGCTGCTCCAGCGCTTCGCCGCGGACGCCGCGAAACACTTCCCTGTCGCCGAGATCCTCGAGACGCATCATCCGCGCAAGGCCGACGCGCCGAGCGGGACCGCGCTCGAGACGGCGAGGCGCATCGCGCTCGCGCGCGGCGTCGACGCGTCGTCCCGCGCGGCGGCCGCCGTGCCGGCTCGCGGCGAAGTCGTCGGTGGCACCACCATCCACTCGTTGCGGCTGCCGAGCGCCTACGCGCATCAGGAAGTCGTGCTGTCGAGCGGTGGCGAGACGTTGACGCTGCGCCACGACATGCAGGGCCCCGACGCGTTCGCGCCAGGCATCCTCGCCGCGCTGCGCCACGTGGCGAGGTGCACCGGCGTCGGACGCGGGCTCGAGTGCGCGCTCACCACCTGATGCTGCCCGAGCGCGCGCACGGAGTGGTGGACAGACGCGCGGGTCGACGGCATCATCTCGCACCTTCCTGCCGGGGTGGCGAAATGGCAGACGCGATGGATTCAAAATCCATTTCCCGCAAGGGAGTCGGGGTTCAAGTCCCCGCCTCGGCACCAACCGACTCCACACGGCGCGCGCGGCACCGACCGCGACTTCGAGCGCAGCGGCGAGCGCCGCTCGAAGTGCCGCGCGAACGGCTCCTCGGTGCCCGCCGGTCGGCAACGAACGTCGCGTGCGCGCCGCGCGGGCGCGCGTCATGACGAGCGCGAACGCGCCGTCCGGTCGGCCTGATCACCCGGCCGGGCTCGACGCGGCCTCGAGCGAGCTCCTCGCCGTGCTGCTCGAGCGCGTGCAGCGCGTGACCGAGCGCGTGGCCGCGCTTCACGGGCGCGTGTCCGATCCGGGGCCCGAACTCGCGGCGAGCGTGGCCGCGGTCGTCGATGCGCGCAGCACCACGAACACGAGCGCGTGTGCCGAGCCGGTCCTCGACGTGGGCAGCGGCGCGCTCTCCGAAATCGCGGCCGAAGTGCAGCGACTCGGCTGGCTCTTCGGCGTGTGTGCGGCGGGCTTCGACGCCGACACGTTGGTCGAGCGCATCGAACGCGACGGACTCGGCGACGTGCTCGCGTGGGCCAGCGACGCAGCGCGGCGCTCGGGACGCGAACTCGTGTTCCTCGGCGTGGGCGAACTGCGGCTCGCCGCACCGACTCGGGTCGCACCGAGGTTCGCGTTCGCGCTCGCGCTCGCCGCGGTGAGCGCCGCGTGGGCGCGGCCGCGCGGCGCGGCGACACGGATGGAAGTCGTCGTCGAGTCCGCGCACGCGAGCGTGCGCTTCGACGCGGGTCTCGACGCTGCTCTCGCGGCGCGCTGTGCCGCGCTGGGTGGAGCGTTCGTCCGCGGCGACGGAACGAGCGAATGGAAGTTGCCCGCGAATTGGCTCGCGTGGGTGGCGCGGCCCACGCGACCGACCGAGCACCACGCGCCGGACCCTTGGACTCGAGTCGTCGAGCCCGGCGCGCAGTGGGGGAGTCGAACGATCGCCCGCGCTCAGAACAGCGCAGCGGTCGACGCGCCGACGAACGCGCCGGTCGCGCCGCCGACGAGCGCTTGGAACGCGTACTGACCTTGGAGGTCGCCGGGGTTCCAGAACGTGAAGCTCCCGGTGCCGTTCGCGTCCGTCGGCAGCAGGAACGGCACGCGTCGCACTTGGTTCGGCGTGAGCCCGGTGAAGAAGAGGAACGCGGGCAGGTTGTAGACGGACTCGATCGGCGAGTAGGCCGAGACCGGGCAGAAGAAGAGGAACAGCGTGCCGTTCGGCACGCCGCCGGTGACGGTCATCGTCACGGGGCCTTGACCGCTCGTGCCCGCGCCCGAAGCGGTCAGCACCGGCCGCGCCGGCACGACGCGCCGCAACTCGTCGAAGCTCCACCAGTCGGTCGTCGAGTACACGAGTGCCGTGCCGTCGTTCGGTTGATACGGATCGAACGTCGCGGCGCCGCCTTGTTCGACGAGTTGGACCGACGAGATCCACTGACCGGCGGACACGACGGTGGGCGAGGCCGCTTTGGTCGCTTTGACCGTCGCGACGCGGTAGAGCGGGACGCCGTCGTTGGTCTCGGCGATCAGGAGCTCGCCGCTCTTGTCGTCGAAGTCGAGCGCGGAACCACCGTCGAAGTCCGCACCGAAGAGCGTGGCGTTGGAGAGGTCGAGTCCGCCGGCGGCGACTTGCGTGGCCGACCAACGGAGCACGTCGGTCGAGCCCGGAGCCGCCGGATAGACCGTGTCTTGCGTCGCATAGTACAGACGTCCGGTCGCGTCGAACGTCAGCGGTCCGGAGGCGCCCGGCACGGAGCCGATCGACGTCCACGTGAACGGCGCGCTGGTCTGGAAACGCACGACGTGCGTCGCCGGGCCGGAGCCGAAAGGTTGCGCGCTCAAGTAGAGCTGACCGTCGGGTCCGACTTCGCCGTCGTACGCGAGCAGCACGGTGCCGAGTGCCGCCCAGCCGGAGCCGTCGGTCGACGCGCGGTAGACGCCGTGGTTCGAGCTCTCGGAGAAGTACACCGTCGACCCGTCGGCCGTCGGCGCGACGAAGTTCGACCACGTCTGCGCGGGCAACGTCGCGAGCGTCGCGACGAAACTGCCCGTCGACGTCCAGCGTTCGACGGAGAGCCCGTCGAAGGTGACTTGGTCGCCGTTCGCGAGGAAACAATGCGCGGCGCCGAACGCCGGTTTGGCGAGCGGCGCGCCGAGCGCGTAGCCCGGTGCCGAGGAGTCCGCGGCGGCAAGCGAGGCAATACCGAGGAACGCGCTGCTCGCGAGCAGCATGCGGGCGCCGAACGCGAAGCACGAAGATGCAGTCATGGCCGATTCCTTTCGATCCTTCGTCGAAAGCGGCCTGCGTGAGCTCCGTGTGCAGAGCTCGAGCAGGTGACGCGGGGGGATCCGCCGGGAACTCGCTGCAAAGATGGGCGACGTCTTGGCCCAGATGCCGCGGGTTCGAACGGCGGGGGTGCCAGAGATCGAACAAGCCAGCGGCGTCGCCGCACGCGCGGCGAAACTCGCACGGCGGCTTCCTCGAGCTACGGCGGGTCGGACGGAACGCGTCGGGTCTCCTGACTCTCGCCGTTCGTCGAGCCGGTCTTCCAGGGCGGGGCCCCGTGACCTGCGCGCGAAGTCCTCCGAAGGTGGCACCTCAGGCTGGGGCCTTCGGAGGGCATCTCCGTGAAGGACGTCAGGAGTCCATCCCGTGAGAGGAACGACGCGCACGCGGCACGACGCGAAGCGATTCACAGTGGCGGGACCGTGCAGGATTCACACCTGCTTCCCCGGTTCGCGTTCGCGCGAATTGTCTTAGAGCGGGCGACACGGTAACCGGGCGTGCGGGCCTGTCAAGCGGACCGCCTCGGCGCCGAACGCCGGGCGCACGCTCGGCCCGCCGGGACGCTCACGACCGGATCGCTCTTCCGCGACGCGCACTAAGATGTTCGGCGACATGATCACCGACGAAGAGATCGAACGCGCGCTCGGCGAGCTCGAGGCGCGACTCCTCGAGGACCCCTCGAGCGAGCGCGAACGGACCAAGGCGCGCCGCGAGTTCTTCGGCGACGACTCGACGCGCGACGAACTGGCGGAGCGACGGTTTCGCGAGTGGTTCCTGCTCGAACGACCGACGGATGCGTGGCAGACGCCGCCGATCCGCGAGCTCGCGCAGGACCTCGTCAGCCGCGGTCAGCTCGACGCCGATGCCCTCGGCGCGCTCGCGAACTCGTTCTGCGGCGTGTTCACGGTCACGTCGGTGGTCGCAGGCGAAGGTGTCTGGTTGCGCGATCTCTCGAGCGGCGGTGAGCACCCGCTGATCGAACGCGAAGGCTCCGCGGCTCTCGAACCCGGCGACGTGCTGATCGGACGCTTGTTCGTGTTCGGGCCGACCGCCAATCGAATCTCCCGCGCTGCGGCCGTGTTCCGCGAACCGAAGCTGCAGCGCGCGCTCGAACGTGACCTCGAAGCGGCGCGAGCGCGACGACGCGGGGTGCCTCGGCTCTCGCAGTTGGATCTCGAGCGGATGTTCTGGCCGAAGAGCGTCACGCCGACGGGCGCGAGCGCCGTCGAAACGGCGCGCGTGTGGCTCGCTGCCTCCGGGGTCCCGCGCGAAGCGATCGACGGCGTCTTCGCGGAACTCGCGACGATGCCGCCGGACGAGAACCGTTGGACGTTCGGTGCGCACGACGCGCTCGGTGCTGTGCTCGACCGGCTCGCGTTCGAGACCGACGTCGATCTCGAAGCTGCGAGGCGACTCTTGCTCGCGGCGTGGCTCGAACTCTCCGAGCGCGAGTCGGCCCCCGGCCAACCCGTGCCGACCGAAGCCGAGGAGCGCGACGTCAAGGCGGCGCTCGCCGCGTTCGATCGTGGTCGCGCCGAAGGTCGGGATCTCGAGCGGCTGTTCGCCGAGCTCGAACGCGATCTCGGTCTCGACGCCGACGACGAGGACCCGGAAGACGTCGCACCCGACTTCCCTGGCGTCGTCGGCGCCGTCGTCGAAGAGTTCCTCTGGGAGACGGAACGAGAACACGGCGCGGAGGTGGCGCGCGCGTTCGAGTCGATCCGGCACTTGGCGGCGTTCGGCCAATCGATCGGCGTGTTCGAGAATCTTGGGCCGCGCGAGCTGCTGACGTATGCCACCGTTTGGCTGCCGGAACGCGGCGAACTCGTGGACGCGGCTGCCGCGCGGCAAGCGCTCGTCGCGCTGCGCGCGTTCTGCGACTGGGCGGCGGAACGCCAAGGTCTCGACGTGGACGAGGACTTCCGGGTGCGGCTCGGCGCGCTCGAAGAGTCCTTGCCGCGGATCGCGACGGCCAATCGTTTCGTCGAACCCGGTGTCGTGGATCGCGGAGAACTTTGCGAAGTCAAGTCGATCAGCGACACGGGCATCGTCGAGTTGACGACGCGCGCGGGCCTGCTTCGGAACGCCGCGCCTCGACCGGAACTCGCGACGCACCTGCAGTCCGGCGACCGCGTGCGCGCGCTCCTCGAGCGCGACGGCGGCGTGCGAGTGCTGCGCTGCTTCCCGCGCGAATGCGCCGCGGTGCTGGAGCGCGACTGACGCCCGTCGGCCCAACGCGGTCGCGGTGCTCGCCGCGCGAACGGCCACGACGTCGCCCGATGCCGTAAGCGGTCGTGCGCGAACCGCGGTCTAACTGCCCGAAGCCGCCGGGATCTGCACTTCGGTGACGAGCTCGCTCCAGTCGCTGACCGCGCCCGGGTGGATCCAGTAGATCTCGCGGATCGGTCCGGCCTCGCGCCAGCGCATCTTCTCGAGGAACGCGAAGACGCCGGGATACGCGCGCGGCACTTCGGGATACGGACCGCCGACGAACGCGTAGACCACCGTCGTCGCGGGCAAGATGTCGGTCGCGAGCGGCGGCTCGACGGAGACCAACCGGGCGATCGGGAAACACGCCCGAGCGCGAAGCTCTTCGGTCGCGACCTCCGCCGGATCGTCGTAGAAGAGCGCGAACGGCGGACCGCTCGGCTCGAGCCCTTGTTCGCGCAGCGCGCGATCGGCCGTTTCGAGCGTCGGGCCGATCTGGGTGTAACTGCCTCGCAGTTCGACGTACGCGTAGACCTGGTCGAGGCGTTGTTTCCAATTCGCCTCGACGTGTTCGAATGGCGCCCTGGCGATCGGCAGGTCGGCGAGCTCCTCGGCGCGAGGAGAGTCCGCGGGCGGCGTCGCGGTCGTGGCGCAAGCGCCGCCGGAGCACGCGAGGAACAGGACGAGCAGAGTGCGGACGACGGACGGGAACGACGGGACGCGCATGGCGGACGTGTCGGAGAATGCAGGCCCGGCCTTGAGGCGCGGGCCGTCGCGCGCGGGACGGACGTGGATGCCCGGAGCTTCGGGCCGGTTGCCGGCGCCCGCAGTTTGGGCCGGCGCTGATAACGTCTGATAATATACGTGATGTAGCATTATTGGCGGCTGTGCACCGCGCTGCGGCGGTTCGTCGTGCGCGGCACGTCCTCTTGGGTCGTGACCGGTCGCGCACGTTGAACCAGGCGCGCCGGGCTTGCTGGGGTCGCCGGCGCGATCGATCGTCCGGCGCGTGGCGCGCCGCCGGAGGCGCGCCGCCGGAGGCGCGCCGCTGAGGCGAGCGTCGCCTTGGTCGCGCGGATCCACACCGCTACGTTCTGAACGGCTAGCTTCTGCGCCCGCATGTCCGACGACGTCCAGCCCCCGGTTCCGCTCGGTCCCGCGTTTCGTGGTCGTGTGTTCGACTCCTTCCAGGTCGGCGAAGTGATCCGCTCGGGCGCCCGAACGATCACGACCGCGGACGTGGTCGCGTTCGCCGGATTGTCGGGCGACTTCAACCCGGCTCACGTCGACGAGTCGTTCGCCAGCACGAGCGCGTTTCGCGGCACGATCGCTCACGGGATGTTGGTGCAGTCGGTAGTGAGCGGTCTCGCGTATCAAACGGGCGTCTTCGACGGAACGGTGGTCGCGTTCGTCGAACTCGTGTTGCGCTTCGAAGCTCCGGTCCGTCCCGGCACGAGCGTGCACCTCGAGTTGACCGTCGTCGAAAAGGAAGCCGAAGCCGGACCAAAACGCGGTTGGATCCGATTCGCCGCCCGGGTGTACGACCAAACCGGCCAGCGCGTCAGCGACGGCACGTGGACGCTGCTCGTCGCGCGAACGGTCGCGAAGCGACGGTATCCGGCGCGTGCCGCGCCGTCCGCCGACTGACGTCACTTCCTCGGCGTCGCGCCCGGGAAGCCGCCGCTGCCAGACAGTTCGAGCGGCAGCCAATCGAGCTCGAAGCCGACGAGCGACGGACGGCGCTGCGGTCCCCGTGCGGCCGTGTGATCGATCACCGTCAACGTGTACGGTCGAGGCTCGAGCCGCGCGCTGTCGTGTTCGGCAAGCGCGAGCGTCGAGGCGACGAACTCCGCGATGCGTAGAGGTGAAGCGAGCCAGAGCACTTCGCGCCGGCTCGAGTCGCTCGAACCACGCGCATGCAGAGCGTCGAGCCCATCTCGAGGTGTCGCCGCCCAGGCGCCGGGGCTCGAATCCAACGCGAAGCTGCGTACGAACTCGGGCGAGTCCGCGAACCGCGCGACGAGTTCCGCGCGGGCGGCGAGGCTCTGGACGAGCTCGAGGAACTCGCGGTCGGCTCGGGTGTTCGGGTCCTCGTTCGCGGCGGCCACGCACCACAACCTGAGCACGTCGTTCATCGCCCGGACTCTAGCAACGCGGTGTCGCCGGAGGCCGCCGCGCGCAGCGACGAGCTCCGCTGCGGCCGACGCGGACCGACTCGCGAATCGTCCTCCGACGAGCGCTCGGTCGCTTGCGCGGTCCGAGTCGCGTTTCGACGCGGGCGGTTGCCCCGGAACGACCGCGCGGCTACGTTGCGCCGCTTCGAGCCCTGTTCTTGGATACCCGAATGGTCCGACGCATCGCGAGCCTTTGGTCTTCCTCGATCGGCAAGAAGGCCCTGATGTCCGTCACGGGGCTGTTGCTGATCGGTTTCCTGGTCCTGCACCTCGTCGGCAACCTGCAGCTCTTCGCAGACGACGGCGGCAAGAGCTTCGACGCGTATGCGGCGAAGCTGAAGTCGTTCGGTCCGCTGCTGTACGTCGCCGAATTCGGACTCGGCGCGCTGTTCCTGGCGCACCTCGCGCTCGGTCTGCGCGTCACGTTCGAGAACCGCGCGGCCCGCGCGCAGCGTTACGCTCTCGAGCGCGATCGCGGCGCCCGCAGTTTCGCGTCGGCGACGATGGTGGTCACCGGAGTGATCGTGCTGATCTTCCTCGTGATCCACCTGCTCGACTTCCGGCTGCGCGAGATGGCACCGGACGGACTCGCCGCGATGGTCGTGAGGCGACTTTCCGAGCCCGCCGGCGCGTTGATCTACGTCGTCGGCGTCGCGGCGCTCGGCGTGCACCTTTCGCACGCGTTCCGCAGCGCCTTCCAGACGCTCGGCCTGAGCGGCAAGGGCTGGGACACGCCGCTCGCGCGGCTCGGCAAGGCGATCGCGATCGTGCTCGGCGTCGGCTTCGCGATGTTCCCGCTCGTCTTCTTCAGCGGCGCGAAGAAGGCGTCGCACCAAGCGTCGCTCGAGCCGGCGCGTCCGATCCACGCCGCGTCCGACGTCACGACGGAGGCGATCCGATGAGCTCCCCCACCACGGTCGAAGCCAGTTCGAAGCTCGCGTCGAAGTGCCCGAGCGGCCCGCTCGCCGAGCGTTGGTCGAAGCATCGTTTCGAGCTCAAGCTCGTCAACCCCGCCAACCGCCGCAAGTTCCACGTGCTCGTGGTCGGCACGGGGCTCGCCGGTGCGTCCGCGGCTTCGTCGCTCGCCGAACTCGGCTACTCGGTCAGCGCGTTCTGCATTCAGGACAGCCCGCGGCGCGCGCACTCGATCGCGGCGCAGGGCGGCATCAACGCGGCGAAGAACTACCAGAACGACGGCGACTCGGTGCACCGTCTGTTCTACGACACGATCAAGGGCGGCGACTTCCGCGCGCGCGAGTCGAACGTGCATCGCCTCGCCGAAGTGTCGGTGAACATCATCGACCAGTGCGTCGCGCTCGGCGTGCCGTTCGCGCGCGAGTACGGCGGCTTGCTCGCCAACCGCTCGTTCGGCGGAGCGCAGGTTTCGCGCACGTTCTACGCGCGCGGCCAGACGGGCCAGCAACTCCTTCTCGGCGCCTACAGCGGCCTGATGCGTCAGGTCGGCGAGGGCCAAGTCAAGCTGTATCCGCGCCACGAGATGCTCGACCTCGTCGTGATCGACGGCGTCGCGCGCGGCATCGTCTGTCGCGACCTGACGACCGGCGAGATCAAGTCGTACGCGGGCGACGCCGTGCTGCTCTGCACCGGCGGCTATGGCAACGTCTTCTATCTCTCCACGAACGCGAAGGCCTGCAACGTCACGGCGGCGTGGCGCGCGCACAAACGCGGCGCGCTCTTCGCGAACGCGTGCTACACGCAGATCCACCCGACGTGCATCCCGGTCAGCGGCTCGCATCAATCGAAGCTGACGCTGATGTCGGAGAGCCTGCGCAACGACGGCCGCGTGTGGGTGCCGAAGGCCAAGGGCGACACGCGCTCCCCGGAGCAGATCCCCGAGGACGAACGCGATTACTACCTCGAGCGCAAGTACCCGAGCTTCGGCAACCTCTCACCCCGCGACATCTCGTCGCGTGCGGCGAAACAGGTCTGCGACGAGGGTCGCGGCGTGGGCGCCTCGAAGATGTCGGTGTTCCTCGACTTCCGCGCGGCGATCGAGCGCGACGGCGTCGACGAGATCCGCTCGCGCTACGGCAATCTCTTCCAGATGTACGAGCGCATCACCGGCGAGGATCCCTATCGCGTGCCGATGCGCATCTACCCCGCCGTCCACTACACGATGGGCGGTCTCTGGGTCGACTACAACCTGGAGAGCACCGTGCCGGGGCTCTTCGTTCTCGGCGAAGCGAACTTCTCCGACCACGGCGCGAACCGACTCGGCGCCAGCGCTCTGATGCAGGGGCTCGCCGACGGGTACTTCGTGATCCCCTACACGATCGCGGCGCACCTCGCGGGCCGGAAGCTCGGCAAGATTTCGACGTCGCACGACGAGTTCAAGCGCGTCGAACAAGGCGTGCGCGAGCGCATCGAGCGGCTGAAGAACGCCAAGGGCAAGCGCAGCCCGGACAGCTTCCACCGCGAGCTCGGGCTCCTGATGTGGGACAAGTGCGGCATGGCGCGCAATGCCGACGGACTCCGTGAAGCGTTGGTCAAGATCCGCGAGCTGCGCGATGCCTATTGGCAGGACGTGAAGATCCCGGGCGACGCGGCGGAGCTCAACAACGTGCTCGAACACGCCGGTCGCGTGGCGGACTTCTTCGAGCTCGCGGAGCTGATGTGCATGGACGCGCTGCACCGCAATGAATCGTGCGGTGGACACTTCCGCGAGGAGTACCAGACACCCGATGGCGAAGCGAAACGCGACGACGCGAACTTCTGCTACGCCGGTGCTTGGGAATACGCCCCAGAGTCCCCGTCGGGCAAGGTCGGGTGGTCGATGCACAAGGAACCGCTGGTGTTCGAGAACGTGAAACTCGCCGAGAGAAGCTACAAATGAGCTCGAGTCACGACACGCACGCGTCGCACGCGGCGGCGCCCACGCACGAGAAGAAGCACCTCGCGCTCACGTTGCACGTCTGGCGTCAGCGTGCGGCGACGAGCGAGGGCAAGTTCGTCACCTACAAGCTCGACGACGTGTCGCCCGACATGTCGTTCCTCGAGATGCTCGACGTGCTGAACGAGCGCTTGATCGCGAACGGCGAAGAGCCCATCGCGTTCGACCACGACTGCCGCGAGGGCATCTGCGGCGCGTGCTCGCTGACCATCAACGGTCAGCCGCACGGCTTCGAACGCGAGACGACGACGTGTCAGATCCACATGCGGCGTTTCGAGGACGGCCAGACGATCTACATCGAGCCGTTCCGCGCGAACGCGTTCCCGGTCGTCAAGGATCTCGTCGTCGACCGCGGCGCGTTCGATCGCATCATCGCGGCGGGTGGCTTCATCACGGCGCGAGCCGGCTCCGCCCCGGACGCCAACGCGTTGCCGATCGCCGGAGACGTCGCGGAATCCGCGATGGACGCGGCGGCCTGCATCGGCTGCGGCGCCTGCGTCGCTTCGTGCAAGAACGCTTCGGCGATGCTGTTCGTGTCCGCGAAGGTCTCACACCTCGCCTTGCTGCCTCAGGGCCAAGCCGAGCGCAGCCGGCGCGTGCTCGCGATGGTCGAGCAGATGGACAAGGAAGGTTTCGGCAACTGCACCAACGAGTCGGAGTGCGAAGCCGCCTGTCCGAAGGGCATTTCGGTCGCCAACATCGCGCGGTTGAACCGCGAGTACCTGCGCGCGCTGGCCTGCGGCGATTGAGTCGGATCCCGCGGCGTATCCGACGCGCATCCGCGCGCGCCGAGTCGCGTCCCGGTTCTCTTCGGTAGTCGCGGCCATGCGCCGCGCTATACGAGCCGCCCCGTGAGGCAGGCGGGGGGAGCTCGTTCCATGAAGGACGCTGGATCTGCGGCGCGTGCGGGGCGTTCGTGGTGCTCGCGGCGGTTTCCGCCGGGGACCCGCGTGCCCGCGGCAGCTTTCCGCGACGAGGTTAGACTCACCCGCGTGCGCCGCTGGTTGCTGAGAGGGTTCACGCTCGTCGCGATCGGCCTGTGGTGCGCTCCCGCGGGCGCTCACGGTGGGGTCTTCCCGCCGGTTCCCCCGGCGCCTCCCGCACCGCCAAGGCAGGCACCGCCGACTCCCGGTCCGCCCAACGGTCCCGCGACGCCGCCCTCGAAGCCGAGCGGTCCGAAGACTCCGTCCCCCACCACTCCGGCCGGTCCCTGGACGCCCGGCCCGAGCACGCCGAAACCCGCCGTCGCACCGACGACCGGCGAGTGGGACGGCGACCTCGCGAGTTGGCGTGTCTGGTGGCGGTTCAACCAGGACGAGTTCCTCGAGTTGAAGGCTCGTTTGGGGCGCAAGGCGCCGGTCACCGGAAGCGAGGGGTTCTTCGGGGATGCCGAAAGCGCGGCGATCGATCATCAACGAGCGGCGACGAGCGATGTTCTCGAGCGCATCGTGCCGGCCTTGCTGGTGTCCTTGCGGCGCGACGGTGGAACCGACGTGACGACTGCAGCGTTGATCGCGCTCGCGCGCGTCGGTGAACGCTCGACGACCGACGGCTCGACGCCGCATGCCGCGGCGCTGAGTCCGCTGTTGCGACATCCGAACCAGGAGATCGCGGAGACGGCCGCGCTCGCGTTCGGCATCCTCGGCGCGAACTCGCCGCGCAACGTGGACTTGCTCTCGCGCTTCGTGAGCGACGACCGTGCCGGACTCGCGAGTCTCCACGGTCTCGAATTCGCCAAACCCATCTCGGACCGCAGTCGTTGTTTCGGTCTCTTCGGACTCGGCTTGCTCGGGGAAGGTTGCGCCGATCCCTACTTGCGGCGCAGCATCGTCGCGACGCTCGAACACGAACTCGATCGAGGGCTCTCGGAAGCGTCGGCCGATACCGCGGTCGCGGCACTCACCGCGCTCGGCCTCGTGGCCTTGGACTCGCGCGCCTCGCGCGCCGCGAACTCCACGGGGGAAGCCTCCGGCGCGCGTTCCGACATCCCGTCGCGCTCCGTCGAGGAACAGCTCGCGAAACTCTTCGCCGTGTACGTGGACGAGCGCGTGCAGGACTTGGTGCGTGCCCACGTGCCGATCGCGCTCGCGCGCTTGCTCGAGCGTCGTGCGAGCGGCCCGTGGCGCGAGCGGATCATGCGCCGACTCATCGCCGATCTCTCGCCCAACGCGCGCGCGTCGGGCTTGCTGCAGCGCAGCGCCGTGCAGGCGCTCGGGCGGCTCGCGACGGCGGCACCCGATGAGTTGGACGTGGAGGCTCGCGCGGCGTTGCTCGGCGCGCTCGAAGCGCGCGATCAGTTCGTGCGGCGTTTCGCGTGCATCGCGTTGGCGCACGCCGGGTCGCACGCTGCCGCTGACCACGACGCCGGCGCCGCCGAAGCAGACGACGAAGGCGACGAAGTCGACCAGGCCGGCAAAGAAGCCCGCGTCGTCGCGGCGGCAAATGCCGCGGACGAAGTTCGGTCGCGGCTGATCCAAGGTCTCGAAGCCGACAAGGCCGGTGCGTCGAGTTGGGCGGCGCTTTCGCTCGGCGTCCTCGAGCACAGACTGCGGCGCGACGGTGCCAGCGTGCCGGAACGGACGGTGAAGGCGCTGCTCGCGGCTCGCAAACGGGCGCGCACGAGCGAAGATCGTGGCGCGTGCACTCTCGCGCTCGGCTTGATCGGCGATCCCGTCGCCGCGGAGGTGCTGCGCGACGCATTCGCGGACGAGCGCAATCCCGAGACGCAAGGTGATCTCGCGTTGGCGCTCGGACTGGTCGGAGACGCGACGGCGATCGATGCGATTCGCGAACTGCTCTCCCGCTCGCGTTACCAACCGTCGCTCCTGATCTCCGCGGCGACCGGCCTCGGCTTGCTGGGCGACGTCCGCCTCGTGCCCTCGCTCGTCGACCTCTTGTCGCGTTCGACGACCCAGGCCTCGCAAGGAGCCGTCGCTGCGGCGCTCGGGCGTATCGGCGACGTGCGTTCGATCGAACCGCTCGTCGAGTTGGCCGCTCGCGCGGACGTGACCGACGGCGCCCGCGCGTTTGCGACCGTCGCGCTCGGGATGGTCGGGGACCGACGGCCGTTGCCGTGGCGGATGAGTCTCGCGCGCGACCTCAACTACACGGCCGGGACGCCGTCGTTGATGACGCCGGAAAACGCGAGCGGCGTGCTCGACATCCTGTGACGCGCCGTGGCCGGCACGACTCGATTGCTACGCGCGCGAAACGCGGGGCCCCGTCGATCTCCAAGCGCCGCCCGGGAGGTGCCCGCGTGCTGCCGGACCGACAATGGCGGCGGCGGGCCAGTCCGAGCGGTTTCAGCGCCATCCGTTGCGAGCGCTGCTCACGCGCGGCTTGCTGGCACGACCCTTGCGCTCTCCGACGCGGAAGACCATCCTTTGGGCCTGCTCGGTCGAACCCCCACTTTCGCTCCCATGAAAAAAATCTTGACCGCGGGCGCGCTCGTCGCGCTGGCCAGCTTGACGCTGCAGGACTTCTCTTACGGACACGGTGGCACCTACCGTGGTCCTGGTGACACGGTTCCGCCGGGCCCGGGCGGCGGTGGTGGCGGTGGTCCGGCGACGCCGGGACCCGGCGGTCCGGCGACGCCCGGCCCCGCGGGTCCCGGTTCGCCCGGTCCGTCCACTCCGGGCCAACCGTCCACGCCGGGCGGTCCGTCCTCGCGCCCGACGACGGGGCCGGCGAACACTGGACCGGACCTCACCACGTGGCACTTCTGGTGGGGTTTCAACAAGGAGCCGTACCTGAACCTGAAGGAGCACATCAGCGCCGGCCAAGTCGTGACCGGCAGCGAGGACTTCTTCGGCGGTGGCGCTTCCGATTCGAAGCAGACCATGCGCCCGAGCGAGACCACGATTCGCTCCAAGGTCGTTCCCGCGATGATCAAGGCGCTCGAAACCGAGCGTTCGAACCACATCATCACGGGCGCGCTGGTCGCGCTCGCGAAGATCGGTGACGCGAAGAACGAAGCCGGCAAGTCGGAGATGTTCGACAAGATCCGTCCCTTCCTCGCGAACCGCGGGGAAGCGGAGATCGGCGAGACCGCAGCGGTCGCGCTCGGCATCCTCGCGAACGACAGCCCGGAGATCGTCGATCTCTTGATCGCCCTGCTCGAGGACAAGGCCGCGGACATCCGTGCGAAGTACAAGGACGTCCAGTTCGAAAACGAAGTGCCGATGCGTACCCGCGCGTTCGCGGGCTACGGCTTGGGCCTGATCGGCTACCGCTCGACCGATATCGCGCGCAAACAACAGATCGTCGCCTCGCTGGTCGGCATGCTCGACAAGTCGAAGCGCATGGGCACCCGTGACATCCCGGTCGCGTGCATCACGGCGCTCGGCCTCGTCACGCTCGACTTCGATCCGAACGACGACGCGATGAAGAGCGGTCGTCAGACCGAGATCAAGACGCGCAACGACCAACTGCGCTTCCTGATCGAGTACTACAAGGACGAGAACCAAGAGCACCTGAACCAAGCGCACGCGCCCACTGCGATGGCGCGGCTCTTGACGGCAGAACCGCCGGTTCCCGGCACGTCGAAGCTGCGTGGTGAAGTGGTCAAGCTGCTCGCCGCGGATCTGAGCAAGGGCGCGAAGACCACGCAGGAAGAGATGCAGTCCTGCATGCTCGCGCTCGGTCAACTCGGTGACTGCGACAACGATCCGTGGGACGTCGAGATCCGCAAGACGGTGCTCGGCGCGATGGACGTCATCAAGGACCAGCAGACGCAGTACTTCTCGCTGATGGCCGCGGGCCAGATCGGCGGACGCCCGGGTTCCGGCGAAGGCGATCCGGTCGCAGGCGTCAAGGACGTGCGCAAGTTCCTGCTCGAGCTCCTGAACAAGGGCAAGCCGGCGGAACGGAGCTGGGCCGGCCTCTCGATCGGCGTGATGGAGCGCGAACTCGAGGAGAACAAACTCAAGTCCGCTCAATCGCCCGACATGGCGAAAGCGGTGTCGAACTCGCTTGCCGATTCGAAGACGCCGCTCGAGATCGGTGCCTACGCGATCGCGCTCGGTCTGATGAAGGACCTCGACTCGAAGCTCGTGCTCCAAGAGAAGTTCGCGAAGGTCTCCGACGTCGACGCGCAGGGGTACTGCGCGGTCGGCTTGGGTCTGATGAACGCGACCGATGCGATCAAGCAGATCCAAGAAGTCACTCGCAAGGCGAAGTACAAGCCCGACCTCCTGCGCAACGCGGCGATCGGCCTCGGCTTGCTCGGTGAGAAGTCGATCGTGCCCGAGCTGATCGACATGCTCGCCAGCGCGGACGTGCAATCGTCCCAAGCGGCGATTGCCTCTGCGCTCGGCTTCATCGGCGACGCGCGTTCGATCGATCCGCTGCTCAAGTTCGTCGAAGACAAGCAGAAGACGGACGGCGCGCGCGGGTTCGCTGCGGCGGCGCTGGGCATCGTGGCCGACAAGGAGCCGCTGCCCTGGAACGCCAAGATCTCGATCGACATCAACTACCGCGCGAACACGCCGACGTTGACGTCGCCCGACTCTGGCACGGGCATCCTCGACATCCTCTGAGCGATTCTTCGCTCCGCCAGGAGCTTTCCGGGCGCTTCGGCCGTCGGGTCGGAGCGCCCGGTGTCGTGTTGGGTGTCGTCGTGCGCCACCCACGGAAGTTCGGCGGATCGAGGCACGCGGATTTCGAGAGCTCCTCCACACGAGTGCGGTAGCCGTTCGAACGCGATTGGTTAGGCTGATTCCCGACGATCGCGTGCGGCGCGGAAACAGGGCCTCGCACTCCGCGCGCGATCCGAACCCCGATGCGGAGGTTTCGATGAAGCTCGTCGTCGCTGGCTCACTCGCGGTCACGCTGCTCCTTGCGTTTCGTTCGCCGCTACCGCTGCAGCCGGGCTGAGGCCCGGGCGGGTGCCGAGGCGGGGCCTCGGCGGGTGGTGGTGGTGTCGGCGGCAACGCTCCGACTCCGGGTCGGCCAGGTTCGGCAGGCGTGCCGGCGCCCGGCGCTCCGGCGACGCCTGGACCAAACGGACCGGCGCGGCCCCGCACTCCCGGCGAGACCGAGACTCCCGATCTCGGCGCGCCGAAAACGCCGAGCGACGAGGACTTGGCGAGTTGGCAGACGTGGTGGAGTTTCCACCGCGACGCCTACCTCGAACTGAAGGGCGTACTCGTCGCGCTCGACCCGACGACGGAGGGCGGTGCGTCCGTCGGACGCAGCGCGGCCGACGTCGACGCCCGCTTGCGCCCCGCGTTGCAGAGCGCGCTTCAGAGCTCGTCGAGCGTCGACGTGCTGCGTGCCGAGCTCATCGCGCTCGCGCGCACCGAAGCTTGCTTCGGGACGAAGGACGGACTCTCCGTCCGGTTCGCGGCGGAGCACTTCCTCGGTCAACCCAAGACCAAAGGCGCCGTCGAAGCGGCGATCGTCGCGCTCGGCGTACGCCGCGACCCCGCGTCGGTCGAGCTCTTGTCGGACCTCGTCCAGGACACGCCTGCCGGTCGCGCCGTGGCCTCCTCCGATCGAGTCGACGTTCGCGCGCGATCGTTCGCGGCGTATTCGCTCGGATTGATCGCCGAACAATGCTCGGACCTGCGCACGAAGAAGCGCATCGCCCGCACGTTGATCGACACGTTGCTCGCGAATCCGACGGCGCCGTACGACTTGCAGCTCGGCTGTCTGGTCGCGCTCGGACTCGTACCGCTCGAGAACTGCGCCGACACTCCCGCGGAGGGCAGCAGCGAAGTCGGGCACCTCTGCCGTGGCACCGAGCTCTCCTTCCTGCTCGATTTCGTCCAGGACACGTCCCGGCACCCGCGACTGCGGGCTCAGGCAGTGATTCCGCTCGCGCGCCTCGCCCAAGCGGCGACGCTCGAGAACATCCAGGCGATCCGAGAAGCGTTGCTCGTACCGTTGGCGCAGGCGTCCAAAGCGCCGAGCGAGTTGCGCGAGAGTGCGATCGTCGGACTCGGACTGCTCGCCGATGCCGACAAGGACGCCCTCGATCGCGACGTGCGTGCAGCCCTGTTGCGCACGCTCCAGAAGGGTGAGCGTCTCGAGCGCGGGCTCGCCGCGATCTCGCTCGCTCGCGTCGCGGCGCGAGACGGTACCGGTGGCGAAGCCGAGCTCGGGCGCGCGGAAGTCGAAACGGCGCTGCTCAAGGAACTCTCCGGCGGGCGCAACTCCGCGCGCGCTTGGGCGGCGGTCGCGCTGGGTGTGCTCGAACGCGGCCTCGTGCCGCAGGGGCGACACCTCGGCGTCGACGCGGCGAAAACGCTGCGTACGTGGTTCTCGGGTGCGCGCCCGATCGACGAGATCGGTGCCGCGTGCATCGCGTTGGGATTGCTCCGCGACACGGACTCCGTCGAGTTGCTCACGGCGCGCGTCACGAAAGGCGATGCGACGCTTCGCGCTCACGCGGCGCTCGCGCTCGGACTCATCGGAGATCCGCGCGCGCGCGGGCCGCTGACCGAGGCGCTGGCGACCGCCGAGGGCGAGCCCGAGCTCTACTCGGCGTTGGCGACCGGATTGCGGCTCGTCGGCGTCCGCACGGTGCTCGACGACATCGCGTCCGCGCCGCGGATCGCTGCTGGGCCGTCGGCCAAGGCGCAAGCCGCGCGATTGCTCGGCTCGATCGGCGACGCACGTTCGATCGACCCGTTGGTCAAGTGGCTCGGCGATGCGAACGAACCGGCTGAGGTGCGTCGCGCCGCGGCGTGGGCCCTCGGTGAACTCGCCGATCGGTCGAGCCGGCCCTGGACGAGCTCGATCGCCATGGACCTGCACTTTGGGCTGCTCTCGTCGACGCTTTCGAGCTACTCCCGCGACGGCTCGGGCCTGCTCGAGATGCGCTGACGAGGCGCGCGCAGTGCCCAGCCCACCAAGAGGACGGCGCCCGCGAGCAATCCGAGCGCCGTCCAGCGGGCCCGATCACGCGCCGCCGCGCCGGCTGTCGCGGTGCGCACGAGCGCGTCGGCGAGGCCGCGGTAGGTCTCGACGTTCGCTTCGAGGTCCGCACGCGTCGGATCGTCGGCCGGAAGCTCGCGCACGAGCGCGGCGAGTTCCTCGACGGCTTCCGCCGCTCTCACGCCGCTGCGGCCCGCGAGCGCAGCCGCAGCGCGTCGTTCGGCGAGCCAGGGGTCCCTCGGCGCCGACGCCAGTCCCCCACCCGCCTCGCGCCAGGCGCCGTCGTAGTCTCGCGCGCCGTAATCGACCCACACGAGCGCTCGAGCCCGCTCGAGCGGATCGGCGAGCGAAAGTGCGAGCTCCCGTGCCGCGCGGTAGTCGCCGGCCGCAACCGACGTCCGTACGTCGGCGAACGACTGGGCGCATAGCGGTGCCGCGGTTCCGCAGAGCGCGAATCCGGCGACGAAGACGCGCGTGCGCCATTCGACACGGGCGCGATCAGTCGAGGGCGGCTGCGTGTTCACGTCCCAGCTCCAACGACTCTCGTTGCAGGCGATCGATCGGATTCACGTCGTCGGTGAGCGGCGCGTCCGATCGCGCTTCGAAGTAGCGCGAGTTCGTCGGGTGCGTCGTCTTGGAGAGCAAGCCGTATCCATCGAGCGCCGCGATCCGCCACCCCGGGCGTTCCTCGCCCCAAGCCGGCGCGTTTGGACGCACGAGTTCGGCCTCTCGTCGCGCGAAGAGCACGACGTTGCGCGACGCAGGGATCCGCACGGCGAGCGCGCCCGAATCGAACGTCGCGGCGACGGTCTCGGCGATCGCGACGACTACCGGGTCGTCGCAACCGAAGCCGCCGACGTTGATCACGAACCAACCGCGCGGCGCGAGCGTCGCCCAGACCTCGCGGAAGAACTCTACCGAGCAGAGATGCGCCGGTATTTCGACTTGGTTCGCGTAGGCGTCGAGCACGAGCTCGTCGAACGGTCCGGGATTCGTGCGCAGGGCGCAGCGCGCGTCGAGTCCGGAGAGCACTCGATGGCGGTCGTCCTCGACGAGTTGGAACCAGCGCTTGCCGAAATCGACGACGACAGGATCGATCTCCACTCCGAAGGCTTCGAGCCGTGTGCCCGGCGGCAGTGCGCCTTCGAGCACGCGAAACGCCGTGCCCGCTCCGAGGCCGAGCACGCCGAGCCTCCAACGATCGGTCGGCGCGGACCACCAAGCGGGCAGCGCGAACGCGTCGTAGTAGTACCCTTCGCCGATGAGGCCGGTGCGCGGCACCCACACGGACTGGAACGAATCGAGGCCTTCGTTGACTTGCAGGAGGCGCATGGGCTCGGAGCCGCTGCGATCCTCGACGACGCGCACCCGTTGATACGGCGACTCCGCTCGCGCGAGTTCGACCCGGCCGTCGCGAGGCGCGCGCTCGGCGAACGCGACGAATCCGCTCCCGAGCGCCAACGCGAGCAAGAGAGACCGCGCGCCCAAGCCCGAGTTTCGACTCGAACGTCGCTCCGACGAGCACGCTCCGAGCGCCGAACCGAGCACCAGCAGGAGCGCCGCCGTCCAGTACGTCGCGTGCAGCCCGAAGCCAGGCACCAGCACGTGCGGCGTCGCGAACGCGCCGGCGAGGCCGCCGAGCGTCGACAAACCGAGCGCGCGTCCGCCGACGACGCCCGCCGAGACGCCGCTTTCTCGCTGCCAGGCTTCGACGATCAACGGTGACGCCGCGCCCAAGCCCACCGCGACGGGCCCGAAGAGCACGGCGGTCGCCGCGAGGCTCCCCCACGCGATCAATCCTGAGGCTTCGTGCAGCGCGAGTCCGTCGGGCAGGAACGTGCGACACACGTGCTCCGCGCCCGCTGGCGCGAGCGCTGCCGTGATCGCCGCCAGCGCGAGCACCCACCCGAGCGCAGCCGTCGGCCGATCGCGCCGCGCGAGCCGCGATCCGAGGACGTAACCGACCGCGAGCGCACCGAGGACGACGCCGATGACGTTGGTCCAGACGACCAGACTCGCGCCGAAGTACGGTGCGACGAGCCGCACGGCCGCGAGCTCGACGATCATCGTCGCCGCGCCGGCGAGCGCGGCCGTCAACGCGAGGCGCGTGCCGACGAAGCTCACCGTGACGTCGACCGATCCCAGCGGGTCAGTCCTTGGGCGGCGGCAGGTCGAAGATGCGCGACGCGACGTACACGCGACCACCGTCGCACAGACTGCGGCGTTTGGCGAAGCCCAGGAAGTCGTCCAGGTTGCGCGCGATCTTCTCTTCGCGCTCGACGCCGTTGCAGACGACCTTGACCGGCTTGTCGAGATCGAGCAGCAAGTCGTTGAAGAAGATCGTCACGCGCTTCACGCCGCGCGAGTTGATCACGAGTTTGTTCGCTGCGCGATCGATCTCCGCGTCGACGCGCGTTCCCGGCGAGTGTTCCTGCCGTTCCGTCAGCACCCAATACGCGGCGAACGGCACCGGTTCTCCGAGCGCGAGGTTCACCTGCGTCGGGTTCGCGACCCGACGCTTCTCCGAAGCCCAGGCCCAAGCGTCGGCGTCCTTGCCGTCTTGTTGGAGCGTGCAGTTCCCGAAGCCGGCGGCCTTGGTCTTCTCCTCCCACGCGGTGCAACCCGATCCACCGCCCGCGAACCACGTCGGCACGTTGCGCAGGTTCTCGTGGCTCGCATCGTCGGCGTCACCACGCTGACCGATCACTCCCGCGAAGTGGTGCGGGTACGCTCCGGCGACACGCAGCACCACCGGAAGCCCGGTCTCGACGCCGACGAGGAAGACTCGATCGTAGTCGACGTTGTACTGGACCGAGATCCGGCCGAAGACGCGCATCACGATGCCGAGGCCGCCGTCCGTGCCTTCTTCGCCGACCTTGTGGACGTTCCAGGTCTTCAAGTCGTTCGGCATGTCGATCGCGACGAGGAGAGCCTTCTCGCGGCTCGCGGCGTCGGTCCAGTTCTCGATCAGGAACTGCTTCGACACGTACGGCTTGCCCTCCTTCATGCCGGGCACGATCAGCACGAGCGGCAACGGCTCGCCGCTCGGTTTGTAGGTCTTCGGCGTCCAGATCGCGTAGGTCAGTTTGCCGCCTTCGACGCCCTCGGTCTCGATCGTGCCGCCGGCGAGTTCGCCAGCCTTGATGCCGGAGCTCTTGCGCTCTTCGACTTGGTAGAGCGCCTTGCCGAGATCGGCCGTGAGCGACAGCGTCGCCTGCGTCGCGACGATCGGATCGGTCGCCTTCTTCGTCGCCTTGCCGAGCTTGACGAAGAGATCGTTGACGGCCGTCCGGGCCTTCGCCTGGGCCTTCGCGTCCTTGGCTTCGGCTTCGATCAGGTTGCGCAGGGCGGCCCCGATGTCCTTGTGGTCCTTGTCCTTGAGCACCACTTCGTCGCCCGACGCGGCGAAGGCTCGTAGGGCGAGCACGAACGCGAAGACGGCGATCGAGGCGAGGCGTTGGAGGCGACGGAGTTGGGTGGACATGACGGTTTCCTAGCCGGTGCGCACGGAGGGGTTGCAGTCGGTCACCAGCTTGTCGCTTCCGACGCGCCGGTTCCAGCCTTCGGAGGCAAGAGCGTGAGCCCGAAGCCGCGCCGGGCCCAGTCGCTCGCGGGGTTCTCGATCCACGCGGCTCGGAAGCCCGCGCGGGCGGCTTCCAGGCGGCCCGCCGCGAGGTCCAAGCGCGCGAGCACGACCGCCGCGTCGGACGAGCCGTGCAGCACGGCGCGGCCGAGCGCGAACCGGCCGGGAGCTTCGTGGCCCGCGCCGAGCGCGAGGATGCCGCGGTGGTCCCAAAGCGCCGCGAGATCCGCTGCGGACGTCGACGGCAGGGCGATCTGGGCCGCGAGCACCGCGTCGCCTTCGTCGGGCAGGCCTGCGCGCATCGTCGTGAGTCCCAGGCTGATCGCGCTCCAGGTCGCGCGCGAACGCGAATGCAGGTTGCGGCCGATCGCGAGCGCTTCGTCGAAGCGCAGGTTCTCCGCGGCGTCGACCCAGACTTCGTACGCGAGTTCCGCGCGCGCGCCGTCGAGCGGAGCTTCACGCGGCGCGTCTTCGAGCGCGCCGAGCGCCGCGATGACCGCGCGGCTGCGCGTCGAGCCTCGCGGCAACAGCTCCGCCGCGACCCACGAGGCTTCGCGGTCGTACGGCCAGGGCCCAGACAGATCCCAATCGATCGGCTTCGGCCGGCCCTCGAGCGTGGCGACCTTCGCGCGCACCAATGCACCGACCGCCGAACGGTCGGTGCCGGGCGAAGTCACTTTCAGTGCGACGAGCCTCGTCGCACGATCTCGCGACGTCGGCTCGAGCTTCTCGATCGCGGCGATCTCGCGCCAGATCGTCGCTTCTTGAGCGACTGCGGAGCCGCTCGTCGACGCCGAGACGAGGACGAGCGCGAGGCTCAGGAGATCCATCGCACGCGTCCCTCCTTGGGATCGGTGCCCGCCTCGGTGCGTCCGATCTCGTAGACCGTTTCGCCGCGCGCCTCGAGCGAGCGACGCACTTCAGCGACGTCGGCGCGGTCGACGAACAGCACCATGCCGAGGCCCATGTTGAGCACGTGGTACGCCTCGTCGCGTTCGACGCGACCACCGTCGACGATCATGCGGAAGATCGGCGGCACCGGCCAAGCGTTGCGGTCGACGAGCGCGTCGCAACCGTTGAGGACCCGCGGCACGTTGTCGACGACACCGCCGCCGGTGATGTGCGCGAGCGCGGCGAGCTTGCCCTTCTCGAGCAGCGGCCAAAGCGGCGCGAGGTACGAGCGGTGCGCGGCGAGCAGGGCTTCGGCGACGCTCTGGCCGCCGAGCTCCTTCGGCCGCGCGTGCACGTCGAGGCCGAGCACGTCGAACAGCACCTTGCGCGCGAGCGAGAAGCCGTTGGTGTGCAGACCACTCGACGGCAGGCCGAGCAAGACTTGTCCGGGCTTCACGCGCGATCCATCGAGCAGCTTCTCGCGTTCGACGATGCCGACGATGAAGCCGACCAGGTCGAAGTCACCCGGCGCGTAGAGCCCCGGCATCTCCGCCGTCTCGCCGCCGAGCAGCGCGAGGCCGTTCTCGCGGCACGCTTCCGCGCAGCCGGCGATCAAGGCCGACACGACGTCGGGCTCCATCTTGCCGACGCCGACGTAGTCCATGAAGAAGAGCGGCTTCGCGCCCTGCACCAGGATGTCGTCGATGCAGTGGTGCACGATGTCGCGGCCGACGGTGTCGAAGATGCCGGCCTTCTTCGCGACTTCGAGTTTGGTGCCGACTCCGTCCGCGCTCGCGACGAGCATGCCTTGGCCGACGCCGGCGCGTCCGAGGTCGAAGAGTCCGCCGAACGCGCCGACGTCCCCCACCACGCCGGGCGTGAACGTCTTGCGAATCGCTGCGGTGGCGCGTTCTACCGCGTCGTACTTCTTCTCGATGTCGACGCCGGCTGCGGCGTACGTGACGGCCTTCGGAGTCTGGCTCATGTTCGGTTGCGGCGGGCTTGGGCGCAGCGTCGCGCTGCGGAACGGACTACGCGGGTCGACGAGGCGCGCGAGGATGCGTTCGCGGTTCTCGAAGCCGATCTCGGCGGGCAAGCCGTCGAGCGGGAACCACGCGACGTCGAGCGCGTCGTCGCCAGCGCGCAGGGTACCGCCGCGCGGTCGGCACAGGTAGACCGCCAAGTTCGCGGGCTTGCGCGCGGGATCGCGGACGTAGAGCAGGTCGAAGAGCTCGTAGGGCTCGACTTCGAGCCCGGTTTCCTCACGCACTTCGCGCACGACCGTTTCGGTCGGCAGCTCGTCGATCTCCTGGTAGCCCGCCGGCAGCGCCCACGAGCCGCGGAATGGCTCGATGGCGCGGCGCACCAGCAGCACGCGGCCCGCGTCGTCGAGCACGCAGCCCGCCGACGCGCTCGCGGGGTTCTGGTAGAGCACGAAACGACAGCGTGTGCAGCGCAGGCGCTCTCGGCCTTCGATCGGCTCGGGCGCGAGCTCGGCGCCGCACTGGGGGCAATGTCTCGACTGGAGGGCTGCCACGCGTCGCGCGCTCGGCGTCCCTGGAGTGGCCGGGGCGCGGCTCGCTTCGAGCGCGCGCCATTCTCCACGGGGCGCCCGAGGCTACACTGGGGCCGCCCGGCACGCCAGCACGGCCGCGCGGGCGTCGCCCGCCCGCATGAAGCCGCTCTTGGTCCTCGGTAGCACCGGTTCGATCGGAACCCAGGCCCTCGACATCGTGCGCGCCGCGCCCGGCGCCTTCCGCGTCGTCGGACTCGCGGCTTCCAGTTCCTGGCAGCGCGTCGAGGCCCAAGTGCGCGAGTTCCGCCCGCGGTTCGTCGCGCTCTCCGAGCGTGCGGCGGCGGCCGAGCTCGCGCCGCGTTTGCCGCACGACGTCGCGCTCTTCACGGGCCCCGACGCGGCCGCGCGACTCGCTCGCGAAGCGGACTTCGAACTCGCGGTGCACGGCATGGTCGGAGGCGTCGGCCTCGCGCCTTCGGTCGAAGTGCTGCGGCGTGGCAAGGTGCTCGCGCTCGCGAACAAGGAGAGCCTCGTGATGGCGGGCTCGATCCTGACGGCGCTCGCGCACGAACACGGCGGGAGCATCCTGCCGGTCGACAGCGAGCTCTGCGCGATCCACCAGTGCCTCGCGGGCGAACGCGGCGGCATCGGACGCGTGCGGCGCATCTTGTTGACCGCGAGCGGCGGTCCGTTCCGCGATTCGACGCCCGACGAGCTCCACGCGGTCACGCCCGAGAGCGCGCTCAAACACCCGACGTGGGCGATGGGCCCGCGGATCACCATCGGTTCCGCGACGTTGATGAACAAGGCGCTCGAAGTGCTCGAAGCGCATCATCTCTTCGGGCTCGAAGCCGAGCGCATCCACGTCGTGATCCACCGCCAGTCGGTGATCCACTCGATGGTCGAGTTCGTCGACGGTTCGGTGCTCGCGCAGATGGGGCCGCCGGACATGCGCGGGCCGTTGCACTACTGCATGCATCACCCCGAGCGTGCGCCGTCGAGCCTCACGGGCTTCGACACGTCGGTCTTCGCGCGGTTGACGTTCGAGGAAGTCGATCCGGAGCTCTTTCCCGCGCTCGCGCTGGGATTTCGTGCGCTCGAACGCGGCGGCGACTGCGGCGCGGTGCTCAACGCGGCCGATGAAGTCGCCGTGGAAGCCTTCTTGCGCCGCGAGTTGCCGTTCCGCGAGATCGCGCGGGTCAATCGGGCGGTCCTCGATGCGCGTGGCCGTTCGTGTACGTCGCTCGAGGCCGTCTTCGTCGCCGACCGCGAAGCGCGTGAGCTCGCGCGCTCGCAAGTCGCTCTTCACGCCGCAGGCTAGAACCGGAAGGACCGAAACGAACCGTGGACGCCCTGCGTTGGATCCAAGTCGCCGTCGGCATCGGCCTCGTCATCTTCGTGCACGAGCTCGGCCACTTCCTCGCCGCGCGTTGGTGCAAGGTGCGCGTCGATTGTTTCAGCCTCGGCTTCGGCCCGCGGATCTTCGGCTGGCGGCGCGGCGCCACGCTCTACCAGATCGCGGCGGTACCGCTCGGCGGCTACGTGAAGATGGCCGGCGAGGAGAACGAAGGCGGTCCGGTACAGCCCGACGACTTGCGCGCGAAGTCCGTGGGCCAACGTTTCTTCATCTTCTCCGGCGGCGTGCTCATGAACGTGCTCTTCGGGTTGATCGTCTTCCCGATCGTGCTGTTCCTCGGCGTGCCGTTCAGTTCGCCGACGATCGGTGAAGCGCTGCCCGGCGGACCGGCGTGGCACGCACGGCTCGGGCCGGGCACACGCGTGCTCGCGGTCAACGACGAGCCGGTGATCAGCTTCATGTTCATCGGCAACGAAGTCGCGCTCGGCGATCGCGACGAAGTGAAGCTCACCGTGCTCGATCCGGGCGCGACGACGCCGCGCGACGTGCGGCTCGAACCGAGGTACCTCGAGAAGGAGGGCTTCCTCTCGATCGAAGTCGCGCCGGCGAAGGATCCCGCGCACGCGCTCGAAGTCGACGCCGACGGTCCGGCGGCGAAAGCGGGCCTCGTGGACGGCGACCGGCTGGTCGCGGTCGTCGACGGGCTCGAAGGGGCTCCGTTGTGGCGCCAGCTCGAGCTCGGGCTGCTCGCCGGCGCGCCGCTGCTCCTCGAAGTCGAACGCGACGGGGCCGTACGCAAGGTCGCCGTCGAGCCCGAACCGCTCGCCGTGGAAGGCGCGCGCGTCTTCGGCATCACGGCGCCGAAGAACCGCGTGCTCGACTTGCGGACGAACTCCGACCTCGCCGACCTCGGCATCGCGAAGGACGACCGTCTCGTTTCGGTCGGCGGCGTGCCGATCCGGCGCGAAGGCGACCTCGAGCGTGCGCTCGTCGAAGCGGACGGCGGGACGCACTGGGTCGTGCGCCGCCAGGGACGCACGCTCGCACTCGATCTCGCGCCGCTCGATCGCTCGCGCGCCCTCGCGCTGTGCGACGACCTCGCGCTCGACTACGACAAGGAGACCACCGAAGTCGTCCTGACGCTGGGCGCGCCCGCGGCGAAGGCGGGCTTGAAGGACGGCGATCGCGTGGTGCGGCTCGACGACGTCGGGGTCGAGACCTGGAATGCGCTCCTCGAGATCACGAAGGACGCGTCGAAGCGCGGCGCGAACGTGCGCTTCACGGTCGAGCGGGCGGCGGGTGCCGGCACGGAGTTCGTCACGCTCGACGTCGCGCCGGGCGCGTACGAAGCGCCGTACTGGGGCTTCGCGCCCGCTCCCGACAACTACGTGTATCGCGCGCCGAGCCTCGCCGCCGCGCTCGAAACCGGCATGAAGAGCTCGTGGCAGTCGCTGGTCGACGCGTGGCGCACGTTGACGCGCATCGCGCGCGGCGACGTCTCGAGCAAGAACATCGGCGGGATCATCATGATCGGTCAGGTGTCGTACAGCTTCTCGAGCGAAGGTCTCGCGAAGCTGTTCTTCTTCCTCTGCATGCTGAGCATGAACCTCGCGTTCCTCAACGTGCTGCCGATCCCGGTGCTCGACGGCGGGCACCTCTTCTTCCTGCTGGTCGAGCGCATCAAAGGCTCGCCGGTCAGCGAACGCGTGCAGGGCTACAGCCAGATCGTCGGGCTCGTGCTGATCGTGAGCTTGATGATCTACGTGACGTACAACGACTTGATGCGCTGGGTCTTCGATACGTGAACCTCGTCGCGTGGGGCCGACTGCTGCGGCTGTCGCTCCTGCCGACGGCGATCGCCGACATCGCTGCGGGAGCGGTCTGGGCGCAAGGCAGCTTCGACTTCGGGCGTCCCGAGCTTTGGCTGCTGATCGTGGCGTCGCTGTGCGTCTACCACGGCGGGATGGCGCTCAACGACTGGGCGGACCGGGGCGAGGATGCGCGCAAGCGGCCGGATCGTCCGCTCGCGAGCGGCGCGGTCGCGTCTCGTCACGCCCTTGCCGTTGGATTCGGTCTGCTCTTGCTCGCGCCGTGTCTCGCGTACGGCGCCGACCCCGTCTGCGGCGCGATCGTGCTCGCCGTCAGCGCGTTCGCGGCGCTGTACGACCTCGTCGGTCGCGGCGCGTGGCTCGGACCGCTCTTGCTCGCAGCGTGCCGCGCGGGCAACCTCGGCGCGGGCCTTCGGTTGGGGGTCAGCGTCGGCGGACCGCCGGGAATCGCCCCGGCGACGCAACTCTCGTCGGGTGATGCGGAACTCGCGTGTTTCGCCCCTGCCGCCCTGTACGGACTCTACGTCTTCTGCGTGTCGCGCGTCGGACGCTTGGAAGACGCGGAAGCGCCGATCGGCGGTCGGCCGAGACCCTGGGTGTTTGCGGCGAGCGTGCTGCTCTTGAGCGCGCCGTGTGCGCGGTGGCTTGCTCGCACGGCGCTCGAGGGCGTCGGCGATGACCCCGTCGCAAGCGATCCGTATGCGCCAGACCTCGCCACGGTCGTCGCCCGTCTGCTGGCGTTGGCGTTGGCGTTCGCCGCTGCGTTGCGACCCCTGCGGCGAGCCTGGTCGACCCTTGAGTGGACCGGCGCGCTCGCGATGCAGACCACTGGCGCGCTGCTGCGCCGCCTGCTCGTGTTCACTGGCGCGTTGGCTCTCTCGAGCGGCACTCGCGACGGCGCAATCGTCGCGCTCGCGATCCTTTGCGGTTACCCGCTCGCGTTCGCATTGCGGAAGGTGTTCCCGCCGTCGTGAGGGCGTCGCGCTAGAGGGAGCGCGCGCGTTCGGCGAGCCACGCGAGAGCCGCGTCGCGCGTCGTGATGCGTCCGTCGAGCTGTTCGGTCTCGAGCGCGGCGAGCGTCGCGCGAAATCGCGCGTCGCGTGGCACGCCGGCGCGTGCCAAGTCCTCGGCGGCGAGCAATGGCGCGGGATGCAATTCGGCTCGCGTGCGTTCACGGCGCCACGCGTCGAACTCGTCGAGCGCGCCCAGCACACGCGGCTCGCGGCCGAGCGCCACCGCGAACGCCCGCGCGACGCGCCACGCGTCCTCCACCCGCGGTGCGCGAGCGAGCCGCAGACGCTCCGCGAGCGAGACGCCGGTGGTCCGCGTCAGTCGCTCGAGCTCGCGGCGCAGGCGCCACGTCGTCTCCACGTCGCGGCGCAGCTCGCGCGACGGCCGCAGGCGTTCGAGCGCGTGCTCGGCGACGGTCGCAGGGCCCGCGCGCCCTTCCGGATCCGGATCGAGCAACACGGCGAAGCCGAGCGCGAGGCCCGGCGCCGGGGTCTCGACCGTCAGGGCCTCGAGCGCTGCGAGCCGCACCGTGGTCGAGCGCGTGGCGCTCGTCGCTGGGCCGTGGAGCTCGCTCCAGCCCGGCAAGAGGAGCTCGAGCAGCTCGGCGTCGACCAGCAGACGCACGGCGCGGGCCCCGCCCGGCGCCCCGAACATGCGTTCGAACTCGAGCAACGCGCGTTCGACGCTCACGCCGACCAGCGCCGCGCGCGTCGCCCGCGCGGCGGCCCACGTCGCTGGTTCGATCGCGAGCCCGAGCGCCGCCGCGAAACGCGCCATGCGCACGAGCCGCAAGCCGTCCTCCGTGAAGCGCGCGGCGGGCTCCCCCACCGTGCGCAGGACGCCTCGCTCTAGATCCGCGAGCCCGCCGGTCGGATCCGCGAGTTCGTCCGTCAACGGATCGAGGTAGAGCGCGTTGCACGTGAAGTCGCGCCGCGCGGAGTCTTCCTCGAGCGTTCGACCGAAGCTCACCGAGGTCGGCCGGCGCGAGTCGGAGTAGCCCGTCTCGGAGCGAAACGTCGTGTGCTCGACTTCGACGCCATCGAGGAGGAGTTGCAGCGTGCCGAACGCTCGACCCAGTGGCACGACGTGTTCGAAGCACGGCTCGACCTCGTCAGGCGTCGCCGCGGACGTCATGTCGACGTCTTCCGGCGTGCGTCCGACCGCGAGGTCGCGCACGGAGCCGCCGACGATCCAACTCCGGTGGCCGGCGCGAGCGAGTCGCAGCGCGACTTCGCGCGCGGCGGTCGCGAGCTCGCGGGGATAGCGCTCGATCGAAGGTCGACGCATCGCTTGCAGCGTAGCACGCGCGTTCCCACAATCGCGGCCGATGACCAACGGAGAGCCGAGCCGCCGCCTCAGTGCGTTCGGGCGTTACTTGACGCTCTTCGCGATCGCTGCCGTCGTCGTCGTGATCTCGTTGCCTCGGCTGCGCGAGTTCGCGCTGCGCGAGAACGAGGCGGATGCGCGCGCGTTGCTCGCGCGACTCGGCGCGGCGCTCGAGACGCACGCCGCCGAACGAGGGAGCGGCGCCGAGCGCCCGCACGGCGCACAGGGCCCGAACGGCGCACCGGGCCCGAACGGCGCCGATCGGCCGCTCGCCGTCGTCGACCTCGTCGCGACCGGGGCTCCGTCCCAGGGCGCGGAGGGCGACGCGCTGGCTCCGAACTCGCGAGCGAACCCCACGCACCCGCGGGGTCTCGCCGATGCCGAGTTCCTCGACGGCGGTCGGTTGTTGCGCCGTCACGGGTACCTGTTCGACGTCGCGGCTGGTCCCGACCAACGGGTCGCCGTACGCGCTTGGCCATGGCACGCCGGGCGCACCGGACAACGCGCGTTCGTCGACCCGCTGGGTGCGCCGCCGCTCGCCCATGCGAATCCAGAGGCGCGCTTCTCGGGGCCTGACGGCGGACCGGAACTTCAAACGCTCGGGCCCGAGACCGGCTGGACCCTGCTCGGGTCCGGCGACTGAGTTCGCGCCTCAGCCGCGCTGCGCGGAAGGGTAGTTCCTCCAAAGGAGGCCCTGGAGCGCGCGCCGGGCGTCCGGATGCTCGACGCGCAACGTCACGCGCTTCAACACCGGCGCGATGCGCGCGGTCGGGCCGAGCGTGATCAGTCGGTCGGCGACGTAGACCGTCTCGATCGGCGAGAGCGAGTCGCCTTGGACGAGTTCGAGCAACGCGACGCGCACCGTCTCGCCGCCTGGCGCGGAGAGTCCTTCGAGCAAGTCGATGCGCCGCGTCGGGTCGGTTTCGCCCGCGAGCTCCGCGAGGAAGATCGGCGTTCCGGCGGCGCCGGTGTTCGCGGCTTGCAGACAGAGCCAACGATGCGGCTCGAAGGCTTGGATCGGCGTCGTCTCGGTGCGTGCGAGACCGAGCAGGAACGTCGTCGCTTCTTCGAGCGGAACTTGACCGATCGACTGCAGGAGGCTCGCGCGTTCGCTCGCGGGTCGAGCGGCTTCGGTTTCGTGGCGAGTGAGCAGGCGCGTCAGGACTCGCCGCGCGAACGTCGCATCGCGCGCGAGCGTCGCGCGGATCGCGCGCATCGTCAGCGTGAGCTCGATCGAGTTGGACGAGTCGAGCGCCGTGAGCGCACGTTCGAACGCGCGTTCGTCGCCGCGTTCGACGAGCGCCGAGAGCGCGACGAACCGCACGTCGTCGCACGCGTCGGCGGTCGCGACGTGCAAGAGCGCGCGCAGCGGCGCCGCGTCGGGTGCGAGCGTCAATTCGCGGACGGCGATCTGTCGGAGCTCGCAGCGGGTTTCGTGCTCGAGCACACGCGCGAGCTCGTCGACGAGCTTGCCCGCCGCGAACGCCGCGACGGCGTAGGTGCGCAGTTGGACGTTCTCGTCGGTGCTCGCGCTCCGCAGGAACTCGAGCGCCTCGGTGTCGCCGGCGCGCGCCGCCGCGGCTGCGAGGAAGACGCGCGACAACGGGTCCGCGTCGCGCCAGTGCGCACGGCACCATTCGAGCGTCGGCGCGTGAGTCGAGCCGGCGAAGAGCGCCGCGAAGTCGGTCGCGAGCCCCGGCAACTCGCCGGCTTCGAGCCACGCCGTGTACGTCGCTTCCGCGCGAGCCGGATCGAGATCGTGGAGCACGAGCGCGGCGTCCTTGATCGTCGTCGCCGTCGCGGCGGGCAGGATCGAGAGCACGGCGTCGAAATCGCTCGGCAGGCCGCGGCCGGGCTCCGGCGCTTCCGGCGTGCCGCGGCGGCGCATCATGCGCAGCGCGATCGCCCGGAGCTCTTCGTGCGGCGAAGTCAACGCGCGCAGGACGAGTTCGTGCCCCGCCGGTTCGTCCGAGAGCGACACGACGTCGAACGCGTTGCGCACCCAACCTTGGCCGGCCGGATCGTCGAGGTACCGGTCGAGGATGCGGCGCGCCACGCCGAGACCTTCGGCGCCGCACTCGGCGAGTTCGACGCGCGCTCGGCGCAACGGCTCGAGTTGGCCCGTGAGCAGCGTCTCCTCGAGGATCGCGAGCGCGTTCGACGTGTCGACGTCGTAGTACCCGTCGCGTTCGTAGCGGCCGAACAGCGGACCGAGACGCGGGTCGGCGCGGAAGTCGATTTCACCGCGGATCTCACCCGCAGGAGCCGCCGCGGGGGCCGCGGTCGACGTCGTGGCTCGCGCCGCGGGCGCCGCCGAGTCCGAGGGCGCCGTTTCTTCGGCGCCGCCGCACGCAGGGACCAGCGCGAACCAGAGCGGTGCGCCGAGCGCGAGCGCCCACGTCGAACGTGCGAAAGCGCTGCGGCCGGTCGAAGGAGTGCGGGCGTCGGGCGTCACGGAGCGCGGGGCTCGACTCCAGTCAAACCCTGTGCCTTGGTGAGCGCCGCGCGGGCTTTGACGAACTCGGCGCGCGCGCTCTTCTCCGACGAGAGCGCTTCGGCGAGCTGCTGCTGGAACTGCAGCACTTGGAACGTCGTCGACAGTCCCTCGCGATAGCGAGCCTCTTCCGCTTCGAGTTGCCGACGCGCGAGTTCGAGGCTCTTCGTCGCGGCACGCACGGCTTCGGCTTGGTACTCGACTTGGCGCACCGCGTCGCGCACTTCGGTGGTGATCGAGAGCTCGAGGCGATCCGCGTCGAGGTGGGACCGGATGACACTCGCTCGCGCCGCACGTTCCGCGTTCTTCGCCGTGCGGTTGAAGAGCGGCAGCGAGAACGACAAAGCGGCTTGGCTGGTCGGAAACTCCCAACTCGAGGCACTGTCGAACGCGTCCGAAGACTCCGCGTCGAAGCCGCGAGCGCTCGAAGAGAGTGTCAGGTCGAGCGTCGGTTTGCGTTCGGAACGCGCACGGACGAGCTCGAGCTCCGCGCGTTGGATCGCCAGCCGTTGTTGGCGCACTTCGGGTCGCTCTTCGAGCGCGATCGCGAGTGCGGCTTGCCACGGCACCGCCGTGTAGGTCGTGTCCGTGGGCAGCGGCGTGACGGGATCGATGTCGACGTCCCAACGTTCGAATTGGTTCGCGAAGAGCGACGCCTTCAGCGAATCGGCGGCGGCCTTGACGCCGACCTGTGCACGCAGCCGTTCCTGTTCGCGGACCGCGACGTTGGCCTGCGCTTGCAGCACGTCGACTTCGGTGCCGACGCCGGCGTCGAGCCGGCGCTGGTTCTGATCGAGCTGTTGGCGGCCCAGTTCGAGCGTCGTGTCGGCGACGCGTTGCTGTTCGAGCGCCGCGACGAGGTTCCAGTACGCGTCCTGCACGCCGAGCAGCACTTCCTGGCGCACTTGGCGGCGATGTTCGCGCGCTTGGCTCCACGCGAGCTCCGCTTGGCGCTGGCGACTCGTCGCGTAGCTCTTCCACGCGCCGCGCAAGAGCGGCTGGCGGTAGGTCAACGTCCACACGTCCGTGGTCGACACGGCCGCGAGTTGCGCCGCGCTGTTCGTCTCGTTGTTGTTCGTGTCGAACGCGACTTCGAATGCGCCGCCGGAGGTCAGCGGGAACGAGAGTCCGGTGGAGAACGCTTGCGTGTTCTCGTCGATCACGAGCGGGCTGCCGCCGCTCTGGAAGACGTTGGACGCTTCGAACTCGCTGTCGGTCAACGAGCCGGTCGCCGTCCAGACGGGATCGAACGCTCCCCAACTGCCGGCATACTCGTAACGCGCGACGTCGACCACGTTTTCCTCGACCGCGAGTCCGAGATCGGTCTCGAGCGCGATCCGGAGCGCGTCCTCGAGCGAGAGCGAGAGCACCGGGCGCAGATCCGGGTCGACTTTCGTCGGTTTGGCGGAGTCGGCCGCGCCTGCTGCGTCCTGCACGGACGGCGCAGCGAGCGACGGGACGGTGGGGAGAGCGACGCAGGCCGCCAGGGAGACCAAGGCGCGTTTCATGGGCGCGAGAGCCTACTCCACGCTCCTCCGTCGAACCAGGCAGTCGCGACCGACCGCGGCTGCCCGTGTCCGACCGCCGTCTTGCGCCAGGCGTGCGCCAGGCGTGCGCCAGGCGTGCGCCTATCGTGCGCCAATCGTGCGCCAATCGTGCGCCAGGCGTGCGACGGTTTCAGCGCGCGGAACGCGTGGGTTCACCGTACGCGAGCCACGCCCGGACCGTCGGGTCGTCTTGGGCGGACGCCGCGACGACCGCGGTCGACAGCGCCGCGAACCAGCGCGGATCGAAAGGCTCGGCTTCGCTGTCTGAGTCACTCGTTCGACCTGTGTTCGGGCCTTCGGCCGCGACGTTGCGTCCAGGCGCGCCGAGGATTCCGTAACGCGCCGCACGCGCGACCGTCAACCGCGCGAGCTCGGCCTCCGGACCGGTGCTCGTCGCGAGCCGGCGGCACGTCGACAGGAGCGGCGCGAGTTCGACGCTCGCGCGCGCGTCGCGCACGAAATCGTCGAGCAGGGTCTCGGCCCAGAGCACCGCTTCGATGCCGCTCGCGGTCTGCGCGGGTTTGGTCTCGCCGCAATCGGCGCCGCGCCAGCGAGCGACGCGGCACGCGAGGATCTCGCCGGGTCGGCGCACGGCGACCGTGTCGGCGAAAGCCGGCGCGCGCAGGGCCCGATCGAGCGCCTGGCGGTCGCGATCGAGCGCGTCGGCGACCGTGTCGCCGGGCCCGTTCACGCCCGGCGTGGGCAGCGCTCGCGGTGCGGGCTCACTTTGCGGCGCGGCAGGCGTCGAGTGCTTGGATTGGCCCTGCGGCGCAAGCGCGTCGGCGAGCGGCGCGTCGGCCGCCGGTGGCGGGCTCTGCGTCGCGAACCAGCGCCATGTCAGGGCCGCAGCGACGAAGCCCGCGGCGCACGCCGCGATCCACCAGGCACGCCGCGAGTTCCTTCGCGCCCGGATCGGCGCCACGACCGCGGACTGAGTCGTCGCGCGGAGCGTGCGGTCGACGAGGCGTGCGATGCGCGCTGCGTCGAGGCCGTGCGTTTCGCGTGCATCGCGATCCCCCCGGACCTCGCGCTCATCGCGAACTTCGAGGACCTCGCGATCCTCGAGAACCTCACGAACGGTGCGAACGTCTCGATCATCGAGGCTTCCACGTGGTCCGTGGACGAAGAGCGAGCGCATGCTCGCGACGTCCGCCGCGGCCGAGCGGACGAGCGCGCGGCAGTCGGCGCAGGCTTCCGCGGGCTCGCGCCGCGCGTCGGCGGCGGAGAGCAGCGCGAGTTCGAGCGCAGCTTCCGGTGCGAGGTGCACGTGCGTCATCGTGTGCCTCCTTCGCGACGGCGGGTCCCAGGTTCCCGGGCGCTCGGGCCCGCGCGTCGCCTCTCGGCGCGTCCGTCCGACGCCGGTCCGCTCGCCTCGCCCTCGGGTGCTTCCGCGGACGGTCCGTCGAGCAGCTCGCGCAACTTGCGCACGGCGTGGAAGACCCGCGACTTGACCGTGCCGAGCGGCACTCCGAGTTCGGCCGCGATCTCGGGGTACGGCCGGCCCTGGAGCACCGCGAGTTCGAACACGACGCGCTGGCCTTCCGCGAGCCGCGCGAGCGCCGCGCGTGCCTTCGCGCCCTCTTCGAGCGTCTCGAGATCTCGCGGGCCCGGCGCGAGTTCGTCCGCGAGGTCGAGCTCCTCGAGCGCCTCTCCCTGACCGGGCGTCGGCCGCGCGGCGCGACGCCGCGTCGCGTCGATCCACGCGTTGCGCGCCACGCGCAGGGCGTACGCGGCGAACGCGTCGCGCGGTTCGTACGTCGGCGCGCTGCGGAAGAGTCGGACGCAGACTTCCTGCGTCAAGTCCTCCGCCTCGGCGCCGTCGGCACCGAGCCGCTCGAAGAACCCGACGAAAGTGGCCGCTTCCAAGCGCACGAACTCCTCGAAGGGCCCCGGGTCGCCGCGCCGCAACGCCAGGAGCGGATCGCGCTCGCCGTCCCAGGCGCCCTTCAACGTGCACCTCCAACGCGCGCGGCGCGGATCGGTTCACTCCGCGTGCGCATCGGCGCTCGCGCTCTGGCTCGAGAGCGTGCGCACGAGCTCGGCGAGCCTCTGGGCGCGCGCCGTGGTCGGATCGCTCCCCAGCGCTTCGATGCGGACCGTCCGCCCGGCGTCGCGGCGGTGCGCGAGGCGCACGGAAATCCGTTCCTCGGGCAGGTGCTCGCGCACGCGTTCGGCCCATTCGACGGCCGCGACACCGCCCGCGTCGAGCCATTCGGCTCCCCCACCTTCGAGGAAGGCCTCTTCGCGCCCCTGCATCCACGCGTCGAAGTGGTAGAGCGGCAGGCGGCCACGGTACTCGTGCATCAGGGTGTACGTCGGGCTCGCGACCGGATCGACGGCGTCGAGCCCGCGTGCGAGCCCGCGCACGAAACACGTCTTGCCGGCGCCGAGCTCGCCGTCGAGCGCGATCACGACGCCGGGGAAGAGCCCGCGCGCGAGCCGTTCGGCGAGCGCTTCCGTTTCTTCGGCGGAGCGCGTCACGAGCTCCTTCGAGACGAGCACGCCTTCAGCCGCCATGGACCCACCCTCCGCGGCCGGACCAGCGCACGAGTTCGGCGGACCGTTCGGCGGCCGGCACGTGGAGCCCTCGGCCGCGCCGAACCCGTCCGATCACGCGCGCGGCTGGACAGCGCGCGAGGAGTTCCGTCTGGAGGGCCTCGAAGAGCGTCTTCGGGACGCACGCGAGCAGTTCGTAGTCTTCGCCGTCGGAGAGCGCGTGCTCGAACGCACTTCGCCGCGTGCGCCGCGCGAGCCGCCGCGCGTCCGCATGGATCGGCACGTCCTCGAGGTCGATCCGCACGTTGGACGCGCGTGCGAGCCGCGCCAGGTCGCGCGCCAGGCCATCGGTGACGTCCATCATCGCGCGCACGCCGCGTTGCGCGAGCCAGAGTCCGAGCTCCACGCGCGGTTCGAAGCGCAGGTGTCGGCCGAGCAGGCTGCCGCCGACCGGACCGGTGACCAACACGACGTCGCCGGCGCGCGCGCGTTCGCGGCCGACCGGCGCGCCGACGCCGTCGCCGAGCGCCGTGACGACGAGCGCGCTCTTGCCGCGTCGCGCCGCGAGGTCACCCCCGACGAGTTCGGCTCCGTGACGCCGTCCGAGCCGTTGCAAGCCGCGGATGACGCCGTGGATCCACGCTTCGTCGGTCGCGGCGTCGAGTTGCAGCGCGAGCAGGAGCGCGACCGGCCGCGCGCCCGAGGCCGCGAGATCGGAAAGCGCGCGTGCCGCGGCCTTGCGGCCGACGAGCTCGGGCTCGACGTCGGGCTCGCAGTGCACGCCGAGGATCGTCTGGTCGACGCACACGACCGGGCGCCACAGCGCGTGCGCGAGTTTCGCCGCGTCGCTGCCGTACGCGCCCGCGAGTCCACGCGGCCGAAGGCGCGCGAAGAGCCAGCGGTGCACTCGATCCTCGTTCCAGCCCACGCCGAGATGCTAACGACCGCCGACGCTCGCCGCCTCCTTCCGCGCCGGCCGACGGTTCGTGTCCGTGACGCGGGTCAGCCGCCGGCGGTCGGCGCGGCCGAGCCGCGTCGCGCGAGCTCGGCGAGGAAACGCTCGACCGCGCGCGCCGGATCGTCGGTCTCAAAGAGCGCGCCGCGCACGGCGAGGCCTTGCACGCCGGTCGCGAGCACGTCGCGCGCCCGCGTCGGATCGATGCCACCGAGCGCCCACGTCGGCCGGGTCGTGCGACCCTTCGCGCGCACGAGTCCAGCGAGCCCGACGGGCTCGACGAGGCCGCGCTTCGACGGCGTGTCGAACACGGGCCCGTGGAAGAGGTAGTCGGCCGCCTCCCACGCCGCCGAATCGTCGCTCGCGTGCGTCGAAAGTCCGAGCGCGACGCCGGCGCCGAGCCACGGGCGAACGAACGCGGGCTCGAGCGAGCGGAAGCCGAGATGCAGGCCGTCCGCGCCGAGTGCCGCGGCGACGTGCGCGCGGTCGTGCACGCCGAACCACGCCGGCGCGGCGAAGGGTGCGCGCAACGTGCGCGCGAGCTCGACGAACGTGCGGTCGTCGAGCCCCGGCTCGCGCAGGAGGAGCCCCATGAGGCCCGCGTCACGCGCGCGCCGCGCCGCAGCGACGAAGCGTGCGACGTCGGCGCGGCCCAAGTCGCCCGGCGACAGTCCGAGCAACGTCGGCGGCAGCCGCGGCTCGCTCATTCGAGTTCGACCAAGTGACCGAGGTCGCGCAACAGCGCCTGCAAGCGCTTCACGCTGAAGCGCGCGGAGAGTTGCACGCGTTTCTCGTCGAGCTCGGCTTTGACGTACGGCTTCACGGCTGGGTCGTGCGCGAATCGCCGCAACATCTCGGGCTCTTCGCAGCGCACGACGTGTGCCTGGTCGAGGAAGAGCACGCCGGCGCGGCTCGCCCAGTCGCGGATCGAGAAGAGCACGTTCTGCGGCACCGGCGTGCGCGAGTGGTCGCGCAGCGTCGCGAGGATGCGGGAGAGCTGCAGCGATTCGTGGAGCGCTCGGTGCACGCTCTTCTCGCTGATGCGGAAGTGGATCGTCGAACCGACCTTCTCGCGGGTGCAGAAGCGGTCGAGCTCGTGAGTGAGCTCGTCGTCGTCGCCGGTCGGGAAGAGCACGACTTCGAAGTCGGGCGTGACGATCAGGCTGCCGATCGCCGGAGCGTGCTGTTGCACGCCGTCGCCGACGCCGAGCAACCGTGCGCCGGTCTTCGTCAGTCGGAGCGCGACCGGCCGATGCGCGGAGTCATACCCCAAGTCGACGATGCCGAGCACGTAGAGCCGCGTGCGGATCCAACGCGCGACGTTCCACGCGAGCCGCTGCAGGTCCTCCATCGGCGCGTAGTCGGGCGAGTGCGCGCGCGCGGCGAAGTAGTCTTCGACCGCGAGTTGGTCGAGGTTCGAGAGGTACGTGTTGCGCGCCAGGAACGGCAGGTACATCAGGTCGTACCACGTGCCCGGTTCGACGCGCTTCAGGAGCCGCAGCAGGATGCGGCGCATGCGCATCTGGTGGAAGTGATCCATGCCGTGCTCCCGTTCCTCGACGGTGTATTCGACGAGGTGCGCGAGCTTCTGGTCGAGGCTCTTCACTTCCCAGTGCCTGCCTTCGGCCGTCAACGCGAACGTGCGCTCGCCGGTCGACTCGATCAGGCCCGCCGCACGCGCGAAGTGGAAGATGAACGCGAGCACTTCCTCGCGCGACTGTTCTGGCCCGGGGTTCGGGATCAGCTCGGAGAGGATCCGTTTCTCGGTCGTCTTGAAGATCTCGCCGCGCACCGTGAAACGCACGTCGTGCTCGAGGATGTAGCCGACGAAGCGCGAGATGTTCGAGACGAGGTCGACGCCTTGCGCGGACTCGCTGTGCGGTCGATCGGGGTCGCCCGGCACGGCGACGCGCTTGTAGTACGCGAGTGCGACTTCGTTGAAGACGATCAGCACTTCGTCCGCGTGTTGGATGCCGTAGCGCGAGAGTTCGAGCCGCTCGACGCTGCCGATCAACGATTCTTCGAGCGTGTGTTTCCACTTGCGGCCGTCCCACGCGCCGACGCCGCTTTCCATGCGCTCGAAGATCGCGCGCGGCAGGAGCCCGCCGAATTGGAGGATCGCCTTCTCGACGAGCTCCTTGATCCCGTTCGAGGCGCCGCCGGCCGCGTGCGCGCCGCTGGCGGAGCCGTTGGCACTGCCCGCGGCATTCGGTTGACCCGACGGCAACCTTTCGATGCGCGCGATGCACGCGGTCTCGTTCGCGTACATCTTGTACATCTCCCTGAGACGCGTCTGCGACGCACGCTTCGCGCCGTCCTTCGAGTCGTACATGCGATCGAGGAACCCACGCAGTGTCAGTGCGTCGAAGAGCCCGCGACGCTTCTGCCGTTCGCGCCGCAGGAGTCCGTCGCCGATCTCCTCCGGGATCGAGAAGAGTCGCGATCCGGTGGTCTTGATCCGAGCGTCCTTCGCTTCGACCAGGAACGCATGGCGCATCAGCGCGCCGAGCGCGTTCTCGAGGTCGTACGGCGCAAGGTACGCGAGCGTCTTGTGCGCGCCGAGCTCCTCGAACGTGCGCGAGTACGCCGGATGCTCGAGGTGGAAGCCGAGCACTTGCAGTTGGCGTTTGCCGAGCGCGTGCGCGCGTGCTTCCACGAGCTCGGGATCGTTCATCCACGCCGCGAGTTGTCGGCGCAGTTCACGCGGATCGGGCGGCGGCACCAGCGCGAGCGGGCCCCCCCAGAAGCGGTAGAGCTCCTCGAGCTCCGCGCGCGAACGGCTTTCGAGCACGCCTTCGATGCGCGGCCTCGACGAGCCGTTCTTCGGTGCGTCGGCCGGTGCCGGTTCCGCGTCGCGCCCGGACGGTCCGGGCCGGTTGTCGCGTTCGTCGAACCTCACGTCTGCCCCTCTTTCTCGGCCGGGGCGGCGAGCTCGCCGGCCTCGATGATCTCGTACGAGTAACCCTGTTCCGTCAGGAAGAGCTGCCGCTTCTCGCTGAACTCCTGGTCGCGCGAACCGAGCGTCACGATCGAGTAGAACGCGGCCGCGGAACCGTCGGACTTCGGCCGCAGGATGCGCCCGAGCCGTTGCGCCTCTTCTTGGCGCGAACCGAACGTGCCGGAGATCTGGATCGCGACGTTCGCTTCCGGCAGGTCGATCGCGAAGTTGCCGACCTTCGAGACGATCAACACGCCGATCGAGCCGTCGCGGAAGCCGTCGTAGAGTTTCTCGCGCTCCGGGTTCGGCGTCTTGCCGGTGATCAGCGGCGCCTTCAAGTGCCGCGCGAGCGCGTTCAACTGATCGATGTACTGCCCGATGATCAGGATGCGGCCGCCGCGGTGGCGTTCGATCAACTGTTCGATCACGCGCGTCTTCGCGGGGTTCTCGCTCGCGACGCGGAACTTGTTGCGCGCGCTCGCCGCCATGTAGACGTTCTTGAGCGCAGGCTCGAGCGGCACGCGCACTTCAGTGCAGTGCGCCGTCGCGATGAAGCCTTGGCTCTCGAGCACTTTCCACGGCACGTCGTAGCGCTTCGGGCCGATCAGGCAGAAGACTTCGTCCTCCTTGCCGTCCTCGCGCACGAGCGTCGCGGTGAGACCGAGTCGTCGGCGCGCTTGCAGGTCCGCCGTGACGCGGAACACGGGCGCGGGGAGCAAGTGGACTTCGTCGTAGACGACGAGCCCCCAGTTCTCGCGCGAGAAGAGCGAGAAGTGCTCGAACTCGCCGGTCTTCGAACGGCGCCAGGTCAGCATCTGGTACGTCGTGATCGTCACGGGGCTGACCTTCTTCTGGTCGCCCGTGTACTCGCTGACTTGGTCGGGCGTGAGCTCGGTCTTGTCGAGCAGTTCGTCGCGCCACTGGCGCACCGCGACCGTGTTGGTCGTCAGGATCAGGGTCTTCGTGCCGACGAGGCTCATCACGGAGATGCCGACGACGGTCTTGCCCGCGCCGCACGGCAACACGACGACGCCGTTGCCGCCGACGACCGAGCCGCCGGCGTGAAACGCCTCGCCTGCGGCGCGTTGGTACGGCCGCAAGCCGAACGGGCCGCCCGAACGCCGTTCGCTGCGCAGCTTGATCTCGAGCTTGTCGCCTTCGACGTAACCGCCGCGATCGTCGACCGGATAGCCGATCTTGATCAGCGCCTGCTTGAGCGTGCCGCGCGCGAGCTGGTCGAGCCACACGCGCTTCTCCGCGTCGACGGTGACGAGCTTCTTCACGGCGTCGTGACCGAGCACGTCCTTCAGCGCGTCCGGCTCGCGCGCGACGAGCTCGAAACGCTCACCGCGCTTCTCGATCGCGAGCAGACCGTAGCGCCCCATCCATTGGCGGATGTCGGTCAGCACGTTGCGCGGGATCGGCACGCACGAGAACTCTTCGAGCGTCGTCTGGATCGCGTCCGGCGTCAGTCCGAGCGCCGCGGCGTTCCAGATCGACACTGGCGTGATGCGGTACGTGTGCAGGTAGTCCGGGCTCTTCTCGAGCTCCGCGAAGCCGGCGAGCGCGTCGCGCGCCGCGGCGAAGCGCGGATGTTCCTCGGTCAACGGCGCGCCCGTCTTGTCCCGCACCGGGTTGCCCTTCGGGTCGACGACCGCGCGCACGGTGTGCAGCATCAACGAACGGTCGCTCTGCACGAGCAGCGGATTGTCGGGGCGCAGACTCATGGCGTGACCTCCTCGACGTGCGAGTCGACGCCCGCGGCACGACCGCCTTTCCCACGCGCGTTCGAGCGGCCGCGCGCCGAGCCACGCGAACTCGCGGCCGTGTCGCGCTCGAACTCGCGAGCGATCCACGGACCCGTCGGCGAGTCGGGATTCCGTGCGAGCTCCTCGGGCGTGCCGACGGCGACGATCCGCCCGCCGGCTTCGCCGCCGCCCGGCCCGAGTTCGACCAGGCGGTCGCAGACCGACAACAGCCCGGTGTGGTGCTCGATGACGATCACGGCGTGGCCCTCCGCGGCGAGCCGATCGAGCACCCGCCCGAGCGCATGGACGTCGGACGCGTGCAGGCCGGTCGTCGGTTCGTCGAGCACGATCACGGCTTGGTCCAAAGCGTCGGCGTCGTAGAGCTCGCTCGCGAGTTTGACGCGCTGCGCTTCGCCGCCCGACAGCGTCATCGCGCTCTGGCCGAGCGTCACGTAGCCGAGCCCGACGTCGCAGAGCGTCGTCAGGATCAACTGCGCCCGCGGCTGCGCGGCGAGGAACTCGCGCGCTTCTTCGATCGTCATGTCGAGCACGTCCGCGATCGACTTCGAGCGCCAACGGACGTCGAGCACTTCCGGCGCGTAGCGTTTGCCGCCGCATTCCTCGCAGGTGAGCCAGAGGTCGGGCAGGAACTGCATTTCGACCAGCGTCGCGCCGCGGCCCTCGCACGCGCGACAACGTCCGCGCGGCGAGTTGAACGAGAAGTGCGACGGCGTCAGTCCCGCCATGCGGGCTTCCGGCGTCTTCGCGAAGAGCTCGCGCAGGAGCTCGAGCAGTCCGGTGTACGTCGCGGGCGTCGAAGCCGGCGTGCGGCCGAGCGGCGCGGCGTCGACGATCACCGTGCGGAAGTTGCGTCCGCGCGGGAAGTCCGCGCGCTTCCAACGACCTTCGGGCCGTTCGCCTTGCAGCGCGGGCACCAGCGTGTCGAGGATCAGCGTGCTCTTGCCCGAACCGCTCGGGCCGCAGACGCCGACGAGTTCTCCGAACGACGCCGCGAAGTCGACGTCCTTCAAGTTGAAGAGCGTCGCTCCCTGGAGCACGAAGCTGGGCGAGTTGCGACGGAACGCTCGAGCCGCGGCACTCGCGTTGCCGCCTCGTTTGGACGCCTTGCGATCGCTCGGCGTGAGCGCGTACTCACCGCGCAGCGCCTTCGCCGTCGGCGCGTCGGCGATCTTGACCAGTTCCTTCGGGCCCGCGACCGCCATCACGCGACCGCCCGAGCGTCCGCCGCGGGGTCCGAGGTCGACGATGCAGTCCGCGCGGCGCATCAAGCTCTCGTCGTGTTCGACGACGATCACCGTGTTGCCGCCGTCGCGCAGCTCGAGCAGTGCGTTCGTCAGTTTGTCGACGTCGCCCGGGTGCAGGCCGACCGTCGGTTCGTCGAGGACGTAACACACGCCGACGAGCTTCGAGCCCAGGCTCGCCGAGAGCCGCACGCGCCGCGCTTCGCCGCCCGAGAGCGTCGACGTCGAACGATCGAGGGTCAAATAGCCGAGACCGACGCGTTCGAGCAGTCCGAGCCGCGCGCGGAGTTCGTCGATCACTGGGCCGACCGCGGCGCGCGCCTGCTCGTCGACGTCGACCGTGGCGAGCCACGCGAGCGCGCGTTCGACCGAGAAGCCGAGCACTTCGGGCAGGCGGCGTGCGGCGAGCACCGCGGCGCGCGCTTCCGGCCGCAGACGTTCGCCGTCGCACGCGTCGCAACGGCGTGCGACCATCACTTTCTCGAGCAACGCGGCCCACTCGGGATCTTCGGTCTTCTTGTGCCAAGCGTCGATGTGGCCGGCGAGACCGGGCCACGGCGCGGAAAAGTTCTCCTGGATCTCCGCGGTCGCCCAACTCTTCTCGATGGTGACTTTGTAGAGGTCCTTCGCGCCGACGCCGCGGACGAGCAACTCGCGCGCGGCGAGCGAGAGCTTCTCGAACGGCTTCTCGATCTGGATGTCGTGCTGCTTCGCGACTTCGCGCAGGAGGAACTCGTAGTAGCCCTTGCCCTTGGTCAGGTACGACCCGAGTTTGCCTGGGATCGCGCCGTCGAGCAGCGAGAGATTCGGCAGTCGGATCAGGAGCTCCGGATCGCAGCGCACGCGCAGTCCGAGCCCGTCGCATTCGCTGCACGCGCCGGCGTGCGTGTTGAACGAGAAGTGCCGCGGATCGAGCTTGTGTTCGAGTCGGAAGCCGCACGTCGGGCAGGCGCCGCGCGTGCTGAACTCGAGCCGCGTGCCGCCCTTCGCGAGCACGCTGACGCGGCCACCTTCGATTTCGGCGGCTTGCTCCGCCGCTTCGGCGATGCGTCCGCGCGACGCCTTGTCGAAGCTCATCCGGTCGATCACCAAGTCGACGCGCACGCCGCGCGCGAGCCGCGGCAACTCGCCGTCGAGGCGCACTTCCTCGCCGTCGACCAACGCGCGCACGAAACCCGCCGCGCGCCAGGCGGGCACGGCTTGGGCCAACGCTGCGTTCGGATCGTCGGGTTCCGCGTGGTCGGGCACGAAGATCGGCGCGAGCACCCAGCCCTTCTCGCCGGCGAGTTCGCGCACGACCGTCTTCGCGATCGAGCCGGGATCCTGCGCTTCGAGCGCGATCGCGTGCGTCGGGCAACGCACTTCGGCGGCGCGCGCGAAGAGCACGCGCAAGTGATCGTGGATCTCGGTCGTCGTCGCGACCGTCGACCGCGGGTGGCCCCGTGACGTGCCCGCTTCGACGGCGACCGACGGCCCGAGACCCGTGATGCGTTCGACCGGCGGACGTTCGCTGAGGCCGAGGAATTGGCGCGCGTACGTCGACAGCGACTCGACGAAACGTCGGCGGCCCTCCGCGTAGATCGTGTCGAGCGCGAGCGAGCTCTTGCCCGAGCCGCTCGGTCCGGTGATCACCGTCAGGGCGTCGCGCGGGATCGACACACTGACGTTCTGCAGGTTGTGCGTGCGCGCGCCGACGACGTCGATGACGTCGGGCGTCTCCGGTGCGTGGGTCGCGGGTTCCTGCCCGTGGTCGTCGCGCACGCGGCGCTTGCGTTCGGCGCGGAGTTCGCGCAGCGCGGCTCCGGTCGGCGAGGGCTCGACACGTTCGACGTCGGCGGGCGTGCCGCTCGCGACCACACGACCGCCGGCCGCGCCGCCTTCGGGGCCGAGCTCGATCACGTGGTCCGCCGCGCGCACGACGTCGAGGTTGTGCTCGATGACGATCACGCTGTGGCCGCGATCGACCAGTTTCTGGAGCGCGCCGACGAGTTTCTGCACGTCCGCCTGGTGCAGACCGGTGGTCGGCTCGTCGAGCAAGTAGAGCGTGTGGCTCTTCGGCGACTTCTTGAGCTCGAGCGCGAGCTTCAGACGCTGCGCTTCGCCGCCCGAGAGCGTCGTCGACGGTTGGCCGAGCGTCAGATAGCCGAGCCCGATCTCGACCATCGTCTCGAGCGGCTTGCGCACCAGCGGATGGTCCTTGAAGAGCTCGAACGCGTCGTCGACCGTCATCGAGAGCACGTCGGCGATCGACTTGTCGCGGTAGCGGACTTCGAGCGTCTCCGCTTGGAAGCGTTCGCCGCCGCATTGATCGCACGGCACCGTCACTGGCGCGAGGAACTGCAGTTCGACGAGTTGCGCGCCGGCGCCACCGCACGCTTCGCAGCGGCCGCCCGCGACGTTGAACGAGAACCGCGACTTCGTGTAGCCGCGCATCTTCGCGTCGGGCAGCGTCGCGAAGAGGTCGCGGATCGCGGTCAGCGCGTCGGTGTACGTCGCCGGATTCGAGCGCGGCGTGCGACCGATCGGCGCCGCGTCGACCGCGACGAGGTCGTCGACGTGCTCGAGCCCTTCGATGCGGTCGTGTTCGAGCGGCTCGGGACCTTCGCGTTCGAGCCGCTTCAGCACCGCAGGCAGCAGGATGCGGTTCAAGAGCGTCGACTTGCCCGAACCGCTGACGCCCGCGATCACGGTGAACGTGCCGAGCGGCAGCGTGACGTCGACGTCCTTCAGGTTGAACGCGCGCGCGCCGCGGATCGTCAGCGCTTTGCCGTTGCCGACGCGCGGTGCGTGCGGCGCGGGGAGCTCCAATTCGCCGCGCAGGAACTTGGCCGTCGGCGACGAGCCACGCGCGACCTTGCCGGGCGTGCCTTGGGTCACGATCTCGCCGCCCCGTTTGCCGGCGAGCGGGCCGACGTCGATCACCCAATCGGCGGCGCGCAACGTGCTCTCGTCGTGTTCGACGACGACGACGGTGTTGCCGCCGTCGCGCAAGCGTTCGAGCGCGCCGAGCAGGCGACCGTGGTCGCGCGCGTGCAGGCCGATCGACGGTTCGTCGAGCACGTACAGCACGCCTTGCAGACCGCTCGCGAGCTGCGCGGCGAGGCGGATGCGCTGCGCTTCGCCGCCCGAGAGCGTGTCCGCCGCGCGCGAGAGCGTCAGGTACTCGAGACCGACGCGGTCGAGGAACTCGGCGCGTCGTTGGATCTCCGCGAGCAGATCGCGAGCGATGCGTTCCTCGCGCGCCGACGGTTTCAACGCTCGGATCCGCGCGGAGAACGCGGCGATCGGCAACGCCTGCAGCGCGTCGATCGTCGTCCCGGCGAAACGCACCGCGCGCGCCGCGGGCTTGAGGCGCGAACCGTTGCACTCGCGGCACGTCGCTTCGACGAGGAACCGTTCGGCGAGCCGGTTGCCGCTCGCGCGCGCCTTTTCGATCGCCGGGATCACGCCGCGGAAGCGTCGTTGCCACGTCACCGAGCCTTGGTACTTCTCGCCCGCCCACGACGCGGTGTCCTCGAAGCGCTCGTCGCCCGTGCCGTGCAGCAGGATCTTCTTGGCGGCTTTCGAGAGCTCCTTCCACGGCGTGTCGAGGTCGAAACCGTGGTGCTTCGCGATCTGTTCGAGGAAGCGGAACTCGACTTTCGGGAAGAGCCACGCGCCGCCCGACTTGCGCGTCACGGCGAGCGCGCCTTGGCGCACCGAGAGACGCGGATCGACGACGAGCCGCGCTTCGGTGACACGTTTCTCGAGCCCGAGTCCCTGGCACGTCGGACACGCGCCGTGCGGCGAGTTCGACGAGAAGAGCCGCGGTTCGAGCGGCGGCACGTCCGCACCGCAGCCGGCGCAGGCGCGGCTCGTCGAGTACGCGCGTTCGTGCTTCGAGCCTTGGACGACGAGTTCGCCCTCGCCGAGCTCGAGTGCTTGTGCGAGCGCTTCGCGCAAGCGAGACGGATCCGCGGGGTCGGGCTTCAGTCGGTCGACGACGACTTCGATCGTGTGCCGTTCGTAGCGCGCGAGCTCGCCGACCTCTTCGATGCGTTTGACCGCGCCGTCGACGCGGGCACGGACGAAGCCACGCTGCTTCAGTTCGTCGAAGAGCGCGCGGTGACTGCCCTTGCGGTCGCGGATCTTCGGCGCGAGCACGAGCACCGCGTCGTTCGCGAACTCGGCGAGCACCTGGCGTTGGATCTCGTCCGCGGTCTGCCCCTGGATCGGCAAGTCGCACTTCGGGCAGTGCGCCGTGCCGGCGCGCGCGAAGAGCACGCGCAAGTGGTCGGTGATCTCGGTCAACGTGCCGACCGTCGATCGCGCGCCGCGCGGCGCGGTCTTCTGGTCGACCGCGATCGCCGGAGAGAGCCCGTCGATGCTCTCGACGTCCGGTTTCTCGAGGCGGCCGAGGAACTGGCGCGCGTAGGCGGAGAGCGTCTGCAGGAAGCGGCGCTCGCCCTCGCGGAACAGCGTGTCGAACGCGAGCGAGCTCTTCCCGGACCCCGACACGCCCGTGATCACCGTCAGGCGCTCACGCGGCACGTCGACCGAGACGCCGCGCAGGTTGTTCTGGCGAGCGCCTCGGATCCGGATCGAGGCTCGGGACATGAGGATCGAGCTAACTGCTTGTAGGAAAGGCGTTTACCGTGATCCTGTCGCGCTCGTGGAGCTTCTCCGAAAGAGTGCGCAGGCCAAGGGTGAGGGGCCAGCCTACCACGCCCACACGGGGGCGCAAAGGGGGGGGCGAGCGTACGCGTTGCGAGGTTTCGGCGCGGGCGCGAGCTCCGCGCCAGAGCCGCGCCAAGTCAGCGCCAATTCAGCGCCGCACGCGTTCCCGCAAGAGCCTCGCGACCGCCTCGCCGCCGGAGACCAGGTGCCCGCCCCGCAGCCAGTTCGAACCGCCGTCGAAGTCGGTGACGACGCCGCCCGCCTCGAGCACGCAGAGCGCACCCGCCGCAACGTCGTGCGGCGACAAGTAGAGCTCCCAGTAGCCGTCGAGCCTGCCCGCCGCGACGTACGCGAGGTCGATCGCCGCCGAGCCCATCCGGCGCAGGCCGCGCACGTCGTAGTAGACGTTGCCGAAGTTCTCGAGGTTCGTCGCGCGGCCCTGCGCCTTGAGCTCGTTGCGCTTGTACGGGAAGCCCGTCGCCACGATGGCGTCGCCGAGCGTCTGGGTGCTCGACACCGAGATCCGCCGGCCGTCGAGGTAGGCGCCTCCCCCACGCGTCGCCCAGAACGTCTCGCCGAACCGCGGCGCGTGCACCACGCCGACCTCGGGCACCTCGCCGGAGTAGAGCGCGAGCGACACGGCGAACGCCGGCAGGCCGTGCACGAAGTTGATCGTGCCGTCGAGCGGATCGAGGAACCAACGCAGCCCGCCGCGCGCGGCGTCGCGGACTTCCTCTTCCGCTTCGATCTCGTGTTCGGGGAAGCGTTCGCGCAGGCGCGCGACGATCAGGCGTTCGGACGCGACGTCCGCCGCCGTGACCAAGTCGCGCGCGACGTCCTTCGAGCCGATCTGCGCCGCCGACAGATGGCCGAAGTGCTCCATCAACACTCGGCCGGCGTCGCGCGCCGCCGCGAGCGCCACTTCGAGCGCGATCGCCCTTTCGGCGGGTGAGAGCGAGCTCAAGAACCCGCTCCGACGAGCAGCTTGCAGACGTCGTCCTGCATCGGCTTCCAGACGGACGTGTTGAGCCCGTCGAAACGCGGGTATTCGACCAGGATCGAGAACACGTACGCCCGGCCGTCCTGGCCGCTCGCGACGCCGGAGAGCGCGCTGACCCCGCCGATGAAGCCGGTCTTCGCATGCACGCGGCCGCGCACTTCGCGCAGTCGGTCGTCGAGCGTGCCGCTTTCGCCAGCGACCGCGAGCGAGTCGCGGAAGAGCTGCGCCGTGCGCTCGTCGCGCGCGAGCACCGCTTCGACCAACGCGACGAGCTGGCGCGCACTGATGCGGTCGTCGCGCGAGAGGCCGGAGCCGTCGACTTGGACGAGCCCCGCCGTCGACACGCCGAGCGTGCGCAACGCGAGCTCGGTGGCTTCGGCGCCCGCGGCACGCGTCGCCGCGCCACGCACCGCGAGGCCGGTCGCGAGGAACACTTGGTCCGCGCACGCGTTGTTCGAATCGGTGTTGATCGCGGCGAAGTAGCGTGTGAGCGGCGACACGATGCGTGCGACCGTCGGTCCGCCGCGCGCGCCGCGTTCGCGCCGCACGCCGCCGCGCACCGTGATGCCGTGGCGCGCGAGTTCGTGCACGAGCACCGAGCCGAAGAGCGCCGGCGGATCGGGGTGCGTGCACGAGTCGCTCCACTCGCCGGCGCGCGCGGGCACGTGACCGCGCACCGAGAGCTTGCCGTTGCGCACCTCGAAGTGCACTTCGAGCTTGCCGCCCGACCGCGTGTCGACGTCGACTTCGCGAGCGAGATCGAGCCCTTCGGGTTCGATGCGCACGCGCGCCGGTCCGCCGACCGAACCCGGCGCGACCGTCACCGTGATGCACCCGCGATTGACGGTGAAGCCCGCCGCGAGCGCGCAGTGCTCCTGCCAATGTTCGTTGGAGCTCGGCCACGCCGGTCCCGGCGCCGGCGGCGCGAACGTGCCTTCGTCGAGCACCAGGTCGCCGTGGATTTCGCGCACGCCGGCGGCGAGGAGCTCCGCGCAGAACGGTTCGAGGAGCCGCGCGACGGACCCGTCGCCGCCGCGCTCGTTGGTCAGGCGGTCGTAGAGCGGATCGCCCGCCGCGCGCAGCACGAGATCGCCCGAGAGCACGCCGGCGGCGATCGGTCCCGCCGCTTCCGCGCGCGTTTCGAAGCACCACTCCGGTCCGAGCAGCGCGAGCGCCGCCGCCGTCGTCACGAGCTTCATGTTCGACGCCGGCGCGAGCGGCGTGTCCGCCTCGAGCCCGAACCCGTCGTTCGGCCCTCCGCCGAGCGGCCGCGCGAAGACCGCGACCGTCGCGTTGCCGGGCCCCACCTTGCCGCGGGTCTTGTCGCTCGCTTTCGCCAACGCGGCGTGGGCGAAAGCGCGCGCCTTCGACTCGAGGCGTTCGCGCTCGCCCGGCTGGAGCCGATCGCTCGCGACCGGCGCCGTCGCGCCGAAGGTCCTCGCGCCTCGCGTCCCCGAGCCGTCCGTCGTCGCGCCGCCCGACGCGCCGCCCGTCGCGCCTTCGGTCGGGACGCTCGCGTGCCCGGCGGCGGCGCCGGTTTCGTCCGCGACGGCTTCCGCAGGCGTCACGACCTGCCAGAGCCAGACCAACGCGAGCACGTTCGCCGCGAGCAACACGCCGAGGCGCAAGCGACGGCGCTCGGGACGCCGGCCTAGGGTTCCAGTCGAGAGCGGCGAGCCGGACGGCGAGCCGGACGGTGAGTCGGGCGGCGTGAACGGAGAGTGCGAGGCTGCGTCGGTCATCGAAGTCGCGGTGCGAGCGTGCCGCATTCTGCAAAACGTCGCGCGCGAGTCGAGGGCTCGCCCGACTTCGTGCTCGGAGCGTCGCCGCCGATCGTGAGCTGGCGCCTATCGCGAGCCGGCGCCTATCGCGAGCCGGCGCCGATCGCGAGCTGGCGCCGATCGCGAGCTGGCGCCGATCGCGAGCTGGCGCCGATCGCGAGCTGGCGCCGATCGCGAGCTGGCGCCGATCGCGACCGGGCTCATACGGCGGCCAGCGCGCACTCGGGTTCGCCGCGGCGCGTTCAGCGGGGCTTCGGCGGCCGCTCGTCGTCGGTCGCGAGCACCCACACCGTGTTGAACGCGAGCCGCGTCGAGCGCGTCAGCTTGTCGAAGTCGAGCTTGTCGAGCGTGTCGCGCCAAGTGTGGTAGTCCTCGTTCTTCTCGATCGGCAGACCTTCGAAGAAGAAGAGCACCGGCACGCCGATCTGGTGGAACGAGAAATGATCGGAGCGCTGGAAGAGCTCTTCGCCTTGGCGCATCACGATCTTGGTGACGCCGGTCTTCGAGAGCGCCTTCGCGCGCACGAGCACTTTCTCGAGCTCTGGATTCTGCACCAGGCCGAGCACGGCGACTTCCTCGGGCTCGCCACGGCCGAGCATGTCCATGTTGAGCATCGCGACGAGCTTCTCTGCTGCGACCGGCGGGTTCCTCGCGAACGCCTGCGAGCCCCAGAGGCCGTGCTCCTCGCCTGAGAACGCGACGAAGAGCACCGAGCGCCGCGGCGGTGCCGTCGCGAACGCTTGCGCGAGCTCGATCAAGGCGGCGGTGCCCGACGCGTTGTCGTCCGCTCCGCAGCCGATCCGGCCCGCCGAGTCGACGCCGATGTGGTCGTAGTGCGCGCCGACGACCACGTACTCCTCCGCGAACGCCGCGTCGGTCCCGCGGACCAAGCCGACGACGTTCTCGAGGTCGGTTTCGACTCCTTTCGTCGCCGCCGCGAGCGACACGGTGCGCCCCTTCGGCGCGACGAACACCGTGCGGCCCTGTTTCTCGATCTTCTGCGCGAGCTCGAGCGCGTCCTGGCCGAGCAGCGCCTTCGCGGTCTCGGCGTCGACTTCGATCGCGGGCACGAGCTTCGCGGGAGGTTCGGGCGTCTGGAACGTGCGGCCGTCGTTCCAGCGCGCCCAATTGGCGCGCAGCGAGAGCGGCGCCGGCTCGGGTCGCGGTCCGAGCTTCGACTTCGTCTTCTCGGGCTCGCGGCGCACGACGATCACGCCTTGCGCACCGGCGTCGGTGAAGTCGCCGAGCTTCTCGTAGAGTTCCGCTTCGCGCGTGATCTCCGGACCGTCGAAGAGTTTCGGATGCCGCGGCTCGCTCTCGACGATCATCGCGATCGCACCGTCGACCTGCTTCGCCTTGACTTCCTCCCAGCCGTCGCGCTTCGCGTTGATGCCGAAGCCGCAGAAGACGAGCGCGCCGTTGCCCTTGCCGCGCGCTCCGACGACCGGCACGAACTCGCGCCCGAGCTCGAAACGTCGTTCCGTCGGTTCCACGCCGCCCGCCGCGGCCGTGGTGCGCAACACGAGCTCGCAACCTTCGGGATCCGCGCTCGCGAGCGTTCGCGAGTAACGCCAGCGGAAGCCGCGTTTCGCGTCGGGACCGGTGACGAGCTCACCGAACGGTTCGAGTCCGGCGTCGGCGAAACGGCTTGCGACGTACTCGGCGGCGAGCGCGAGCCCGGCGCTCGGCGTGTCGCGGCCTTCGAGTTCGGGACTCGCGAGCGCGACGCCGTGCGCCTGCAGGTCCGCCGTCAGGATCGTCGCGTAGCCCGTCTTCCACGCCGCACTGTCGACCGGATCGCCGAGCCCGACGCGGGGCTGCGCCGCGCTCGCGGCCGCGACGGCGAACGCGCCGATCGCGGCGCAGGTCAGCAGGGCGGCGGACGCGGCGCCGAGCCACGGCCGTCGGGCGAGCGTCCGCCGGCGTCGAATCCACGTCGTCGACATCGTGCCCGCATTCTTCCACGCGGCTCTCGGCCCGTCACGGTCGCGCGCGTCGGCGCCTTCCACGAGAGGGCCTCAGTAGCCGCGCGGGTGCTTCTGGAGGAAGTTCCAGGCGTCCGTGATGATGTCGGCGAGCCCGGCGCGCGCCGGCTTCCAGCCGAGCTCGTCGAACGCGCGCGTGCCGCCGCTCTGCAGCACGGGCGGATCGCCTTCGCGCCGCGCGACGACCCGGGCCGGGATCTTGCGGCCGGTCACCCTGTGCGCCGTGTGGATCACTTCGAGCACGGTGAAGCCCGTGCCGGTGCCGAGGTTGCAGAAGAGCCGCTCGGTCCCGCCCTGCAGCTTCGCGAGCGCGCGCACGTGCGCGTCGGCGAGGTCCTCGACGTGGATGTAGTCGCGCACGCACGTGCCGTCTTTCGTCGGATAGTCGTTGCCGAAGACGGCGATGTCGGCGCGCGTGCCCGCGGCGACCTGCAGCACGAGCGGAATCAAGTGGGTCTCGGGCTCGTGGACCTCGCCGAGCGAGCCGTCCTGCGCCGCGCCGGCCGCGTTGAAGTAGCGCAGCGCGGCGAAGCGCAAACCGTACGCGCGGCTGTAGTCCTCCATCATGTGCTCCATGTGGAGCTTCGTGCGCCCGTACGGACTGATCGGGTTCTGCGGATGGCTCTCGTCGATCGGCACGCGCAACGGATTGCCGTACGTCGCGCACGTCGACGAGAAGACGATGTCGCGGCAGCCGTGCGCGCGCATCGCTTCGAGCAGGTTCCACGTGTAGTGGACGTTCTCGAGGTAGTACTTCGAAGGCTCCTTCACCGACTCGCCGACGTACGTCTTCGCGGCGAAGTGCACGACGCCGACCGGGCGGTGCTTCGCGAAGACACGAGCGAGACCGTCGCGGTCGCCGAGGTCGACTTGCTCGAACGTGCCTTGCACCGCGGCGCGGTGGCCGGTCGAGAGGTTGTCGAGCACGATCGTCTCGACGCCGAGCGAGCGGAAGAGCCGCACGGTGACGGCGCCGATGTAACCCGCGCCGCCGGCGACCAGCACGGGACCTTGGGGCTTCGAGAGAGCAGGGACCATGTTGCGCGAGGATAGCGTGCGCGCTTCATCGGAAGCGAGCGGCGCGCGACTCAAGCCTGGGGGACCGCGCCGAGCCGCTCGAGGTCGCGCCAGAACGCCGGCCAGGTTTTCGCGACGGCAAGGGCGTCGTCCACGAGCACACCGTCGCACACGAGGCCGAGCAGCGCGAACGCGAACGCCATGCGGTGGTCGCCGTGCGCAGGCAGGATCGCGCGGCGCGGCGTGCGCGGCGCGCGAGAGAGGCTCAAGGTCGTAGAGCTCGCCGCGACTTCGAAGCCCAACGCCGCGAGCCCCGCCGCGAGCACGTCGATGCGCGAGCTCTCCTTGCCCGGCAGCGTGTCGAGGCCGACGAATTCCGAACGCGCGCCCGTGTGCGCGCAGAGCGCGGCCGCGGCGAGCGCGACGAGCGGCGGCGCGAGATCGGGTTCGCCGCCGAGGTCGAGCCGAGCTCCGCACCTCGGGCGGCCGCTCGCTCGCAACCCGTCGCTCGTGAACTCCGCCTCGCAGCCGAACGCGCGCAGGTGCTCGGCGATGCGCACGTCGCCTTGTGCGCTCGACGCACGGAGCCCGACCGCGACGAGCTCGCCGCCGGTGATGCACGCCGCGCACAGCGCGACGGCGGCGAGCGACGCGTCGGGCTCGATCTCGAACGGCGCCTCGGGCGCGACCAACGGCCCCTGCACGTCGTAGACGTCGCCGTGACCCGTCGAATCGGCCACGACGACGCGCGCACCGAAACGCTCGAGCACGCTCGAGGTCATCGTCACGTACGGCCGGCTCGGCACGTCGCCGCGCACGACGATCCGGTTCTGATCCGGGTACGCCGCGAGCGCGAGCAGGAGGCCCGAGAGTTCCTGGCTCGAACGCGGCGCGACGAGCTCCAACGTGCTCGGCGGACCGAGCGGACGGAAGCGCAGCGGGAACGTGCGGCTCGCGAACTCGACGCCGCTCGCGGCGAGCGCGTCGAGCAACGCGTCCGAGCGCCGGCGCGCGAGCGAGCCGCTCGCCACGAGCTCGATCTCGCGGTCGGTCGAACCCGCGAGCGCGAGCACGGCGAGCGCGAACCTGGCGAGCGTGCCGGATTCGCCGAGCGCGAGCGGCGCGGTCGGTGCGAGCCCGCGGTGCGGACCCGGCGGCCGGCCGGTGAGGCGCACGGCGGCGGGTGCGAGCCGCTCGACGTCCGCTCCGCACGCCGCGAGCAGCCCGAGCGCGTGCCGCACGTCGTCGCCGTCCGGCAGTCCGACGATGCGCGTCGCGCCTTCCGCGAGCGCCGCCGCGAAGAGCGCCCGTTGCGCGAGCGACTTCGAGCCCGGCGCGAAGCAGCGCCCGACGATGCGGCTCGACGGCGCGAATCCTCGTACGTTCTGCGACACGGCGAGCGCGCGATTGTAGCCCTGCGGCTCCGCGGGCATACTCCGCGCCCTTCTACACGACCCGCTCGGCGGGCGAGGTTCCCCATGACCGTGCAGACCACCTACCTCGGACGCGAACAGAGAATCCCCGGCCTGAAGTGGCTCGCTTCGGGCAAGGTGCGCGACATCTACGAGATCGACGCCGAGCGTTTGCTCTTCGTCACGAGCGACCGCGTCTCCGCGTTCGACGTCGTGATGAACGAAGGCATCCCCCACAAGGGCGCGGTGCTGACGGCGATCACGGCGTACTGGTTCGAGCACACGCGCGACGTGATCGAGAACCACTTGATCAGCACGTCGGTCGACGACGTCGCTGCGCTTTCGCCCGAGTGGCGCGACCGTCTGCGCGGCCGCGTGATGGTCGTGCGCCGCGCGCAGCCGACCACGGTCGAGTGGGTCGTGCGCGGCTACCTCGCGGGCTCCGGTTGGAAGGAGTACCAGAAGTCGCAGACGGTTTGCGGCGTGCCGCTGCCCGCGGGCTTGAAGAACTCCTCGAAGCTGCCGCAGCCGATCCTGACGCCGACCACCAAGGAAGAGACCGGCCACGACCTGCCGATCACGCCGGCGCAAGCGAAGGAGCGCGTCGGTGCCGCGATCTACGAGCCGTGCGCGAAGGCGTCGATCGCGCTCTTCCAACGCGCGGGCGACGTGCTCGCTCGCCACGGCATCCTGCTCGCCGACACCAAGTTCGAGTTCGGCGTGCGCAAGGACAAAGTGATCCTGATCGACGAAGCGTTGACGCCGGATTCGTCGCGCTTCTGGCCCGCGGACAAGGTCGTGCCCGGCCAGAACCCGCCGAGCTACGACAAGCAGATCCTGCGCGACTGGCTCGAGACGCTCGATTGGAACAAGCAGTATCCGCCGCCGACGCTGTCGCAGGACGTGATCGAGCGGACGGCGGCGAAGTACCTGGAAGTCTGCAAGAAGATCACCGGCCGGCTGCCGGAGGGCGTGCGCGCATGAAAGTGGCGATCCTGATGGGCTCGGACTCGGACTGGACGCGGCTCGAGCCGTGCGCCGCGGAGCTCAAGAAGCACGGCGTCGGCGTCGAAGCGCGCGTGCTCTCCGCGCACCGCACGCCGAAACAAGTGGTCGAGTTCGTCGAGCAGGCGCCCGGCCGCGGCGTCAAGGTCTTCATCTGCGCCGCCGGCGGCGCAGCGCACCTCGCCGGCGTCGTCGCCGCGCACACCGACCTGCCCGTGATCGGCATCCCGATCGACAATCCGCCGCTCGGTGGACTCGACGCGTTGCTCTCGACCGTCCAGATGCCCGGCGGCGTGCCGGTCGCGTCGGTCGCGGTCGGCGGCGGCGGACCGCAGAACGCGGCGCTCTTCGCGCTGCGCATCCTCGCGCTCGCTCACCCCGAGCTCGCGCCGAAACTCGCCAAACACCGCGCGGACATGGCGAAGAAAGTCGCCGAGAAGGACGCCGCGCTCCAGTCCAAGCTCGCCTGAGCCCGACATTCGCCGCCCATGACCGTCGACACCATCCACTGGGAAGGAAAACGTCCCGGCTTCTGCCGCATCATCGATCAGACGTTGCTGCCGACCGAGACCAAGATCCTCGACCTCCAGAACGTCGAGCAGATGTTCGACGCGATCAAACGGCTCGCCGTCCGCGGCGCGCCCGCGATCGGCGTCGCGGCGGGCTACGGCGTGCTGCTCGGGATCCAAGCGCATGCCGAGAAACCCGCGGACGACGTGCTCGGGCGCACCAAGGAGACCTGCGCGTGGCTCGCGCGCGCCCGGCCGACCGCCGTCAACCTCTTCTGGGCGCTCGAGCGGATGCAAGCGCGCGCCGAACGCGACTACAAGGCGAAGAAGACCGGGCGCGAGATCGTCGACGGGCTCTTCGACGAAGCACACACGATCTGGCGCGAGGACGGCGAGATCTGCCGCAAGATCGGCGCGATCGGCTCCGAGCTCCTGAAGGACGGAGCGACGGTGCTCACCCACTGCAACGCCGGCGCGCTCGCGACGGCGGACTACGGCACCGCGCTCGCGCCGATCTACGTCGCGCGCGACCAAGGCAAGACGATCAAGGTCTTCGCGGACGAGACGCGGCCGCTCTTGCAGGGCGCGCGGCTGACCGCGTGGGAGCTCCACGAGTCGAAGATCGACGTCACGCTGATCACCGACAACATGGCGGGCCGCGTGATGTTCGAAGGCAAGATCGACGCCGTGTTCGTCGGCGCCGACCGCATCGCGAAGAACGGCGACACGGCGAACAAGATCGGCACGTACTCGGTCGCGGTGCTCGCGAAGGAGCACGGCATCCCGTTCTACGTCTGCGCGCCGCTCTCGACCTTCGATCCGAAGATCGAGCACGGCGACCAGATTCCGATCGAAGAGCGCGGCGCCGAGGAGATCACCTGCGGCTTCGGCAAGCAGACCGCGCCGACCGGCGTCAAGGTCTACAACCCGGCGTTCGATGTCACGCCGGCGCGTCTCATCCGCGGCATCGTCACGGAAGTCGGTTTGATCGAACGGCCGACGACGGCGCGCGTCGAAGCGGCGCTGCGCCGCGGCGGACGCCTCTAGCGCCGGACGCCCGTAGCGCCGGACTCACGCGGCTGCGGACGCACGCAGCCGCGCAAGCGCGTCGAGGTGGACACGCTCAGGCCGACGCGTCTGGCCGCGCTTCGTGGGCCGCGCGCCGCCGGCCTGCATGCCCCGCATGCCCCGCACGGCTCGGGCGGCGGGCGCGGCCGTCTCGGCCCCGCGCGTCATGCCCTCGTGGCTCAGCCCGGCGGCGTCGTGCGAAAGGACTTCGCGCGCACAAGTCCGGCTTCAGATCGACGAGCGGCGCAGTCGATCGTCGGTCCGATCTCGGTTCGTAGGTGTGACCGAGCGCTCTCCGACTTGCTCCGCAGCCCCCGTGACGCGATGAGCCCGAAGAAGAAGACTCCCCAGCCCAAGAAGCCCGCGCCCGTCAAGTTCGAGGCGAAGCCCCAGAACCCCGACGAGATGACCGCGGAAGTGATCGAGTTCATCACGGCGATCGACGCGTACAAACGCCAGAACGGCCGCCCGTTCCCGAACTGGAGCGAGATCCTCGAAGTCGTGAAGAGCCTCGGCTACGCGCGCCGCTAGTACGCGCGCTCGGCGGCGTCCTGGCTCGGCGACTTCATTCGGCCGCGACTCACTTCGATTCGGTCGCCGGTCCTCGCGTCTTCGCGATCAGCTCCTCGAGGATCGCGTCGAGCTCCGCCTCGTTCGCGCCGAGCGACTTGTAACGGATCACTCCCGCGGCATCGAGCACGTAGAGCGTCGGCCACCCGCGCACGTTCCACGCCTTCGAGATCGGTCCCTGCGTGCCTTCGGGTCCGTTCCAGAACGAGCGCCACGTGATGCGTTCCTTCTCGAGCACCGGCTTCAGCTCCTCGGGATCGTCGTCGCTGTTGACGCCGAGGATGACGAACGGATCCTTCGCGTACTTCTCCACGAGCGACCGCTCGTGCGGGTACATGGCCCGGCAGGGGCCTCACCAGTTGCCCCAGAAGTCGAGCAGCACCACCTTGCCGCGGTAGTCCGAGAGCTTGAACGGTTCGCCGTCGAGGTCGACGCCTTCGATCTCGGGCGCGGTCTTGCCGACGGCGAGATTGCGGATCTCGAAGAGCTCGATTCCAGCGCGTTCGCCGACGGTGATCTCGCGCTTCGAGCCCTTGTTGAGCACGACGTGGCCAAATTCCTTCGCCGCGCGCTCGAGCAGTGCTTCCGTCTCGCGTTCGGTCGCCGCGATGTCGAGCGCCTTCAACGCGGCGACCCGTTCGGCGCCGAGGTAGCCTTTCCACCCGTCGAGTTCGTCCTCCGGCGTCGTCGAAAGTCGGCGCGCCGTTTCGACGTCTTGCTTCTTCGCTTCGGCGAGCGCGAGGCACGCGCGGCCACGCACGTCGACGTGCGACGAACGTTCGAGCACCTTCGCGAGCAACCCGCTCTCTCCGCGGTTGCCGAGGATCTCGCAGAGCTCGCCGAACTCCGCACGCTCGAGGTGGTGCTTCTCGAGCACCGCGATGAATCCGCTCAGCGCGTTCGGCGTCGGCGCAGTGATCGCGATCCACTGCACGGCTTCGATCACCGCGGGATCACTCGGATCCTCGTCGACGATCGCCCGCAAGCTCACGAGGCACGCGTTCGCGTCGGGCATCGGGTTCTCGGCGTAGAACTTCTCGAGCGCCTCGCGCGACGGCTCGTCGTTGCCGGGAAACGCCTTGCGGTACGCCTTGAAGTTCGCGTTGCGCGCTTCGTCGAAGGCTTGCGTCAGCTCCGCGACACGCTCGGTGCGCGACTTCGCGGGCGCGCCGAGCTCGGCGCCCTCCTCCGTCGCGGGCGCGGGTTCCGTGCGAGCCTGGACTGCCGTGGCCGCCTGCGAGTCGTCGACCGGTGCCGTCGAGCCGGCGGCCGGACGATCGGGTGCGGCGGGCTCCGCGGGGTTGACCGGTCGGGCCGGAGCCTCGGACTCGGCGGGCGGCGCTTGGGGCACAGCAGCCTCGGCGGCCGGCGACGCTCCGCTCTTGCAGGCCGCGGCGAGCGCGGCGAACAACACGATCGAAAGCTCACGTGTGCGCATCGAGGACTCCTCGGGGACTCCTTGGGGAAGCCTTGGGGACTCCAGGGCGGAACCCAAGCGGCCGCAGCCTTTCGTTGGACGAGAGCGAAGACGCTACGTCGCGCGCCGACGTGGCGCAACGTCCGATCGGTGCGGTGCGTGTCGGCCCCGACGCGCGACGCACGAGGGCCGTGCGGCCGCCGCCTCGAGATCAGCCGTAGATCGGATGCTGCTTCGCCAGCGCCGCGACTTCGCCGCGCACGCGTTTCGCGACGCTTTCGTCGGTCGGGCGCTCGAGCACGTCGGCGATCCAGTTGCCGAGCGTCTTCATGTGCACCTGCCCGAGCCCGCGCGTCGTGATCGCAGCCGTCCCGAGCCGCACGCCGCTCGCCTTCGACGGCGGGTTCGTGTCGTACGGGATCAGGTTCTTGTTGCAGGTGAGATCGACCTTGTGGAGCAGCTCTTCCGCGTCCTTGCCGGTGAGCTTCATCGGCCGCACGTCGACGAGCATCAGGTGGTTGTCGGTGCCGCCGCTGACGATGCGCAGGCCGCGCGACGCCAAGGTCTCGGCGAGCACGCGCGCGTTCTCGACGACGCGCTTCGCGTAGTCGGCGAAGCTGGGCGACGCCGCTTCGCGCAAGGCGACCGCCTTCGCCGCGATCACGTGCATGAACGGGCCGCCTTGGCCGCCGGGGAACACGGCGCTGTTGATCGGCTTGATGTACTCGTCGCCGCAGACGATCAGGCCGCCGCGCGGACCGCGCAGCGTCTTGTGCGTCGTCATCGTGGTCACGTGCGCGTGCGGCACCGGGCTCGGATGCACGCCGCCGGCGACGAGCCCGGCGATGTGGGCCATGTCGACCAGGAGCTTCGCGCCGACTTCGTCCGCGATGCGACGGAATGCGACGAAGTCGATCGTCCGCGGATACGCCGACGCGCCGGCGAGGATCACCTTCGGCCGCACGGCGAGCGCCTGCTCGCGCACGCGGTCCATGTCGATGCGCTCGGTGCCCTGCTCGACGCCGTAGGAGTGGAACTCGTAGAAGACGCCGGAGAAGTTCTTCGGGTGGCCGTGCGAGAGGTGCCCGCCGTGGTCGAGCGACATCGCGAGCACCTTGTCCTTCGCTTGCAGCATCGCCATCAGCGCGGCGATGTTCGCTTGCGTGCCGCTGTGGGCCTGCACGTTGGCGTCCGGCGCGCCGAAGAGCGCCTTGGCGCGTTCGATCGCGAGGTTCTCGGCGACGTCGACGAACTCGCAGCCGCCGTAGTAGCGCTTCGCGGGATAACCCTCGGCGTACTTGTTGGTCAGCACGGTCCCCATCGCCGCGATCACTTCGCGCGAGGTGTGGTTCTCGGAGGCGATCAGCTCGAGCTGGGTCTCCTGGCGGCGCCGCTCGTTCTCGACGGCGGTCCAGAGCTCGCGATCGTCGAAGGTCTTCGGCGCGACGGGTGAGAGCGTGAGCGGCGGCACGGTGGTCATGATCCGGCCATTCTGAGGCTCGGCGGCCGGCGAGCAAAGCCACGATCGACGCTCGCATCCGCCCGGGAGCCGCCCGACTCGCCCCCCGACTCGCCCCCCGACTCGCCCCCCCCCGACTCGCCCCCCCCCCGACTCGCCCCGGATCCGCTCGAGCGCCCGAGGGACTCCGGGGGAATCTTGGGGGCGAGGGATCCCGCGCGGGCTCGCGTAGCGGGCCTCGGCCACCAAACGGGGGTTGCCGAGGGCGCGCGGGCGGGTAGAACGGGCCCTCGCATGGAAACTCTGGCAGGCTTCCGAGCGCTCTGCGCCTTCGTGCGCACCGCGAAAGCGCCGCGCGCGGGCGCCTCGGTGCGCAGCTGCGCGATGGCCGCCGTGTTGGCGCTCGCGGCATGCGAGCCCGCCGCTCCGACGTCCGGCGACGCTCCCGCGGTCTCGCCGGCGAGCTCCGTCTCGAACACCGTCGCGCCGGTGCCGACGCCAGCGTCCCTCGGTGGATTCGAGATCGTCGACCCGCCGAATCCGTCGTTGCCGTGGGACTTCGATCTCGGCGTGGTGACGTTCGGCGACATCGCGGAGGTCGTGATCCGGCTGAAGAACCAGGACGGTCGTCCGCTCACCGTCGATCAAATCCAAGTGCCGTGCTCGTGCACGACCGCGACGATCTCCTACGTCGACGAAAAGGGCGAGCGGGTGCACGGCGAACCCGCGAGCACGCCGCTGATCGTCGTGCCCGACGGCGTCGTCGCCGAGTTGAAGGTGGTCACCGACACGCGCCTCGTGCCGGTGCAGAACACGGCGAAGCGCATGCGCATCGTCGTGCTCACCGACTCGAAGACCAACCCGTTCCTCGCGGCCGAAGTGCACTTGATCGTCGAGCTCGCGTTCCAAGCCGTGCCCGGCACGCTGCGCCTCGGCGACGTCGCGGAGACCGAAGGCGCGCGCGCCTCGGCGAAGATCGTCAGCCTCGGCGTCGACGGCAAGAAGCTCACCGGCATCGAGAGCTCGAGTCACGGCGTCACGGCGACCGTGTCGTTCGACGAAGGCGTCGTGCCCGACCAATGGACGTTGAACGTCGAGCTCGCCGCGCCGGTCGAGCGCGGTCCGATCGACGGCTACGTCGAGATCGGCACCACGGGTCCCCGCGGCGAAGGCCGCGGCAAGCCGGTGCGCGTGCCGATCGTCGGCACCGGAGTGCCCGACATCGAGCTCCGGCCGGAGCGGCTGATCTTCGTCGGCCTCGCCGCGAACACGGCGGCCGAAGTGCAACTCTTCGGGCACCTCGCGGGACAACGCTTGCGGGTGCTCGGCGTGCAACCCGACGCGGCCGCCGACGGATTGATCGTCGCGACGGCCGAGCCTCTCGCTGCCGACGATTCGGGCAAGAGCCCGCAGTGGCGCATCCGCGCGCGACTCGCGAAGGACGCGCCGAACGAGCTCGTCGGCGTGTTGAAGCTCGAGACCGACGAACTCGGCACGCTCGAGTTGCCTTACGCGATCGCCGCGAAGCGCTGAACGCCCGGCGCGAAGCGCGAAGCGCGGAACGCCCGGCGCGTGGCTCGGGCCCGACTCGTGCGGCGCGCCGCGAACAGGTGACGACGAGTCGCGACGCGCGCGAGCACCGAATCGACGGCACGCTAGACTCCGCCCGTGTGAGCGGAAGGAGGGAGCGCGTCGAACACGCCGGTGACGCCGCGTCGAGTCTCGGCACGGCCGCGGCCGCGCCCTCGTTGCGCCGGTTCACGCCGCTCGCAGTCTTCGTGCTGGCGTTCGTCTGGCTCGCGTGGGGTTCTGGTTCGCGCGCGCTCTGGCAAGACGAAGCCGCGACTGCGTTGCTCGGGAAGAGCTTCTTCGCGCACGGCAAGCCACTCGCCCACCACGCCGGCAACCTCGTGACGATGGACGACTTCCGCGCCGCGGAGGAGCCGGCGCTCGCCGCCGCGATGAAGTCCGTCGACACGGCGCTCCCCTACCTCGCCGCCCGCGGCGACTTCGCGGCGGACACGACGTGGATCGGGCATCCGTGGGGCTCGTTCGTGCTCGCGGGGCTCGTGCAGGCGCTCGGAGCGACGAGTGACTTTGCGTTGCGGCTGCCGTTCGTGCTCTGCGGCGCGCTGGCCGTGCTGCTGCTCTTCGTCGCGCTCGAGCGACGAGTGGGCGTCGCGCCAGCGGTGTGCGCCGCGGTGTTGCTCGCGTTCAACGTGTATTGGTTCGTGCACGTGCGGCAGTGCCGCTACTACGCGCCGGCTTCGCTCGGCGCGCTCGCGACGTTCGTCGGTTACCTGCGTTGGCGCGAAGGAGCACGGTTCGGCGCGGCGGCGTTCGTCTCGGCGGCGGCCGCGTGGTTCCTCTTCGACTTCGGCAGCCCGTTCGCCGCGCTCGGCGTGTTCGCGCTCGACGCCGTGGGGATCGCACGCAAACGGCCGCGCGAACTCGCGCTCGTGTTCGGCGCGCTCGCGCTGCTCTTCCTGCCGCAAGTCGTCGCGTTCGACCTCGTGAACCGTCTTCGCCCGACCGACACGCCGTTCTCGACGCGGCTCGCAGGGCTCGGTTTCTTCGTCAACCAGTACGTGCTCGGCTTCTTGCTCGCCGCCGCGGCGCTCGGACTCGTCGTGTTCTCGCGCAGCGCCGGCGCCGCCGCCCGGCGTACGACGGCGCTCGCGCTCGTGGTGCTCGCCGCAGAGCTCCTGTGGCTCTCGCAGGCCTCGCCATATCCGTTCGTGCGCTACGTGATCGGTTTCGCGCCGCTCGGCGCGTGGGTCACGGCGTTGCTCGTCCACGAGCTCGGCCGACGGTTCGTCCCCGCGCGGCCGCTGGTCGTCGCGGTGCCGTTGGTGCTGCTCGTCGCGCTGAGCCCGGTGTTCTCGGCGCCGCTCTCTCGCGCGCTTTCCCCAGAATTCGACGAGCTCTGTGCGCCCGGTCGAATGGTCCGCGCCGAACTCGCGGTGCTCGGCGCGGAGCTCACGCGCACGGCACCGGACCCGAACCGCGCCGTCGTCGAGTTCCTGCGGCCGAAGCTCGCCCCAGGCGACGAAGTGCTCGCCAACTACGAGGACCTGCCGCTCGCGCACTACCTCGGCGTGCCGATCCGCGGCGGCATCGCGGGCTTCCGCGTCGAGGATCCTCGGCCCGCGCGGTTCGTCGTGTTGCGCCGCTCGGTCTCGTGGGTGCATTGGCGCGCGTACGAACGTGCCTTGCAGCTCGGTCGCTATCGCCAACTCCCGCTCGACGCGCCCGACTTGCCGTGGGGCAACAACCCCGACCCGCCGGCGCACTGGTCGCGTTTCCCGACCCGCGTCGCGCCGCTGACGGTCCTCGAACGCGTCGACTGATCCCCAACCCCTCGGTGCAAACATGCTCGTCCAACTGCTCCTTGCGTGTGCAGGCTCCATTCCCCAGAGCGACGTCGACGATCCTCACCGCTGGCATCCGCCCGGCCCCGTCGTCGAACACGTGCCCCTGCACTTCGTCGTCCGCGCCGACGGAGTCGGCAGCGATTCGGAGACCGGCATCGGCGCGTTGATCCCGTGGGCCAATCGACTGTGGGCGATCGGCTACGTCGCGCACGTACGCGGCGAGGGCATCGGGCTCTACGAGATCCGCGACGACCTATCCTGGCGGTTGCATCCCGAGTCGATCACCGGGACGTTCGCGAACCGGTTCGTGCATTGGCGGTCGAAACAGGTGGTCATCGGTCCGCACGTGATCGACGAGCAAGGGCACGTGCGGACGATCGCGCCGTTGGCGTCGCACCGCATCACGGCGACGGCGAATCACCTCTCCGATCCCGACAGCGTCTACATGCTCACGATGGAGGGACTGCTCTTCGAAACGCAGCTCCGCTCGCTCGAAACTCGCCAAGTCGCGAATCTGACCAAGGAACTCGCCTTGCCGGAGGGCGCGTACACGCATTTCAAAGGCATGCACACGGCGCAAGGTCGCGTGGTCGTCGCGAACAACAGCTACGACGAGGCCGAGCACACGAAGCAACGCCGCGCCGGTCGGCTCGCCGAGTGGACCGGCGACGGGCCCTGGCAGATCCTGGAGACGAATCCGTTCGTCGAGGTCGCCGGAAAGCAGAATCTCGGGGCGGGCGCGACCTACGGCAACACGATCTTCGCGCTGGGCTGGGACCATGCGTCACCGATCCTGCGCGTGTGCCACGCCGGTGTCTGGAAGCGCTATCGCTTGCCGCAAGCGAGTCACAGCTTCGACCACACGTGGAACACGGAGTGGATGCGCATCCGCGAAGTGCAGACCGAACGCTACGTGATGGACGCCTTCGGGATGTTCTACGACCTTCCGGCGCTCGTCTACGGAGGTCACGTCTGGGGTGTCCGACCGCTCGGCACGCACGTGCGCATCGTGCCGGACTTCGTGCACTGGCGCGGACTGCTCGTGCTCGCCGGCGACCAGACGGACAACTCCGTCGGCCAACCGCAATCGGGGCTCTGGCTCGGCAGCCTCGACGACCTGGCGAGCTTCGGCTCACCGCAGGGTTGGGGTGCGGTGTGGCGCGAGGATCGCACCGAAGCGAACGTGCCGAGCGACCCGTTCCTGATGACCGGCTTCGCGGAGAAGGGGCTGCACTTGTGGCACGACGCGGATCAAGCGGTCACCTTCCTCGTGGAGACCGACGTCCTCGGCGACGGTGCTTGGAAGCGGTACGCGGAGTTCACCGTCGCCCCGCGGGACGCCTTCCACCACGAGTTCCCGCGAGCGTACGGGGCTCATTGGGTGCGCGTCGTGGCGAACAAGTCCTGCACTGCGACGGCGCAGTTCGTGTACCGCTGACGTCGTCGTCGACGCCGGTGTTGGATGCCGATGCCGGACGTCGGATGCCGGCTGTCGGGGGCGGCTGTCGACTGGCGCGCGGGGCCCCGCAGCGCAACTGTCCCTCGTCGTTGGCCAGGAAATCTCGAACGACGTGCAACCAAGACGACTTGCTTCGGTCCATGCTGGAAGCCCCGCGTCGTTTCCTGCGTTTCGAGAGGACCGAACCGACGTCCACGGACCGCAAACGAGCCCAGGCTTCGCGCGGAACACATCGATTCGGACGTCACGCCGTCGCAGTCCGCGCCCTCCGCGGGACCTCCGTGCACTCCGACGAACCGGTTGCGACCCCCAGACGACGCCTGACGACGGCGCGAAACGCTGTGCCAGCGTCACCGGCGTCGTTTTCGTGACCCAACGTGCCGGGCCAGTTCCCCCCGCGACGCTCGTGCGCGGACGCCCTCGTGTGAACCGGCAGGTGCTCCGGAGTGTGCGCTCCGTGACGTTTCGCGCGCCGCGCGGCGTCAGCCGGCGCGGACGCGCGCGAACTTGCGTTTGCCCGCCTGGAGCAGGAGCTCGCCCGTCGGGCGCGGGATGCGTGCGTTCGGATCGTTCACGCTCGCGCCATCCAGCTTGACGCCGCCGCCTTCGATCAAGCGGCGCGCTTCCGACGAACTCGTGCACAAGCCGATTTCGCGCAGCAACACGGCGAGCGCGAGGCCTTCCGCGGGCCAGGATCCTGGATACGCGACACTCGGAATGTCGCTCGGGAGCTCCTTGTCGCGGAACTGCCGATCGAAGGCCTCACGCGCGGCGCGACCGGCCTCCCGGCCGTGGAAGAAGCTCGCGATCTCCTCGCCGAGACGTGCCTTCGCTTCGCGGAAGTGCCCCGAGAGCACCGCAGCGATCTCGGCGGGATCGAGCTCGGTCAGGAGACGGAACCAATCCCCCATGACCTCGTCGGGCAAGCTCATCACTTTCCCGAACATGTCCTTCGCCGTGTCCGTGAAGGCGATCGCGTTGCCGTAGCTCTTCGACATCTTGCGGCCGTCGAGACCATTGATCAGCGGCAACGTCATGCAGATCTGCGGCGCCTGGCCTTCCTTCTCCTGCAGGTCGCGGCCGACCAGCAAATTGAAGAGTTGGTCGGTGCCGCCGAGCTCGACGTCCGCGCGGATCATCACCGAATCCCAGCCCTGCATCAGCGGGTAGAGGAATTCGTGCACGCCGATCGGCTCGTTCGCCGCCATGCGCTTCTCGAACGTGTCGCGTTCGAGCATGCGGGCGACGGTCGCCTTGCCGGCGAGCCGCAGGACGTCCTCGAAACGCATCGCGTCGAACCACTCGGAGTTGCGGTGCACTTCGGTGCGCGACATGTCGAGCACCTTGCCCGCTTGCGCGGTGTAGGTGACCAGGTTGGCTTCGACGTCGGCACGCGAGAGCTGAGGGCGCAACTTGTTGCGGCCCGAAGGGTCGCCGACCATCGCGGTCGAATCGCCGACGATCAGCACGATCTGGTGGCCGGCCCGCTGCAGCGCGCGCAACTTCATCAGTTGCACGGCGTGACCGACGTGCAGGTCGGGAGAGCTCGGATCCATGCCGAACTTGATGCGCAGCGGCCTACGTTCGGCGCGGGCCTTCTCGAGCCTCGCGGCAAGGTCCTTCTGCTCGACGAGATCGACGGCGCCGCGCGAGAAGAGCGCGAGAGCGGCTTGGGAGTCGGGCGTGGTCATGATCCGGAGGGCGGCGCAGTGTCGCGCCCGACCGTGGGCAAGTCCAGCTCCGGCGTCGGCTGGTTCGCGCGTGAACGCTCGAGCGCCCACGCTCGCCAACTGTCGGGATTGGCGCCGCGTTCGCGGTCGCCGCTGAGCCAGCGCAAACACGGCGTCGCGCGCTCGAGGTCCATGCGGTTCATCCGCGCGAGCACCGGAGCGACGAGGTCCAGCGCTTCGTCGCGTCGGTCGGGCGCGATCCTCACGGCGCGCTCCAGCGCCGCCGGCAGGCCGAAGCCTGGTCGCTCGAGGTATCGCGCGAGTTCGGCGGGTTCGACCGCCGCGGTCGGCAGGAACGGCGCGAGCACGTCGACCTCGCACGGCGCGACGACGAGCGTCGAGAGCGGCAAGCGCCGGCCGTCGATCTCGATCTCCGGTTGCACGAGCACGAGCTCGAAGCGCGAGCGCACGGCGAGTTCGTTGGAGAACGGCACGTCGAACTCGGCGACGTCGAGGAGCTCCGGGTCGTCGGGCGAGAGCTCGAGCTCGCCCAGTTGGTCGATCGAGCGCGTGTGCGCGGAGCGATGTTCGAAACCGCGGACGTCGACGCCGAAGAGCGAGCTCTCGAGCCGCGCGGCGGACGCGTAGAGCTTCACTGCCGTCGGGTGGCTGGAGACTGCGGCGAGCGCGAGGCGTCGCGGCTTGCGCGGGCCGTCGGCGCGAGGTGCGCCAGGCGTGACGTTCGCCGGGGCGCCGCCGCGCACGAGCAACCGCAATTCGAGCGCTCGCGCCGCCGCGCGACCGTCGAGGATGCGCTCGAACGCGTCGGCCACTTCGAGCGCCGGTCCGACCGGGCGCAGCGCTCGCACGCGGGCGAGGATCGCGCGTGCCGCGGCCTCGTCACCGTCGGCAAGCGCGGCGGAGAGTGCGTCGAACGCTGGCTCGAACGCCGCGATGCGCGGGCGCAAGGCAGGGTCGATCGTCGCAGCGTCGTCGGAAACGAGCGCGCGGCGCGGTGAGCCGCAGCCGGTCACGAGGACCGCCAACAGACACCACCGCGCCGCGCTCATGGCGGGAGCTACCCGACTAGGCTTGGGGCGTTTCGCCTTCGGCCGGCTTCTTGCCTTCTTGCGCCTTCATGCGGCGCTCGTGCTCTTCGAGGATCGCCTTGTTCTCCTCGAAGTCGGCGTGCACGAACGAGAGGCCGATCTTGCGCTCTTCGGTGTCGACACGGATGACGCGCACTTCGACCTTCTGGCCGGGCTTCACCACTTCTTCCGGGCTCGAGATCTTGTGATCCGCGAGTTCGGAGATGTGGAGCAGGCCTTCGAGCTCCTCTTCGAGGCGCACGAACGCGCCGAAGTTCGTCGTCTTCGTGATCGTGCCCGTGAGCAAGTCGCCGACGTGGTACTTCGACGGGATGTCGTCCATCCACGGGTCGGCGGAGAGTTGCTTCGAGCCGAGCGCGATGCGCTTCTTCTGCGTGTCGACCGAAAGGACGACGCAACGGATCTTGTCGCCCTTCTTCACCATCTCGGACGGGTGCGTGATCTTCTTCGTCCAGCTCATGTCCGAGACGTGCAGGAGGCCGTCGATGCCTTCTTCGATCTCGATGAACGCGCCGTACGAAGTCAGGTTCCGCACCGTGCCTTCGATGACCGTGCCGACCGGGTAGTGCTCGTCGACGAGGTCCCAGGGGTTCGCTTCGGCTTGTTTCATGCCGAGCGAGATCTCCTGCTTCTCCTTGTTGTACTCGAGCACGACGACTTCGACCGGATCGCCCACCTTGACGATTTCGCTCGGGTGGTTGACGCGCCGCGTCCAGGACATCTCGGAGATGTGCACCAGACCCTCGACGCCGTCTTCGAGTTTCACGAAGGCGCCGTAGGACATGATGTTGACCACAGAGCCCTTGTGCTTCGAGGCGACCGGGTAGCGGGTCTCGATGCCTTCCCACGGGCTGGGCTGCTTCTGCTTCAAGCCGAGCGCGATGCGCTCGCGCTCCGCGTCGACGCGCAGCACCTTGACTTCGATCTCCTGATCGAGCTGCACCATTTCGCTCGGGTGGTTGATGCGGCCCCACGTCATGTCGGTGATGTGGAGCAGACCGTCGATGCCGCCGAGGTCGACGAACACGCCGAAGTCGGCGATGTTCTTGACCACGCCCTTGCGGATCTGGCCGTCGTGGATGTCGGAGAGCAGGAATTCCTTCTGCTTCTGACGTTCCTCTTCGAGCAGCTTGCGGCGCGAGATGACGATGTTCATGCGCTCCGCGTCGATCTTGATGATGCGCGCGCGGATCGGCTCGTTGACGAAGTCGGAGATGTCGTGCGTGCGGCGCAGGTTGACCTGGCTCGCCGGGAGGAACACGTTGACGCCTTCGACGTCGACCAGGAGGCCGCCCTTGATCTTGCGTTGGACGATGCCTTGGACTTCGTCGCCTTCCTTGTACTTCTTCGACACGCGCTCCCACGAGCGCAGGCGGTCGGCGCGGCGCTTCGAGATCAGCGCAGTGTCGTTCTCGTCGAGGCCCTCGTAGAAGACTTCGAAGATCTGACCGGCGGCCGGCAGGGTTTCGCCGAACTCGGCGATCGCGATCTGACCTTCGGACTTGCCGCCGATGTCCATCACGACCATGCCGGTGCGGTCGTCGACCGAGTCGACGCGCGCGTTCACGATCGTGCCGGGCGTGATGTCCTTGACCGAGGACTCGAGTTGATGCTTCAGGTCGGGCTCGGACACGGTGCCGAGCGACGCCTGGACCATCCGTTCGAGCTCAGCGGGGTCGAGGTCGTATTGCTTGATGCGTCTGGATGCGAGGGCCATGAAAGGAGGGTTGAACGAAACGGGTTCGAGTTGAGGTTGGAGGTACGGGTTAGGAACGAGCCTGCGTCCCGGAGGAATCCGGGGACTCAGGTGGACGAGGGAGGCGCGCGGCGATCGCCTCGCGCACGCGATCGAGCGCGTCGGGCAGCGTCGGGTCGACCGCCGGCGCGAACGTCAGCGAGAGGCGCGTCGGCCGCGGCAGCGAGCGACCGGGCGGCCACGCGCGCCAACTGCCGTCGATCGCGGCCGGCACGATCGGCACGCCGGCCTTGCGCGCGGCGACCAGGATGCCGGAGTGGAACGCGCCGAGCGAGCCGTCGCGCGAGCGCGTGCCTTCCGGGAACATCGCGACGCAGTCGCCGGCTTCGAGGTGCGCGACGATCCGGCGCATCGCGGCGCGATCGCCTCGGCCGCGGCCGATCAGCACGGCGTTGCAGCCGTCCATGACGAAGCCGAGCAGCCGGCTCTTGGCGAGCGTGTCGCGCGCGACGAAGCAGACGTGCCGCGACGTCGCTTGCGCGAGCAGCGGGATGTCGAGGAACGACTGGTGGTTCGCGGCGATCAACACGCCCCCGTTCGAGGGCAAGTGCTCGCGACCGTGGAAGGTCGGCGGCAAGTAGAGCCGGTACCAGAGCCAGGTGCCGCTGCGACAAGCGTGGTAGACCCACGTCTTGTCGGTGCGCACCGGGCGCTCGGAGCGTTCCGCGCCTTCAGGACGTTCCTCGGTGGGCGCGTCGGATTCCGTGGCCATGCGGCGCAGCGTGCGACTCACGACTTCGCGCCTGCGGCGCGAACGTGCGCGAGCATGTCGGCGATCACTTGGTCGGACGTGTGGCCGTCGGTCTCGATCACGCGGGCGTCGGCCGCTTGGAGGAGCGGCGAGTGTTCGCGCGTCGAGTCGAGCGTGTCGCGACGACGGAGATCCTGCTCGATCCGCGCTTGCTCCTCCGGCTTGCCGACTTCGAGCGCCTTGCGGCGCGCGCGTTCGGCGGCGGATGCATTGAGAAAGAACTTGAGCGTCGCGTCGGGGAACACGACCGTCGTCGTGTCGCGGCCTTCGGCGACCACGCCGTGAGCTGCGTTCGCGATCTCTCGTTGTCGAGCGACGATCACGGCGCGCACTCGCGGATGGGCCGAGACCGCCGAGACGATCTCCTCCACGCGCTTCGATCGCACGTCGGGCTCGCCCGGCGTGCCGTCGATCAGGATCTTGCCTGCGGAGTCGAACGAGAGCCGATGACGTTCGGCGACCGCGCGACACTGCGTCTCCGAGTGCGGGTCCGCTCCGCTTTCGAGCACCTTCAGGGCGACCGCGCGATACATGGCGCCGGTATCGAGGAACAGGAACCCGAGCGCCTTCGCGAGACCTCGGGAGACCGTGCTCTTGCCGGCGCCGGCGGGCCCGTCGATGGCGATGATCATGGCGGGGTGGACCGGCTCGGAGGACAAGTGGGGCGAATAGCCTACCGGCGGACCCCCGCGGATCAAGCCGACGCGCCGGAGGAGGCCCCCACGACCCACCCGCCGCCTTCTCCGACCCGGGCGACGTCGCGCGCGCCGCCGAACGCGTCGACGACGATCCAGCGCGGACCGTCCACGAGCCGTTCGTCGCGGAAGACGTGCGCGTGGCCGACGAGCACGCAGTCGGCTCCGGCGGCTGCGGCGCGTGCCCGGACCTCGGACTCCTGCTGGGCGGTCTCGGCGCGCGGTTTCAGAGCGACCGCGCGCACGGATTTCGCGCGCAGTCGGCGCGCGGCGGCGAGCGCGAGCGGTGCTGGCAAACGTGGCGCGAGCGCCGCGATCGGTGCGGAGCGCAGCACGCGTTTCAGGCGCTGGTAGGCGACGTCGAGCGTGCAGAGCTCGTCGCCGTGCAAGACGAGCGTCGTCTCCGCGGGAAGCCGTGCGACGAAGCCGTGAGGATGGAGCCGCGCGCCGGTCGCGCGTTCGAAGTCCTCACCGAGCAGGAAGTCGCGGTTGCCGGGCACGACGTGCAGCTCGCGCCGCCCGCGCGTCCACGCCGCGAGCACGTCGAGCACGCGTCGCGCGCCTGCGAGCTTCGCGTGCGCCGGACCGACCCACGCTTCGAAGAGATCGCCGAGGATCACGAGCGCCGGCGCCTCGCTTTCGCGTTCGAGGAAGCGCGCGAGTGGGTCCGCGCACGCCGCGTCGCTCGCATCGAGGTGCAAGTCACCGATGCAGACGCTGCCGCGCGCGAGTTCGACCGCAGCTAGCGGCCGTCCGCCGTCGGGCGCGGGCATGGAAGCTCCCGCCGTGCGCTCAACGGAGCGCGGCGAGCTCCTCGCGGTGACCGGCGTCGTGCGCGAGCCAGCGCAGCACGAGCTCGGCGAGGCTCACGCAGCCGACGCCTTCGAGCTCGCCGCGGCGCGCGAATGCCGCGTGCGGCAGTGCGCGCAGCCGCGCGACGTTCTCCGCCCGGACGCGGCGGAACTCCGCGAGCCCCTCCTCCAGCGAACGTGCGTGGTAGTCGCCGGCGACTGCGAGTCGCGTTCCATCCAAGTCGGCCAGGAACGGCGCGTCGTCCACGAGCAACGCGCGCAGGCGTTCGCGGTAACCGAGCACTTCGATGTCCCGCAGGTGCCAGACGTGTTCGTGCAGCGAGAACGAACCTTCGGCGGGCCGCAGCGTGCGCCGCTTGGGCGCGACGCGCGCGAGCGCGCGCTCGAGCTCCGCCGGCATGTCCGCGAGCGAGGCGAAGTGGCGTGCGAGCTCGGCGACCGTCGGCATCGGGCGGTCCAGGGCGATGGCGGCGTACGGCATGGCGGCAGAGTAGCAGATGCACGCGTGACGCCGAGGAGCGACGCTCGCGCAGTTCCGCCACGACTCGAGCGGCGGCCGCCCGGGCACTTCCGCCCGGGCGTGCGCGCTCGCGGATCGAGTCCGCGTCAGCGGGCGTAGAGGAAGACGTGGTCGTCGCCGCTGCCTTGGGACGTCAGGTCGGCGTCGGAGCGGAAGTAGATGCGCTTCGCGTAGTGGTCGCACGTCGCGCTACGGCTCGACGTGCCGATGGCGCCCGCGGTGACTTGGGTCAAGGTGCTCACGCCGGCCTTCGAGATCGCCGCGAAGTAGAGCTCGTTCGAGCTGTCGAGGTTGCCGCCGACGACGAGGTCCCCTTCGCTCTCGAACACGACGTACGAGCCGCTCCCGGAGACGAACGCGCGGTCGGACGCCTCGCTCGAGTCGGTCAGTCGCAGGATCGTCGACGTCTTGCGGTCGAGGCGATACACCTCGTCCAAGCCGTCGGTGTTGGCCCCGGAGAGTTCCGTCGACTCCGATTCGAACGCGACGAAGCGTCCATCGGCCGAGATCGTCGGCCGCGAGCAGTCACCGACCGTCGTGTTGGTGAGCTGCGTCGTCGTCGCCGTGCTGATCGCGTAGAGGAAGATCTCCGTGTTGCCGTCGGCATTCGTCGTCAGCGCGTCCGCGTCCGAGTCGTACACGATGAGCTTGCCGGACGCGCTGATCCGCGGATTGCGGTTCTGGTTCGCGCCGGTCGTGTCGGTCAGTTGCTCGAACACCCCCGTCGAAACGGTGTAGAGGAACACTTCCTCGTTGAGGTCGGCGTTCGAGCCCGTGACCAGGTCCGCGTCGGACAGGAACACGACACGTTTGCCGTACTTGTCGGTCGTGACGCTCGAAGCGCCCGCGGGGTCGGCGGTCGTCGTGATCTGGAGCGTGCGGCGCTTGTTGAGGTCGAGCAGGAACACTTCGTCGTTGCCGTCGTCGTTCGTGCCGAGCGGATCGCCGTCCGACGCGTAGACGAGCACCTTGCCGCCGGGCGAGAAGAACGGCGAGGAGACCGACACCGCGACAGGCATCGCGTAGGCCTTCGACGGCGTGTGCAGGATCGTCGTGCCGCCCTGCGTGTAGACGAGCGTCTTGCCGAGCTTCTCGGTCGACGGGCTCGACCAGCCCGACGTCCCGCTCGTGATGCGGGTCGTCGTTTGCGCGAGCGCGGTGGCACCGAGCGTCGCGAATGCCAGTGCGAAGAGAGCTGTTTTGTGCTGCTGCATGGGATGAACCTCCGTGGAATCCTCCGTACGCCGCGTTCGAAAGTTCGGGCGACGAGCGCGTCGCCCAGGCGTCTCGCGCCGTCGAGGAGAGGACCGGGCTCGCTCGTGGCGGACGAACCGCACGTGTCGACTCGGACGTTCCTTTCCTCAATGCGGCTAACCGTCGTATCGGTGCGCAGCACGCCGAAGCGGTGCGGTCTTCGCGATCCTTCCGCGCAGCGCCGTAAACGGGAGCGCTGTGGCGTCGGCGCGCGCGTTCCGTCGGAAACCTGGACGCGTGCTCGGCGGATCTTGCAACTCGGGCGCCGCGGAGGCCGACGGTTCGGAACGCGAAGTGGAGCGCGAGCCCGAGACGCTCACCCGAGCGTGCGCGGTGCGACCGTCAGTGCGGAGCGGGCGTTTCCTCGTCGGGCGGCGGCGCTTCGCCCGGCGCGGTGATCTGGAAGTCGCGCATCTTCTCCCACAGCACCTTGCGCGAGATCCCGAGCAGTTCGGCGGTCTGCGAACGGTGACCGCCGCAGTGCGCGAGCGCCTTCTTGATGTGCTCGATCTCGCGTTTGCGCAGCACTTCGCGCAACGGACGCACTTCGCCATCGTCGACTTCGAGCGCGCCGCGCCACCGTTCGTCGAGCGGCACGAGGTCGGCGGTCTGGAGCTCGCCGCTCGCCGGCGCGAGTGCGATCGCGCGCTGCACGGAGTTCTCGAGCTCGCGCACGTTGCCCGGCCAGCGATAGCGCTGCATCAGGCCGAGCGTCTGCTGCGGCACTTCGTGGCGTTTGCTCCCCCCGTGGCGCTTCAGCAAGTGCGCGAGCAGGATCGGCAGGTCCTCGATGCGGTCGCGCAGCGGCGGCAAGAGCACCGGCACGACGTTGATGCGGTAGTAGAGGTCCTCGCGGAAGCGTTTTTCGTCGACCAGCTTGCGCAGCGGCTTCTTCGTCGCCGCGATCACGCGGATGTCGATCTTGCGCTCGGCCTCGGAGCCGATGCGTTCGATCGTGCGCTCCTGGAGCACGCGCAAGAGCTTGACTTGCACGGCGAGCGGCATGTCGTCGATGTCGTCGAGGAAGATCGTGCCCTTGTCGGCGAGTTCGAAGCGGCCGCGCTTCTCGCGCCGGGCATCGGTGAACGCGCCTTTCTCGTGGCCGAAGAGCTCCGCCTCGAGCAGCGTCTCCGGCAGCGCCGCGCAGGACAGCGCGACGAAAGGCCCGTTCGCTCGGGCGCTCGCTTGGTGGATCGCACGCGCCGCCACTTCCTTGCCGGTGCCGCTCTCCCCTTCGATCAGCACGGTCGCGTCGGTCGGCGCGACGATGCGGATGCGGTCGAAGACGGCGCGCATCGTGGCGGACGAACCGACGAAGCCTTCGAACGGCTTCGCGGCCGCGAGCTCGGCGCGCAACGCGGCGTTCTCCGCTTCGAGGTCGCGCACGCGCGCGAGCGTGCCGACCATGCTGACGATCGCTTGGTTGCGGAAGGGCTTCTGCACGTAGTTGTGCGCGCCCATGCGCATCGCTTCGACCGCTTGGTCGATCGTGCCGAACGCCGTCATCACGATCACGGGCCGGTCGGGCACGAGTTCCCGCGAACGCGTGAGCACTTCGAGCCCGCCCTTGCCCGGCATGCGCACGTCGGTGAGCACGACATCGGGCTCCTTCGCGGCGAGCAGGCCGAGCGCCGTGTCGGTATCGCCGGCGACCCAGACCTCGTGGCCGGCGGCGACCAGCGCGTCCTGCAACGTGACCGCGATCGTCGGTTCGTCGTCGGCGAGCAGGATGCGCATGGGCGCCGTCTTAGCGGCGTCAGGCTCCGGGGTCACGCCCGACGTGGCGATCGCCGCCGGACGTCTGCGCTTCCGTCAGCGCGCCTTCCGCGGCCGCGAGCATCGCGTCGAAGAACAGCGTGTCGCCGCCTTGGTTGTGCGACGACCCGATCGAGCACGTGACGGCGAGGGCTCGGCCTTCGGCTTGGAACTCGAGCTGCCGCGTCGCCGCGAGCAATCGCTCGGCGAGCACTCGCGCGCCGTCCGCCGGCGTGTGCGGCACGATCGCGAGGAAACGATCGTCGCTCAGGCGGCCGAGGAAATCGCAGGAGCGCGTCGACGTGCGCAGGAGCTCGATCACTTCGGACAGGATCGCTTCCTTGGCGTCGTAGCCGAACAGGTCGCGGAGCTCGTTCAATCGGTCGACGGAGAGGATCAGGCACGACACCGGATAGCGGTACCGTTGCGCGCGCGCGAACTCGACGCGCATCAGGTGCATGATCTGAGAGAGCGAGAAGAGACTCGGTTCGCTGTCTTCGGAGATCGAGTTCATCGTGGATTCGAGGGTTCGGCGCGCGCGGGACGGCGCGGGCTCGAACGAGCCCGCGTTCTACACCAATCGGAACTTCCGTCGCGGATCCTGACCGCGAAATCCTTTCGTGCGTCCACGCGCCGTTTCCGCGGGGCGCGGGCGGCGCGAACACGACGTTCAGCGCGCTCCGCCGAGCAACCGGTCGGCCCAGGCATCGAGGCTGAGCCCGTGCTTCGCCCGACCCCAGAGGAGCAGCGCGGCGACCAGCGCGAGCACCGCCAACGCGAACGCGAGGCGCCAGAACGTGTCGCGCACGAGCGACGGCGACGGCTCGTGGCTGTTCGTCGAGCGCGGTGCCGCCGTACGGCGCGGCGCGTTCGACGCCGCGGCCGTCGTCCCCGGCGCGGACGTCGCCGCTGTCGCGTCCGTGCTGGGGCCACGTTTCGCCGTCGCGCGCGGGGCGGGTTCCGACGCACGCACCTCGGCGAGTTCGGCCTCGGACTCGAGCGAGAGCGCGGCGCGCCTCGCGAGCGCGCGGAACACGAACCGCGTGCCGCGCCAGACGATCGCGTCGCCGGGTTCGAGCCGCGCTTCGGTGCACTCGTCGCCGTTGACCGACGGATGCGGTTCGCCGCCGAGGTGCACGAGCTTCGGCGGGTCGTCCCAGAGCTGGAGTTCGTCGTCCGCGACGCCCGCCACCTTCACGTCGGCGCGCGGACCACCGATCCGCGTCAGCCCGCGGCGCAGCGGATGGCGTTCGATGCGACCGTCGCTCTCCCGTTCGAGCCAAGCTTCGCTCACGGAGTTGTCGTAGCAGGCCGCGGCCCGCTCGACCAGCGTCCGAGCCCGTTCGCTTCTGCGTCGGCCAGCTCCTGCGTCAGTCGTCGTAGCGTGCCGTTCGCGTCCACCATGGAATGCGTCGGCGCGTGTCGCCGAGCGCACGCGGCAGGACTATCCTCGCCCGCCGCCGAAGAGTGGAACGCGGCGCAGGGAGGCCCGAGACGTGATCGCGATCGGTTGGCTGGTGTTGGCCGCAGCGGCAAGTTGGCCGCAAGGCGAAGAACGCGCGGCGTGGGCCGCGCTCGAGATCCCCGGGATCTGCGTCGAGGCCCAGCCGGCGCCGTACGTCGCGCGCTTGGTGCGCGGCCACCACTTGCTCCTCCGCGGAGACTCGCTCGAGAACGAGCCGCCGGCGCCGCGCCCGACCGTGCCGTTGCGTAGCGTCGTCGACTGGCTGCAAGAAGAAGCTCGGCGCGCGAACGCCGACCTGCGCGTGCTCTCCAGCGGTCCGCCGCTCCTGGTGCGCGGCTCGCCCGCGGCCGTCGCGGACGCGAGCGCGCGGCTCGCGGAGCTGCAACGAGCGTCGCAAGCGTTCCAAGTCGAACTCCGCGTGTGGTTGACCGACACGGCGGCTTCGAGCACGCACCCCGAGCGAGCGGAATTCGAGGCGGCGACGCGCGCGAACGCGCCGTGGGGCGCGCGGCGCGTCCGTTCGGGCGAAGTCGCCGTGTTCGGCGCCCGCGAGACGAACGGTTTTCTCGGCGCCTGGGCGGCCGAAGTGGCGTCCTCGAGCGGCGTCGCGGAGCCCGTGCTCGTGCGCGCGCTGACCGGCCGCACCTTGCACTTGCACGCTGCGCGCGCCGACGGCGGGACGCGCGTGCGCTTGCAAGGCTGGCTCGACCTCGCGGAGCCCGACAAGACCTTCGTGTTCGAACCGCTGACACCGGACCTCGGCGTGATCCAGCAACCGTCGGTGAACGCCGTCCAGGTCGCGTTCGGCGGCAGCGTCGCGAACGGCGCGGTGCTCGCGGTCGTGCTCGACGGAGCGCCGCTCTCGACGCCGCAGCGCACGCTGTGGATCGAAGCGCGCACGACGCCCGACGCGCCGGCGGACACGAACGCGGGCCCGACGGCGGACGCGTGGCGAGCGATCGACACGGCGTGGCTCGAGTCCCCGGACTTCGTCCTGCCGCCGGTGTTGCCGGGCGCGGGCCTCGAAGAAGTCACGGCCGACGACGCGTCGACCGCGGGGGTGCTCGAACCGCTGTCGGCCTCGACGCTCGCGCAAGTCTTCGAAGAAGCTCGCAGCCGCGACAAGCTCCGTGGCGCGCCGGCCGGCGTGTTGTGGGCGCCGGGCTTCTTGTACGTGCCGCGCTCCGACGCGAAGGCCAACGCGGAGATCGACCTCTTGATGCAAGCGGCGTCGAAGGAACGCACTCGCGAAGTCGAGCTCGTGCTGCGCCACGGAAAGCTGCGCGCCTTGGTCCCCGCCGCGGCGGGTGCGACCGTGCGGCTGTTCGCCGCGCACGAACGGACCGTCATGACGGGTTATTCGGTGCAGATCGCGACCGAGACGTGGATGCCGACGCCGCGCGTCGAACGTGTGCTCGACGGCGGCTGGCTGCAGGCCCGCGTCGTCGGTGAGCGCGTCGAGCTCGTCGGCTGGGCCGCCGAGAGCGCCGTGAAGGCGCAGCTCTCTCGCGAGGAAGCGCGTCTCGGACAGATGCAGCTCGTCACTCGCGGGTTCCGCGCCGAGCGGGGCACGGTGGACCGTGCGCAGCCGAAGGTCGAGCTCTTCCCGAGCGACGGCGCGAAGGCGGGCTGGGCGGTCGAGCTCTCGCGGCGCTGAGCCGCGAGCGGCGCGAGCATCCGCGGCCGCGGTCCGCGGCGTCGTCGCTCGTGCGCATGGCGCGGGGATAGAGCTTCGAATCGAGCGCGAGGACCGGCGAGTGAGCTCGACGGGCGCTTGGGATCCGGAAGATTTCGTGGAGCGACTGCGCTCGCCCGGCGTGCGACATCGAGCGGCGCACGGGCGCGTCCACGACGTTCTGCGGCGAGGAGCGGGAAACTTCGTCCGGCGTGCGCGAGATTGCCGGCTGCCGCGCGCCGACTTCGTCGCCGCTTCGCTCTATACTTCGCCTCGAAGGAAGGCTTCGACACCCGCATGAGACTCGGTCTGCATCAATCCGCACGCATGGAGCAGCGACTGGTTCAGTCGCCGCAGATGATCCAGGCGATGCAGATCCTGCAGCTCCCCGCCCTCGACCTCGAGGAGCGCATCGAGCAGGAACTGACCGAGAACCCCTTCCTCGAACTCGCGGAGCCCGAGCCGGACCCCGAGCCCGAGGAACGGACCGCCGCCGAAGCCGGCCGCGTCGAAGCGTTGCTCGACGTGCTCGAGCGGCGCTCGAAGGACCGCGAGTTCTCGACGCCGTCGCGCTCCGCCTCCGCGTACGACGAAGACGGCGAACGCAAGCTCGAGGCGATGCAGAACACGCCCGAGGGGCCGAAGTCCCTCGCGGAAGCGCTGATGGACGAACTCGCGTTCCTCGACGTCGACGAACGCGGACGCAAGATCGCGGAGTACCTGATCTGGTCGCTCGACGAGAAGGGCTACTTGCCGCAACCTCGCGAGGACCTCGCCCGCGATTGCGGCGTCGAAGGCGCGACACCGGAGGAGATCGAAGCGGTGCTCCTGCAGTTCCGCGAAGCGATCCACCCGGCGCTCGGCGCGCGCGACCTGCGCGAGTGCTTGCTGCTGCAGCTCGACGCGACCGAACTCGACGCGCCGCTCGTCCGCCGGCTGATCCAGGAACACCTCGAGGACATCACGACGAACCGTCTGCCGCGGATCGCCAAGGCGACCGGCCACTCGCTCGAGGACGTGAAGCACGCGATCGAGACGATCCGCACGCTCGAGCCCGCCCCCGGCGCCCAGTACGGCGACGCGAAGAGCGAAGTGATCCTGCCCGACGTCACGGTCGAAGAGGTCGACGGCCGCTACGAAGTGCGCCTGAATCGCGGCCGCGTGCGCGAGATCGCGTTGAACCCGATCTACCGGCAGATGCTGCGCCAAGCGAAGAAGGGCGACGGCGTCCAGGAGTGGGTCAAGAAGCGCGTCGAGGCGGCGCGTTGGTTCATCGACGCCGTCCAGCAGCGCCACAGCACGCTCCAGCGCATCTCCGAAGCGATCTTCGAGCGCCAACGCGAGTTCCTGGAGAAGGGCATCAAGGCGCTGAAGCCGCTGCGCATGCAAGAGGTCGCCGACACCGTCAAGGTGCACATCTCGACCGTCAGCCGCGCGGTGTCCGGCAAGTATGCGGAGACGCCGCGAGGCATCTTCCCGCTGAAGTTCTTCTTCACGGGCGGCACCGCGAACGAAGACGGCGAAGTCGAGAGCCAGGCCGCGATCAAGCAGCGCATCGCGGAGCTCGTGTCCCAAGAGGACCCCGACGCCCCGCTCTCCGACGACCAAATCGCCGCCAAACTCGAGGAACGCGACCGTATCCACATCGCGCGCCGGACGGTGACCAAGTACCGCAAGGCGCTCGCGATCCCGTCGTCGAGCCAACGGCGCCGGTTCTAGCGCGAAACTCGCGCTCGGGACGAGCGCCGGAGCGCGAGAGGGCTCGTGGCCGCGCGCGTCCGGCCCCGCGAGTGATAGGATCTTCGCCCTTCGAATCGCTCCGCGCGCCGGTCTCCTCCGGACGCTGCTGGTCCACTCCGTCTTCCGAACCCCCCATTCCACGACATGGGCGTCCGAGCCACCGAACTCCGCAAAGGCATGGTCCTCCAGGACGGCAACAAGCTGCTCCTGATCACCGAGTACTCCCACCACACGCCCGGCAACCTGCGCGCGATCATCCACATCAAGACGCGCGACTTGCGCACGGGTTCGACGGGACAGCAGCGGCTCGGCTCGAGCGACGTCCTCGAAGTCGCGCACCTCGAGAAGAAGAACTGCGAGTACCTCTACCGCGAAGCGAGCGGCGAGTACGTCTTCATGGACCAGGAGAGCTTCGAACAGCTCCACCTCGGCGCGGACCTCGTCGAAGAGAAGATGGGCTACGTGAAGGAGAACACCGTCGTGATGGTGACCTTCCACGAAGGCCGCGCGATCGGTGTCGAGCTCCCGGCCGCAGTGGTGTTGAAGGTCGCCGAGGCGGAACACGCCGTCAAAGGCAACACGGCGACCAACGTGAAGAAGGAAGCGGTGCTCGAGACCGGCCTCAAGGTCAAGGTGCCGATCCACATCCAAGCCGGCGAGCTGATCAAGGTGCGCTGCGAGGACGGCGAGTTCCTCGGCCGCGCCTGAGCGTTCCGCCGCATCCGTTCGAGCGCAACTCGCCGCGTGCGGCGGCTCAGTCGACGAGCCAGACGCGCACGGTCAAGTCGCGGATCGGATGGTCGACCGGGAACTCGGCCATCAGCGTGCCGGATTCGTCGAGGTAGGCGAGCAGGCGATTGCGGTCGTTCCTCGGCCACTCGGCGAGCCATTCGTCGAGCACCACGTACCACACGCGACGATCGCGGCGCGCCCACTGCACGGTGACGAACGCGTTGTGCGTCGTCAGCGGCACCAGCGCGAGCGGTTGGCGGAACGAACTCGAGTCGGGCGCCAAGTAGTACTCGCCGACCGGACCCGCCATGCCGACGATCAGGTCGTTCGGTCCGCGGGAGTTCCAGACGAACTGGTAAGCCTCGCGCCAACGCTCACGATCGCCGTTGCGCCCGAAGAAGTAGTGAGTTTGGTCGGCGCAGCCGAGGAGCAACATGCCGGCGAGTGCGGCCCTGCCCCACGCGGCGCGGCGCGCGGCGAGCGACTCGAGCGCGTGCGCCGCGAGCCAAGCGAACGCGGGCAGCGCGACGAACACGTACTGCGCCGAGACCCGCGCGAAGAGCGAGAGCCCGAGCACGGCGAGCAGCGTCGTGACGAGCGCGACGGCGAGCCACAACGGCGCGGCGGCACGAGCTCTGCGCGCCTCGAGGAGCCCGAACACCGCGGCGAGCGCGAGCCACGGCGTCACGTGGTAGCCGGTCGTCAGCACGAAGTGCAGCGGGCTCGGGCTCGCCTTGTTCTCCTGGTACTTGCGCCAGAGCTCGGTCGCCCAGGGCATGGAAAGCAGTGCCCCGGCGAGCGCGAGCGCGAGCAACGTCGCGACGACGACTCCGAACGTGCGGCTCGGTCTCACGCGCAACACGAAGAGCACGAGCGGCGCGAAGGCGACTGCGCCGGCGAAGAGCAACGCGGAGGGATGCGCGAGTGCCGCGAGCGCGAAGCTCGCGAAGGCTCCGCCGAGCCAGACGAGCGCGGCACGCGCGGTCGCCGCCGTGAACAGTGCACGCGCGAAACAGCCGAGGCCCAGCGCGCCGAACGCGAGCGCGATCGAGTAGAAGCGCGCGTTCTGCGTCCAATAGAGCGCCCAAGTGTTCGCGCCGAGCAGCAACGCGGCGAGCCACGCGGTGCGGCGGCCGGCGAGCGGTCGCAACGCCCACGCGACGAGCGGCAGCGCCGCGGCGCCGAACAGCGCCGGCACGAACCGCAGCGCGAACTCGCTCTCGTTCCTCGTCCACGCCGTCCACCAGCCGACCAAGCGGTAGCCGAGCGGATTGGCGGGCCACCCTTCGCGGCCGGCGACCGCTGCGTGCACGTCGGTCAGCGTGAACGCTTCGTCGATCCAGAGGCCCCACTCCCCGAGGCGGAAGAAGCGCAGAGCCGCGGCACAGGCGACGAGCAGGACGAACAGGGTCGCGGGGGCGGCCGCCGTGCGGGCATCCGTGGGCTGGGACATCGAACTTCAGGAGCGTTCCAAAGCCGGCCGACGAAGGCAACTGGCGAACGGCGGAGCTATGCTCCTTCGGTCGACCGCCCCTCGCATGTCACTCCGCCAAATCGTCCTCGCCGTCGCACTCGCCGGGCTCGCGTCCTGCGAGGTCGTCCGTAATCCAGGCGTCGCCCTTTCGACCAGTCCTCCCGGCGCGCGTGTCGCCGTCGACGGTCGGGATTCGGGCTACTTGACGCCGTGCGTGATCGAGCTCGATCGCGACGACCATCAGCTCGACTTCGAGCTCGCCGGCTATCGGCCCGAATCGCGGCTCGTCACGGCGGGCGGCGGGATCTACGTGATCCTGTGGCAGGAGATGTTCCTGAACTGGCAGGTCTGGCGTTTCCCGTTGTGGTTGAACTACGTCGACGGGCTCGGTCCGATCAAGGTCGACCGTGGTTCGAGCCCCGGGCGCATCTTCGTCCGCCTGCGCCGCGCCGAAGTCGGCTGAGCGCTTGGATTCGTCGCCGCTGCGCCGCGCCGTCTTCGTCGATCGCGACGGGACGCTGAATCGCGAGATCGAAGGCGCGCTCGCGAGCCCCGAGCAGCTCGAGCTCGTGCCCCACGCCGCCGAAGCGCTCGCGACGCTCGCGCGGGCCGGTTTCGCGATCGTCGTCGTCACGAACCAGAGCGCGATCGCCGTCGGTGCGCTCGATCACGAGCGGCTCGCGCGGGTGCACCGCGCGCTCGCCGACGAGCTCGCGCGCCAAGGCGCGACGATCGATCTCTTCGTCGCGTGCCCGCACCTCGACCGCGACGGGTTGCCGCCCTACCGGCGCGCCTGCCCGTGCCGGAAGCCGAAGCCCGGGATGCTGCTCGACGCCGCGGAACGGCTCGGGCTCGACCTCGCGCGCTCGTGGCTCGTCGGCGACGCGTTGCGCGACGTCGCCGCGGGGCGCGCGGTCGGCGCGCGCACGGTGCTCGTCGCGACGGGCAAAGGCGAACGCGAACACGCTCGGGCGCTCGTCGAAGGTGGCGGCGCGGAGTTCTTCGTCGCCGATCTCGCCCAGGCCGCGCGCACGATCGTCGCGGCGGAAGCGGGCTCCGTCATGGCGAGCCCGACTCAGGGCAAGTAGCGCGCGAGCGCGTCGGAGAGCCGCGCGTTCACCCACGGCGGCAACTTCGACCACGCGTCTCGCAGGACCTTGGTCTTCGGGTTCGACGGCGTGAACGAAGGCAGCTCGCGGTCGCGGACCAAGTGATAGCGGTAGTGCAGGTCGCGCGGCGTGAAGCCTTGGTGCTCCTTGAACGAGAACGCACCGGCGTCCTTGCGGCTGCGCCCGAAATCGAAGCGCCGGAGCCCACGCGCGACCGCCCACTCGCGCAGCGCCATGTACATGAAGTTCGACGCGCTGAACTCGCGGTCGGCGCCGTCGGCCGTGCCGGCGTAGTACGCGAGCAACGTGTCGCGCCACACGAACGACATCACGGCCATCAGCGGCCGTTGGTCCTTGTGCACCATGTGCACCACGCAGTCGTCGCCGAACGTCTCGAGCAACTCGTCGAACCAACGACGCGGCAGGCCCGGCGAGCCGAGCTTGCGCTTGTTGTTCAAGAAGAGCTGGTGCAGATCGGCGACGTACCAACGGCCCTCCGCGAGCGTCAGCCCGTGGCGTTCGCGCGCCTTGCGGGCTTCCGCGCGGGCCTTCTTCGGGATCGACGCGAGCACCTTCTCCGGAGAGTCGGGCAGTTCCTGGATGAACGTCGCGTAGAGGTCCGACGCAGGCAAGTCGAGCCCGAGGTCGTCGAAGCAACGCAACTCGAGGCGCTTGACGCGTTCTTGGTCGGCGGTGCGCTGCGCGGCACGGACGAGCGCGTGCTCGATCTCGCGCGACGCGCCGCTCGGACCGCCGTAGACGGCGTACGGCGACGAGATCAGGCTCGCTCCGAAGATCCCCGGGCAGCGCGAGAGCGGCAACACCCCGACGACGCGGCCTTCGCTCCACGCGACCAAGTCGCGCGTCTCGTGGCCGAACGCTCGTTCGACGGCGCGGCGCCAACCGACGCGATGGAAGAACGATGCGGAGGGCGAGGTCCGCACCCACGCTTCGACCGCCGCGTCGTCGGCAGCGTCGAGCGCACGGATCGACAGGGTCGCCGCGCTCGCCGAAACGACCGGCGGCGAGCTCTCGCCTTGGGCGGGAACGTTCGCAGGAAGGCCCACGAGCGAGGGGTCGGCGATCGGGGTACCGGTCATCGGGGAGCCGCTTTTCGGCGATCCGCAGACCCAGAGTGTAGTCGGAGCCGTGGCGACGCGGGCGAGCTCATTCGTCGTCGCCGCCGGTGTCGTACACGCGGTCGATCCGATAGCCGCGCAGGTTGCGCGCCTGGGTGTAGATGATGATCTCGCCGACCAGGCCGAAACCGACGATCTGGACGCCGAGCGCGACGAGCAGCAGCGCGATGACGAAGATCGGCCGTCCGTAGAGCGCGGCGCCGAGGAAGAGCCGCTGGTAGCCGATCACCGCGAGGATCACGGCTCCGATCGTCAGCGTCAGCGCGCCGACGGAACCGAAGAAGCGCAACGGCTTGTGCGTGAACTTGGTCAGGAACATCACGCCGAGCACGTCGAGGAACCGCCGCACGTAGACGCCGATTCCGTAGATGCCGGTCTTGCCCCACTCGCGCAGGTGCCGCACCGGGAGTTCGACGACGTGGAAGCCCTGGCGGTGCGCGATCACCGGAAGGAACCGGTACATGTCGCCATACACCGCGATCTCGTCGAACACGTCGCGGCGGATCGCGCGCAGGTAGCAGTTCAGGTCGTGGAAGTTCGCCTGGATGATCTGACGGATGATCCAGTTGAAGAGCGCCGATTGCAGACGGTTCAGCCAAGGATCGACGCGCGGTTTGCGCCACGGCGTGACGAAATCCGCGCCTTCTTCGATCTTGGCGAGCATCGCGCGCACTTCGACGGGGTCGATCTGCACGTACGGCGGCGAAGTCAGGATGACACGACCGCGCGCCTTCTCGACACCCGCGGAGAGGCAGATCGACTCGCCGAAGGGCGACTTGAAGGAGATCAGCTTGATCCGCTCTCCGTGGGCGGCGGCGAGCGCTTGCGCCGTGTGGTACGCCGGCCCGCGGACGGCGTCGAAGACGAGCAGGCACTCCCACGACTTGCCGTCGCGATCGAGTTCGTCGCCGAGCGCTTTGACGACGTCGGCGACTTCGGCGTCTGGATGCGCGATCGGCACGACGATCGAGACGTCGAGCGAGTCCGTCGCAAAGGGCTCCACAGCGTTCGCGCGTACCGGTGCGCGCTCCGCGCTCGCCGCGGGGTGCGGCGCGGCGCTCGGTGCGGGGAGCGGGGCTTGGGACGTCGGCGAGTTGGAGGTCACGGGCTCAATCCTGGTCGCTGACGATGCGGTCGAGCACCCGGCGGCGGTGCATCCCGCTCGCCGTCACGGCGAGTTCCGAGAGCAGTCCGAGCAGGATGTAGTAGACGGCGAGCCAAAGGAAGAGGCCGACCACCAACACGACGTAGTCGGGCCAGCGCGCTTCGATCCGGCCGTGCCGGTAGTCCCAGACGCCGAAGACCAACGCGAGCACGCTGATGCCGGCGAACGGCAACGAGAAGAGCCCGAAGTAGTGCAGCGGACGGTGCGCGAACTGGGCGATCAACTTGATCGTGAAGAGGTCGAGGAACACCCGCAGCGCCCGCTCGATGCCGTACTTCGATTGGCCGTGCACGCGCGGCCGGTGGTTGACGACGACCTCCGAGATGCGGGCGCCGCTCTGGCGCGACATCGCGGGCAGGAAGCGGTGCTGCTCCGCGTAGATCGGCAGGTTCTTGACGATCTGCCGGCGGAACGCCTTCAAAGTGCAGCCCGTGTCGTGGATCCCCGTGCCGGTGACCCACGCGATCAGGCGATTCGCGATCCGCGACGGCAACCGGCGCAGCAGGAACCCGTCCTGGCGCGCCTTGCGCCAACCCGCGACGACGTCGTAGCCGCGCTCGAGCTCCGCGAGCAGGCGCGGGATGTCGGCCGGGTCGTTCTGCAGGTCGGCATCGAGCGTGATCACCACGTCGCCGCGCGAGTGGTCGAAACCGGCTCCCATCGCTGCGGTCTGGCCGAAGTTGCGCGAGAAGCGGATCACGCGCACCCTGGGATCGCGCCGTCGCAGCCCGAGCAGCACGGCGAGGCTCTTGTCCTTCGAGTGATCGTCGACGTAGATCACTTCGGCGCTGCGCCCGGTCGCGGCGAGCGCGGCGGCGATCTGCGCGTGCAGCTCCTCCAGGCTGTCCTCTTCGTTGTAGACGGGGACGACGATGGAAATCGCGGGGCGCTCCGATCCCATGGGCGAACGTTGAACGTACCGCACCGCAGCGACCGAGCGGGAGGTTTTTTTGCTCGCCTCTGGCCTCCGACGGCGCCACCCGGGCCCTGACGGGAACCTCCGACGACCCTCCGAGCGCCGCCGGAAAGTCCTTCCGTGCCGCCCGCGGCGCGCGTTCAGACGCGCGAACGCCGGAGTCGAAAAGGCACGACACATGCGTTGCGGAGTTTGGACGTGATCAGCGCGCGCGACACCGTGCGGCCGAGGATCGGGCTCGTCTTGCCGCGCGGCGGCGAGCACGAGCGGCTGCTCGCCGCGCTCGGCGAGGCAGGCTTCGAGCCGCGCGACGCGAGCCCGGACGCCGAGGAATTCGACCCTGCGGCGTGGCTCGTCGATCCGGCCGAGCTCGGCGGCGATTGGTCGGCGCTCGGCGAGCACGAGGGCCGTTCGACGCCGGTGATCCTGCTCGCGTCCTTCGGTTCGATCGGCGACGCGGTCGACGCGATGCGTCGCGGCGCCGCGGACTACCTGACCCGACCAATCGCGGCGGATCGCCTCGTCATCAGTCTGAAGCGCGCGCTCGAAGACGCGGAACTGCGCACCGAGAACGAGCGATTGAAGGAGAGCCTCGGCGAACGCTTCGGTCTCGGCCGGATCCTGTCGCGAGATCCGCGGATGCTCGAAGTCAAACACATCGTCGAAAGCGTCGCCGACACGCGGGCGCACCTCTTGATCACCGGCGAAAGCGGCACGGGCAAGACGTTGCTCGCGCGCGCGATCCACCAACGTTCTTCGCGGCACGCGCGGCCGTTCGTCGAAGTGAACTGCGGCGCGTTGCCCGTGACGCTGCTCGAGAGCGAACTCTTCGGGCACGTCAAAGGCGCGTTCACCGGAGCGACCAAGGACAAGGCCGGGCGCTTCGAAGCCGCGGACACCGGCACGTTGTTCCTCGACGAGATCGCGACGGCGCCGCCGGAGCTGCAGGTCAAGCTCCTGCGGGTGCTCCAGGACAAACTCTTCGAGCGCGTCGGCGACACCGAGACCCGCCAAGTCGACGTGCGCGTGATCGCCGCGACGAACCGCGACTTGCGCGACGAAGTGCGGCAAGGACGGTTCCGCGAGGACCTGTACTGGCGGCTCGCCGTTGTGCCGATCCACCTGCCGCCGCTGCGAGAGCGGCCGCGCGACGTCGCGCTGCTCGCGGAGCACTTCGTCACGCGTGCGGCGACCGAGTACGGCAGGCCGGTCAAGGCGCTCGCGCCCGACGCGCTCGCCGCGTTGTGCAACGCGCCGTGGCCGGGCAACGTCCGCGAGCTCGAGAACACGCTCGAACGGGCCGTGTTGCTCGCGCGCGGCGACGTGCTCGAACTCGCCGACCTCGGCGCGGACTTCGCGCCGCCGGTCGGTGCCGCCTGCGAGCTTCGCCGGCCGCTGGTTCAAGACGCCCAGGGCGCATTCGGTGTCAGCGGGGCGAGCGGCGAGTTGGGTGCGCCAGGGACGCCAGGGACTGGCGGCGGTCTCCCACACTTGAAGGCCGCGCTCGCGGAACCCGAACGAGAGCTCATCCTGCGCGCGCTCGAACGCCATGGAGGTTCGCGCAAGGCCACGGCGCAGGCGCTCGGCGTCAATCGCACGACGTTGTTCAACAAGATGCGCAAGTACGGGCTGCTCGGGATCCCCTCCCGCGCCGCTCTCCGTCCGCGCACGCCGCCCGCGCCTGGACATCCCTCCTCCGAACCCGCAACCTAAGGGCTTCCTCCCCTTCCCCCCGATGCGTTTCACGACCTGGATCCTCGTCCTGATCTGCCTGGCGACCGTCGGCCTGCTCGGCGGGCTCGTCTTCAGCGGCGGGGAACGCACGCCGAAGGAGCTCCTCGACTCCGCGCGTCTGCGCGTGCAAGGGCCGGACCCCGACACGTCGGGTGCGCTCGCCGACCTCGACTTCGCGCTGCGTCTCGCGCTCTCCGACGCGAATCCCGACCGTTCGGTCGTCGCCGACGTGCTGGTCGCGCGAGGCTCGATGTTGCGCGGCATCGGCTCGCTGACGCAGGCGCGCAGCGATTTCCAAGCCGTGTTGGACACGTGGCGACCGGGCGACGCCGACGTCGAGTTGAAGCTCGTCGAACTCGACGTGCGCGAACGCAACTACGACGGCGCGCTCGAACGAGTCTCCGCGCTCCTGAAGCGCGAGCCCGACCTGATCGAGGGGTGGACGCAACGTGGACTGATCCTGATCTCGCTCGCCGAGCGGCGCATCTCCGAGGCCTACACGATCACGCGGGCCGTGATGGCGGACGAAGAGGCGCGGATCGCCCAGGACCTCGTCTTCAAGGCCGCCGGCATGGACGTGGCGGACCCGCTGCGCGTCGCGGTGCTCCACGACTTGCGGAGCCACTTCGAGATCCCGGAGGAGTCCGAGGCTCGCGACGTGTTGCGCATCGTCGACCTTGCGAGCCGCGACCTCGCCGAAGCGCGCGTCGCGCTGGTGCAGTCCTTCCGCGGCAAGTTGAGCCGCGAAGCCCTGCAGGCGTACCAACAGATCCTCGAGCGCTCCGGCCGGCTGCAGGACGCCGTCGACTTCGCGCGCGCGATCGTCGTGCACCCCGTGGCGCACGCGGATCGCGAGATCATGCACTCCGTGCTCCGCGCGTTGGTGGGACTCGGGCGCCCCGAGCTCGGCTGCGACACGATCGACCAGAGTCTCGCGCGACACGTCGTGCCCGACGAGAGCTTCTTCGAGACTTGGTGCCGCGCGCTCTACGAAGCGGAGCGCTGGCGGCCGTTGACGTTCATCGCCCAGCAGATGCGGCTCTACTCCGCCGAAGAGCGTCGCTCGGTGCCGCAGTTCTACATGGCGATCGGTCAAGCCGAGGACCGCCAGTGCGGGCCGGCGTTGAGCTCGCTCGCGCGTTATCTCGTCGCCGAACCGCTCGAGCCCGTTCCGAACGCGATCGAGATCGCGCGCCGCGCACAGGCTCGGTGCGCGCAAGCGCAAGGCGAGATCCTGCAGGAGAAGCCCGCGCTGATCGAGCTCCTGCGCATCGCGCCGGACACGAGCGGCGAAGAGTGGCTGCGTTACGCGGAGGTCCTGCGGCAGACCGAACCGGAGTCCGTCGACAAGATCGAAGACGCGTTGACGCACGCGTTGCGCCTGCTGCCCGAGAAGCGCGCCGATCTGTTGCCGCGTTGGGCCGAAGCCGGTCGTGGACACATGCTCGTCAACGGCGTGTCGCTCGACGTGCTCTACGAAGAGCTCGTCGCACAGGGCCTCTCGACGCCGCTCGGGCCCGCGGGGCCGTACGAGCTGTGGAAACTCGCCGAGCTCCACGAGCAACGTGGCGCCCCGGCGCAAGCGATGGCGTGCTGCCGGCGCATCCTGGGCAACTATCCGGGCTTCCTGCCGGCCGTCGATCTCCTGGCCGAGCTCTCGCTGCGCGCCGGCGACGAACGCACGGCGGCGGAGCAGTGGATCGAGCACCTGCGACGCACCGGCCCCGAAGCGGCGACGCTCAAGAACCTGAAGCGGCTCGACGAAGCGACGCTCACCGACGCCGAGCTGCTCGAACTGGTCCGACTCGACCCCGAGCGCACCGGTCGTCTGCTCGCTGCGCGCACGTTGCGGCAGGAAGACCGGTCCGCCGACGCGCTGAACGGGCTCTACGCGCTCGACACGGCGCCGCTCGGCGACGAGGGGCGCTTGCTGATCGCGAACCTGAACGCCGATCTCGAGAAGTGGAGCGCGGTGCTCGACGTGCTCGGCGACGTGCCTCCCGACTCGACTTGGTTCAGCCAAGCGCTGCCGCTCGCGATCGATGCGGCTCTGCGTTCGCAGGACGACGCACGGCTCGGGCGGTGGATCCGAACCGTAGGCAAGGACGCCAAACTCGAGTCCTTCGCCGCCTTGCGCAGCATCGATCTACTGCTCTCGGACGGCCGGCTCGCCGAAGCGAGCGCCCTGGCGAAAGCCGTCGACGAGCATCCGGCGTTGCGCGGCGGACCGCTCTACTTGCGTCGCGCGCAGCTCGAGTGGCTCAACGGGACTCGGCGTGCGGCGGACGACTACCTCGAACGCGCGAGCGCGTTCGACGAGACCGGCGGACCGGAACTCGGCCGCTTGTTCCTCGCGCTCGACGACCGCTCGTGGAGCCGCTTGCCGTTCTACGTTCGCGAAGTGAACCGCACGCGCTTCAAGGCGACGCCGCTGCAGACGGCGATCCTCGCGTTCTACGACGAGCGCGTCGACCAAGCCGAACGTGCGCTCGCCGACGGCATGCGGAACTCGCCCGACGATCCGCTCTGGGCGCTCGCGAACGCGGCGATCGCGTTGATGCGCGGCACGGCCGCTTCCGACGTCCAGCCGTTCGGCGAAGAAGCCGACGTCGAGACGATGGTGTTCCTCCGCGGCGAAGGTTCGACCGGGGATCCGCGGCAAGCGCTCGGTTACGTCCTCGCCGCGACGTCGCGCTCGTGGGCCGCCTGGTGCGCGGCTGCGGCGGAACGCGACGCCGCACCGCCGAAGCCGGGCTCCTTGTGGCCGACTTACCTCGCGGCGCGAGCGGAGCTCGTGCTCGGCAACGGGCGGCGCGCGGAAGGCCTGCTGACGTCGCTCGTGCGCGCGTTCCCGCGCTTCGCGCCCGGTTGGCGGCTGCTCGAAGAAGTCACGCTTTCGCGCGTCGGTCGGTTCGATGACCTCGAACTCGTCCGGTTGCGCAACGCGCGGCGCAAGGCGCTCGGCGCCGAAGGCGGCGACGAGGCGGAAGAGCTGCTCGTCAAGGCGATGGACCTCGCCGCGAAGCAAGAATACGAGGACGCTGCGACGGCGGCGCGCCTCGCGCTGGACGCGAATCCGACGTTGCTCCCGGCGCTCGTCACGCTCGCGGACATCGAACGTGCACGCGGCGATTGGACCGCGTCGGTGGCCGCGCTGGCGCGAGCGACCGAAGTGGCGCCGGTCGCCTCCGACAGCAAGTACGTCGCCGCGCTGATCGAGCGCATGGACGAAGCGACGGTCAAAGCGAAGGACCAGATCACGACGGCGTTGCGCGCCGGCCGTCTGGACGCGCTTTCGAAACGCTTCCCGCAGGACCCGTGGGTCGCGCTGGAGCTCGCGAAACTCGACGTCGTCTCGGCGCCGACGTTGCCCGCGATCGGCGTCGCGCGCGCCTACGATCGACTGCGCCGCTTCCGCAGCGCGACGCAGGAGAAGTCCCTCGACTCGTTGCGCGTCGGATCGGTGCGCCGCTGGAAGGACTTCTACGCCGCGCTCGATCCCGATCGCGCGGAGACGTTCGTGCGCGGAGAGCTCGAGAAGCGCGCGGGCTCGATCGAGACCTGGTTGATGCTCGGTGAGTGTCTCGCCGACCGTGGCAAGCCCGACGAAGCGATCAAGCTCTACGAGTTCGTGCAGAAGATGGTGCCCGACAGCCAGACCCGGCGCGCGATCGCGTGGCTCCTGTCCTCGACCGGCCGCGACCTCGAGCGCATGCAAGAGAACATCGACGTCGCGATGCGTCTCGAAGGCATCACGACACCGGACCTCGATCTCGAGTTCACGCAGGCGCGTGGCTTCTGCAACGCCGGCGCGGCGTCGCGCGACGCAGGCATCGACACGCTCGCGCGCCTCTGGGAAAACCGCGCGAAAGCGACCGGACGCGTCGGCACCGCCGATCTCGGGCAGTTCTACGGCACCCAGTTGGTGCAACGCGCGCGCTTCCAGGACCGTCAAACCGCGATCGACGTCCTCGATGCCGTGCGCGACTCCGTGGCCGACCCGGTGCGACGCAATCTGCTGAGCGCGCTCGCGAACCTGGCGACGCAGATCCCGGGGCGCACGGCAGCGCCCGCGGCGCCGAAGTGAAACCTAGAGCGCGTGTCCGCGTGAGCGGAGCACGTCGCGGATCGTCGTGAATCGGAACTCGGCGAGCATGCGCTCGAGCCTCGGCAACGTGCGCTCGAGGTTGACGTAGTGCCGGAAGCGTGACGTCGCGCTCGCCGGTTGCCGTGGTTGGTCGGGATCGAACTCCCACGGGTGCAAATAGAAGAGCCCGTTGCGCCCGCGCCGCTCCAAAGCGCGCAGCGCGGCGCGCGTCACGCCGCCCGGCAACAAGCGGAAGTAACCCCCGCCCCCCATCGGCAGGTTGCGACCGAGGAACGGGTACGTCGCGACCGGGAACTCGATCAGCTTGCCGTTCGGCGTCTCGAGCACCGTGACGTCCGGCGCGAAGTCGGGCACGCCGTAGGTTGGATGGCGCACCGGGTGGATGCTCGAGTCGTAGCGATAGCCACGCTGCGCGAGGATCTCGAGCGCCCACCACGTGCGGCGGGTCAGCGTGAAGGTCGACGCGCGGAATCCGAGCGGACGCGGCGCGCCGGCGGCGACGAGCGCGTGTTCCGTGCGCTCGAGGTCGGCGACGAACTTCTCCGGCCCGAGGTCCCAGAGGAACTCGTGCTCGTAGCCGTGACTCGCCACTTCGTGCCCACCGTCGATGCAGCGGCGGACCCACTGCGGATGCCGTTCGGCGATCCAACCGAGGAAGAAGAACGTCGCGTGCGCGCCGTGACGTTCGAGCGCGCCGAGGATGTGCTCCATGCCGATCGAGAGGCGCGAGTCGACGCGGTCCCAGTCGTCGCGCGAGAAGACGTGGCGCAGGTTCGCGACTTGGAAGTACTCCTCGACGTCGAACGAGAACGCGTGCAACGGCCGATCCGTCATCGCAGGAGCTCCTGCACGCGCGCGACGACGCGTTTCGCGTTGCCGCGCCAGGTCAAATCGTGCTCGTGGATCGTGCGTCGAGCGGCGGCGCCGAGGCCGGCACGCGCCGTGGGATCGAGCGCGAGTTCGACGAGGACGCGTGCGAGCGCCTCTCCGTCGCCGGGCGGGACGAGGCGCGCGTTCTCGCGATCGACGAGGATCTCGCGCAAGTTGGGTTGATCGGGAGCGATCACGGCGAGGCGCGCAGCCATGTATTCGTGGAGCTTCAGCGGCGAAGCATACGGGTTGATCGCGGGAACCAGAGCGACGTCGAACGCTTCCAGCAACGCCGGGATCGCCGCGTGCGGCCGCGGACCGACGAAGTGGACTCGGCTCTCGGTCCCGGTGGCTCGCGCACGGGCTTCGAGCTCGGCGCGCGCGGGGCCTTCGCCGATCAAGACCAGGCGCGCACCGGCAAGCTCGGGCCGCGTGAGAGCTTCGATCACCAGATCGAGCCGGTGCCAATCGCGGTAGTAGCCGGTGAAGCCGAGCACCAAGCCCTCGTCGCCACGGTCTGGCGTCGCGAGCCCGAGCGCGGTGCGCGCCGCGGCGCGACCGGCGGGCGTCGGTTCGCGATACTGCTCGAGGTGCACGCCGTTCGGCGTCACGAGCAGGCGCTCGCGAGCGACGCCGAGCTCGACCAGCATCTCGCCGAGGACGCCCGTGACGACGCAGACGAGGTCCGCGCCGTGGAAGATGCGCTTCTCGATGCGCCGCGCCGTGGCGGGGAACGACAGGCCGCGGGTCTTGGAGAGCTCGAGCACCATCGGCGAGTTGACTTCGAGCACCAGCGGCACGCCGAGCTTGCGGCACGCGCGGACTCCGCCGAGGTTGCCGAACGCGTACCGCTCGTAGACGAAGTCCGGACGGAAGCGTCGTGCGGCGGCGAGCACCTTGCGCTCCGCGACGAGCGTGTACCCGTACTCCGCGAGCTCTCGGGCGAAACGCGGCAACTTGGTCACGCTGCGCCATGGCGACGGTTTCGCCGCGCTTCGGGTTGCGGGCGCGGCGTGCGGCGAAACGCGCGGTGCCGCGTCCGGCGCGGGCTGCGCGGCGCGTTCGACCAACGCGACTTCCTCGAGTTCGTGCCCTTCCGCGACGAAGGCTTGCTGCAGCGCACGGATGTGCACCGCTTGGCCGTCCTCGGCCTGCGTGCGGTGGTGGTAGAGGATCCTCACGCAGCCCTCGGTGCGCCGCGCGCGCTCTCGAGCAGACGCTCGAGCGTCTCGAGTCCCGCTTGCCACGACAACTTCTCGACGCGCGCCCTGAGGCGTTCCGCCGCGGGGCGTTCGCGCAGGACGAGCGCGAGCAGTCGGCCGAGTTCGTCGGCGTCGCGCGACGTCGCGAGCGCGTTCGGCAGACCTTCGAGCAGCTCCGGCGTGCCGCCCGCGCGAGTCGCGACGACGGGCAAGCCGCTCGCGAGCGCCTCGAGCACCACGTTGGGCCGGCCTTCGCGCGAACTCGTCAAGAGCAGCGCGTCCGCGGCCGCGTACCACTCGGCGAGTTCTTCGGGCCGCTGCTCCCCCACGCACTCGACGGCGTGCGCCATGCCCGCCGCGGCGGCGGCCGAACGCACGGCGGCTTCGAGCGGGCCGCGGCCGACGAACACGAGCTTCGCGAACGGCGCGGTGCTCTTCGTCCACGCGAGGAACGCCGCGAGCGCGAGCAGCGGATCCTTGCGTTCGATCAAGTGGCCGACGACGAGCACGAGCGCCAGCGCGGGATCGATGCCGAGCTTCGCGCGCACCGCGGCGCGCTCGCGCGGCCGGAAGAGCTCGAGATCGACGCCGTTCGGCACGAGCACGCCGTGTTTCGCCCCGGCGAGCGAGTCCATGCGGTCGACGAGGTCCTGCGACACCGCGCACCACGCACCCGCGGCGCGCAGTGCTCGCGCGAGCTCGGCGGCGAGGCCGGCCTCACCGGCGACTTGCAGCACGTCGCTGCCCCGGCCGGAGATCACGCACGGCACGTCGGCCTCGCGCAACGCGGCCGCCGCGGCCCCCGCGGGCCACGCGTAGTCGCACACGACGACGTCGGGGCGTTCGGCGGCGAGGATCGCCGCGACGCCACGCGCGGCGAAACGCTCGGCGTTCGCGCGGGCCGAGCGCGGGAAGTGCAAGTAGCGCGGCCGTTCGATCGGGATCCCGCCGCGGTCTTCCGTGCCCGCCATCGCGGCGATCTCGCCGTAGCGCGTCATCAACGACAGCGGGAACGGCGCCCGCGGCAACGGATGGACCACACGGATCGAGTGGCCGCGAGCGCGCATCCCGAGCCAGCGCCGCTCGGCGAAGATGCCTTCGTGCGGTCGCGTGTTCGACGGGTAGAGCGACGTGAGGACCGCGATCCTCATGACGCGAGCCCGACGACAACGTGGCGCCGTCGCCAATGTTCGAGCACGAAGAGGCTCCAGAGCGTGCGTCCATGGTCGCGCGCGCCGGCGCGGTGTTCGGCGAGCAACGACCGCAGTCGCTCGCGAGCGAACCACTCGGCGGGCAACGTCTCCAGCGCGTCTGCGATCGGCGCCGCGAGCGGCCCGCGGATCCACGCCTTGAGCGGCGTGTCGAAGCCCCGTTTCGCGCCGTCGAGGATCTCGCTCGGCAAGCGCGAGCGCAGCGCCTCGCGGAACGCGTGTTTGCCGCGCGAGCCACGGACCTTCTCCTGCGGCTCGAGCGGCGCGAAGCGTTCGACGAAGCGGTGGTCGAGGATCGGCGGGCGCACCTCGAGCGAGACCCCCATCGACGCACGGTCGACTTTCGCGAGGATCTGGTCGGGCAAGTACGTGTGGAAGTCGGCGTACTGCGCGCGGTACAGCGCATCGTCGACGCGCGGCGTGCGGTAGTGGCGTTCGAAAGCCTCGAACGGATCGTGTCCGGCGAGCGAGCGCGCGAGTTCGGGCTCGAGCAACGCGAGCGCGTCGTCGCGGCCGAGCTGCGTGACGCTGTTCCAATACGCACGCGCCGGATCGAGGCCGACGTTCGAGAGGAACGTCTTCGCGCGGAACACCCGCGGCGCCCAATCGAGCTTCGGGTAGGTGCGACCGAGCGCGCCGACGAGCTTCGTCCCGCCCGCGCCGAGCGTCGCCCGCACGCGGTTCTCCGCCACGTCGTGCACGTAGCGCCGGTAGCCCGCAAAGACTTCGTCACCGCCGTCGCCCGACAAGGCGACCGTCACGTGCTCCCGCGCCATCTTCGACACGAGATACGTCGGCACCGTCGACGGATCGGCGAGCGGCTCGTCGTAGAGCCAGCTCAGGGGATCGATCGCGAGCGCGGGATCCGGGTCGAGGACGCTCGTGTGGTGCTCGGCGCCGATGCGCGCGGCGGAGCGCACGGCGATCGCGAGCTCGTCGTGCGTCTTCTCGCGGAAGCCGACCGAACACGCGACCACTTTGCGCTCCGAGACGCGCGCCATCGCGTCGACGACGGCGTTCGAGTCGATGCCGCCCGACAGGAACGCGCCGAGCGGCACGTCCGAGATCAAGTGGTCGCGGACGACCCGATCGAAGAGCTCGAGGAGCTCCTCGGCGCTCGCCGCCGGTCGCAGCGCGTCGGTCGGGAGGTCCCAGTGGCGCTCGATCCGCGGCGTGGTTCCCGGCGTCCACACCAGCGTCGACGCCGGCGGCAAGCGGCGCATCCCCGCCCACGCCGCGTCTTCGCCGCCGACGTAGCCCGCGACGAGGTAGTCGAGCAGTTTCTCGCGACGCAGCCTGCGTTCGCCGAAGCCGAGCTCGAGCACCGCCTTGGTCTCGCTGCCGAAGGCGATGCCGCGTTCGTCGTGCGCGTAGTAGAGCGGCTTGATGCCGAGCCGGTCGCGGCCGAGCACGAGCTTCGGCGCGCGTGGATCGCGGAAGTCGGCCAGCGCGAACGCGTACATGCCGACCAGCCGCTCGACGAAACGTTCACCGTGCTCCTCGTAGAGGTGCACGAGCGTTTCGATGTCCGACTGCGAACGGAAACGATGGCCGCGCGCGACGAGTTCGCGACGCAGCTCGGCGTAGTTGTAGACCTCGCCGTTGCCGACGAGACCGATCGTGCCGTCTTCGTTCTCGAAGGGCTGGTGACCGCCCGCGACGTCGATGATCGAGAGCCGGCGGAAGAGCAGGCCGAATCCGCCGCGGATCCACGTGCCGTCGTCGTCCGGCCCGCGGTGCAGGATGGTGCGGCCCGCTCGAGACAGTTCGGCCGCTTCGACTCGCGCATCGTGGCCGGCGAGCGCGACGCCGCAGAGTCCACACACGCTAGGACCCCTCCGGCAAGAGCTTGCGATTGCGGAAGCCGCCCTTGCGCACGAGACGGCCGAAGCCGCGCTTGCGTTCCTCGCGCACGGGGATGTCCGCGGTCAGCGGGTCACCGCCGTCGGTCGGGACGCGGAGCTCCAGTCTCGCCATCTCCCGATAGGCGATGCCTTCGAACGCGACGATGATGCCGACGTAGTGATAGAAGAGATCGAACGCGAAACGGTTGAGGAACGTGCTGCCGAGCACGAACGCGCAGAGAGCCGCTTCGAACATCGTCGCATAGTTGATGATCCAGCTCGTGTTGAAGTACCGCAGCGCATCGCGGCGCAACGCCCACACACGCCACAACGAGTAGAAGATCAGGAAGAGGTAGAGGCAGAGCGAGATCGTGCCGGTCTCCGCCCACACCTGCAGATAACTGTTGTGCGCGACGCGCACGTACTCGGCCGCGGAAGAGGCGTACTCGGAGTAGTGCCGGCGGAACATCTGGAAGCCGACGCCGAGCACGGGATTGTCGCTCGCCATGCGGATCGCCGTCTTCCACGCGGCGATGCGGCCCATCGCGGAACCGTCCTGTTCGACGTTCTGCAAGGTCCCGAGCCGTTCGAAGACCGAATCGGGCAGGACCAGGAAGGTCACCAGCGCCGCGACTCCGGCGAGCGAGAAGCCGAGGAATCGATTGCGAGAGCGCCACGTGATCACGGCGAGGCAGATGCACAACGAGAGGAACCCGCCGCGCGAACGCGTCATGATCACGGTCAGGATCGTCAGCGGCACGATCATCCACACGCCACGCCGCAACACCGGCCGTTTCTCCGACGAGCCGATGTGGATCAGCAGCGGCAACGACATGCAGAGCGCGAGCGAGAAGTCGTTGTTGTCCTCGAGCATCCCGCCCGGGCCGCGCAGCACTTCCATGTTGCCGCCGGACAACACGCCGCCGAGGCCGACCTTGACGCCGTAGAAGCCGAACGACATCGCGATCACCCAGACGAGCACGCGCAGTCGCTCCGGCGTGCTGACGAGCGTGGTCGTGAAGAGCGAGACACCGACGACCTTCGCGAACTCGACGTAGCGGTTGAACTGATCGCTGGAATACTCGCGGCCGGCGAGCACGCTCAGGCCCACGACGACGACGAGCGCCATCAGGATCGTGCACCGCAGGTCGCGTCGATAGAACTCCTTGCGTGGTCGCGAGAAGTACCCCGCCATCGTCACGACGGCGACCAGGAACGACCAACGCTGCGGGCGGGCGAAGCCCCAGCAGAGATCCTGCGGCCGCATGTACGCGAGCCACGAGAAGACCAAGAGACCGATGAACGGCCGCCGGTAGACGACCGGCAGCAGGAACAGGATGACCGAGGCGAAGATCAGGTCCCGCATGCGCGGTCTCTCGGGTCCTAGGCGAGCGCGCTAGCGCAGCTTCTCCTGCAGAGCGTGGATCGCGTCGCGCAGGTCGGCGCCGAGCATGTCCTGGCGGTTGGCGTACGCCCACGTCACCCACAACACGGCGCCGATCAGGACCAGGCTCGCGAGCCCGATCGCCGCGCGGCGGACCGTGCGATTGCGCAGTTCGGAGCGAGTGACGATCTCGCCGACCGCGCCGAGCACCGGCACCGACATCGAGCGCGAGACGTCACCGACCGACCGATAGGCATTGCGGCCGAACTCGGCGAGGACCGAGGACGCGAGACCGAGGCCGAGACCGATCACGCCGTACATCGCGATGATCAGCGGCACGATCGGGCTCGACGGCAAGCGCGGCGCTTCGGCGCGCTCGGTGACTTCGAACGGGTCCCCCGGAGGGCCCGAGATGTACTCGTAGAAGTCGCGCTGGCGGTGATAGGCGGCGTCGGCGTCGAGGAACGCGGCCTCCGCGGTCTGGCGCTCGGTCGAGAGCGACGCGACTTCGCGGTACACGTCGGCGAGTTCGACTTGCTTCGCGCCGAGTTCCTTCACGTTCCCTTCGAGCGTCTTGACGGTGGTCTCGAGCTTCGAGAGGTTCACGTCGCTCGCGTCGAGCCGCAGGCGCAGGTCGGTGCGCTTCTTGTTCTGGACGTAGTTGGTCTCGATCGAACTCGTGGTGCCGAGCCCGAGGAGTTGCTTGCGCTGTTCCTCGAGCGTGCGGATCTGGTCCTGGGCGCGCTGGTACTCGGAGTGCAGCGGCAGGATGCCCTTCTCGGTCAGGTTGTTGTTGATCGCGGCGATCTGTTGATCGAGGTTTGCGACCTTGTCCGCGACCGACACGCCGGGCGTGGAGATCTGCTCCGGCACGACCTCGGGCTCGCGTTCGTACTCCTCGCGCAGTTTCGCGTTGAGCTCCCTCTCGATCTTGAGCTGCGCTTCGGCGTCGTCGAGGCGGGTCTCGGTCGCCTTCAGCAAGTTGAAGAGCGGGTCCTCCGGACGCTCGCGGTTCGAACCCGGTGCCGGCTGCGTGACGGAGAGCTTGTACTTCTTCTGGAGTTCCGTGAGGCGCCGCACGACATCGTTCAGCGTCTCTTCCTTCTTCTTGCGGAACTCCTGGAGCTTCTCGCGGTCCGCTTTGGCCTGCTCGCGGCCGCGCGAGACCATCTCGCGGACGTAGGCTTCGCGCAGATCGTTCAGGAAACGCGCCGCGCGTTGGGGTTCGGAGTCGGAGTACGTGATCGTGATGAACTGCGAGCCCTGTTGGTTCTTCGTCACCGCCGGCATCGGCACGCTGATGCGCGCGATGAGCTTCGAAAGGAACTCCGCCTGCTCCTCCGCGGAAAGGCCGGCGTAGTCCTGCCACTCCTGCTTCTCGACCACGGCCCGCACGCGTTCGGCGGCCTTGATGACGAAGCCCGCGTTCGCGACTTCGCGCGCGATCGACGTCGCTTCGAAGCCGCGGCCCGCGATCGGCGGGTTCATCTCGTGGACTTCGAGCTGCGTCCGGACGCTGTAGCTCTTCGGCATGATCGACACGACGAACGTGCCCACCGCGACGCCGAAAGCGCACGGGATCACGATCTGCCAGGCCCGACGCTTCAGGATCGCGAGGAAATCCTGGAGCTGACCTTGTGTCTGCGGTTGCGTTGCCACGGAGAGCTGGAGATCAGAAGAAGGTGTTGTTGAAGCCGCCCTGGAGTCCCAAGCCGCCGCGGCGGTTGTTGAACCCGAAGCCGCCACGCCCGAACGAGAAGAGCGACTGCATCACCTTCTGGACGGGGAAGAGCAGGTCGGACAGGAAGTAGCCGAGCTGCGCCATCATCGTCGGCGGGACGTAGATGATGTCGCGCTCGCTGACCAGGATGTTGAACGTCGAGTCGCCGGTCTCGACGATCTCGCTCAAGTTGCAGGTGATCACGAGCGGATCGCGCGGGTCGGCGCGGATCAAACGCACGCGGCCGAGGTTCGCGGTCTGTGGGTTGGGCCTCGCCGACGTGACGGCCTCGAAGATCGTCAAGTCGCCGGGAAACGGCTTCGAACCTTCCTGGCCGACTTCGCCGAACACGAAGTACACCTTGCCGCGCGTCTGCAGCCGCACCTTGATGTCGAGCTTCGCGAAGTACGGCGAGTACTTCTGCATCAGGAACGCCTCGAGCTCGGTACGCGTCAGACCCGCGACGTACACCGCGCCGACTTCCGGCAGCACGATCGTGCCGTCGATGTCGACCGTGTACGCCCCGCCGAGCTCGGGGTGGTACGAGTCCGCGATCGACAGCGTGTCGCCGAGCGTCACGTAGTTCTGGTCCTCGGCGTTGCCCGTGTAGCGATTGCCGAAGCCGTCGCTGTTCAAGTACTGCAGCTCGCGCTTGTTGGGCGCGGTGCTGCAGCTCGCGAGACCTAGGACGAGCGCGATGAGCGCGAGGTGAACGAGACGGCGGGTTCCGTGGGGCATGGGTAGGCGATCGGCGCAGGCGATATCGGACGGTTGCACCGCTCTGCGGAGCAAAGGAGAGGCGCCATTCCAGCGGATGGACCTCGGGCTTCTCTAGTTCCCGTACTGCCGCGCGTAGTAATCGCGGTAGGCGCCGTTCCTAACCCGTTGCAGCCACTCGGTTTGCGACTGGTACCAGCGGATCGTCAGCGGCAGAGCATCTTCGAAGCGGAAGCGCGGCCGCCACCCGAGCTCGCGCTCGATCTTCGACGCGTCGATCGCGTACCGGCGGTCGTGGCCGGGCCGGTCCTTGACGTAGGTGATCAGGCTCTCGGGCTTCTCGAGCGTCTTCAGGATCGTCTTCACGATGAAGAGGTTCGGGTACTCGTTGTGCCCACCGATGTTGTAGACCTCGCCCGCGCGGCCCTTCTCGAGCACGGTGAGGATCGCCTCGCAGTGGTCGACGACGTAGAGCCAATCGCGCACGTTCATGCCGTCGCCGTAGACCGGGAGCGGTTTCGACTCGCTCGCGTTCGCGATCATCAGCGGGATCAGCTTCTCGGGGAACTGATACGGGCCGTAGTTGTTCGAGCAGCGCGTGATGATGCCCGGGAAGCCGTGCGTGTGGCACGCGGCGCGCACCAAGAAGTCGCTCGCGGCTTTGCTCGCCGAGTACGGCGAGTTCGGTTGGATCGGCGTCTCCTCGGTGAAGAAGCCGGTGTCGCCGAGCGAGCCGTAGACCTCGTCGGTCGACACGTGCACGAAGCGCTTCACGCCGTGTTTGCGCGACGCGTCGAGCAGCACCTGCGTGCCGACGACGTTCGTCGTGACGAACGGGATGCCGGATTGGATCGAGCGGTCGACGTGGCTTTCCGCCGCGAAGTGCACGACGACGCAGCCATCGCCGGCTTTCGCGAACGCTTTCTCGACGTCGGCCGGTTCCCGGATGTCGCCGTGCACGAAGGAGTAGTTCGCGCGTTTTTCGATCGACGTGAGGTTCTCGAGGTTGCCGGCGTACGTCAGCGCGTCGAGGTTGACGACCTTCCAGTCCGGCCGCTTTTCCGCGAGCAGGTGCAGGAAGTTCGAACCGATGAAACCGGCGCCGCCGGTGACGATGCAGGAGACGGTCATAGCTTCTCGCAGACGAGGTAATCGGCGAGCGCGCGGCGCCAGTCCGCCATCGGACGGCCGCGCAGTCGCGCGAGTTTGGTCGAGTCGAGCACGCTGTACGCGGGACGCGCCGCTGGGCGAGGGAAGTCGCGCGTGGTGCACGGCGTGAGTTCGACGTCGGAGAGCCCGAGCCCTGCGACGATCTCGCGCGTGAGCTCGAACCAACTGCACGAGCCTTCGCACGCCGCGTGGTAGAGCCCCGTTTCGCCGCGTGCGAGCACGTCCCAGAGCGCCGGCGCGAGCTCGAGCGTCGACGTCGGCGCGCCGACTTGGTCGTGCACGACCTTCAGTTGTTTCTTCGTGCGCGCGAACCCGGCGATCGTGCGCGGGAAGTGCTTGCCGCGCGGTCCGTAGAGCCACTGGGTGCGCACGACCATCGTCGCGGCGGGATGCTCGGCGAGCGCGGCGAGTTCGCCGTCGCGTTTCGTCTTGCCGTAGACCGAGAGCGGGTTCTCGGGATCGCCTTCGACGTAGGGCCGAGACGCACGGCCGTCGAACACGAAGTCGGTGCTGACGACGACGAGCCTCGCCCCCACTCCCGCGCACTGACGAGCGAGCACCCGGCACGCGTCGGTGTTCGCGCGGGCCGCCTCCGCGGGTTTTTCTTCCGCGAGGTCGACCGCCGTCCACGCGGCGCCGTGGATCACGCCGTCGAACGGACCGTGCGTTCGCCAGGCCGAGTCGACGGCCGCGGCGTCGGCGAGGTCGAGCCCCGGCACGTCCAGACCGTCGCGCGCGACGAGGTCGGTGCCGAGCGCGTGGATCCCGTGCGGCACGCGCCTCAGGAGCTCGCTGCCGAGCATCCCGGCCGCGCCGGTGATCAGCACGCGTTTCACGATTTCGCCGACTTCACGTTCGTCGAAGCCAGATTCGTCGAAGCCACGTTCGTCGACATCACTTCTTCGCCGCCGGCAGTTCCATCAGGTTCGCGCCGCCGTCGGCGATCAAGCACGCCGCGCGGTGCAGCGACTCGAACGTGCCTGCATCGGTCCACCAGCCTTGCAGCACTTCGTACGTCATCGAATCGTCCTTGATGAACCAGTTGTTGACGTCGGTGATCTCGAGCTCGCCGCGGTCCGAGGGCTTCAGCGTCTTGATGATGTCGAAGACGCGCGGGTCGTACATGTAGATGCCGATCACCGCGAGGTTGGTCTTCGGTTGCTTCGGCTTCTCGACGATCGAGGCGACCTTGCCGTCCTTGAGTTCGGCGACGCCGAAACGCTCGGGATCGTGCACTTCCTTGAGCATGATCTTCGCGCCGCGCTGCTGGCGTTGGAAATCCTCCACGGCGTGCTTGATGTTGCCCTGGATGATGTTGTCGCCGAGCACGACGCAGATCTTCTCGCCGGCCGCCCAGTGCGAGGCGAGGCCGAGCGCTTCCGCGATACCGCCTTCGCCTTCCTGGTAGGTGTAGTTGAAGTGCTTCAGGCCGAAGTCCTTGCCGTTGCCGAGCAGCGACAGGAAATCGCCCGACTTGCGCCCGCCGGTGACCACCATGATGTCCTTGATGCCGGCGTTCACCAGGCACTGGATCGGGTAGTAGATCATCGGCCGGTCGTAGACCGGCAGCAGGTGCTTGTTGGTGATCTTGGTCAGCGGGTAGAGGCGCGTACCAAGGCCTCCGGCGAGGATGACACCTTTCATGGGGGGCGTGCTCGAAGAGAGGGTGCGGCGGGGCGAGCGGCGTGGTTTTCGGGAAGCGGAGAAGTCTACACGCCGTCCGCGCGGCGCGGCAATGAAGCGGAGCGGGCTCGGTGCGCCCGTCGCGCGAGCGCGACAGTGTGTCCCACCGGCCCGAGCGTCAGCGTGTCCCACCGGCGGTCGCGCGATACCACGCGACGTACCGGTCCAGACCTTCCGTGATCGTGGTCGTCGGGCGGTAGCCGAGTTTCGTCTTCGCCTTGGTGACGTCGGCGTACGTGATCAGGACGTCGCCGGGCTGCAAAGGTTGCCGGTCGAGCTTCGGCTCCTTGCCGAGCGCCTTGCCGATCGCCGCCACGAGTTCGGAGAGCGACGTCGTCGCGCTCTCGCCGAGGTTGTAGATCTCGTAGCCCTCGCAGCGATCGAGCGCACGGACGACGCCGTCGACGATGTCGTCGACGTAGGTGTAGTCGCGCCGTGTCGAGCCGTCGCCGAAGAACGGGATCGGCTTGCCTTCGTCGATCGCCTTGACGAACTTCGCGATCGCCATTTCCGGTCGTTGGCGCGGGCCGTAGACGGTGAAGAAGCGCAGGCAGACCGTCGGGATGCCGTACAAGTGATGGTGCGTCCAAGCGAAGAGCTCGCCCGCGCGTTTGGTCGAAGCGTACGGCGAGACCGGATGCGGGATGTCGTCGGATTCCTTGAACGGCACGGCGTCGTTCGCACCGTAGACGCTCGACGACGACGCGAAGACGAAGCGCGTCTTCGGCGCCTTGCGCAGCTCCTCGAGCAGGATCATCGTGCCGCGCAGGTTGACGTCGACGTAGTGCAGCGGATCGAGCAGCGAGGGTCGCACGCCGGCCATCGCCGCGAGATGGATCAGCGCGTCGAAGCGGCCTTTCGCGAACAGGCTCGACACGAGCTCTCGGTCGCGCAGATCCCCTTCGACGATCTCGGCCTTCGCGAGCAGCGCCGCGTTGCGGCGTTTGATCCGCGGGTCGTAGAAGTCGTTGAAGTTGTCGAGCACGACGACGTCGTCGCCGCGCGCCAGGAGTTTCTCGCACACGTGCGAGCCGATGAAACCGGCGCCGCCGGTGACCAGGACTTTCATGGTGCGTTACTCGACGGTCACGCTCTTCGCGAGATTGCGCGGCTTGTCGATGTCGCAGCCGCGCAGGAGCGCATGGTGGTACGCGAAGAGTTGCAGCGGGACGACGTTGAGCACCGGCGACAGCCACTCGATCGTGTCCGGCACTTCGAGCGCGTCGTCGGCGAGCGCGAGGCTCTCGCGATCGGCGCCGATCGCGATCACGTGTCCGCCGCGGGCTTTCACTTGTTCGATGTTCGAGCGGACCTTGTCGGCGACCTTGCCGGGGCTGTTGATCACGACGATCGGCATGCCGGGTTCGATCAGCGCGATCGGGCCGTGCTTCATCTCCCCCGCCGCGTACCCCTCGGCGTGGACGTACGAGATCTCCTTCAGCTTCAGCGCGCCTTCGAGCGCGACCGGGAAGTTCACGCCGCGGCCGAGGAAGAAGAACCCCTTCGCCTTGAGGTGCTTCTCGGCGATGCGCTTGACCGCCGAAACGGTCGTTTCGGTGAGCAGGCCCTCGAGCCGCGGCCGCAGGCGACGCAGTTCGTCGAGCAGCGTGCGGCCTTCTTCGACCGAGAGCACGCCGCGAGCGCGGCCGAGACGCACCGCGAGCATGAAGCCCGCGATCACTTGCGCGACGAAGGCTTTCGTCGACGCGACGCCGATCTCCGGGCCCGCGTGCGTCAGGATCACGGCCTCGGATTCGCGGACGACGGTCGAGCCCTTGACGTTGCAGATCGACACCGGCCGACAACCGAGTTCGCGCGCGAGCCGCATCGCCGCGAGCGTGTCCGCCGTCTCGCCCGATTGCGAAATGGCGAGCACCGCCGTGTTCGGCGTGAGCACCGGACCGCGGTAACGGAATTCCGACGCGAAATCGACGTCGACCGGGATGCGGGCCAACGTCTCGACCAGGTACTTCGTGATGTATCCGGCGTGCAGCGCCGTCCCGCATGCGACGACTTGGAGGCGTTCGAGCTGCTTCAGCCGCTCGTCTTCCCAGCCGCCGCCTTCGAAGGCGACGTCGCCTTCGATCTGCAGGACACGATCGAACGCCGTGCGCGCGAGCACGTCGGGCTGCTCGAAGATCTCCTTCAGCATGAAGTGCGGGAACCCGCGCTTCGAAGCCGCCTCTTCGTCCCAATCGATGTGCCGCACCGGTCGGTCGACGCGGGAGCCATCGACACGCGAGAGCACGAGTTTGCCCGGCGCGAGCTCCGCGACGTCGCCGTCCTCGAGGTACACGACGTCGCGAGTGTGCGGCAGGAGCGCGAGCACGTCGGACGCGCACCACGCGGCGTCCTTCGTCGCCGCGACGACGAGCGGCGGTCCCTGGCGCGCGGCGACGAGCTCGAACGTCTTGCCGACCGCCATCACGGCGATCGCGTAGTAACCGTGGACGCGCGACAGAGCGGCGCGCACGGCGTCGGCGAGCGACTTGCCTCGCGCGAGCTCGCGGCCGACCAAGTGCGAGAGCACTTCGGTGTCGGTCTCCGACGAGAACGTGCGCCCTTCGTTCTGCAGCTCGCGGCGCAGCTCGAGGTAGTTCTCGATGATCCCGTTGTGCACGAGCGCCATGCGCCCCGAGCCGTCGGAGTGCGGGTGCGCGTTTTCGTCCGAAGGTTTGCCGTGGGTCGCCCAGCGCGTGTGCCCGATGCCGGCGGTCGCGGCCGCGAGCGCGCCGTCGGCGAGCACCGCTTCGAGTTCGGTCAAGCGCCCGACCTTGCGCCGGATCGCGACCTGCGTGCCGTCGGCGACGGCGACGCCGCAACTGTCGTAACCGCGGTACTCGAGCTTGCGCAGGCCTTCGACGAGGTCCTGTAGCACCGCGCCTTGGCGCGCGACCGCACCGACGATCCCGCACACGGCGCTAGCCTTTCTTCTTGGGCGGGACCAAGTCGAGCCGCGAACGGAAGTACGCGAGCGTGCGTTCGAGACCGGTCTGCAGATCGACCTTCGGCTCCCAACCGAGCACGCGGCGAGCCTTCGCGATGTCGGGCTGGCGCACCTTGGGATCGTCCTCCGGCAACGGTTTGAACACGAGCTTCGACTTCGACCCGCAGAGCGACACGACCTTCTCCGCGAACTCGCGGATCGTCATCTCGGCCGGGTTGCCGATGTTGGTCGGGTAGACCTCGTTCGAGTGCAGCAGGCGGTAGATGCCTTCGACGAGGTCGTCGACGTAGCAGAACGAGCGCGTCTGCGAGCCGTCGCCGAAGACGGTGACGTCCTCGCCGCGCAGCGCTTGGCTCATGAACGCCGGCAGCGCACGCCCGTCGTTCAGGCGCATCCGCGGACCGTACGTGTTGAAGATGCGGATGATGCGCGTCTCGAGCTTGTGGTAGCGGTGGTACGCCATCGTCATCGCTTCGGCGAAGCGTTTCGCTTCGTCGTACACGCCGCGCGGGCCCACCGGATTGACGTTGCCCCAGTAGTCCTCGCGTTGCGGGTGGACCAACGGATCGCCGTAACACTCCGACGTCGAGGCGAGCAGGAAACGCGCGCCTTTCGAACGCGCGAGGCCGAGCGCCTTGTGCGTGCCGAGCGACCCGACCTTCAGCGTCTGGATCGGCAGCTCGAGGTAGTCGATCGGGCTCGCCGGCGACGCGAAGTGCAGCACGGCGAAGAGCTCCCCCGGAACGTGGATGAACTCGGTGACGTCCTGGTTGTAGAAGTGGAACGACGAGTTGCCGAACAGGTGCTCGATGTTGCGCAGGTCACCCGTGATCAGGTTGTCCATGCACACCACTTCGAAGCCTTCGGCGAGGAAGCGGTCGCACAGGTGACTGCCGAGGAAACCGGCACCGCCGGTGATCAGAACGCGTCGTTTGGACATGGAGGAAAGTCGGCGGAGCGGCTCAACCGCCGCCTTCGGCCGGTGTTTCGGGAGGAGTGCCGGTCGGCGCGTCGCCTGGCGCGGCGCCGTTCGCTTGGGGCGTGTCGGACGCGGAGCCCGGCGTGCCAGTCGGCGCGGCTTCTGGCGCCGAATCTTCGGCCCCGAGATTCTTGAACGTCGCCGCTTCGCCAGCCGCGAGCGTGACGCGCACGCCGAGGCCGTCGAGGATCGCGGGCCCGCCGGCGCGCAGGCGCAACGCGTCTTGGTCTTCGTCCTTCGCGAGCGCCCCGGAGCCTTCGACTTGGAAGCCCGGGCCCGCGAGCACGCGAGTGTCGTCGGGCGGTTCTTCGGGCGCGGTGCCGGTCGAGACCACCGGCAAGTCGACCGTCTGGCCGGGCGCGAGTTCGTAGACCGTGTCGCGATAGGAAAGCGTCACCGGCGCCTTCGCTTGGTTGCGCAGGATCAGGATGTCCGCGCGTTTGCGTTCGACGAGGTACGGTCCCGAATCGCCGAACAGGAGCGCTCCGCCGAGCAGGCGCACGTGGTCTCCGGCCTCGAGCTCGATCGTCGCGCGATCGACGTCCTGGAAGTCGAAGAGCGGCTCGCCGCGACCCGGACTGCCGATCCATCCGACCGCTTGGCCGAACAGCACCACCGACGCGCCCGACGGCCAGAGCACCTCGGCTCGGCCGCCGGCCGAAACGATCACGCAGGCGCCGGCGGTCGCGCGGACCTTCTTGTCGAAGAACACCAGCGGGTAGCCGGCGAGCGCGCCCGCTGGACGGAACTGCACCGGGTCCGCGTGGCGGAACACCGTGGCTTCTTCCGGACCGGGCAAGTGCGGGTGCGGGTCGGGCGGCAAGTCGGCGCCGGTCGGGCCCTCCATCGGCGCGGGCCAACGCTGCGTCTTGAGCCAGAAGCAGCTCGGCGCGAGCGCCGCCGAAGCGAGCGCAGCGAGGAGCAGCCGATGACGGGACGCGACGTTCATTGCGCCTCGCGCGGATGGGTCGTCGCCGGCCGGGCGCCGAAGTAGCGCTCGACGAAGCCGGTGTCGTGGTCGCCGTTCTTGAAGTCCGGGTGACCGAGGATCTTGCGGAGCAGCGGGATGGTCGTCTTCGGTCCGACGATCACGAACTCGTCGAGCGCGCGCAACATGGTGTTGATCGCGGCCTCGCGGGTCGCGCGGTGCGCCATCAGTTTCCCGATCATGGAGTCGTAGTTCGGCGGAATCCGATAGCCGCTGTAACCGTGGCTGTCGACCCGCACTCCCGGCCCCCCCGGCGGGACGAAGACGTCGATCGTGCCGGGGCAGGGTTGGAAGTCCTTGTCAGGGTCCTCCGCGTTGATGCGGCACTCGATCGCGTGGCCGCGGCAGACGACGTCCTCCTGCTTGAACGGCAGCGGCTCACCCGCCGCGACGAGGATCTGTTGGCGGATGATGTCGATGCCGGTGACGAGCTCGGTGACGCAGTGCTCGACCTGCACGCGCGCGTTGACTTCGATGAAGTAGAAGTTGTTCTTCGAGTCGACGAGGAACTCGACGGTGCCGGCGTTGTGGTAGCCCGCGGCTTTCGCGACGCGCACCGCGGCGGCGCCCATCGCGGCCCGGGTCTCCGGCGTGATGCTCGAACTCGGCGACTCTTCGACCAGCTTCTGGTGGCGGCGCTGGATCGTGCAGTCGCGTTCGCCGAGGTGCACCAAGTGTCCGTGGCGGTCGCCGAGGATCTGCACTTCGACGTGGCGCGGGTTCTCGACGAACTTCTCGACGTAGACGGTCGAGTCGCCGAACGCCGCTTCGGCTTCGCTGCGCGCAGCGTGGAAGCCGCTGACCAAGCTCGGGTCGTTGCGGGCGATGCGCATGCCACGCCCGCCGCCGCCGGCCGCCGCCTTGATCATCACGGGATAACCGAGCTTCTGCGCGACCTTGAGCGCCGTCTGTTCGTCGGCGACCGGTCCGTCGGAGCCGGGCACGACCGGCACGTTCGCCGAGATCGCCATCGCGCGGGCGTTCGACTTGTTGCCGACGGCGTCGATCGATTTCGGATCCGGCCCGATGAAGTGGATGTTGCAGGAGTTGCAGACCTCGGCGAAGTGCGAGTTCTCCGAGAGGAATCCGTAGCCCGGGTGGATCGCGTCGACGTCGGCGATCTCCGCTGCGGAGATGATCGCCGGGATGTTGAGGTAGGACTTCGAGCCGGGCGCGGCGCCGATGCAGATCGTCTCGTCGGCTTGTCGCAGGTAGAGCGCGTCGGCGTCGGCCTGCGAATACACCGCGACGGTTTCGATGCCCATCTCGCGGCAGGTGCGGATGATGCGCTGGGCGATCTCTCCGCGGTTGGCGACCAGGATGCGGCGGAACATCAGGTGTGCGTGCGCTCAGTCGGGCTTGATCAGGAACAGCGGCTGGCCGAACTCCACCGGCTCGCCGTTCTCGACCAGGATCTGGACCACTTCGCCGGACGTTTCCGCGCGGATTTCGTTCATCACCTTCATCGCTTCGATGATGCAGACCACCGACTCCGCTTCGATGCGCGTGCCGACGCGCACGAACGGCTCGGCCTCCGGCGACGGCGCACGATAGAACGTGCCGACCATCGGGCTCGGGAAGGGCTTGCCCGCGGGCTCCTTCGGCGCGGGAACCGCCGCGTCCGCGGCCGTCGGGAGCGCGACCGGCACGCCGCCGGCGAGCGGCAGCGCCACCGGAGCGGCGGCGCCCTGGGTCACGTGCACCACCGGCGCCGCGGCCGTCGGTTGGTCGGCACCGCGCTTCAGGCGCACGCGCAGTCCGTTCTTGTCGTCGTCGACCTCGAGTTCGGTGATCTCACCGCGCTGCATCAGGGCGACCAGGCGCTGGAGCTGTTTGATGTCCATTCGGGCGTCGGGATCGAGGGCTGGGGCCGGTTGAGCGCCGCGCGCATCCGCTGGCTCGGCGCGCCGGAAGCATAGCGATCCGTTCACGGGCTTTCGCCCCCTCCCCGCTCCCTACCGGTGCCCTACGCTCCTTCGGATCGGCGACCGCGCGCCTCGCGGAACACGGCGCGGCTCGCCGCAGCTCGGGCCGTCGCGCGACAGCAGGCCCGCCGAGCCGGCTCACGGCGACGGAGCGGCCGCGCGCGACGAACGCCGAGTGCGCGAGCGTCCGCGGCGGCGCCAGACGCCGGACTTGCCGCCGAGCTTCTCCGCGAGTTCGAGGCTCTCGATGACGATGCCTTTGTCGAGCGCTTTCGTCATGTCGTAGACCGTCAACGCAGCGACGGCGACGCCGACGAGCGCCTCCATCTCGACGCCGGTCGGACCGACGCAGGCTGCGGTGCACACGATTTCGATCCGACGTTCGCCGCGCGCGTGGAACTCGACGTCGACGTGCGAGAGCGCGAGTGGATGACAGAGCGGGATCCAGTCCGACGTGCGCTTCGCCGCCAGCACCGCTGCGGCGCGGGCGACCTCGGTGATCGGGCCCTTCGGGCCTCGTCCGTCGAGCAACGCACTCACGCACGGCCTCGGGAAGCGTACGACCGCTCGCGCCGTCGCACGTCGCGCCGTCGCGGGCTTCTCCCCGACATCGACCATGCGTGAACGCGAACCGCCGCGAGCCTTGCCCGAAGAATCGCGCGCGACGTGCGAGAGCGCGCGGGGGGCGCGAGGCCGTTCCGCTCGGTTGCCGGACCTCTTCTTCGAGCGCGGTTTCATCGGGAGCAGCGAAGCAAGTTTTTCGTTCCCGGCGAAGCGCGGCGGGACCTGGAGCCTAGATTACGCCTCCGCCTCCTCGCGCGCGACGCGGACGCTCGTCGATACCCCGGCCGCTCGCCGGGGCGGCGAACTCCCGGCCGGTCGCCGGGGCGGAACCCCGGAGCCGACTTCTCCTCTACGAGCCACATGATCCACGCTTCGAGCTTCGTCGCCTTCCTGGCGCTCGTCCTTCCGCTCCCCACGCTCCAAGCGTCGGCCCAAGACGGCTCGACGGTCGACGCCCGCGCGGTGCTCGAACAGGACCTGCGCTCCGCGAAGTCCTGGAACGTCGAGGATCTCTGGCTGCGCGCCGAAACCGTGCGCTCGGTCGTGCCCGCGAAGGACCTCGCGCAGGCGGCGGACGGCTTCTTGCGCGAACCGTCGCTCGACGCGAAGAGCGCGTTGTTCCTCGTCGCGCTGCGCCTCGGCGCGGAGAACCCCGATGCCGAGCGTTTGTCCGAAGCGCTGCTGCCGTTGCTCGGCGCGCCGGAGAAGGACCTCGCGATCGCCGCGGCGAACCTGCTCTCGGACTCCGAGTTCCGCACGCTCGCGGGCGACGGACGCGCCGACCTCGTCGCGCGTTTGCAGGCGACCGCCGAAAAGGGCGAGCTCGACCCGGAGCTCAATCTCGCCGCGGCCTATGCGTGGTACCAGATCGGTGGCGGCGACGATCGCCGTCAGGCGCGCGCGCGCATGACCGAGTTCCTGACGTCGAACGACGCGAACTTGCGGGCTCTCGGCGCGCTGACGCTCGCGCGCTCGAACGCGGAGATCACCGGGGTGCTCTACGACGAGTTGAAGAAGCTCGCCGGTCTGCCCGGCGAACGCGGCCGTCTCGCCGAGGCGTACCTCGAGACCGAGCGCGTGCGCGAACAGACCGAACGGCTCCTGCGTCAGCGCGGCACCGGCGACGACGCGTCGAAGCGCGGCAAGGAGACGCCCGAACAAGCGCAGTTCCGGACCGTGATGAGCATGATCCAGAGCTGGCACATCGAAGGTGACCACGCGAAGCGCGAGGACCTGCTCTCCGCCGCGCTGAACGGCATGTTGCAGGCGATGGACGAGCACTCGACGTACTTCACGGGCAAGGAGTACGCGCGTTTCGAACAGGATCTCGAAGCCGGTTACGGCGGCATCGGCGCGTACGTCGGCGACGACCCCGACGACGGGCTCTTCACGATCACCCACCCGATCTACTCCGGGCCTGCGTACCGCGCGGGACTGACGAGCGACGACAAGATCGTGCGCGTCGACGATTGGCCGACGCTGCGCCAGCCGGTCGACGAAGTGATCAAGCGGCTCAAGGGCCGGCCGGGCACCAAGGTCAAGCTCTACATCTGGCGCCGCGGCATGGATCGTTCGTTGATCGACCGTCCGAGCGAGGACATGGCCGTCGAGATCACGCGCGAGTCGATCACGATTCCCGCGGTGCAGTCGCAGATGCTCCCGGGCGCGATCGGCATGGTCGTGTTGAACGACTTCAGCCGCGTCGCGACGAGCGAAGTGCGCAAGGCGTTGAACGAGCTCCTCTCGCAGGGCGCGCAGTCGATCGTGCTCGACCTGCGCAACAACTCGGGCGGTCTGCTCGACGAAGCGGTCGGCGTCGCGAACTTGTTCCTGCCGAAGGGCGTCACCGTCGTCTCGACGGAGAACCGCATCGACGGCAAGGAGCGTCTCGACACGACCGCCGATCCGATCGTCCCGACCGACATGCCGGTCAGCGTGCTGGTCAACCGGTTCACGGCGTCCGCCGCGGAGATCGTCTCCGGCGCGCTCCAGGACCACAAACGCGCGGTGATCATCGGCAAGCGCACGTTCGGCAAGGGCTCGGTGCAGAACCTGATCCGCGTCCCGGGCCTCGAAGACGACGAGTACGAAGACGAGAACGGCAACGCCCGGCACGACAACTGGGAGAAGCTGACCAAGGACGCGAACGGCAACGGCGAGTTCGACTTCGCGCCGCGCGTCAAACTGACGATCGCGCGCTACCTGCTGCCGTCGGGGCGTTCCATCCACCGCGAGCTCGACAAGGACGGCACGATCCTGAGCGACGGCGGCGTGCGTCCGGACCTCGACGTCGACTTGCGCCGCCTCGATACGTGGCGCATCGAGGAGCTCCTCAAGATCCGCCGCACGAACGCCGTGCGCGATTACGTCGACGCGAACTTCCCGGCGAGCGGCGAGCTCTCGAAGAAGGAGCTCATGCAACAACTCGCGGACAACGACCAACGCGACGTCGCGCGTTACCCGAACTTCGAAGCGTTCCTCCAGAGCCTCAACACGCCGCTGCCGGCGGACGACGTGCGCGCGATGGTGCGCGCCGAGCTGCGCCGGCGCGTGCAGGACCAACGCGGCAAGGAGTATCCACAAGGCGACTTCGTCGAGGACGAGCAGCTCCAAGAAGCGATTCGCGTGTCGCTGAAGGCGCGCAGCAAGAAGCCCGCGGACTTCGCCGAGTACCAGGCGAACATCCCGCAGGAGAGCCTCGCTCGCGTGCACCTGAAGGGCGACGAGAAAGTCGCGCTGCGCGACGCGCTGAAGGAGCTCACCGAAGCGAAGAAGGGCGACGGAAAGCTCTCGGCGAACGTGCTCGACCGGTTGTCGAAGCTGCTCGAGGAGAACCTCGGCGGCGGCGACTGATCGGCGCGGCTCCGATCCGAGAGCGCCAACCCTCGCGGGCCAGGCGCGCGCTCGGCGCGAACCTGGCGCGCGCAGTCATGCGCCACTGCGAGGGTCAGCGCGCGTCCGGACGGGAGGACGACTCCGACCACGGCCGGCGCTGCCGCGCCGGCGGCGGAACTCATCCGCTCTTCGGCGTCGGCTGTTCGTCCGCGAGCACTCGCAACGCGGGCAACACCAGTTCCCGGACGAGGATGATCACGGTCGCGGTCAGCGGCAGGGCGACCAACAAACCGAAGAGTCCGAGCGCCGCGCCGCCGATCGTCAAGGCGAGGATGACGACGACCGGGTGCAGCCCGAGGCTGTCGCCGAGCACCTTCGGGATCAGCACGTAGCCTTCGACGATCTCACCGAGTCCGTAGACGATGCCGACCTTGACGAGAGCGGACACCGCCGTGAACTCGACGTCGAGCATCGCGGTCAGGAAGGCGAGCACGAACGCGACCACGGGGCCGACGACCGGCACGAGCGCGAGCATGCCGCCGAGGAAGCCGAGCAGCACGGCATACGGCACGCCGCACGCGAGCAGCCCGACGGTGAGGAAGAGGCCCTTCAAGAGGCACACGAAGAGCCGGCCGCGGAAGAAGCTCGCCAACACTTCGCCGATCTGCTCGCCGATGCGCGCGATCCGTTCGCGTTCGCGCCTCGGCAAGTAGCGGCGCACGAACGTGTGGATGCGCTCGAGTTCGAAGAGCAGGAAGTAGGTGTAGATCGGCAGGAGGAAGACCAACGACACCACGGACACGACCGAGCCCGAGACGCGCTTCAGCATCCCGAAGAGCCCTTCCGCGGCGGCGGCGCCGGCGCGCGCGCTCGCTTCCGGTCCCATCTCGCGTTGCCACCAGCCGCGCAGCGCGTCGAACACCGAGTGCAGGCTCCATGGCTCGAGCGGCTTCTCCGTCGAGCCCGCCTGGAGCAGGTTCCACTTGATCAGGAGTTGCTGGAGGTCGGCGAGCGCCGTGTCGAGGCGCTGCTGCAACGGCGGCACCGCGGCATCACCGGGCGGGGCGAGCATCGCGGACACTTGTTCGAAGAGCGCCTTGCCTTGCCAGAAGAGGCTCAACGCCGTCAGCACCATCAACACGGCGAAGCCGACGAAGATCAGGTTCACCGCGGCGCGCCTCGACCAGCCGCGGCGCTCGAGCGACGAGACCATCGGGTGCAGCACGTACGCGAGCAGATACCCGAGGATCACCGGGTTCAGGACCGTGCGGACGGTCCACGAGAACCACACGACGAGCAGCGCGAGGACGACCAGCGCCAGGTTGCGCCGCGCGGGCGACAGTCGCTCGAGCATCAGGCCCCCGATCCGCTCGTCCCGGTTGCGCCCGGTCCAGTTCCGCCGGGCCCTGGTCCGCCGGGCCCTGGGGACCCAGACGAGCCAGCCTCGATCGTCGGCGGCAGCGTCGGCCGGTAGCTCGCGACGAACGCTTCGTCGAAGTCGAAGCCGTTCTCGAACTCGGTGATCGTGTCGGAGTCCTGTCGCTTGAGAAGCCCCGCGTCGACCATCAGGAACACGACGCGACCCCAATCGAGCGTCTCGCGGATCCCCCACGATCGCCAGACCTGCGCCGCGAGCGGACCGAAGAGTTCGGTCGCGTGCACGCGCATGCCGGCGAGGACTTCCTTGCCCGTGACGTGCCGCGACGTGCCTTGCGCGTTCTCCTTGCCGGCGAGCCGCAGCGCGTGTTCGAGGGACTCGAGCAGGAAGCGGAACGCTTCCGGAGAGTAGCGCCCGTCGCTGGCGGCGAGTTTGAGCACCGGATCTTGCATGCGTCTCGTCCTACGGTGCGAGCGCGAGCAGCGCTCGGTCGAGCAGGCTCTGAGGGTCGAGATTCTTGTCGATGTCGGCGCGGGCCTCAAGCAGCGCGTCGAGCTTCCGCCCGAGCTCGGCCGACCGGCGGTCGAGTTCTCCAGGCCCCAGAGCCGCGACGAGGTCGCCGTGGACGAGTTCCTCGACGCGCAGCCCCGCCGCCGCGCGTTGCGCGTCCGCCGCGATCGCGAGCGCGAAATCGAGCACCGTGCGGGCCCGATCTCGCGACTGGGCGAGCGGCGTCGAGCCCGAGAACTCGCCTTCGATCTGCATCAGCGCGCGAGAGGTCTCGAGCGGATCGGCCGCGCCGACGAACGCCGCTCCGAGCGCCGTGCGCAGCGTGATCGCGGAACGCGCGGCGAGCGAGAGCGCGCGGCCCGGGGATCCGCCGGCCCAACGCGCGAGTTCGCGGGCTTCGTCGCCGACGAGGCCGTGGCTCGCGAGCACGCGCGAGCACTCTTCGAGCGCCAACGGATCGAGCGGCACCGTGATGCAGCGGCTGCGCACCGTCGGCAGGAGGCCTTGCGGCTTCGCGCTCGTCAGCAGCCAGAGCACGCGTTCGCCGGGCTCCTCGAGCATCTTGAGCATCGCGTTCTGCGCTTCCGAGTTCATCCGCTCGGCGTCGCGCACGAGCAGCACGCGCCAGCCGCCGGCGGCGGCGCGCGTCGCGAGGAAGCGCTCGGCCTCGATCGCTTCGGGTTCGGTAGGGTCGATGCGGATCTTGCGGATCTTGATCGTCTCCGCGTCGTCGTCGATCGCGTAGACGTCGAGGTGATTGCCGGAGACGAACTGCCGGCAGCCCGCGCAATGTCCGCAAGGACGACGTTCGACGTCGTCGTGCGTGCAGAGCAACCCGCACGCGAGCCAACGGGCCGCGAGGTACTTGCCGATGCCGACGCGGCCGACGAAGAGCAGCGCGTGCGGCAAGCGACCGAGCGCCGCGGAGCGCACCAGTCCGCGCATGCGCACGGCGTGCCCCAGCGGCTCTTCGAGCGTTGCGGCAACCGGACGTTCGGCGTCAGCCGCGCGCGGCACGGAGCACCTCCGCGAATATGCGGTCTTCCACGGCGCGTTCGTCGCCGGTCGCGTCGACGACGCGCGCCCGTTCGCTGCGCTCCGCGTAGCGCCGCATGCCGAGCGCCACGCGGCGTTGGAACTCGAGGCCTTTCGCTTCGATGCGGTCGCCGAGCTCCGAGCGGCGCGCCGCCGCGAGCGCAGGATCGAGGTCGAGGATCACTTCGAGGTCGGGACGCGGCGCGCCGGCCCACTGCGTCAGGAGCTGCAGCACGCGATCCTCATCGAGTCCACCCGCGACGGCCTGGTAGGCGAACGTGGCGGCGTGGAAGCGTTCGCACACGACGCTCGTGCCGCGGGCGAGTGCCGGTGCGACCACTTCGTCGAGCATCTGCGAGCGCGCGGCGCAGAAGAGCAACGCCTCGGTGCGCGCGGAGAGTTCGAGCTCGCGGTCGAGCACGATCGCGCGCAACCGTTCGCCGACAAGCGTGGTGCCGGGCTCCCGGACGTGCAGCGGCCGCGCGCCGAACTCGCGTTCGAAGCGTGCGACGAGCCGCTTCGCTTGCGTCGACTTGCCGCAGCCGTCGACGCCGTCGAGCACGAGGAACAGAGGCTTCAAGGTGTCACTTCGCGCGGCGCATGCTAGCGCCCACGCTTCAGTTGCCCACGATCGAGCGCGCTTCCTCGCAGTCGGGATCGAGGGCGAGCGCCCGTTCGGCGAGCGCGACTGCTTCGTCGGTCTTGCCCGCCTTCACCAAGGCCTGCGCGGCGCGACCGAGGAAGCGAGCGTGTTCTTCCGCTGCGAGCGGTCCCGGTTGGTCCGCGTCGGTCGCATCCGCCACTTCCGCCGCGACGCGCCACTCGCGCGCGGCGCCCGCGAAGTCGCCGAGCGCTTCCAACGCTTCCGCCCACTCCACGTGGAGCTTGCGCCGGAACGGATCGATCTCGAGCGCGCGGCGGAACCAACGGTCCGCGTCGGCGAAGCGCTGCTCCTGCGCGTGCCACCGCGCGAGCTCGAGCGCGAAGCCGTAGTCGTCGTTCCAGCCGAGCCAACGCTCGAGCGCGCGCCGCGCGTCTGCCTTGCGGTCGAGCGTCGTGTACAGCTCCGCGAGCCCGACTTCGGCGGCGAGTTCGCGCTCCGGATAGCCTGGGAAACACGCTTCGGCGGCGAGGAACTGCTTCTCTGCCTCTTCGTGCTCTCCGCGTTGGAGCGCGGTCTTGCCGAGCGCCATGCGCACGCGGAAGTCCTCTCCGCCCTGCGCCAAGCCTGCGCGGTAGAACTCGCGCGCCGTGTCGTCGAGGTCGCGCGACAAGGCGATCTCGCCGCGCAGGAAGCTCGCGCGCGCCGGCGCGAGTTGGGCTTGGTCGACGCGTCGCAGCACGTTCTCCGCGTCGAGGCGCCGGCCGCGTTGCCACTCGCCCCACGCGAGCGAGCAGAGCTCGTCCGCCCACGCTCGGCGCTCGGCGGGGTCCTGCGGCGCGGCCCCGCTCCGCGCGATGCGGATCCTCGCGAGCTTGCCGTCGCTCCAGCGTGGTTCGATCGCGATGCCCGCGAGGTGCTGCTTCACGAACGCGTCGAAGTCGCGGTCGGCTTCCTCCGGCGTGATGTCGAACACTTGGTCGAGCGCTTGGTCGAGGTCGGCGCCGCGGTCGAACGCTTCGAGCAGTCGCACCAGCGACTGGAAACCGTACTGCTCGATCCACATGCGGCACACGAGACCGCTCTGGTAGTAACCGAACAGGATGCGCGGGCCGCGGAACGCGCGGTTCAGGTCCCGCACGCGGATCACGTCGTCGTTCGCGAGCGCGTCGACGAGCTCGCGGCGCATGTTGCGCGTCCAGTGGCGGTGTTTGTTCTCTTCCTCCCACGTCGCGAGCCCCTCGGTGATCCACCGCGGACAACGGTTGTGCGAGAGGCCGAGGTGGATGACGTGCGTGAACTCGTGGAACGCGGTACGGGCCCAGGAGAAGTTGCCGCGCAGCTCCGAGATCGGCGACACCGCGGTCACGACGGGCCCGAAGCACACGCCGAGCGCCGGAAAGCCCTCGAAGCCGGTCGAGCGCACCGAGAAGTCGGCCCACGTGTCGAACACTTCGATGTGCGTCGGCGACGGCGTGAAGCCGTAGCGGCGCGCGAGCTCCGCGCGCTCGTCGGCGTAGAACGGGATCCAGTACGTGCGGAAGACCGGCGCCGGCGTCGGCGTCCACGCGAACGAGAGTTCGCCGTGTTTCTCGGTGCCGTAGTCGCGCGCCAGTTTGGCGAGCACGATGCGCGTGTTGTTGCGCCAGGCGTCCGCGCGGCCGGCGGCGACTTCTTCGGCGCGCTGCAACGCCTCGAGCGCCGTCTTCTCGTCGCCCGTGTTCGCGAGTGCGCGACCGTACTGCGTCCACGCGCGCCAGTCGCCTGGGTCGCGCTCGACGGCCGCTTTCAGGAACGGCACGGCCTCGGCGAAGCGATAGAGCTCGTTCAAGTGCTCGCCGACGATCCGTTCGGGCCGCGCGTCGCGCGGGTTCTCCGTCGCGAGGCTCTCGAGCAGCGCTCGTGCGTCTTCACGCTCGTGTTCGATCCAGGCGAGTGCCGCGCGTTCGCTCCGGACTTCGCGCCGGCCGGGCGCGAGCTTCTCGAGCTCCGCGAGCCGCGCGCGCGCCGCGACCAACTGCCCGTCGTCGAGGTCGGCCGAAAGCGCGGCGAGCAAGCCTTCGATCGAGCGCGGGTTCGCGGCCAGGACGCCGTTCAGGATGTCGGCCGCGTTGCGCCGCTGGCGGACCCAGTTGAACCGGTAGACCTCGAAGAGGGCGAGCTTCGCGGCCTCGCTCCCGGCGTCGAGGGCGAGCGCGCGCTCGAGCAACGGCACCGGTGAGCGACGCTTCGTCTGCGCGTGGTCGACTTCTCCGTCGGCCTCGAAGTAGAGCGACGCGAGTTCGACGAGGAGCTCGGGCTCCTCGACGTGTTCCGCCGCTTCGGAGGCGTCGAGCGCGGCGACCAACGTCTCGGACGCGCGGCCGAGCATCCCGAGCGCCCGCTGACAGCGGGCTTTCGCGAGTCCGCGCTCCCAATCGTCGCCCACCGCGGCGTTGGCGCCGCGGGTGAAGGCTTGTTGCGCCGGTTCGATCGCGCCGAGCTCGCGTTGCAGCCTTCCGAGCCACCACGCGTCGCGCGGATCGTCGGAATCCGCGAGCCGTTTCGCGGCCTCGGTCGCCGCGTTCCGATCTCCGCGCACCAGACCGAGCTCGACGGCGACGCGCGCCGCCAGCCGGGCGTCCTCGGGCTTCGCGGAGTCGTGCTCGAGCGCCCGGGCGAGTTCGCGCGCGGCCTTGTCCCACGAGCCTTCTTCCATGTGCACGCGGGCGAGCAACGCCCGGGCGGCGACGTCGGCCGGGTCTTCGTCGAGCAGTTCGGCGAGATCGCGGCGCGCGCCGGAACGGTCGCCCCGGCGGCGCTTGCGGTCGGCTTCGGCGCGCGCGGCCGCGAGCTCGTCCTCGGCCTGCGGTCGTGGTGCCGCGCGCTGCTCGCCGCGTGCGCCGGGCGCGCCGAGCTCCGCGAAGGCCGCCGTCGCGTCGCTCTCCCGAGCGGGCGGTGCCTGCGCGAAGGACCGCGCGCCGAGAGCGGCGCAAAGCGCGAGCGCGGCGCCGAGGCCGACGTGCGCCGACCGGCCGTCTACGACTCGAAAGCGCGGCAGGAACCGACGCGAGAAGGTTGCTCGAGGCATGTCGCTAATGTATCTCCGAGGCCCGCATGCAAGTACGCAGGTCTCGCGCTGCTTTTGGGCTCGGAATCGTCGGTCTTCTGTCCTTCCTGCTCGCTTTCGTGATCGGTGCCTGCGGAGGCCCCGCGAAGTTGGCGCCGGAACCCGCACCCGCGGTCGAAGTCGATCCGGGCCCCGACCTCACGGGTCCGTTGTCGTGGCAGAAGCTCGAAGCGATCGAGGCGTGGCTCGAGACGCCGCAGTCGCAGCGCAGTCCCGACTTCCGCACCGAACTCGAACTGCAGCTCCACGAAGGTCGAGTGACCTTCGCGCAGCGCGACGCGGAACGTGCGAACGTGCCGCACGACGCGTTGCGGCTGCGACTCGAAGCGGCGCGCGACGGCTTCCGAGGCCTGCTCGCGAGGAGCACGCTGATGCCGGGCCAGAACGCTCGCGCGCAGATCGGACTACGCGCCGCGGAGAGTCTGCTCGGCACGCTCGCGAAGCCCGCGGAGAAGAAGCCCGCGCTGGTGGTCATCGACCGTTCGCGTTGGGGCGCCGCGACGGCGGTGCCGACCCGCCTCACCGCGTTGCGCGGCGGGTGGAGCCGCATCACGATCCACCACTCCGCGGAAGAGTCGAGCGACGGCAAGGGCGGTTCCGTCGAGGATTCGTCGCACACGCTGCGTTTGATCCAGAAGTTCCACATGGAGGACCCCGGCCACCGCTGGGGCGACATCGGTTACCACTTCTTGATCGACTCCGGCGGCCGCATCTTCGAAGGCCGCGACTTGAAGTGGCAAGGCGCCCACGCAGGCGGCAAGGACGGCGCGAACAACGTGCAGAACATCGGCATCTGCATGCTCGGCGATTTCTCGCGACGGCCGCCGACGCCGGCGGCGCTCAAGTCGCTCGAGCTCTTGGTCGCTGACCTCCGTTCACGTTTCCCGATCGCGGCGAATCGTCTGTTCGCGCACACGGAGTTCACCGGGAGCGAGTGCCCGGGCCCCTACTTGATCGACTGGGTCAAGAAGCACCGCTGACGTCGCTCGCTCGTGCGTCGCTCGCGCGGCCGCGGCGTGCCGTCCGCCGCGCTCAGCGCCCGCGCTTGGCGAGCATCTCGTAGTCCGCCCGCGCCATGCCGCGGATCAACGTGGCGAAGTCGACGGTCGGCCGCCAACCGAGCTCGCGCCGCGCCTTCGAGGCGTCGCCGACGAGCCGGTCGATCTCCGCGGGCCTGAGCAGCGTCGCGTCGGTGACCACGTGACGGCGCCAGTCGAGTCCGAGCTCGGCGAACGCGTGTTCACACACTTCGGCGACCGAGTGCTGTTCGCCGGTCGCGATCACGTAGTCGGACGGGCTCTCGCGCTGCAGCATCAGCCACATCGCGCGGACGAAGTCGCCCGCGAAGCCCCAGTCGCGTTGCGCCGCCAGGTTGCCGAGCTTGAGCTCGCGATCGAGCCCGAGCGCGATGCGCGCCGCGCCGAGCGAGATCTTGCGCGTGACGAACTCTTCGCCGCGCCGCGGAGACTCGTGGTTGAAGAGGATCCCGCAGCACGCGAAGAGCCCGTACGACTCGCGATAGTTGACGGTGATCCAGTGTCCGTACACCTTCGCCACGCCGTACGGACTGCGCGGCCAGAACGGCGTCGTCTCGGTCTGCGGCGACTCGGCGACTTGGCCGAAGACCTCGGAGCTCGAAGCTTGGTAGAAGCGTGCCTCGGGCACGACTTGGCGCAACGCTTCGAGCAGCCGCGTCACGCCGAGCGCCGTGAACTCGGCCGTCAGCACGGGCTCCTGCCACGACGTCGGCACGAACGACTGCGCGGCGAGGTTGTAGACCTCGTGCGGACGCGAGAGCTCGAGCGCACGCACGAGGCTCGATGGGTCGAGCAAGTCGCCGCGGACGAGCTCGATGCGTTCGGCGAGGTGCTCGATGCGGTCGAGGCGCGGGCTCGAACTGCGCCGCACGAGGCCGAACACTTGATAGCCCTTCTCGAGCAAGAGCTCCGCGAGGTAGCTCCCGTCCTGACCAGTGATGCCGGTGATCAGCGCGCGGCGTCGCGAGTCGTGCGTCATGCCGAGACCTTGGACGTCACGTGCTCGTGATCCTTCCCGACCAGAGCAACGCGATCACGACCAGGCCGAGCGCGATGCGCCACCAGCCGAAGACGCTCATGCCGCGACGCTCGAGCCATGCGACCATCCACCGCACGGCGATCACCGCGGAGACCCACGCCGTCGCGGCGCCCATCAGGATCGCGGGCCACCCGAGTTCGTCGACCATCGTCGGTCCGCTCTTCAACGCCTTGTACGCCGTGGCGGCGGAAAGCGTGATCACGCCGAGCAGGAAGCTGAACTCGACCGCCGCGGCGAGCGACAGTCCCGCCGCGAGGCCGCCGAGGATCGTCGCGAGACTGCGGCTCGTGCCGGGCCAGAGCGCGAAACACTGCGCGAAGCCGATGCCGATCGCCGCGGCGTAGCCCAACTGCTCGAGTCCGCGCCCCGACCGCATGGAACGGATCGGCCAGAAGAGGATCACGGCGCCGCCGACGAGCCATGCGCTCGCGACCGGCCACAACCCGAAGAGCCGCGCTTCGATCCAATCGTCGGCGAGGAAGCCGATCACGGCCGCCGGCAGGAATGCGAGCACGAGCTTCGTCGCGAGCGCGAAGCCCGACGGGCTCCGCCCCATGACGCCGAGGACGCAGTCCGTCGCGCGCCTTCGGTAGAGCCCGAGCACGGCGAGGATCGCGCCGGCCTGGATGCAGATCGCGAACGCGCTCTCGCTCGCGCCTTGGCGCATGCCGAGCAAGCGTTCCGTCAGGATCAGGTGTCCGGTCGAACTGACCGGCAGGTACTCGGTCAGTCCCTCGACCACGCCGAGGATCGCCGCTTGCCAGAGCTCCATGCTTCCGTCGGCCACGTGGGTGTCGTGCAGTCGGGGTGGGAGGATCAGCGGCGCGCGTGGGTCGGGCGACGAGTCCGTGATGACCGGCGGCGCCTCACGCGCCGAGCGCGAGGGCTTCCTCCGGCGCGATCGACTTCAACTGGAACGCTTCGGCGACCGCCTTGTACGTCAGTCGACCGCCGACGCAGTTCGCCGCGGTGCGCAGTTCCGGACTGCGGCGGATCGCATCGCTCGGTCCGAGCGTCGCGAGCTTCGCGACGTACGGCAGCGTCGCGTTGGTCAGCCCGAACGTGCTCGTGCGCGGCACCGCGCCCGGCATGTTCGCGACGCAGTAGTGGATCACGCCGTCGATCACGAACGTCGGGTCCGCGTGCGTCGTCGGCCGCGCCGTCTCGATGCAGCCGCCTTGATCGACCGCGACGTCGACGATGACGCTGCCGGGCTTCATGCGCTTCAGGTCCTCGCGGCGCACCAACTTCGGCGCGGCCGCGCCCGGGATCAGGATCGCGCCGACGACGAGGTCCGCGCGCGGCAGCGCTTCGCGGATCGCGAACGGCGTCGAGAACACCGTCTTGCAGTTCCTCGGCATCACGTCGTCGAGGTAGCGCAGGCGGTCGAGATTGATGTCCATGATCGTGACGTCGGCGCCGAGTCCGACCGCCATGCGCGCGGCCTGCGTGCCCACGACTCCGCCGCCGAGCACCAAGACGTGCGCTCGCTCGACGCCCGGGATGCCGCCGAGCAGGATGCCCGAGCCTCCGCGGGACTTCTCGAGCCACTGGGCGCCGACTTGGATCGCCATGCGACCCGCGACTTCGCTCATCGGCGTCAGAAGCGGGAGCGTGTGTCCGACCTCGAGCGTCTCGTACGCGAAGCAGTGCGCACCGCTCTTCAGCATCGCTTCCGTCAGCGCCCGATCGGCGGCGAGGTGGAAGTACGTGAAGATCGTCTGGCCGCTGCGGACGAGCGGCCACTCCGAAGGCAGCGGCTCCTTCACCTTCAGGATCAAGTCGCACTTCGACCACACGTCGGCCGCGCTCGGCAGGAGCCGCGCGCCCGCGGTGACGTAGGCGCTGTCGGAGAGCCCGCTCCCCAGACCCGCGCCCGACTCGACGTACACGTCGTGCCCGCCGGTGACCAGCCGATCCGCTCCGGCGGGCGTCAGGGCCACGCGGTTCTCGTGGACCTTGATCTCTCGAACGACGCCGACTCTCACGACGGGCCCCCACTCGGACGACGGTTCTCGGCGGTGGTGTTCAAAGGGATGGGCCGGCGGACGGAACGCGCGCCCCCGGGGTGCGCGGCGCGTGGCGCGCGAAGGCCGGAGTCTAGCGCGGCCCACGCGCTAGAAAACCCTTGGCATCGCGACCGAGCGCGCTAAGCTCTCGCGCCCGGAGCGGACGGAACCCCGTACGTTTCCGCGCCGCGCGAGCTGCACCACGAGGTGCAAAGCGCGTGGTGTCAGCAACCGAGTGGGCCATTAGCTCAGCTGGCTAGAGCGCTGCTTTGACATAGCAGAGGTCGCAGGTTCAAGTCCTACATGGCCCACCATTCCTCCTTGCCCGCGCGCTTGGGATCTCCCGCGCGCTCCGGCCTTCGCACGCGCCGCGCGCCGCTCGTCCGACGCGCCTGAGCGCTGCCCGCGGCGCACCCGATCGCAGCGGCGCTCGTGCCGCGACGCACGCGCGCGGCACTGAGTCCGGCGAGGCTCCTCGCCAGGCACTCGATCGCTCGGCGTCTCTCGCGGCACGCGGCCGAAGATCCGCCCGCTGGCCCGCCCCATGGCCCTCCCCATGGCCCCCCCTGGCTCCCGCTAGCTCGCTTTGGCTCGCTCTGGCCAAGGGCCTCCAAGAAGGCTCGACTCAACGAACCGCCGAACGGCGCGTACGGCTCGTCATGCTCGAACTCCTCCTCTGCGCGGCGCTTGCGTTCTTCCAGACGACTCCGGATGCGACGAATCCGCGGATCACTCCGGAGGTCCTCGTCGTGCGCTCGGCGTCGCCGTCGGTCGTGTACATCGAAGCGGCGAAGCCGGGCGGCTGGTACATCGATCCGACGAGCACCCGCGGGCTCTCGTCACGCACGGTCGTCACGGGCGGATCCGGCGTGGTGATCGAGAAGAGCGGCTACATCGTGACCAACAGTCACGTCGTCTCGGGCGCGACCAAGGTGCACGTGCAGTTCGCGCCGCAGTACGACGAGACGGTCTACGAAGCCGACGTCGTCAGCGAAGTGCCGAGCGAGGATCTCGCGCTCGTGAAGATCCGTGGAGGGAAGGAGTTCCCGGTCGCGACGCTCGGGACGAGCTCGGACCTGATGATCGGCGAGCGAGTGATCGTCATCGGCAATCCGTTGCGACAGAACTTCTCGGTGAGCTCGGGCATCATCGCCGGGCTGCACCGCGACCTCGCGCTGGCGGGCGAACTGCACTTTCCCGACCTCATCCAAACCGACGCTTCGATCAACCCAGGCAACAGCGGCGGGCCGGTGCTCAACGTGCTCGGCGAGATGATCGGCATGGCGACGGTCGTCGACCAAGGCGCCGAGAACATGGGCTTCGCGATCCCGATCGATCGCATCAAGGAAGTGCTGCAGGACGAGTTGCTCGCGCCGTCGAGCGCCCGCACCTACCTGGGTCTCGAACTCGCCGGCGAGACGCTCGACATCGCGCGGATCACTCCGAAGAGTCCGGCCGACGAGGCGGGCCTCTTGGTCGGCGACCGGGTGGTCGCGCTGAACGGCGAGCGCGTCGCGAGCGCGAAGGAGTTCCACCTGAAACGGCTCCCCTTGCGCGCCCAAGTGCCGATCGGCCTCTCGATGGAACGCAACGGCCGCGCGTTCGACGTCGTCGTCCGGGGCTGGACCAAGATCGACGGCATCCTCTACGAACGCGCTGGGATCACGACCGATCGCATCGTCCTCGGTCGCTACCCGTTCCTATCGGTGCGCCGCGTATGCCCCGACGGGCCGGCGGCTGCGCTCGGTTTGCAGCCCGACGACATCGTCGAGGCGTTGCGGGTCGGCGACGCGCGCCCCGTCTACGCATCGAGCGGTGTCGCGCTCGCGGCGTGGTTGAGCCAGTTCCCGACCGGCACCTCGGTCGAGATCGACGTCCTGCGCGACGACAACCACGACCGGAAGTTCTCGCAAAGCGACGAACTCTACAAAGGCGTATTGGTGCTCCGCTGAAAGTCGCGCGCGTCGGCCCGACGGTCCGGACGCGAAATCCCTTCCAGACGGCGTCGCGGTCTTGAGCGCGCTTCCCGACCCTCGCTCGGCCTGTATACTTCTTTGCCCTTCGAACCGCCGCCTGGGGTCGCGCTCGACCCTCGGCGGCGCACGGTTCCTACCGGCCGCTCGCGTCTCTTCGGACGCGTCGCGACCCAGGTCGGCACCGCGAAGGACCCGTCCCCCAGGCCAGCCGAGCGGCTCGCGCCGCTTTCCTCCTCCCCCAGCATGAAAGCCTTCATCCAGTTCACCGAGCGCTTCGGGAGCATGCTCTCCCGCGTGCTCCTCTTCGTGCTGTACTTCGGCCTGCTCGGGCCGTTCGCGATCCTGTACCGCCTCTTCGCGGATCCGCTGCACATCGCGAAGCGCAAGGACGGCAACTGGACCACCTGGGAAGCGAAGAACGAAACCGTGCCGGCGGCGCGGAAGCAGGGCTAGATGAACATCCTCGGACTCTCGTTCTACTACCACGACTCCTCGGCGGCGCTCGTCAAGGACGGCGTGCTCGTCGCGGCGGCCGAAGAAGAACGCTTCAGCCGCGTGAAGCACGATTCGGGCTTCCCCGGGCTCGCGATCGACTTCGTGCTGAAGATGGGCGGCATCACGATCGACGACGTCGATTACGTCGTCTTCTACGAGAAGCCGTTCGTGAAGTTCGAGCGGATGCTCATCAGTGCGATGAGCACGTTCCCGCGCTCTTCCGCGGTCTTCCGCGAATCGATGCAGCGCTGGATCTCCGACAAGCTCTGGATCAAGTCGATGATGCAAAAGCGCATCGGCGTGCCGAACTCGAAGCTGCTCTTCTGCGACCACCACATGTCGCACGCGGCGTCGAGCTTCTACACCTCGCACTTCAAGGAGTCGGCGATCCTGACGGTCGACGGCGCGGGCGAGTGGTCGACGGCGACGATGGGCGTCGGCAGGGACAACAAGATCGAGATCATCAAGGAGCTGCGGTTCCCGCACTCGCTCGGTCTCCTCTACTCCGCGTTCACGGCGTACTGCGGCTTCGAGATCAACGAAGGCGAGTACAAGCTGATGGGCATGCACCCGTACGGCAAGCCGCGCTACGTCGACAAGATCTACGAAATCATCGACGTCGCGGAGGACGGGTCGCTCTGGCACGACATGAAGTACTTCGCCTACCACTACTCGCGCGACAACACGCTCGAGGAGGCGTTCGGCAAGCACTTCGGCAAACCGCCGCGTGACCCGAAACTCGGCGACAAGTCGCTCGATCCCTACTACTGCGACATGGCGGCGTCGATCCAGGTCGTCACCGAGCAGATCCTCTTCAAGATGGCCCGTTATCTCCGCAAGGAGACGGGCATGAAGAACCTCTGCCTCGCTGGCGGCGTCGCGCTGAACTCGGTCGCCAACTACAAGATCTGGCACCAAGAGCACATCTTCGACGACATCTACGTGCACCCGGCGCCCGGCGACGACGGCGGTTGCGTCGGCGCGGCGTACTGGGCGTACAACCACGTGCTCAATCAGCCGCGTGGTCCGGTGCTCAAGACTCCGTATCTCGGCAGCGAGTACACCGACGCGCAGATCGAAGCGTTCTTGAAGAAGTACGACATCGCCTACACGAAGATCGAGAAGAACGAAGAGTTCTACGACTTCGTCGCGAAGAAGCTCGTCGAAGGTGCCGTGTGCGGCTGGATGCGCGGCCGTTTCGAATGGGGCCCGCGCGCGCTCGGAGCGCGTTCGATCATCGCGGATCCGCGCAAGGCGGAGATGAAGGACAAACTCAACGCGACGATCAAGTTCCGCGAGCCGTTCCGTCCGTTCGCGCCGAGCGTCACGGTCGAAGCGGCGAGCGAGTTCTTCGACATCCCCGACGCCGCGCGTCACTACCCCGCGCGCTTCATGCTCTACGTCGCGCCGGTTCGGCCGGAGAAGCGCAGCGTGTTGCCCGGCATCACGCACGAAGACGGTTCCGGCCGTCTGCAGACCGTGTTCCCCGACGTTTCGCCCGCCTACCACGCGATGATCAAGCGTTTCGGCGAGCTCACCGGCGTGCCGGTCGTCATGAACACCTCGTTCAACCTGAAGGGCGAGCCGATCGTCGAAGACCCGAGCCACGCCTTCAACACGTTCAGCCTGTCCGGCATGGACTACTTGTTCATGAACAACTACGTCGTCGGCAAGGAAGCGAAGAAGAAGATCGCGGAGACGCGCTTCGTCCTGCGCCACGAAGGCGACAGCGTCACCCAGATGGTCAGCTGAGCGAGCCAGAGTCCCCCCACCATGCGTGCCATCAACGTCCTGCTCGCGATCCTCGTCAGCATCGTCATCGGTGTCGCCGTGCTCGAGCTCGGCCTGCGCCTGATCGGCAAGGGTCCGGAGCCCGTCGTGCTCGAGTTCGACTCCCAAGTCGGTTGGAAGAAGCGTGCGGAGCTCGACATCAAGCGCTCGGGCCCGCAGTTCGAGAAGTCGGTCCGCTTGCGCACCAACGCATATGGGCTCGCCGACGACCCGATGAACACGCCCGCCAAGCCTGCGGGCTCGTTCCGCGTGCTCGCGCTCGGTGACTCCTTCACCCAAGGTTTCACCGTCGATCGCGAGCACCTCTTCGTCGACGTGCTCGAACGTTGGTGGCAGAAGGAAGGTCGCAAGGTCGACATCGTCAACGCCGGCTGCGAGGGCTACTCGACCGACCAGGAAGTCGCCTGGTTCCTCGAACAAGGCTCGCACTTCCAGCCCGACGCGGTCGCGATCTTCACGTACGAGAACGACCTCTACTGGAACGGTTCGCCGACCTACCAAGGTCGCGACGCCGCGAAGCCGCTCTTCCGCGCCGACGGCACGTTGGAGACCGGGACGCTGCTCGACGTCGGTCCGCGTCCGTGGTTCGAGAACTCCGGCCTCGGCCTCCTGCTCGCGAAGCCCTTCCTCGCCGACACGAGCGGCCTCGCGAAGTACACCTTCACGCCGAGTGGCGCCGCCCGACCGGTGCTGAAGGAGTTCGCGCCGCTCTTCAAGTCGCAGCCCGACTTCGTGGCGGACAGCCTCGCGCGCACGAAAGGCGCGCTGATCGCCCTGCAGAAGAAGTGCAACGAGCTCGGCGCCAAGCTCTACCTCGTCACGATCCCGAGCCACGCCGCGATCGACGCGACGTACGCCGCGAACTTCGGTCAAGGCGCCCTCGGCGGGGTCTCGAGCGACGCCTGGTCGGCGGATCGGCCGGTCGAACTGTTCCTCGCGATGGCGCAGGAGCTCGGCATCCCGGCGTTCGATCCGCGCGGTTACTTGCGCGAGCATGCGGGCCGCGGTCAGAAGCTCTACTTCGACCGTGACTGGCACTTGAACCCCGACGGCAACAACGTCTTCGCGCACTTCCTGCACGACGAGTTCGAACGCGTCCAGCTCTTCCCCGCGGCCTTCGCGGCGACGACGACCGTGCCGGCCCCGCCCGATCACGTCGAAGAAGGCGGAGTGCCGACCTGGGCCTACGTCTTCGCGGGCCTCTGGGTGTTCCTCTCGATCCTCTTCATCCAGACCTACCCCGACGAGAATAAGGCGCTCGCGCCGCTGAAGATCGGTGCGCTGCTCGCGGCGATCTTCACCATCGCGATCGGCGGCAACGCGTTGATCAAGATGCTGCCGCCGAAGTACTCGCAGCTCGCGTTCATCGCCTTCATCCTGATCGTGCTCGGCTTCATCGTGTACAAGCTCGGCCGGCGCGTGGGCACGGTCGCGGAGCTCTTCAAGAGCTTCACGCTGCGTGGCCACTGGTACCTGATGCCGCTGATCGTCGTGTTGCTCTCGATCGGCAGCTTGCTGGTCGTCGCAGCGAGTTCGCCGTTCGTCGCACCGTTCATCTACACGCTTTTCTGAGAGGCCGTGGACGGTGCGTCGAATCCTGCGCGACGAGCTCGCTTGGGTCGTCCTGCCGCTGATCGGCCTGCCTTTGGCCTGGGCAGCGTGGCGGCTCTACGCCTGGCACATGACGCCCGACGTCATGTGCGTCTACATCATTTTCTAGTCGGATGCCGCGGCCCGGGCGCGCCCACCGCGGGCCGCGTGACGAACGCCGTGCTCCTACCGCTCGGGTTCCTGGGCGCCGGAGCCGGAGCCATCGCGCTCTACGCGTGGATCCTCGCGGACGCCGCCTGCCGTTGCGGCTAGTTCCGTCGGCCGACTGGCGCTCCGCTCGATCCGGGGTATCTTCGAAGCACAACACTCCAAGGCACACCCATGGGCAAATTCTTCCGTGAGAACTGGGCGTGGATCGCCGGGCCGATCGTGATCGTGCTCGTCGTGCTGGTCGTCCTCGTGTTCTTCTTCTCGGGCGACGAGTCCTCGCCGTTCGTCTACAACATCTTCTGAGTCCGCCCGCGCCGAATCAGGCCGCGCGATGAAGTTCGTGCGCGAGCATTGGGCGTGGATCGTGTTGCCGCTGGTGCTCGTCGCCGCGGCCGTGTTGCTCGTCTGGGTGTTCGGCGATTCGTCGGAGCGCTCCGACGTCTACACGCTCTTCTGAGGCGCGACGCTTGCGTCCGTTGCTGCGAGTCCTGAGTGAGCACTGGGGCTGGCTCCTTGCCTGGCTCGTGCTCGCACTGCTCATGGTCTGGTCGCGAATCACGACCGTTGAATCGGTGCCGGTGATCTACCACGGCCTGCAATGACGGGTCGGCGTCCACGCGGCCGCGTGGCACGCGAGCGAACGTTCACTCGGAGAGCTTCAGTCCGAACTTCGCTGCCAGCGCGAACCCGCCGCACGCTTCCGCGACGAGCAGGTGCAACTTCGCGTTCTCGTCGATCGCGAGCCGGTGCAGGCGCGTCGGCTTGGTGTCCGGCCGGTTCGTGCCGGCGTGCATCGTCACGGCGGTCTTGAAGCCCGCGCGCAGCGCCGCCGCCTCGGAGTGCTCGTCGAAGTCCCACCGCCGCCCCCACGGGTACGCGAACGTCGGGATCTCGCGGCCGAGCTGCTTCACGAGCGCGTCGCGACCGCCGCCGATCTCTCGTGCCTGTTCGTCGGGTGAGAGCTTCGAGAGGATCGCGTGACTGATCGTGTGGCCGCCGAGCTCGATGCCGGCCGCCTGCATCGCCCGCGCTTCGTCCCAGGTGACGTAGAGCAGGTCGGCGAGCTTCGTCTCGTCTCCGCCGAGCTCCGCGAAGACGAGGTCGATCACGCGGTCGCGGTCGTGCGGATCGGTTTCGTACTTCAGCAGCCGCTTGAACTGATAGACGGGGTCGTCTCGACCCTCGGTGACGTACTGGTTCGCGACGTGGTACGTGCGCTCGTCCTTACAGAGCTCGCCGTAACGGTGGATGAAATCCGCGATCGAGACCTTGGTCAGGATCCAGAAGAACTTGTGCGACCAGTTGACGCGCCGCTCGTCGAGCGCGCGCGCCTCGAGGAACACGGTGGCGCCGATCCCGAGCTTCTGCAGCATCGGCTGCATCACGCGATGGTTGTCGCGATAGCCGTCGTCCATCGACAGTGCGACGAGGCTCTTGCCGTTGCTCTTCGCGAGCTCGGTGACGCCTTCGCCGACGGTGCACATCGAGTAGCGCGACTTGAACCAGCCGAGGATCGACTCGAGCTTCGCGACGTCGATCTTCATCTCGGCCGGCAAGTGTTCCGACGACGGGCTCGGACTGACGCAGTGGCCCGCGAGGATGGTCAAGCGTCGCGGCATGACGGCGTTCACGACCGCGTGCAGACCGGTGTGGAACAAGAGGCGCGCGTACAACTCGCGCACGGTCATCTTCAGTTTGTGCTTCACGCTCGTGTGTCCATCGGTACCGGGCTCGGACCGCGTCCTCAGCCCATCGTTTCGTCGTCGCGATCGCCGTCGGTGAAGTACCAAGCGCGGACGTCGCGCGCCGCCTTCACGAGGGGATGCTGCGGCTGATGCGGGTGCAGGATCACCGTCAGGTGATTCTCCTCCTTCGGCGGACGGAAGCCCGCGCGAGCGACCACGCCGCTCCACCACGAACCGTCGATCGCCGTCGCGCGTGCCAATGCGGCGCCCGAGCTCTCGAGCGCATCCAGTCCGGCGGCGAGCGCCGCGGCGAGCGACTGCTCTCCCGTAGCGAGCACGTCGACCAGGTAGCCGACGCATTCACCCGGTCGAGGCACCTGCACGACGACGTACGCGACGAATCTCTCGGATCCGTCGAAGATCCCGACGATGCGGTGGAGCTTGGACGGTGACTCGGCGAAGCGCCAGTTCAAGTAGTCCGAGTCGCGCCGGATCATGAAGGCGAACCGTTTCTCCACCATGCGCGCGAGCGCGTCGACCTCGCGCGGGAAGCGCTGCAACGGCAGCGCCCGCAGGCCGCGCCCATCCGCGGCGAGGTGCTGGCGTGCCGTGGCGCAGGCCCGTTTGGCGAAGCCGGCGAACCAGCCGCGCGTGCGGCCGTCCGCGGCGAGCACGCGCCTCGCTTCGGGCGTCGTGCGGAGGACGAACGTCCACGGTCGCACCGTGCCGACGCGCTCCCAACCGAGGTCCTGGACGAAGATGTGCGCCGAGCGGCGGTTCGGCAAGCCGAACACGCAGGGCCAGCCCAGACGTTTCGTCTCCGCCATCGCGGCGCGGTCGAGGTCGCTGAAGAGCCCCCGCTTGCGCCACTCGGGATGCGTCATCACGTCGCCGGTCTCTCCGACGGGCGCCAGCGTGCTCTCGTCGCCGAACGACAACGCTTTGCGCGGCGAACACGCATAGCCCGACACGCCTTCGCGGCCGGCGGGCCGAGTGACGAACGAGACGCTGGCTCCGTGCGGATTGGCGTCGTAGCGCCAACGGAGGTCCTCGGCGCGCACGGCCTTCTTGAAGCACTGGTTGAAGAGTCGTGCCTGCTCTTCGCGATCGCGCGGGGTGCACGCGTGCACCGAGAACGTCTCCGGGGACTTCTGGGGCTCGGGGACGGCGGCTTCGAGACTCACGGGGTCGCGATTCTACGCGCTGCACACGGCCGTCGGAACGAGCGAGCCCCGCGAGCGCTCGCGAGTGGAGCGGGCACGGGGCTCGAATGTGAGTCGCGAAGCCGTGGGCTTCGGACGTCGGCGTACGTCGGGTCCGACGCGGCGCGAACTCAGGCCTTCGCCTTCGCCTTCGACTCCTCCATCACGCGCGAGGCGACGTTCTCGCTCTGCGGCGGCGGCACGAGGCCGATCGCGCGGAACAGGCGCTTCTTCCCGTAGGCCGGGTTCTCGATGTAGTACATCGTGCGCTCCATGAAGCGCTTCGCACGTTGGCCGTAGCCGTAGTACCAGCGTTCGTAGTTGCGCACCATGTTCTTGCGCAGCTCTTCGAGCTCGACCTGGCTGAAGTTCTCGTGCACGTAGGCCGAGCGGTTCGACGAGACGTAGTTCTCGCGCAGGTCGCTGACGTCGATCGACGCTTGGTAGTTGTCCCAGGACTCCGTGCCGATCAGCGGGTTGAACACGCTGACGCGGACGAGGTCCGGACCGGCGAGTTTGAGCACCTTCTCGGTCTCTTCGATGTCCTTCTTGGTCTCGCCGGGGCTGCCGACGATCAAGTACACCTTCGCCCAGATGCCGGCGCGACGCGTCATGCGGGCCGCTTCGACGATCAGTTCGGGCGTCAGGTCCTTCTTGAGCACGTCGAGCATGCGCTGCGAGCCCGACTCCCAGCCGTAGTAGATGCGGCGGCACCCGGCGCGGTGCATGTGCTTCAAGAGCGGATAGTCGACGCAGTCCGCGCGCGTGTTCGCGATCCACTCGAACTTGAGGCCGCGCCGCAGGATCTCGTCGCACATCTCGTGGATGCGCTTCTTGCGCAGCGTCAGGATCTCGTCGACGAAGAGCACGACGCCCGGGTTGTAGGTCTTGATGATGTGCTCGAGCTCGTCGACGATCATCTGCGTCGAACGCACGCGGAAGCCGCGGCCCGTGAGTTCCTTCTGGCAGAAGATGCATTTGAAGGGACAGCCGCGCGTCGTGAAGATGTACGTCAAGCGCTCGGGGTTGAGCTTGAAGTACGTCTGCATCGGCAGGAGGTGCCGCGCAGGCAGCGGCAGGTCGTCGAGCTTCTTGATCAGCGGCGGCGCCTGGTTGTCGAACGTCACTTGACCGTCCTTCCAACCGGCGAGGCCCGGGACCTGCGAGAGCGCGGCCTCGTCGTTGCCTTCGAGCGCTTGGATGAAGCGCGGCAACGTCTCCTCGGCCTCGCCCTTCAGGACGTAGTCGAAGTGCCCGCTGTCGAAGAAGATCCCTTGGTCGACCGACGCGTGCGGGCCGCCCATCACGGTGATCTTGCCCTTCTCCTTCGCGTACTTCGCCCAGGCGATCGCGCGACGGATGTTCGGCGTCAGCGCGCCGAAGCCGATCACGTCGTTCTCCTCGATCGCGCGCTTCATCTCCTGGTCGGTGACGACGCGCTCGTCGATCAGCGAGATCGGGAGCTTCGCCTTTTCCATGCACGCGCCGAGGTAGGTGATCCCGAGGATCATCGCCAGCGGGTCTTCCTGGACGTGCGGCTTGACGTAGGCGAGGAGGGTCTTGCGCATCGCGGTGTCGGTCAGGTTGGGCGTCTTGGGGGACGTTCGGGAGCCGCTATCGGCTCCGTCGGAGGCGAAGGAGGTCGAAATCTACCCTTCGCGTCAGGATTCGGCAACCCGTGTGCTGGGAAAGGATTGCAGCCTTTCAGGCCTCGGACTGTCGGTGCGGTCGGCGGTCCCTGGACGCGAATTCTATCCCGGGGCCGAAGGGGCGGCCGAACGAGCCGCCGCGCGGGCGGCAGCGAGCGCGAGCTCGTACTCCTCGGCGAATTCCCGGGCGAGTCGTTCGGTCCGGAAGCGCGCGAGCATGCGTTCCCTGCCCGCCCGGCCGAACCGACGTGCGAGCGACTCGTCGAGCAGCAGTTCGCGGATGCGGGCCGCGAAGGCCGCGACGTCGAACGGGTTCTCGACGAAGCCGGTGACGCCGTGCTCGACGACTTCGGGGCTGCCGCCGAAGCAGGTCGCGACGACCGGCTTCTCGTGTTCCATCGCTTCGAGGTTCACGAGTCCGAACGTGTCGAAGCAGATCGACGGCGTGACGAAGACGTCGGTCGCGGAGTACGCCGCCGCGAGCTCGTCGCCGTCGAGCCAACCGGTCGGCACGACGAAGCGGTCGACGTCCAGCGCCTTCGCTCGCTCGGCGAACTCGCCGTCGTAGACCTTGCGGTGCCCCATCACGACGAGCCGGATCTCGGGCAGCTCGCGACCGAGCACTTGGAGCATCCGGAAGAGTTGGATCACGCCTTTCTGCTCGTGCAGGCGGCCGGCGATCGTGATCACGCGCTTGTCGACGAGCCCGTGTTTCGCGCGGAACGCAGCGACCGCGTCCGCGCTCGGCAAGACGAGCGTCCCGGGTATCGCGTTGTGCACGACGCGGTCGACCCGGATGCCGTTCGCGCGGATCGCCGTCGCGAGTTCGTGCGACACCGCCGTGAAGCGCTGTACGTCGCGCGCGAGGATCGTGCGGATCCTGGCGTTGCGATCCGGGCGCCAGCGCAGCCGCTGGCACGGCAGACACTTCTGCCAGTGCGCCGCGTAGTCGCGCAACTCGCCACGGTGCTCCTCGCCACCGTGGAAGCAGGTCAGCTTCTGGTAGCAGAACGTCATCACGTCGTGCGCCGTGAAGACGACGGCCGCGCCACGAGCGCGCGCCGCGGTGAGCGACGAGTACGACAAGTGCGTGTGGATCAAGTGCGTGTGCACGACGTCGGGGCGGAACTCGTCGAGCACGCGCTCGATCGCCGGCAGAGCCCGCGCGTTGCGCAAGCCGACCCACGCGCGCCAGCGCGGGTCGTAGTCCGAGTGCACACGGAACACGCGCGAGCCGAGGATCTCGGTCGGCGTCGCCTCGTTCGCCGCGGGTGTCGCCGTCAGGACCGCCGAGTCGTGGCCCGCGGCGCGCTGCAGCTCTGCGAGCTGGTACATCTGGCGGATCGACGAACCGATCCGCGGATCGTGCAAGTCGTTGAAGTGCAGGATGCGCATCGCGGTCACTGCAACGCGTTCCGGTAGATCTGCAACACGCGCTCGGCGTTGTCGCGCCAGCTCGAACGCTCGGCGTGCGCGCGTCCGGCGGCGCCGAAACGCTCGGCGAGGCCCGGCTCGGTCACCAATCGCTCGAGCGCGCGCTCGACCGCGTCGACGTTGGGCTCCGCGAGGTAGCCGTTGACTCCGTCCGCGACGGCGTCCTCCGCGCCGGAATCGCGCGTGCCGAGGCACGGCACGCCGCACGCGGCCGCTTCGAGGTACACGATGCCGAAGCCCTCGAACCCTCCGTCCTTCGAAGTCACCGGCGTGTGCACGAAAGCTCGCGCGCGCTGCAGGAGGTCGATCTTCTCGTCTTCCGAGACGTTGCCGAGCAAGTGCACGCGTTCACCGACGCCGTAACGAGCGATCAACGCTTCGAGCTCGCGTTTGTAGTCCGGATCGGAGTGTTTGCCGATCAGGAAGTGGTGCAGCGCGGGCCGGTGCTGCGCGACGCGCGCGAACGCTTCGAGCGACACGTGGTGGCCCTTGCGCTCCTTGAGCTCGCCGATCGCGAGCGTGTACTCGAGTCCGTGCCACGGCTTCGCGCCGAGCTCGCGCCGGGCCACGTAATGACTCGCGTCGACGGCGTTCGGGATCACGTGCAAACGCTCGCGCGGCAGCTCGCCGTCGCGGAGCTCCTCGTCGAGGCGTTTCGCCGTGTACCGACTGACGGAGATCACCGCCGCGAGCCGCCGGTACGTCCAGCGCGAGAGCTTCGCGTGCCGCGGATCGAGCAGCGGTTGCACCGAATACGTCCCGTGCGCCGTCGCGACGCAGGGTTTGCCGGCGAGCCGCGCCGCGAGCAGCGCGACCAAGTTGTGCGGGTAGTCCTTGATCGCGTGCACCAGGTCCGCGCGGCGCGCCGGCCCGAACGTCTTCGCGACGCCGAGAGCGAGGCTCGGCCAGAAGCGCGACGCCGCCATGTAGAAGAAGTAGTCCGGCGGCAGACCGACGCTGACCTTCCAGTGCGCCGGCACCTGCGAGGACGTCGGCCGGTGTTTCCTCGCGAGCAGGATCTCGACTTCGAGCCCGGGCTCGAGCGCTTCGAGCGCCGAGATCAGCCGGATCGCGTAGCGGCCGACGCCGTCGAGATCCGACAGCGAGTCGGTCAGGTAGAGCACCCTCACGCCGCAGCCTCCATCCAGGCGAGCAGTCGTTTCGCGCGCGCCTCCCACGTGTGTTGCGGCGCGCGTTCGACGAGGCGGGCGCGGATGCGCGCACGCAGCGCGTCGTCCCCGAGCATCCGAGCGATGCCGGCGCGCAGCGTGTCGCTCGAGTCCGGCGGCACGAGCACCGCGTCCCGCTCGTGCTCGAGGATCTCGCGGATCGAAGGCAGATCGCTCGCGACGATCGGCACGCCGGCGGCCATCGCTTCGAACACCTTGAGCGGCGACGTGTACTTCGCGCTGATCGCGGGCTCCGAGCGGTTCGGCACGACGGTCAGGTCCGCCGCCGCGAGGTACGACGGCACTTTCGTCGGTGGCTGGAAGCCGTCGACACGGAAGTTCGCGAGGTCGTGCGCGAGCAGCTTCAAGCGCTCGACGTCCTTGTCCATGCCGCCCGCGACGACGAACTGCACGTCCGGCAGCGCGCGCGCGACGTCGACCAGGAGATCGACGCCCTTCCACGCGAGCAGGCCACCGGTGTAGACCACGACGCGTCCGTCGCGCGGGAGCCCGAGCTCGCCGCGCGCCTGCTCGCGGCTCGTGCGTCCACGAGCGCGCGTCGGATCGAGCGCGTCGTGTTCGACGCGGATCTTCGCGGCTTCGACGCCCAGCGCGATCAGGTCCTCGCGCACGCCGTTCGAGATCGCGACCACGCCGCGAGCGCCCCTCGCGGCTTCGAGCAGCCAACGCCGGCGCGTCGAGCCGCCGGGCACCCGGTGGAGTTCGAGGAACACGGCTTCGAGACCGCGACGCACCAAGTGGCGCGCGCTCTCGATCTCGCGCGAGTAGACGAGCGAGTGCGTGTGCCTTTCGAGCACGCGTTTCGCCGCGTTCTTCGCGAACGAGAGCTCCTGCAACCGTGCCGGGAAGTACTGCAAGAGCACGGGCACGCCGTCGACCCAGTCGATGCACGGCGCGGTCTCGAGCTTCGGCCTCGCGTCGCGCGCGATGCCGTAGAACGAGAACACGTCCTGGCCTTCCGGCAGGCCGACCTTCTTGCGCCTCTCGGCGGTCAACAGAGTCACGGCCGCGCCGGCGCGTTGGAACGCGGACGCGGTCTGCATCAGTTGCACGGACTGCGCGCGCTGCGACGGGATGCGTGCGTTGGCGACCAGCACGAGCTTCATCCCGATCACTTGCCCTTCGACTCGGTCGCGTGCCCGTCGTCGTGCGCGCCTGCGCCGACCCCCTCCGCGTAGCCGAGCATCCGGAGCAACGCGGCATCTTCGTCGTCGCGCGCGGAGCGTAGGAGTTCGTCGCGGCGGATCGGCATCGTCGCGCTCCAGGCCTCGAGCTCGGCGCGCAGTCGCTCCGCATCGGCGATGCGCTCGAGGATCGCGTTCTGCTTCTCGTCGGGATCGCGCTCGAGGTCGTAGAAGTGCGGCTTCTCGGCGCGGCCGTCGAGCGCCGCGCGCCAGCCCTCGGGCGTCAGCGCTTCGGTGGTCAAGAAGAGCTTCGACCGTTCGTCCTGGATCGAGAGGTAGATGCCGTTCTCGGCGAACGCGAAACGATGCGGCGGCTCTCCACGACCGAACGCGAGGTCGACCAGACTCTTGCCGTCGACGAACTCGCGCGGGTCCGTCGCTCCGACGCCCGGCGGTTCGAGGCCGGCGAGCGCGCAGACGGTCGGCACGATGTCGATCGACTGCACGATTTCCTTCACGCGCTTCCCGGCGGGCAGCTTCTGCGGCAAGCGCATGACGAGCGGCACCCGCAGATTGGTCTGGAACATCCAGTTGTGTTCCCAGAGGCCGTGGTCGCCGAGTTCCTCGCCGTGGTCGGACGTGACGATCACCAGCGTCTGGTCGAGCACGCCCGCGCGCTCCAGCGTGTCGACGACTTGACCGATCATCTCGTCCGCCTGCTCGACGCCCGCGTAGTAGAGATTCTGGATCTGCGCGACGTCGGCGGGCGTCAGCGTGTACTTGCCCTGTTCGATCGCGATGCGGTGTTCCGCCCAGAACGAGCGGATCGGCCCGTCGTAGTTCGGGTCGACGAGCCCGTCCTTGAAGCGTTGCGGAGGGTCGTACGGCGTGTGCGTCGAGTAGTAGTGGATTTTGGTCGCGAAGCGTTTGGTCGCGTGCTCGCGGAGCCAGTCGCTCGCGACGTCGGCGACTTGCGCAGCGTCGAACTTCTGCGAGAGCTTGTTCTGGAAGATCGAGACCAGGAGCTCGGAACGGAAGACGCTCCACGGGTTCTCGACTTCGACGAGCGCGTGCCCGACCAGAGCTTCGAAGTAGGTGTCGAACCCGCGCGCCAGGCCGGAGCCGTGCGACACGGTGCCGGTCAGGAACGCCGCGGTCGTGTAGTCCGTCGGCTCGAGCCGGCGGCCGTCGAGCCGCTTCGCGTTCTTCAAGTGCCACGGCAGCGTCACGTTCGGCGGCAACGCGACGTCCGCGGCCATCTTCACGAGCCCGTGCCGCCGCGGGTACTTACCGGTCAGGATGGAACCGAACGACGACCAAGTGAACGGCGCTTGGACGAACGCGTTCTCGAAGAGCACGCCTTCCTTCGCGAGTCGATCGATGTGCGGCGTCTGCACACGCGGATGCCCGTAGCACGACAGCACGTCGGACCGCAGCGCGTCGACGACGAAGAGCACCACGTTCGGCAGTTCCCGGTTGCGCTCGTTCAGGCTGCCGCGCTCCGCGCTGCGCGACGACTGCACGCCGACGTACGCCGCGCCGCCGATGCACGCGATCGGCACGAGCCAGACGAGCGTCCACTTCGCGGGCTTGGGCGCTCGTGGCGCGAGCTTCGCCGCGACGACGGCGACGACGGCGCCGACGACCAGCGAGCCGGCGGCGACCGCGAGCCGGCGGGGATCGAGCGCGGACACGCCGTAGAAGAGCCATTCGCGGCTCCACCAGTACAGTTCCGCGGCGAACACCAACGCGAGTCCGAGCGTCGAGAGGAACGCGATCCTCGAACGCAAGTCGCGCGCACGGAGGAACGCGTGCAGCACGAGCGCTCCGAGCACCAGGCCGGCGCCCCACACGACGCAGTACGTCAACACGGCGCCGGCGAGGCAGCCGAGGAGGTCCAACGGTTCGCTCGTGCGCGTGCGGAACGACGCGATCGCGCCGTCGAGGAGCCCGTGCCAGAAGCCGACCAGCAGGCCCGCGTTCAGGCCCGCGCGCAGACTCGTGAGAGGCCCAGGGGCGTTCGGCTCGTGCGTCGACATCGAAGGGAAGAGCCTACCCCAACGTTCGGCTCAGGAAAGGCGGTAGCGGACTTCGGCGGCGCTTTGGAAGACGTCGCGCGCGGCCCGAGGAACGACGTATTCGAGCGCGCACGAGCGAGGATCGTCGAGGCGCCGCTCGTGGACGGAAATTCCGTCGCCTTCGAGGCGGAACGTGCGTTCGAGGCGCGGTCCGGGCACCGCCGTTCCGTCGCGCCATGCGACGCCGCTCTCGAGCACGATCGCGTCGCCCGACGTGCGCACGCTCGGCGCGAGATGGAACGCGCTCGAGACACGCGGCGCGGCGTAGGCGGCGAGCGAACGCGTCGCGACGCGCAACGGTTCCTTCAAGGCCGCGCCGAAACGATCGCCGCGCCAGTGGTTGCGCGCGAGCCAGAAGGAGAAGCGCAGTTCGTCCTTGTTCGCGCGCCAGCCGGAGAGCCAACGCGGCCCGCCCACCTTGCCGTTCCACTCGCCTGCTTGCGTGCCGCCGAGGCGACAGCGTTCGAGGAGCTCGGCGCCGTCCGCCTTGCGCAGCACGCGGATCAATCCGGCGCCGTGCGGACTGCCGTGGTGGACGTTGAAACCCGGCCGCGCGCCGCGCACCCACGCGACGACGACGTCGTCCTCGAGGCGCCCGAGCGCAACTTCGGGGAACCACACCACGCGCAGGTCGATCCCCGACCCGGACGTCGCGAGCGGCTCGCGGCGGCTCGCTTCGGCCGCCTCGAGCAACGGCAACGCTCGCGCGATCCACTCGGCGTGGCAGGCCCAGAAGACCGGGCACTGATAGCTTTTCGAACGACCGTGGCCGTCGAAGTGGCTGCGCGGCCGCCCGTCCGGTGCGAGATGTCGCGCCCACGCACGGAACGCGGCGAGAGCGGCGTCGGCGAACGGCCTGCGACCGAACACGCGCCAGCCTTCGGCGAACGTCCACACGTCGAAGACGTTCGACGCGACTTCGTAGTTCGCGCCCCAGTACCAGGGCTTCGCTTCGACGAGCCCGGCCTTGATGCCGTCGGGGCCCTGCAACGCGAGCAGGAAGTCGAGCCCACGCTCGAGCGGTCCCGCGAAGAGTTGCTCGCGCGGATCGCGCCGGAGCTGCGCCAGAGCGAAGAGCAGGAATCCCGTCACGCGTGACTGATAGAACGCGGACACGTCGCCGGACCCCGGGTGCGCGCCACCCCACTCGAGCGGGTGGTACGGATAACTGCCGTCGCGGTTCTGGATGCCTTCGAGGACGCCGACCGCTTCGAGCGCCGCGCGCTCGAGCGTTTCGTCGGCTGCGAGCGTCCACGCGTGCGCGAGCCCGGTGAGCCCCCAAGCGCGTTGCGCCGGGATGCCTTTGTCGAGCACCGCATAGCGCAAGTACGTCCGTGCGTGCAGCAGGCTCGCGTCGGTGAAACGCTGGCGTTGATCCGCGCTCATGCGCGAGCCGAGGCGGTGCACGAGCTCGGCGAGCGCGTCGCTGCACGCGCCGCCGTCGATCACGCTGTTCGAGCAGTTGAACGGATCGTGGCGCCCCGGTCGGAACGTGTGGCACGGGCTCGTGCCTTCGCGCACCAAGTTCGCGACCAAGCGCTCGCCTTGCTGCAGCGCGGCGGCGCGGAACTCGTCGGAATCCTCGAGTTCGCCGAGCACCGCGGCCATCACGGCCGCGCCGGCGCTCTTGCCCGTGTGCTCGATCTTGTGTTCGGGGCAGACGATCCGTCCACGCTCGTCGCGCAGCGCGAGCAGCCAACGCAACGCGCGCCTCACCGGTTCGCGGAACTCCTCGCGGATGGGGTTCATCGGTCGCGTCGGCTCCTCAGCGCGCGAGGAAAGCGAGCAACGCCCGCGTGACCGGTCGGACGGGTTCGTGTGGCTTGTGCGCGAGGCTCGCGAACGACTGGCGCAACGCGAAGTCGACGTAGGCGAAGAGGACGCAGAGTTTGACCCAGGCCGCGGCGACGCGACCGAAGTGGGCGCGGTAGTAGAGCAGCCGGTCGGCGTGCCAACGCGACAGGAAGTCGGCGAACTGCCGGGTGCTGCGGCCGAGATGATGCGTCGCGCGCGCGCTCGCGAGATACCGCAGCTTCGAGCCGGTGCGCAGCAGTCGCGCGGCGAGGTCGACGTCGGAGAAGAAGAGCCAGAGCCGCTCGTCGAGCCCGCCGAGCGCGTCGAGCGCGCTGCGCCGCACCAGGAGACACGCCGCAGCCGGTTGTTCGACGTCCTGGTCGACCGAGTAGTCGACGTCGCGCGCGAAGTAGCGGCGCAATTCGCGGCTCTCGGGGAACCAGCGCTCGCACGGCGTCGCGAAGCAGAGCGGCGTGAGCCAGCCGGGCAGACGCATCAGCGATCGTTGGAGCGTGCCGTCGGGGTTCTCGAGCCTGGGTGCGACCGCTGCGTGGCCCGGGTGCGCGTCGAGGAACTCGACCAGGCTCGTGAGCGTGTCCGTCGCGAGCCGCGCATCGGCGTTGAGCAGCAGGACGTACGTCGCGCGGGTCGCTGCGAGGCCTTGGTTGCACGCTCGCGTGTAGCCCAAGTTCTCCGCGTTCTCGATCAGCGCGACGCGCGGGAACCGGGAGCGCACCAGCGCGGCGGAGCCGTCGCTCGACGCGTTGTCGACGACCACGACTTCGCGCGGCGGGGGCACGCTCCGTTCGAGCGAAACGAGGCACTCGGCGAGCAGGTCGCGGGTGTTCCACGAAGGCACGATCACGGCGACGTCGCTCGTCACGCGCTCATCTCCGCGCACAAACGCGCCATCAGGCGATCGACTTCGTGATCGCGCGCGACGATCGCCCGCAAACGACGCCCGAGCTCCGCGCGTTCGGCGGGAGTGCGTGCGAGCACCCGCCGGAGCGCCGCGGCGAGCGACTCCGGATCCGACTTCTCGAAGTGCAGTTCCCGTGCTGCGCCGCCGAGTTCCGCGATCACGCCTCCGAACGCATCGTTGCAGGAGAGCACGGGCCGCGCGGCCGCCATCGCTTCGAGCACGACCTTGTCGAGACTGCCCGTGTGGCTCGAGTTGACGACCACGCTCGCCCGCGCGTAGAGCTCGGGCACGTCGCGATACGGGACGGCCCCGTGCAGCGTGACCGCCGTAGCGAGCCCGAGCTCGCGGATGCGCGCCTCGACCGACTCGCGATACGCCGCGTCCCCGGCGGCGAGTCCGCCCCCGGCCCATTCGAGGCGCGCCGTGTTGCCGGACGCGCGCAACCGCGCGAGCGCTTCGATCACGGTCAACGGGTCCTTCGAAGGCGTCAGGCGCCCGACCGACAGGACGATCGGCGGCGTCGCGGGCTCGACGCCGCGCGGATCGAAGTGCGCGAGGTCGACGCCGTGGCCCGTGACGACGGTCTTCGGGCTCACGACGCGCAGCGACTCCTTGGTCGCCGTGAACACTTTCTCGACTTCGCGCACGGCGCGTTCGAGGCGCGCGTCGACGCCGCCGTGCGTGTACCACAAGTAGAGCCGCGCGCCGGCCCGCCGCGCGAACGGCGCCGCGACGTTGGCGTACCGCGGCACCATGTGCGCGAGCACCGCGTCGAACCGCTCGCGTTCGAGCGCTTCCTTGAGGATCGCTCGGTAGCGCAAGTAGCGGCGAACGACGCCGCGCCGGCCGACTGCGCGCCAATCGACGTTCGCGGGCAGGCCGTGCGTGTCCCCCACTTCGAGCGCGACGACGCGCACACGCTCGGCATGCGCCGCGAAGCCCTCGACCCAACGCGTGACGAAACCGAGCACCGCGTCGTTGCGGTCGAGCACCTGCGTCAGGAAGACGAGCTTCATCGCCGCACCGGCTCCGCACCAATCAGTCGATGCAACCCCTCCGCGTAACCGCGCAGGATCCGCGAGTACTCGAACCGTTCGGCGCGGCGGCGCGCTTCGCGGCCGAGCGCGCGGCGTTCGGTTTCGTCGCCGAGCACGTCCGCGAGCCCGGCGGCGAGCGTCTCGACGTCGAACCCGACCAAACGCCCGGCGGCGCCGTCCTCGAGCAGCTCCGTCATCATGCCGACCGGCGTGCTGACCACCGGCGTGCCGCAGGCCATCGCTTCGACGGTGAAACGCGGACCGCCTTCGCAGGTCGACGCGCAGACCACGACGCGCGAACGGCGGTAGAGCTCGGCGAGATCGCTCGCGCCTTGCACCCACTCGACGAACGTCGCGTCGAGCGCCCGCCGTTGCGCACGGCGCATCGCGGCGGCGCGCAGCGGTCCTTTGCCGACGAAAAGCGAGCGTGTCTTCGTGCCGCGACGGTCGACTTCCGCGAGTGCGTCGACGATGCGGTCGAGGCCCTTGTTGTTGACCATGCGGCCGACGAAGAGCACGTCGTACTCGACCGGCGGCGGCGTGCTCGCCGGCGCGAAGACTTCGAGGTCGATGTAGAGCGATGGGAGCACGATCACTTTGTCCCGCGGCGCGCCCCAACGTTCGAGCAACGGCGGCATCTCCGCCGAGTTGACGACGCGGAAGCCGAGCGCACGATCGCTCGCCCACTTGACGTAGAGCTCCGCGACCGCGCGGTCGACGCGCTCCTTGAAGTCGGCGGCGACCGGGAACCCAGGCACGTGGTGGATCTCCGAGAGGTACGGCACGCCGTGCTCGCGCGAGAGTCGCGCCGCGGCGAGGCCGTTGTAGAACCAACCGTAGTCGTGGCTGACGATCAGCTCGTGGTGGTGCTCGTTCAGGAGCTCCGCGCCGCGTTGCGTCAAGTAACGCAGCATGCCCGCGCGCCCGCACGGCGCCGGATGGAAGTGCACACGCTCCCAGATCGTCGCGACGGTCGGCGGTTTGGGTGGTTTCGGGCAGAGCACGTCGATGCGCTCGAACCAACGCGAGAACTCGCGCTGCATCGCGTAGAACGGACCTTGTTCGCCGATCGACACTTGTCGATCGCCCGACAGCATCAGGAGGCGCACGTGCGTTCCTCGCAGATGGCGCGGTAGAGCTGCTCCAACCGTTCGGCGAGCGTCGCCGCGGAATGCCGCGCTTGCACGCGGATGCGAGCGCGTTCGCCGATCGCTCGGCCGCGGTCGGGTTGATCGAGCACGCGCGCGAGCCCGAACGCGAGGTCGTCGACGCTTTCGCCGAGGTACCCCGTGCGCTCCTCGACGACGAGCTCCGGCACGCCGCCGACGCGCGTCGCGACGACCGGCAGACCGGCGGCCGCGGCTTCGATCAGCGCGATCGGCAGACCCTCGGAACGCGACGTCAGGAGCACGCCGTCGAGCTCGGCGAGCACTTCCGGCATGTCGTCGCGCGCGCCGAGCAAGTGCACGCGCCGGCGACCGTCGTCGTCGAGCGCGAGGATGCGCCGCTCGAGCGCGCGGCGCAGGTCGCCGTCGCCGACGAAGACGAGTTGCAGCGTCGGATAACGGACGCGCAGGAGCTCGAAGACGTCGAGTGCGAGCTCGGGCCGCTTCACTTCGGCGAGCCGGCCGATCACGCCCCACAGCACGGCCTCGGCGCTCGCACCGAGGCTCTGCCGCAGCTCGCCGTGTCGGCGCACGACCGAGAGCAGCGGGTCGAGGTCGATTCCCGGCGGGATCACGACGAGTTTCGTCTCGTCGACGACGCCGAGCCGCACCAAGTCGTCGGCGGTCGCGTGCGAGACCGCGACGATGCGGTCGGTCTCGCGCGCGAGTCGCCGCTCGATCACGGCGAGCCCTTTCGAGACCGGCGCCGCGAAGTAGCCTTCGAGGACGTGGCCGTGGAACGTGTGCACGCGGCCGACGTTCGCGAGCTTCTTCGCCGCGCGTCGGCCGAGCGCGCCCGCCTTCGATGCGTGGGTGTGCACGATGTCCGGCTCGAACCGCTCGAGCTCGCGCGCGAGGAACGCTTTGGCGCGCAGGTCGCCCGCCGGGTGGAATCCGCGGGCGAGCCCGGGCACGCGGACGACGTCGATGCCGAGCCGGCGAGCTGCGTCGAAGAGGTCACCCTCGCCGGGTTCGGGCTCGCCGACGAATACGCGCACGACGTGGCCGCGAGCGCCGAGGCGCGGATCGCTCGCGAGCACCTGGCGCGCCGGACCGCCGAGGTTCAGCCGAGTGAGGATTCGAGCGATGCGCATCGCGAAGACGCCCAGTCTAAGGCTCGCTGCGAGCCTGCTCCACCCGTGTGACGCGCGGGCGGCCTAGAGCAGCGAGAGGTGGTACGCGAGCAGCAGCGTGTACGCCCCGCTCGCGAGCCACAGCCCGGCCCGCGCGATCGAGAAGTTCTTGTGCTGGCAGAGCACGATCAGCGGCAACGTGATCAACGCGCCTTTCGCGACCACGAAGCCGAAGCGCCCGAAACCGAGCATCGCGCCTGCGACGGGATTCAGCTCGATCCCGCCGGCCTGGATGTGGACCAGCGTGAAGAAGCTGTCCGCGGCGTTCATCAATGCGATCCACGTCAGCAGCAACACGAGCCGCGGACTGTACTGGTCGACGAACGTGCCTTCGGCTTCCGCGGCGCGCCTGGGCTTGCGCCGCCGTCCACCGAAGAACGTGAAGCGCGAGAAGCGCGGCGTTGGCCGATTGCGGCGATCGGGCCCGCGGTAGTTGACCGCACGGACCTCGCCTTCGACGCCAGCGGTCGGAGCCGGGTCGTTCGCGCGGACGTCGAAGGGGAACGGCATCGTCGGAGGCCGAGTCTATCGTCGGCGGAAGCGACGGGGCTGAACGCAGCTCACGCGCCGGGACGAGAAAGAACTTCCCGGTAGACCGCCAACGTGTCGTCGATCATGCGGTCGAGGCCGAAGCGTTCGAGGACGCGGGCTCGTCCGGCCCGTCCGAGGCGCGCGGCGAGCTCGGCGTCGTCCGCGAGGCGCGCCATCGCCGCGGCGACCGGCGAGGCCTCGCCCGCCGGAACGAGCAGCCCGGTTGCGCCGTCGACGACGACTTCGGGAACCGCCGAGACGCGCGTCGCGAGCACCGGCAGGCCGCAGGCCATCGCTTCGAGGAAGACGAGCCCGAGGCCCTCCCAGAGCGACGTCATCGTGAAGGCGTCGCAGGCCGCGTAGATCCGCGGCACGTCCCGCCGGATCCCGGCGAAGTGCACCGCCCGGCCGAGCGCGAGTTCGCTCGCGACCGCCTCGGCGCGCACGCGGCCGTCGCCGAACGGATCGTCGCCGACCAGGAGCAGCTTCAATCGTTCGCCGCGTGGTCCACGCCGAGCTTCCGCGAAGCCACGCAGCAACACGTCGTGCGCCTTCTGTTTCGCGAAGCGCGCGACGCAGACGAAGACGAAGTCCTGCTCGCCGAAGCCGAACTCGGCGCGCAGCGACTTCCGCCAGCGCTCGCGCTCGGCGAACGCGGCGTCGAACGGCGCCGGATCGAGGCCGTAGTAGATGCGTGTCTGGCGCGCGAGCGGCACGCGGCCGTGCTCCGCGACGAACCGTCCGACGTGGTCCGACAGGACGATCGTGCGCTGCGGCAAGTTGCCGAGCACGCCGTGCACGCGCGAGACGAGCGGCCGTTTGAGCACCTGTTCGTCGTTGTGCTTGCTCGCGACGAGCCGCGTGCGCCGACCGTGCAACGTCGCCGCGACCGCGCCGAGCATGTCGGCCTTGAGCAGGTGCGTGTGCACGATGTCCGCGGCGCGCACGGGGCCGCGTAGACGAAGCAGCGCGCTCGCGCCGCCGAAGCGCAGCACTTCGCGCGCTCCGGCGTCCTTGAAGTCCTGCTCGAGCGTCGCATGGCCCTTCAGGAAGCCGACGCGCACTTCGTGCCCCCGAGCGGTCTGGCCGCGAACTTGTGCGAGCACGTGCATCTCGGCGCCACCGACGTCGAGCGTGGTCAGGAGGTGCAGGATCTTCACGCGACCTCCCGGTAGACGTCGATCAGTCGTTTCGCCATGCCTCGCGCGGTGTAGCGGCGCAGCACGCAGGCCCGGCCCGCGACACCGAGCTCGGCGCGCCGGCGCGGCTCGAGCCCGAGCACGTCCGCGGTCGCGCGAGCCAACGCCCGCGGATCCTCGCACGGCACCAGGCGCCCCGTGACGCCTTCTTGGACGACTTCGCGCGCGCCGTCGACCGCCGTCGCGATCACCGGTCGTTCGGCGGCCATCGCTTCGAGCACCGCGTACGGCATCGCTTCCCACCGCGACGGCAGGAGCACGACGTCCGCCGCGGAGAAGAGCTGCGGCACGTCGTCGCGCCAACCGAGGAAGTGCGCACGGTCGGCGACGCCGAGCTCGCGCGCGAGCGCCTCCCACGCGGGCCGCAGCTCGCCGTGGCCGGCGAGCAAGAGGTGCGCGCCGGCGAGGCACGGCTCGGCGAGCGCGCGCAAAGCGAGGTCCTGTCCCTTGGCGACGTTCAAGAGCCCCGCGACGACGAGCAGCGGCGCGCTCTCGGGCACGCCGAGCGCCGTTCGGGACGCCGGGGCGATGTCGACCCACTTCACGACGTCGATGCCGTTCGGCACGACGCGCACGCGCTCGGGCGGCACGACGCCGGAGCCGCGGATCGTCTCGCCTTCGCTCTCGCTGACGGCGATCACGGCAGCGGTCGCTTGCGCGAGGCCTCGTTCGATCTGCCGGAAGAGCGCTCGTTTGACCGGTCCGAACATCGCGTGGAAGAGGAACGCGAACGTGTGCGGCGTGTGCACGCGAACTCCGATCGAACGTTCGAGCGAAGCGAGGCGCCCGAGCACGCCCGCCTTGCTCGAGTGCGTGTGCACGACGTCCGGACGACGCGCGACGAGCTCGCGTTCGAGCGCCTTCAGATGGCGCCAATCCGGGCCCGGCCGGATCTCGCGGACCATCGGCAACTCGACGACCCGCACGCCATCGCGCTCGAGCTCGGCCAAGTCGCGGCGGAAGTCGGCCGTGCGTTCCGCGGAGGCGACCACGTCGACGGCGATGCCGAGCTTCTTCTGTTCGCGAGCGACGTCGACCAAGTGGCGGCGTGTGCCGCCGATCGTCGCTTCCATGACGTGCATGACGCGCAAGCCGCGTGCGTCGGCCGACTTCATCCCGCGCGGTTCCTCGGCGTCCGGCTTCAATACGCGCCGGTGCCCTTGACGACCGCGAACGCGGTCAACGCGATGATCACGACGTCGAGCAGGAGCGACTGGTGCTCGATGTAGTAGATGTCGTACTCGAGGTTCTCGTGGATCGCCTCGCCGCGGGCATACGAGATCTGCCAGAGGCCAGTCAGGCCGGGTTTGACCGTCAAGCGCTCGCGTTCGAGCGGTCCGTAGGCGTTGACGATGAACGGCATCTCCGGCCGCGGACCGACGACCGACATCTCACCGCGCAGCACGTTCAGGAACTGCGGGAGCTCGTCGAGGCTGTACCGGCGCAGCCACCGGCCGATGTTGGTGATCCGCGGATCGCGTCCGGACTTCGGTTTCGGCGCATCGCCGGACATGTGCGCGTGCATCGTCCGGAACTTGATCATCTGGAAGAGCTTGCCGTCGCGTCCGACGCGCTTCTGCAGGAAGAACACGGGGCCGGGCGACTCGCGCTTGATCAGCAACGCCGGGATCAGGAAGAACGGCGCGCCGATCACGAGCACGATCAAGGCGACGGTGACGTCGATCGCGCGTTTGCCCGCGGCGTAGAGCCAGCCCGGTTTGCGATCGGTCCGCGTGATCAGCGGGATCGAGTCGACGGTCTCGATCCGCACCGAGTGCGACAGCAAGTGATAGAAGCGCGGGACGATGTGGTAGACGACGCCCATCCGATCGAGCACTTCCGCGATCTCGAGCACGCGCTCCTCGGTCGATTCCGGCATCGCGACGAAGACCTCGGAGATCTTGTGCTGGCGCACCAGATGGTCGAGATCGCCGACCTTGCCGACGACGCGTGAGTGCCCGATCGTCTTGCCGATCTCGTCGTCGTCCTCTCCGACGAAGCCGACCAGGTTGAGGCCGAGCGTCGGCACGAGCACGAACTTCTTCTGCAGCCGGCGTCCGGTCTGGCCGGTGCCCAGCACGAGCACGTTCCGGTTGCCGATGCCGCGCCGGTGCAGCATCTGGATCACCTTGAACGACACGAAGCGGCTGACCAGCGTGAACCCGAGGATGAAGACGAAGCTCAGGATGACCGCGATGCGGCTGAAGCGTTCTGGCTTGCCGGCGAAGTCGATGCGCTCGTGCAGCTTGATCAGCACGCTCCACACCGGCCCCTCCGCAGGCGCGTCGGTCTTCCGCAGGAAGAAGAAGAGGACGTTGAGCACCAAGAACGCGACGACGGTCGCCTTGGAGATCGACTTGAACTCCTCGATGTTCAGCAAGCTCTTGATCGGGCTGTACATGCCGAAGGCGTGGAAACACACCAGGCAGACGGCCGCCGTGAGATAGAAGAGCTGCCATTGCGCCGCGAGCGGCGTCGGCGTGCGCCAACCGACGTACTCCCGGGCGTGGTAGGCGAGCACGCACGCGAGCAGCACGACGCCCAAGTCGACCAGCACTTGGACCGAGAGCATCAACGGCTCGAAGTGCCGCCGCGCGAACGTGCCGACGAAACTCATTCGTGCGGGCGCGACGGGCGAGGCCGTTCTGTGCTGAGGGAGTTCATCCAAGGTGAGGACGGCGGCCTCGCGGGGTGCAGCGCGTGGCGAGCGGCGCGTGCGCCCAGCGGTTTCGGCCGACGAGCATCGGCCACTCTAACCAGGTCTTCCCGGCCCCGGCAAACCCGGTCGCGCGGCGCTGGAAAGTCGTTCCACGAGCGCCGGGATCGTTTCGGCGGCACGCCCTGCGAGGCTCGCGAAGTTGGCGCGGAAGGAGAAGTGACCGCCTTCCGTCGAGCGATCGGTCACCGTACGCAGCGCGGCCCAAGGCACGCCTGCGGCGCGCGCGGCCGCGGCCGCGGCGGCGGTCTCCATGTCGGCGACGCAGGGTCCCGCGAACGCCCGTGCGAGCCGCAAGCGGCGCCACAAGGAAAGCACCGGACGATCGGCGGTGAGGAACCAGCCCGCGGCACCCGGCGCGACGTCGCGCCAAGCGGCGAGCAGCTCCGGATCCGCGTCGGTCTCGCGACCTTCGAGCCTGACGAAGTCCGTCTGCGCCGCGCGCGTGCAGTGCACCAACGTGCCGGGCACCAGCGCTTGCTTCAGACCACCGCACGTGCCGACGACGAAGAGGCCGCGCGTCGCACCCGCCGCGAAAAGCACCGTCGCCGTGCGTGTCGCTTGCACCTTGCCGACGCCGCAGACGCTCGCGAGGACTCGCGCGGAGCCGAACTCGAGCTCGAGCACTTCCTGACCGAGCACGCGGCGACGCTCGACCGCGCGCTCGCCGAGCGTGCCGAGCTCCGCGGGCAACGCGCAGAGCAGACCGAACGGCGCCGACGCGGAGTCGCTCTGGTGCATCCGAGCATTCTGCCGTGCGGTTCGGCCTCCGGCCATGCGCCGTGAAATCGCGAGCCGCGTGCGCCGCTCGCGCATGGCACGAAACGGGCACGCAACGGGCACGCAACGGGCACGGAAGTCCCCGATCGGACCGCGGAGTGCGCCGCCGTGCTTTCGCCTCTCGTCGGGCGCGCATACAATCCCGCCCCTTCGCTCCGACGAACATGCGCATCGCGATCACTGGCGCCACCGGCTTCATCGGCAAGTACATGGTCCGCGGCATGCTGGCCGATGGCCACGACGTGCGCGTCCTCGCGCGCAAGGGTCGCGAGAACGCGATCGAGCAGCCGGCGAACGCCGGGAAGGCGTTCGAGATCCACACGGGCGACCTCACCGATCGGCAATCGCTCGACGGTTTCCTCGCCGGCTGCGACCTGCTGTTGCACCTCGCGAGCGCCCACGAGCACCTCGGCGACGCCGAGATGCAGCAAGTGAACATCAAAGGCACCGAGCACCTGCTCGACGAAGCGAAGGCGCACGCGAACAAGAACTTCAAGATCTGGGTGGTCTCGTCGGCCGTCATCGGCGCGCCGGTGTACAGCTACTACCGCGACTCGAAGCGCGTGCAGGAGAAGATCATCCGTGGCTCGGGGATCGAGTGGGCGTCGTTCCGTCCGACGCTCGTCTATGGCGTCGGCGACTACCGCCACACGGCGCCTCTCCTGCGCAAGTGCGCGAAACGCGGTGGCCGCATGCTGATCCCCCACGACGGCGTCTCGAAGATCAATCCGGTCCACGTCGAGGACGTGGTCGACGCCGTGAAGCGCTTCTTCGGTTTCGAGCGCGGCGTCGACTGCGTCTACGAGCTCGCCGGTCCGGCCGCGATCACCTACAACGACTTCATCGACCAGACGATCGCCGCGGCGGGCGGCAGCGTGCGCCGGCTCAACATTTCGAAGAAGTGGGCGGATCGGATGATCTTCGTCAAAGGCCTCTTCACCGACGTCACGCAGGATCGTCGCGCGAGCGCCTACTTCAACCTGCACCACGAGCACGACATCACGAACGCCGTCGACGAACTCGGCTGGCGGCCGCGCACGTACGCGGAAGGCATCCGCCAAGTCGCGGCGACCGACTGGTGGAAGCACGACGAGCCGGCGTGAGCGGGCGCGGTCCGCAAGACCCCTTCCCGTGACGCGCGCGTGACCCGGGCCGTGACCCGGGCCCTGCGCGAGGCCGTGCGCGAGCTTCAGCCGATCGGCCGCGTTCAACTCCGCTCCGGACCGTCGATCCAGAGTTCGCCGTCGGCGTCGCGGTGCGCGCGCACGCCGGTCGAGAAGTGCCCACCGCCGTGTCGGCTCCAGTGAGCGGCGACGAAGCCTCTGGGATCGCCCCACTCGGACACGGCGAAGCCGGGCCAGGGGCGAGCGAGCACCAAGTGGCCGACCACGCCGTTCGCCACTTCGCGTCCACGGTCGTCGACGACCCGAGGATCGATGCCGAAGAACGGCCGCAACGGCGAGCCCGCGCGGAACGCATCGAGCCCGGAGAGCGGCGCGAGCACGAACGTGCCGGTCGCGTCGCTGCCCCAACCGTCGACCCAGACGAAATGCCCGAAGTGCTCCCGCACCCGATCACGTTCCGCCGGCGCACACGGTCCGCCTTCGACGGCGAGCACGCGCCACGGTGCGTCGCGCTTGCCGCCGCCGACGTTCTGGCCGCCGTCGTTCTCGGCGTCGTCGAAGCCGTGCGCGAGGCTCCGCCTCGGAATCCACGCGACGGAGGGGCGGCTCGACGCGAGCTCTGCGAGCCACGTCGAACCCCTCGTTCCATCGGGGCCGGTCTCGCGCAATTGCACGGTCGCGCCCGAGGCGAGCGCTCCATACACGCCGTACGCCAGCGCCGCGGCGCCGCAGGCTCCGCCGTGCCAAGCGAGCAAGTCCCCTTCCCCGAGGTCGAGGTGGTACTGCGTCGAGAGATACCCCGCGAGCAGGAAGCCGGCGGTCGCATGCACCAGACCTCGCGGATCCGACGGCCCGCCGTCACCATAGGTGATCGCGAGCGGTTGCTCCGCCGGGAACGCCCGCGGCGTGTCGGTGTCGGCGACTTCGGCGACGAGTTCGTGGAACCACCGATCGCGGCCGTTGACCCACGGCACGTGACGTTCCGTGCGACGCACGACGATCACGTCGCGCACCGAGGGCGTCGCGAGCAACGCCGTCTCCAGCACCGCCTTGACGTCGTACGGCCGCCCCGAATCGAAACCGCCGTCGACGGTGATCACGGTCCGAGCCCCGGAGTCGAGCAGGCGCTCGCAGAGCTGCGCCGCGGCCGCGCGCGGATCGAGGACGACGTGCACGGCGCCGATCCGTGCGCACGCGAGGAGCGCGATCACCCACTCCGGCGCTTGCGGCAAGTGCACGCCGACGCGTTCGCCCGCGGCGACGCCGAGTTTGGTGAGGGCGTTCGCGAGCCGCACCACTTCGACGTGCAGCTCCGTGTACGTGAGCGTGCGCTGCTCGCCGTCGTCACCACGGAAGGCGAGCGCGCGGCGGCCACCTTCGAGCAACTCGACGTGTTGATCGAGACAGACGTGCGCGGCGTTCAGTTCCCCACCGACGAACCAGCGCGAGCGGCCGGGATCCGAGCTGTCGAGCACGGCGTCCCACGGCTCGATCCAACGCAGTTCACGCGCCATGCGCGCCCAGAACACGTCCGGGTCGCGCAGCGACTCGGCGTACATGCGCTGGTACACCGATTCGTCCCGCAATCGCGGCACTCGATCGCCGCCCTGTCCAGAATCCCGATGCATGCGAGCTTCCCCTGTCGGAGGGGCGGACCGTAGCGTGCGCGCCGGCCGATAGGAATCCGCAACCGTCCAGCGCTCGCGGGGCACACGCGCTCGCTCTCGCGCGGGCCAGGCCGGACGTTTCAGGCCCGCTTCGCGAACAACGTGAAGTAGCGCGCGACCTTGCCGGCGAGGCGGCCGGGATGGCGCAGCTCGCGGGCGAGTCGCTTCGGCCGCGTGTAGAAGCGCCGGTACCCCTCGCGGATCTTCTTCTCGATCTGCGCGGCGCTCATGTGCTCGTTGCCTTCGAGCGCCTGGAATCCGGTCATCAACGCGAAGTCGAACGTGCGCTCGCCGCGCAGGAGCTTGTAGAGCGGCGTGCCTGGATACGCCGTGACCGCGCAGAACTGCACTTGGTCGGGATCGCAGAGTTCGACCAGCGCGAAGGTCTCGTCGACCATCGCAGGCGTTTCCTCCGGGAAACCGACCATGCAGAACGCGCGGGTCTCGATGCCGAGTTCCCGGCACGCGTCGAACACTTCACGGCAGCGCTCGAAGTCGATCGCCTTGTTGCCGTCGAGCAACTTCGAGCCGCAGTGCTTCTTCTGGATTTCGACGTTGCCCGATTCGACGCCGAGCGAGATGTGTTTGCAGCCGGCCTTCGCCATCTTCTCGAGCAGCGCACGATCGAGCGTCTTCACCGCCGTCTCGCACTGCCACTCGAGCTCGAGCCCGCGTTCGAGGATCCCGTCGCAGATCGCGTGCACGCGGTCCTTGCGGGTCGTGAAGATCGGATCGCGGAAGATCACGTGGTGGACGCCGTGCTTTCGCACGACGTCCTCGAGCTCGCGCAGCACGTGTTCCGGCGAACGGAATCGGAAACGCAGTCCCTGCGCCAGCGTGTACCCGCAGAACGAACAGTCGAGCGGGCAACCGCGCGACGACTTGATCGTCGTGATCGCGCCTTCGACGCCCGGGAAGTGGTAGCGCGCATTGTCGAGCAGGTGCCGGGCCGGCAAAGGCAACTCGTCGAGCTTCGCGATCTTCTCGCGTTCGGGCTCGTGCACGACCTTGCCGTCCGGCCCGAGCCAGGAGATGCCCTCCGTGCCGGCGAGCGGTCGGCCGTCGCGCACGCGCTGCGCGAGCTCCCGCACCGTGTACTCCGGTTCGCCGCGGACCACTGCGTCGACGTCGTGTCCGGCGAAGATCTCGTCGGGCGCGTAGGTCACTTGCGAGCCGAGCATCGCGACCGGTTTCGCGAGCCGCGTGCGCAGCGCACGCGCGAGCGCCAAGTCGCGGTCGAGCGACGTGCTCGAACTGTCGAGCAGGACCAGGTCGGGCGCGAGCTCCGCCACGCGCGCTTCCGCGGCGGCGGCGTCCAGCCCGTGGGCGTCGCTGTCGACGATCGCGACGTCGAAGCCTTCGGCCTCGAGCACGCTCGCGACGTGGGCGAGTTCGATCGGCGGGTAGAGCAGGCCCGGATTGACCGCCATGCCGAAGCCCCCCATCAGCCCGCGGCTGACACGGAACTCCGGAGGGCTCGGGGGATTGACGAGGACGACCTTCAAGGTGCGGAGCGCTGCGGCGGACCAAGGATACTCGACCGGCGGCGCCGGGGCGGTCGGAAGAGCTTGCGCTATTCCTCGCTCGGCGGGAAGCAGTGGAAGATGAGCGAGCCGGAATCCACCAAAGCGTCGTCGAAGTACTGGCGCTCGCGTTCGGAGACCTCCTCGCGCTCGAGCTTCGCGCTGTCTTCGAGCGCCTCGACCACCCACCCGGTCTCCTCGATCCAGGTGCGGGCCTGCCGTTCCGCGGTCACCGCGTCGTCGCACGCCACGAAGACGACGACGTACGCGCCGTCGAGCTTCTCGGTGCTGCGTCGCGGCCAGGCGAGGAACGTCAGTCGGATCACGCCTTGCGCAGCTCGCCGCCGAGTTCGACGGCGGCGCGCTCGACGCGGCCGAGGAACTTCTGGGCGTCCTGGTCGGTCAACGTGCGCTCGTCGGATCCGAGCTGCACGTGGAACGCGAGCGAACGCCTTCCGGGCCCGGCGTTCGGGCCCGTGTAGACGTCGAAGAGCTCGACGGCGACCGAGAGGCCCTTCGCTGCACGTTCGAGCGACTGCACGACGTCGCCGGCGCGGACCGCGACCGGCAACGCGAGCGCGACGTCGAGCTCGAGCCCAGGGAAACGCGGCAGGGGCCGGTAGATCTTCTCCTTCGGCGGCGCGGCGAGCAGTCGTTCGATCGACAGCGTCGCGAGCGCGACGTCGCTCTTCTGCTCGCCCGTGAGGCCGAGCTCGCGCTCGATTCGCGGGTCGAGCGCAGCGATCCAGCCGAGTTCCTGCTCACCCAGCACGACCCGCAGGCGCTTCGCCGGATGCAGGTACGGCGTTTCGTCGGCCGCGCCCGCAGCGTCGAACTCGTTCGCGGCGACGTAGCTCGGCGGATCGAGCCGCAGCGCGAAACAGAGATCGTCGAGCGTGCCACGCAGCAGCGAGAACGCGTCGTCGTCGAAGCGCGCGTTCGCGCCCGCCGGAGCCCGCGCGACGAGCAAACCGAGCTCGTGCACCTCTTCCGGTTCACCGCCGCTCCCGCGTTCCGGGCGATAGCCCTTGCCGATCTCGAAGAGCCGCACGTCGTCGGAGTGACGGCGGTTCTGTTCGACCGACGCGAGCAGGCTCGGCGCGACGGCGCGACGGATCTTCGAGAGCCTTTCGGCGACGGGATTGACGACGGAAGCATGCGGCAGGCTCGCGAGCCCGAGCTTCGCGACGAGCGCGTCCGCGAGGAACGAGTACGAGATCGTCTGACGGAAGCGGCCGACGCCGACCAAGCGATCCTCGACCTTGCGCACGAGCTGGCGACGGCGATCCGGCGGCGGCGCGACGAGCGCGCCTTCGAGCCGGTGCTCGGGCACGTTGCCGTAGCGATGGATGCGGCCGACTTCTTCGACCAGGTCCTGTTCGATCGTGACGTCCTTGGTCGCGCGCACCGCCGGCACGACGACGTCGAGCGCCGAGTGCGACTGCGTCACGCCGAAACCGAGCCGGCGCAGGATGTCGACGATGTCGGCGTCCTGGAGCGGTGCGCCGAGGCGCCGGCGGACGAGCTCGCAGCGCACCCGCACGGTGCGCGTCGGATCCTGCCAAGTCCCAGCGTCGGTGAGCGGAGCCGGCAGCGTCACGCCCGGTTGGATCGACTGCAGCAGCCGCACGAGGTGGCCGGCGGCGTCGAGCGCGAGCGTCGGGGAGAGGTTCTTCTCGAAGCGCGCCGAGGCGTCGGTGCGCAACCCGAGGCGCGCCGAGGTGCGCCGGACGACCGCAGGTTGGAAGCTCGCGACTTCGAGCAACAAGCCGCTCGTCGCGCCGGCGACCTTGCTCTCCTCGCCGCCCATCACGCCGGCGAGCGCGACCGGCTTCTCGCCCGCGCAGATCAGCATGTCGCTCGGTTGCAGCGCACGTTCGACCCCGTCGAGCGTCTTCATGCGCTCGCCCGTGCGGGCCTTGCGCACGACGATCGGCTCACCATGCAACTCGGAGCGGTCGAACAGGTGGTTCGGTTGCCCGAGATCGAGCATCACGAAGTTCGACACGTCGACCAAGAGGTCGATCGGGCGCTGACCGACCGCGAGCAACAGCCGTCGCAACCAGTCGGGGCTGCGCTCCGAGCGCACGCCATCGAGCGGCAGCGCGAGGTACCGCGGGCAATCGGGCGTCTCGATGCGCACCGGCCACGGCGCGCCGCGACCGGTCGGCGGCAGCGACGTGTCGAGCGGCTTCAGCGGCCGGCGGAAGATCGCCGCGAGCTCCGCCGCCATGCCGCGGTGGCCCCAGAGATCGGGACGGTGCGTCACCGACTTGTTGTCGATCTCGAGCACCCAGTCGACCAGGTCGAGCGCGTCGGCGACTTTCACGCCGACCGGAGCGTCGGCGGGCAGCACCCAGATGCCGGAGTGCTCGTCGCCGAGCCCGAGCTCGCGCTCGGAGCAGATCATCCCGCACGACTCCTGACCGCGGATCTTCGACTTCTTGATCTTGAAGTCGCCGGGCAGCGTCGTGCCGATCGTCGCGACGGCGACTTTCTGGCCGCGCGCGACGTTCGGCGCGCCGCACACGATCGGGAGCAGCTCGCCGCCGCCCGCGGGGCCGACGTCGACCTTGCAGAGCGACAGGTGATCGCTGTCGGGGTGTTTCTCGCGCTCGGCGACGAAACCGACGGTGACGTCGGAAAGGCACGGCGCGAAACGTTCGAGGCCTTCGACTTCGCACGTCGAGAGCGTCAGGTTCGCACGCACCTCTTCCGGAGAGATGCCGGAGAGGTCGACATGCCGCGAGAGCCAGCGATACGAGAGCTTCATCAGAACTGCTCCAGGAAACGCAGGTCGCCGGAGAGCAACAGGCGCACGTCGTCGATGCCGTAACGCAGCATGACGAGGCGCGAGAGCCCGAGCCCGAACGCGAAGCCCGACCAGTGCTCGGGATCGATGCCGCACTCTTGGAGCACGTTCGGGTGCACCAAGCCGCACGGCAGGAGTTCGATCCACGTGCTGCGCTTGCACACGCTGCAGCCTTCCTTGCAGAACGGGCAGCGTGCGTCGAGCTCGAAGCCCGGCTCGACGAACGGGAAGTAACCCGGCCGCAGCCGGATCTCGATCTCGCGGCCGAACACGCCGCGCAAGAGCGTCTTCATCGCTCCGATCAGGTGCCCGACCGAGACGTCCTTGCCGACGACGAGGCCTTCCATCTGGTGGAAGGTGTGCTCGTGCGACGCGTCGGTCGTCTCTTGGCGGAACACCTTGCCCGGCACGATCGCGCGGAACGGCGGCGCGAAACGACCTGCGCGGATCTCGTCGGCGAGGCGCTTCAGGCCGCGCGCTTGCACGGCGCTCGTGTGCGTGCGCAGGACGAGCTTGCCTTCGAGGTCGAGGCGGAACGTGTCCTGCATGTCGCGCGCCGGGTGGTCGCGCGGGATGTTGAGCGCTTCGAAGTTGTGGTAGTCGGTCTCGATCTCCGGGCCGTCGAGCACGACGTAGCCCATCGACGTGAAGAGGTCCTCGAGTTCGCGGGTCACCGCGACCAGCGGATGCAGCCCGCCGCGCGAGATGCGCGCCCCGGGCAGCGTCGGATCGAAGCCTGCGCCGGTGCGTTCGCGCTCCATCGCGAGCCGGGCGAGCCGTTCGCGCGCTTCGGCGAGTGCTGCGCCGATCGCGTTCTTGAGCTCGTTCGCGCGCTTGCCCGCGAGCGGACGTTTCGGTCCAGGGAGCGACGGAATCGCCGCGAGCAACGCGGCCACGGTGCCACCCTTGTCGAGCGTCTCGCGCTCGATCTTGCGCAGCTCGTCTTCGTCCGTCGCCGCCGCGATGCGCGCGCGGATCGGCTCGAAGAGGGACTCCAAGGTCTCGGTCATCGTGTGAAGGGAAGCGAAAAGGTCGTGGCCGCCGTCTTCGGGTCGGAGCGGGTCAGGTGCCGGAAACACGAACGGCCCGGAGCGACCCGGGCCGTTCGTCGAACCAATGAAAACGCGCTCCGGGTCAGGCGCGCGCTGCCTTGGCTTCCTCGCAGATGCGATCGAAAGCCTTCGGGTCGTGGATCGCGACTTCCGCGAGTTGTTTGCGGTTGAGGCCGATCTTGGCCTTGTGGCAACCGTCGATCAGCGCGGAGTACGAAAGCCCGCGCATGCGAGCCGCCGCCGAGACGCGCACGATCCACAGCGCGCGGAACTCGCGCTTCTTCTGCCGCCGGTCGCGGGTCGAGAACGCCCACGCGCGCAGCAACGTTTCGGTCGCCGTCCGCCAGAGCTTCGAGCGTCCGCCCCAGTAACCCTTCGCCTGCTTGAGGCGGCGGTTCTTCTTCTGCCGCAGCGCGGCGCCGTTGTTGACTCTCACCATGGTCGTGCGCCTCCTACATCATCTTGCTGATGAGCTCGGACCACGTCTCGTTCAGCACGAGACGCCGGCGCAGACGGCGGCCGGTCTTGCCTTTGAAGACGGCGTGTCCGTGGCCGCGTCCGGAACGCGAGCAGACGGCCTTGCCGTTCTTCGACATGCGGAAGCGTTTCTTGACCGCTCCCTTCGACTTCATCTTCGGCATCGGGTGAACCCTGGCGAAGCACCGCACGGCTCCGAGCCCGCGCTCGACCCCTCGGCCGAGCCCGCGGACCCGGCATTGGGGCCGGGCAGTTGCAAAGGGCCGAGACGATAGCGTCCAAAGTGCCCGCCCGCCAGCACGGGCTGCGTCCGGTGCGCGCGTCGATGCGTGTCCGGGGGGCCGAGCCGCGCGACGCGGGCCCGAGAGGAGCGAGCCGCGGCCCGAAGAAACGCCGAGCCGGCGGACGCGTTGGGCGTTCCGCCGGCCGGTGGCGCGCGAGAGTTTCGCCCGAGTTCGTCGGCTCAGCGGTGCGCGATCAGCATCGTCATGCGCTTGCCGAGCAGCTTCGGCGGCGACTCGACCTTGCCGAGCTCGCCCATGCCGGCGACGACCGCGTCCATCACGCGGTGGCCCATCTCCGGGTGCTCCATCTGCCGGCCGCGGAAGACGCACACCACTTGGACCTTGTGGCCTTCCTCGAGGAAGCGCCGACCCTGCTCGATGCGGTAGTCGAGGTCGTGTTGGTGCATCGCGGGACGCACGCGCAGCTCCTTGAGTTGGCCGCCGTGGTGGTGGCCCTTCGCGCTCTCGCGTTCCTTCTTCTTCTGCTGATAGCGGAACTTGCCGTAGTCGAGGATGCGGCACACCGGGGGCACCGCCGTCGGCGACACTTCGACCAAGTCGAGGTTCGCCTCTTCTGCGCGCCGTCGCGCGTCGTCGGTCGAGACGACGCCGACCTGCTCGCCGTTCTGATCGATCAGTCGGACCTGCGGGACGCGGATCTGACGGTTGACGCGGAAGTTGCGCTCTGACACGAAGCTCCTACTGCAGACGGAAGATGGATGGACGCGCGGGTCCTGATGCCAAGACCGCGCCAAGAATAGATCGGTCGCGGAAAATCCGCCACCTGCGCGAGGCGCTCACGACTTCGGCGCCGCCTCCGGGGCGGCGACCGTGCGGACGTGGACTTCTTCGAGCTGCTCGGGCGCGACGATCGAAGGCGCGCCGCACATCAGGTCGGTCGCGGACGCCGTCTTCGGGAACGCGATCACCTCGCGGATGTTGTCGAGCCCGAGGGTCAGCGCGCTGGTGCGGTCGAGTCCGAGCGCGAAACCCGCGTGCGGCGGCGCGCCGTAGGAGAGCGCTTCGAGCAGGAAGCCGAACTTGCGCTGCCGCTCCTCCGCGCCGATCCCGAGGATTTCGAAGATCTTCTGCTGCACGTCCGCGCGGTGGATCCGGACGGAACCCGAACCGAGCTCCCAGCCGTTGAGCACCAAGTCGTACGCGCGGCTGGCGAGTTTGCCGAGGTCGGGGTTCGGCCCGCCGAGGCTCCAGTCGACCGGCGCGGTGAACGGGTGGTGCGCCGAGAACCAACGCTTGGAGTCCTCGTCCCACTCGAAGAGCGGGAAGCTCGTCACCCACGTGAAGCGCCACTCGCCGGACTTCGCGAGACCGAACTTGCGTCCGAGCTGGTTGCGCAGGTCGCCGAGCACCTTGCGGACGAGCGTCTCGCGGTCGGCGACGAAGAGCACGGTGTCACCGTCGGACGCCCCCATCAGCTTCATCAAGCTCTCGGCGGCGCCCGGCGCGGCGCAGAACTTCGCGAGCGGCCCGGCCCCGCCGGTCTTCTCCGCCTTCCACCACGCAAGCCCCTTCGCGCCGATGCCCTTCGCGTGTTCCTCGAGCGTCGTCACGTCCTTGCGCGAGAGCGCGTGCGCGGCGGGCACCGTGATGCCCATCACGCGGCCGCCGGACGCGAGCGCGTTCCTGAAGACTTGGAAGTCGCACGTCTCGGCCCAGGCGCGCGCGTCCTTGAGCTCGAGGCCGAAGCGCAAGTCCGGCTTGTCGACGCCGAAGCGCTCCATCGCTTCGTCCCACGACATGCGCGGGAACGGGATCGAGAGCTCGACGCCGCACGCTTCGCGCATCGTCGCCTGCAGCACGCGCTCCCACGTCGCGAAGATGTCCTCTTCGTCGACGAACGACATCTCCATGTCGAGCTGCGTGAACTCGGGCTGGCGATCCGCGCGCAGGTCCTCGTCGCGGAAACACCGCGCGACTTGGAAGTACTTGTCGTAGCCCGCGACCATCAGGATCTGCTTGAAGATCTGCGGCGACTGCGGCAACGCGTAGAACTCGCCCGGATGCACGCGGCTCGGCACGAGGTAGTCGCGTGCGCCTTCGGGCGTCGCTTTGGTGAGGATCGGCGTCTCGATGTCGAGGAAGCCTTCCTTCTCGAACGCGCGCCGCATCGCGCCGATGAAGCGCGAACGGTGGATCAAGTTGCGCTGCAGGTTCGCGCGGCGCAGGTCGAGGTAGCGGTAGCGCAGGCGCGTGTCGAGCGCCGTGTCGAGCTCTTCTTCGATCGGGAACGGAGGCACCGGCGACTGCGACAGCACTTCGACGGCTTCGACGATCACTTCGATCTCGCCGGTGGCGCGCTCGCGGTTGACGTTGTTGCCTTCGCGCTTCGCCACCGTGCCGCGCACGGAGAGCACGAACTCCGGGCCGAGCTTGGTGTCGCCGAGCACCTTCTGCGACAGCACGATCTGCGTCAGGCCGTAGCGATCGCGCAAGTCGAGGAAGTAGATGCCGCCGTGGTCGCGCCGAGCGTGGACCCAACCGTTCAGGACGACGGTCTGCCCCGCGTGGGAGCCTCGCAGCTCTCCGCAGGTGTGAGTGCGCTTCCAGGTGGCGCCCATCGGTTCCTTTCGGCCTGTGGAGCTCACGTACGGACGCGTTCGCGCGAACCGTACTCGAGCACCCGCAGACGCATCATCGCTCGGTGCAGCGCCGCTTCGGCGCGCGCAGCGTCGAATTCCGCGGCGCCGCCGCCATTGCCCTTCTTGGCGAGGCGTTCGCGCGCGCGCTTCTCCGCGTCGCGAGCACGCGCTTCGTCGATCTCACCCGCGGTCTCGCCCGCCTCGCACACGACTCGCAGCACGTTGCCGCGCACCTCCGCGAAGCCCTCGGAGACGAAGAGCACCTTCTCTCCGCCCTTCGCCTTGTAGCGCAGCACGCCGACCTGCAACGCAGCGACCATCGGCGCGTGACGGGGCAAGATGCCCATCGAGCCGTCGAGCGCCGGGACTTGCACCGACTCGACCGGTTCGTCGACGACGATCCGGTCGGGAGTGATGACGCGCAGTGTGAGCTCGCCGGCCATCGGCTGGGGTTCCGTGTTCCTGTGCTGGGTACGGGGTTCGGTTCGCAGGTGGTTTCGTGCGGTGCGACTCGCCGGCCTACTTGCCCGCGAGCTGCTTGCCGCGCGCGACCGCCGCTTCGATGTTGCCGACCATGTAGAAGGCCTGCTCGGGCAGCGTGTCGTGCTTGCCTTCGACGATCTCCTTGAAGCCGCGCACCGTGTCTTCGCGCGACACGAACACGCCCGGCGTGCCGGTGAACTGTTCGGCGACGAAGAACGGCTGCGACAGGAAGCGCTGGATGCGGCGCGCACGGGCGACGACGAGTTTGTCGTCGTCCGAGAGTTCCTCGATGCCGAGGATCGCGATGATGTCCTTGAGGTCGTTGTAGCGCTGCAGGATCTGCTGCACCGAGCGCGCGACCTTGTAGTGCTCTTCGCCGACGACCTGCGGGTCGAGCATGCGCGACGTCGACTTGAGCGGGTCGACCGCGGGGAAGATGCCGAGCTCGGCGATCTTGCGCTCGAGGATGATCGTCGAGTCGAGGTGCGCGAACGTCGCGACCGGCGCGGGGTCGGTGATGTCGTCGGCGGGCACGTACACGGCCTGCATCGACGTCACCGAACCGTCCTTCGTCGACGTGATGCGCTCTTGGAGCGCACCCATCTCGCTCGCCATCGTCGGCTGGTAACCGACCGCCGACGGCATACGGCCGAGGAGCGCCGACACTTCCGAGCCCGCCTGCACGAAGCGGAAGATGTTGTCGACGAAGAGCAGCACGTCCGACTTCTTCACTTCGCGGAAGTACTCGGCCATCGTCAGGCCCGAGAGCGCGACGCGCAGACGCGAGCCGGGGGGCTCGTTCATCTGGCCGAACACGAGCACGGCGTTGTCGATCACGCTCTGAGTCTTGCCGTCCGGCGTCTTGTAGGTCGCCTCCGACATCTCGAGCCAGAGGTCGTTGCCCTCGCGCGTGCGCTCGCCGACTCCGCAGAACACCGAGAAGCCGCCCTTCTCGACGGCGGTGATGCGGATCAGCTCCTGGATGAGCACGGTCTTGCCGACGCCTGCGCCGCCGAAGAGGCCGATCTTGCCGCCCTTCGCGAACGGACAGAGCAAGTCGACGACCTTCAGGCCGGTCTCGAACACTTCCGAGATCGCCTCTTGGCTCTCGAAGCTCGGCGCCGGGCGGTGGATCGGCCACGACTCGGCGGCCTTGAACGCACCACGCGTCGTCGCGTCGAGCGCGTCACCGAGCACGTTGAAGATCCGGCCCTTGGTGTTCTCGCCGACCGGCACCTTGATCGGAGCGCCGGTGTCGACGACTTCCATGCCGCGGCGGCAACCGTCGGTGGTCGACATCGCGACGCAGCGCGCGACGTCGTTGCCGAGGTGCTGGGCGACTTCCAGGGTCAGCGCGATGTTCCGCGCCGGATCGGAGACGCCGAGCGCGTTGTAGATCGGCGGCAGCTTGCCGGCCGGGAAACGCACGTCGACCACGGGGCCGAAGATCTGGGCGATGGTTCCGGTGTTCTTGCTCATGATGAAGTCGGATTCAGCGGAGAGCCTCGGCGCCGCCGACGATGTCGAGCAGCTCCTTGGTGATCGTTTCTTGACGCTTGCGGTTGTATTGCTTCTTCAGGACGTTGCCCATTTCGGTCGCCGCATCGGTCGCGTTCTTCATCGACATGCGGCGGCTCGCGTATTCGCTGGTGAGCGATTCGAGCAACGCGTTGTAGACCCGGGTCTCGACGTAACGCGGGACGAGTTTCTCGACCAACGTCTCGACGTCCGGCTCGAGGATCACGTCGCCGGTCGCCTTCTTCCCACCGCCGCGCGCGGCGTCTGCGCCGACCGGCAAAAGCGTCACCTTCGTCGGCACGTACTTGGCGACCGATTCGAACGCCGTGTAGAAGACGAGTACCTCGTCGAAGCGCCCGGAGAGGAACGCTTCGCGCAGCGTGCGCGCGACGAACTTCGCGCCGCGATAGTCCAGCTTCTCGAGCGGCGGCTCGACGAAGAAGCGCTCGACCTCGAAGCCGCGCTTCGTCAGGTACTGGAAGCCCTTCTTGCCGTACACGAAGAAGACGGGCTTCCTCTCGCGCTGCCCGGCGAGCCACGTCTCGAGCTCGCGGAACATGTTCGAGTTGTACGCGCCGCAGAGCCCGCGCTCCGACGTGACGATCAGGATCGCCGTCTGCTTGCCGCGACCGGGTTTGAAGAGCGGACGTTCGCCGAGCTTGTCGCCCATGACTTGCGCCATGTGGCCGAGCAGCTGCGCGATTTCGTTCGCGTAGGGCCGCGACGCGACGGCGCGGTCCTGGAAGCGACGCAACTTGGTCGTCGCCACCATTTCCATGGCGCGCGTGATCTGCCGGATCGAGCCGACAGAGCGGATGCGCGTGCGTAGATCGCGGATCGAGGCCAAGGGATCAGCTCACGAACTGTTTCTTCACGGCGGCGATCGCTGCGTCGAGCTTCGCCTTGCCCGCGTCGGACAGGTTCTTCGTGTCGAGGATCTCCTTGCCCACTTCCGGGCAAGTGTCCGCGACGTACGACAGGTAGGCCTTCTCGAACTCGCCGAGCTTCTTGGTCGGGAAGTCGTCGAGAGCGCCTGAAGTGCCGGCGTAGATCACCATGATCTGGCGCTCGACCGGCACCGGGACGTACTGGCCCTGCTTCAGGAGCTCGACGAGCTTCTCGCCGCGCGTCAGCGCCGCTTGCGTCGCCTTGTCGAGGTCCGAGCCGAACTGCGCGAACGCTTGGAGTTCGCGGTACTGCGCGAGGTTGATGCGCAAGCCACCGGCGATCTTCTTCATGCCGGCGATCTGCGCCGAACCACCGACGCGCGACACCGAGATACCGACGTTGACCGCCGGGCGGATGCCGGAGTTGAAGAGGCTCGACTCGAGGAAGATCTGGCCGTCGGTGATCGAGATCACGTTGGTCGGGATGTACGCCGACACGTCGCCTTCCTGCGTCTCGACGACCGGCAGAGCGGTCAACGAGCCGCCGCCCGCCTTGTAGCGCGGATTGTTCTTGTGCGCGTCGCGCGAGAGCTTCGCCGCGCGCTCGAGCAAGCGGCTGTGCAAGTTGAAGACGTCGCCCGGGAACGCTTCACGGCCCGGCGGACGGCGCAGGAGCAACATGACCTGGCGGTACGCCAGCGCCTGCTTGTACAAGTCGTCGTACATGATCACGACGTGGCGGCCTTCGTCGCGGAAGCGCTCGCCCATCGTGCAGCCCGCGTACGCCGCGAGGTACTGCATCGACGCTTCGTCGGTCGCGCTCGCCGAGACGACGATCGTGTACGGCAACGCGCCCGCGAGCTCGAGGCGGCGGACGACGTCGACGACGGTCGACTGCTTCTGGCCCATCGCGACGTAGATGCAGATCACTTGCTCGGGGTTCTTCGGGTCCCCGCCGCCGGTGGTCTTCTGGTTGATGATCGTGTCGATCAAGAGCGCCGTCTTGCCGGTCTGACGGTCGCCGATCACGAGCTCGCGCTGGCCGCGGCCGATCGGGATCATCGCGTCGATCGCCTTGATGCCGGTCTGGAGCGGCTGCTTCACCGGCTCGCGCTCGACGACGTTCGGCGCCGGTTGTTCGATCGGCAGGTAGTCGGCCGCCGTGACGGCGAGCGGTCCCTTGCCGTCGAGCGGGTCACCGAGCGCGTTGACGACGCGGCCGAGCAAGGCTTGTCCGGTCGGCACCGAGATGATGCGCCCGGTGCTCTTCACGCGGTCGCCTTCCTTCACCTTCGTGGCGTCGCCGAGGAGCACGCAACCGACGTTGTCCTCTTCGAGGTTGAGCGCCACGCCGCGCACGCCGCCGGGGAACTCCAGGAGCTCGTTCATCATGCAGTCGTCGAGTCCGTAGACGCGAGCGACGCCGTCGCCGACGGTCAGCACGGTGCCGACGCCCTGGATCTTGCTGTCGCCTTGGTAGTTCTCGATCTCGCGCTTGAGGATCGAGGTCACTTCGGCCGGTCGGAGGTCCATCTTGTTACCTGACGCTTCGGAAGGAGAGGTGGATCAGTTCGGGTTGAGGCGCGCTGCGAGCATCTGGGTGCGCAGCGCTTCGAGGCGCCCTTGGGCGGACGCGTCGATCATGCGGTTCTCGACGACCACTCGCGCGCCGGCGAGCAATGCCGGTTCGACGCGGTTCGTGAGGACGATCTGTTTCTTGAAATGCGGCGTCAGCGCGGCGGCGATCTCGGCGAGATCTCCGGCGCCGAGCGGTCGCGCGGACTCGACTTCGCCCTCGACCGCGCCTTTTTCGCGCAGCACGTACCGGCGGTACGCGCTCGCGAGTTCCGGCAGGATCGAGAGTCGTTGCTTGTCGGCGAGCAACGAAAGGAAGTTGCGCGTCAACGGATGGAACGACGCGCCGAGCGTGACGAGTTGCTTGCGCTTCTCCGCCAACGGCACGCGGGCGTCGGCGAAGTAGGCGCGCACGCTCTGGACCGAGAACTCGGCGCCGATCTTCTCGACGTCGCGGTCGATCTCGGCGGCAGCGCCTTTCTCGCGGGCGAGCTCGAAGAGCGCGCCTGCGAAGCGGACGGTGACCGGGCTCGTGTTCACGTCGAAGGGACTCCTCGCTCGCTCACTTCTTCGCGACCAGGTCGCGGACCATGCGGCGGTCGTCTTCGCTGCCGACGTTGCGGCCGATCACGCGGCCGGCCGCCTGGATCGACAGGTCGACGACTTCCTCGCGGATCGCGGCGATCGCCTTCTCGCGTTCGGTCTGGATGGTCCGACGCGCGGATTCCTCCAGGTCCTTCGCTTTGGCTTCGGCCGCTTGGATCAGCTCGCGTTCGCGCGTTTCGGCGCGAGAGCGGGCATCGGCGACGAGCTTCATCGCTTCCGCGCGCGCTTCTTCGAGCTTCTTCGCGACTTCCGCACGCGCCTGTTGCGCTTCGTTCGACGCCCGTTCCGCGGCGTCGATCGCCGCGCGGGCGCGGTCGTCGCGGGCCTCGAGGGCCGCAGTGATCGGACCCATCACCATCTTCCAGATCGGCACGAGTGCGACGACGAAGATGATGATCGTCCAGAACAAGCCGCCGCCGCCCGAGAGGTCGAGCGGGTTGAAACCGCCGCCTTCGGCGAAGAGCGCGATCGTCGACATGGTCATGACGGACTCCTGGGGTCGCCGTCCGGAGAGGGCACGAGCCCTCCCCGGCGCGCACGACGCAACGCGGACTCTCGGATTACTTGATGAACAGCATCAACAGGCCGACGAGCACGGCGAAGAAGCCGATGCCCTCGATGAGCGCGGCCATGATGATCGAGCTGCCGCGAATCTCGCCCGACGCTTCCGGCTGACGAGCGATCGCTTCCGCGGCGGAGCCGCCGATGCGACCGATGCCGAGGCCGGCGCCGATGACCGCGAGACCCGCGCCGATGCCGGCGCCCATACGAGCCAGTTCAGTAGCTTCAGCAATCATTTGACTTCAAGACTCCTAGGTGTTGCGCCGCGCGCGTGAACGCGAGGCTTTGACGACGTGGACGGGATCAGTGCTCCGGGTGGAACGAAGCCTGGATGAACATGATCGAGAGCATCGTGAAGACGTACGCCTGCAAGAGCGCGACGAAGCTCTCGATGATCATGATGAAGACCGCGAAGCCGACGACGAGCGGCGACGTCGCGTAGGCCGCCATCTCTCCGGCGCCGCGCGCCATGAAGAAGAGCAGGCCCATGAACGACAGCACGACCATGTGGCCGCCGGTCATGTTGGCGAAGAGACGCACGGTGAGCGCGAACGGCTTGACGACCAGGCCCAAGAGCTCGAGCGGGATCATCAGCGGCAAGAGCGCGATCGGCACGTGCGGGACGAGGTGCTTCCAGTACGCGACCGGCCCCTGAACGATCATTCCGCCGATCACCATCATGATCAGCGTCGTGATCGCGAGGCCGGCGGTGACGAAGATGCTCGCCGTCGCGGTCGCAGAACCCGGGATCAGACCCAGCAGGTTCATGAACATCACGAAGAAGAAGAGCGAGAGGAAGTACGGCAGGAGTTTCTTGCCGGTCTCGCGCCCCATCGCCGGATACACCATCTCGTCGCGCACCCACAGCGCGAAGCCGGCGAAGAGCTTCGTCAGGTAGTCGCCCTTGCCGGTCTTGAGGTAGCTCGGCACGCCCGAGAAGCAGACGAAGATCAGGAGCACCGCGCAGAGCTGGAAGATCTGCAGGTTACTCGCGACGAGCTGCGTGCCCGCGGTCGCGGGATCCGCGTCGAACGCGGCGGGCGCCCAGTCGGCGGGCACGGAGAGCAAATAGTGCTGCGGCGCGTGCGACTCGGGGTGGTCGACGGCGGCGCCGTGGCCCTCGTCGCCGGGCTGCGTGGCGGGCGCCGGTTCGGTGTTCGCGTGTTGCGCGGCCTCGCCGTGGTCACCGGTGACGAGCGGCGCCGGCACGAGGTGCGAGTAGAGCGCGATGAAGGGATCGTCCGCGGAGTGGTGCGCCGTGAAACGCGCGCTGACGAAGCACGCGCCGACGATCAAGGCGAGGACGAGGATCGGCCGCAGCAGATTCACGAAGGCGTTCCTTGCTGGTAGGCGACGGCGGAGTTGCGAGTGGGCGCCGAGCTCTGCGTCAGGCGCAAGAGCTCCCACGCGGTGCACGGCAGCAGCACGAGCACGGCGGCGGCGAACGCGAGCACGAACGCGCGCCACTCGAAGCTCTCCGCGAGCGGCGCGAGGAAACGCACCGCGAGCGTCAGCGCGAGCAGCGCGAAAATCTTGACGACGAATCCGCCGCCGAGCACGTGCACGAGCAGCGCGGGCTTCTGGCGCGTGATGCGCTTCTGCACGAGGCCGCTCGCCAAGGCGACGGCCGCGCCGGCGACGAAGCCGCCGATCACGCCACGCCCCACCGCCGCGTCGTAGCTCCCACCGAGCCACGCACCGAGACCCGCGGCCGCAGCGCAGCCGACGAGGGTGACTTTGGTGGAGGGCAGCATGGGCGCGGACGGTTCACTCGCGGGGGCGAGTCGAGTTCGGACGGGGACGGGAGCGGGGCACGGCCCGCACGAGGTTGACGAACCCCGCGACGGACCCGAGGACGGCACCGACGACCAAGAGCCAAGGCGTCGTCTCCCAACGCGCGTCGAGCCACCAACCGAGCCCGGTCAGCAGCACGACGGTCAACGCGTACTGCAGCCCGAGTCCGGCGTAGCGACCGAAGTCCGCACCGCCTCCTGGACGACCATCGGGCGGACGAGGAACGCTCGGCAGCATGGCGCGGAGTCGGTGAGCTTCCGGTCGCGTCGGCCGAGGTCCCGGGGTGCACGCGCGACCCGAGGTCGAGCGGAGCAACGCGGGAGGACTGCGGCGGACGAGCCGTGAGAAACGAAGCGAAAGCGAGTTGTCGGCGAACTCCGCCTCGGCCCACACGCTCGCGCGCAGCCCTCGGCAGACTTCGAGGGCGGACAATTTAGGGACGGCGGCTCGCGCGTCAACCGGCGACGACGGAAAACGGCGCGCCGCGACGCACGCGCGCGATCGCGTTGCTCGAGGGACTCGGGGCCGTTATCCTCCGCCCCTTTTCCCGGGCCCGCCGAAATCGCGCGGAGCCTCGTCGCTCGACCACCAACCCGACCGCCTCCGCCGTGGAACGCACTCTCGTCCTCCTGAAGCCCGATGCACTCCAGCGCGGCCTGATCGGCCGCATCCTCGCTCGTTTCGAAGAGAAAGGCCTGAAGCTCGTCGGCCTGAAGCTCCGTCAGTTCCCGCGCGCGACGTTCGAAGCGCACTACGCGGTGCACAAGGAGCGCCCCTTCTATCCGAAGCTCGTCCAGTACATGACTTCGGGCCCCGTCGTCGCGCTCGTGCTCGAAGGCAAGGACGCGATCGAGGTCGTGCGCAAGCTCGTCGGCAAGACGAACTCGCGCCAAGCCGAGCCGGGCACGATCCGCGGCGACTTCGGCATGTCGTTCTCGAACAACCTCGTGCACGCCTCCGACGGCGCCGACTCGGCGAAGCTCGAGCTCTCGCTCTTCTTCCCGAACGCCGACGAGATCGCGCCGTGGACGCCGGCGACGCTCGGCTGGCTCTACAACGTCGAGGAAGAACTGCGCTGAGCGCTTCGCCCGCGCTCGTGCTCGCCGCGCGCCACGTGCGCGAACTCGCGGCGGAACTCGCGGAGCTCGTCGACGGCGCCGAGCTCCGCGACGTGCATCCCCTGCCGCCGCACGATTTCCTGCTCGTGTTCGCGCCGCAAGGCGCGGACTTCGTGCGCCGCATCCGCGTCAGTCTCCATCCGGACGCGTCGCGCTTGCACCTGCAGCATGGCAGAGTCGAGCTCCACGAAGGTTCGGTGGGGCCGTTCTTCCGCGCGCTCGAAGGCGAACTCCGCGGCGCGCGGCTCGTCCGGCTCGCGCAGGTGCGCGACGATCGGGTCGTGCGCCTCGACTTCGCCGAGACGCCGTCGGGGCGTGCGCGAGCCTTGGTGATCGAACTCTTCGGTCGGCGTTCGAACGCGTACGTCGTCGACGCCGACGATCGCATCCTCGCGCTCCTGGTCCCGCCGCCGTCGGAGAAGAGCGATCCGCGCGCCGCGGTCGGCAAGACCTGGCTCCCACCCGCGGGCCGCGCCATTGCGCCCGACGAAGTCGCTCTCGCGGAGCGCTTCGCCGAACCGCCCCCGCCGCCGCGCGGCACGACCGAAGCACCGCTCTCGTGGCGCGTCGAACACGCGCTTTCCGCGAGGGCGGACTCCGCGGACCGCGAACGCTTCGCACGCGAGCTCGTCGAACGAGCGAAACGCAAGCTCGAACGCGCACGCGCGCTCGAACACGGGCTCGTCGAACGTGCGAAGGCGGGCGACGATGCCGAGCGGGTTCGTCAGGACGGCGAGCTCCTGAAGGCGCATCTCGGCGCGATCGCGCGCGGCGCGACGCACGTCGACGTCGAGGACTTCTACGCGGAGAGCGGCGGCACGCGCCGCATCGCGCTAGATCCGAAGAAGCGCCCGCTCGACAACGCCGAAGCGTACTTCGAGCGCTATCGCAAGTTGCTGCGAGCGCGCGAGACCGTCGCGGAGGAACTCGAACGCGCTCGCGCGAAGTGCGCCGCACTCGCGGCACTGCTCGAGCGCGCGGGAGGCGCCGACGCCGATCCGCGCGAGCTCGAGGCCCAGGCGATCGCCTCGGGACTGCTCGATCCGCGCCAAGAGCCGGACGCACGCCGCCGCGAGAAGCACAAGCCCGAGCCGCGCAAACCCTATCGCTCCTACCGCGGCACCAAGGGCAGCGAGATCCGTGTCGGGCGCAACGCCGCCGACAACGACGACCTCACGTTCCACCACGCGCGCGGCAACGACGTCTGGCTGCACACGGCGGACACGCCGGGCAGTCACGTGGTGCTCGTCCTCGCCGGCAGGCCCGAACCCGATCAGGAGGAGCTCGTCGACGCTGCGCATCTCGCAGCCCACTTCTCCCCGCTCGCCGAAGCCGCCCGCGTGCGGGTGCACGTCGCGCGTCGCAAGGAAGTGCACAAGCCGCGCGGCGCGAAACCGGGGCTGGTGCACCTCTCCGGCGGCAAGATCCTCGATCTGCGCGTGCAACCCGAGCGGATCCGGCGGTTACTCGAAACCGCGCGCACTCCGCCCCCGGCCGGCTAGTCGGCCCGCTGCGCGCCGGACCCGGCGCACGTGTTACCGTCTGGCGCTCGAACCCTCGGATTCCCTGCCATGTCGCGACTCCTCCATCTTCCGCTCTTCCTTGCGCTGTCGCTGCTCTCCGCGTGCGCGTCCGACGGCGAGAAACGCGTCGATCCGGAGAAGCAGCTCGAGCTCCACCGCGAACTCGCGCTGCGCTTCTACGACCTCGACGACATGTCGCGCGCCGAGGACCAGGCGATCAAGGGCCTCGAACTCGAACCCGACGACGTGCAGCTCAGGCTGCTGCTCGGTTGGGTGTGTCAGCGCCGAGGCACGTCGCGCGACATCTTCGCGGCGGAGAAGATCTTCCGCGAGCTCGAAGGCGCCGACGACTATCGCGCGGTGCTCGGCCTCGGCGTCGCGCTCGAACGCAAGGGCGTCTTGTACGACGAAGCTGCCGACGCGGTCGGCTCCGGCGAGCGCGTGACAGACGCGAAGGACCCGCAACGGCGCGTCGCGGAGCTGCGCGAACTCGCGCGTGACGCCTGGACGGAATCGGAAGCTTGTTATCGGCGCGTCGTCGAGAAGAAGGACGGCGAAGCACAGGCGCTGAACGGTCTCGCGCGCGTGCTCGCGCTGCAACGCCGTTGGGACGAGAGTCTGCAGTGGAATCGCAAGCTGCTCGCGCAGTGCGAGGAAGAACTCCGCGTCTGGAGCGCGCAGCTCGAGCGGCCCGACCTCTCCGTCGAAGAGGAACGTCGCTTGCGGGATCTGCGTTCGGGCACCGAGAAGCTCGTGCTCGCCGTCACCCAGGAAGCGGCGATCCTGTACCGCACGCTCGGCCGCCGCGACGAAGAACTCGCGGCGCTCGAGCAGGCGCTGCTCTACGCGCCCGACTTGCCGGAGATCCACAGTCGCCGCGGCCAAGCGCTCGCGGAACTCGGCCGACCGACGGAGGCGATCGCGAGCCTCGAGAACTTCCTCAAGCTCTCGACGCTCGAGTTCGAGCACCCCGACATCCAACGCGCGTACGAGCTGATCGCGGAGTGCAAACGCGCCGAGGCGGCGCGCAACTGAGCGCGCGCCGCGGACACGAAAGAGGGCGGCCTTCGGGCCACCCCCCTCTCGCGCGAATCTCGGGCTTGCGCGGCTACTGTCTGCCGCGACTTCAGATCTTGCGCAGTTCGCGGACCGCGCCCGTCGCACCCGGCGCGGCGGGTTCCGGCGAATCGGCGGCTTCCGGCTGCCAGGTACGGCTGCGCTTCTGGCCCCAGCGGTCGATCAATTCGACTCGCACTTCGCCGTCGGCCTGCCGCGCGCACAGTTGCTCGGTGATGTCCTGCGCGGCGTGGAGCTCGCGGTCGTTCAAGCGGATCAACACGTGCCCACGCTGGATGCCGAGCGCGGCGGCGATGCTCCGCGGTTCGACGCGCTCGACATAGAGCCCGAGGCCCTCCTCGAGTCCGAATTCCGCCGCTTCCGACTTCGGCAGCGGGCGGACGGTCACGCCGAGGACGTCGGTCCGCGGCGCCCTGGCGTCGCCCGAAAGGCGGCCCAGACCGCCGAACGCGCCGCCGATCCGAGGGAACTCGCGCGCTTGGACGCGCTCGCGGAGTTCCGGATGCTGCTCGTAGAGCTCCTCCAGCGTCGCCGCGGAGTACTCCTTCTTCTCCGTCTTGCCGTCGGTTTCCTCTTCGACCGTGACGTGGACGCCGTCGGGGCCGGAGCGCAGTTCGAAGCTTTCCGCACGTTTCGTCGAACCCGCGATCGAAGGCGGTGTCGGCGCGCTCGGCGTGAGCCAGAAGTCGTCGCCGAGGAGCGGTTCGAGGTCCTGGAGCCAGAGTTCGCGATTCCCGCCGAGTCCAGGCGCCGCTCCCCACGCGCCGTCGGGCAACTGGAGCAGCAGCGAATGCGGGCTGCCGGCGCCGAACAGCGGATTCGTCCCATTCGCCCGCAGCAGGAGCCGCGCGGTCCAGGCGAGTTCGCCGTCTCCTTCGCGCGCCCAGCGCTCGACTGCCTCGCGCGCCGCCGGGTCGAGACGGACGAGTCGCGCGAGCGCGTCGAAATCCTGCTCGCGCCGATCGAGGTCGGGCGCACTGAGTTTGGCGCGCCAGGCCTCGGCGTCGAAGGCGCCGACGTCGGGGCTGTCGGCCGGACGTTGGGGCGAGATGCGGACCAGCCGAGGGCCGTCCGACTGCACCGTGAAGACCGTCGGCGCGACCCCGGCGCCGATCAGAGGAGCGAGGAGCAAGAGTGCGTGGAGGTGGTTCATGGCTTGGCCTCCTCCCGGCCCGACGCTCAGCGCAGCTCTTCGCTCGCGAGGTTCAGGGTCGGGGGATTCGTCGTGGTGAACTGCGGGCGCATCAGGAGCCCGTCGACCCATTCCGCTCGTTGGATCAACGCTTCGTCGCCGGCGCCCGCCTTGCGCAGCGGCGAATGGACGAGTTGCGGCACCGCGACGGACTCGCGCCCCGGCGCAAGGCCCGGTGTTTGATCGGCGACAGCGTCTCCGTCGACGACGTGGCCCTTCGGGACCGACGGGTCGTCGAGCACCGGCGTGTTCGCACGGTCGCGCAGGATGAAGAGCGTCAGAGCGACCACCGCGGCGGCCGCCGCGGCAAGCGGCACCCAGGTCTTGCGCCGCGACTGGTCGAACGCGGAGACCGGCGCATGCAGCGGTGCGCCGGAAGACGAGACGGGGGGCGCCCCAACGTCACGCGCGGAACCGATCAGCCCTTCGGCCAAGAGTTCCGCGCGGACGTTCGACCACACGCTCGGAGAAGTGCCCTGGCCGGGAGCGTTCGGCAACTCGCGCAGCGTCGCGAGCTTCGAACGCGTCGCCATCCAGCGCGCTTGCTCCGCGCGGCAGGGACCGCATTCCGAAAGGTGCCGAGCCACCCGTGCGGCTTCCGCGGCGTCGAGGTCGTCGCCGACGAAGAGCACGAGCAGCGCTCGGATCTCGGTGCAGTTCAAGGGGTCGTTCATCGCCTTCGTTCGTTCCAGTCGGGGTCTACGTCGGACGGGTCGTCGAAGTTGGCCGAATCCGAGTCGGCACCGCTGCCCTCGTCGCGTTCGTTCCACTCGCCGTTGCGGGACGGCGCCGCTTCCTTCGGAGCGGCCCAGGCGCTCGGATCACCCCGCTCGGAGAGGCGTTCCCGGCGCTCCCACTCTTCCTGGAAGAGCTTGCGGCCGCGGTGGAGGCGCCAGCGCACGGTGACATGGGTCGCACCGACGATTTCGGCGATCTCCGGGCAGCCCAGGCCTTCGATTTCGCGCAGCGCGAGCACGTTCCGGAAGTGCGGCGCGAGGCTCGCCAGGCACACGCGCACGCGAGCCGCCGTTTCGAGGGACTCGGCGCGGTGCGAAGGCGACGGCGCGTCAGGATCGGCGAGTTCGAGCTCCCGGTCCCCATTGGGGTCGCTCGCCGTGGTGCTCGCGGTCGCACGGCGCCGGCGGAGCTGATCGATCGCGAGGTTGGTCACGATGCGGAAGAGCCACGTCGAGAACTCGTGCTCGAAGTCGAAGCGCTCGAGGTTGCGGAACACGCGCAAGAACGCGTCCTGCACCAAGTCGCGGGCGTCGTCCGCGCTGGCGACCAGGTTGCGGGCGACACGCCAGGCGCGCGCTTCGTGACGGCGGACGAGCAGTTCGAACGCGCGCTCGTCGCCGCGTTGGGCGAGGCGAATTAGTTCGTGATCGCCGGGCTCGCCCGTGGTCGTGCCTCCGCCCGATTCGGTGCCCGATTCGGTGCCTGGTTTGGCGCCCGGTTTGCCTCCGGGGCCGGTGCTCTGTCCGGCGAGCTGTCCAGAGTTCGACTTCGACGACGCTGCACCCGCCCGGGACGCTGCACCCGCCTGGCGCGGGTCGGCACGGCGCTCGGGCGACGGATCGGCCGGTAGGCGATTCATGCGAACCTGGGGGAGCATCGTCGCGACGCGTCCGCAGCTTTACGGCCGCGGCGCAGCGATCGTTGGCATCGGCGGGTAGGAAAACGCTTCACGTCTAGCCAGGTTGGTTCGACGCCTCGGCGGGCCGGGCCGACGCCAGTGGCTGAGTCGCAGCCAGCGGCAGGGCAACCGTCGACGGCGCATGGCACGTCGACGCGTGCGACACGGCATCGCGCGCCGCCAGAGTCGGCGCTCGAGCGTTCACCGCAGACCGGCAGCGACCGTCGGGAAGCGCCCGGCGAGCGCGCCGAGGTGCCGGTAGCGGTCGCGGCGACGGCGTAAGAGCTCCTCGGTCGGGATGCGATCGAGACCATCGAGCTCTTTCAGGATCGTCTTCTTCACTTCGTCCATAAGCACGGTCGGCGCGCGGTGGGCGCCGCCGAGAGGCTCCGGGATGACGCCGTCGATCACTTGGAGTTCCTTGAGATCGCTCGAGGTCAATTTCAGCGCCTCCGCCGCTTCGGGGATGCGCTCGGTGTCCTTCCACAGGATCGCGGCGCAGCCTTCGGGCGAGATGACGGAATAGTAGGAGTACTGCAGCATCAGCACGCGGTCGCCGATGCCGATCCCGAGCGCGCCGCCGGAGCCGCCCTCGCCGATCACGATCACGAGGATCGGCACGCGCAGGTAGAACATCGCGAGGATGTTCTCGGCGATCGCCGCGGCTTGGCCGCGCTCTTCGGCGCCGATGCCCGGATACGCGCCGGGCGTGTTGATCATCGCGACGATCGGCAGGCGCAACTTCTCGGCGAGCTTCATCTTGCGCAGCGCCTTGCGGTAGCCCTCCGGGTGCGCGCAACCGAAGTTGCACGCGAGCCGTTCCTTCGTCGTGCGCCCCTTGCGGTGCGCGACCAGCATGAACCGCCGGTTCTTGATCGTCGCGAGCCCGGTCACGATCGCCGGGTCCTCGCCGTAGACCTTGTCCCCGTGCAACTCGATGAAGTCGCCGAGGATGTTCGCGATGTAGTCGACCGCGCCGGGCCGATCCGCGTGGCGGGCGACGCTGACGGTCTCCCACGCGCTCAGGTTCTTGTAGATCGACTCGGTGCGCGAGCGGACGCTCTTCTTCAGCGCCTCGATCTCCTCGGAGATGTCGAGCCCCGTGCGCAGGGAGAGCGATTCGAGTTCGGAGAGTCGAGCTTCGAGCTCCTGGATCGGGCGCTCGAAGGACATCCCCATCGGGGTGCCCTCGGGCTTCTGCGGCTTGTCGCTCACGGCGGCGCGGCTCCTCGGGTGCGGGTGGACGGACGCGGCGCATCCTGCGGGATCGGGACGGGGGCTGCAACCACCTTCCGCGAGCACCCGGACTTCCGCGCCGCGGCGGCTTCGCGCGCGCTGGTTTCCGCTCGCGAAGCCGCTAGGATTCCGCCCTTCCGCGGCCGCGAGAGAAATCGCAACGCCCCAACATTTGGTGGACTCGGCGCCCTCGAGCCACAAAATGTCGCGCACGCGGACCCCTTTGAGCCGCCGATGCCGACCGTGACCCACTCTGCTTCTCCCCTCGCGCGCGCGACGCTGCCCCAGGCGTGGCGCATCGAGGTGTTCCGGCGCCCGAACTTCGACGATCCCGACGGCACGCGAGCGCTGCGCGAATTCGCCGAGCTCGGGCTCACGACGGTCCAAGCCGCTCGCCTTGGTCGCGGGTTCTTGCTGTCGCCTGCGTTGTCGCGCGTCGACGTCGAACGGCTCGTCGTCGAACTCTTCGCCGATCCGGTGCTCGACGTCGCGCGCATCACGGCGCCGGGCGCGGCACCGCTTCTCGATCCGCGTGCGCGTCACCGCGTGCTCGTGATGAAGAAGCCCGGAGTGATGGACTCCGTCGCGCAGACGATCGAGCGCACGATCGCTCGCGCGGCATACGCGAAGCTCGCGAACGGCGAACGCGTGCGTGCATTGACCTTCCAAGCCTGGGAGTTCGTCGGGACGATCGATCCGCGCGAACTCGAGCGCGCCGCGAAACGCACGCTCGCGAACGAAGTGATCGAAGACGTCTGGGTCGATCGCGAAGACGTGCACTTCACGTTGCCCGACGATCATGCGGTGCGCGCCAGCGTCACCGTGCCGCTGCGCGACGCGAGCGACGACGAACTCGTGCGCATCTCCCGCCAAGGCTGCTTGAGCTTGACGTTGCTCGAGATGCAAGCGGTGCGCGCGCACTATCGCGAGCTCGGTCGCGAGCCTTCCGACTGCGAGCTCGAGACGATCGCGCAGACGTGGAGCGAGCACTGCAAGCACAAGACGTTCGCGGGTCGCATCGACTTCCGCGGCGAACGGATCGAGAACCTCTTCAAGGAGACGATCCAACGCGCGACGCGCGAACTCGCCAAACCCTGGTGCATCAGCGTCTTCAAGGACAACGCCGGCATCGTCGCGTTCGAGAAGGACGGCGACGTCGAATGGGACGTGTGCTTCAAGGTCGAGACGCACAACCACCCGAGCGCGATCGATCCGTACGGCGGCGCCGGCACCGGCATCGGAGGCGTCATCCGCGACGTGCTCGGCGTCGGGCTCGGCGCGAAGCCGATCGCGAACACCGACTGCTTCTTCGTCGGACCGCTCGATCTCGAGGAAGCGCGCGTGCCGAAGGGCTGCATGCACCCGCGGCGCATCCTGCGCGGCGTCGTCGCCGGCGTGCGCGACTACGGCAACCGCATGGGCATCCCGACGGTCAACGGCGGCGTGTGGGTCGACCCGCGCTACGTCGGCAATCCGTTGGTGTACGCCGGCACGGTCGGCTTGATGCCACGTTGGGCCGCGGAGAAGAGCGTCCAACCCGGCGACTTGATCCTCTGCGTGGGCGGCCGCACCGGGCGCGACGGCATCCACGGCGCCACGTTCTCATCGATCGAGCTCGACGAGAGCTCCTCGGTCGTCTCTTCGTCCGCGGTGCAGATCGGCGACCCGATCACCGAGAAACGAGTGCTCGACGGACTCTTGCGTGCCCGCGATCGGCGGCTCTACCGCGCGATCACCGACTGCGGCGCAGGCGGGTTGTCGTCGGCGGTCGGCGAGATGGGCGCGGAGTGCGGCGCGCGCGTGCAACTCGAACGCGTCCCGCTCAAGTACCCCGGTCTCTCGCCGGCCGAGATCTGGATCAGCGAGGCGCAGGAGCGCATGGTGCTCGCGGTTCCGCCCGAACACCTCGAGGCGATCCGCGCCGTGTTCGCGGCGGAAGACGTCGACGCGACGGCGATCGGCGAGTTCACCGACACGGGCGAACTCGAGCTCTTCTACGGCGAGACGCGCGTCGGCGTGCTCGACCTCCAGTTCCTGCACGACGGGACTCCGCGACCTCTGCGTCAAGCGAGCTACACGCCGCGTGAGCTCGCCGATCCCGGCGCGCCGCCGTGCGCGAATCCCGGCGCGATGCTGCTCGCGCTGCTCGCGAGCCCGAACGTCGCGAGCAAGGAGTGGATCGTCCGTCAGTACGACCACGAAGTGCAGGGCATGTCCGCGCAGAAGCCGCTGGTCGGCGAGCACGAGGACGGCCCCGGCGACGGTGCCGTGCTGCAGCCGCTCGCGAGCTCACGCGCCGGCATCGCGGTCGGCTGCGGCGCGAATCCGCGCTACGGCTTGCTCGATCCCTGGGCGATGGCGTCCGCGGCGATCGACGAAGCGCTGCGCAACGTCGTCGCGGTCGGCGGCGATCCCGCGCGCACCGCGATCCTCGACAATTTCAGTTGGGCGAACTGCGCGAATCCCGAACAGCTCGGAGCGTTGGTGCTCGCGGCGCGTGCGTGCTACGCGACTTCGGTCGCCTTCGGCACTCCGTTCGTCTCGGGCAAGGACAGTTTGAACAACGAGTTCCGCGTCGGCGACGAAGTCATCGCGATCCCGCCGACGTTGCTCGTCTCGGCGCTCGCGCGCGTCCCCGACGTCTCGCGCAGCGTCAGCATGGACGCGAAGGCGGCCGGCAATCGTCTCTACGTGGTCGGGCTGACCCACGGCGAGCTCGGCGGGTCGCACTACTTGGGCGAGCTCGGTCTCGACGGCGGCCGCGTGCCGCGCCCGGATCTCGCGCTCGCGCCGAAGCAACTCGCCGCGCTGCACGCGGCGATCCGCGACGGGCTCGTGCGCAGCGTCCACGACCTCTCCGAAGGCGGACTCGCCGTCGCCGCGGCGGAGATGGCCTTCGCGGGACGCTTGGGCGTCGAACTGTCGCTCTCGGCGGTGCCGACCGCCGAACTGCCGGCGAACTACGATCCCAACGCGACGAGGCTCTTCTCCGAGAGCTGCACGCGTTTCCTCGTCGAAGTCGAAGAGGCACACGCGGCAGCGTTCGAGCGCGCGCTCGCCGGTCGCGACTTCGCGCGCGTCGGCAGCGTCGACGCGAGCGGCCGTTTGAAGATCCGCGGCGTGAAGGGCCAGACGATCGTCGACCTCCCGGTCGACGAACTCGCGCGAGCGCACCGAGGAGGGTTCGCCGGATGAACGTCGCGACCAAGGCCGTGCGCGCGCTCGTCGTGCGCACCGCAGGCACCAACTGCGACCGAGAGACCTGCCTCGCGCTCGAACGCGCCGGGGCCGCGCCGAAGCTCGAGCACGTGCTCCAATTGTGCGAGAAGCCGGCGCTCTTCGACGGGTACGGCATCTTCGTCGTCCCCGGCGGTTTCTCCTACGGCGACGACCTCGGCGCGGGCCGTGTCCTCGGCTACCAACTGCGCACGCGGCTCGCGGACGCGCTGCAGCGCTTCGTCGCTCGCGGCGGCATCGTGCTGGGCGTGTGCAACGGGTTCCAAGTGCTCGTCGACACGGGCCTGCTCGAAGGTGCGCTCTCGGAGCGCGCGCAACGCGGCGTCGCCCTCGACGTCAACGCGTCGGGCCACTTCGAGTGCCGCTGGGTGACGCTGCGCGCGGAAGCGAGCGCATGTGCGTGGCTCGAACCGGGCGAGCTCCTGCCCGTGCCCGTCGCGCACGGCGAAGGCCGCTTCACGGTGCGCGACGCCGAAGTGCTCGCGCGCTTGAAGTCCGCGCGCCAGATCGCGCTGCGTTACGTGCAACCGGACGGTTCCGGCGGCACCGACGTCGCGTACCCCGCGAACCCCAACGGTTCGGTCGAAGCGATCGCCGGCATCTGCGACCCCTCGGGTCGCGTGCTCGGCCTGATGCCTCACCCGGAACGCAACCTGACGCCCTGGAACCATCCGCGTTGGACCCGCTTGGGCCCGCGCGCGGAAGGCGAGGGGCTTTCCTTCTATCGCCGGATGGTGGCGACCGCCTCCGCTCTGGCGAAGTGAATCCACACCTCACCCCCTTTTCGAACCCATGAAAAACCTCTGCCTCGTGCTCTTGCTCTGCGCTCCGCTCGGTGCGGGCTGCGCTGCGGCGGCCGCCGGCGCCGTCGGCGGCATCGTGATGACGACCGAGTTCACCGACTCGGCGACGTACGTCACCCACCTCAACATCGATGCGAAACGCGTCTGGCCGGAGACCAAGAAGGTCCTCGACGACATGACGCTCGAGCTGATGGAAGTCGACGACGCGATCCGCGTCGCCAAGACGAAGATCGACGGCTCGACGGTCACCGTCAGCGTCGAACCCTACGACATCGACAAGACCACGCTGATCGTCAAGGCCCGCAAGTGGGGCAGCATGATCAGCGACGGCGAGACGGCTCGCCTGGTCCAAGAGAAGATCGTCCGCCGTCTGCAGCCCTGAACGTCGGCCTCGTTCGTCGCCCGCGCCCGCCGCTCAACGCGTCGTGGTGCGGGCGGCTTCGTTCTTGCGCTCGCTCGCGCGGGTCTTGCTGCAATTGCGGCAGTATCCGAGCAGGCGCAGGTCGTGATCGACGAGCTCGAAACCCTTCTTCTCGCACGCCGCGAGCTGCAGCTCCTCGATGCGATCGTCGTGGAACTCTTCGATCTTGCCGCAGCCCAGGCAGACCATGTGGTCGTGATGGCGGTGTCCGAGGATGTGCTCGTACACGAGTTCGCCTCGACCGGCGTCGAGCGAACGCATGAACTCGCCTTCGACCAAGAGCCCGAGCGTGCGATAGACCGTGGCGCGCGAGACGCGGGGCCCCGGCTCGTCCGCCATCCACCGAACGAGCTCCTCCGCGCTGAAGTGCTCGTGCGTGTCGAACGCACGGTCGAAGATCCGCCGCCGCTGGGAGGTCAGCTTGAGCGAACGCCGCTTGAGGAAGGCCTCGAACGCGGTGCGGATCTCGGTCTGCTTCAACCCGGTGGCTCCGAATGCGGTGGATAGTGACGCGCGAGGCGGACGGGATCCGCACCCGCAGCGAACGCGAGCATCAGCATCCAGTTCCGGAGCGTCGTGCGCAAGGCACCTTCCCGCTGCCAACGTCGCGCGGAGATCACGAGTTCGGTCCCCGGAACCAGGCGCACGCGCGTCGCACTTCGTAGCCGCCGCGAGAGCTCGACGTCTTCGAAGAGCGGCAAGTCGCGGAATCCTCCGACGCGTTCGTAGAGCGAACGCCTGACCGCGAGTCCGGAATCGCCGTAGACGAGCCCCAGCGCGCGGACCCGCGCATCGGCGGCACGTTCGACGGCCCGATAGAACACTCCGCGCGCGTCGACTCGCTGGCGGAACGCCGCGGCTTCGAGTCGGGCTTCCACGAACGCGGCGCGCAACGTCCGGAGCGTCCCGGGCGACGGCACGCAGTCCGCGTGCAGGAAGACCAACACGTCGGTCGAAAGCTCGCGCGCCGCCGCGCCGAGTTGCGCGCCTCGGCCGCGGGGCGCGACGATCACCCGCGCGCCGAGCGCGCGCGCGACGTCGACCGTGCGATCGCGACTTCGGCCGTCGGCGACGACGACGTCGTCCGCACGATCGTCCGCGGCGCCGCTCGAGAGCCGCTCGAGCAATCGCGGCAAGGCACGCTCCTCGTCGAGCGCGCAGATCGCGACGCCGAGCGAGGGCTGCTGCACGGCCGGGTCCCGGGCGAGGAGCTCAACGCGCGACGCGCGACTTCACCGGCCGCTTCTGGCCGATGTCGCGCCTCGCGAACTTCCCGGTGTAACGGATGCGGTCGTAACCGGCGTACGCGCGCTCTCGAGCCTCTTCGAGGTCCTTGCCGAGCGCCGTGACGCACAACACGCGGCCCCCATCGGAAACCGCTTGCCTGCCTTGCACGCGCGTGCCGGCTTGGAACACGACGACGTCCTCGAGCGCATCCGCCGCCTCGAGGCCTTCGATCGGATCGCCGCGGCGGTACTCGCCGGGATAACCGTCGCTCGCCGCGACGACTCCGACGCACGCGCGGCGGTCCCACTCCGGCGCTTGTTGTTCGATCAACTTGCCGCGAGCGGCGGCGACCAGGTACGGCACGAGGTCGCTCTTCAACCGCCGCATCACGGCTTGCGTCTCCGGATCGCCGAAGCGGCAGTTGTATTCGAGCACGCGCGGCCCGGAGTCCGTCAGCATCAGCCCGGCGAAGATCACGCCGCGGAATTCGATCTCCTCGCGGCGCAAGCCGTCGAGAGTCGGCACGAGCACGTGTTGTTCGATCTGCTTCATCACGCGCGGCGTCAGCGTCGGGTGCGGCGACACCACGCCCATGCCGCCGGTGTTCGGCCCGGTGTCGCCGTCGCCGACCTGCTTGTGGTCCATCACGGGCTCGAGGATCAGGATCGTCTCGCCGTCGGTGATGCCGAGCACGCTGATCTCCTCGCCGACCAAGAACTCCTCGATCACGATGCGCGCGCCGGCGGCGCCGAGCTTCTTCTCCTCCATCAACTGGTCGACGACGGTGCAGCCTTCGCGCGCCGACTGCACGACGAAGACGCCCTTGCCCGCGGCGAGCCCGTCGGCCTTGATCACGAGCGGCCACTGCTTCTGCGCCTCGAGATACGCCTTCGCGGCGCCCGAGCGATCGAACTTCTTCGACAACGCGGTCGGGATGCGATGCGCTTCGAGGAACTCCTTCGCGAAGGCCTTCGAGCCTTCGAGGCGCGCGCCGGAAGCGCCCGGACCGAGCACGTCGATCTTCGCGGCGCGCAGTTCGTCGGCGAGGCCGAGCACCAGCGGCTCCTCGGGACCGACGACGACGAGGTCGACGCGTTCGCTCTTCGCGAGCTCGACCAGCGACTTCACGTCCTTCGCCGGGATCGCCACGTTGCGCGCGATCTGCGCCGTGCCGGCATTGCCCGGCGCGACCAAGACTTCCCGCACCAACGGAGACTGGCGGATCTTCCACGCAAGCGCGTGTTCGCGCCCGCCGCCGCCGACGATCAAGACCTTCATCGATGAACTCCGAGCTGACTTCCGTGCAGGGGCCCGATGCTTCGCGCTGACAAGGAACCGGCGCGCGAGCTCGCCTCGGGGCCGGCTGCAAGGCTCGCGCGAAGCGCAGAGAGTACGGATCGCCGCGCGCGGACGCCACGTTGCGGCGGCCGCCAAGTGCAAGCGCCGACTGCGAGCGCCGTGCGCGAGCCTTCTGCACGCGCGCAGCGCACCGGGCCGCGCGCGCTCCGGGCCGAGCATGCCGGTGTGGAGCACGCCGGTGTGGAGCGACGCTCTCGCCGCTCGCGACGTCGCGCGGTAGGCTCTTTCGCGCGCTCGGGGAGTACCTCAGCTGGTAGAGGCGCAGCTTTGGGTGCTGCGAGTCGTGGGTTCAAATCCCATCTCCCCGACCAGCCCGCCGCCGCGCGCGGCGTCACGGCCTGCGCTCACGCGCCCGTAGCTCAGCTGGATAGAGCATCGGATTTCTAATCCGACGGTCAGTGGTTCGAGTCCACTCGGGCGTGCCACGCCTCTTGACGCCGCGTTCCGCCGGCCCGTTCGTGCCGCGGCCTGTGCGTGCGGCGGCCTGCACGCGCTCGAGCGCACGAGCGACCGTCGCGCTCGGTGCCTTGACTCGACGGCGAAGCGTCGACTCGCGCAAGGGCGTAGGAGTCGCGTCCGTCGATCGACGTACTCGTGCGCATCGCGAGCGAAGAACTCGCGCGGCACGCTGCGGCGACGCGTGACTGCTCACCCCGTGCGGCCTAACTGCGGCCCGTTCCGCGCGTGCGAAGTTCCGCGCGTGTCGAACGACCGAGACTTCACGATGGACACTCGTTCGAGACCCACGCGAGTGACGACGGTCCCGCGCTGCTTCACGCTCTTCGCACCGGCGACGTTGATCCTCGCGTCGGAGACCGCCGCGGCACCGCGGCAGTCGAGCGCCGAGGCTGCAGGCGCGCAGGGCGTCGAGCGTCGCTTCGAGGCGCGTTCCCAAGATGCCCGCGAGCCGAAGCGCAACCAGGACGTGTCGATCCCCGAAGTCGTCGTCACCGAGTCGAAGACGTCCGCCGTCGACGCCGTGCAAGGCACGCCGCTCGACAACCCGGCCGCGCGCGACGTGCTCTCGCCGCGCGAAGTCGCCGAAGCGGGCACGCTGAACGTGCAGGAGCTCCTGAGGCGCACGCCGAGCGTGATCCTGAGCGAAGAATCGGGCTCCGACTCGTTGCCGAACGTCGCGCTGCGCGGCGTCACTGGCAATGACGGCGTGTTCCGTTCGACGAACCTCTCGATGTACGTCGACGGCATACCGCTCGCGTCCGCGCCGTACGGGCAAGCCGGCGCGTCCGGGTTCCCGTTGACGCTCGAACGCGTCTGGGCGATCGACGTGCAACGCGGCGGCGCGAGCGTCAAGTATGGACCGAACAACGTCTCCGGCGTCGTCAACTACCTGACGAAGCCGATCCCGGAGCGCGCGACGTTCGAGACGGTGACGAAGTACGACAGCTTCGACAACCTCGCGCTCTACGAGTCCTACGGCGACACGCTCGGGCGTTTCGGTTTCCTGCTCGAAGCCGTCTACAAGGACGGCAACGGCTATCGGCAGCACTCGGACTACGTGCTGCAGAACTACTCGCTGAAGACCGCGTGGGCGTTCAGCGACGAGCTGCGGATGCTCGTGCAGGTCGAGAAGTTCGACGACGACTCGGACCAACCCGACGGGCTGAACCTCGCGGACTTCGAAGCCGATCCGTTGCAGTCGAAGTCGCTGCAGAACCGGTTTACCTTCGATCAGGACCGCGCGAACGTGCGCCTCGAGTGGGATCTCGACCGGAGGACGCGCGCCGAACTCAGCACCTACTACTACGACACCCATCGCGCGTTCGAGATCGGCAGCCCGAGCTACTACGGCTCGACCGCGAACTACGTGCAAGCGACTCCGCGACCGATGAGCGTGTTCGCGATCCAACCGCAGGTCACGCACGGTTGGGACTTCGGCGACGTGCACTCCGAACTCGTGGCGGGCGTGCGTTACCTCCGCGAGGACATCGAACGTCGCACGGAGCGCAACTTCCCCAATGGCTCCCAGATCGACGTCAACGGCGACGAGTCGACGTACCACACCGGTTCCGCGTTCGTGGAGAACGAGTTCACGTTCGGACGTTGGAAGGTTCGGCCAGGCGTGCGTTACGAAGCGATGGACCTCTCCGTCGAGAGCACCATCGGTGCGACCGCGGGCAACACCGGGGACGAGTACTTCGACGAGCTCCTGCCCGCGCTCTCCGCGTCCTATCTCCTGCGCGACGACTGGTCGCTCTACGCGAGCGCGTCGACGACGCTGCAGCCGCCGGCGGTCACCGCGCTCGATCTCGCCGACCACGATCAGGACCTCGGCGCCCAGTTCGCGCGCCAATACGAGCTCGGCACACGAGTGCAGGCGCTCGACGACTCGCTCGCGATCGATCTCTGCGCCTACCAGATCGACTACACCGATCGCCTCGAGCAGGATCCGAACAACTTCAACGTGTTCGAGAACGTCGGGAGCTCGCGCCACCAAGGCGTCGAGCTCACGTGCGACAAGGATCTCTCGCGCGAGCTCGTCGACGGTCTCTCGGTGTGGTCCGCCGTCGCGTACAACGACTCCGAGTACACGAACGGACTCTTCGACGGCAACCAGTTGCCGTCGGCGCCTCACTGGCTCGCCTCCTGGGGCGTGCGTTGGGCGCACGAGCCCTCCGGCGTGACGCTCGCGCTCGACGGTGCGTACGTCGGGCACTCCTACAGCGACAGGCTGAACACCGAGGACATCAACGCGGCCGGCACGCTCGGCGTCAAACCGCAGTACACACTGTGGAACGCACACGCGGGCTGGATGCGCCGGCTGTCCGACGGCTGCAAGCTGCGGCTCGGCGTGCACGCGCGCAACGTCTTCGACGAGGAGTACTTCGACGTCCGCGCGGCGCGCGGCATCTTCGTCGGCGCGCCTTTCGGCCTCGGCGCGGAAATAGGTCTCACCTTCGAGTTCTGAGCATGCAACGACGAACGCGAATCGCCTGCTTCGACACCCCCAGCCACCTGGCCCTCGGCGCGCTCTGCGCGCTCGCCGCGGCGTGTGCACAGAGCCCGCTCCGCGACTCGGCGGGTGGAGTCCCTGCGGCCTTGGCCGCGACGGCGACGGCGACGCGCGAGTTCGAGGTCCGCGACGACCGCGCGTGGCTCGGTGGCGAGCCCGTGGAGCTCTGGGGCCTGCGCTGCGGCAACGCGCTCGCCAACTGGACGGTCACCGAGCGTCACGTGCGCGCGCTCGACCACTGCGTCGCGCACGGCATCAACACGCTCGGGGTCTACATCCAGGGGTCGAACGGTGGTTGGCCGGACGCCGATGCCGGCGTCAACGGCTACGGCCGCGACGGACGTTTGAAACCGGACGTCGCCGAGCGCCTCGAATGGCTGGTGCGCGAGGCCGACCGTCGCGGCATGGTCGTGATGGTCGGGCTCTTCTCGCCGCGCAAGGACCAGGAGCTCGAAGGCGAGCCCGCGATCCGTCGCGCGATCGAAGAGACCGCTCGCTTCCTCGTCGAACGCAACCTGCGCAACGTGTTCGTCGACTTGATGCACGAGTTCGACCACACCGAGCGCGCGGATCAGCCGCTCCTGCGCGAGCCGGACGGCGCGGCGAAGAAGGCCGAGCTGGCGCGCTGGTTCCACGCCGTCGCGCCGACGATCGAAGTCGGCGTCTGCCCGTACGAGAATTCGCCGACCACGGACACGTTCCCTGGGATGGACGTGCGCATCATCCAGAAGTCGATGGCGATCCCGAGCGACGGCTTCGTCGTCAACGTCGAGACGCAGAAGCAGGACGCGTACGAGAACGACGGCGTGTTCGGGCAAGGGCAGATCGACGCGATCCTCGCCGACTGCGAGCGTTACCTCGCGAGCCCGAACGCCGTGATGCTCTTCCACGCCGCGTTCATCCAAGGCATCGGCAACTTCAGCGGGACCGGGCCACACGCGGAGATGGGCGGCTACGGGACGACGACCGGCGACCGCGGCGTGCGCTTCTACTACGAGTGGGTCCGCGATCACGTCGGCGTGTGGCGCTATCCGCGGCACGAGCCGTACGTCGCTCCGCCGCGTGTGGACGAGCTCGTCGCGACGCGTGAATTCGAGCTGCGCGACTCGCTCCCCTACCTCGGCGGCGAACCCGTCAAGCTCTGGGGCGTCCGCGTCAACAACGCGCTGCTGTCGCCCGCGACGACGGAACGCTTGATCGCGAATCTCGACACGTACGCCGAGCACGGCGTCAACCTGCTCTCGGTCGCCCTGCAAGGCACGAACGGCGGTTTCCCCGACGTCGATGCCGGTCCGAACGCGTTCACTCCGGACGGCCGTTTGATCGGCGGGTTCAAGAAGCGCCTCGAGGCCGTGGTCCGCGCGGCCGACGCGCGCGGCATGGTCGTCTGCGTCGGCGTGATGATGCCGCGCAAGGACCAGTTGCTGACCGACGAAGCCGCGGTGCGGAACGCCGTCGAGGAGACCGCGCGCTTCCTCGAGGAGCGGAAGCTGCGCAACGTGTTGGTCAACCTCTTCCAGGAGTTCCACCATCCCTCGCGCATCGATCACGCGATCTTCCGCGAGCCCGACGGCGACACGAAGAAGCAGCGGCTGACGCAGTGGTTCAAAGCGTTCGCGCCGTCGATCGAAGTCGGCATCTGCCCGAACCACTTGAACGGCTCGCCGCCTGAGTACACGGGTTGCGACGTGATCATGATCCACGAGGACATGCCGCTCCCCGACCACGGCTTCGTGCTGAACACCGAAACGCCCGACGAAGATCAATCCGGCGCCGAAGGCATCTTCAACGCCTATCAGCGCAAGCACATGGAGTCGGTGTGGACGCGGTTCACGGGTTCCGCGCGGCTCGCGATGCTCTTCCGCTCGCCCTATCTCGAAGACGTGCGCGGGCGGCAAGGCACCGGGCCGAACTTCGAGCTCGGCGGCGCGGGCAAGGGCGAAGCGAGTCGCGGCGTGCGCCCCTACTTCGAGTGGTTGAAAGCGAACGTCGGCGCGTGGCGTTATCCGCGCCACGTGAAGTGATCGGGAACGCGGCAGCTCAGCGTCGGCGCGCGATGACTTCCATGCCGGCGTGCAAACGCCGGCTCGCGGCGTAGCTCACGGGCTCGAAGCCGCACTCCGACAGGAGCTCGTAGAGCCGCGCGCGGCCGAAGTTGTGGTGATGCTCGAGCTCCGCCCAATACGGGTTCTGGCCGCGCTCGTCGAGCCACTTCCACGCGAAGCAGTCGACGTTCGGACACGTGACGAGCACGAGCCCGTGCGGCGCGATCAGCCGCTTGACCTGGTGCAGGGCCTGCTTGGGGAACGGCATGTGCTCGAGCACGTCGCACAGCGAGATCACGTCGAAGCCGCGCGCGTCGTGGAACTCGAGCAGCGACTGCTTCTCGACCGCGTAACCGAAACCGCGCATGCCGCGCACGCAGACTTCGCGCAGATCGAGTCCGACGGTTTCGTAGCCGAATTCGTCCGCGGTGGTCAGCAACGAGCCGTCGCCGAAACCGACGTCGAGCCAACGGCCCGCGAGCGACCCGCGCAGGTTGGCGATGCGCTCGACGACGACGGCCGACGCGCTGCGCGCCGCTTCGACGTCGTGTCCCGGCGTTTGATGTCCGTGAGGCGTCGCGAGGAGACGCGCGAGCCCTTCGTCGGTCCAGTAGGCGTCGGTGAACACGTGCCCACAAGCCTTGCAGCCGAGCCAAGTGAGCTTCTCGGGCAAGCCCTCCGTCCACGCGCGATGCGCCTTGCAGGCGGTCTCGCCCAGGGGGACGAAACTCCGGCCTTCGCACAACGGACAGGTCTCGTACGCGACGCGCAGGGTCTCGGCTTGACGCAGCACTTCCATGTCGGCCCGAGATCGGCACTGCCTCCTGACGGCTTGAGCGGGCGAGCGTTGGGCGCAGCGAAGCGTCCCTCCTGCCGGACGCGCCCCACCGGCACGCCGGGTCGCGCACGCAGGAGCGCCCGGCGCAAGGAAGGCCCGCAAGTCGGCGGGCGAAAGCTCCGAAACTCGCGCCATGACGACGTTCGGACTCTGCGTGATCGCGCGCGACGAGGAAACGAACCTGCCGCGCCTGCTCGCGTCGGTCCGCGGCATCGTCGACGAGACGGTGGTCGTCGACACGGGCTCGCGTGATCGCACGCTCGAGCTCGCGGCCGAGCTCGGCGCGCGCACCGCGACGTTCGCGTGGTGCGACGATTTCGCGGCGGCACGCAACGCGGCGTCGGAGCTCGTGCGCGCCGACTGGGTGATCGCGCTCGACGCCGACGAAGAACTCGTGACCGAGTCGGCGCGCGAACGGCTCGAAGCGTTCGTGCGCTCCGGGGCCGACGTCGGGCGCGTCGAGATCGAGAACGTCGGCACGCCCTCCGGCCCGAGCCGCGTCGAGATCTCGCGCGTCTTCCGACGCGCCGCGGGCATTCGCTTCGCGGGGCGCGTGCACGAACAACTCGTCCGCGACGGAGCGCCGCTCGTGCGCGCGTCGACCGGGCTCGTCGTCCGCCACCACGGCTACGCCCCGGCGGCGCTCGCGGCGCGCGACAAGTTCGCGCGCAATCGCAGCCTGCTCGAACTCGCGCTCGCCGAAGCGCCCGACGACGGTTACGCCTGGTTCCAGCTCGGCCGCGTCGAACACGCCGCGGGACGGCACGCCGCCGCGCTGGAGGCGCTCGAGCGCGCACTGGCGCGAGCCGACGACGCGGATCCGTGGGCTCCGGAGGCGCTCGAGTGCGCCGGGTACTCGTTGCGCGCACTCGGCCGTTCCGCGCAGGCGCTCGGTTTGCTGCGCCAACTCGACGAACGCTACTTCTCGCGGCCCGACACGTGTTTCCTGCGCGGCCTGCTGGCGCTCGACGTCGGCGATCTTACGCTCGCCGAAACCGGTTTTCGCCGCGCGCTGGAACTCGGCGGCGAGGCTCCGAGCCGCGGAGAGCGTGTCACGGCGGCGGCGACCACCGCCCCTGCGTACAACCTCGGCGTGATGCGCGAAGTCCTCGGCGACGCGGAAGGCGCGCGGGCCTGGTACGCACGAGTCCTCGCGTACGAACCGGAGCACGTCGAGGCCCGCGCCGGGCTCGCGCGACTCGGCTGACGTTCAGCGCGCGCTTCGCCACGCGGCCGAGATCACGTCGCGCAGCTCGGGCCGATCGAGCACGAAGTTCTCGCCCGGCGCCTCGCCGACGAACCACTTCCACAGGAACGCGCCGCGCAACCACTCGCGCTCGCGGTCGAGCACGCGCAGCGCCGCCGCGAGGCAGCGCCGTTGCAGTCTGCCCGCCTCATCCCGCGCCGCGCCACGTGCTTCCTGGTAGCTCCACGGCTCGCGTGCCGCGGCGAGCGAGCACGGATACCCGAGCTCCGTGAACACCACCGGCTTGCCGGTGCGCTCGTGGAGCGCACGCAGGCGCCCCGCGATCTCCGCCCACGCCGCGTCGAGCTCGGCGTCGCTCGGCTCGGCGGCCGCAGACAACGGGAAGTACGCCTGCACACCGAGCGCGTCGAGCGCGTCCCAGAACGGCACGCGCTCGAAGTCGCTCCAGTTCGCGGCGTACACGAGCTTCGCGGACGTCTTCGTGCGCAAGTCGGCGATCAGTCCGCGCCATTCGGCTTCGTCGCCGAGCAGCCGGTCCGTCTCGTTGCCGATCGAATACGCGTCCGCGTCGCGCACCACGGCGCCGAGCGCGGTGATCCACGCCCGATACGTGCGCCAGAAGCGTGCGCGGTCCTCGGCGCGCTCGAACTCGATCTGATTGCGCGAGCGAAAGCGGCTGCCCCAATACGCGAGGTGCGGGATCACGAGGATCGATAGCCCTCGCGCATGCGCTTCGCGGATCGGCCGCACGAGATGCGGCGGCGGTTCGTCGCTCGGATAGCCACGCCAACTGACCGTCCCGTCGTCGGCGACGCGAGCGTAGGGATGGATCGCGACCCAGTTGACGCCGAGCTGCACGAGCTCGTCGAGCTCGGCCGCGAACGCGTCGGTGCCCCATTCGCGGCCGTTGGTCTGACAGGACACGGTCACACCGCGCACGAGGCGCGCATCGCTCGTGGTGAGCGGCGCCACTCGTTCGAACGCCGGCGCGGCGGAGGTCCGGTCGACGGCGCGCGAGCCGGTGCCTCCGAGCGCGAGCCCCAACGCAGCGATGCACGAGATCCAAGTCGCTTGCGACACACGTTCACCGTGACCCGAGGGGACGTGGCGGAGTCCCCGGAGGATTGGCACACCCGGAGGACTGGCACACCCGGAGGGACTCGAACCCACAACCTTTGGTTCCGAAGACCAAAGCTCTATCCATTGAGCTACGGGTGCGCGCTCGACAGATGCTATCGCCCGGCGAGCCCGTTCGCAGCCGGCGGGAAGTTGGTAGCCTCGGCCCCCCTCGTGTCCCCCGCCACCGAAGTCCGCCGATGACCCAACCTTCGTCCGCGCGCCGCACGCTCTACGCCGCGGTGTTCGCTTCCGGTTCCGCTGCGCTGATCCACGAAGTCGCCTGGGCGCGCCTGATCGCCAACTGGATCGGCAGCACGGCCGCCGCCCAGGCGATCGTGCTCGCCGTCTTCATGTTCGGCCTCGCGGCCGGCGCCGTCCTGTTCGGTCGCCGCTCCGACCGCGGGCGCTCGCCGGCGACGATCTACGCGGTGCTCGAAGTCGTGATCGCGGTCTACTGCGTCGCGTTGCCGACGTTCGGGAGCTGGGTCGGCGGCCTGTACGAGCAGAGCGTCGCGGCGCACTTCGAGAGCGGAGGCTGGCGCTTCGGCTTGCGGCTGATGCTCTCCGCGGCGCTGGTGCTCGTGCCGGCGGTCTGCATGGGTGGCACGCTCCCGGTGCTCGTCCGCGCGCTCGCGAGCCGCGGCGCCGACACGCGCACGTCGATCGCCGGGCTCTACGCGCTGAACAACCTCGGCGCCGTCGCCGGGACGCTCGCGGCGGGGTTCCTGCTGCTGCCGGCGCTCGGGATCCAGAGCTCGCTCGTCGTGGGCGCGGTGCTGAACCTGGTCGCGGCGGCGCTCGCCAAGAAGGCCGGACCGGACTCGGACGCGGTGCCGCACGCGGCGGACGACACGGCGGCTCGGGAAGCGAGTACGTCGCTCGGCGTCGCCGGTTCCTGGGCGACGCTCGTCGCGCTCGCGCTCTCCGGGTTCGCCGCGATGAGCTACGAAGTCGTCTTCGTGCGCGTGATCGCGCTCGGCTTCGGGAGTTCGACCTACTCGTTCACGCTGATGCTCGTCGGCTTCATCACGGGGCTCGGCGTCGGCAGCTTGGTGGTGTCGAAACTCGAAGTGCGCCGGCCGCTCTGGTGGCTCGCCGCGAGCCAACTCGGCGCCGCTGCCGCGCTCGCGCTGGTGATGCCGCTCGTCGAGCGCCTGCCGTACTGGTCCGCGTCGCTGCGCGCGGCGTTCACGACGAGCCCGAGCGGGTTCACCGCGTACCTCGTCGGCCAAGGCGCGATCGTGCTCGGCTTGTTGGTCGTGCCGACCGCGTTGATCGGCATCGGCTTCCCGTTGGTCGCGTACGTGCAGTCCGCGGCGAGCCCGAAGATCGGTTCGAAAGTCGGCGCGACGTACGCGTGGAACACGATCGGCAACGTGCTCGGCACGCTGGTGACCACGCTCGTGCTGATCCCCGCGATCGGCATCGGCGGAGCGCTGCACACGAGCCTCGCGCTCCAAGTGTTCGCGGGGCTGCTGTTGCTCGCGTTCGCGCTCGGCGCGAAACCGGTCGAGCGCGGCGTCGCGGTCGCGGCGACGGCCGCGGTGTTGCTCGTCTACGCGCTGTTCGGCCGGCACTGGCACTCGACGTTGAACCACGCCGCCGACCACCTGCGGCTACGTTCGGGGCCGCCGCCCGAAGCGACGAACGCGCAGCGCGAACTGCACGAGCTCGCGAGCTTCGAGAACTGGAAGAAGCGCTACGTGCTCGACTTCGCGAAGTGGCCGAAGTCCATCCTCGTCGAAGACGCCGACTCGACCACGATCGCGATCGGCAACGACCGCGAGTCCTACCTCTACGTCAACGGCAAGGGCGACGCGTCGGCGGGTCCGTTCGACATGCTGACGATGGAGCTGCTGGCGCACGCGCCGCTCTTCCTCCTGCCCAACGCGAAGTCGGTGTGCCTGGTCGGTTACGGTTCCGGCGTGAGCTGCGGTTCCGCGCTCCAGCACCCGATCGAGTCGCTCGACCTCGTCGAGATCTCCCAAGGCGTGCTCGATGCGGACTTCGTCTTCCGCAAGATCAACCGCAACCCGCTCGCCGACCCGCGCCTCTCGGTGTACCGCGAGGACGCCCGGACGTTCCTGCGCACGACGCCGAAGAAGTACGACCTCATCCTCTCGCAGCCGTCGAACCCGTGGATCGCCGGCATCGGTTCCCTCTTCACCGTCGAGTACTACCGTGACGCGGCGGCGCGTCTCAATCCCGGCGGCGCGCTGTGCGTCTGGTTCCACCAGTACGAACAGAGCGACGAGGCGGTCGAGCTCGTGCTGCGCAGCCTGCACGAAGTCTTCCCGCACGTGCAGATCTTCTTCTCCTACAACTCGGAAGTGATCGCGATCGCTTCGCCGGAGCCGATCGAGCCCGACTTCGCCGCGATGGAAGCGGCGTTCGATCGCCCCGAGCTCCGTCGCGACCTCGCGCGCGTCACGTTCTTCAACCTCGCGACGTTGCTCGCGTACCACGCCGTCGCCGATTCGCAGTCCGCCAAGGTCTTCGGACCCGGACCGCTCAACACCGACAACCACCAACGGCTCGAGTACTGGGGCGCGAGGAACCTCTTCTTCGGCACCGAGGCCGAGCTCCTGCGCACGCGCGATGGGTACACGATCCTCGCTGACGGGACGAGCGATTGGCTGCTCGACCGTTATGGCGCATGGCGCGCGGCTCGCGGCGAGCCGTTGGTGCGCGACGAACTGCTGTTCACTGCAGTGGCGTGGGAAGGGCTCACGTTCTTGCCCGAACACCGCATGACGCAGACCCTGATCGCGAAAGTGCAGGCCCTGCCGGCAGCGACGACGGCCCCGAGTCGGGTCGCGCGCGGCGCGATGCCGGCGCTCGAGTCGCTCGACTTCGCCGAGTCGCTGAACCGCGCGCGGCAAGTGGCGATCGGCGGCGACGTCGAAACCGCCAAACGCCTGATCGAACATGCGCTCGAGCTCGAACCCGGTCACCACATCGCGACCGGCATGTTGGTCGAGTACCTGGTCCAAGAAGGCAGGCTCGAAGAAGCGACCGCATTGATGGAGCGTTCGCTCGAGCTGCGACGGGAGGACCCCGACGTCGCGCTCTCCGCGATCCGCTTCTTCTTCCAGACCGATCAACACGAGAAAGCGCGCGAGCCTTGCCTGCGGATCGTGAAGGACCCCAACACGACGAACACCGAAGCGCTGTCGATGATGGGCATCCTCGAGACCGAAGCGCAGCGATACGACTCCTCCGTGCTGCTCTACCGGCGTGCGCTCGAGATCGATCCCAAGTGCTGGCAAGCCTCCGCGGGCCTGGTCGAGTTGTACGCATCCAACCCCGCGCTCGCCGCCGAAGCGAGTCCGCTGCTCGAGCGCGCGCTCGAACTCACACCGGGCCACCCGGCGTTGCTCCAACTGCGCGAGAAGCTGCAGCAGCTCGGACTCGGCGCGCCAACCGGCGGATCGTTGCTCCCACTGCCGCCGCCGACTTCCGCGGTCCCGAACGCGACGCCGCCCTCCGCGCCCTCCGCGCCCAGCGGGCCCGTGGCGCCGCCGGGCCAAGGCGCCGGCCCGACCGAAGGCGCCGGCCCGACCGAAGGCGCCACCGAGACGAAGTGAGCGCGGCTCAGGCGAGTTCGAACATCAACTGCAGCCGGAGGAAGTCGACGTCCTTCAGCCGCACCGCGATCGGGTGACCTTCGCTGAAGGACTTCACGTTCCTGCCGGCGCGGATCACCAACGTCGAGCCCTTGACTTCGCCGCGATCACCGACCGCCTTGGTCGGCAGGAAGCCCGTGACGTTGAAGTCGAGCAAGTGGAGCTCCATGCCCGCCGGCGACACGCGCAGGACCCTCGCGGCGAGTTTCTCGCCGATGTGCGGCTCCATGAACTGACAGACCTTCAAGTCACCGATCGCCGTCTCGGTCATCTCGGCGAGTTCGGCTTGGCCCGAACAGTGCAGCGCGACGTCGTTCAGGTCGTGAAGGAACTCCTCGGTCTCGAGCTCGGCCGCCGCCTCCGCGCCGCGTGACTGCAGTTGGTGGAGCCAACGGTGCACGATCAAGTCGGGGTAACGGCGGATCGGCGACGTGAAGTGCAGGTACGCCTCGCGCGCCAGCCCGAAGTGCTTCGCGACGTCCTCGTGGTCGTGGACTTCGTACAACGCGCGCTCGATCAGGCCGAGGATGCGTTGGATCAAGGCTTCGGCGTTCGCCTTCTTGCGCGCCGCTCGGATCATCCGACCGATGTCGCGGCCGGTCAGGCGTTCCTTCTGCGGCACGAGGATGCCGTGCTCGGCGAGCGCCTTGGCAACCGCTTCGATCTCTTCCGGGTCCTTCTCGGGGTGCACGCGGTAGATCGTCGGCAGGCCGCGAGCCCGGAAGAAGTCGCCGACGGCTTGGTTCGCGGCGAGCGCGGTCTCCTCGATCAGGAAGTTCGAGAAGTAGCGCGGGTAGTCGACGACCTTGACGACGTTCCACTGCGCGTCGAACACGAACTTGCGCTCGCGTGAGTCCAGCTTGAGCGCTCCGCGCGCCTCGCGCAGCTTCTGCTGGACGTTGGTCCACTTGCGGAAGTGCTCGAGCGGCTCCTTCAAGTGCGCGAGCGTGCGCGCCTCGGCGGTGTCCTTGCCGTCGAGCAGCTCCTGCACGCCGCGATACGTGCAGCGCTTGACGCTCTGGATCACGCTCTTCGCGATCGCGTAGTCGCGCCGCCTGCCGTTCGCCTCGAAGCGCATCGTCACCGAATACGCGAGCCGCGGCCGCGCCTCGACCAACGAGCACAGGTGGTTCGAGAGCTCCTCGGGCAACATCGGGACGACTTGGTCCGCGACGTACACGCTGGTGCCGCGCGCGAGCGCTTCGTCGTCGAGCGCCGTGCCCGGCCGGACGTAGTGCGAGACGTCGGCGATGTGCACGCCGACTTCGTACGCGCCGTGGTCGAGCGGCCGGATCGAGATCGCGTCGTCGTAGTCCTTCGCGTCGTCGCCGTCGATCGTGAAGATCGTCTCACGGCGCAAGTCGAGGCGACCGGCCCAATCCGCGGGCGTCGGATCGCGCGGCAACGTCGCGACTTCGCGCTTCACGTCGTCGGGAAAGAACGTGCGCACGCGGTGGCTCGCGAGGATCTGCATCTCCTCCGAGCCGTCGTCGCGGTAGTGCGGCGGGCCACCGTCGCGGACCTCCATCGGGCCGAACGCGCGCGGACGACGAGCGATGCGCTCGCGAGCCGTCGCGCCGGCCGGGAGCGGCGGCGCTTCCCGGTTCACGAGCTCCTCGTCGCCTTCGATCGACCAACCGCGGCCTTGGGGCTCCGCCTTCTTCCCGGCGAGGTCCTTGAAGCTCTTGAAGCGCTGGTCCCTGCCGGCGTCCTTCGCCGGGTCCTTGCGGGCGTCCTTCTGGGCGTCCTGCGGCGCACGTTGGCCTGCGCCCTGGCGCTGCTTGTCGTCCCTGCGCGGTCCTCCCCCGCCGTCCTTCCTTCCGTTGGTCACGCCGTTCCTCGCTTTCGCCCCAGCATGCGCCACACGAGCCACGCGTCCAACCACACGACCAACGGATCGATCGGAAATCGGTAACGCTCGGAGACGTGCGTCACGAAGTACGGCAGGCCGTAGAGCAGCAGCGCGACCCAGAAGAACGCCTTCCACGGCCGCGGCAGGTCGAGCAGGCAGAGCGCGATCCACGCACCGATGCCGGCGAGCGAGAACGCGAGGAACTTGACCCACGCCTTCCAGTCCGAGCGCGCGTCGATGTCCGCCGCGCGCCGCTCGTCGAAGAGCGGCGGATCCCCGAGCCAGAAGTACTGCACGCGCCGCAGGCAGAGGAGCGCGAAATCACCCGGATGCTCGGCGATCCACGCGTTCGCGCGCCGCATGCAGTCGTCCGCGTAGGCCTTCTCGCCGAGCTGGCGATAGAGCTCGAGCTCCTCGGGCACGTGCGACGGGTGGTAACGGAACGGCACCGGCCGGCCGGTCGACGTGTCGTTGTTGCCGAGCCGCAGCTCGACGCCGAGGTTCGCGCGCAGCCCCGGCGTGCCGAGCACGCGCGCGTTGCGCAGCATCCACGGCATCACGACCAGCGCCGCGAGCACCGCGAAGCCGACGCCGGCGCGCAAGAGCTTGGTTCGCTCGGGCCAGGCGAACCACGCGGCGATCGCGCACGCGGCGACCAGGCTCGCCGGCGCGGGATTCAGGAAGAGCAATCCGCCGAACGCGAGACCCGCGAGCGAAACCCGCGTGACGCTGTGCGCGTGGACGGCGCGCACGAAGAGCCACACGAAGAGCGTCACGCCGAACGCGACCGCCGTCGTGTCCCAGACCGTGTCGATCGCGTTCCAGATCGACGGTGGATAGACCGCGAAGAGCCAACCGGCGAGGCGTCCGACCGCCGGACGCCCGAGCGCGAAGCCGAGCGCGACGAGCAACGTGCACGTCGCGGCGGAGAGCAGCGACTGACCGACGAAGAAGAGCGTCGCGCTCGTGCGGTTGACGCCGCCGCCGAGCTCGAGACACAACGCCGTGAACGCCGGATACGGTGGCGTCAGCCAGGTGCTCGGCCCGGTGCCCTTGCCCCACGGATCGCCGTAGGACTCGCCGTGGCGCAGCGACTCGGCGAGACAGGCCGTTTCGTGGCCCCACGCCCACGGATCGCCGCGCTCCGCGAGCCGCGGCGAGTCGAGCACGAAGAGCACGGCGAGACGCAGGACGAGCGCCGCGACGAAGAGCGTCGCGAGCTCCTTGCGTGTCGGTGCACGAAGCACGTCGTTCATCCCGCGAGGATCCTCACGCCGCGAAAACGCGCGGGCGCGGCGCCGTGGCTCATCTCGCCGTCCTGCACGGGGTTGCCCTTGCCGCAGTTCGTGATGCCCCACATGCGGAAGTGCGCGGGCGAGCACACCGCGTCGCACGAACGCCAGAACCCGAGCGTGTCGCCGGTGAAGGTCGGCGTCCGCACGAGCCGGCGCTTCGTTCCGCCGACGAGCTCCCAGCCGAGTTCCGCGGTGAACTGGAAGTTGCGTCGCGCTTCGTCGATCGACCAGGTCTTCACGCCGTCGAGCAGGAGCCCGTCGCCGGTGTCGCGCACGAGCTCGTCGAAATCCCACGCACCGGGCGCGAGCGAAACGTTGGTGATGCGCACGATCGGCGGGTGGTACCAACTCTGCGCTCTCGCGCAGCCATGGCTCGCCCGCGAGCCGAGCGCGTGGGCGGTCTCGCGGCTCGACTGGAAGTCGACGAAGCGTCCCGCGTGGACCAGCGACCAACGCTCGGCGCGCACACCTTCGTCGTCGATGCCGCGCGTGTCGAGCCCGTGCTCGCGCGGATCCGCCGCCGCGCGCGAGTCCGCGTGGAGCGACACCCAGGGCGAGCCGTAGACGAGCACGCCGCGCGCGTCGACGTCGGCGAAGCTGTGACCGGCGAGATCGGCTTCGGCGCCGAGCACACGATCGAGCTCGGTCGCGTGACCGACGGTCTCGTGGATCACCAGCATCACCAGGTTGCTCGAAAGCACGATGTCGCGCGTCCCGGCGGCGCACGTCGGCGCCGCGGCGAGAGCCAGCGCCTCGTCGCGCACCCGCGGAGCGTGCTGCAGGAGCTCGAACTCCTGGACCCGCTCGAACCCGCCCGGTTGATGGTCGCCGCCGTAGGACGCCGGCCACGAGCGCACGGCGACTTCGCCGTGGCACGCCGCCGTGGCGGCGATGCCCGCGCCAGTGCGCACGAGCTCCTGGTGGAACGCCGCGCCTTCGCTCGACGCGAACCACTGGCGACGCGAGCGGCACGCGAACGTCGCTTCGCGCGCGGTGACCCCGGCGTCGCCGCCGAGAGCGGCGCACGCGGCGCGCAACGGCTCGAGCTTCTCGGCGTCGGAGAGCGCGAACGGATCGATCGCGACCGGAGTCGTGTACTCGCCGACCGCGGGCTCGCCCTTGGTCGGATCGAGCGCCGACCAGTCGGCACGCCGCGCGCGCGCCGGCGCGAGGATGCGTCCGAGGCGCACGGCTCGTTCGGCGAGCGCCCGCGCGGTCGCTGCGTCCTCGAGCGCGAGCGGCGCGGCGGCGAAGCCGAACGCTCCGTCGACCCAAGCTCGCACCGCGAGCCCGAACTCCTCGCGCGCGGCGACTTCCGTCAGTCGGTCGTTGCGGACCACCAACGATTCGCTCGCGATGCGCTCGACGCGCGCGTCGACGTAGCTCGCGCCGAGCGCGAGCCCTCGTTCGATCGCTTCTCTCGCGAGCACTTCCACGGACGTCGAGCCTAGCTTCTCACGTGCCGCGCGTCGTCGACGTGAACTCGAGCGAACCGAGATGCAGCGCCGGCGTCGCCATCTCGGCGTCGAACGAACCGCTCGCGCGTTCGACGCGCGCGCCGACACCGCGCAAGTCGCCGAGCGCGCGGAGCAGACCGTCGGTGAAGCGCAACCCGGCGACCGGCGCGACGATCCGGCCTTGCTCCACGAGCCACGCGGCGTGCCGCAGGACGCCGGTGAGCACGAGCTCGTGCGGCTCGATCGGATTGACGTAGTGCAGGTGCGTCACGAAGAGCCCGCGCTCGACGCGCCGGAGCAGTTCGTCGACCGACGCCGTGCCCGGAGCGACGACCAGGTTCTGCGGCAGCGCACCTTCCGCGGACGGCTGCGGCAGCGCGTGGCCGGTCGAACGGCCGCCGGTCCACGACGCGTGCGCGCGGTCGCTGACCGGCCCGAGCGCGCGGCCCCGATCGAAGAGCACCAGCCGTTCGCGCGGCGTGCCTTCGCCGTCGAAGAGCCATCCCGGGTTCTGCGGATGCCGCGCGTCGTCGACCAGCGTGAAGTCGCTGCCGACGACCTGCGTGCCGACGCGGTCGACGAGGAACGACGTGCGCTCCGCGAGCGCACGCGCCGAGAAGCCTTCGTACGCGAAGAAGAGCAAGAGCGCGCTCGCCGCGTGCGGGGCGAGCACCACTTCGTAGCTCCCGGGCTCGAGCGCTCGCGGATTGCGCGAGCGTAGCGCGTCGTCGACGGCGCGCGCGATCGTCCCGTCGACGTCCAGGCGTGCGACGTCGGCGTCGAGCGTGTCCGCGAAACCCGAGCTCGACTCGGAGCTCGCGACGAGCGAGAAGCTCGCGCGGCTCGTCGCGCCGAAGACTGCGCGGCCGGCCGAATTGACGAGCGCCCGGCTGGTCGCGAGCGTCTGGAAGAGCCCCGCGGGCTCGAGGCCGTGGGCGCCCGCGACGGCGAGCGCCTTCTGCACCGCGTCCGCCTTGGCTTCGAAGCCGTGGGCGAGCGTGTTCGGCGCAGCAGCGCTCTCCTCGACTTCGACCGGGCCGCCGAACGGCACGACTGCGCCGGGCGCGACGCTCGCTTCGGCGAGCTCGAGCGCGTGCGCCAACGTGTGCCGCAGCGTCGCGCGCTCGAGCGTCGACGCTTCCGCGCGCGCCTCGCCGCACGCCCCGTTGCGCACGACCCGCACGCGAATCGCCACGTCGACGCGTTCGCGGTCCGCGGCCTGAGTCGGTCCGACTTGCGCGTAACGCACGAATCGGTCGACGGTCGATTCGACCGTCACTTCGGTTTCGGCGGCCGGACTCATGCCGACCAGCTCGCGCGCGAGCGCCAGCGCTTCGTCGCGGTCGAGCGTCATTCAGCGCACGACGAAATTGACGAGCTTCGCCGGCACCACGATCGTCTTGACGATCGTCTTGCCCTCGAGCCAGGTCGGCACGGCGGCTTTCGCCGCCGCGACGATCTCGCTCTCCGGCGCCGTCTTGCCGACGACGATCTTGCCGCGCAGCTTGCCGAGCACTTGGACCGGGATCTCGAGAGTGTCGTCCTCGAGGTACCGCGGGTCGACCGAAGGCCACGCTTCGTACGCGAGCGACCGAGCGTGACCGAAGCGCGACCAGAGTTCCTCGGCGACGTGCGGCGCGAACGGCGAGAGCACCAGCACGAGTCGCTCCGCTTGCGAGCGCGTCAGCGCGGTCGGTCGTTTCGACGCTTCGTTGACGAAGCTCATCAACGCCGCGATCGCCGTGTTGAAGTTGAGGCTCGCGAACGAGTCGTCGACGCGCCGGATCGCGCGATGCAGCTCCTTCTCGAGCAGCAGCGCATCGCCGGAGAGCTCGGGCGTCGCTTGGTCGACCGCGAGGTGCGGCCGCACGGGGTCCGAGGTGTCGGGATCGACGATCGCGCGCCACACGCGCTCGACGAACCGCCGCGAACCGGAGATGTCGCGCGTGTTCCAGGGCTTCGAGTCCGCGAGCGGGCCCATGAAGAGCTCGTAGATCCGCAGCGTGTCCGCGCCGTGCTCGCGCACGATGTCGTCGGGGTTGACGACGTTGCCGAGCGACTTCGCCATCTTGGTGACGAACTGCGTGAGCTCGTCACCGGCGCCTTTGCGGTAGAAACGGTTGTCGCGATCTTCGACGTCGGCGTTCGGCACGAGCCGGCCGGTCGCGTCCTGGTACGCGAACGCGGTCAGCATGCCTTGGTTGAAGAGCCGTTGGAACGGCTCCTTCGTGTGCACGAGCCCGACGTCGTAGAGGACCTTGTGCCAGAAGCGCGCGTACAAGAGGTGCATCACGGCGTGCGCCGCGCCGCCGACGTAGAGGTCGACCGGGCCCCAGTAACCTTCCGCGTCGCGGCTCCACGGCTCGCGGACGTTCGTCGGGTCCATGAAGCGCAGCCAGTACCAACACGAACCGGCCCAGCCGGGCATCGTGTCGGTGTCACGGCGCGCGGGCTCGCCGCGCCACGTCGTCGCGAGCCAGTCCTTCGCACGCGCGAGCGGCGCCGAGCCGTCGCCCGACGGCTTGAAGTCGTCCATCCGAGGCAGTTCGACCGGCAGCGCGTCGTCGTCGACCGGCACGATGCGGCCGTCGGCGAGGTGGACCAGCGGGAACGGCTCGCCCCAGTAACGTTGCCGCGAGAAGAGCCAGTCGCGCAGCTTGTACGTCGTGCGCGCCTTGCCGACGCCACGGGCGGCGAGCAGCTCGATCGCTCTTGCCTTCGCTTGGGGCGTCGCGAGGCCGTCGATCGGCCCGGAGTTCACCGCCGTGCCGTCGCCCGCGAAGCACACGCCGTCCGCGAGGCCCTTCTCGCCCTCCGGCGGCCGCACGACTTCGAGCACCGGCAGGTCGAACTTGCGCGCGAACTCGAAGTCGCGCTCGTCGTGACCAGGCACCGCCATGATCGCGCCGGTGCCGTAGCCCGCCATCACGTAGTCCGCGGTCCAGATCGGGATGCGGCCACGCGCATCACCGGCGTCGAACGCCGGATTGTGCGCGTAGAGTCCGGTGAAGACGCCGGTCTTCTCCTTCGCGAGGTCGGTGCGCTCGAGCTCCGACTTCGACGCCGCTTGCGCGACGTACGCGTCGACCGCCGCACGGTGCGACGCGGGCACGTGCTTCAAAAGCGCATGTTCCGGCGCGACGACCATGAACGTCGCGCCCCAGAGCGTGTCGGGCCGCGTCGTGAAGACGACGAGCTCTGCTGCGTTCGCAGGCACGCCTTGGACGCGGAACGTGACTTCGGCGCCGGCGCTCTTGCCGATCCACTCGCGCTGCTGCGCCTTGATCGACTCGGGCCAGTCGATCGAGTCGAGGTCCTCGAGCAAACGCTCGGCGTACGCCGTGATCCTCAGCATCCACTGCTTCAGCGGACGGCGCACGCACGGATGGTTGCCGCGCTCCGAGCGACCGTTGATCACTTCCTCGTTCGCGAGCACGGTCTTCAGCTCTTCGCACCACCACACCGGCACTTCGGCTTGGTAGGCGAGCCCACGCTCGAAGAGCCGCTTGAAGATCCACTGCGTCCAGCGGTAGTAGCGCGGGTCCGACGTGTCGACCTCGCGGCTCCAGTCGTACGAAAGCCCGATCAGCTTCAACTGCCGGCGATAGTTCGACGTGTTGACGGCGTTGGTCTCGCGCGGGTTCTTGCCGGTGGCGATCGCGTACTGTTCCGCCGGGAGCCCGAACGCGTCCCAACCCATCGGGTGGAGCACGTTGCAGCCCTCCATGCGCTTCTTGCGCGCGACGACGTCGGTGCCGATGTAGCCGACCGCGTGGCCGACGTGCAGACCGCTGCCCGAGGGGTACGGGAACATGTCGAGCACGTAGAACTTGGGCGCCTTGGGGTCGAAGCCGGGCTCACCGGGGTTCTTCGCGCGGAAGAGCGCGGTGTCCTCCCAGTGCTTGCGCCAGCGGTTCTCGATTCCGATGTGGTCGTAGGCGTTGCTCACGTGCGACTCCGAGGGCGCGATCAGGTGCGTCCAGCCCCGGCGCGCGAGCGCCGCAGAGTCGGAGCACGAGCGCCGGAGCGTAAGCGCGCCAACGCCGAAGCGTACGCGCGGAGGCGGCAGAGAATAAGCTCGCGGCGGACGCGAGGCCATGCGAAGCCGCTCGAGGGTTGACGAGCGCGCCGCTCTCCTGCATCCTCTGCGCCCTCGTTCGACGCGCACCCCGCGCCGGACACCCGTACACCGGGGGATTAGCTCAGTTGGTAGAGCGCTACAATGGCATTGTAGAGGTCAGGGGTTCGACTCCCCTATCCTCCACCAGCACGAGCGGACCGAGCATCGTCCGCGACTTCACGAGGGCGCTTCGCGGCGCCCTCGCGTGTTTTGCGAGACCGTTGCCGCGCGCGTCCTCGCAAAGCTCGGCCGAGGTCGACGCGTCGCGCGCGCAGCGTGTGACGCGAATCCTCGGCGGCCCAAGGTCGCGCACCGAGCTCGCGCTCGCCGCGCTGCTCGGCGCCGCGGCGCTCACCGTCACGGGCTGCACGTTCGGTCCACGCACGAAGCCCGTCCGGGAGAGCTGGCGCGTCGAGCCCGGCGCCGATGCATGCGCGGTGCTCGCACGGGCGCTCGCTCGCGCCGAGCGCGACGGCCGAACCGCGACCGACTTCGAACTCGTCTTCGCCTCCGGCGTCCACGAACTCGCGCAGGGTCTCGTCCTCGGACCTGCGGCCTCGGGCCTCGCGCTCCGCGGCGAGCCGGGTGCGCGCCTCGCAGGCGGTTGGGTCGCTGCGCGTGCACCCTGGTCCGAACTGCCCGCGCCGCTCGCGGAACGCGTGCCGGCCGCGGCTCGCGAGCACGTGCGCGCCTGGCCGATCTCCGCCGACCGACTGGCACGCTGGCCGAACGGGCTCGCCGGTCCGGTGCACTCGGGCCACGGAGTCGCGGTCACCGCCGTGCATTCCGAGCTCTTCGTCGGCGGCGAACCGCGCCGCCTCGCGCGCTACCCGAACGTCGGCTTCGCGAACCTCACGAAGCTCGTCGATCCGGGCTCGGTGCCGCGCCAAGCCGCCGACGACGTGCCGCTCGCCGAACGCGTCTTCGAACCGCCGCGCGGAGGCGTCTTCACGTTCGACGAGCCCGAGCGACTCGCGCACTGGGCCGCGGAACCCAACCTCTGGGCCGGCGGCTACTGGTGTTGGGACTGGGCGGACGAGACGCTGCCCGTCGCGCGCGTCGACGCGGCCCGGCGCACGATCACCCTCGGCGCGCCGCACACGTACGGTCTCTCCGACCACGCGCGCTTCTTCGTCGTCCACGCGCTCTCCGAGCTCGACGCGCCCGGCGAATACTGGCTCGACCTCGAACGCGAGCTCGTCGTCGCGTGGCTCGAGCCGGGCGACGCCGAACGCGAGTGCGCCCTGTCGCTCACGAGCGAGCCGTTGATCGCGCTCGACGGCGCGAGCGACGTCGAGGTCTCGGACCTCGTCTTCGAGACGACGCGAGGGCCGGCGCTCTCGGCGCGCGCCGCGACGCGCCTCGTGGTCACGCGTTCGACGTTCCGCGGCATCGGCACGCACGCCGTTTCGATCGACGGACGCGACTGCCGCGTCACGTCGTGTCGCTTCGAGGACGTCGGCGGCGTCGGCGTCGAACTCTCCGGCGGCGAGCGCGCGACACTCGAGCCGGCGCGCAACGTGCTCGCCGACAGCGCGTTCCTGCGCACCGGCCGCAACCTGCGCACGTACCATCCGGCGATCCGTCTCGCCGGCGTCGGCCAGACGGTCGAGCACGTCGAAGTCTCGGGCCTACCCCACATCGCGCTGCTCTTCTCCGGCAACGACCACGTGATCGCCGCGAGCCTCTTCCACCACGTCGTGTTGGAGACCGGCGACGCCGGCGCGATCTACGTCGGCCGCGACTGGACGAGCCAAGGCACGGTGATCCGCGGCAACGTCTTCCACTCGATCGCCGGCAGCGACGCGCGTTACCAGAACGCGGTCTACCTCGACGACATGGCGAGTGGCATCACCGTCGAGCAGAACCTCTTCGTCGACTGCAACTGGGGTCTGCTCGTCGGCGGCGGCCGCGACGACGTCGTGCGCGGGAACACGTTCGTGAGCTGCAAGAAGGCGCTCTTCTTCGACGCGCGCGGCGTCGGTTGGATGGCGAAGGCACTCGCCGACCCCGAGTCGTCGACGTTGCATCGGCTCTTCGCGTCGCTGCCCGTCGAAAGCGAGCTCTGGCGCTCGCGCTATCCGCATCTCGCGGCGTACCTGACCGACCGGTTCGGCCGGCCGACCAACGGCCTCGTCGAAGCGAACGAGCTCGTCGCGACGCCGCTCGGGGAGATCCACGACCGCGAGTGCGTGGTCGAGCGCGGAACCACGCTCCTCGCGAGCGACGAACTCGAGCTCGCGCGAGTCCGCGCGTGGCTCGCGCGAGCGACCACCGAGCCCCTGACGCTCGGCTCGCGCGTGTTCGGCCCCGTCGGTCCACGGCTCGAGCCCGGCGCTTCGGCACCGTGAACTCACGCGCTGGCGCTCCGACCTGCCGCGCATGCATTCGCCTGTGCCGGCCGCTATCCTCTGCGCCCCCATGACCGACCTCGCGCATCCCGACCGAGTGGCCAAGGCGCGGGCGATTCGCGCCCGCGGCGCGGACCCCTTTCCGGCGCGCGGCGTCGCGGCCGAACCGATCGCGCGGCTCGTCGCCGGCGGCGGCAGCGTCGAAGCCCCCGGCCCGCGCATCGGCACGCGCACGACGATCGCCGGCCGCCTCGGCGCGTTGCGCGACTTCGGCAAGCTCGTCTTCGCGCCGGTCAAGGACGTGACGGGCACGTTGCAGATCGCGCTCAAGCGCGACGCGCTCGAAGCCTGGTGGCCACAGCGCAAGGAGCTCGACGCGGGCGACCTCGTCGGCGTGACCGGCGAGCTCGGCCGGACGCAGAAGGGCGAGCTCACGGTCTGGGCGAGCGAAGTCAAGCTGCTCGCGAAGAGCTACGCGCCGCCGCCGGAGAAGTGGCACGGCCTCGTCGACGTCGAAGCGCGCTATCGCCGCCGCTACGTCGACCTCTGGGCCTCCGACGGTGTGCTCGACGTGTTCGTCAAACGCTCGAAGGTCGTCAGCGAGGTGCGCCGCTTCCTCGAAGCGCAGGGGTACCTCGAAGTCGAGACGCCGGTCCTGCACCCGATCGCCGGCGGCGCGACCGCGCGGCCGTTCATCACGCACCACAACGCGCTCGACTGCGACTTCTACCTGCGCATCGCGCCCGAGCTCTACTTGAAGCGCTGCATCGTCGGCGGCCTCGAGCGCGTCTTCGAGATCGCGCGCAACTTCCGCAACGAAGGCATCTCGACGCGCCACAACCCCGAGTTCTCGATGCTCGAGCTCTACGAGGCTCAAGCCGACTACCGGCGGATGATGGAGATCTCGGAGACGCTGCTCGAGCACCTCGCGCGCGCCGTCAACGGCACCACCAAGGTCACGTTCCGCGGCGCGGAGTACGACCTGAAGGCCCCGTTCCCGCGCGAGCGCTACACCGAGCTCTTCCGTCGCCACGCCGGTTGCGCGTTCGACGACGAGCCCGCCGTGCGCAGGAAGGCCGCGGAGCTCGGGCTCAAGGATCCGGGCAACTACTGGAAGCTGATGAACGACGTCTTCGAGGCCACCGTCGAAGACCATCTGCGCGGGCCGCTCTTCGTCGTCGATTACCCAGTCGCGATCTCGCCGCTCGCGAAGCAGAGCCCCGAGGATCCGCGGCTCACCGAACGTTTCGAGCTCTTCGTCGCCGGCATGGAGCTCGGCAACGCGTTCAGCGAGCTCAACGATCCCGAGGAGCAAGAGCGTCGTTTCGTCGAACAAGTCGCGTCGAAGGACCCCGAGGCGCCCGGCGAAGTCGACGTCGACTACGTGCAGGCCTTGGAATACGGCATGCCTCCGACCGCAGGGCTCGGCCTCGGCATCGACCGCATCGTGATGGTGCTCACCAACCAAGACTCGATCCGCGACGTGTTGCTCTTCCCCGCGCTGCGGCCGGTCGCGAGCTCGAGCACGAGCGAAGCATCCCCCGCGCCGACTCCGTCCGCGCCCAGTGCGCCCTCGCCGAAGGCCACCTGATCCCGTGTTCCGCTCGTTCCTGAGCTGGCGCTATCTGCTCCACCGCCGCACGAACCTGATCGGCATCGTCGGCGTGCTGCTCGGGGTCGGCGCGTTGATCCTGATCCTGTCGATCATGACGGGCTTCCTCGAGCAGACTCGCGCGTCGGTGCGCGGCACGCTCGCGGATTTCTTCGTCCGCCCGGCACCGCTGCTCGCCGCGCCGGACCCGGAAGGGCTCGGCGTGCCGCCGGAGCCCGACGAAGTGCTGCGGATCGTGCGTTCGATCGACGGCGTGCGCGCCGCGACACCGCAGTACACCTGGTACGGCATGCTCGCTCCCGGCGGCGCCGACACGGCGAACGCGACGGAGATCCTCTCGCGGCCGCTCGACAGCCAACAGAACGCGATCGAGCTCGTCGGCATCGACGTCGCGAGCGAGTTCGAGACGACGGGCTTCGACGACGCGCTGCGCTTGACGCCGACCCGTGGCTTCCGCGTCGCGGATCCCGACGCTCCGTTCGCACGACCGCCGGGCTACCGGCCCGACGGGCTCGAGAAACCGCGGATCGTGCTCGGTGATGCGCTCTACGGCCGACTGCGCGTGCAGCGCGGAGACGAGCTGACGTTCCTGACGGTGGTCTTCGATCCCGAGTCGAAGACCCTCGTCGGCTCGAACAAGACCTTCATCGTCGCGGGCTCGTTCCGCACCAAGGACAACGAAGTCGACGCGCGGCGCGCGTACGTCGAGCGCGAAGTGCTCGCCGACTTCCTGCGCAACGACGCGCGGTACACCGACGTGCTCGTGATGCTCGCCGACTACGACCAGGACGCGCCGCGCGTCCGCGACGAGCTCCGCGCGAAGCTCCTCGACGCGAAGCTCATCGATGGGCAGCCCGCGGAGATCATCTCGTGGGAGGACATGCGCGCGGTGTTGCTCGGCGCGATCCGCAACGAGCGCGTGCTGATGGCGATCATGCTGTCGCTGATCCTCGTCGTCGCGTGTTTCTCGATCTTCGCGATCCTCTCGATGATGGTCACCGAGAAGCGCCGGGACATCGGCGTGCTCACGGCGCTCGGCGCGACTCCGCGCGGTGTGATGCAGCTCTTCTTGATGATCGCGTTCTGGGACGCTCTCGTCGGCGCCGTGATCGGCGCGATCCTCGGCACCTGGATGGCGATCAAGATCGATCCGCTCGAGCAGTGGCTCTCGAAGACGTTCGGCGTGCAGATCTTCGATCGCACCATCTACTACTTCGACGAGATCCCGAGCGTCGTCGAGCCCTTGTGGGTCGCCGTGATCGTGCTCGGCGCGTTCGCTTGTGCGCTGGTCTTCGCCGCTATCCCGGCGTGGCGCGCGGCCCGCATGGATCCCCTGGAAGCCCTGCGGTACGAGTGATGAGCCCCGACGCCGTGTTGCGCCTCGACCGCCCCGCCGTGCTCTCCGCGCGCGGCGTCAAGAAGTCGTTCAGGGTCGGCGACCGCGAGCTCGAAGTGCTCCACGGCGTGGACTTCACGCTGCAACCCGGCGAGATCCTCGCCTTGACCGGACCTTCGGGCGCCGGCAAGTCGACGCTCCTGCACATCCTCGGGCTGCTCGACCGGCCGACTTCGGGCACCGTGACGCTGGACGGCGAAAGCGCGTGGGAGCTCTCCGGCGAGGACCGCGCGCGTCTGCGCAACCGCAAGATCGGCTTCGTCTTCCAGTTCTATCACCTGATCTCGGAGCTCACGGCGCTCGAGAACGTGCTCCTCCCCGCGATGGTCGGCGAGTCCGCCGGCGAGTTCCGCGCGAACCGCGAGCGCCACGAAAACGCTGCTCGCAAGATGCTCGACGATTTCGGGCTCACCGAGCGGCTCGCGCACCGCCCCGCGCAACTCTCGGGCGGCGAACGGCAGCGCGTGGCGCTCGCTCGCGCGTTGCTCTACGACCCGCCGATCGTGATCGCCGACGAACCGACCGGCAACCTCGACCGCGCGACCGGCGAACGGGTGCTCGAGCTGCTCTTCCGCGAGCAAGCCGCACGGCGTTTCTCGCTGCTCTTCGTGACGCACGACGAGCGCCTCGCCGAACGCTGCGAGCGCCGCGTCGTGATGGTCGACGGCGTCGTCCATCCGTACGCCGTCGCCTGAGCGCGAGCCGCCGGTTCTCGAGCGGCGCTCGAGCGCCACGCTGCTGGATCTTCAGCGACGCTCGAGCGTCACGCCGCCGTCGATCATCGTGCGCATCGTCGGCTCGAAGAAGTGGTACGGGTGCACCGTTTCGGGCCGGCTGACACGCTCCAGCCGCTCGGCGAGCGCTCCCGGCAGTTCGAACTCGAGTGCGGCGAGGTTGTCGTCGAGTTGCGCGAGCTTCGTGGCGCCGAGGATCACCGACGCGACCGCCGGCTGCCGAGCGATCCAGTTCAACGCGACTTGCGCGGGCGGCCTGCCGAGCTCCGCGGCGACGGCGACCAATTCGTCGACGATCCGCCAATTGCGTTCGGTGAAGAGCTTCTCGAACGCCGGGTTCCCGCCGCCTTGGATCGCCGCGAGCCGGCCTTCGCCGCGTGCGGCCGTGCCTTCGCGCCGGTACTTGCCGGAGAGGAGTCCGCTCGCGAGCGGACTCCACGGCACGAGGCCGACGCCGAGCTCGCGCGCGGCGGGCACGTGCTCGCGCTCGATGTTGCGTTCGACGAGCGAGTACTCGAGCTGCAGGCCCGCGAGCCGCTCGAACCCGCGCCACTCGGCGAGCGTCTGCGCGCGAGCGAGGTACCACGCGGGCCCGTCGGAGAAGCCGTAGTAGCGCACCTTGCCCTGGCGCACCAAACCGTCGAGCGTCGCGACCACTTCTTCCACCGGCGTGATCCCGTCCCACGCGTGCAGCCAGTACAAGTCGACGTAGTCCGTGCCGAGGCGCGCAAGCGAGCCTTCGAGGGCGCGAAACACGTTCTTGCGTCCGTTGCCGCCCGCGTTCGGATCGCCGGGACTCGCGTTGAACGTGAACTTGGTCGCCACGACCATGCGTTCGCGGTTGCCGCGCGCCGCGAGCCACCGGCCGATCAGGCGCTCGCTCGAACCGCCCGTGTAGCCATCCGCCGTGTCGAGCACGTTGCCGCCGCGCTCGACGAAACGATCGAGCAGGCGGAACACCGTCTCCTCGGGCGCGCCCCAGCCCCATTCGGTGCCAAACGTCATGGCGCCCAAAGTGAAACGACTGACGCGGAGGCCGGACCTCCCGAGCGTCGTGTAGCTCATCGACATCGCGTGCTCGCTCCTTCGCGCGTTCGGCGCGGTTCGAGCTTACAGCACGCTGCGACCGCGTTCCTCGCGTTCGGCGTCGGTCGGCGGGGGATCGTCGTGGCGCGCGGAGATCGAACCGCTCCAGCCGAGCCGCGAGCGCAAGCGCCGGTACGGATCGAGTCCGGGGAACCCGAGCAGTGGATACGCGACCGGATGGCGCGCGAGCTCGACCTTGTCGCCTTGTTCGAGCGGATAGAAGCCTTGGCCGTCGACCGCGACGCTGATCACACCCGCGCAGGTCGTCACCGACACGGTGATCCGGCTGTCGGGATGCAACACGATCGGCCGGTGCGAAAGCGCCTGGGGGCAGATCGGCGTGACGACCAGTGCGAGCATTTCGGGCGCGAGCACCGGTCCGCCCGCCGAAAGCGAGTGCGCCGTCGACCCCGACGGTGTCGCGACGATCAAACCGTCGGCGCGATAGTCGGTCACCCAGACGCCGTCGACGTCGAGCGCGAGCGTGAGCAGGCCCTGCGTCGCGCCGCGCTGCAGCACGACGTCGTTCAGGGCGATCGGACGGACTTCGTGCGCTTCGCGCTTGCGCCGCAGGCGCGTGTCGAGCCGCATGCGCGACTCGAGCACGCCTCGGCCCTCGAGCACGCCCGTGACGACTTCCTCCGCGCGCGACGCCGGCGTCGACGCGAGGAAACCGACGCGGCCGAAGTTGATGCCGAGCGTCGGCACCGGCGTCTCGCCGAATGCCCGCACGGCGCCGAGGATCGCGCCGTCGCCGCCGAGCACGATGACGAGGTCATGGCGCTCGCGCGACGCCGTCTCGCGGTCGAGCGACTCACGCCGTCTGCAGAACGCGCGCACGTCGCCTTCGAGCACGACCCGCTCGACCCGTGATTCGAGCCACGGCTGGAAACGAGCGCGGAACTTCTCGACGCCCTCCTTCGCCAGGTCGGCAAGCAACAGCACCGACCTCACGCTGCCGGAAGTCGGCGCCGCGAGCGGCGGCTGCGCCTCGGGATCGACGGGTCGGGCGGGCCGGGAACGAACCACGCGTCGCCTAGACGAGTTGCGGCGACAACGCGAAGCGCACGGCGCGCTCGACGCCGTCGGCGTCGATGCCCGCTTCGGCGAGTTGCTCCTCGCGCGTCGTCTTGTGTTCGAGGAACCGATCGGGGATGCCGAGGATGCGCACCGAGGCGCGCACTTGCGGGAGCCGCGAGACCGCTTCGAGCACGGCGGACCCGAATCCCCCGGCGCGTTGATGCTCCTCGAGCGTGAAGAGATGCCGGTAGCCCTGCACGTGCCGCGCGAGCAGTTCTTCGTCGAGCGGCTTCGCGAAGCGCGCGTCGACGACGCCGATCGTCACGCCGCGGCGTGCGAAACGCTCCGCGACTTCGAGAGCCTGGGTCACGAGCGCGCCATAGGCCCAGATCACGACGTCGCCGCCTTCGACGAGCACTTCCGCCTTGCCCGCGCTCATGTCGCGGCGTTCGGCGGGTTGGATGCGTTCGACGCCCGGACAGTTGTCGCGCGGATAACGCACGCACACCGGGCCGTCGTGCTTGAGGCCGAACTCGAGCATGCGGTGCATGTCGGTCGCGTCGCGCGGAGCGCAGAGCACGACGTTCGGCAGCGTGCGCAGGAACGCGATGTCGAAGACTCCGTTGTGCGTCGGACCGTCCTGGCCGACGAGCCCGCCGCGATCGAGCGCGAAGAGCACCGGCAGGTTCTGCAACGCCGCTTCCTGGAAGACTTGGTCGTAGGCGCGCTGGAGGAACGTCGAGTAGATCGCGGCGACGGGGCGCAAGCCCGCTTTCGCCATGCCGGCAGCTTGGCTGACCGCGTGTTGTTCGGTGATGCCGGTGTCGTGGAAGCGCGCCGGGAAGCGTTCGGCGTACTCCTCGAGCCCGGTGCCCGACGGCATGCCGGCGGTCAACGCGTGCACGCGCACGTCGCGTTCGGCGAGCTTGAGCAGCGCGTCGGCGAACGCCTTGGTGTACGAGGGTCCGGACGCAGGCTTCGCCGTGACGACCTTGCCCGGCAACTTCGCGGACTCGGCGCCCGCGACCTTGACGGTGCCTTTGACGCCGTGCACGCGCTCGGGATGGTTCGGTGCCTGCGGGTGACCTTTGCCCTTGTCGGTCAACGCGTGCACGAGCACCACGCCGTCGAGACGCTTCGCACGGCCGAAGATCTCGACGAGCTCGCCGACGTCGTGACCGTCGACGGGACCGATGTACGTGACGCCGAGGCCTTCGAACACGTGGCCGGGCACCAGCGCGTGCCGCATCACTTCCGACGCGTCCTCGAGCGCGCGGTCGACGCGCTGGCCGATCACCGGGATCGAGCTCAGCAGGTTGTGGATCTCTTGGTTCGCGCGCTGCACGGTGCGCGAGCGGCGGATCTTCGAAAGGTAACGCGCGAGCGATCCGACCGACTTCGAGATCGACCACTCGTTGTCGTTCAACACGACGAGCACGCGTTGGCCGCTCGCCGCAGCGTTGTTCAACGCTTCGAACGCGACGCCGCAGCCGAGGCTCGCATCGCCGATCACGGCGATCGCGTGCGGCGGATTCGCTTCGTGTTGCGCGCCGATCGCGAGTCCGAGCGCGAGGCTGATGCTCGTCCCGGCGTGGCCGGTGTGGAAGAGGTCGTACTCGGGCGACTCACCCGGATGCGTGAAGCCGCAGAGCCCGTCGGTCTGGCGCATCGAACCGAAGCGCCGCTTGCGACCGGTGAGGATCTTGTGCGGGTAGCACTGGTGGCTGACGTCCCAGACCACGCGATCGCGCTTGAGGTCGAAGACGTAGTGCAGTGCCGTGGCGATCTCGACGACGCCGAGGTTCGAACCGAGGTGGCCGCCGGTCGCCTGCACCGAGTCGAGCAGGAACCCGCGCATCTCGTCGCAGAAGGGACCGAGCTCGCCGAGCGACAGACGCTTCAGGTCGGCGGGCCACTCGACGCGCTCGAGGAGCTCGCGGCGAGCGCGCTCGAGGCTCGGTGAAGGCAGATCGTTCATCGTGTACGGAAGGAGCCCTTGGGATCCCAGAGCGTCCCGGATGCAGGGCAGGGACGCAAGTATCGGTCTACCGGGTGCGGGTCAGAAGATGTTCGACGAGCAGGACCCCGGGGTGGGAAGCGCCGAAGCCGAGCGGCCCGGCCGCCGCCCAGGCGCGTTCCGCCGCGGCCGTGGCGACCCGGCGCGCCCCATCGAGCCCCGCGACGCGGACCAGCGTGGCCCGTTCGAGTTTCGCGTCTTTCCCGGGCGTCTTGCCGAGTTCCTCCCGGGCACCGACCACGTCGAGGATGTCGTCGACGGCTTGGAACAGCACGCCGAGCGCCGCTCCGAACTCCGCCGCCCGTGCCCGCTCGGGCCCCCATGCGCCCGCCGCGAGCGCGCCGAGTTCACACGACGCGCGGATCAGCGCTCCGGTCTTCAGCGCGTGCATCGCGAGCACGTCGCGTTCGCTCGCACTCTTCGCGAGCGAAAGGTCGAGCACTTGCCCGAGCACCATGCCCTCCGGCCCGGCCGCGCGCGCGAGCACGGCAACGCTCGCCTGCGCTTGTTCGGCCGGAGCGGACGCCAGCGTCTCGAACGCCGCGGTCAGCAGCGCGTCGCCGGCGAGCAGCGCGAGCGCTTCGCCGAACACGACGTGGCAAGTCGGCTGGCCGCGGCGCAGCGCGTCGTCGTCCATGCACGGCAGATCGTCGTGCACGAGACTGTACGTGTGCAGCATTTCGACCGCCGCCGCCGGCGCGAGCGCGCGCTCGGGATCCCCGCCGAGACCCTCGCAGAGGAGCAGCACCAAACTGGGCCGCAGACGCTTGCCGGGCGCGAAGAGCGCGTACCGCACGGCTTCGGCGAGCGGGCTCGACGAAGGCGCGCAGCGCGGGAAATGCAGCGCGAGCGCGCGCTCGGCGAACCCGCGGGCGTGCGCGAGCCAGAGTTCGAGTTCTCGCGGCGCCACGTCAGGCCCGCGCGTCCGGATCGCCGGCGTACGGCTTCAGTGCGTCCTCGGCACCCGCCGCGAGCTCCTGGACCTGACGCTTGTGCGCGGCGAGCACGCCATGGCACTGGCGCAGGAGCTCGATCCCCTGCTGGTAGCGCTCGAGCGACGCTTCGAGCCCGAGGTCGCCGCGTTCGAGCTCGGCGACCAGGGCCTCGAGCTTCGCGAGCCGCGCATCGAAGGTCTCCTCCGCCGCCGCCTGCTTCTCTTTCGCTGCCACGCGCGCAGTCTAGGCGGCGCTCCCGTTCGGGCCAACGGTGCGGGCCAGCCCGCTCGCGGCGCTCGCAGCGCGCCGTCCGCGCGGAGCAGCGCGCCCTTCGGTGCATTCCATCGATTTGGCCCGGCCCGCGCGGCCGATCGCGCGGCCGATCGCGCGGCCGATCGCGCGGCCGATCGCGCGGCCGATCGCGCGGCCGATCGCGCGATGGAGTGCCCAAACGAGCGTGGCTGCGCCGCCGGCGGCCCGAACGCGACCTCCGACGCCGAGAATCGGCGCCAGTTCGCTGCCACGTCGCTGCGGTGCCGCGCACGCGTGGCGTGGCTCCCGCGGCCCTAGGTCGATGCAGCTTGCCCGGTCGGTCCGCACTGCACGTTCGTGAACGGACGAGGGGCGCGGCCGAGCCGCCCGTGGCTTTCCGGCTTGCCGAGGTTCCCGTTCACGGTAGACTCCTCCCGGTCGCCGCCCACGAGCCCGGGAAGGGCTTTCTCCTTGCCTTGAGGGGTATCCTTTCCGGACGTCCGCTACGACCGCCCCTCCGACCCGCGGAAGGCGGCGGCGGCGCCAACCGGGTCTGCAGCCTAGCCACCAGCACCTCCATGAAAGTCGTTCTGATCTACGCCAAGTCGCAAGCCATCCGCGAGAAGGCCGCCGCGATCTTCTCCGACGACAAAGCCGTGAAGGGCGAACTCGCCCGTGACGAGATCTACCCGCCGCTCGGGATCGCGATCCTTGCCGCGGAGCTCGAGAACCTCGGCCACACGGTCAAGCTCTTCGACGACTCGATCGACGAGCTCCCGGAGATCAAAGCCGGCATGGAATGGGCCGACGTCGTCGGCATCTCCTCGCTGACGCCGAACGCGCGGCGCGCGCGCGAGCTCGGCAAGATCGCTCGCGACGAGATCGGTCGCTTCGTCGTGATGGGCGGCCCCCACCCGACGACGAACCCCGAGTTCTTCCTGAACGCCGGCGCCGCCGACATCTGCGTGCAAGGCGAAGGCGACGAGACGTTGCCCGAGATCCTCGCCGCGTACAAGAACCCCGAGAAGTGGGGCGACATCCTCGGCATCACGTACATGAAGAACGGCGAGATGGTCGCGAACCCGCGCCGTCCGCTGGTCAAGAAGATCGATCCGCTGCCGTACCCCGCGTACCACCTGTACGACATCCCGAAGTACATGCGCTTGATGGTCAACCCGGGCGTGACGTTGATCACGAGCCGCGGCTGCCCGTACGCGTGCACGTTCTGCGACGCGGAGATGACGCCGCGCCAGTACCGCGCCATGAGCCCCGAGAAGACGGTGGACCTCATGGAGTTCCTGATCAAGAAGTACAACCCGCCGCAGCTCGTCCTCTTCGACGACCTCTTCACGATCCAACGCAAGCGCGTGATCGCGATCTGCCAGGAGATCGTGCGCCGCGGCCTCTACTTCGAGTGGATCTGCGAGTCGCGTCTCGACACGATGGACTTCGAGATGCTGCGCTGGATGCGCAAGGCCGGCTGCGTGAAGGTCTACTACGGCCTCGAGTCCGGTTCGCCCGACGTGCTCGTCACGATGAAGAAGGGCTTGACGCCCGAGAAGATCCAGAACGGCGCGCGCCTGAACCGCGAAGTCGGGATGTACTTCAAGTTCTTCATCCTCTACGGCTTCCCGAACGAGAAGCACAAGGACCACCGCCTGACCGAGGAGATCGTCAAGAAGGCGCGGCCGAACGCGATCTGCGTCTCGGTGCTCCAGCCGATCCCCGGCACCGAGGTGTACGAGCAGTTGAAGCCGCACCTCTTGAAGGACGTCGCGGACATCGAATTCCACTACTGGCACTCGACCGAGACGTTCAAGCACCCGACGTTCTCGCACGGTGAACTGCACGCGGAACGCGAGCAGTTGCTCAAAGTGCACGCGAAGGAGATGTCGAAGCTCGGCACCAAGCTCCAGCGCAAGTGGGAACGCCTCACCGCGATGATCAAGCACCCGGTGCTGATCGGCGACTGGCTCGAAGTGCGCAAGCGCCGCAAGGCGTTCATGAAGCGCGTGCAGCAGTCCGACTGGGCGCACGTCTACGCCGGCCGCGACTCGCGCGACGTCGTCGCGCTCCAAGTGCCGCAGGTCAACACCAAGTAGATCGCCGCGAACCACGCGAACCGAAACTTGCGAGCCGCGTCCCAAGGCGCGGCTCGCGCCGTTTCGGCGCTGCACTTCGGATCACGGCTTCCCTTCAGACCCGAGCCTCACTTCAGGAGGTGCGCCGCGCGCGCGGCGTCGTAGCCCGCGAGCAGCGCCTCCTGCACCTCGGGGTCGAACGGGCGCACGAACTCCTTCGCACGCGAGCGCCGCGCCCAAAGCGGCGGACGCATCGGCTCCCAGTACGCCGCGAGCCGCGGATCCTCGTCCCCCAGCGCCTCGAAGATGCGCCAGCCGAACCCGCGCCACAGCGCCGCGGGCGCGGCGACTCCGCGCAGTTCCTCGAGCTCCGCGATCACGCGGTCCTCCGCGGAAAGGAAGCGCGAGCCGAATCGCCCGAGCGCCTCGAGCAGGAGCTCGCGGTCCTCGGGCGGCCGAGCGAGCGCCCACTCGACGCGGTCGCGCAGTTTGCCGCCGAGCTTGCGCTTCTGCAGCGCTCCGAAGCCGAGCAACAGTTCGCCGTTCGGCGTGACCGTGCGCGCTTCGAGGATCGCGTCGTCGATCGAACCTTCGAAATCGAGCCAGACCTGTTCGCCGACCGCGGCGGCGAGCCACGTGCCCGCGTCCTCGCGGAAGGCGAGCGCGATGCGTGCCTTCTCGACGCGCTCCGCGTCGATCCTCGGCAACACTTGGCCGAGCCAGTAGCGGTAGTCGTAGCCCTTGAAGCGCCGCAACATCTCGACGCGCACGCCGAGCGTGCCGCCCGCGCCGGCCCGCGCCTCGTGGACCACGTCGTACGCGCCGCAACCGACGGCGACGCCGATCGCCAGCATCGCGACCCGCCGGCGCAGGACGCTCGTCGTCGCCGCGGCACAGCCCGCCGCCGCGCAGAGGACCAGCGCGAGCCACGCCGGACAGAGCCGATTCAAGCGGAAGTAGTGGTAGACGTCGCCGACGGCGAAGGTCGAGCCGAGGTAGGTCGTGAGGAACAGCACGAACGCGACCAGCACGAGCCCGAGCGCGGGCTTGGCCGCTCCTATCGCGGGCTTGGCCGCCCCGTGCGCGGGCTTGGCCGCCCCGTGCGCGCGGAGCCACGCCCACACACCCGCGCAGGCAGCCACGGGCAATGCGAAGAGTCCGATCCAGCCGCCGACGCCGCGGTTCTCGAGCAAGCTCGCGAAGAAGCTGCGCACGATCTCCGCCTTCGGCAGGTCGTCGTCGGCACCGGCGACTTCCGCACCGTGGATGTCGAACACGCCGCCGCCGGTGTGCCACGCCATGTAGCCGAGCGGCAACGCGCCGAGCGCGACGCCGGCGAGCGTCGGCAGCACGGCACTCGTGAGCTCCTTGCGACGTGTCCACGCGAGCCAGACCGCGGTCGGGGCGATCGTCAGCGCGCACTGGTACGAGAAGAAGAAGCCGAAGCCGCACGCGAGCCCGTAGCGCAGCCAAGCGCTGCGCCGAGCCGGCGTCGCCGTGCCGACGAGCAACGCGGTGTGCCAGACGAGCAGCGAGAAGACGAGCGCCTGGTAGTGGATGCCGAGGTTGAGCAGCGAGAGCTTCTGCACGCTCGCCGGCGCGAAGACGTAGAGCGCCGCGAACGCGTGCGCCGCCGACGCGCCGAACCAACGAGTGACCGCGCGGATGCCGACCCAGAGCGTCGCGAGTCCGAACGCGAGCGCGACGACCTTCTGCGCGAGCAGGCTCGGGCCCAATGCCGCGAAGGCGAGCGCGTTCAAGTGACTCGTGACGAACCCACCGCCTTCGTAGGGGTGGTACGCGAGCTGCCAATGCGCGAGCGGCAGCCGATCGAGCAGCGCCTTGCCCGCCGCGCCTTTCGCGTACTCCTCTCCGTAGAGGAAGACGTCCGCGAGTTCGAGCACGAGCCAACCGCGCGCGAGCACGAACAAGCCGGTCCACAGAGCGAGCGCTCGGCCGGTGAACCGCGGTTCTTGGTCGGATTGCACGACGCGCGGCAGGATCGCACGCCGCGTGCCGGATGCAAGGCTCAGCTCGTCGCGTCCCAGGGCACGACGATCGGCCGACCGTTCGCGAACCGGCCGAAGTGCAGGTGCGGACCGTAGACGGGCTCGAGCACGGCCCTCGTCAACACTCGGTCGACCGGTCCACTGTCGATCGTCTTGCCCGACTGCATCACGATCGCCCGGGTGGCGAATTGACTCGCCAAGTTGAGGTCGTGCGTCACGACGAGTGCGGCGCGTCCGCCGCGGACGAGTTCGGCGAGCGAACGGAAGACCGCGAGTTGGTGCTCCGGGTCGAGCGAGTTCGTCGGTTCGTCGACCAGCAACACGCCCGCCGCCTGCGCGATCGCGCGCGCGACGAGCACACGTTGGCGCTGGCCGCCGGAGAGCTCGCTCATGCGCCGCTCGGCGACGTCGAGCGAATCGCAGCGTTCGAGCGCCGCGCGCACGATCGCCCGATCCTGCTTCTGCGCGGTCCGCCAACGCCCCATGTGCGCGTAACGGCCACCGAGCACGAAGTCCTCGACGCGCACGTCGAGCAGCTTCGGCAGGAACTGAGGCACCACGGCGATGCGGCAGGCGCGTTCACGCGGCGGGAGCCGAACGACGGCCTCGCCGTCGACTTCGACCGTGCCGGAGGACGGCTCGATCAAACCCGCGAGGCAACGGAGGAGCGTGCTCTTGCCGGAACCGTTCGGTCCGATGACCGCGACGAGCTCGCCGCGCTCGAGTTCGAGCGCGGCACCATCCAACGCTCGCACGCCGTTCTGGTACTCGTACGCGACGTCGCGCGCGATGAGTCGGTTCACCATTGGCCGACCTCGCGCCGCTCGCGGATCAAGAGCATCAGGAAGAATGGGCCGCCGATCAACGACATGACGACTCCGGGCTGCAACGCGGCTTCGCCGAGCCACCAGCGCTGCAGGAATTCGGCGCCGAGCAGGAACACGCCGCCTCCGAGCAACGAGAGCCAGAGCAGGACTCCGTGCGTCCCGCCGATCGCGAGCCGCACGAGGTGCGGCACCACCAACCCGACGAAGGCGATCTGTCCGGCGACGGCGACCGCCGACGACGCCGACACGGCGGCGGCGAAGATCGCGAGCCACTTGAGCTTGCCGACGTTGACGCCGAGCGACTGCGCGTCGGCTTCGCCGCCTTTCAAGAGATCGAGCTCGAGCGCCGTGAACGGAATGCAGGCCGCGGCGAGCGCGAGCCCGGCGAACACGATCGCGGCGTGGTAGCCGCTGCGGTCGTCGAGCGTGCCGAACGTCCACGCGAGGATCGCGCGGCTGACCTCCCAATCCTTCAACGTCAGCGACTGGATCGCCGCGAACAGGCCCGCGACGCACATGTTGACCGCGATCCCGGTCAGCAACAGCGCCGTGACCGACGTGCGGCCGCCGCCGCCCGAGAGGTAGACGACGAGCGCCGTCGTCGCGAACGCGCCGGCGAAGCCGAAGGCAGGGATCAGATACGCGTTCGAGCCGACGTGCTCGAGCACGAGCCTCGGCGCGTACCCACCGACGATCAGCACCGCGACGGCGGCGCCGAGCGCCGCGCCTCCGGTCACGCCGATCAGCGACGGCGAAGCGAGTCCGTTCTGGAAGAGGCCCTGGATGAAACCGCCGGAAAGCGCGAGCGCCGCGCCGACGCCGATCGTCACGAGCGCCCGCCACACCCGCAGCTCGAGGATCGATTGGCGACTCGCACTTTCGAGGTCCGGGCCGAAGTCGACCAACGCGAGCAAGCCGCGCCACGCTTCGCCGACGGAGAAACGCACCGTCGGGCCGAGGCACACCGAACCGAAGAAGAGCGCGAGGAGCAGCACGCCGAAAACGAACGCGAAGCGTCCGCTGCGCGCTCGCGAAGCGTGGCGCCGCGGCGCCTCGCCAGTCGCTGCCGCGCTCAATGGCCGCCCCTCGACTGGCGAGTCTCAGGGCCGCCGGTCTCCGCGCTGCCGGTCTCCTCACCTTGGCGGGCGAGCAATCGATCGACCGCGCTCGCGAGTTCCTCCGCGGCCGGCACCATTTCGTGCGAGCCAGTCGCGAAGAGCCACGCGGGCAACACGAGCACGCGCTTCTCGCGCACCGCACGCAGCGACGCGAGCGTCGGCTCGGTGAGCAGGATCGCCTCCGACGCGCCACCACGATCGCCTGCGCTCCCGGCGGGCGTCGAGAGCGGCGCACTGACGATCACGAGGTCGGGATCCAAGCCCAGCAGTTCCTCGAACGCGATCGTGCCGTGCCCGACCCGGCCGGCCTCGGCCGCGAGGTTGCGCAAACCGGCGAGGCGCATGACTTCCGCGATCGTGGTGTCCGCGCCGGCGGTCCAACCTTGCGAGCCGAAGTTCGAGTAGCACAACGCGCGCACGCTGGCGCGCCGCGCCCGCGTCGCTGCGAGCGCCGCGATGCGCCGCTCGAGGTCGGCGCAGAGCGTCGCCGCACGTTCGGTCGCGCCGACCCGTTCGGCGACCGAGCGCAGCGCACGGATCGCGCCTGCGACGTCGCGCACCTCGGGGAGTTCGAGCACGTCGACGCCCGCTTCGCGCAGCCGCGCCGTCGTGTCGCGCGACTGATACGGGTCGACGAGCACGAGGTCGGGCTCGAGCGCGAGCACCGGCTCGGCCTCGTAGGCATAGAAGCGCTTCGCGCGGGCCCACTCGTCGCGCGGAGGAACGGACGAGCCGTCGGCGCGCGCGTGCAACACGGAGTAGTCGACCGCCTGCTCGGGCACTCCGACGACTCGCTCGGGCTCGACCAACGCGCACACGAAGTCGACGGCGGTCGCGCTCGCCGCGACGATGCGCCGAGGGAGCTGTCGCGCGGGTGCGGACGCCCCGGACGCTGCGCCGGTTCGGCCGGCCGACTCGGCGCCCGTCATCTCGGCGCCAAGCACCTCGGCACCGGAACTCGTCGACTCGGCTGCGCGCGCAGCGTGCGAGTCACGCGGAGCGGTCGGCTCGGTGTCCGGACCGCACGCCGACGAGGCGAGCAAGAGCAGCGTCGCGGCGAAGCGTGCGGCGACCGACGTGCGTGCGCCTCCGAGCCAAGCTCGGCGCGCACCAGCGACGGCGCGTAGGGCGGGAATCATGGGGTTCCTTGCGTCCGAAGGCGAAGTCGCCGCGGCGTGGGCATTCCGACTTGCCCTCGACGCGCGTTCCGTCGCGGGATCGCGCAGCTTGGGCTCACGGTTGCGGGCCAGCCCCGGATTCGCACCGGGTTCCCCCACACTCCGCGGTTCCTGGCCCGACGCACCCGGCGCCGTCCACGAGCCCACGGAGCTCGCAGCAAAGTTCAGGCAGAGGGATATCGGACCACGGCGGGCGTGTCAACGCCACGGGGTCCGGCGCCGGCTTCGGCTCACTTCTGCTTCGCGAGCCAGGCTAGGAAGCGCGTCTCGACGGTCGGCTTCGTCGGATCCGCGGACGAAAGCGGTTCGCCGTACACCGCCGCGAACGTCGCTTCGAACTCCGGCTTCGCGAGCAACTCGCGACCGAGCTTCGCGAAGAGCTCCGCGGACGCCTTCTTGCCGCCTTTCGCCGCGCCTTCGGTCCGCAGCCAGAAGCCGAAGCAGGCTTTGTACGCGCGATAGAACTCCGCGTAGTCCTGCAGGAACTCCGCGGGCGGCGGCGTCTTGTCCTGCGCCGCGGCGCCGAGGAACGGCGCCGACACGATCGTGTGCTTCGCCGTGTCGTCGCTCGTCAGTTCGAACGAACCGTTCTCCGGAGCGTCCTTCGGCGCGTCGCGCTCGGCGGACTTCTGCGCGCGACGCAACACCTTGACGAAATGATCCGTGCCGAGCGTCTCGCGCCACGGGCTGTCGGCGTTGTTCTTCGGCAGGAACCCGTCGTCGAGTGGCGCGCCGGGGATGAACACCGAACGAGCCTGCGTCGTGTTGCCGCGCGTCGCCGTGCCGGTGCGCGCGTTGTTCTCACCGTAGAGCGCGATCACGACGTCGAGCGCGAGCACCGACTCGAACTCCGGTCCGAGCGCATCGCCGTAGTAGAACCAGCAGAGCGAGTGCATACCGCGCTGTGCGACGTACTGCACGAGCCCGGTCTCCTCGCGGTCGTTCATCGCATGGCCGCGCGAGAGGTCGTCGGGCGAAACCTTCGCCGGCGCATACGCGAGCGGCAGGATCTGGCGGTCGCGCCAATACATGTCCGCCCACACCGGCATGCTCTCCGTCCAGAACGAGCCGCGCGCCGCTTCGTCGTACCAGCCGACGAAGGCGCCGAACTCGATGAACTCGCGCCGCGACGGCGTGAACACGATCTGGATCGGCTCGGTGCGCGCCACGCTGCCGGCGAACGCCGCGCCCGAACGCGCCGCGACTCCGATGCGCGCCGTGAGCTCGAGCGCGTCGGCCTTGAGACCGAGCACGGCCGTCACGTCGTTCGGGATCGTCACTCCCGCCGCGGTCCACGCCGGCGGCCGGGCTCCGGCCACGGCCTTGCGCAACGCCGTCCAATCCTTCTTCAGCGCCTTCTGGGCGTCGTTCCCCGCGCCCGTCCACTCCAACCACTCGAGCTGCAGGTCGATCAAGGCGACACAGACGTCCTGCAGCTCCTTGACGCGCGTCTTGTCGGCGACGTCGACCTTCGGATAGCGGATGTCGAGCACGCCGAGTTCGGCTCGGACGAAGTGCTGGTCGAGCAAGGCGTCGAAGTCGACGTCCGCCTGCGTCTTCCCGGCGAGACCGTGGCTCGCGAGGAACGTCTGCGCGAGCGCGGCGAAATCGACGACGCCGTCGTTCCGCGTCGCTTCGTGAATCGGGGCGCGCGTCGCGGTAGCGGGCTGCGGCCCGACCGGTGGCACCACTGCCAGCCCTACCGTGAGCTCGGAACGCGCGACTGTCGTCGACGAAGCGAGAACGAACACGAGCGCAAGGAAGTGATTCATGGGAGCTTCGGGGGATCGTGACCGGCGCGTCCGGAGCATCTGGAGCATGCGGGGCATCCGGCACAGCGGCCGCGCGCCTGCCACGGCGCGGCGGGGCTCTCTAACCGGTGACCGCCGCTACGGAACCGCGACGGTTCGAAAACTTCCCGAAAACCAGCGTCGCGACGGTGCTCACACGCTCGTGGCGGCGCCCCACTCGAAGCGGAGCGGGATCTCGATCGCGTGATCGAGACTCTGGTGGACGGGACACGTCAGCGCCGCACGTTCGAGGCTCGTGCGGGCACGCTCGTCGAAATCACGAGGTACGCGGATCACGACTTCGAGCTTCCCGATGCGCCGGACCGGCTCTTTGACCATGTGTTTCTTCACCGAGACGCGCGTCCCGGTGAGGTCCCAGCCATGGCGCGCGGCGACCTGCCCCATGATCGTCAACATGCACGCGCCGAGCGCCGTCGCGCAGAGATCCGTCGGTGAGAAACTCTCCGCCTTGCCGCCGTTGTCGAGCGGCGCATCGGTGACGAGCTCGACACCGGAGGGACCGTGGACGGCGCGCGTGCGCAGACTGCCTTCGTAGGTGATCTCGATCTGGACCATCGCGGCAGGCTATCGCGCCGCGCGAGCGCTCTCCAGCGTCCCGAACACGCATTCGCCGGCGACGACGGTCGCGAGCACTCGCGTACCGCGCACTTCGTCCGACGAGACGGCGAACGGATCGCGGTCGACGACGACGAAATCGGCCGCGAAGCCGGGAGCGAGACGCCCGAGCTCCCGCTCCTCCGCGACGGCGAACGCAGCGCCTGCCGTGAACGCGTCGAGCGCTTCGCCGAGAGTCACGCGCTGGTCGGGCAACCAGCCGCCGGGCGGTTCGCCACGAGCGTCCGTGCGGGTGATCGCGGCGTAGAGACCTTCGAAGGGATTCGGACGTTCGACCGGGAAGTCGCTGCCGAACGCGAGCGGCACGCTCCGCGCGGGCAGTCTGCGCCACGCGTACGCGCCGGCGAGGCGGTCGCGGCCGAGGCGCGCTTCGGCCCACGGCATGTCGCTCGTCGCGTGCGTCGGCTGCATCGACGGCAACGCGCCGAGCTCCGCGAAGCGCCGCCAGTCCTCCGGCGCGACGATCTGCGCGTGCTCGACGCGCGGCCGCAGCGAGCGCACCGCGGGTACGGCGGCGAACGCATCGAGCACGACTCGATTGCCTCGATCACCGATCGCGTGGACCGCCGGCTGGAGGCCGAGTGCGCTGCACGCGCGGACGAGTTCGACGAGCCGCGCTTCGGTCACGAGCAAGTGTCCGCGCGCTCCCGGGGCGTCCGAGTAGTCGGCGAGCAGTGCCGCGCCACGCGAACCGAGCGCACCGTCGATCATCAACTTCGCGCCGACGATCTCGTTCGCGCGTGCGACGCCGGCGCTCCGCCGAGGACGGTCGGCGCTCGTGAGCCCTTGGTTCGCCCAGCGGTACACGAACGCGCGCAGCGGGAGCGGCGTCGCGACGAGGCGCTCGGCGAGCTCACGATCGACGCCCATGTCGTGCACCGCGACCAAGCCTTCGCCGACCAGCGCTCGCGCGGCGCGTTCGACGCGCGCCCAACGTTCGTCGAGCGTCGGCCGTGGGATCACGCGTTCGACGAGTTCGGTCGCCGTGTCGATCAACACGCCGGTCGCGCGGCCCTCCGCGTCGAGCAGCACTTCGCCGCCTTGCAGACGCTCGCGACCGCGCAAATCGCCTTCCAAACCGGCGAGCGCGAGCGCCCGCGCGTTGACCCACGCGGCGTGACCGTCGACGCGCTCGAGGAACACCGGGTGCTCGCTGGTCCTCGCGCTGAGCGGGCCGTGCTCGGGGAAGCGTGGGTCCGCGAAGAGGTTCTGGTCCCAGCCGCGGCCGCGGATCCAGCGCCCCTGCGGCGTCTCGGCCGCGCGTGCGACCACCCGCTCGACGATCTCGTCGACGCTCGCCGCGCCGCGCAGGTCGACCGTTTCGAGCATGTCGCCGTAGCCTTCGAGATGCCCATGCGCGTCGTGCAGTCCCGGCAACACCGTGCGGCCGCCGAGATCGACGCGCGAGAGCTCCGTCACGCCGCGAGCGCTCGCGAGTTCGAGCAGCGCGTCTGCGCCGCCGACGCCGAGGACCCGTCCCTCCGCGACCAACAATCCGTCGGCGCTCTGCCAATCTGGACCGCCGGCGTACACGCGTCCGTGTTCGTAGAGCGTCGCCGCCTGCGGCGCAGTCGCTCGTGCGGCGTCCGCGTCGCCGAGTCGCGGCTGCGCCCGCTCGACACGCGGACTGTGACACGCGGCCGTCGCCGCGCACACGACGAGCACACTGAACACGAAGCCGAGGTTCATCTTCATACACAGCGATCCCGGTCACGCACTGCGTTGCGGGTCATGCACTGCATTCCGGGTCATGCCGTGCATTCCGCCGCCCGGTGCGGCGCGACTACACTACCGCGATGAAGCGACTCGAAGCACGCAGGATCTTGGTCACCGGCGCGAGCGCCGGCATCGGGGAAGCGACGGCGCGCGCGTTGGCGGCGGAAGGCGCACGCGTGGTTTTGGCCGCCCGCCGCAAGGAGCGACTCGCGCAGCTCGCGAGCGAGCTCGCGGGCGCGATCGCGATCGCGCTCGACGTGCGCGACGCGGCGGCGTGCGAACGGGAACTCGCCCCGCTCGACCTCGACGGCGCGATCCTGAACGCGGGCCTCGGCCGCGGGCTCGGCTCGATCGCGGACGGTCGCGTCGACGAGTGGAACGAGATGCTCGACACCAACGTCAAAGGCGTGCTCCACGTCCTGCACGCGGTGCTGCCGAAACTCATCGGCCGAGGGCGCGGCGACGTGGTGCTGCTCGGTAGCGTCGCCGGCCGGCAGGTCTATCCGGGCGGCAACGTCTACTGCGCGTCGAAGTTCGCCGTGCGCGCGCTCTACGAAGCGTTGCGCGTCGACCTCGCGGGCAAGAACGTGCGCGTGACGACGGTCGATCCGGGCATGGTGCTCACCGACTTCTCGATCACGCGCTTCCACGGCGATCACGAACGCGCCGCGAAGGTCTACCAAGGCATGACGCCGCTCGCGCCGAGCGACGTCGCGGACGCGATCGTGTTCGCGTTGACGCGGCCGCCGCACGTCAACGTCGGCGAGATCGTGCTGTGGCCGACCGATCAGGCGAGCACGACGCAGGTCACGCGCCGCACTTGACGTGCCGCAAGGGACGAGTCGCGTCTAGAAGCACAGTTCGAACGCGAGCGCGTCGGTCAAGCTGACGTTGTCCGGCGGCGCGAAACCCGGATCGCGCGCCCAATACTGGGCCCAGACTCGCGCGCCGAGGACCAGCGCCGGATCCGCGCCGCTCGCCGCGTGGGCGTTGAAGTCGAAGCCGAACGCGCCGGAACAATCGTTCGTCGGCGGCAGCGAGCCGCCGGAGAGTTGCACGTTCGTCCGCTTGATCGGCGCTTGGCAGCACAACGTGCCGCCGCCGAAACTCACGCCCGAAGGCCCCGTGACGGAGTAGAGCAGCAGTCCGGCCTTCTGGTTCTGCACTTGAGCCGCGCGCAGAGTGAACGGCGCCGTGTTCGCGACGCTCGGCCAGCCGTCGAAACCGATCGTCGGCGTGCAGCCCTGCGAATTCGTCTTCGCCGTGCAGTAGCGCGTCACCGGCTCGCACGGCGCCGCCGCGCTCGACACGAACACGTCGCGCACGCCGTTCGCGTCCGCCGGCGCGAAGGTCGTCGCCGAGCTTTCGTACACGACCGAGTCGCCGGTGCGCGAGAGGACCGGGAAGATCGAGAGCCCGTCGCCCTCGCCTCCGCCAAGCGTCGGCGGCGCGAGCGACACGCGCGTGATCACGCCGGTCGCGCGGTCCGCGAGGAAGATGTCGCCGACGCCGTTCGTGTCACCGACGATCAGATCGCTCGCCATGCTGTTGAAGCTGACGAACCGGCCGTCGAACGAGAGGCCCGGCAAATGGCTGTCGAGGTTCGGCACGGCGCCCGAGAGCGGCGCGCTGATCAGGTTCGTCACGCCGAGTTCGCGGTCGCGCACGAACACTTCCGACGCGTTGTTCAGGTCGCCCGCGACGAAGTTGGTCGCGTAGCTCGCGAAGCCGACCCAACGCCCGTCACCGGAGATCCACGGCCCGTCGCTGATGCCGTCGCTCTCGACGCCGCCGTTGCCGACGCTCTCGCGCGTCACGACGCCGGTGGTGAGGTCGCGCACGAAGACGTCCATCTCGCCGTTGGTGTCGCCGACGACCAGATTCGCGGCCCAACTCTCGAACGCGATGAATCGGCCGTCGTGCGAGAACGTCGAACGGATCGTCGGTCCGTCGCCTTCGTTGCCGAGCGCGTCGGTGCTGACGCGGACCCACGGGCCGCCCGTCACCAAGTCGCGCACGAAGAGGTCGCGCGCCGCGTTGGTGTCGTTCGCGACCAGATTCGTGGCGAGGCTCGAGATCGCCATCCAACGTTCGTCGCCGCTGAAGCCGTTCGCGAAGCTCGTGCCGTCCGTCTCGCCGCCGCCGAGCGCCACCGACGAGCGCACGATCGTCGTGTTCGAGCGATCGACGAGGTACACGTCCCAGGTGCCGTTGACGTCGCTCGCGCCGAGGTTCGACGCGAGCGACATGAACGCCACGTAGCGGCCCGCGCCCGACACTTTCGGCAACTGGCTCGCACCGTTCGCTTCGACGCCGCCGGGGACCTCGCTCATGCGCGTCGTCGTGCCGCTCGTACGGTCGCGGAGGAAGACGTCGACCACGCCGTTCGTGTCGTTCGTGACCAGGTTCGACGCTTTGCTCCCCCACACGACGAAACGCAGGTCGAGCGACCCGTCGGGTCGCCAACTGTCGCCGTTCGCGACTTGACCCAGCGTGTCGGCACTGACGAGTTCGGTGAACGGCGCTTGCGCGAACCCCCTCGTCGGGAACGCGGCGCAGAGACTCGCGACGAGCATCGGCGTGAAGGGTTTCATGGAACGTCCAGGCTACGCGAGGCTCGCGCGCCTCGCACCGTCGGGAAAGGGTTGCCGACACGCGTGGCCCTGCGCCGAACTCCGCCGGCCAGCGGCAGACCGCCGTCCGCCTTGGGTCAGCCCCCGGGCGGACCGAGCAGCGCGGCGTGCAAGCGCTTCACGAGCTCCCGTTCGTCGTCGCGGGCGACGACGAGGCTCAGGTTGATCTCGTTCGCGCCCATCGAGATCAACTCGACGTGGCAGTCGCCCGCCGCGGCGAGGACCTTCGCGGCCGCCCCGCGCGTGCGCTTCAGTCGTTCGCCGACGATCGCGACGATCGCGCGCTCGGGCACGACGTCGAAGCGCGCGAACGGCTCGAGCTCCGCACGCAAGCGCTCGAGCGGCGCGTCGGCTTCGACGGTCAACGACACGCTGACCTCCGCCGTCGCGATGACGTCGATCGACGCGCCGTGGCGACCGAACACCTCGAACACCCGCGCCAGGAACCCCGCCTGGTCGAGCATGCGCGTGGACGAGAGCGTCACGAGCGTCACCGGCGAGCGGCTCGCGAGCGCAGCCAGCGGTCGCCCACTGGTCGCTTCCGCGCGAATCGTCGTGAACCGGCCGTCGGGCCGCGCCGTGTGTCTCACGGTGACCGGGATCCGGCGTTCGACGGCCGGTTGGATCGTCTTCGGGTGCAGCACCTTGGCGCCGAACGCGGCGAGCTCCGCGGCCTCCGCGAACGACAATTCCGGAATCGACCGCGCCTCGGGCACGATCCGCGGATCGGCGGTGAACACGCCTTCGACGTCGGTCCAGATCTGCACTTCGTCGGCGTCGAGCGCGGCGCCGAGCAACGCCGCCGACCAATCGCTGCCGCCGCGGCCGAGCGTCGTCGTCGCGCCGCCAGACGTCGCGCCGACATAACCCTGGGTGACGACGATCCGGCGAGGCGCGAGGCGCTCGGCGAGTTCGCGGCGGCAGAGCTCGCGGATCGCGGCTGCGTCGGGCTCCGCCTCGCCATGGCGTGGATCGGTGCGCAACACGCGCCTGACGTCGAACCACTCGCCGTCGAGCTCCTCGCGCGCGAGCCACGCGGCGAAGATGCGCGTCGACAGGAACTCGCCCGTCGACACGATCGAGTCGAGCGAGCGCGGCGAAAGCTCTCCCAGCAGCCGCACGCCTTCGAGCTTCCGCCCGAGCGCCGAGAGTTCCTCGTCGAGTGCGTCGGAGAGCGAGCGCGGCACCGCGTCGCCGAAGAGTCCGCGCACGAGTTCGTCGTGTCGCGCAACGATCTCGTGCACCGCCGCTTCGGCGTCGCGCCCGTCGTTGCGTTCCGCGGCGCGCGCCGCCGCGTGCAGTCGATCGGTGGTCTGTGCCGTCGCCGACAACACGACGAGCGGTGAAGCATCGAGCGCGGCTCGCGCCAGCGCGGCGACTTGTCGCATGCGCTCCGGCGTGGCGACGGAGGTTCCGCCGAACTTGAGGACGCGTGTCATGCGCCGAGCACTCCGCTCGCGTGCGCGAGCTCCGCATCGAGCACCGAGGCGCCTGCGGCGCCGCGTTCCGCGTTGTGTCCGAGCGCGGTGAACTTGAAACCGAGCACGCTGCACGCGCGCAGGCGACCGACGTGCACCTGCATCCCGCGGTCGCTCTCGACGTCGAGCCGCACTTGAGGCCGATCGGCCGCGTCGTGGACGACGAGCGCCCGCGACGGCGCGCTCGGCAGACCGAGTTCCGCGATCGCGCTTTCGAAGCCGTCGAACGCCTGGCGCACGTCCTCGAGCTTCGCGTCCGTGGCGAGTTCGACCGAGATCGACAACGTGTGTCCGTCGAGCACCGGCACGCGATGGCACGCCGCCGAGACGACGAACTCCGCGGGCCGGACGACGTCGCCGATCAACGCGCCGAGCATCTTCGCCGGTTCTTCGGCGAGCTTCTCCTCCTCGTTGCGGATGAACGGCAGGACGTTGCCGACGATGTCGAGGCTCGCCACGCCCGGATAACCGGCGCCCGAAACGGCCTGGAAACTCGTGACCAGCACGCGCTTCAATCCGAAGCGACGGACGAGCGGCGCGAGCGCGAGCGTCAGCACGGTCGCCGTGCAATTCGGGTTGCACACGATCGCGCCGCGCGTGCCGCGTTTCGTCTGCTGCGCCCGCACGAGCCCGATGTGCGCGGCGTTCACTTCGGGCAGGAGCAGCGGCACGTCATCCGCCATGCGGAACGCGCTCGCGTTCGAGAAGACCCACATGCCGGCCGCGGCGAAGCGCGGCTCGAGGACCGAGGCCGGTTGAGTGTCGAGCGCGGAGAAGACGAGCGCGACGCCACGCGCCGCGAGCTCGTCCGGATCCGCTCGCACGAGCCGTTCGCCGCCGAGCCCGCCCCAAGCCGGACCGTGCGTGGCTTCCGGGAGTCGCCACGCGCACGCTTCGTCGTAACGTTTGCCCGAGTTCTGCTCGCTCGCCGCGAGAGCGACGACGGAGAACCACGGATGGCGCGTGAGGCGCGCGACGAAGCGCTGGCCGACGACGCCAGTGGCGCCGACGACTGCGACGGGGAGCGGAGCGCGGGCGGACATGGCCCCCATCCCAACGGCAGGTTCGAGACCTTCAAGTTCGGACACTCGTAATCTCCATCCGGGGGTGCGAGGCCGTGATTCCTCCGGCGCCTCTGCGACGCCTCTGCAGCGCCGACCTGGCGCGCCGCGCTGCCCCCCCATACGATGTTCCGCCCCTCGAACCCGACCGACCCATGGCGAAACCGTCAGACGACCTGAACCACGAGATCGAATCCGCCCTCGAAGGCGTCAACCTCCAAGACCTCGACGAGCACGGGCGCGCGGCCCAAGCCGTCGGCGCTCCGGGCGCGAAAGGCCGCGGACGCGGGCCGACGTTTTGGAAGGGCACCGTCGCGGGGATCAGCGGCAAGGACGTGATCGTGGAGCTCGGCCCTCGCGCTCAGGGCGTCATCGCGCTCGTCGAGTTCGACGAAACGCCGAAGGTCGGCGACGTCTACGAGTTCACCGCGCACGGCCAAGAGGACGGACTCTGGAAGCTCTCGCGTCGTGAAGCGAAGGCGCTCGCCGCGTGGAACGAGCTCGAGCCCGGTTCGCTCGTGAAAGCACGGGTCAGCGGTCAGAACACCGGCGGCCTCGAGCTCGCGATCGGTCCGCTCAAGGCGTTCATGCCGGCGTCGCACGTCTCGCTCGAACGAGTCGAGAACCTGGCGCAGTTCATCGGGCAGAACCTCGAAGTCGAAGTGCTCGAAGTCGACGTCGACAAGAAGCGCGTGCTCGTGTCGCGCCGCTCGGTGCTCGCGAAGGAACGCGAAGCGTCGCGCGCGGCGACCGTCGGCGGTCTCGCGGTCGGCCAGATCATCCAAGGCAAGGTGACGCGCGTCGAACCGTTCGGCTGCTTCGTCGATCTCGGCGGAATCGAGGGACTCGTCCACGTGTCGGCGATCTCGCGCAAGCGTGTCGAGAACCCCGCAGACTTCGTGCACGTCGGCCAGCAGGTGAAGGCCAAGATCCAGAAGATCGAAGAAGGCGGCCGCCGCATCGCGCTGTCGATGAAGGAGCTCGAAGCCGACCCGTGGGACGAAGTCGGCAACCGCGTCGCGCCCGGGCTGCTGATCACCGGCCGTGTCGTACGCCTGATGGAATTCGGCGCGTTCATCGAGCTCTTCCCCGGCATCGAGGGTCTGCTCCACGTCAGCCAGATGGGCAAGGAACGGGTGCGGCGTCCGCAAGATGCCGTGAAACCCGGCGAATCGCTCTCCGTGCGCGTGGTCAGCGTCGACCCGCGCCAGAAGCGCATCGCACTCTCGCGCCTCGACGAACGCGGCGCCTTGCTCGGTTCCGACGATTCGGTCGAGGGCTCCGTGATCGACGAAGTGATCCAGAAGACGTCGAACGCCGAAGTGAAGACCAACCTCGGTTCGCTGTTCAAGAAAGCGCTCGGCGACCAGCGCTAGCCGCGCCGCAGCGAGCGCACCGCCCGCAAACGAACGCGCGCAACCCTTCGATCGTCGAAAGGTTGCGCGCGGTGTCTTGGCGAGCGCGGTGCGTCGGCTTGCCGGACGATCAAAGCGGGCAGTCGGTGCAACCGGCGATGTACGCGCCGTACGCCGTGACGACGGCGTGCCACGTGCCGTCGGTCGATTGGGTCAACGACGTGACCTTGTAGCCGGTCAGCACGCTGATGAACGGGACGCATTGCCCGGGAACCGGGCACGGCGGGCACTTCACCTTGCTGAACGCCCACAGCTTGTCGTTGCAGTCGTCGAACGCGGCCAGGTACGCCGCGCCCGCCGTCGCGCCCCAACCTTGACCGCTGACGCCGTTCTTCGGCGTGACGACTCCGACGCCCTCGCCGCACTTCACGGCGATCGCATCACCCGCGTCGCCGTCGCCGTCGTCCGCGACCGCGTGTTCGTCTTCCGAGTGCGTGATCGCAAACGAGACGAACTCGCCCGTCGAGCTCAACATGCGCTCGACGAAAGCCTCGGTCTCGGGCGCGAACGGGTCCATGCGATCCAACGAGACGAGAGCTCGAGGACGCAGCGGGTTCGATTCGCCGGCGCTGACCGAGGAGTCGGCCGCCGTCGCGGTACTCGCCGAAGCGCTGACTGCGACCAAGACCGAACCGAACACGAGTGCGGCGAACGCGGACAACCAACCGAGCTTCATGATGATGGACTCCCTGAAAATGAGTGAATCGAGCGAATCCCGTGTGACGGATGGTCGTCACTCCGGGCATGAACGTTCGCCCTTCGAGTGCTCTCGAAGTTGCAGCTCGGTCGCAGATCTCGCGGTGCCGAAGAGCCGCGTCGAAAGGGATACTGCCCCGCGTCGTTGCGCCGAAAATCTGAGTGCGGCTGAAACCAAAACGGGTTGTGGCGGTCTTCGTCTGGCGTACGGAGTTTTTCTGGAGACCGCCGATGCACTTTCACCCGAAGTTTTGCCCCCGTCCCGACTGCCCCTC
>JAKLKU010000070.1 GCA_023150475.1 Planctomycetota bacterium
CGCCGGAGCTTGACTGATCGTTAGCTTTCCGAGCCCCTTTTGGAGTCCGTTGCATGCCTCCCCCGATGGATTGGCCACTGGAGCGAGCACGCAGAGAAAGGCAATCCGATGGGTTCGAAACTGTACGTTGGCAATCTCTCCTTCAACACGACCGAGGCCGGTCTGCGCGAAGTCTTCGAAGCAGAAGGCTGGACGGTGAAGGATCTCGCTCTGATGTCGGACCGTGAAACCGGTCGTCCGCGTGGCTTCGGCTTCGTGACGCTCGGCTCCGACCAAGAAGCGCAAGCCGCGATCGCGAAGCTCGATGGCTTCGAGCTCGACGGCCGTCGTCTGCGCGTCAACGAAGCGCAAGCGAAGCCCGCCGGTGGCGGCGGTGGTCGCGGCTTCGGCGGCGGCGGCGGTGGTGGCGGCCGTGGCTTCGGCGGTGGCGGCGGCGGTGGCGGCCGTGGCTTTGGCGGTGGCGGCGGTGGCCGCGATCGTCGCTACTAATCCGCGCTAGGTCGAGCGCGAGCTCGACACGTCTTCCTCGGGGCCGGTCGCTGCTGCGATCGG
>JAKLKU010000071.1 GCA_023150475.1 Planctomycetota bacterium
GTCGAGGATGTCGTTGATCAACGACAGCAGGTGCGTCGCCGAGACGTGGACGGTCTCGACGAACTCCCGTTGCTCGTCGTCGAGCTTGGTCTCGCGCAACAGCCCGACCATCGCGATCACGCCGTTCATCGGCGTGCGGATCTCGTGGCTCATGTTCGCGAGGAACCGGCTCTTCGCGCTCGACGCCTCGAGGGCGTGGTTGCGCGCTCGCTCGAGCTCTGCCTCCGCGCGGAAGCGCTCCGCGAGCGTCGTCTGGAGGTTCGCCGCCATCTCGTTGAACGTCTGCGCGAGCGTGCGGAGCTCCGAGGTGCCCGAGACGGCGACGCGCTCGTCGAGCTGACCACGCGCGACGCGCGCCGTCGCGTCCTGCAGCGCGATCAGCGGACGCACGAGGCGCGCGGCCGCGAGACCGGCCGCGATCGTCGCGAGCAGCGCGATCGACATCGCGAGGACGAGCGCGCCCGTGACGCGCTGGCGCATCGCCGCACGCGCGCTCTCGAAGCCGATGCCGACGCGCACGCGACCGAGGTGGGGCTGCGCGTCCGCGG
>JAKLKU010000072.1:0-240 GCA_023150475.1 Planctomycetota bacterium
GGCGCGCTCGCCTACGACACCGTCGAGACGCCGTCGGGGCGCGTCGAGGACATCCTCGGCGGCGCCGCCACCTACTTCGCGGTCGGCGCGTCGTTCTTCGGCCCCGTGCGGCTCGTCGGCGTCGTCGGCGAGGACTTCAAGCACGAGCACAGGAAGCTCCTCGAGGAGTGCGGGGTCGACCTCACGGGCCTCGACGTGCGGCCGGGGAAGACCTTCCGCTGGGCCGGCCGCTACGCGGGC
>JAKLKU010000072.1:250-543 GCA_023150475.1 Planctomycetota bacterium
GGCCACGCACCTGAACGTCCTCGACGGCTACCAGCCGGCCGTGCCCGCGGCGTTCCGCAAGAACAGCTTCGTGTTCCTCGCGAACGCGCCGCCGAGGACGCAGGCGCACGTGCTCGACCAGGTGCCGGGCGCCTTCACCGTGCTCGACACGATGAACTACTGGATCCAGGAGACCTGGGACGACCTCAACGAGGTGCTGAAGCGGGTCGACATGCTCGTCTGCAACGACGCGGAGGCGCGCGCGATCGCCGAGGACCACTCGCTCATCCGCGCCGGCCGGAAGCTCCTCGCGA
>JAKLKU010000073.1 GCA_023150475.1 Planctomycetota bacterium
TGATGGCGCGCGAAAGATGATTCTCCGCGAACGCAAGACAGCCCCCGAATTCCAATCCCAGGCGGTCCGTCACATGATGTGCGAAGTGGGACGTGTTCATCGATTATCGCGTGATGCGTTGAGAGAATTGCGATCAACAGGCTATTAACCACTTCTGGTGATCGACGCTGTCGCTTCGCCACTACGACCCCCTACGAGGGACGAAGTGAGGTGTGGAGCCAACGCTAGCGCGAAGCATCCAGCACATGTGCTTCCAAGTCATGCGCGTCAGAATCGACAACGCGCAGATTCAGGTACGCGCGGCCGTCCCGTGCACCTGCGTCACATTCCAACCGGCCATCGTTGCTCACCATGGAGGCAACAGTCGAAACTAGGGCGCCGGCCCCGTGGCGCAACTCTGTCAATAACACCTCACCTCCGCGTTCATGCCGACTACTATATACGATACCGACCAACTGCGGAAGTGTGAACTGGACCGCGTCTCGCCACGCCGACCCCATCCCAACAAGACTTGCGCGCCACTTGACTTCTGGT
>JAKLKU010000074.1 GCA_023150475.1 Planctomycetota bacterium
GAAGCAGATCTCCGTCGACGTCTTCGACACGAAGCCCGGGATGAAGGTCGCGGACATCGCGAAGCAGGCCGTCGCGCAGGCCGAGCGCCAGGGCCAGGACGTGATGATCGTCGACACCGCGGGCCGCCTGCACATCGACCTCGCGCTGATGGAGGAGCTCCGCGAGGCGAAAGAGGCGCTGTCGCCGAAGTACACGCTGCTCGTCGTCGACTCGATGACCGGCCAGGACGCCGTCAACGTCGCCACCGAGTTCAAGAACCAGATCGGCATCGACGGCGTCGTGATGACGAAGCTCGACGGCGACGCGCGCGGCGGCGCGGCGCTCTCGGTCCGCAAGATCACGGGCGCGCCGATCTACTTCGCCGGTATGGGTGAGAAGCTCGACGCGCTCGAGGTCTTCCACCCCGACCGCATCGCGCAGCGCGTGCTCGGCATGGGCGACGTCATGTCGCTCATCGAGAAGACGCAGCAGGCCTTCGACCTCAAAGAGGCGAAGAAGATCCAGAAGAAGCTCAAGAACGACGAGTTCACGCT
>JAKLKU010000075.1 GCA_023150475.1 Planctomycetota bacterium
TTGCCGCTGAGCGTGAAGTCCGCCCCGGCGTACACCGACCGGCCGTCGGCGACCGTGATCGTTCCGCCGTTGAACAGTCCCGCCGACTGCATGATCGTCAGGCTGCCATCGGCCACGTCGAGCCGGGCGTTGCTCAGCACGCCCAGGCCGTTGATCTCCGCGTCGATGTCCAGCGTGACATCGGCGGTCGCCCCGCCGATGGTGGCCAGGTACGTATCGGCCCCGGCGTTGTCGGGAACGACCGGCGGGTCCCAGTAGGCCGGATTGCTCCACTCGCCAGCGGTGAACACCCACACGATGCACTCATCCGGCACGCCGTTGCTGTCGGCGTCCTCGGAGAAGCCGTTGGCGATGTCGGTCGCGTCGTCGGTGCCGTTGCAGTTGCAGTCGGTCTCGCATTCGTCGGGCACGCCGTTGCCGCCGCAGTCGGGGCTGACGCCGGTGCTGATGTCGCACTCGTCGGGCGTGCCGTTGGTGTTGCAGTCGCCGCAGGCGGGATTGCCGGGGCAGTTGGCGATGTCGTCGAGATCGTC
>JAKLKU010000076.1 GCA_023150475.1 Planctomycetota bacterium
GACCTGATGGCCGTGACCGATGCGCTGGAGAAGCGCGCTGACGTCGATCCGAAGCGGATCATGGCGATGGGGGGCAGCTTCGGCGGCTACATGACGAACTGGATAGGGACGCAGACGCAGCGCTTCAAGTGCCTGATCACGCACGCGAGCATCGCGACGATGGCGCAGTTCACCGGCACGACCGACCATCCGGCGTGGTGGTATCTGGAAATGGGCGGCGAGGATCCGTACGCCGACCCGGCGAAGTTCGACCGCTACGCGCCGATCCGCTACATCAAGCAGTGGAAGACACCCGTGCTGATCATCCACGGGGAACTCGACTACCGCTGCCCGATCAACGAAGGATTGAATCTGTTCGAAGCGCTGCAGTACCACGGCGTGCCGAGCGAACTGCTGGTGTTCCCCGACGAGAACCACTGGATCCTGAAGCCGAAGAACATCGTCGCGTGGTACGAGAACGTGCTCGGGTTCATCAAGCGGTACCTGCAATGAGCGACTTCGTCGACACGCAGTCCGTCCGCGAGTACCT
>JAKLKU010000077.1 GCA_023150475.1 Planctomycetota bacterium
GCAAGCTTCGTGGTGGGCCCTTCGAATCAGCTCGCCCACGCGGCGGCGGTGGCGGCGGCGGGCGGCGGCGGTAGGCGGTATAGCCCCCTCTTTATTTGCGGCGGCACGGGCCTCGGAAAGACGCATTTGATCCACGCGATCGCGCACCGGATCGCCGAGGAGCGCCCGTCGGCGCGCATCATCTACGTGTCGGCCGAGCGCTTCACGAACGACTTCATCAGCGCGATCCAACATCATCGAATGGACGAGTTCCGGGCGCGCTTTCGCTCGAGCTGCGACGTGCTGCTCGTCGACGATATCCAATTCTTGGCGGGCCGCGAGCAGACGCAGGAGGAGTTCTTCCACACGTTCAACGCGCTCCACACGTCGGACCGGCAGATCGTCGTCACGAGCGATAAATACCCGCAGAACCTCGAGCGAATGGAGGAGCGCCTGGTGTCGCGCTTCTCGTGGGGGCTCGTGGCCGATGTGCAGGTGCCGGAGCTCGAGACGCGCGTGGCGATCGTGCGCAACAAGGCGGCGCTCGAG
>JAKLKU010000078.1 GCA_023150475.1 Planctomycetota bacterium
GCTCGGCAGCTCCCCGATCTCGTCGAGGAAGATCGTCCCGCCGTGTGCGCGCTCGAACGCTCCGATGTGCTGCCGATCCGCGCCGGTGAACGCACCGCGCTCGTGCCCGAAGAGCTCGCTCGCGACGAGCGTCGGCAACAACGCGCCGCAGTCGACGGTCTCGAAGGGCTTCGACGCCCGCGGGCTCGCGTCGTGCAGCGCGTGCGCGATGACCTCTTTTCCGGTGCCCGTCTCGCCGACGACGAGCACCGAGGCGTCGGTCTTCGCGGCGCGCTCGATCTTCGACAACAACCGCAACATCTCGGGTGAGCGCCCGCGGAGCCCGCCGAGCGCTTCGGCGCCGTACATCTCGACGGTGACGGTCTCACCGTCGTCGACGACGAGCGCAGTCTTGCCGAGCACGAGCACCGTCTTCGGCGGCACGCGCGCGCGCTCGACGAGCGCTGCGCCGATCGCCGTTCCGTTCGTCGAGCCGAGATCACGGACGACGATCCGATCACCGTCACGCGCGAGCTCGAGGTGATAC
>JAKLKU010000079.1:0-274 GCA_023150475.1 Planctomycetota bacterium
GACCGGGGAGTGTTCGTCTTCATGGCGTCAGGCTTGCGTCGGGCGGGAATGGAAGTGGGGCTCGACGCCCATGCAGAAAACGCCGAGCCCCGTGATGACCCTGCGACCCGATCGGTGCAGGAAGTGAGACCCGCCGCCGTTCGTGGCGACGGCGGGCCTCCGCCAGTGACAAGGCAAACCCATGACGGTTCGCTTGCAACGCTCTGCTTCGAGTCCAGCCCGACGAAAAGAGTCCTCGGGGCAGAGCGCGTCTTCGGCGATCCCGCGCTCTACG
>JAKLKU010000079.1:284-522 GCA_023150475.1 Planctomycetota bacterium
CGCTCGTCTGGCACGCGGAAGGTCCGTCACCGTTCGGCGTGCTTTCGTCCAGCTCGCGGCGCTGCTCGCGCGCCAGCTCGTCCTCCAGGATCGCGCGGAGCTTGTCCTGGTTCTCGGGCGAGAGCTTGCCGAGGCCGAGGTCCGGCCCTTTGCTCACATTTGCATTGACGGTCTGCTCGCTGCGCGGCGTGAACTCGGGCACGTGTGCACGGACCGCAGCGAGGAGGAGCGGGTCCGA
>JAKLKU010000007.1 GCA_023150475.1 Planctomycetota bacterium
GCCAGACAAAGACCGCCACAACCCGTTTTGGTTTCAGCCGCGCCCGAATTTTCGGCGCAACGACGCGGGGCAGTATCGTCAGCGGGCGTTCGACACGATCGTCGCCGTCGCCGCAAGCGTCGTCGCGCCGTCCGCCGCATCCGGCGGGATCTCGAGGCGCAGTGCTTCGGCGCCGGTCGGCTCGATCACGAGCGTCGTCGTCGCTGCTGGGATCGGCAGAGCGTCGAGCGCTTGAGGCGCTGGGAAGAACTCACGGCCGAACGGCGCGCCCCAGTTGGGCCGTAGCTCCTGCAGCCAACCGTGGTCGATTGCGCCTGCTTCGCCGGTATGCAGATAGAGGACCTGGCGGTTCGGGTCGGAACGCATGCGTCCGCCTTCGAGCGTCCCGGAGAATGCGAGTTGCACGCGGCCGCCCGCGTCGAACGCCGTGATTCGGACGTGGCCCGACCAAGGCTCGGCGAATTCGTCGGTGGGGCCGAGGCGGAGTTCCGTGCGTTCGCCGTTGACCAGCGAAAGCGCGAGCCAGCGGCGGGCGAGTTCGACGTCGTGTCCCTCGAGGACCAACGTCTCCTCGACGCTCGTTTCGCGTGCGAGGTCGACTTCGAACACCTGCGGTTCGCGGATCACGGGCGTCGAGACGGCGAGCCGCACGCGCCGCGCGGGCAAACCGTCGAGCCGCGCTTCGCCGCGCGGTCCGAGTTGGATCGCGCTGCGTCGTTCGGAGGCTCGCACGCGCACCGCGAGTGGCGAGTCGTCCTCGTCGACGATCACCAGCGTCGCGTACGTCACCGGCCGGCCGCGCGGGTCGACGACCCGCACGCGCAGGCTGCGTTCGGGCTCGAGCTCGACGTCGAGCGCGTGCACGCCGACGTCGAGGCCGCGCAGCAAGCGGGTCCACGGTGCGTGCCCGGGAGCCTCGACGTGGACCAGCCAATCGCCGGCCGCGCCCAGCGCGAGCCGGAACTCGCCGCGCGACGTTCCCGTGCCGGGCTCGATGGTGGTCGTCACGCGGCTCGTGCGCGTCTCGGTGTCGTTCGGCAGCGCCGTGATCGTCGCGCCGGCGAGCTCCGCGCCGCGTGCCGCCCGCAGCTTGCCCGCGAGCACCACGCCGCTCGCGTCGTCGGCGCGCAGCACGAGCTCGATGTCGGTGCGGTGCGCGCCGACGAGTTCGTTGAGCTCCGGCGCGGCGCGTTCCGCGGACCGCACTTCGAGCACGACTTCTTCACGCGCGAGCTCCGTGAAACGGAACTCGCCGTTCGAGTCGGTCTTCGTGCGCGCGAGGTCGAAGTACTCGTGCTGATGGCCGACGCCGAAGCGCTCCAAGTCGTCGCTCGGCGGCGTCGCGCGCGCGGTGACGATCCGACCCGCGAGTCCACGGCCCGCATCGTCGCGCACGCGACCGGTGAGGCTGCGCCCGGTGTCGAGCACGATGCGTCGCGTCGGCGCGTCGCGGGCGATTTCGAACGGTCCGGCGAGGCGGCCGGCGTGACCCGGCGCGGAGAGCGAGAGCCATGCCGCCGTGCCCGAGCTCGCGCCGTCGAGCACGATGCGACCCTCCGCGTCGGTGACCACGGTCTCCTTCGAACGACTCGCGCCACGTTCCGCGTTGGCCGAGCGCAACACGCGCGCGCGCGCGCCGGCGATCGGCTCGCCCCGTTCGTCGACGACGACGAACTCTGCCGGCACGGACTCCGCGAGTTGCAGCAGCAGCCGTTCGACGGGCGCGTGGACGCTGCGCGTCGTCGTCGCGAAGCCGCGCTTCTTCACCGTCAGTTGGTAACGGCCTTTCGGCGCCCGCTCGAACTCGAAGCGGCCGTCGAAGCGCGTCGTCGCTTCGAACGAGTCGCGCGCGGCGAACCACGAGTCGGCATGCGAGCTCGAGCGGAAGTCGGCGTCGCCGCGCGAACGTTCGAGCACCAGCGTGGCACCTGCGAGCGCGTTGCCGTCGCGGTCCTGCACTTCGCCGGCGATCGGCGCCGGTTCGTCGAGCACGAGCTCGAGGGCCGCGATCGAACGCGCGACCGGCAGATCGGCGATCCACACGTCCGCGGCCGCGCGTTCGTCGCTTTCGGCGAACAACGCGAAACGCCGGGGCAAGTGGTCGAAGTGGAACGTCCCTGCGGCGTCGGCGGTCGCCGTCGCGAGTGGCGCGAGGTCCCGCGCGGGCTCGTCGTCGTCGTCGAGCGCGTACGCCGTGATCCGCGCCGCGACCAACGCTTCGCCGAAACGATCGATCGCGCGGCCGTCGACGGAGGTCGAGCCTTCGACCGCGATCGTCCACGGGCCGGGAAGTTCGGCGCGCTCCGTCGGCGCGAGCCGAGCCGCGTGAGCGAGCGTCGCCGGCGTCGCGTCGATCGCGAGCGAGAAGGGCCGATCCAGCGGCCAAGGCAACGCGAACGCGCCGTCGCCGTCGGTCGCGCGCTCGACGCTTCGACCGTCGAGTGCGTCGAGCGTCACGCGCGCTCCCGCGAGCGGCTCACCGTCGTCGCGACGCACGATTCGCACGGCGAGCGTCGGCAGCGTCGGGCCCGCGCTGGTCTCCCTCGGCGCCGCGGCCGCGCTCGAGCTCGCCTGCGGTTCGATCGCGGCGCCCGTTTCGGCCGGGGCCGAGCGTTCGAGCGCCGCGACGGCCTCGGGCGGCGCCGACGCGCGCGTCAGCGCGAACCACAGGAGGATCGCGCAGCCGACCAGCGCGACGCCGCCGGTCGCCCAACGCGCGGCGCTCGCGCCGTCGGCGAGCGGCACGCCGCCGGTTGGCGCAGGCAAGGTCCAGAGGAACAGCGACGAGGCCCAACGCGGCGTGTCGTTGCCGTACTCGCGATCGAGCCGAGCGCGCAACAGCGCCATCGCGCGTTTGACCCGCGTGCGCGCCGTCTCGACCGGCACACCGAGGCGCGCCGCCATTTCGCGCGGCTCGAGGTCCTCGTAGAAGCGCAGCACGATCGCCGAGCGGTAGGGCTCGTCCATCTCTTCGACGGCGCGCACGACGTGGGCGCGCACTCCGTCGCGTTCGGCGACTTCGGCGGGCGAGAGCTCCGAACGATCGTCTTCGAAGAGCGACTCGTGCTTCTCGCGCCGCACGCGGTGCCGGTGCGTCTGCACCACGCGGTTGTGCACGACGCGGGCGATCCACGAACGCAGCGGCGCGTTCGGCTTGCGCGGCCGACGGATCGCCGCGAGCAGCGTTTCCTGGAAGACGTCGTTGGCGAGCTCGTCGTCGCGCGCGAGCTTCTTCGCCAACGAACGGATGAACCCTTCTTCGGCCAGGACCTCGTCGAGCGGGCTCGCCGGTCCCCCGGAACTCCCGAAGCTCGGGGGGCTCTTGATCGGTTCGATCTCCATGGAGCGCGGGCGGCTCTCCCCAACCCGGCTCCCCAGTATCGCCGGCCGACCGGTGGGTGGTTCAAGTTCGCAGTAAGGTTGCGCCGGCCGAGCTCGGGCCGGGAAGGAAGTACCCTGTGTCGGGGCGCACATGCTCGAGCGTTGGTCCGACGAAACGAAATGGGCCGTCAGCGAGGCCCGCCGAGCCGCCGCAGGGGCACCCCGGGCGGCGGTCGACGACGTGCATCTGCTGATCGGCGTGTTGGCGGATCCAGCGATGCGCGCCACGCACTGCCTCGAACGCCTCGGCGCGGAAGTCGAAGTTCTGGTGGCGCGCGCCTGGGCGCTGCTCGAGGGTCGGGCGGCCGAGTTCGACGCTCCGCGGGAGGGCTCCTCGCCGTCCGGCCCCGAGACCGAAGCAGCGAAAGGGGAGCACGAGCCTGCGGACTGGGCCTCCCGCGGGCTGCGCGTCCTGGAGCTCTCAGAGCGGGTCGCGAGCGAGCTCGGCCACCGCGAAGTCGGCAGCGATCATCTCCTGCTCGCGTCGTTCCGCGCAGGCGGCGACGCGGCCGAGCTCCTGGTCGAGCTCGGCGTCGAGGACGACGCGCTCGTGCGTGCGTTGCTCGACGAACGCCGCGCGCGGCTCGAGGCGGAGGCGGTGCGAGCGCTCGAACCCATGGTGCGGGTCCTGCGCGACGCGAGCGTCGTGTGCGAGCGTGCCGGCTCGCCCGAGCTCGCCGCGGAGCTCCGGGCGTTGCTCGCCGGCTTGGAGCGACCGCGGTGAAGTACGCGCTCGGCGTGCTCGCGCTCCTCGTGTTGCTGGGCTTCGTGTGGTTCTCCCGCGAGCCGGCGTACCGTCCGCTGACGGTCGCGCTCCAAGCAGACGCGGCGACGCCCGACTCGCGGCGCGAAGGTCCGTTCGAGTGGTGGTCGACGAGCGCGAAGCACGAGCCCGTGTTCCTCGAAGTCGGCAAGTTCGAAGTGACGCCTCGGCGCGTGCATCCGAGCACCGATTCGGCCGGCAGGTCCGCGCTCGGCATCGAACTGCCGAAGAGCGACGGATCGCGCCTCGGCGATTTCACGGCACGACACGTCGGACGAACGCTCGTGATCCTTTTCGAGGGCCGCGTGGTGATGCTCGGTGCGCTCGAGGAACCGTTGAATCGGAACTTCGCCGTCGCAAGCGCTCTCATGCCGGCAGAGATCGCCGAGTTGCGCCGTCGGTTGACGGAGTGAACGCGACGCTCGCGGCTCAACCTTCGCGCGCCACGCGGCCCGAGCGGATCCAGGCTGCTTCACGCAGGCGATTCCTGGCGATCCGCTCGGGCGCGTGCGCCGGCGAGCTCTCTTCCTCGGGCATCAACGACATCAACGCGCCGGCCCAGACTCGGTCGCCGTTCGCACGGCGATCGAGCGTCTGGCGCAGGCGCTCCAATCCCCGTTTGAGACGCGTGCGAACGGTCTCCACGGGACACGCGAGCAGCGACGCGATCTCCCTCGGCTCGAGCCCCTCGTAGTAGCGCAGCAAGATCACGGTGCGATACGGCTCGTCGATCCGTGCGAGCGCTTCGACGACCAAGCGCCGCGCTTGTTCGCGTTCGAGATCGTCGGTCGGCGAAGGCAAGGTCTCCGACCGCGCGGTGTGCATCTCGCGCCGTTCGCGGCGCTCGCGTGCGCGAAACGACTGGATCGCTCGGTTGTACGTCACCCGGGCGAGCCAGGCGCGCACGGTCTCCCTCGCGCGCGGCGGATGTTGGAGCGCCGCGAGCCACGTGTCCTGCACGACGTCGTCGGCCAGGTCTTGGTCGTGCACCAGTTTCCGCGCGAGTGCGCGCAGGAAACGCTCGTGGTGCACGAACTCGTGCGCGCGGGCTTCGTGGGAAGGTCTCGGATTCATGGCCTCGGACGCGGCCACGAACGAGCTCACGGCGAACGGAACGCGGCGAGCGGAGTCGGGTTCGAGCGCGAGCTCGATCCGTGGCGCATCTCGGTGGTGTCCGAGGCCAGCGCGCGAGTTTTCGGATTCTCGCGGAAATTCCGGGACGGCATCGACTCGATGCGCGGACGGCGGCACGAGCGTGTGGGACATGGCGGGGGCGGGCGCTTAGCCCGCCACCCTTGCGCCGGTCACGCTACGCCTTCGCGCTCCGAGCGGCGGCGTGCGGGAAGCAGAGCACCCGCGTCGGCTCGAGCCGGGGGCGCAGCTCGTCGCCGACTCGCGCGGCGAACGTCCGTGGCACGAGCACGTGCAGGTGCTCGTCGCCGAACGCGAGCAGCAACACGCGCGTCGGCCCGGTGTCCTCGACGACTTCGACCCGAGCGGCGACCGGGCCGCCGTCCGGCAAGACGTGTTCGGCGCGCACGCCGAGCGTCGCGACGGTGTCGGCGGGCCGTGGGCATTCGACGAGCGGCGTGCCGCTCGCCGTGCGCCACCAACCGTCGCTCCAACGCGCTTCGAAGAGGTTGATCGCGGGGCTGCCGAGCTGCCGCGCGACTTCCGGCGAGTTCGGCGCCAAGTAGACGTCACGCGGCGCGCCCGACTGCAACACGCGGCCTGCCGCCAGCACCACGACGCGGTCCGCCATCGACAGCGCTTCCGCTTGGTCGTGCGTCACGTAAACGAGCGGCGTGCCGAGCGAGCGCACGAGCTCGACCAATTCGACGCGCAGCGACTCGCGCAGCTTCGCGTCGAGGTTGGTCAGCGGCTCGTCCATCAGGAAGAGCTTCGGCCGGCGCACGATCGCGCGTCCGATCGCGACGCGCTGCATCTCGCCGCCGGAGAGTTGACGCGCGGGCCGTTCGAGCAAGTGCGGGATGCGCAAGCGTTGCGCCGCTTCGTCGACGCGCGCCGTGATCTCGCTCTCGGCGAGCCCGCGGCCGGGCGCGCGCAGCGGAAACGCGAGGTTCTCGCGCACCGTCCAACTCGGGTAGAGCGAGAAGTTCTGGAACACGAGCGCGACGTCACGTTCCGCCGGGGACATGTGCGTCGCGTCGCGACCACCGAGCCGCAACGAGCCCGAATCCGGCGTTTCGAGGCCCGCGATCGTGCGCAGGAGCGTCGTCTTGCCCGCGCCGGTCGCGCCGAGCACGACGACGATCTCGCGTTCGCCGACCTCGAGGTCGACGCCACCCAGCGCCACCGTCGCGCCGAAACGCTTGACGACGCCCGAGAGTTCGAGCGCGGCGCTCACGCGGACCTCCGCCCGCTCGTCGGATCGAAGAGCCGCACGTGCGCGCCGTCGAACTCGAGCGCGACTTCTTCGCCCAGCGCGCTCGGCGCGTTCGCGTCGCCGCGCGCGACGATGCGGCCGAGCGGCGTGTCGACGTGCAGCGAGCGCGACGAACCCAAGTACTCGTCGACGATCACTCGGCCGCGCCATGCGCCGTGCGCCGTCGCGGTCGGACGAGCCGCACGCACGAACTCGGCGCGCACTCCGAGGATCGTCGGACCGCTGCGCGCCGTGCGCGACACGGCGAGCGTGAGCTCGGTGCCGCCGGACGTCGCACGTGGATGGAAGCGCGGACCCTCCGGATGCTCGCGCACTTCGCCCTCGACGAAGTTCATGCCCGGGCTGCCGACGAACTTGGCGACGAACAGCGTCGCGGGCTCGTCGTAGACTTCGAGCGGCGGCGCGTCTTGCAGGATCACGCCGTCCGCCATCACGACGATCCGATCGGCGAGGCGCAGCGCCTCTTCCTGGTCGTGCGTGACGTAGACGGTGGTCACTCGCGACGCGAGCTGCCGCGCACGGACGAACTCGCACATCTCGAGCCGTCGATCGGAGTCGAGCGTGCCGAGCGGCTCGTCCATCAACCACGCCGCCGGCTTGCGCACCATCGCGCGGGCGAGCGAGACGCGTTGTTGGTCGCCGCCCGAGAGCTCGCGCGGCATGCGCGCGAGCAGCGCGTCGAGCCCGAGCTCGTGCGCGACGTCGCGGACCATCGCCTGACGTTCGGCGCGGGGCATGCCGCTCGCTTCGAGCGGGAAGCCGATGTTCTCCGCGACCGTGAGGTGCGGATAGAGCGCGTAGAACTGGAACACGAACCCGACGTCGCGCTCCGACGGCCGCAGGTGCGTCACGTCGCGGCCCGCGAGCCGGATCGTCCCGCCGGTCGCGAGCTCGAGCCCGGCGATCATGCGCAGCGTCGTCGTCTTGCCGCAGCCCGACGGGCCGAGCAGGACGACGAACTGGCCCTCGTCGATGGCCAGGTCGACGCCTTTGACGGCGCGCGTGCCGTTCGGGTAGGTCTTCTCGACCTTCGAGAGCTCGAGGAAGCTCACGCGCGTTCCTCGTGAGGTTGCGCCCCCGGTGCCGAAGAGCGCGCGGAAGAGCGCGCCGGCAAGTGCGCCGCGAAGATCTGCGCCAGCGTCGAGACGAGCGTGACGAAGAACCCGACGCGGAACCCGCCCGACCACCAAGGTTGCAGCAGGATCGCGACGCCGACCGCCATGCCGACGAGCGTCAGACGATCGAAACGCTCGCCGAGCGTCGTGTTCCGCGCACCGTCCGACATCGGCGCGCGAGTCTAGCGAGGCTCGCGGCCCGCGCGAGGGCCGGGGCGAGCGCGATCGGCCGGATGCGCAGCGGGCCGGCGCGTCGTACGACGCTCCGGCCCAGCGAGCCGACGTCGCACCACCCGCGGGCGGTGCGACGTCCGAGCGGGAAGTCAACTCGCGTTCAGGGTTGGATGCGAGCGCGCAACGCGTTGGTGAGGCCCGTCGTGCTCGGGCTCGCCTGATCGCGCGTCCAGTACTGGCAGTACATGTCGAAGCCGGCGACCAGCACCGGATCCGCGCCCGACTGGATCAGCGCGTTGACGTCGTACGTGTACGTGCCGAGGCAGTTCGAGCCCGAGCCGGTCGACGTCTGCACGCTGGTGCGTTTGATCGGCGCTTGCACGCACAACGTGCCGCCTTGGAACGGCGCGGAGTTCGGGCCGTAGCCGTAGAACATCAGGCCCGGCTTCGCGGCGAGCACCTGGTTCGCGCCGACTTGGAACGGGCTCGCGCTCGTGGCGCTCGCGACGCCGCTCCACGTGATCGCGGGCGTGCAACCGAGGCTGTTCTGCTTCGCGACGCAGTACGCTTCGACCGCCGCGGGATCGAAGCTCCAGATCCACATGCGGCCGATCTGTCCGAACGCGATCGACGGCGAGCCGCCGACCACCGTGTCGCCTTGCATCGCGACCGCTTCGCCCAGCGTGTCGCCGGTGAACATCGGGTTGCCGAGCAGCTCGAGCTCCTCCGACCACGTCGCGCCGTCGAAGTCGTAGACCTTGACGCATCCGTTGCCGACCGGCGTGACGCTGTCGTAGTTGTACGCACCGACGACCGCGCGGTTCGCCGACACGTCGACCGACCAGCCGAACCAGTCGCCCGAGTCGGTGCCGGCGCCGCTGAGGCGGCCCTTCTGCACCCAGTTCGCGCCGACCTTGTCGAAGACGTAGGCCGCGCCGGTGTTGATGTTCTCGCCCGGAGCTCCGACGACCACGCGATTGCCGTCGAGCGCGATCGACGAGCCGAGCTGCGCCCACGCGACGTACGGCGTCGCTTGCAGCTTCGCCTCTTGCGACCACGTCGAGCCCGAACGCGCGAACACGTACGCCGAGCCGGTGCCGATCGTCTGACCGCCGTCTTCGTAGGTGGTGCGAGCGCCGATGACGAGCCGATTGCCTTCGATCGCCACCGACGAGCCGTTGCGGGCGCCGAACGTCGTGTTGGCGCCGGCGAGTTTCGCGACTTGCGTCCACGTCGAACCGACGAGGTCGAAGACGTACGCCGCGCCGCGGCCGCCTTCGTTGTTGTACGTCGCTTGCGGCGCGCCGACGACGAACGTCGAGCCGCTGACCGAGACCGACCAACCGAACTCGGCGGACTGCAGCGGATCGCTCGCTTGGACCTTCTGCACTTGCGTCCACGTCGTGCCGGTGCGCGTGAAGACGTACGCGGCGCCTACGCCGGGCGAAGTCTGGTAGTACGCGCCGATCGCGCCGACGACCGCGACGTCGCCGTCGAGCGCGACCGACCAACCGAAGTAGTTGCCCGTCGCCGGATCGCTCGGCGAGAGCGTCGCTTCCTGCGTCCACACGCCAGCGACCTTGCGGAACACGACCGCGGCACCCGACATGCCGCCGGCGCCGGGGTGCGGTACGCCGACGAGCGCCGTGTCGCCGTCGAGCGCGACCGAGTGACCGTAGCCGCAGTTCCCGCCGAATTGCGTGAAGCTGTTGAACGCGGCTTCCTGGAGGTAGCTCCACTGCGCTTTGGCGTCGGGAGCGAGCGCGACGGCGACGGCCGGCGCGAGGACGAGTGCGAGAGAACGAATCGAACGCATGACGGACTCCTGAGATGGGGGGACTCGTACGGCACGGGCTCCCCGTGCTCGGAAGGCCCCATCCAGGCCCGGTCCGCGGCGTGACGCAGGACTCGAAAAAAAACGGGAACGCCGCTCCGCGGGGTGCGGAACGGCGTTCCAGGTGCGCGCGCGGGGCCGACGGCCGGCTCCCCGAGCGCGCGACGGGCTCAGCCGCCGACGAGCGACTTGACCTTGTCGAGCAGCGGCTGGAGGACCTTCATGATCTCCTCGTTCGACGAGAACTTCGCCGTGACGTCGGAAACCATCTTCTGGATCGACGCCGTGTCGAGGTTGCCGGCGAGCTTGTCCTTCAAGCCGCCGAGTTGGTCGAGCATCGGCTGGAACTTCGCGACGAGGTCCTTGGCGCCTTGCGCGTCCTTCAGACCTTCGAGTTCCTTGCCGAGGTCGGTGAAGAGCGTCGACGCGTTGCTCTTCAGCGCTTCCGGCGTGAGCTTGGAGAAGTCGATGCTCTCGAGTTTGGCATTCGCGCCGTCGACGGCCGCGTTCGCTTGTTCGGTGAGCGACTTGGTGTCCGCCTCGCTCTTCGAGCAGGCGGCGAGCGGAACGAGCAGGGCGAGCGGCAGAACGAAGTTCTTCATGGGTGTCCTCTTGGGTTCGAGCTAACGGGACACGGACGCGCCAGTGCGCCCGACCGCGAGCGTTTGGGGGGAACCATGATCCATTCGTGAGCTCGCGAGTCCAGCGACGAGGCCGTTAGACGCGCGATTCGTCCCACGCGGTGTCCGGCCGCTCGCGGCCGCCGGGGAGCTCGCCCCCGCGCGCGCGAGAGCGCGAAGCGTGCATCCGCCGGCCGCCGCCGTGCGAACCAAGGGCTCCGAAAGGGGCCTTGTCTCATGCTCGAAACGCCGTTTCCGTTCGCGCGCTGCGTGCTCGTCGCCTGCCTCGCCGTGTTGCCGTTCGTCGCTTCCTGCGCGTCGGCGCCGATGGCGACCGTGCCGCGCGTCGACATCCCGCGCTTCATGGGCGACTGGTACGTGCTCGGCGCGATTCCCGCGGAGCAGGAGGCGCAGGCGTTCAACGGCGTCGAGAGCTATCGCTTGCGCTCCGGCACCGACGACGTGATCGAGACCACGTACGTGTTCCGCGACGGCGGTTTCGACGGCGAGCTCGTGAAGCTCGAGCCCGTTGGCTACGTCGACGAGGAAGGCGACGGCGCGCGCTGGGGCATGAAGTTCTGGTGGTGGCAGGGCCCGTTCCGTCTCGAGTACTTGGTGGTGTGGCTCGACGCCGACTACACGCGCACGATCATCGGCCGCTCGAAGCGCGACTACGTCTGGATCATGGCGCGCACGCCGGAGCTTCCGGAGTCGGAGTGGAACGAGCTCGTGCGCGTCGTCGGCGAGCTGGGTTACGACACGACCAAACTGCGCCGCGTCCCGCAACGTTGGGGCAGCGCGCCCGACGTGTCGCCGAGCGAACGCACACCGTGATCGCGAGGCGCTCGCGCGTTCGCCGATCGTGTGGCGGTGGTACGCTCGCGCCCGCGGCTCGCGCCGCGACGCATGCGGACCGACGAGCCCGTTTGGAGCGCCAAGCAACGTCGCCGTGCGCGGCGGGTGTTGCTCGCGGCCTCGCTCGTGCTCGCGAGCGCCGCGTGGACCGGAGCGTGTGTCGTGCTCGACGCGCTCGGCTTCGTCGAGTCGCCGCTCTTGCCGACGGTCGCGGGGCCGGAGTCGCCGGAGCTGCTCGCGCGCGTGCGCGGCTCGCTCGCCATTCACGGCTACGGCGCGGACGGTCGTTTCGAGCTCCGCGAACTGCCGGACGGTGCGTCGAGTGAGCTGCGGCTCGTGGACGAGTGCGTCGCGGGTGCGGCGAGCCGTGCGGGCAACGTCGTGGCGTTGGTCGTCGCTACACGCCGCGGCGGCGGTCGCGGGCGTGGGTACGAGCTCCGCGTCGCGCCGCTCGATCGTCCGAACGAGTCGTTCGTGCTCGCGAGCGGTGCGGGCGAGCTCTTGAACTCCGCGGTGGCACTCGATGCGACCGGAAGCTGGCTCGCGGTCGCTCGGACGACGCGTGACGCCGAGTTCCACGCCTCGCGTTCCGAACTCGAGCTCTTCGATCTCGAAGAACGGCGCGCCGTGTGGTCGCGACCGCTGGAGCGCGTCGGTGCACTCGGTGTACTCGCCGGGTCCCGTGCGGTCGTGTTCACGGACTTCGACCGCGCCGAGCCCGTCGTGCGCTTGCGCGCGTTCGACGGCGCGGAGCGCCCGCTTGCGACGGGCACGTTCTGTGCGCTCGACCGCGAGCACGAGCTCGGCTTGCTCTTCGAGGCCGAGCGCTTCCGATGCGTGGCGCTGTCCGACGGCGCGGAGCTCGTGGCCGACGCCCGTTTGCCCGGGCTCGCCGGCGCGGTGATCGGGCTGGTCTCGTTCGACGGGCCGAATTCGTCGAACGTGCTCGCGCTCTACGAAGCGCTGCCGACCGAGGGCGCGAAGCAGGCGCGGCATCGACTCGGCCTCCGCGGTCCGTCGCCGTTCTCGACGCTCAAAGTCGCCGACCTACGCACGGGCTCGTTCGCCACGCTCGTCTCGCAACCGCTCGAGACCGGCTCGTTCTTGTTCGACTGAACGAGTCAAGCTCAGGTCGGCGGTGGCATCGATCCTCGGCGCTTTCGTCGATCCTCGGGGGCCGGCTCCTTCGGCCCCGGTCGACATCACGCGACTCGAGGGGCTCGCTCCGGAGCCTTTGCTGCAAGCGGGTCTCGGTGGCGCCGAGCGCGTCCGAGTGCTCGCGCCGAACGCATTCACGCGCGTCGACTTCGAGCTCCTCGACTAGCGCGAGCCGTGCGGCGCGATCACGATGCTTGCAGTGACCGGCCTGTGACCGAATCGACCGATCGAGCGCGGTTCGACGAGATCTGCCGCGTTCCACCGAGCGCGCGAGGTACTGCCCGCCGCACCGATTGACGGCCGCGCCGCGCGCGCGGAGGATCACTCGCGTCGTGATGGAGTGCGAAGTGAAGCGACGGCGGGGTTCGAGTGCGGCGCTGTGCCGAGACATCGACTTCACGCTCGTCGGTGCGCGCCGTGTCGGCGGCACCTCGCCGCGTCGGCGAACGGCGACGAGGCCGCCCGCCGCCGCGCACCGCGCCGACTCTGTGGGCATCCGCGGGCGCTCGCGTGCCGTGCTCCTGACGGCATCGATGCTTGCGCTCGCGGCATGCAGCGTCGACGAGCCGGGCTCGAGGGCTTGCACGCTGTGTGTCAGCGCGCCCGTGGAGCTGGGGCCGGCCTGTCGTCCGCCCGTGCAGTCCGGCTGCGATTGGAATCACGATGGCGTGCGCGACCTCCTGGTTGCTTGGCGGCCTCGGACGGAACCGGATGGTGTCGTGTACCTGGAGGCCATCGCGACGGACGGCGCGACCGTCTCCTCGCGCACGCGCATGACGGCCCCGCTCGGCGATTCACGTCGGACGCCCGTCGTGACACCCGTCGGCGACCTCGACGACGACTCCCATCTCGACGCGACGTGTGTCGTGCGAGAGCCGCGGCGAGGCGGTTCCAACCTCATCGCTCTCTCGTCTCGGTCGGTGTCGTCGATCGCGTGGCAGGTGCTCGTTCCAGGTGCCGCGGTCGTTGCGTTGGATCGCTTCGACGAACTCGACGCGAATCGTGACGGCGTGGCGGACGTCGCGATCCTCTGCGGTCTGTCGTCGAACGACGAGGACGGCGGCGCGCTGGACGTTTCGGGAAACCTCCCTGAGGTTCGCGTCCTCTCCGGGGCGGACGGATCTGTCGTCTGGACGCGAGCTTGGCCCGGTGCCGAAGCCCCGCCACTCGCGCTGTGCGTCGGAGACGACGTGGATCGCGACACGATCGCCGAGCTCGTGATTGGGCGGCCGTTCGCTCGCGGCGCGAGCCGCGTGCAGTTCCTGAGCGGCGCTTCCGGTGAGCTCGTGCGGGAGCGCGGTCCCGAACGGGGCCTGGACCACCTCGGCGATCGCGTCGAGTTCCTCTCGGTCCGCAACTCGCCGCGCCGACTAGCCTTGGTCGGCGGCGAGGACGGGTTCAGCGTCGAGTCGAGCAACGACGACGCGGGCTACGCGCTCCGACTCGAGGAGCGCGGCGAACCGTGGAGCGCATCGGGCGCGGTGCTCGTGCCCGACAGCGACGGCGACGGTGTCATGGAACTCGGCAGCTGCGACATGGCGTTGAGCCGTGCCTGGTCCGGTGAGCTCGCGACGGCGGTCAGGATCTGGAGCGGCGCCACGGGCCGAGTGCTCGCCGAAACGAGCCTCGACGCGTGGGACGGGCCGCCACCCGCGATGTGCGTGCTGTGGAACTCGACGGGTGCGACGGACTCCATCGCCATTCCCATCGGAGACCGCGTGTGCATCTACTCGTTCCGGTCCCTTGCGACGATCGGCCGCGTCGAGCGGAGCGCGGCAGACTAGCGCCGACGATCGCACGGAGGCTCACGCGGCGACGCGCGCCGCTGCAGTGCGCGCGGTGCAGCGGGACCGATCGGCTCCGTCGAGCCGCGTCGCTCACTGCTTGATCGTGCCGAACGTCATGCCGCGCAGGAGGTGGCGGCGGACCAGCACGGTGAAGAGCACGATCGGGGCCACGAAGATCAGCGCGCCCGCCGCGATCTGCGGCCACGGCATGCCGGCGATGTTGCCCTGCAGGCCGGCGAAGTACGCCGGCACCGTGATCGCGCCCGACGCGTTCAACGTCATCGCGAAACCGTACTCGTTCCACGCCGAGATCAGGCAGAACACCGCGGTCACCGCCATGCCCGTGCGCGCTTCGGGCAGGATGATCTTGCGGAACGCGGCGAGCCGCGAGTAGCCGTCGACCAACGCTGCTTCCTCGAACGCGCGCGGGATCTCGTCGATGAAGCCCTTCATCAACCACACGGCGAGCGACAGGTTGAACACCGTGTAGAGCACGATCAGCCCGAGGTGCGTGCCTTGCAGGTCGAGCGTGCGGTACATGATCAGCACGGGCACGACGACCGCGAGCGGCGGCATGAAGCGCGTCGACAGGATGAAGAAGAGCCAGTCCTTCTTCGCTTTGAAATCGAAGCGCGAGAAGCCGTACGCCGCGAGCGTGCCGAGCGCGACGGCGGCGAGCGTGCTCGCGAGCCCGATGAGCAGACTGTTCGCGAGGTGCTCGAGGAAGCTCGCTTGGGCACCCGCGTGCACGCTCGAGAGCTCGGCGTAGCTTTCGAGCGTCGCGCGGAACGTCAACGACCGAGGATCCTCGCTCGTTTGCGCCGCCGGAAGGAAGTTCGGGTGCAGTCGGATCGTGTCGTCGCGCGACTTGAACGACGACAACGCCATCCACGCGAGCGGCAGCGTCGCGACCAACAAGTAGAGGCCGATGACGGCGCGTCGAAGTGCGTTCACGCGGGCCTCCGCTGCAGCCGTTCCATGTAGCGGGTGAACACCGTCGCGACGGCGATCACGATCACCAGTACGAGGCACGCGAAGGCGCTGCCGAGTCCGAGCTTCCCGTCGCGGAAGGTCACTTGGTAGAGCAGCGTCGACAAGGTCTGCGTGTTCTCGTCGTTCGGGCCGGTGATCGCCATGACGAGGTCGAACTGCTTCAGCGCGTCGGTGGTGCGCAGGAGCACGGCGAGGCCGAGCAGCGGCGTGCACAACGGCAGCGTGATGCGCCGGAACACGGTCCAGGCGCTCGCGCGATCGATCTCCGCGGCCTCGTAGATCGACGGCGGGATCGAGTTGAGGCCCGCGAGCGCGATCAACGTCATGAACGGCGTCCACATCCAGACGTCGATCAGGAGCATCGACGCGAACTTGAGCGGCCCTTCGGTCAGCCACTGCGGCTCCGGCAGTCCGAACGCGCCGAGCGTGTGGTTCAAGATCCCGTAGTTGCCGTTCAGGATCAGGTTCCAGAAGAGCCCCATCACGGCGGGGGAGAGCATCATCGGCACGAGCAGCGTCGTCATCACGACGGCCTTGCCCTTGAAGTCGCGTTTCAGTGCGAGCGCGAGCGAGAAGCCGAGCACGAGCTCGAGCGCCACGGCGAGGAACACGAAGAGCGCCGTCAGCCTTACCGCTTGCGCGAATTGGGGGTCGGTGAAGACGCGGGTGAAGTTCGCGACGCCGACCGAGCGAGTCTCGCCGCCGACGAGCTGCGCGTTGGTGAACGCGAGGACGACGTTCCAGACCAACGGGAAGACGTTGAATGCGACGAGCAGCAACAAGGTCGGCCCCACGAAGGCCCACTTGAGTCCGCCACGCTCGTTGCGCATCGGGGGCTACTCGTAGCGTGCGGACATGGAGGTACGCCAGTCCGCAGACGCGCCCGGTGCGGAATTCGCGTCCACAGGGGACACTGAAGGGTGCCGGCGCGTTGGTTCCCGGCGGAAAGCAGGTGCCCGCATGTTCGCGCGTCGTTCCATTCCCGCGTCACGGCTCGTTCTCGACTGCACTTCGATCCTCGTCGCGCTCGTGGCGTCCGGCGCGGCGCTCGCGCAAGGCACGCAGCCGATTGTCACCGCGTCTTCGGCGTTCGGCGGCGGTCCGTCGAACGGACACAGCGCCCAGCCGTACCTGTCGCCTGATGGGCGGTGGCTCGGCTTCATCACTGCGGCGACCGATGTCGTCGCCGGTGACTCGAACGGAGCGATCTGGGACGTCGTGTTGGTCGACCGCACGAACGGCGCGCGGCAGATCGCGATGCGCAACCTCTTCGGCGCGCAGCCGGACGGCGACTGTTTCTCGCCGCGGGTCTCCGACGACGGTCGTTACGTGTCGTGCTTGTCGATCGCAGCGAACTTGGCATTCGGCGACACCAACGGAACGTACGACTACTTCGTTCGCGACCTGACCACCGGCAACGTCGAGCGTGCGACGCTCGGCGCGAGCGGTTCGGAGCCTTCCTACGTGCTCACAGCCGGCATCTCGCCGAACGGACGAGTGGTCGCGTTCGTCTCCGACGATCCGACGCTGGTGCCTGGCGACACCGGTTCGTTCTTCGACGTCTTCGTCCGTGATCTCGACGCGAGCACGACCGTGCGCGTCGAAGCGTTCGGCGGCGGCGATCCCGATGCGGACTCGTTCTACCTCGGCGGACTATCCGCGGACGGCCGGTACGTGCTCTTCAGCAGCTACGCGTCGAATCTCGTCGCCGGCGACACCAATGGCGCCGAGGACGTGTTCCTGTTCGATCGCACGAACGGCGCGCGCGAAGTGCTCAGCGTCGATCCGGCGGGCACGCCCGTCGGCGCCAGCGCGGAGTACGCGGCGCTGACCCGCGACGCTCGTTTCGTTTCGTTCAGCGGCCCCGACGCGTTGGTCGTGGGCGACGTGAACGGCGCGTTCGACGTCGTGCTGCGCGATCGATCGATCGGCGTCACCTCGCTCGTGAGTCTCGGGAACGGCGGCGTCCCGGCGGACTTCGGGGGGTACGAGCCGTCGCTTTCCAGTGACGCGCGCTACGTCACGTTCACTTCGATCTCGAGCACGTTGACCGCGAATGCGCCGTCGACGCACTCGATGAACCGCGCGTACTTCCGGGACCGCCAACTCGGGACGACCACGATGCTCGACGTGAGCTCGATCGGCGAGATTTCCGCGTCCGGCGCGGCTCAGTCCGTGATTTCGGGCGACGGCCGCGTGATCGCGTTCACCGCGGACGATGCCGATCTCGCGCCCGACGCCGCGCTCGGCTTCAACAGCGTCTTCCTGCGCGACTTCAGCGTGCCGCAAGGGCCCGTCGCTTACTGCACCGCGAAGACGAACAGCCTCGGTTGCACGCCGAGCCTCTCGTTCAGCGGCACGCCGAGCGCGAGCGCGGGCAGCGGCTTCGTCGTGCAGGTGGGCTCGGTGCTGAACCAGAAGCTCGGGCTGCTCGCATACAGCTTGAGCGGACCACGCGGCGTGCCGTTCGCCGGAGGCGTGTTGTGCCTCGACACGCCGCTCGTGCGCGGCGTGTTGCAGTCGTCCGGTGGTTCTTTGCCGCCGACGCACGATTGCAGCGGCTCGTACTCGGTCGACTTCAACGCGCACATCGCGTCGGGCTCGGACCCCGAGCTCCAAGCCGGCGAGTTCGTGTGGTGCCAGCAGTGGAGTCGCGACAGCGGCTTCACCCCGCCGAACAGCGTCGGCTTGAGCTCGGCGTTGTGGTTCTGGATCGCCCCGTGACGGCGGCGCGCGCGGCGACTCAGAAGCCGTAGGACACCGCGCCGCTGCCGGGCACGTAGACGTAGCCCGCCGAGTTGTCGGCGTTCGACGCGCCGTGCGCGTACGTCGACGACCACGAGTTCCACGCGTCGCCGGTCGGAACCTGCCATGCGCCGGAGTTCGCGTAGCCGAGCGCGTCCAAGTCGAACGCGCCGGCGCCGTGCCAGGTCTCGACGCCCGCGGCGTATCCCCAAGCGCCCCAGGCTCCCAGGTCGGTGGCCGGTGCGCCGAATTCGTGGCCTCCGCGGACCTCGGTGTCGCGCGCGAGCTGCGCGGCGATCCAGGCGAGTTCCTCCGGGCTCCAGCCGGCCGCGGTCACGTCCGCGAGCGCCGCAGCCTGCGCAGCGAAGCCGCTCGACCGTTCGTTCACCGAGAAATCGGTGACGCCGGCGTGGCGGCCCGCCGCGGAATGCGGTGCTTCGGAGCACGCTTCGAGCATCACGAGCGAGCCGCCGCCGAGACCGAGTGCCAGGCCGAGGCAGACGCGGAGGAGCGGGGCGGACGTGCGTTGGGCGGTCGGTTTCATGGTGTATGTTTCCTTCCACGTCCGGGAAACCGGGGGCGGTTCCGACGCAACGGCGGAAATCGACCTGAACCGTTAGGCTCGTCCCGAGCGTTCCCTCGGGCGTCGCGGTCGAAGTCGGCCGCTCCGTCCGCTGCCTCAGGAGTCTCCGATGCGTCTCGCCCTCCGCTCGTCGTGCGTCGCCGCGTGTGCGGCATCCGCGTTCGCCCAGACCTCGCTGGTCACGCTCTCTTCGAGCGGCGCGCAGACCGACCAGGGCAGCCTCTATCCCGAGCTCTCGCACGACGGCCGGTTCGTCGCGTTCCAGAGCTCGGCGACCAACTTGGTGCCGAACGACACCAACGGCTCCCCCGACGTGTTCCTCCACGACCGGGTCCTCGGCGAGACGATTCGCGTCAGCGTCGGCACCGGCGGCGGCGAAGGCGACCAAGGCGCGCTCGAGCCCGCGATCTCGGCGGACGCGCGTTTCATCGCGTTCTTCTCCTACTCGACGAACCTGGCGCCCGGAGACACCAACGCGGCGCCCGACGTGTTCGTCCGCGACGTCGAGCTCGGGCTCACCGAGCTCGTCAGCCGCTCGAGCGCAGGCGTGCTCGGCGACGATGCGAGTCGTTACGCGTCGATTTCGGGCGACGGCCGCTACGTCGCGTTCGAGAGCAAAGCGACGAACCTGGTCGCCGGCGACACCAACGGGTTCCGCGACATCTTCGTGCACGACCGTCTGCTCGGCACGACGGTGCGGGCCAGCGTCGATGCGACGGGCCTCGAAGCGAACGGTCAGAGTCTCGACGTCGCGATCGCGCCGACGGGCCGATGGCTCGCGTTCGAGAGCTCGGCGACGAACTTGGTGACCGGCGACACCAACGGGTTCACCGACATCTTCCTGAAGGACCTGCTGACCGGCGCGATCTCGCGCGTCAGCGTCGATTCCGCCGGCTTCGAAGCGAACGGCGAGAGCCTCGATCCTTCGATCGCGAACAACGGCCGCTACGTCGCGTTCTCGAGCTACGCGTCGAACCTCGGCGTCCAGGACACCAACGGTTTCGCGGACATCTTCCTCCACGACGTCATCGCCGGTTCGACCGTGCGGATGAACATCTCCGGTTCCGGCAAGGAAGGCGACGCGGACAGTTTCGATCCGCAGATCAACCCCGACGGCACGCACACCGTCTACTACACGGACGCGTCGAACCTCGATCACTACCTCGCCAACGTCTACATCGTCGAGACGGTCACCGGCATCAACGAGCGTGTCAGCATCGGCAGCGCCGGACAGGTGACGACTCAGGGCAGCTACTGGCCGGCGCTCTCCGCCGACGCCCGTTGGGTCGCGTTCGACAGCTTCGATGCGAACTTGGTCTTCGCCGACGCGAACGGGGTCCGCGACGTGTTCGTGCACGATCGGTCGAGCCCGTTCACGCCGTTCTGCTTCGGCGACGCGGCGAGCTCGGTCGTTTGCCCGTGCGCGAACCACGGCGTGGCGAAACATGGCTGCGAGAACTCCGCGACCACCGGCGGCGCGACGCTCGAGGCCTTCGGCGATCCGGCGAACGACTCCGTGCGGCTCGTCGCGACGCGCGAGCTCCCGAGTGCGCTCTCGTTCGTCATGCAGGCGCCGGCCGTGCACGCGAACCCGAAGCCGTTCGGCGACGGCTTGCTCTGCATCGGCGGCACGCTCAAGCGACTCTACGTGAAGAACGCGACCGGCGGCGCGCTCTCGGTGCCCGGGGCGAGCGACCCGTCGATCCAGACCCGTTCGGCGGCGCTCGGCGATCCGTTGACGCCCGGCGTCACGCGCTACTACCAGATCTACTACCGCGATCCGGCGGCGACGCACTGCACGGCGGGCACGTTCAACCTGACCAACGCCGTCGCGATCACTTGGTGACGACGTCGCGGCGCTCGCGCCGCGGCGAGCTGACGAACACGCACGGAGCGCGGGACCGAAAACGAAAGACCGCGCCCAGGGAGCGCGGTCCGCAAAACAAAGGACCGCGCTCAGGGAGCGCGGTCCGGGTCTTCACGCTGCAGCGCGCGAACTACTTGCCTTCGCCTTTCCAGAACTCGATCGAGTTGAAGACGATGATGTCGGCGAGGTAGCAGACGCCGTAGACCGGGATGATGTTGAGGCCGAGGAAGATCGCCTCGTTGCCCCACTTGCTGTTGGTCACCTTCCCGTTCCAGTCGTGCAGCTTGTTCCAGGTGTTGTTCGGGCCGTAGCAGGCACCGCAGACGAGGGCGGCCGCGATCGCCAGGCCGGAGAGCTTCTTCTTCATGGTCGTTGCTTTGGAATGCGTCTTGGTTGGGTCGCGGGAAACGTCCCGTCGACGTGACCCGTAGGTGTAGCGATTCGCCCGACCGACTTCCACGGGCCGGATGGCCTTCCAGAGCGTCCAGAGTCGATTCTCACGGGCGTTAGTGGGGCTCGCGCGGTCCGCGTGGTGCCCTCACCCGCAATCGGACGGAGCCGATTCTTCGCGCGACGTTGAACCCCGATCGCGGACCACGGCATTCGTGACTCGGGTCGCCGCGCGTCTTCCGTCCGCCCTTCGGCGGCTGGACGGCGTGCGCATCACGCGCTCTGGGAGCTCGCATCCATGCCGTTCCACGCATTCGTCCGGCGTTCGCAGGTGCTCGTGTTCGTCGTCGGGACGTGCGCCGTCGCTCGAGCGCAGACGTACCAAGTCGATGCGACGCGCATCCCGCAAGGCGCGCCGTCCAACAGCTCGTTCTCGGAACACGTCGCGTTCGCCGACGTCGACCAGGACGGTGACTTCGACGCTGCGTTCGCGAACGGCGGCGATTGCTGCAACCAGCAGAACCGGTTGTGGGTGAATCAAGGCCTCGCCCAAGGCGGTTCGATCGGCTTCTTCGCCGACGCGACGACGACGCGTTTCCCGAACGTCCTGGACGACAGTCGCGACATCGAGTTCGTCGACGTCGACAACGATTGGGACGCGGACCTCTTCATCTCCAACACGTCGCAGGTGTCCAACCAATCGAATCGTTGGTGGATCAACGTCGGCGGCGCGCAAGGCGGGAGCACCGGCTTCTACCAGGACCAGACCGCGACGCGGTGGGTCAACGTCGGCGTCAACGACGGCGTGACGACGTTCTCGTCGGTGGCGCCGAGCGTCGCGCTCGCGAGCGGCGGCTTCATCGATTGGTCGTGCGACTCGAGCTTCGCGGACCTCGACGACGACGGCGACCTCGATCTCGTGCAGTCGACGTACGGTCTGCTCTCCGCCGGCAACACGCCGGCGCGCATCTTCCTGAACGACGGCTCGGGTTTCTTCGAAGAGTTCAACCCGAGCGGTTTCCAGCTCACCGGCAGCGCGATGGCGGACGGCGCGCCCGGTCTTTGGTGCGAAGGCCTGCAGCAGCAGGACACGACCGACACGACCGGCCAGTTCTGCGACGTCAACGAGTTCTCGGTCTCGATCGACCTCGGCGACTTCGACGGCGACCTCGACGTCGACATCCTCCACGGCAACAAGTACGACACGCCGCGCACGTACCACAACCGCTTCGTCGAACGAGGTGGCGTGCTCGGCTTCCGCGACGTCAGTCACGCTGTGATGCCGCCGAATTGGGCGCCGGGTGTCGGCAGCTACGAGCAGGAGCTCGGCGACTTCGACGACGACGGCGACCTCGACCTCTACGGCGTCAACTGGGCCGACCTCTGCGACAGCACGTTCCGGAACGACGGCGCGGGCGTGTTCTCGGCGCCGACGACGATTCCGACGTCGTGCGGCCGCGACAACGAAGTCGATTTCGTCGACTGGGACAACGACGGCGACCTCGACGTGGTGCTCGCCAACGACACGGGCCAGGAGCGCGCCTACCAGAACCCCGGCGCCGCGGGCAACTTCGTCTACCAGCCGTCGAGCGGCGTGTTGCCGGCCGACGCGACGAGCTCGCTCGGCGTCGACGCGTGTGACGTCGACCACGACGGCGATTGGGACCTGCTCGTCGCCAACGACTTCGGGGTCGGCAACACGTTCCTCTTGAACACGACGCAAGCGCCCGACGCGACGGCGCCGCGCCTCGCGCGGCTCGCGCAAGCTCCCGATCGAGCGCCGAGCGCCGCGCCCACGATCGTGCGCGTCCAGGTCTACGACAACGCGCCGTGGTACGCCGTCGAGAGCTACGTCGTCGAGCTCGAGTACCAAGTCGACGGCGGCGCGTTCACCGCCGTGCCGATGCGCTTCGCCGGCGGGCAGATCTTCCGCGGCGAGCTCCCCGGTGCCCTCGTCGGCACGATCGGCTACCGCGCGAAGGCGGTCGATCGCGCGGGCAACGTCGGCAGCACCAACGTGTCGACGTACGTCGCGACGGCGCCGTGCTCCGGCTCGCTCACGACGTACTGCACGGCGAAGACGTCGAGCGTCGGTTGCCTGCCGACGATCGGTTGGACCGGCACGCCGAGCGCCAGCGCCGGTTCTGGCTTCACGATCACGTGCACGAACGTGCGCGAACAGAAGAGCGGCATCCTCTTCTACGGGGCTCAACCGCTCGGCGCGACGTTCCAGGGCGGACACCTGTGCGTCAAGCCGCCGACGAAGCGCACGCCGCCGCAGGATTCGGTCGGCTCGGCGCCGTGCAACGCGACGTACGCGTTCGACTTCAACGCGTTCGTCGCGGGCGGCACCGACCCGAACCTCGTGCAAGGCGCGCAGCTCTACGTGCAGTGGTGGATGCGCGACCCGCAGAGCCCGAGCACGACCGGCCTGTCGAACGGACTCGCGTTCGTCCTCTGCCCCTAGCGACGGAGGTGCGTTCCTCGCGCGTCGCCGAGCCCGAGGCACGGGGGCTCGGCGCGCGTGACCGAGTCGCGGCCCGCTACTTGAGCAGGCCCGCCTCGCGCAGGATGCGTTCCTTCTCGTCGGCGAGCTTGTGCAGCGCCTCCAGCGTGTCCATCTGGCCGTCCACCGCCTGACCGACGTACTTCTGCGTCACGTTCATCAGCTCGTTGAAGCAGGGCACGTTCCAGAAGTCGCGCATCGTGTCGATCGAATCGGCGAACGGCGCGTTGTAGGGCGTCTTCGCGCGGAACTCAGGGCTCGCGAGGATCGCGGTGTTCGCCGTGAAGCCCGCGGGCTTGGTGATCCACTTCTCTTGCGTCTCGCGCTTCAGGAACCACGCGATGAAGTCCTTGGCGAGCTGCTGCTGTTCGGCCGGGATGCGCGTCGAGATCGACAAGCCTTGGCCGCCGAGGCTCGCGATGCGTTTGCCGTCTTGCGCGGGCACGGTCGCGAACCCGACCTTGTCCCCGAACTTCGCTTGGATGCCGGGGAAGAACGCGAAGTAGTTGAGCATCATCGCGGTCGAGCCGTTGGCGAACGCCTCGAGCGCTTCACCGTAGTCGAGGTTCTCCGACTTCTTCGGTCCGAGCGCGATCAGCTTCTTGAAGCGCTCGATCGCCGCGACGGTGCCCGGCGTGTCGAGGAAGCCCTTGACGCGGTACGAGCCTTCCTCGTGCCACATCCCGCCGTGCGACCACAACAGGTTTTGCAAGCCCATCGTCAGCGCGTCGTACGCGCGGCCGGTGGTCATCACGCAGCCGTAGCGCTTCTCGTCGGGACGGAAGAAGAACTGCGCGACCTGCTCGAATTCGTCGAACGTCGTCGGCACGGTGAGCTCGCGCCCGAACTTCGCCTTGAAGGCATCCTTCTCCTTCGGATCCTCGAACCAGTCCTTGCGATAGCAGAGCCCGACGGCGTCGGTCTCGCACGGCGCGGCGAACCACTTGCCGCTGTTCTCCGGGTACTCGCAGAGGTACTTCGCGGCGCGGCCGTGGATCGACTTCAGGTCGACGACGGTCGGCAGCCAATCGGTGAGCTCGAGATAACAACCGCTCGTCGCGCCGCGGCCGATCCATTGGCTGTCGCCGATCACGATGTCGAACGCGGTGCGCGAGTTGCCGAACTCGAGGAAGACCTTGTCCTGGTAGCTCGAGAGCGGGATCTGCTGGACTTCGACTTTGACGCCGGTCGCCGCTTCGTACTCCTTGCCGAGCTCTTGGAGTCCCGTCGCGGGATCCCATTGGAACCACCAGACCTTGAGCGACTTCGCGGCCGGCGAGGAGCCGGTGACGATCACTTCGCTGCTTTCCTTTCCGCACGCGACGAGCGCGAGCGCGGCGAGGAACGCGAGCGACTTCGAGAGCCAGGACGTGACGGCGGGGGACTTCATCGCGGGGACCCTTTCCTACTTCTTCGACTTCAGGGGACGGCGACGGATCGCCTTGAACTCCTCGGTCTGCGCGAGGATCGCGCGTTCGGTCGGCAAGCGCTCCATCGAGCTCGCGCCGTAGAAACCGTCGACGCCGGTGCAGCGATCCATGATGTACTGCGCGTCCTCGGGCTCGGCGATCGGACCGCCGTGGCAGAGCACGAGCACGTCCTTCCGCGCCTTCTTCGCGACGGCGACCATGCGCTCGATCTTCTTCACCGAATCGTCGAGCGTGAACACCGTGTGCGCGCCGATCGAGCCGCCGATCGTCGTGCCCATGTGCGCGACGACGATGTCGGCGCCGGCTTCGGTCATCCAACGCGTCTCTTCCTCGGTGAAGACGTACGGCGTCGTCAGGAGGTCCATCTCACGCGCGAGGCGCACGACCTCGACTTCTTGGCGGTACGAGATCCCGGTCTCCTCGAGGTTCAAGCGCACGTTGCCGTCGAAGAGCCCGACGGTCGGGAAGTTCTGGATGCCCGCGAAGCCGAGCTCGCGGAGCTCGCGCAGGAAGAGCTTCGGGATCATGAACGGATCGGTGCCGCAGACGCCGGCGAGCACGGGCGTGTGCTTGACGACCGGCAACACCTCGAACGCCATCTCCTTGACGATCTGGTTCGCGTTGCCGTAAGGCATCAGGCCGGACATCGAGCCGCGGCCCGCCATGCGATAGCGGCCCGAGTTGTAGATGACGATCAGGTCGATGCCGCCCTTTTCCTCCCACTTGGCGGAGATGCCGGTGCCGGCGCCGCCGCCGATGATGGGCTCGCCGCGCTTCACTTGCGCGCGCAGTCGTTTCAGGATGCCGGTGCGGGAGTTGTCGATCTTCGTGGTCATCGGTGGGTCGTTTTCGGTGCGGTGGCGGCGAGCAGCGAGAGCAGCGCGTTCGCGAGTGCGTCGGCGAACGCCGGATCGTTGATGTGCATGTCGAGTTCTTCGACGCGTGTTTGGCCGGCGTGCGCGTGGATCGCGTCGAAGAGCGCTCGGCGCGCCGTCGGATCGTCGAACGACTGGCCTTCGCGGTCGATCGCGGAGACGCCGCGCCGCGGCAGGACGATGCGCGCCGGGCCACGCGAACGCGCGACTTTCTGGGCGAGCTCGCGGCCGAGCGCCGCGTTCTCCTCCGCCGTCGTGCGCATCAGCGTCACGTTGGCGTTGTGCACGTGGAACTTGCGTTGCGCGAACTTCGCCGGGACCGTCTCGCGCGCCCAGAAGTTGACCATGTCGAGCGCGCCGACCGACACGACCTGTGGCACGCCGAGCTCGGCGGCGGCGGTCAAGCGCGTCGGGCCGGCCGAGAGCACGCCGCCGACGAGTTCGTCCGCGAGCTCGGTCGTCGTCACGTCGAGCACGCCGGCGATCACGCGCTCGCGAACCAGTGATTCGAGCGTCTGGCCGCCGCTGCCGGTCGCGTGGAAGACGAGCACTTCGTAACCGGCGGCTTCGAGCACGGAGCGCGCGCGTTCGACGCACGGCGTGGTCACGCCGAACATCGACGCGGCGATCAGCGGCTTGTCGGCGCTCGCCGCACCGGCTGCGCCTGGCGCACCGGCTGCGCCCGCGCCACTTGGCGCAGTGGCGCTTCCGCGCGCCATGCCCGCCATCGCCTGCGCGGCGCGCGTGAAGACTTGCCGGCTGATGCGGTTGACGCCGGAGACGTCGACGATCGAGTTCAGCATCAGGATGTCCTTCGAGCCGACGAACGCGCGCACGTCTCCGGACGCCAGCGTCGACACCATCAGCTTCGGCACGCCGATCGGCAGCGCGCGCATCGCGGCCGTGCCGATCGTCGTGCCTGCGCCGCCGCCGATGCCGAGCACGCCGTCGACCTCGCCGCGGGCGTGCGCCGCGGCGACGAGCGCCGTCGCTCCGCGCGCCGCCGTGTTGACGGCTTCGCCGCGATCGTTGCGTCGTTGGAGCTCGGCGAGCGTCGTGCCGGCGGCTTCGAGCACGCGCTCGCGCGGCACGTCTGCCTTCGCGAGCGGAACCCCGAGGCAACTCGTGTCGACCAACACGACGGCGACGCCGAGTTCGCGCAGCGCGTCGCACACGAAACGCGCTTCGACGCCTTTGGTGTCGAGCGTGGCGAGGACGTAGACGGCCATGGGCTTTCTCGAAGACGCGCGATCGTAGCTTCGTCGACCGGGCGCGCACGCACTTCGTCGCAGACGAGCTCTCGCGAGCCGTGCTAACCTCGCGCCGGATGAAGCGGGTGAACCGTGCGAACGGGATTGACCGTGTGAACGGGGTTGCGGTGTGAACCAGGCGAACGGAGTGGACCGCGTGGACCGTGGGGCGCCCGACGCCGCCGACTTCGCGCGCACGGCGGAGCTCGTCGAACGCGCGCGTGCGCTCTTCGCGTACGGCGGTCTCGACGGGATCGTCGAGCGTCCGTTGCTGCACGAGGACGGCGCGTATCCGCAGTTCGCGGCGAGCGCGCGCGGCGCGGAGTTCACCGACACGTGCGGCCGCACCTACGTCGATTGGGTCAACGGTTGGGGGCCGGTGATCCTCGGGTATCGGCATCCGGAAGTCGAAGCCGCGATCCGCGCGCAGTTCGACGCCGGCCCGACGCTCTCGTTGATGCATCCGCTCGAGCTCGCGGTCGCCGAGCGCATCGCGCGGCTCGTGCCGTGCGCCGAACGCGTCGCGTTCGGCAAGAACGGATCCGACGTCGTCGGCGCCGCCGTGCGGCTCGCGCGCGCGTGCACCGGCCGCGAACGCATCGCGCAGTACGGCTTCCACGGCTTCCACGATTGGTACGTGTGCATGCTGCCCGGTGTGCGCGGCGTGCCTAGGTCGACGCGCGAGCTCGTCACTGCGTTCCCGTACGGCGATCTCGGCGCGCTCGAGCGTCTGCTCGCGAAGCGCGACGTCGCGGCGGTCGTCATGGAGCCCGTGCGCGAGATCTGGCCGCCGTCCGGCTACTTGGAAGGCGTGCGCGAGCTCTGCACGCGCCACGGCACGCTGCTCGTCTTCGACGAGATCGTCACGGCGTTCCGCATCGCGAAAGGCGGTGCTCAGGAGCGCTTCGGCGTCGTGCCCGACCTCGCGTGCGTCGGCAAGGCTTTGGCGAACGGTCTGCCGCTCTCGGCGCTCGTCGGCAAACGCGAGTTCATGCGCGTGCTCCCCGAGACTGGCTACGGCATGACGTTCCGCGGCGAGACGTTCTCGCTCGCGGCGGCGAACGCGACGCTCGCCGTGATCGAGCGCGACGACGTGCCCGCGGCGCTCGCGCGCATCGGCGAACGCGCGCGCACCGGCTTCCGCGCGCTCACGGCGCGCCACGGCGTGTTCGCGAGGCTCGCCGGACCGCCGCAACGGATGACGTTCGAGTTCCACGAACGGCACGGCGTGTCCCCGATGGCTCAGCGCGAGCTCTTCTTGCTCGAGTGTTTGCGCCACGGAGTCTTCACCAACGGCAATTTGCTCGCGAGCGCCGCGCACGACGACACGGCGCTCGAGCGGACGTTCGCGGGCTTCGACGCGGCGCTCGCCGCGGTCGCACGAGCGCTGGCGGACGGCGCGGCGCCGGTGAGCCGGGCGGCGCATGGCATCGTGCATGGTTTCATCGAGGCGCTCGACGAACGGCCGAGGTCGCCGGCGCCGGACCATGCCGCGCGTGACGCGGGTAGCGGGCGCGCGGAGCGCTCGGGTCCCGACCCCGAACGCGTGCGTGACGACCCGGAACGCGCGAACGCCGGCGCCGGCGAAGTCGAGCTCTACCTCGACGGTTGGCTGCTGCTCGCCGACGGCGCGCCGGACGAACTCGTCGCGCGTGGACCCGGCGGCGTCGAGCTCGCTTGCGCGCGCGTCGCTCGACCGGATCTCGCGAGCGCGCATCCGACTCTGGTTCGACCGGAGACCGCAGGTTTCTCCGTCGCGTTGCCGGCGGAAGGCTTCGCCGACGCGACGAACTGGGACGTCACGCTCGTCGCGCGCCGCGCAGGTCGAGCCGCGTTCCACTGCCGCGTCCTGCGTCGGCGCGCAGTGGCCGTGCGAACGGGGCCGCACTCCATGGCGTCGGGCGCGATCCTGCTCTGATCCGCGCGCCGCCGCCGGCGGCGGGAGTCGGAGCGCTGCCGCTCTGGAAGCTCGAATCGGCGCAACGCGTGGTACGCGCCGCGGGCGCATTCGAGTTCGCGCGCGTCGGCGCCGTCGCGAGGGCCGCGGACCCCGGCTCGCGCTCGCGCACGTTCCGCGTACGCGCAGGTCCCGAATTCCGGGGGGTCGGGATACGGTAGACGGGGGAATCGACTCGCCGATGACCGCACGCCCGCAGCACGTTTTCACTCTCGACCAACGCGCGAACGGCGAACTCGCCGAGCGCGGGCTTCGCTGCGGCGTCGGCCGGGCGCTGCATCGGCCGACGCAGGTCTACTTGCAGATCGCGAGCGCGTGCAACCTCGCGTGCACGATGTGCAGCGAGGCGAACCGCCCGGAGGACGCTCGTTTCGGCCGCGGACTCGTTTCGTTCTCGCCCGAGCTCTTCGAGCGGCTCGAACGCGACGTCTTCCCGTGGTCGTCCGAGCTGATCCTCGGCGTCGGCGGCGAACCGACGTACTCGCCGAACTTCGTCGACTACGTGCGCCGCGCCGCGCGCGCGAACCAACGCATCCGCTTGGTGACGAACGGCACGTACCTCGAACGCGAAGCGGTCGCCGCGGCGATCGCCGAACACGTCGCGGAAGTGCGCGTCTCGATCGACGCGGCGAGCGAGCGGACGTACGAAGCGATCCGTGTCGGTTCGCGCTGGAAGCGGCTGTGCGCCGGTCTCGAACGGCTCTCGGAACTGCGGCGGTCGGCTCCCTTCGGCCGAACGAGTCGTGTCGCGTTCTGTTTCGTGCTGATGCGCTCGAACGTCGACGAATTGCCGGCGTTCGTCGAGCTCGCGGCGCGTTTCGGCGCGGAGCGCGTCCATGCGCAACACGTGATCGCGATGACCGACGCGAGCGTCGGCGAGAGTCTGCTCGCCGAGCCGGAGCGCTACGACGCGGCGTGGGCACTCGCGCGACGACGTGCGCACGAGCTCGGCGTCGCGCTCGAGGCTCCGCAGCCCTTCGGGGGCGGCCCGAACGCGATTCCGCGCGATGCGCGGACGCCGGAGTCGGCCGACGAGGTCGCGGCGCACGCCGCGGGACTCGATCCGGCGCTCGCGGGCTTCGCCGTGCCGTGCCGCAGCCCGAACCAAGCGATCGTCGTGTTGTACGACGGCCGAGTGTTCGCGTGTTGCCATCCGCTCGCGCACGAGAAGATGCAGCTCGGCGACCTGCGTCGGCAGAGTTTCGAGGCGATCTGGAACGGACCGTCCGCGCGCTTCTTGCGCGCCGGCATGAAGACCGGTGACGCGCCGTGGCTTTGCCGCACGTGTTCGATCGTGCACTCGCCGCCGCCGGTCGCGGAAGTCGCGCGCGAGCTCGCCGGGAGCCCGACGCTCGCGGAGCACTACGCCGGCCGCGCGGAGACGACCGACGACGAGACGGCGCGGGCCGCGCTCGCCGAGTACGTGCGCGACTTGCGCCGCCACGCGGACGAGCTCGCGTCGGAGCGCGGACGACTCGCCGCGCACGCCGCGACGATCACGGAGGAACGCGACGCGCTCAAGGAGCACTCGGTGGCGATCACGAGCCAACGCGACGGTCTCGCCCGCCACGCCGCCAACCTGCAGGCGGAACTCGACGGCTGGAAGGCGCACGCGCACCGTTCGTCGAGCGTCGACGCGTCGCGCGAGCCGCCGCGCGAGCGCGCGTGGCCCCTCGCTTTCCTGCGGCGCCTCTTCGCGTCGCGTGCGCAACCGCTGCCGACCCGAGGCGACGGTCCGACCGCGGGAGGCCGGTCGTGACCGCGCCGCGCCGCGCGCCGACGCGCACCGACATTCCCGTGCTGCTCCGCGCTCGACCGCGCGAGATCTGGGTCGAGCTGACGTCGGATTGCAACGCGCGGTGCATCTACTGCTGCGTGAGCCAACCCGGATATCGAGGGAAGGACCTCGCGATGTCACCGGAGCAACTCGCGGACATGCTCGCGCCGTACGCACCGCCCGAAGTGCGCATCACCGGCCACGGCGAGACGACGATGCTCCCGCACTGGACGAAGACCGCGAAGCTCCTGCTCGAACGCGGTTTCGCCGTGACGACGAATTCCAACTTCGCCAAGGAGTTCAGCGACGACGAAATCGACGTGTTGTCGCGGTTCCGTTCGCTCGAGATCTCCTGCGACATCGCGGACGCCGAGCTCCTGCCGCGCGTGCGCCGCGGTTGTCGGCTCGAGCGCATCGAAGCGAACCTCGCGCGGATCGTCGCGACGTGCGAGCGCGAGTTCCGCGAGCTCCCGCACCTGAACATCAGCGCCACGTTGACCGACCTGACGATGCACGGACTTCCCGACCTCGTGCGTTGGGCGCACGCGCGACGCTGTCACGCGCTGGAAGTCGTCAACCTCGAGCGCTACCCAGCGCCGCCGGGTGGGCTCGCCTGGCGTCACCCGTCCGAAGCGGATCCGGAGCGCATGCTCGCGCTGATCGAAGAGGCGCGTGGCGTCGCGCGCGAACTCGGTTTCACCTTCCGAGTCCAACAAGGCCTGATCGACGCGTGCCTCGGCGTGCTCGGGCAGAAGAGCGAGCGGCCGTTCAACGAATGCGGCGAGTGCCGGCCGAACCCCACGAGCGGCGACGCACGCGCCGCCGACGTGAGCGAGGAGCGTCGATGACGAAGCAGACGTTCTGTCGCGTCCCCGGTCCCGGCGAGACGCGCGCGTGCATCGACCCGTGGATCTTCGTGTTCGTGCGCTCGAGCGGCGACGTCGACGCGTGTTGTCGGGGCGTGAAGATCGGCAACCTGAACGAACGCAGCTTCGAGGAGATCGTCAACGGGCCGGAAGCGATCGAGCTCCGCCGTCGAGTGCTCGCCGGCGACTTGCCTCCTGGGTGCGTCCTCTGCGCGACGCGCCCAGTGACGACCGTGGAGACGCTCGGCGCGCTGGTCGAGCACCTGGTCTACGACGCGGGCTTCGAGGAACAAGAAGAGCTGCGCCGCCGGATCCGCGAGCACCGCGCGGTGCGCTCGGATCTCCTGCGCGAACGCGAAGGGCTGCGCGGGCATGCGACGACTCTCGAGCGGCTGCTCGCCGACGTCCGCGCCCACGCGTCCACGCTCGAGCAGGAGCGACCGCACCTCCTCGCCCACATCGAGAACCTCGAACGCGAACTCGCCGCGGCGCGCCACGCACTCGCCGCTCGGGACGAAGAAGCGCAACGGCGCCTGCGCCTCTTGGACCGCCTGCGGGCCTGGTTCGGACCAGGCCCGGCTCGCTCGTAGACCGAAAATCTCGAACGAGTCGAAGCAAGTCCCGTGACGTCGGCATGGGACCCTCGGCTCGCTCTCTCGAACCCGGAGGAACCCCGATGTCTCGTCTCTTCGCGCTTCGTCCGTTCGCTTCGTTGGCCGTTGGATTGCTCGTCGCGTCGGCCCGCGCCGACGTCACCGTGCTCGGCAAACCCGGCCTGGGTTCGTTCACCACGTTCCAGGCCGCGATCGACGCGGCGAGCGACGGCGACACGTTGCTCGTCGCCGCCGGCACCTACAACGGCAACTTCACGATCGACGCGAAGTCGCTGACGCTGCTCGGCAGCGGCGTGGTCCAGGTCAACGGCAAGGCGCGCGTGCAGAACGTCGCCGCGAACGTCGTCGTCGCGTTGGTCGAGCTGCGCATCACCGGCCCGAACGTCAGCGGGTCTGGAGCGCCACTGCACGCGCTCGAGCTCACGAACTGCGCCGGCAATCTCCGACTGCAGGACTGCACGATCGTCGGCGGCAAGCCGAACGACTCGTTCTCCGGAGCCGGCGTCTGCGGCGACGCCGTCGTCGCCACCGGCTGCCCACGCGTGATGCTCGTGCGGAGCACCGTGACCGGCGGCTACGCCGGGTACTTCTCGGGTTATCAGGCGGTCCGCGGCGGCAACGCGATCACTTCCACGAACAGCGCGCTCGCGTTGTGGAGCTGCACCGTGCGCGGCGGCAAGGGCTCGGACGAGACGTGGCCGTCCGGCGGCGACGGCGGCGATGCACTCGCGCTCCAGGGCTGGGGCGCTTTCGTCTCCGGCGGGTCGATCCAAGGCGGTTCGGGCGGCGGCGGTGACTACATCGGCTGCACGACGTCCGGCAACGGCGGCAACGGCGTGGTGATCACCGGCGCGCAACTCGACCTGCTCGACGTGTCCGTGCTCGCGGGTGGCAAGGGCACCTTCGGACCGTGCGGCCTCGGTCAAGACGGTGAGCCACTCATTGCATCCAACGCGATCGTCGACGTCCTGCAGGGGCTCGCGCGCGAATTCGACTGCCAGGATCGCGTCGTGGACGGCGGCGCGTTGACGTGGAACTTCGAAGGCGAGCCCGGCGATCGCGTGTTCATGCTGCAGAGCGCGGTGCCGACGTTCCAATTGGCGCCGGCGATCGGCATCGCGAGCGTGCCGTGGCCGTGGAAGCTCGCGGTCCAGCCGCTCGGCACGCTCGACGCGACGGGGAAACTGACGACCTTCCGCGGCCTCGGCGTCTACGACGGGCCGCTCGCGGGCTGGCACACGACGCTCCAGCCGCTCTTCGTCTCCACGAACGGCAAGAAGTACCTCGGCACTCCGCGGCAAGTGCTCGTCGAGAACCTCTGACCGAGCTCGACGCGTGGTGCGACCGAGGAGCTCGGTCGCCCACGCGCGCGTCCGGCGGTCGGGCACACGTCCGACGAGCCCCGGAGAAGGAGCTGACCTCCGTCGTTTCGAGGCGTAGCATCGGCCCGCCATGGGTCGAACCGCATCGTTCGTTCGGGTCGTCTTCGCGTTCGTGTTCCTCTTCGTCGGTCTCGCCGCGGCGGCCGACGCCCAAGCCAAGCAGCCGCTACGGGTCTTCCTGCGCGGCGGGCCGAAGACGCACGGGCCGAGCGAGCACGAGCACACGCTCTGGATCCGCGAGTGGACGCTGCTGCTCGAGAAGCGTGGCGCGCAAGTCGCAGGCGCGCCGCGTTTCCCGACGCCGGCGGAGCTCGAGCGCACCGACGTGCTGGTGATGTACGCGGCCGAAGGCGGCTCGATCCACGGCGACGAGCGTGCGTCGCTCGAGAAGTTCCTCGCGCGCGGCGGCGGGCTCGTCGTCCTGCACGACGCGCTCTGCGGCGACGACCCCCACTGGTGGAAGACGGTGATCGGCGGAGCGTGGGAGCACGGTGTCGCGAAGTGGTGGAACGGCGACGTCGGCGTGTACCTGCAGGACTTCGACCACCCGATCACGCGCGGCGCCGCGAACTTCATCTTCGAAGACGAGATCTACTACAAGCTGCACATGACCGAGGACGCGCACGTGCTCGCCGCGAGCATGCACACGGTCTTCGACATCGAGCCGCAGATGTGGACCGTCGAGAAGGCGAACTACCGCGCGTTCGTCTCGGTCCAAGGGCACTTGTGGAAGTCGTTCGAGCATCCCGCATGGCGCGGAATGCTCTTGCGCGGCATCGCCTGGGCGGGGAAGCGCGACGCCGATCTCCTGACCGACGCGGAAGAGCGCAATTCGCTCGCGTACCCGCCCGGCGGACCGATCGAACCGAAACTCGCGTCGCGCAAGCTCGAAGTCGATCCCGAGTTCCGGCTCTCGCTGGTCGCCGCCGAGCCGTTGGTCGTCAAGCCGATCTCGCTCGACTGGGACTCGAAGGGCCGCATGTGGGTCGCGATGACGCCGGGCTACCCCGACAAGGCGCGCTTCTCGAAGAAGCCGGCGCGGGATCGCATCGACGTGCTCGAGGACGTCGACGGCGACGGCGCGATGGATCGCGCCAGCACGTTCGCCGACGGGCTCGATCTCGTCACGAGCTTCGTGTTCCATCGAAACGGCGTGATCGCGAGCGCGTCGCCCGAGATCTGGTGGCTCGGCGACCAGGACGGCGACGGCAAGTGCGACGAGCGCAAGGCGCTCTTCACCGGCTTCGGTTACGGCGACACGCACGCGGTCGTCTCGAACCTGCGGTGGGGGCTCGACGGTTGGATCTACGCGACGCAGGGCTACTCCGGCGGCGCGAGCGACGTCTCGAGCGGGCCCGACTTCGGCGCCAAACGCTTCGGCCGCATCGGCAACGGGCTCTTCCGTTTCAAGCCGGACGGCAGCGCGATCGAGATGGTGTCGAGCTACGGCTCGAACACGTGGGGCCTCGACTTCGACTGGGACGGCGAGCTCTTCTTCACGATGGCGAACGGCGCGCACCTGCGGCACGTCGTGTTGCCCGAACGCGCGCTCGCTGCCGGGCGCCTCGAAGGCGTCGAGACCTGGACCGACGTGCCCGATCACGACCGCGTGTTCCCGCTCTTCCGCGCCGAACTCCCGCCGTACGTGCAGATCGACTTCGTCGGCGGCTTCACGGGAGCGTCCGGTTCGTGCGTGTACACCGGCGGCGCGTGGCCCGAGAAGTACGACGGCGCGCACTTCGTGTGCGAGCCGACGGTCAACCTCGTGCACGTCGACTTCTTGCGCCACGAAGGTGCGACGTTCCGCGGCTCGAAGGAGAAGGGCAAGGAGGAGCGTGAACTGCTCGCCGCGAGCGACCTCTGGTTCCGGCCGGTCCACGCGCGAGTCGGGCCCGATGGCGCGCTCTACGTGCTCGACTTCTACAACCAGGCTTGCGTGCACAACGACACGCGCGGGCCGAAACACGGACCGACCAACGCGGCGTTGCGCGCCGACCGCGACCACACGCACGGACGCATCTGGCGGCTGCAGCACCAGGACGCCCGCAAGATCGTGCCGCCGCAGATCGCCGGGATGCTGCCCGCGGACCTCGTCGCGACGCTGCAGAACCAGAACCGTTGGGCGCGGATGGCCGCGCACCGGGCGATCGTCGACGATCCGTTGTTCGGTGCGAAGGAGGAGCTCGAACGTCTGCTCGCGACGGCGAAGTCGCGGCCGGCGCGGCTGCACGCGTTGTGGGCGCTCGCCGAACGCGGCGTGCCGCACCCCGAAGTCGCGAAGGACGCGGAGCCCGCGTTGCGCCGCAACGCGTTGCTCGCGTTGCTCGAGTACGCGCCCGACGCCGCCGCGCCGTGGCAGACCGCGCTCTACGACGCCGATCGGCGCGTGCAACTCGCGGCGCTCGAAGCGGCGGCGCGCGCGGACGGCACGGCTCCGTACCTCGTCGACCTGTTCACGACGCTCGACGATCCGTGGTCGAGGTCCGCGATCGTCGCGGCCGTGGCGCGCGACACCGAAGGTTTCCTGACCGCGGTGCTTTCGTCGCCCAAACGCGCCGAGCTCACCGCGCTCGCCGCCGCGGCGGGCGCGGCGGTCGGCCGCGCGCGCGAAATGCGCGAGCTCGAACGGTTCTTCTCGAGGCTCGCGACCACCGCGCGCGCCGCCGAGTCGAGCGGCGGCCTCGTGGGCGCGGCGCTGCTGACGCTCGGCCGCGCGTGGAAGGACGCGCCGGACTTCCGTGCGAGCACCGGGCTCCTGACGAGCCTCGAGACGCTCGTGACGTCTCCGCACGCGGAGGACGCGCTCGCCGCGCTGCCGTTCGCCGTGCGTTGGAATCGCGACGCTGCGCTCGACGCGGCGATCGACGCCGCGAGCGCGCGGCTCGCGCAAGCTCTCGACGATCCGTCCGCGACGCTCGAGGCGCGCCAGCGCTTCCTGCGCCTGCTCTTCGCGTTGCCGTCGCGTCGCGCCGACGCGATCGCGGCGAGCGAGAAGCTCTTCGCGCCGAGCGTCGCGCCGGAGCTGCGCGCGACGGCGATCGAGGAGCTCGCGCGCGCCGGCGACGACGGCTCGGGAACGGCGCTCGTGCGCGCGTTGCCGACGCTCGGCGGCCGCCAGCGTGAGCAAGCCCTCTCGGCGATCCTGTCGCGCGCCGGCTCGGCGAAAGCGCTGCTCGCGGCGATCGACGCCAAGGCGTTGACGCCGCAAGAGCTCGGTCCGCGCGGCATCGACGCGCTCCGTCAACACGCGGATCCGACCGTCGCCGAAGCGGCGCGCGCGCTCTTCGAACGCCTCGGCGGCGCGACCGCGAAGAAGATCGACGAGCTCGTCGCCGAGCTCGAACCGACCGTGCTTGCGCCCGGCGACGTCGTGAGCGGCAAGAAGGTCTTCGAAGCGAACTGCGCGAGTTGCCACGTCTTCCGCGGCGTGGGCGGCAAGGTCGGACCCGACCTGACCGGCATGGGCACGCACGGCGCGAAGGAGCTCCTGCCCGTCGTGCTCGACCCGAACCGCAGCGTCGAAGCCGCGTACGTCGAGTACATCGCGGTGACCCAGGACGAACGCATCTTCACGGGCGTGCTCGTGCGCGACACGGCGGCGAGCATCGTGCTGCGCAGCGCCGAAGGCGACGTCGAAGTCCCGCGCGACGAGCTCGAGTCGCTGAAGTCGAGCGGCCGTTCGCCGATGCCGGCGGGCTTCGAGTCGCTCGGCGGTCCGGCGTTGCGCGATCTCTTCGCGTACTTGGGATCCGGCTACGAAGGCTTCCGCACGCTCGACCTGCGCTCGGTCGTCAACGTCTCGTCGCGCCTCGGCATGTACGACTCGCGCTACGACCCCAATCCCTTCGAGTTCGTGAAGTGGGGCGTGCAGGAGATCGGCGGTGTGCCGTTCGACGTGCTCGACCCGGCGAATCCGAGCCAGCGCAACGTGCTCGTGTTGAAGGGCGGTTCGGGCGGGCCCGATTGGCAGTGCCACCAATACGTGCAGAAGGTCGAGCTCCCGCTCGGTTACGCGGTCGCTCGCGTGCACGTGCTCGGCGGCATCGCCGGTTGGGGCTTCCCGTTCCACGGCAGCACGAAGGAGATCGCGAAGTGGACGTGGAAGTATGCCGACGGCCAAACCGAAGAAGTCGTGCTGCGTGACGGCGTCGAGTTCGCCGACTGGATCGGTCGCCGCGACGTGCCGGGCTCGAAGTACGCCGAAGGCGTCGTGCGCGAGGACAGCGCGGGGCAGGTGCGCACCTTCGTGCTCGCGCCGAAACGCAGCGTGCCCGTCGCGAGCATCGTGCTCGAGAGCTTCGACAACGACCTCGCGCCGACGTGGGTCGCGCTGACCGCCGAGCTCCCGGGCGCAAACGCGACGACGACGACGGCGCCGAGCGCGACCCCGGCGCCGCGAGCGGTCGACGAACTCGTCGTCGGCGGCGGCTCGAGCCACGACTTCGCGCGTTGGTACGGCGAAGTCGACCTCGCGACGCTGAAAGCCGCCGGCGCGCGTTCGATCCGCTACACGGAAGCGACGTACGAGCTCGCGGGCGCGCTCGGCGCGGCGCAGTGGCTCGCGCTGTCGACCAATCAACCGATCGACGCGGATTCGCGTCGCGCGCTCGCGGCGTTCGTCGGCCGCGGCGGCGCGCTCGTCTTGTTGCATCCGGCGACTTGGTACAACTGGGCCGACTGGCCCGAGTACAACCGCGAGCTCGTCGGCGGTGGCGCGCGAGGCCACGAAGCCTACGCCGAGTTCGAAGTTCGGATCGTGGACCCGGCGCATCCGCTCGCGGCTGGCGTCGCACCGACGTTCCGCGTGAAGGACGAGCTCTACCAATTCGAGCGTGATCCGCGGGGGGCCGAGATGCACGTGATCGCCGTCGGTCGTTCGCTCTCGACCGGCAAGGAGTATCCCGTCGTGTGGACCGTCGCTCGCGCGAACGGCCGGACCGCGTGCATCACGCTCGGACACGACGGCGCCGCTCACCAGGACCCGAACTACGTGAAGCTGCTCGCGAATGCGCGAGCCTGGACGCTCGAGCGCTGAATTCCCCGGCGACTCGCCGAATCACGATGTGTCAGCATCATTTCCTGCGTTTCGTCACTTCTGCCGAGGCCGAAGTCGAAGTCCTGCCGTGGGGGCCGCACGAATGGCTCGCGAGGGCGGGATTGACGGATTCGAAGCTGTTGCAGCTCGTGCGCGTCAAGATGCCGCCCGGCAAGGCGCATGCGTTCCATCGCCATCCGTGCATGGAGGAGCTCCTCTATTACGTCGAAGGCCGCGCCGAGCAGTGGGTCGGCCGCGAGAAGCGCATCTTGCGGGCCGGTGACGTCGCGCACGTGCCAATGAACGAAGTCCACGGGACCTACAACGTCTTCGACGAGCCCGTGACGTTCCTCGCGGTCCTTTCGCCCGCCGTGATCGACGGGCCGGCGCTGATCGACGTGTCGGCGGAAGAGCCCTGGCGTTCGATCCGCGGTTAGCGTCGCTGCGCGGCATTCGAGCCTCGCGAGGACGCGGCGCACGCGTCCGATCGGTGCGCCGGGAATCACTCGAGACTTGGTGAAAAAGCTCCACACGGTTTTCGGAGTCGTGTCTAGGCTCTGACCCGTCTCGAGCGTCGTCCTGCCGATCGCTCGCAGCTTGCGAACCGACCGTCGATCGGCGCTCGTTCCCCACAGCACCGGTTTTCAGAAGGAGATGGAGATGACGTCTTCCGTCAGAGGATCCGTGTTTGCCGGCTCGGCGACACGGTGGGTGATGACCGCGGGATGCGCGACTCTGCTCGGCAATCTTGCACTCGCGAGCGACGTGCAAGTCGCCGTCAAAGACGCTTACGGCTTCCTGCTGCCGAACTCGACCGTGCGTTGGCACGACCAAGGCGGCGCCTGGCAGAAGGGTGAGCACGCGGGCGATGGCACCGTGACGCTGCGCAATGCGGCGACCAAGGTGACACTCGACGTCGAACATCCGTTCTACGGGCACCAACAGTTCGAAGTGTCGGTGCCGAGCGACGACCAAGGCGTGCTCGAAGTCGTGCTCGGTGCTCAGGGCACACAAGCGAAGTTCAAGAGCTCGCGCATGTTGGTCGCTGCGCAAGGCTCGACGACTGCCGCGAACGGATCGCCGAGCTGCGCGAGCGGCGTCGGTTGTCAGTTGCCGGATCAACTGGGTCACGGCGCGTCCGGCACGCTCGCAGCGACGAGCGACTTGAATCCGGGCGCGAACTTCCGCGTCGCCGAGAACGTCAGCACGACGAACGCGGGCAACCTGAGCTCGGTCTGCTGGTGGGGCATCTACTTCAACTTCGGTTCGGGCAGCGATTGCGGCCCCGGACCGGGCGATCAATTCACGGTCACCTACTACAACGACGACGGCGGCGGCACGGTGCCGGGCACGGTGCGCGCCGGTCCCTTCTCGGTGACTGCGGCGAAGTCGGCGACGGGCAACGTCGTCTGCGCGGGCACCACGTGCATCGCCGAATGGCAATTCGAAGCGACGCACGCGCCGTTCGCCGTCAACGCCGGTGAGTGTCTCTGGGTCGAGATCACCAACAACACGCAGACGGGCAGTTGCTTCTGGCTGTGGAGCGCTGCGCCGGGCGGCGACGGCCGTTCCGCGCAATCCGTCGGCGGCGCGTACGCGGCGACCGACTACGACCTCGCGATGTGCGTCGACGTCGCGATCGCGCCGGACGGCTGCGGAGCTCCGCCGCCGCCGGCGAACGACGACTGCGCGAACGCCACGGCGATCTCCGGAGTCGGCACGTTCACGTACGACAACACGGCCGCGACGACCGATGGTCCGGGACACAACGAATGCTTGTCCTCGGGCCAAACCGGCATCGATCGCGATCTCTGGTGGTGCTGGACCGCGCCTGCGAGCGGTGACTTCCAAGTCGCGACCTGCAGTCTGACGACGACCGACAGCAAGCTCGCCGTCTACGACGGCTGTGGTTGCCCGGTCGCGAGCCCGATCGTCTGCAACGACGATTCGTGCGGGCTGCAGTCCGCCGCGACGTTCACGGCGGTCGCCGGCAATCAGTATCTGATCCGCGTCGGCGTGTTCCCCGGCGCCGCGGGCGGCTCGGGTGGTTTCTCGATCGTCGGCTTCGCCGTGCCTTCGAACGACCTCTGCGTCGACGCGATCCACGTCGCCGTGCCGTCGGTGACGACGGGCACGACCGACTTCGCGACGGTCGACTCCGACGTCGCGAGCTGCTCGGTCTCCAACTCGTCGCCGGGCGTCTGGTACTCGGTCACCGGCACGGGCAACACGCTCACCGCCGATCTCTGCGACGGCGCCGCCACGTACGACACGAAGCTCAGCGTCTACTGCGGCGACTGCGGCGCGCCGGCCTGCATCTCGGGCAACGACGACTCGTGCGGACTCCAATCGAGCGTGACGTGGTGCTCGCAGCTCGGCGGCAACTACTTGATCCTCGTCCACGGCTTCGGTGGTGAGAGCGGTCCGTTCGATCTGCGGATCACCGACACCGGCTCGAGCTGCACGCCGACGATCAACTGTCTGCCGAAGGGCGCATGCTGCCTCGACGCGGGTTGCCAATTCGTCGACGCGGCGACGTGCGCCGCGCTCGGCGGTCAATTCCAAGGCCCGGGCACGGACTGCGGTGTCGTGACGTACACCGCCGCGACGTGCACGCAGGCTTGGGAGGACATCTCGCTCGTCGGCACCCAGCTCTTCCTCGGTGACGACGACGGCGTCGTGATCCCGCTGACGTTCCCCTTCAACTTCTACGGTGTCGCGCAGACCCAGGTCGGGATCGGCTCGAACGGCTACTTGACCTTCGGTCCGGTCGTCGACGAGTTCTCGAACCAGACGTTGCCGAACATCACGGAGCCGAACGACGTCATCGCGCCCTTCTGGGACGACCTCGATCCGACTTCCGGCGGAGCGATCTACTACAACTTCAGCGGCGTGGCTCCGAACCGCGCGCTCGTCGTTTCGTGGATCGGTGTGCCGCAGTTCAACACCGGCGACTCGAACACGTTCCAAGCGATCCTCTTCGAGAACTCGAGCCGCATCAGCTTCCGTTACCTCGCGACGTCCGCCGAAGGCTTCGCGGGTGACTACACCATCGGCGTCGAGAACGCGGCGGGCAACAGCGCGACCACGTTCCCGGCGAGCAGCCTCACGCCGGGCCTCTGCGTCTCGATCGTCCCCGACAGCACCGCGAGCGATTGCCCCGCGAACGCTTCGGTCGACGTGACGCCGGGCTTCTGCCCGAACCCGTTGAACCCGGATTCGCGCACGGCCGTGCAGGTCGCACTGGTCGGCACGCCGAGCTTCGACGTCGGCCAAGTCGACTTCGCGACGTTGCAGTTCGTGCGCACGGATCGCATCGGCGTGTCGGTCGCGCCGTACCTCGGGCCCCCGGGCCCGAGCTCGCGCTTCGAAGACACGGCGACGCCGTTCTTCGGGCCGGTCGGCCAGTGCACGGCCGCGGGTGCGGACGGCACGCTCGACGTGTCGCTCTACTTCCGCGTCGAGGACGTGCTCTCGGCCTTCGAGCTCTCCGGCCTCGCCTTCGGTACGCAAGTGCCGGTGACGGTGACCGGCAAGCTGCTCGACGGCACGCCGTTCCACGGCGACGACGTGCTCACGCTCGTCCCGCCGCCCGGTTCGGTCAACCTGCGCATCCACTCGAACCTGCCGGACGCCTTCGTCGAAGTGTCGCCGCGCGACCTCGTCACCGACGGTGACGGCTGGGCTCCGTTCCAGCGCTGGTTCCCCGCGGGCACGGCCGTGACGTTGACGGCGACGCCGGATCCGACGGCGCCGTTCTTCGGCTGGCGCGTCGGCGGTCAGTTCGTCGCGACGCCGACGATCACCGTCGACCTCGCGCAGACGACCGACGTGTGGGCGCTCTACGGCAAGCCTCGCGCGACGGGCTCGGTGAGCGGACCGAAGTTCCACTGATCCCACGCATCCAGACGACGCACCCCCGTCGCACGTCCGTCGTGCGGCGGGGGTGCTGTGTTCGCCGCGTCGGTCTCCGCCGCGTCACTCGCCGATGATCTTGACGAGCACGCGCTTGCGGCGGCGGCCGTCGAACTCGGCGTAGAAGACCTGTTCCCACGGACCGAAGTCGAGCTTGCCGGCGGTGACCGCGAGCACGACGCCGCGGCCGAGGATCTCGCGCTTGAGGTGAGCGTCGCCGTTGTCCTCGCCCGTGCGATTGTGGTCGTAAGCGCTCGTCGGCTCGTGCGGCGCGAGCTTCTCGAGCCAACGCTCGTAGTCGCGGTGCAACCCGCGCTCGTCGTCGTTGACGAACACGCTCGCCGTGATGTGCATCGCGTTGACGGCGCACAGACCCTCGCGGATCCCGCTCTCGGCGAGCGCACTTTCGATCTCGTCCGTGATGTTGACGAACCCGCGGCGCGCCGGGACTTCGAACCAGAGCTCCTTGCGATGACTCTTCATGCCGCGACGATAGCGCGCCGTGACGTGACTCGAACCGTCGGGAGGCCCCACCTCTCGCGCGCCGGCGCTAACCTCGGCCGCGGAGGTCTCGAGTTCCCATGCGCAGCTTCGCCGTCACTCTCTTCGTCCTCGCGTCGTTCGTTGGTTGCGCCGCACCCGGCCGCTCGCCCACGCCGAGCGCGGCGGCGTCCGTCGAACCCGTCACTCCGATCGCCGAGCTCGCGCCCTTCGCGCCGCTGGTCGGCGGGACCTGGAGCGCGCCGTTCAACGACAAGGTGCACGACGAACAGTGCTTCGAGTGGGTCTACGGCGGCAAGTTCCTGCGCAACCTTCACTGGGTGAAGGACACGACCGGCAAGGTCGTCTACGAAGGCGAGACGATCTACGCGTTCGACCCGCGCGAACGAGAGCTCGTCTGGTGGTACTGGAATGCGACCGGCGGCTTCATCGTCGGCACCGCGCAGTGGAGCGGGATGCATGCCGAATTCGTCGGCGAGAACCATGCGCCGGGGACCCAGACCGAACGTGTGCGCTCGACCGCCGATCTCGGCGACGGCGAGTGGACGTCGACCGGTTGGTTCTGGAAAGACGGTGCGTGGGTCGAGCAGGGCAAGCGCACGTACCGCCGCGTCGAGTGATCGGACCGGCACACTCGCGCCGGGCAACCCGCTCGCGATCCGTGTCGACGGGGCGCAGCAGACCGGCGGTCACGCCGGCGGGGAGCGGACGCTTCCCTTGCGCCCGGCCGACGATTCCTCCCACGACACAGACCGAGCTGCGCTCGCTCGGTTGCACGTTTACACGAATTTCGTGACCAACGAGAGGTGGCAGTAGGGGGTCAGCTCGTCTGCAGCTCGTTCGCGAGCCGTTCGAGGAAGTACCCGACGTCGGTGACGAGCCCGATCGCCTGCAACGTGCCGCGATTCCCCAGTTTGGTCGGCAGAGCTTCGGTCATGTCGACGGCGACCGTGCGCACCCGCGCGGGCAGGAGGTTGCCCACGGCGATCGAGTGCAGCGCGCTCGCGAGCATCAGGCACACGCCGACGTTCTTGAGCGCCGCCGCATACGCCTCCTGCGCCTTCAGCACGTCGACGATCACGTCCGCGAGCGGCCCGTCGTCGCGGATCGAACCTGCCAGCACGAAGGGGACGTCCTTCTTCACGAGCTCGTGCATCACGCCGCTCTTCACGATGCCGCTCTCGACCGCGCGGCGGATCGAGCCCGCGCGGTTGACCGCGTTGATCGCCCAAAGATGGTTGCGCGAGCCGCCTTCGACGGCGCGACCGCTCATCTGGCACACGCCGAGGCTCGTGCGCAGCAAGCTCTTCTCGAGGTCGTGCGCGGCGAACGCGTTGCCTGAAAGCACGACGTCGACCCACCCCGCGCGCACGAGCTTCACGAGCGCGACGTCGCCGCCCGAGTGCACGATCGCCGGGCCGAGCACGTACGCGATGCGCTCGCCGCGCGCTCGGGCCTCGCGCATCGCCCGCGCCGCCGCCGCGACGACGACGTGCTTGTTCACTTCCATAGACACGTCGTTCGACATGAACCCGAAGTCGTTCTTCGAGCGCGAACGTTCGAGCGGTTTGACGCGGATCCCCGGACCGCGCAAGGCCACCGGCTCGCCGAGTCGCACGTGGCGTTGCTTCACGCAAGTCGGGACGCCGGCGCGCAGGACGAGCGCACAGTCCATCTTCTGTTCGGCGACTTGGACCCACTTGCCGTCCAGGCGGACGAACGTGTCGAAGTTCGACGTCGAGTAGAACTCGTCGGGCAGGATGCCGTCGCGTTCCGCCGGCGCGAAGCTCGCGTCCTTCACGACGCTCGACGCGCCGAGGTAGGAGAGCTGCTCGAGGATGCGGTCGAGCGCATGCGGATCTCGTGCTCGCACCGCGAGTTCGGCGCTCGACGTCTCCTCGTTGGTCTTGCCGACCGTGCACCGCAGGACTTCGAACTCGCCACCGCCTTCGACGATGCGTTGGAACGCGCGCCTCAGGATGTCCGAGTCGATGATGTGGCCTTCGAGCGTGACGATCTCTTGCACCATGGTGTTGCGAGCCGTAACGGCGTGTCGGGGTTTGCCGAGGGCGTGTCCGCGACCTCCGCGAGCCGTTGTAGCGAGCGCTGCGTCGATCGGGCAGTGCGTCTGCGTCCGAAGCGGTAGACGCGCGACGCGTGACGGTTGTTAACCTGCGCGACGTGCAAGACCTGATCGTGATCGGCGGAGGCATCGCGGGCGCGAGCTTCGCGTTCCACGCCGCGCGCGCCGGCGCTCGGCCGCTCGTGCTCGAAGCGGAAACCGAGGCGGGTGGATGCCTGACGACGGAGCGCGCGAGCTTCGGCTTCTGGTACGAGCTCGGCGCGCACACCTGTTACAACTCGTACGGCGCGTTCCTCGAAGTGCTCGAAGGCTGCGAGCTCATGAGCGAGCTGCAGCCGCGCGCGAAACCGGTGCTGCGGTTCCTCGACGACGGCCGCGTCCTGCCCGGCAAGAACCTCGGACTGCTGCTCTCGCAGTTCTCGAAGCTCGAGCTCCTCGGTGCGATCCCGCGCTGGTTCGGCGGCAGCCAGACGGGCGCGACCGTGCGTTCGTACTACTCGCGCTTCGTCGGCCCGAAGAACTACGCGCGAGTGCTCGGACCGATGCTCTCCGCGGTGCCGTCGCAGTGCGCCGACGAGTTCCCGGCGGACATGCTGTTCAAGAAGCGCCCGCGGCGCAAAGACGTGTTGCGCAGCTTCACGCTGAAGCGCGGCTTGCAGACGGCGGTCGAGCGCGCGCTCGCGCGGCCCGGCGTGACGTTGCGCACGAATGCACGCGTCGCGAGCGTCGAACGCGAGCCGCGCGGGTTCGTCGTCGTGCTCGAAACCGGAGAGCGGCTCGCCGCGGCGAAGCTCGCGCTCGCCGTGCCGCCGGGCGCCGCGGCGAAGCTGCTCGGAGGCGTCGATCGCGAGCTCGCGCGCCTCGCTGGTGGTCTCAAGGAGGCCGAGCTCGACACGCTGGGCTTCGCGGTGCGCGCGGAGCGCGTGCAGGTGCCGCCCGCGACCTTCCTGATCCCGTTCGCCGATCAGTTCCACTCGATCGTGACGCGCGACGTCGTGCCGGACCCGACGTGGCGCGGTTTCGCGGTGCATTTCCGACCCGGGCTCGCGAGCGACGCGCGCATGCGCCGCGCGTGCGCCGTGCTCGGGCTCGCGCCGACGGACCTCGAAGCGGTGCGTGAACGCCGCGTGCGGCTGCCGTCGCCGGTGCTCGGCCACGCGGAGGTGGTGCGCGCGCTCGACGAGCGGCTCGCGAAGCTCCCGCTCGCGCTGACCGGCAACTGGTTCGGCGGCCTCGCGATCGAGGACTGCGTGCAACGCTCGAAGAGCGAGTGGCAGCGCCTCGCGGCGTCGGGCTGACCGCGCGAGCGAGCTCGAGCGCCGTGCGAACGCGCGCGACTCGCGTGTCTCTCGCCGCGCGCGTCGTCCGAACGACGCGCAAGCGTGCTCGCGTCGTCGTCACTTCGCCGGCCGCGAAGTCGTCGTGTGCAAGCCGGCTTCGACCGCTGCGCGCAGCGAGTCACGACTCACGTGCAACGAGCCCGGCGCGCCCGTCGCCGTCCAGGTGTCCACGCGGCCGAATAGCACCGTGAGCTCGCCGGCTTCGTCGAGCAGGTACGGGTTCGATACGACCACGAGCTCGCGCCTCGCGCCGTGCTCGAAGCCGAGGCTCGCCGGCGGGATCGTGAATCCGAACTCGTCGACGTCGTTCGGCCGCTCGACCGTCCCGAGCGGTTCGCGCGAAACGCCCGAGAGCACCAGGATCGTCTCGGCCGGAAGTCCGCGTGTGGCGCAGAACTCCTCGCGCGAGTCACCGTCGAAGTCCCCGATCGGCGCGAGCGACTGCCAAGGAGTCCACGTCTCGAGCGACGCGCCGTCCTTGCCGGACAGGATGCGAGCGGGGCCGTCGGAGCTGGTCGCCAGCACTTCGTCGATGCCGTCTCCGTCGCGATCGCGGATCGCCGCGATCTCGAAGCCCAGGAACTCGTCCGGTTCGCCGACGGCGCTCCACAGCGGCGCGAGATCGCGCCCCGAGTAGGCGTGGATCGAACCGCGCAGCTCGAGGAAGCCCGGTCCGTACGGCGCTCCGACGGCGACGTCCGAGATGCGATCTCGATCGACGTCGCCGATGCGGCTCGCGGCGACGCCGAACCCCAGATCGGCGAGTTCGACGTCGTGGGGATCCTCGTCGCCCCAGACGACGCGCGGGCCGTCGGCCGCCGCGAGCATCCGACCGTCGCGTGCGGAGAGCACGAGAACGCACCCGGGAACGCCTTCGGAATACGCACCCTCGCCGCACGCGATCAGGTCGCGTCGTCCGTCCCCGTCGACGTCGTCGCCGAGCGCGAGGCTCGAACCGAGGCCTGCACGCGGCGTCGGTCCGTACGTTTCCCAGATCGTCGCACCGCTCCGACCGGAGATCACGCGCACCGCGCCCGCGGACTTCCCGCCGCACGAGTCCTCCTCGAGGCCCAGCGCGAAGTCCGCACCGCCGTCACCGTCGACGTCCTCGACCCCGAGCACGGACCAGTACGCCAAGAGCTCGCGTTCCCCGATTTCGTCGGGCTCGTCGCTGCGGTCCGTCGCTCGCGCTTGGACGCGCAATCTAACGAGCGGCCGGCCGCTCGCGCCGGACACGATCCAGAGCTCGGGCCGCTCCGTTTCGTCGACCGGATCGAAGCGTGTGCGCAACGCGAGCTCGTCGGTGCCGTCGCCATCGACGTCGCCGATCACCGTGGCCCACCATCCCGAGTGCTGCGAGTCCGACGGTTCGAGGTCGTCGACGCACGCGAGCGCCGCTGCGCCCACGAGCAGTGCTCCCACCGCGACGGAGCCGTTGCGAGCCCGTGCACGGGTCCGGCAGCAAGCGTCCAAGCGAGCTTCGCAGAGAAGCACGTCCCGAGCCTATCGCGAGTTCGAACCGCCGTCGCGCAAACTCGTCGCCGTCGCGCCCCGAGGGCAGCGCGCGGTGCGAGCGGCTTGACTTTGCGACACGCCGAGCCGCGCCCACGAACGGTCGGCGACGACGCTCGCGGCGCTCGATACGAACTCGCGGCGCTCGATTCGAACTCGCGGCGCTCGATACGACCTCGCGCAGCTCGATACGACCTCGCGCAGCTCGATACGACCTTGCGCAGCTCGAGACGAACTCGCGCAGCCACGCGGACTCGTGGTCCACATGGCTGCGCAACGGGCTCGAGCGTCGAAGTCGCTCGCGGCCGACTACGGCGCGAGCAGGACCAACGCGGCGTTGCTCAGGCCGACCTTGTTCACGGCGAGAGCCGTGTCGCGGTACCACGCCTGCACGTGGAAGATCGAACCTGCGCCGAGACCCTTGCTCTGCATGTAGGTGTGGGTGAACGTGTAGCTCAACACGCCGGTGCAGTCGGCGCCGCTCGAGCTGCCGCCGCTCGCGACGACTCCGGTGCGCGTCTGAGGCGCCGCGACGCACAACACCCCGCCCTGGAACGGCGTCCACAGCGGCGCCGCGTTCCAGAGGAACAGGCCGAACTTCTGGTTGATCACGTTCCCAGCGTGCACCGTGAAGTCGTCCGGGCCCGAGAACGACGTCGAGCCCGTGGAGTCGAGCGCCGGCACACAGCCCTGCGAGTTCGTCTTGCCGACGCAGTACGTCGACGGCGACATCGGCGCATTCGCCTCGAACACGCGCGCGAACCCGTGCTGGCCGCCGTTCGCGCCGACGCCGCCCGCCGCGAAATCCGCGCGGCCGTCCGCATCGACATCGCCCAGCGACGCGACCGAGCGACCGAGGTAGTCCGACGCGTTGCCGATCGCGCGCCCGAGCTCCGCGCCGTTCGCGCCGGAGAGCACCGAGATCAGCCCGTCGTAGGTGGCACTCGAGTAACGGTACGTCTGAGCGCCGACGACGAGCTCACGGATGCCGTCACCGTCGACGTCGCCGATCGCGGCGAGCGCGCCGCCGAACATGCCGCCGTTGACGGGGCTCGTTCGTTGCCACAACAACGCTCCACTCGCGACCGAGTAGACGTACACCGAGCCGTTCGACGTCGGGTAGGGCTGATTCATCGCGCCGATCGCGACATCGGCCGAACCATCGCCGTCGACGTCGCCGACGTCGGCGAGCGCGTTGCCGAAGTCGATCTTGGTGCCGGGACCGGTCCAGCTCTGCAGGAGCGCGCCGCTCGCGCCGGAGTACACGTACACCACGCCCGAGTCGACGAACGCACCGTTCTGATTCGGTGCGCCCACCAGCAACTCGTCCACGCCGTCGCCGTCGCCGTCCCCGAGTCGCGCGACGCGCACGCCGAACGAAGAATCCGCTTGCGTCGGACCGACGATCGACCAGAGCGCGTCGCCCGTCGCACCCGAATGCGTCCGCACGAGTCCGCGGTTCGTGCCGCCGCCGTCGAAACCGTGTGCGCCGACCGCGAAGTCGGGCGTGCCGTCGCCATCGAGGTCGCCCAGGCCCGCGACGGAAACCCCGAACATGTCGAACGGGAGGTCGCCGTCGACGTGCAAGAGCTCGGCGCCCGTCGCGCCCGAGAAGATCTCGACGTAACCGGCCGTCCCCGGGAAGTCGTGACCGCCGCCACCGGCGAAGTCGGGCGCGCCGACCAGCACGTCGTGCACGCCGTCACCGTCGACGTCGCCGGCGTCGGCGACCGCGAACCCGAAGTCGTCGCCGCCGAAGTTGCCGACCAGCATGTGGATCGGTGCCGCGTCGAGACCGCGTCGAACGTACGCGCGTCCGGGCTCGATCGTGTTGTTCGGGTGGAACGGCGCACCGACGACCAAGTCCGCGAGTCCGTCGCCGTCGACATCGCCGATGCCGGCAAGCGCGTCGCCCGCGCTCTCCTGCGGCAACTGCCCGTTGAACTGAGCGAGCTTGATCTGCGCCAGACCGGGCGCGGAGAGCAGGAGGAAGGCCAGAGGCGCCGAGCTTCGAAGGTGCATGGTGAGGATCTCCGTGGAGTGACGACCCATTCCGGCCGCTCCCATTCGGGCGACGGCGATGCGACGGTAGGGCGCTAGCGAAGGCCTGACATGACGCGGCGCGCCATGGGGGTTCACGGATCGTGGTCGACGGCGCGGGACCCGCCCGCGCGGTGAGCGACTCGCCGCCGACGGCGAGAAGACGATGCAGGAGGCCGCGTCTTGCGCCCCCGCGATTCTGGCACCGCACGTTGGATCAGGAAGTCCGCGTTCTTGGCATCGCCAGCGCGTTTCTCGGTCTCCGTGCACCCTTGCGGTGTGGGACGGCGGGTCCCGGGACACGCGGGACGCGTAGCGGGCGGACGCTCGGAAGCGACGGGCGCGCATCACACCGGCGCGCAGCGCATATTGGCGACGACCTCGACGGCAGCGCGTGCGACTCCCCGCGGGGATCACGACGGCAGAGACACCTCTGGGCTTCCAGAAAGGACTCGCCTGCGCGCGTTTGGTTGCACCCCGCTCGCGATTTTCGGCGCAACGTCGAGTGGCAGTACCCTTGCGAGTCCACGCGCCGCGCCCTGCTCGGCCGCCGCGGGCCGGCGCTGGTCAGCGACGCACGCTGTGCGCCGGGCGGACGCCGAGACTGCCGCTCGTCAGCGTCGGCAAGTCGTTGTTGCGGCCCGACACGCGTGCGTACGACGCCGCGAACGTGAAACCGCCGCCGCGGAAGACCGGGCGCTGGGAAACTGCGTCGGACACGAGCGGATCGACGCGTCGGTCATGGGGCCACGCGGTACGGCGCGCGTCCGAGTTCCGCATGCCGAAGCCGGCGAGCAGAGCGTTCGGGCGCGCCGATCCGGCGCAGGTGACGGCGAGCCCGCGAAACGTTTCAGCGCAGGTCGAAGAGTAACGCTTCGAGTGCTCCGGGCGCCCCGAGTGCCCCGAGTGCTCCGAGTGCTCCGAGTGCTCCGAGTGCTCCGGCGGCGCGGATCGCGAGCTTGCCCGGCGTCTCGATGCTCGCGCCGTCGCCGGGTTCGAGCTCGACGCTCGGCTCGAGTCCGGCGTTGCCGATGCGCGCGCGGCCGCGGATCAGTTGCAGCCAGGCGCCCCGGCCCGGCGCGAGCTCGTGCTCGACCGTCTCGCCCGCGGCGAGCCGCACACGGTAGACGAACGCGTCTTGGTGGATCGTCGCGCTCGCGTCGCGGCCGTCGGGCGAGATCAGCAGGACCTTGCGTGCGTCCGCGAGCTCGGCGCGCGGCTTCCATTCGGTGTAGCTCGGCTCGAGCCCGGCCCGTTCGGGCAGGATCCAGATCTGCAGGAAGTGGAGCCCGTGCTCACGCGACGGGTTGAACTCGCTGTGCGTGACGCCGCGGCCGGCGCTCATCAGTTGGATCTCGCCCGGCGCGAGCACGCGGCCGTTGCCGAGGCTGTCCTCGTGTTGCAGCGCGCCTTCGAGCACGTACGAGAAGATCTCCATGTCGCGGTGCGGGTGCGTGGGGAAACCCGCGCCGGGCACGACACGATCCTGGTTGATCACGCGTAGCGAGCGGAAGCCCATGTGCGCGGGGTCGTAGTACTCCGCGAAGCTGAAGGTGTGGCGGCTGTCGAGCCAGCCGTGGCGGGCGTGACCGCGGTCCGCCGACTTGCGGACGCGGATCTTCGCTGCGGAAGTGCTGTCGGCCATCGTGGGTGTCTCCAATCCGGCGAGGACGAGGGTCGCGGCAGCGGCACCGAGCAATCCTCGTCGTGTGGGGGAGGGTTGAGCTTGGAAAGCGTCCATGGGTTCGTTCGGGCCCAAGCTAAGCCGCAGAGCCCGGACGCTCCAATGCTTCTTGCTTCCGAAGGTCATGCCGCGCGGTTATGACCTCGGGCCATGGAGCTCGATCAACTGCGCGGATTCGTTGCGGCGTCCGAGGAAGGCAGCATCTCGCGGGCCGCGGTCCGTCTGCACGTCACGCAACCGGCGCTGAGCCGCCAGATCGGTCGGCTCGAGCGCGAGCTCGGCGTCGATCTCTTCGCGCGCGTCAAACGACGCATCCATCTCACCGAAGCCGGTCGTTTCTTCCTCGTGCGCGCTCGCCGGATCGTCTGCGACGCCGAAACCGGCGTGCAGCAGCTCAAGGAGCGCTACGGCCGCGCGAAGCGGGTCTTCCGACTCGGCGTGCTCTCGGCGTTCCTCGACGACGTCGTCGCTCCGGCGGCGCGCGAGCTCGCGCGTTCGGCGCCGAAGGTCCGGCTCGCGCCGTTCGAGCTCACGCCGCGCGAGGCGCTCGATCGTTTGCGCGCCGGAGAACTCGACGCGGTGCTCTCGGGCAACGTCGACGCCGCCGAGCGCGAGCTTTTCGTCGTGCGCCGACTGGTGCGCCATCCGCTCGCGGCCGTGCTGCCCGCCGAGCATCGGCTCGCCGCGGCGCGGACGATCTCGCTCGCCGAGCTCGCGGACGACCCGTTCGTGTCGCTCTCCGATGCGTTCTTCCCCGGCCGGCGCGCGTTCCTGGTCGCAACCTGCGAAGCGGCGGGCTTCACGCCCGAGATCGCGCACGAAGTCGATTCGCTCGGCCTGTGTTTCGCCGCGGTCGCGGCGGGCGACGGAGTTGCACTTTCGCCGCACCACAGTCGCAAGTTGCCGCACGCGGGCTGCGTGTTCGTCGCGCTCGCGCCGCCGGTGCCGCAAGCCGAGCTCTTCCTCGTGCGGCCGCGCGGCGCGGCGGGCGACGAATGCGCGCGGCTCGAGCAGGCGCTCGCGGCGCACGCCGCGCGACTGGGGTAGCATCGACGCCTCGATGACGCACACGGCACACCGTTGGGCTTGGTCGCTCCCCGCGCTCGCGCTCGGCGGGCTCGTCTGGGCCGCGCATCGAGCGCGCGCGAGCTCGGAGACGACGCGCGCCGCGCTCGCGTTCGTCGAGCGGCTCGACGAGAGCCAGCGCGCGAAGCTCGAGTTCGCTTTCGGCGACGCGTATCGCCGCGACTGGCACTTCGTGCCGCGCGAACGACGCGGGCTCGCGCTCGCCGACCTGGATCTCGAGCAACGCGGGTGGCTGAAGCGTTGGCTCGACGCTGCGCTTTCGACGCGCGGCCTGGCGAAGGTCGACGGCGTGCTCGAGCTCGAGGCGCTCCTGCGCGAGCTCGAGTCGACGCCGGAGCGTCCGGCGATCGGCCGCGATCCCGACCGCTACGTGATCGCGCTCTTCGGCGAACCGAGCGACAGCACGCCGTGGGCGTGGCGCTTCGAAGGTCATCACCTGTCGCTTTCGTTCACGGTGATCGATGGACACGTCGCGTCGACGCCGTTCTTCGTCGGCGCGAATCCGGCGCGCGTCCCGAGCGGGCCGCTGACCGGCAAGCGCCTGCTCGGCGAAGAGGAGGACGCGGCGCGCGCGTTCGTGAAGTCGCTCGACGACGTGCAGCGCTCCGTCGCGCTGCCCGCCGGCGAAGCGCCGGCCGACGTGCTGCTGCAGCCCGGCCGCAAGGCGAGCTTCCTCGAGCCGGCGGGCATCGGCGCGAGCGCGCTCGACGCGGCGCAGCGCGAAGCGTTGGTTTCCTTGGTCGAGCTCTACGCGTCGAACCTCGAGCCCGACCTCGCCGCTCACGCGCTCGCCGCGCTGCGGGACGACGGCGCGGAGAGCCTGCGTTTCCTCTGGCTCGGCGGAGTCGAAGACGGCGAGCCACACTACTGGCGCGTGCAGTCGCAGCGCTTCGCGATCGAGCTCGACAACACGCAGAACGGCGCGAACCACGCGCACACGTTGTGGCGCGACTTCGCGAATGACTTCGGCGAGGACGATCTCACGCGTCACTACGCCGAGGAGCACTCGAAGTAGCGCTCGGATCAGCCGAGGCGCTTCTCGAGCGCGGCGACGATCTCGTCCTCGTCCGGCCAGCCGCCGCCGAAGATCGCCTTCAGGAAGCTCTCGTCCTTCGACGCCACGAGCTCATCGTCGGCGAGGACGTCGAATTGGCCGGCGACGCCGCGCTCGAACTCGACGGTTAGGTCGAGCTCGTGCTTGATCTTCGCGGCGAGACTCGCCGCGCGGTTGCGATAGCCTCACGAACCGCAGAAGACGATGCGGACGCGCATGATCAAAAGTCGAACGCGATGACGCCGTCGAGTCCGCCGTCGAGCACCTTCAACACGGCGGCCTTCACTTTTTCGTGCTCTGGGTGGAAGAGGTAGAGGTCGCGTTCCTTCGCGTTCGTGAACGTCATCAGGAAGCCGTAGTTGAAGCCCTTGTTCAGACCCTCAGGCGACGAGTAGGGGCCCCACGCGTACGACTTCAGACCCTTGACGTGCTGCTTCATGCTCCCGATCGCGGTGAAGGTCTTCTCGATCGTCGCTTTGGACGTGCGCGGCTTGATGCGCAACAAAACCATGTGGTGGATCATCGGGGGCTCGCTTCGACTCGCGGTGGTTGGGGGAGCGCGCGATGGTAGCGCGCGGCCGCGCTTGACGCCTACGGCGGACGTCGGAGACTGGAGGCGTGGGCTCGCGACTCGCAACGCTGGCGCTCGTCGTCTCGGCCGCATGTACGCCGCGTGCGGCCGACGACGCCACTGCCGTGCTCGCCGCCATGGTCGCCGAAGGCAAGACGTTCCTCGTGCCCGCGGGCGAGCGCTGGCAAGTCGACGGGTTCGGGAGCGACTCGGACACCGTCGGTGCCATCGTGCTCGAGCTCAACGGCTTCACGCGCGTGACTGCGTGGCCGGCGCGCGACGGCCGGCGGATCGAGCTCGCGAAGCGCATCGAGCTCGCCGCGGGCGACCGGCTGAGCGTGCACGGCGGTGCGAGCGAGGAACTCGACGCCTATGCGAGGCTCGTGCGCGTGCCGGAGCGGCGCGACGAGCGTGACGCGACGCGCGCCACTGCCGAGCTCGCAGATTGGGAGACTCGCACCGGGCCGTCGACGCGCGTCGTGCGCGGCGACACCGGCGAGTACGCGCGGGCGAGTGCTTGTCTCTCGACGCGTGCAAGTTGTTGGGGCACCGAACCGGAACGCGATGTCGTGCTCTGGGCGATCTGGGACGATGGCCTCGTGGTGTTCCGCGTCGAGCCGACGCTCGCACGCGGCGCATACGAAGTCGGGCGGGTCACGCGCGAGCGAGCGCGAGAACTCTGCGCGACCTGGGCGTCGTTCTTGCGAGAACTTCCACGCGACGCGCCGGGCGTGCGCGGCTTCGGCACCGCCGACATGCGTGTCGCCGTGGACGGCGAGACCGGGTTCGTCGCCGCGGAGTTCGCCGCCGACACGTTGCGCGAGTGGGTCGCGACCGGCCGCACGCCCAACCCGTGCGAGCGCGAGCCGAGCGACGCCGTGTCGGAGCTCCACGCCTCCGTGTTCGCCGCCGCACGCGCAGGTGTCGCGTGCGAGTTTCCCAAGCTCACCCTCGACGGCCCGCGCCGTGCCGCGTTCGAAGACTGCCAGCCGTCGATCCGGAGCAAACCGTGAGCGCGCGCGACATCGACCTCGTGTCCGGCGGTTTCTTCGTGACGTGCAGCGTCCAGCCGAAACCCTGGCACGACTGCCAGTGGCTGCCGCGCGAGATCCTCTCGCTCAGCTCCTGCGTGGCACCGTTCCTTCCGGACCTCTGGGCGTTCGAATGGGCGAGTCACCCGGAGGTGCACGGCGAAGCGGGGCTGCGCGCGTTCGGCTTGCCGCTCGAGTTGCGCTCGACGATCGAGCGGCGCGTTCGCGACGCGTATGCGCGCGGGCGACTCGGTGGGTCTTCGGTGTGGTACGAACGAGCCGCGGCACAGGAGTTCGTCGAGTCGCTGGGGGAGCACGGGAAGCGGCTGGTCGTGCTGGAGCTCGCGGTGCTCGGCGATTTCGTCGACACGTTGCTCGCGGAGCTCACGCCGAACGCCGGACAGTCGATCCCCGGTCTGATCGAGCAGCTCCGCCGTCGTGCGGCCCCCGACCCCGTCGGTATCGATCGTGGGTGGGAGGCGCTCGGAGTCGACTACGGTTGCGAGATGCACTCGTGGGCGTGCAACGGACTGATCGCGCGGGCGGACACGGAACTCGGGATACGGACCGGCGCGCATGGGTTGTTGCGGTGCGAAGCCGATGCACGCGCCGTCGTCGCGTGGATCGAAGCGAACGAGCTGGGGGAGCCCGTGCTCTGGTTCCCGGGCCTGCTGAGGAGCATCGAATGACTGGTCCTGCGCGTGGTCCGTTGGGTCGCGCGGTCGAGCTCGACGTCGCCGTGCTCCCCGCCGCGCGCGAAGTCGTCGCGTGCGAGCTCCCGCAGCTCACCTTCGACGGCCCGCTCCGTTCCGCGTTCGCACACTGCGCGCCGGTGGTGCGCACTAGGCGCTGACCGGTTCTCGATCGACCCGACCCGGTGTGTCTCTTCCTTCCGTTGCTGATCGCGTGCGGACTGCTGGCTTGGCGGTTCGAGCTCGAATCGCAGCTCGCGACGTGGAGCATCGTCGTCGTGCCTTCAGTCCTCGCCTACGTCGGCATCGTTGTCTCAGACTCGAGGCACCGGGCTCGATTGCGCGCCGAGCGCGGGCCACGTACGTGGGAGGCCTTCGAGACGGAGTTCGCCGGATGCACGTATCCACCTGAAGCCGTTCGCGCGGCGTACGAGTTCCTCTCGCGGTATGCAGACTTCGCCTTGCGCAGGTCGGACGACCTACGGAGCGTGCTCTGCGTGGACGACGAGGACCTCGAAGACGATTTCGAGGAACGCTGCGCGCGGTTCGGCTGCTCCGACCACACGCGCTACACGGGTGTCATGACCGAGTTCACCGTCGAAGGCTACGTGCGGCTGCTGGCGCGCTTGCTCGGCGATCGTCCGCCGCCCGCGGGCTCGAACGTCTGTTCGAGCTCGACATCGAGCACGTGACGAGCCGAGCCGAAGCCAGCGACGCGACGCAGGACCCCGAGCGCGCCGCGTGCGCTCATGCTCCCGCGCGCTCGATCGCGCTCGCGGCGGGTTGGCTCACGGAGTGAACGTCACGGACACGGCGTTGGTCGTGTTCGCGCGACCGAGGCATGCGCCGAACGGCGCGTTGCGGACCCAAACTTGGAAGTATCGAGTGGTCCCCGGCGTGGCGAAGCCGGCTTGCTGCAGGTCGACGTTCCACGATGCGAGGCCGGGGGGCACGGTCGAACGGAAGCCGAGCGACAGACCGTTCGTCGGAAGGCAGGTCAACCCGTTGCCCAGAACCACCGTGCTCGACGTTTGCGTCGGCGAGACGAGCAGCGCTTGCTTGGGGCCCGGCAGGAGGCGCCCGTACATCGTCAGGCCGTTCGTTGCGATGCTCCGAGAGCCGACTGGGAACAGGTTCCCTCCGTGCGGGAGATGCGCGTCACGGCAGCCCTCGTGCGAGCCGGCGTAGGAATCGTTGCCGCACGGGCACGCCAGCCCCGCCGAACCGTCGCCGAAGCAGAACAGCGTGGCGAGCGGCTCCGTGAGCTCGTCGAAGACGTGGACTTGGCCGGTGAGCGAGCCCGAAGGCGCGCCGACGATCACGGAGTTCCCCGCGAACTCGAGCGCGCGCCCAATCGCACCGCTGGGTGTCTTCGTGACCAACTTCTCGGACTCGACCCATGTGCCGCCACTGTCGCGGTAGAGGTAGACCGAGCCGGAGGAGCCCGAGTTCATGTCGTCCATCGGTGTCCCGACGGCGAGCTGAGTCGGGGTGAGAGCGACGGCGCTGCCGAAATCCATGTCACCGCCTTGTTTCATGTCGAGCGGCGAGACCTCCGTCTCGAGCGTCAGGCTCGCGCCTTGCCAGCGGTAGACGCTCACCGTGCCTAGCGTTTGGCCCAACGTGCCTCTCCGGTTCGTCGCACCGATGGCCACCAGATCCCCGTTGATCGCCACCGAGCTGCCGAACTGATCTTCGGAGTTCGGCGTGCTCGTCTGGAGGGTAGCGGCGAGGTTCCACGTCGTGCCCGTGCGCTCGAACGCGTACGCTCGTCCTGCGCGCGATTGCGTGCCTACATCGTCGCTGGGCGCACCCACGATCAGGCGATCGCCGTCGAGCGCGACCGCCGTGCCGAAATGGGCCAGCGGTACGGTGCCCGCATCGCCCGTGAGCAAGGCTGCGAACGTCCAGACCGAGCCTTGGCGAACCCAGAGCGTCACGTTGCCTTCGCCGATGACCGTCGTGTTCGCATCGGGGTCGCCGACGACCAGCGTGTCTCCGTCCATGTCCGCCGAGGCACCGAACGCGCGGGCCGCGGCGAGCGAGAGCTCCTGCTGCAACGACCAAGTCGCACCCGAGCGCTCGTAGATCCGCACGACGCCGACACTCGTCGGCGAGACCCAGTGTGTCGGCGCTCCCGCTGCCAGCACGTCGCCGAAGAGCGCGACGCTCGTCCCCATGCGATCGTTGGCGCTGAATGCGGGTGGCACGATCTCCTGCTCGAGTGTCCAAGCGCTGCCGTTGCGGCGATGGACCAGGACGGCACCGCTGTCCGCGCCGGCGGACGTGGCTCGCTGTGCCGCGCCGATGGCGAGCGTGTCGCCGTCGAAAGCGAGTGCGGATCCGAAGAAGTCTTGGAACTGCCCACTCGCAGGCGAGATCGTCGTCGTTTCGCTCCAGTCGAGCGTGATGCTTGCGCCTGTTTGGGCCCAAGCGGTACCCGCGAAGCCGGAGAGCAAACCCAAGCACACCCAGTGCGCGCGAGGCGCGGCGAATGCGAACATGATGAACCTCCACGACCGACGGGAGAGTCGGTTCGTGAGCTCGATTCTACGTCGAACGCCGAATCAGTGCGCGAGGAGGTCGAGCTCGAACTTGCGGAAGCGGACCTCGGTCGCGTCGCCCGAGTGCACTTGCAGGGCGACGATGCCCGAGAGCGCGCCCGCAGGGTCCTCGAGGTCGACGCAGAGTTGGTCGTTGAGCCACGTCTTCACGTGGTGGCCACGCGCTTCGATGCGGTAGCGATTCCAGCCGTCCTTCACGACGTGCTGCTCGCCGCTCTTCTCCCACACGAGCCCACGCCCGCCTTCTTCGTAGAGCTTGCCCCACCAGCCCGGGCCGATGTCGGCTTGGTAGCCCTTCACTTCGCCGCCGGCTTCCGCGCCGAGCGGCTCGGTGCGGAACTGGACGCCGCTGTTGCCCGCGTCGTTCACGAGGCGCACTTCGAACGAGAGCGAGAAGTCGCCGAGCTCGTAGTCCGAGAGCAGGAACGAGTTGTGCGCGAGACCGGTCGTCTTGCCGACGAGCTCGCCTTGTTCGACGCTCCACACGGCGGCGTCGCCGGTCCAGTGCGCGAGCGTGCGTCCGTCGAAGAAGCCGCGCGCGTTCGCCGCCGTCGCGAGGATGCGCGTCTGGCCCGGATTCGCGAGGTACGCGACGAGGTCGACGATCTCGTCGGGTGAGAGCGGATCGAGCAGACCCTCGGGCATCGCGGAGTTCGGCGTGAGCACGCGTTCGGCGATGTCGCTCGGCGCGAGGTGCAGCACGTCGGTCTCGGTCGCGAGCTCGAGGCCGTCGGCGGTCTCGCGTTTCACGATGCCGGTCACGATCTGGCCGGACTCGAGCTCGACGATCGTCGCTTGGTACTCCTTGCCGACGACGGCGCTCGGATCGACGACGTTCGAGAGCAAGTAGTCGAGGTCGGCGCGGTTCGAGCCGGTGAGATCGGGCCCGAGCTTGCCGCCGACTTCGAAGAGCGTGTGGCACTGCTGACAGGTGCGCGAGAACACTTCGCGGCCGCGCGGCAGCGAAGCACCCGCGCGCTTCTCGCTGCTGAGCAGGCCCTTCAGCTCGGTGATGCGCTTCTGTTTCTCCTCGGGCGTGTCGCGCACTTGGCCGAAGACGCGTGCGACGGCTTCGTCGACCGCGGGATCCTTCAGGTTGCGCAGGTTCTGCAGCGCGAACGCGCCGAAGTCCGTGCGCGGCACGGTGCCCGACTCGAGCGCGCCGAGCAGTTCGAGCGCCCACGCCGAACGCGCCGAGAGCGTGTTGAGCGCGGCGCGGCGATCGTCGAGCCCGAGCTTCGCGTAACGCGCGAGCACCGATTGCGCCGTCGCCGGATCGTCGTACGCGGCGAGCGCCTTCAGCGCGCGGCTGCGCAGCGCCTCGTCGTCGAGCAAGCGCAGCAACACGGGCGCGAGCTCCGCGTCCTTCGCGCCGAAGAGCGCGTCGAAGGCCTGTTCGCGCTTCTCGCGCGGCGCCGACGCGTCGGCGATCAGGCCGCGCAACGCGCCGAACGCCGACGAGTCGCCGTACGCGACGGCGATCGCGAGCGCGCGTTCGCGGACCGCGGCGTCGGACGAACGCGCGAGCTCCGCATACAGCGCCGGCCAGTTCTTCGGCACCGCTAGACCACGTTTCGTGCGCACGACCTCCGCGAGCTCGGCGAGCATCACCGTGCGACGCGACGCGTCCTGCTGGTCCGAGATCGCGTGCACCAGCGCTTCTTGGCACTGCGGCTCGTGCGCCGCGCGCCGCACGACGAAGTTCGCGACCAGCGGGATCGCGCTCTTCTCCGCCAACCCGAGCGCTCGTTTCGGATCGGCGGGCACCAACGGCTCGATCGCGTACCAGAGCATCAGCGGCAAGTTGTGGTCGCTTGCGTCCTCGCCGTGGCGCAGCAGCGCTTCGGCGATCGCCCAGCGGTCGTAGAGCCGCATCCGTTGGAGCGCGGCGGCGAGGTAGAGCCGCACGACCGGCGACTTCGTCCGGCGCGCGAGCTCGGTCAGCTCGTGGACGACCCACGTCGGAGCGTCGCGGTCCTCGAGCAGGAACTGGATCGCGAACGCGACCACGTATTCGTGCGGGCTCGAGAGTTGGGCCGCCGCGAGCTTCTGAGAGAGTCCGCCGCTCGCGTGCAACGCCCACAGCGCGCGCAGCTTGCGCCGCGGATCGGAGTTGCGCTCGAGGATGCCGCGCAGCGCACTTTCCGCGCGGCCGCCCGACTTGCGTTCGGCGAGCACGAGCCGCGCTTGGCGGACGAACCAGTCGTTCTGCTCGAGCTGCAGCTCGACGAGCTCGGCGTCGGAGAGCTTGCGCAGGTCGACGCGTTTCGGCGTGTGCTTGCCGAAGTTCGCGCGGTAGATGCGGCCGTTGGTGCGATCCCAACGCTCGACTTCGGTCCAGTGGCAAGCTTGTTTGTCGTACCAGTCGCTGAAGTACACCGAGCCGTCGGGCCCGTATTTGACCGTGATGCCGCGGAACCACGCGTCGTTCGCGAGCACGAAGTCCGGGCGGTGCGAGCCGACGTAGCCCGAGCCCGACTTCGCGAGACCGTCGTTGTTCAGACGGTTCCCGTGGATGTTGCTCATGAAGATCGTGTTGCGGTACTCGGCGGGAAACGCGCCGCCGAGGTACACCATCGCGCCGCAGTGCGCATGACCGCCGCCGGCTTCGCCCGAACGGTTGTTGCCGCCGTGCGGCGTCGCGCCGAGGTAGTGGCGGTGGTCGGCGATCGTCTTCAGGTCGTCGAACACGTACGGGTCGAAGTGCGCGCCGGCCTGACGCTCGTAACGAGCGCCTTGGATCACGTGGTAGAGGTGGGGAATGACGCACGCCGTGATGAACGCTTGGCCGTCGTCGTCGAAGTCGACGCCCCACGGGTTCGACGTGCCCCACGCGAAGACTTCGAAACGCTCCTTGGTCGGGTGATAACGCCACACGCCGGCGTTCAGCGGCACGCGTTGTTCCTTCGGCGTGCCCGGTTTGCCTACCAACGCGTCGGTGAACACGCCGTGGCAACCGTAGAGCCAACCGTCGGGACCCCACGTGAACGCGTTGAGCGTCTCGTGCGTGTCCTCGTAGCCGAAGCCGTCGAGCACCACTTCGGGATCGGAGTCGGGCACCAGGTCGTCGTTGCGGTCCGGGATGAAGTAGAGCTTCGGCGCCGCGCCGATCCACACGCCGCCGTGGCCGACTTCGAGACCGCTCGCGAGGTTGAGGTGTTCGATGAAGATCGTGCGCTTGTCGAACGTGCCGTCGCCGTTCGTGTCCTCGAAGACGAGCACGTCGTCCTTGCCTTGGCCTTCGGGGCGTCGCTCGGGATACGTGAACGCTTCGAGCACCCAGAGGCGGCCCTTCGCGTCGAACGTGAACGCGATCGGTTGTTGCAGCTCGGGCTCGGCGAGCACGAGTTCGACCGACACGCCGGGGCGCGCCGTCATCGCGGCCGCGGCTTCCTTCGGCGGCAGGCCCGCGTGCAGGATCGGGTCCGGCGGCAGGATCGCCGGCACGCCGGCGGCGCGCGTGAAGCTCGGCTTCGACGCGTGGAGCCGGAAGTCGTCGAAGTTGAGATGGCCCCAACCGCCGGTCGCGTCGTCGGTCAGCTTGACGTAGAGCGTCGCGCCGAGCTCGTGGGTCAGGTCGACGACGACGCGCTGCATCGACTCGTAGTTCGCCGCCGACGTGCGGAACACGGTCTGGCCGTCGGTTGCGCGCACGAGCTCGACGCGCTCGTCGTGGAACGAACCGCCGCCGACGAGGAAGCTCGCGAACGGCTTCGACACGACGAACGGTTTCGACGTCAGTGTCCCGCGCCGGCCGTCGCCGTGTTTCTCGAAGCCGCCGATCCAGAACTTGCCTTGGTGCAGCGACGCTTCGCGGCCGCGCGCGGTCACCGTGTCGCCTGCGACCGGCTGGTCGTCGAACGCGTTGCCGTCGGCCGTCCAGTCGCGCAGGTCGCCGGTCTCGAAGTCGGTGTTGACCGGCTTGCCGTCGGCGCCGAGCGGCAGCGAGCCCGCTTCTTGTGCTTCCGCCGCCGCGAGCGCCGCGAGCCGCGCGAGTTCCGCGTCGAGCGAGGTGTACTCGCCTTCATCGGGCGCAGCGCGACCATCGGGCTCCTCGTGCGGCCCACCGCGAGACGGCAGCGTGTCGTTCCATTCCGCCGCGAGTCGCTCCAGCTCCCGATCGAGCGAGCGGTACTCGGGCTCGTCGGACGCGGCTTGCGCGGTTGCCTCTCGGTCGTCGCGGGGCACTCGGGGCGCGGCGCTCGAACCGCTCTCGAGCGAGGCGAGCTTCGCGCCGAGCCACTCTGTCGTCGTCACCCGTTTGCCGTCCGGGAACTGCATCTCGTACGGGTCGCCGGAGAGCGACGACTTCGTCGCGCAGCGTTCGATGAAGTCGCGCGCCGACTTCACGGCCGAGTCGTTCTTCCACTTGCGGCGCAGGTGCTCCGCCGCTTCCTCGGCGGTGTGATCGTCACCGTTGCGCACGAACGTCGCATTCGACGCAGCGACGGCGGCGAGCAACGCTTCGATCTTCTGCGGCTCGGTGAGGGAGACCTTGACCGCCTTCTGGCGCGCGACGAACGTGCCCTTCTTGTTGCCGACGACCACGTCGCACTTGCCGTCGCCGTTGACGTCGCCTGCGACCACTTGCACGCCGACGCCGATGTCGTCGCTCGCGAGCTGCGGCACGAAGCGCACGTCGCCTGGCGCTTTCCGTTCGCAGCGGAACCAGTAGAGCCACGCTTTCGAACGTTCGCCGTCGGGATCGCCGGCGGCGCCGTGCGACCACCAACGTTTGCCGGTGACGACGTCCTGGACGCCATCGGCGTCGACGTCGGCGAGCGCGAGCGCATGCAGTTCGCCGAACTGCACGCCGTCGAGCGACTCCTCCGGCTGCGACCCGAGGATCGTGCGCCGCTCGAAGTCGAGCACGCCGTCCTGCTTCGTCTGCCGCCACCACGCGAGACCGTAGTGGTGCGCGGCCATCGACGTGATCACGTCGGCCAGGCCGTCCGCGTCGACGTCGTGCACGAGCATCTGCGCGCCGCCGTATTGATCGGAGAACGCGAAGGCGTGGAACGTCCAGTCCGGATCGCCGGCGAGAGACGCGGGCTGTTCCCACCAACCGTTCGCGAGCAGCACGTCCGCGCGGCCGTCGCCGTTGACGTCGCCGACGCCGAGCCCGTGGGTGAAGCGTTGCAGACCGAGATCGCCGGAGAGCGTGTGCCACTTCCACGGCGCGGTCGGGTTCGCGGGCTCGGGCTCGGCCCAACCAAGGCGGCCGGCAGTGTGGCACACGAGCTCCGGCGTCGGATCGCCGACGAGCTGCGCGAACGTCGGCGATTCGTTGTCGGTGTGTTCGAGCACCAAGTGCTTCGCCCAACGTTCGTCCTTGCCGCCGGGATTGCGGTACCAGTGCGTCGCTTCGCCGGGGAATCCGACGGCGAGCACGTCGAGCCAACCGTCGCGGTCGAAATCGCTCGTGAACGCGAAGAAGTTGTCGGAGTAGTGCGCCGGGTCGAACGGTTTGGGCTCGTAGAGCTCGTGCTTCTCGCGGAACTCGGGGCCGCGATACCAGTACGGGCCGCTGACGACGTCTTGTTTGCCGTCGCGGTCGAAGTCGCCGAACGTCGCGCCTTCGCAGAAGAAGACGTTCGAGAGCTCGAGTCGTTCGAACTCGACTTTGCCGCCGCTCGTGCCGTGCGCGGCCGCCGCGAGTCCGAAACCGACGATCCAAGCCGTTCGCAATGCGTTCACAGAGTCTCCTCCGGTGTGGGGGCGGCGATTGTAGGCATCGCTGCTCCCGAACGCTGGACCTCACGGATGGCTACGCACTCCGTTGCTTGACTCGGGCTCGACGCTCCGGCATGAAGGGGTCACCCGCGGGCCGCGCTCGCGGGCATTCCTTGAGCGACTCGAAACATGGCCTCAACGACGCGTTGGTCGACGCGTTGAAGGAGATCGGGCAGTCCGCGACGCCCGAGGAGCTGCGCGCCCGCGGCGTGACTCGCGTGCGGCACGTCAGTCGCGCGATGGTCTCGAAGCTGATCGAGAAAGCCGTCAACCGCACGTTGATGGAGCGCACGATCGGCGTGCCCGATCCCGAGTTGCGCGAGCTCGTCCGCAAGGCGCACGACGAATTCAATCGCATCGTCGGGCACCAGGACGAGATCGACCGCACGCGCGAGCAGATCGGCGCGCAGCGCACGGCGCTCAAGGAAGAGCTCGCGAAGATTCGCGCCGAGCTCGGCGAACGGCGCCAGTTCGTCGAATTGCGCAAGTCACGCGAGCTGCTCGAAATCGCCGCCGACGAGGACGCCGACCTCGCGGCGCAGATTCGCGCCGCGTTCGCGAAGCTCGACTCGCTGCCACAACCCGTCCGGCGGCTCGAACGCGACGTCATCGCGCTGGCGCTCGACGCGCTCGCGACGGCGCGGGCGAGCGCGCTCGAGGTCGGCCGCGCGGAAGCCGGTCCGAAGATCCAGGATCTCGAGCGCCGCATCGCGAAGTTGGTCGCGTCGCTCGACGAGACCGAAGCGGCATTGAAACGCCTCGCCATGGCGTCGCAGTCGGACTCCGGGATCGAGTCGATCTACCGCACGGTGCAAGGGCTCGACGGCGGCGATCCGGCCGCAGCGGCGAAGAAGGAACTGATGCGCGCGATCTTCGAGAAGAACCTCGAGCTGCACGTGCGCCGCGCGGCCGCGGAGAGCCCGGCGCCGTAGCGCCGTGCGCGATCGCTCGCGCCACGGCGTGTGCGGTCGATCCGACGAGGCTGCGGCACGCGGAAGGCGATCTCAACGCTCCGTCATCGGACCTCCGCGCGCGGACCGTGGTACGCTTCTCGAAGGCCCGTACGCGACGGAAGTCTTTTCGTCCGCGGTCGGCCCGCGCGCCCGCCTCGGCAGGAGGGTTCGCGCGCGGCGACCGGGCCGGATCCAGACGTTGCAGCCATGAAGATGCAGTGGTGGTTCGGAGCGCGCGAAGCTCGCGCGGCGCGCGGCGCAGGCACGATCTCCGGCGCGATCCCCGGCGCTTGCGCCATGCTCGCCTTCGTCGTCGCCGGCTCGCTCGGCGCGTGTGGCGGTGGGGGTGGCGGAAGCTCGACGCCGCCGGCGCACGTGCAGGTGCCGTTCGACGATCTCCGCGACCGCGCCGTGCACTGGGACGTCCATCCGCTCGAGCCTTTGGTGGTCTCGAAGGAGCTCGGCGGCGCCGCGATCTTCGCGTTGAACCAGCCGGGTGCTCGGCTCGCGAGCTTCGACCCCGCGACGCTCGCGAAGACCGCGGAAGTCGCGCTCGGTCCGGGCGCCGTGTCGCTCGCCGAACGGCCCGGCACGAGCGAGCTCTGGATCACCGACCGTGTCAGTCGCGCCGTGACGGTCGTCGATCGCGCGACGCGTGCGATCGTCGCTTCGATCCGTGTCGACGCGGGGCCGCACGGCCTCGCGTTCTCGCCGAACGGCGATCGTTGTTACGTCGCGTGCTCGGACGCGAACCGCGTCGACGTGATCGACGTCGCGACGCGCACGGTGGTGAACCGCATCGACGTGCCGATCGAACAACCGCGCGCGCTCGTCGAGCACGGTGGCGTGATCTGGGTCGCGCCGCTGCTTTCCGGCAACCGCACGGCGCCGCAAGGCGTGAGCTCGAGCGGCCCCGGCGTCGACCTCGTCGCGCAGATCGCGGACGCCCCGTTGCCCGATCGTGACCTGATCGCGATCCCGATCGGACTCGATCCGGAGGGCGACGCGGTCGATCCCGCGCTCACGGTCACCGGAGTCGGCAGCGTGCTCTTCAACCTGCACGTGCGGCCAGGCACCGACGAGCTCTGGATCCCGAACACCGACGCGTTGAACGCCGCGCACGTCGGCCAGAAGAACTTCGTCGCGGGCCAGTTCGTCTCGAACCGCATCACGGTCGTCGACACGAACGGGTTCGCGGCGCCGAAAGTGCTCGACCTCGACGCGCTGGCGCCCGCCGGCGTGCGCTGCGCGCAGCCGACCGGCCTCGCCTTCGATCCGGTGCGGCCGCGCGTCTACGTGTGCGGCTACGGCTCCGACCTCGTCGCCGTGCTCGACCTCGCGGGCGGCTCGGCGACGTGGGCCGGCGCGATCACGGTGCCGAACAAACAGCTCTATCCGAAGTTCACCGGTCCGCGGACGTGCGCGGTCGACGCGACGGGTGCGTTCCTGTGGGTCTTCCACAAGGGCGACAACTCGCTCGTGCGCATCGACCTCGCAGCACTGCCGACGACGCCGAACTTCACCGTCGTCGCGCCCAATCCCGTGACGCTCGGTTTCGAACCGACGTCCGGCGAAGAGCGCCAGGGCCGCAACCACTTCATCAACGCGCGCAACTCGAAGTCGCTGACGACTTCGTGCGCGTCGTGCCACGTCGACGGACACACCGATGGGCTCGTGTGGGAGCTCTCCGACTTCCTCGATCCCGAAGGCACGCCCGACGCGCAGCTCGGTTTCCCGCTCGACCAGAAGGGTCCGTTGCTCACGTCGAGCACGCGCCGGCAGGCCGAGACCGCGCCGTATCACTGGCGCGGCGAGAAGAAGAAGCTCGTCGAGTTCAACCAGAACTTCATCGCGTTGATGGAGCGCGAGCAGAACGGCGTGTCGAAGGACCTCGGGCCCGACTTCCGATATCTCGAGCACTACATCAAGCGCCTCGCCGAGCCCGCGAACCCGCGCCAAGCGCTCGATCGTTCGTTGTCGCCGCTCGAACAACGCGGCGCGGATCTGTTCGCGAACAAGCGCGTCTTCGGCGACGCGACGTGCGCGACGTGCCACGCGTTGCCGCTCGGCACGTTCGGCGAAGTCACCGAGAGCCACGTGCCCGGACCGTTCCGTTTCGCCGACACGGCGCAGTTGCGCGGGGTCTTCGATCGACTGACGCCGCCCTTCGCGCTCGGTGGTGCGTTCGGAGTGCGCACCGAGCTCGGCGCCGGACTCTCGCACGGCGGCGCGTTCGCGAGCGTGCGCGACCTGTTGCTCGCGCCGCATCCGACCGATCCGACGAAGCAGGCGTTCGCGCTCACCAAGGACGAAGCGGACGCGCTCGCCGCGTTCCTCTCGGTCTTCGACACCGGCCTCGCGCCGTCGACCGCGTACCAAGCGACGGCGACGCCCGCGAACCTCGCGACGTTCCGCGCCGAGCACCTCGACTTCCTGCTCGCGCAAGCCGAGCTCGGCCACAACGACCTCGTCTTCCGCGACGGCGTGATCCAAGTCGGCTCGACGGTCGCGACGCTGTCGGGTTTCTACGACCGCAAGCTGCACGCGTTCGTCACCGCACGAGCCGCGGATGCGCCGCTCTCGCCGGAAGCCCTGCTCGCGCGCGTCGCCGCGGGTCGGCCGATCACGTTCATCGGCGTGCCCGGACTGATGGGCCGGCCGATGGGCGTCGACCGCGACGTCGACGGGCTCTTCGACCTCGACGAACTCGACCGCGGCACGAATCCCGAGGAGCTCGACACCGACCTCGACGGTTTCCCCGACGGCTACGAAGTGAAGTGGGGCATGGATCCGCTCGCGACGTCGAGCTCGTCGCCCGACGTGACCGCGCCGGCGCTCGTCGCCGCGCCGAAGCTCGTCTACACGACGACCAACACGGTCAAGTTCGAGTTCGAGACCGACGAGGTCTGCCGCGTGCAGATCTCCTACAACGGCGGCATCCCGGTGCAGCGCCTGCCGCTGCAGAACGACTTCGACTTCGAGTTCTCGGTGACGCTGAACGAACTCGAACCGGCGAAGGCGTACGCGATCGACTTCGAGCTCAAGGACCCGTCGGGCAACGTCGCGCACGTGCCGTACTTCGTGACGACGAAGGCGCGTGCATTCGGCGATCCCGTCCACGTGCAGGATCTCGCGCTGGTGGTCGCGCCGACCGGCAGCGGGGACGAGCTCCGGGTCTCCGCGGAGCTCCGTCACGGCAGCGTCGCTCCGCCGCCCGGCTACGGACTGCGGTTCACGGTGTACCAGCGCGCGGCCGACGGCACGCTCTCGACACTGACGAACGACCTCCACGTCGCGACCAACGGCTTCGGCCAGGCGATCGCCGTGCTGCCGCTCCCTGCGAAGGGTCCCGCGAACCCCGCGACGTTGTTCGCCGTGCTCCGCGACGTCGTCGCGCCCACCGCGCCGAGCGGCGCACCGCAGTGGATCGCCGCTCTCGACAAGAAGGTCTACGCTTCGGTCGTTTGGTGAGCTGCCGGCGAGCGTTCTGCTGGCGAGGGTCCAGGCGTTCGACGAGCCGTCGCTTCGCACGCGCGTGCAGCACGCGTTGGCCCCACGTGGAGCGAAGCGCACACTAGCGAAGCGCACGGTAGCGAGCGCCCGGGAGCGAGCGCCCGGTAGCGCGCGCACGGGCTGCCGGTTCCGAGTTCGCCTGCTAGGCTCGTCGATGCGCGGCGCTTCCTGACGTTCGCGCACGCTCGCTGCGCGGCAAGCGCGGGCACGCACGTCTTTCGTGCCGCTCGGCTCGCTGCGCGCATTCGGAGGAGCCGTCCGTGTTGTCATTACTTCTCGCGTCGTGCCTGCAATCGACCCCTGCGGGTTTCGCTGGCGGCTCCGCCGGAGCGACCGGCGCGTTGCCGGCCGCGGATCCCGCCGCGTTGCTCGTCTACGACGATTTCGCCGACCGCTGCGTGCACTGGGACACGCACTTGGTGCGGCCGCTCGCGCTTTCCGCGGACGGCACCAAGCTCTACGCGCTCAATCAGCCGGGCGCGCGGCTCGTGATCTTCGACCCGGTGACGCTCGCGAATGTGGCGGAGGTCCCGATCGGTCCGGGCGCCGTGGCACTCGCCGAACGCGCGAGCGCCAACGAACTCTGGATCACCGACTGCGTCACGTCCGCGATCACCGTCGTCGATCTGCAGCAGCTCGCGATCACGGCGACGATCCGCGTCGGCGCCGAGCCGCACGGCATCGTCTTCACGCCGAGCGGCGATCGCGCGTACGTCGCGTGCTCCGGCGCGCGGCGCGTCGACGTCGTCGCGACGGCGACCAAACAGCTCGCGAACGGCATCGTGCTGCCGGTGCGCGAGCCGCGTGCGCTCGTGTGGACTCACGGCGCGGCCTGGGTCGCGCCGCTCGTGTCCGGCAATCGTTCCGCGCCGCTCGGGGCGGGCACGTCCAGCGGTGCGGTGCAGGACGTCGTCGCCGTCGAGCGTCCCGAGGACTTCGGCTTCCCGCCGCTGCCCGATCTCGACCTCCTGCCGATCCCGACGCAGCCGGATCCGACGCAGGACGTTTGGGCGAAGTCGGCGACGGTGACAGGGCTCGGCAGCGTGCTGCTCAACGCGCACGTGCGGCCGGGCAGCAGCGAAGTGTGGGTCGTCAACACCGATGCGCTGAACTTCCAATCGAAAGGCGAGCGCGCGTTCCTCGGCGGCCAAGTCGTGTCGAACCGAGTGACGGTCGTCGACGTCGCGTCGGGTGGGCCGCCGCAAGTCATCGACCTGGACGCGCTCGCGCCGCCCGGGATCCGCTGCGCGCAGCCGACGGGACTCGCGTTCGACCCGGTGCGGCCGCGCGTCTACGTGTGCGGCTACGGCTCGGACCTCGTCGCCGTGCTCGACCTTTCGAGCGGCTCGCCGACGTGGGCCGGCGCGATCACGCTGTCGGCGAAGCAGGTCTATCCGAAGTTCGTCGGGCCGCGCACGTGCGTGGTCGACGCGTCGGGGGCGTCGCTCTACGTGCTCGGCAAGGGCGACAACTCGCTCGCGCGCGTCGCTCTCGGCGCTTTGCCGTCGACGCCGAGCTTCACGTTCGCCGCGCCGGCGCCCGTGACGCTCGGGTACGAGCCGCTCTCGGGCGAAGAGCGCCAGGGCCGCAACCACTTCGTCAACGCGCGCAACTCGAAGTCGCAGACGAGTTCGTGCGCGTCGTGCCACGTCGACGGCCGCAGCGACGGGCTCGCTTGGGACCTGTCGCTCTTCCTCGATCCCGAAGGCACACCGAAAGCCGCGACGCACGTCGCGATCGACGACAAAGGGCCGCTCGTGACGCAGAGCATGCAGCGGCTCGCCGAAGCCGGTCCGTATCACTGGCGCGGCGAGAAGGAACGGCTCGTCGACTTCAACGCGAGTTTCGTCGACTTGCTCGAGCGCGAGGTCGGCGGCGTGCCGAAGAACCTCGGCCCGGACTTCCGCTATCTCGAACACTACGTCGAACGGCTCGCGTACCACGCGAACCCGCACCAAGCGTTCGATCGTTCGCTCTCGCCGACCGAGGCTCGCGGCGCGGCGCTCTTCCTGACGAAACCGGTGTTCCAAGGAGTCGCGTGCGTCGCGTGCCACGGATTGCCGCTCGGTTCGAGCGGCGAGATCACGAAGAGCCACGTGCCCGGCAAGTTCGAGCACGCGAAAGTCCCGCCGTTGCGGGGACTGTCGGAGAAATTCGCGCCACCGCAAGCGATCGGCGGCGCGTTCGGCAAGCGCACGACGCTCGGCGCCGGACTCTCGCACGGCGGAGCCTACGGTTCGTTGCGCGACTTGTTGCTCGGCCCCGATCCGGACGATCCGACGCGTCAGGCGTTCGAGTTGACCCGCGACGAAGCCGACGCGATCGCCGCGTTCCTCTTCGTGTTCGACACGGGGCTCGCTCCGGCGACCGCCGAGCAGTTCACGGTCGACGCGCACACCGCCGCGACCACGGGACCGGCTCGGGTGGCGCGCCTGCTCGAGCAAGCGCGGCTCGGCGCCTGCGACGCGCTCGTGCGCCTCGAGCCGTCGTTCTTCAGTGGCTTCCAGCCGCGTTCGGCGTACTACGACGCCGCGAACGACGAGTTCCTCTGGCCACGCGCGATCGCGACACCGACGACGGCGCAAGCGTTGCTCTCGCTCGCGGCGTCGGGCAGTCCCGTGACGTTCCTCGGAGTGCCGAGGCTGATGGGGCGGCCGATGGCGATCGACCGCGACCTCGATCGGTTGCTCGACCAGGACGAACTCGCGCACGGCACCGATCCCGAGGAACTGGACACCGACGACGACGGGTATCCGGACGGCTACGAGGTCCAGTGGGGGCTCGATCCGTTGGCCAAGTCGACGTCGTCGCCCGATGTCGTCGCGCCGAAGCTCGTCGGTACGCCACGGGTGCGTTGGAGCACCGTCGATGCGCTCGTGATCGAGTTCGAAACCGACGAAGTCGCGCGCGTGCAGCTCGCCTACAACGGCGGGATCCCGGTGTTGCGGCTGCCGCTGCAGAACGATTTCGACGTCGAGTTCCGCGCGGTGGTCAACGAACTCGAGCCCGCGAGCCAGTACGTCTTCGACTTCGAGCTCAAGGATCCTTCGGGCAACGTCGCGCACGCGTCCTTCACGGCGTCGACGCGAGCCCGAGTGTTCGGCGATCCGGCGTTCGTGCACACACTCACGTCGACCATCGTCGGCTCGAGCACGAACGACACGTTGTCGACGACGGTCACGCTGCGCACCGGCCAGGTCGCGCCGCCCGCGGGCTACGCCGTGGAAGCGGCGCTGCACTGGGTCGATCCGTGGGTCGGAGTCACGACTTGGAAGCAGTCCTTGCACGCGTTCACCGACGCGTCCGGAGTCGCCCGTTTCGACGTGCCGCTGCCGTGGCCGCGGCCGTTCAACCATGGAGTGCTCTGGTTCGACGTGCTCGCGATCGATGCGCCACCGAACGCGCCGCGTTGGTCCGAAGCGCTCGACGTCGAGAGCTGGACGACGACGCTCTGGTGACGTCCCGTTCCGGCGCGTCTAGACTCCCGGCATCGTGGAGAGTCCGGGAGACGTGCTGGTGCGCTATCGAGCGCTCGCCGAACGGCTCGCCGCGGGTTTGGCGGGCGGACGAGCCGCGTCGATCGTCGCACGTGCGACCACCGAACTCGCGCGGGACCCCGCGGCGAGCGCGGATCCGGCGTTGCGGACTCGCTTCCTGCGGCGCGTGATCGAACTCGCGGGCGCGCCCGAATCGCCGGCCGGCGAGACGGAAGCTTCCGACGCGACGACGCTCTTCGGCGCCGACGTCTTCGAGCGAGCGCACGAGCGTTGGCGCGACCTCGAGACGCGGCTCGTCGCGCTCGATCGGCCGGAGTTCGACTTCTTCGTCGCACGATTCCAGTCGAAGCGCACGCACGCGGAGCTCTCCGCGGCGGCCGGCGAACCGATCCAGGCGGCGGTGGCGCGCGAACGTGCGTGGCTCGAACGCGTGCGCCGGTCCGCGCCGCGCGCGGAGACCCGCGGATGAGCTGCCTCAATCCGCTGCACCAGCGGTTGTCGCCGCTCGCGCAAGGTGAACTCGGCCGCGAGCACGCGCTCGAACTGCTCGCCCACGTGGAAGTCTGCGCCAACTGCGCCCGCGATCTCGATCTGTACGCCGATCTCGTGACCGTCGCGGCGAGCCCACTCACGCGGCCCGTGGACCGCCTCGAACGCTGGCGTGCGCGGGCTCCGAAGTTCCTGTTCGTGATCGTGGTCGGCTTCGCCTTGCTCGGCGTGATCGATCAGGTGCTCGGGCCGACGAAGAAGCCCGACTACGCGGCGCTCGCCGAGCGCGTCGAACCGCCCGCGACCGATCCGAACGTCGTCGATCCGTACGCGAGCGAGCTCGCCGCCGCGCTCGCCGACGCGCCCCGCGAGGACTGGGCGTCGGTGGTGGTGAAGCTCGATGCGTTCCTCGACCTGCACCCGGACCACGCCTTGGCGCGCTTCCACCGTGCGAGCGCGCAGCGCGCCCTCGGTCGTTTCGATGCCGCGCGCGTGGACCTGCGCCTGCTGCGCGAAGCGACGCAAGGACCGTTGCGCGACGATGCCGAGTGGGCGCTCGTCCACTTGGAGCTCGCCGCCGACGAGCCGCGAGCCGCGCTCGGCGTGCTCGACGACATCGAGCGCCGCAACGGCGCGTACGCTGGCCGCGCGATCGAGCTCGCCGAACGGGTGCGCGCCGTCCGCTGAAGCCGCGACTATGATCGTGGCTCGTCCTACGTGCCGCATGAACCTCCACGCCCTCCCGCGGATCTTCGCTCTCGTCCTCGTGCTGTTCCTCGCTGCGTGCAGCGAGCAGCCGCGACCCAACGTGCTGTTCGTCAGCATCGACACGTTGCGCGCCGATCGGCTCGGCGCCTACGGTTACGAGCGCGCGACGAGTCCGAACATCGACGCTTTCGTTCGCGAAGGCGCGCTCTTCGAGAACTGCTTCGCGCACCACGGATCGACGTGGCCGTCGCTCACGTCGATCTTGACCGGCAAGTTCCCGCTGGTGCACGGTGTGCGCGAGAACGGCGACATGCTCGAGGCGGCGCACCGCACGTTGCCGGAGGAGCTCGCTGCGCGCGGTTACCAGACCGCGGCGTTCCTCACCAACATGATCGAAGCGCCGAACCGGGGTTTCGAGCACAAGTTCCTGCCGTCCAAGCCGTTCGACGACCTGCGTTGGGACCGCGAAGCGACGACGGAAGCCGTGCGCTGGCTCGGCGCGCGCGACCCGTCGCGTCCGTTCTTCGCGTGGTTGCACTTGATGCAGCCGCACAAGCCGTATCACCCGCCGGCCGAGCTCGCGAAGGTCTTCGAGCCCGAGCTCCAAGGTGCGTGGCGCGTCTCGGACCAAGCGCTCGACGAGATCACGTTGGGCGACTTCGCAGTGCCTGAGCCCGACCTCGCGCACATCCAGGCCCAGTACGACGCGCAGTTGGTGTCCGTCGATCGGCTGGTGAAGGAAGTGCTCGACGCGCTCGCGGCGAACGGGCTCGCCGAGAACACGCTCGTGGTGCTCTTCAGCGACCACGGCGAAGAGCTGTTCGACCACCATCGGTACTTCTTCCACTCGTGCTCGCTCTACGACGGCGTCCTGCGCAACGTGCTCGTCATGCGTTTCCCCGGCCGGATCCCAGCCGGCCGGCGCATCGCGCAGCAAGTCGCCGAGACCGACATCGCGCCGACGGTGTATCAGCTCCTCGATCTCGCGCCGCCGCGCGGATTGCAAGGGCTCTCGCTCGAACCGCTCTTCGCCGCCGACGACCCCAAGCGGCCGTCGATCTTCGTCGGCGAGTACGGCAAGTTCGCCGATCGACCGATCTGGGCGGTCCGCGACGGCCGTTACAAGTACATCCACAACCCGCACGGGCTGAAACCGACCAATCCGCCGTACACGGCGAAGTCGGGCGGCTTCCCGTACGAGGACTACGAGCTCTACGACCTCGTCGCCGACCCGGGCGAAACACGCAACGTGTTCGCCGAGCACCCCGACGTCGTCGAGCGCCTCCGGCGTGAACTCGATGCGTGGCTCGCCGTCAACGAGAAGCTCAAAGGCTCGGCCGGCGAGATGGACGCTGCGACGCGCGAGACGATGAAACAACTCGGCTACATCGGCGACGACGAGCACTGAACGTGTCGACCGACGGAGCGCACGAACCGGACCGAGTCGACCACTACGGTGCGAGCTACGGCCACTTCGCGACCGAGCTCCTCGCCGCGGTGCGGGCCGACGCTTTCGGCGAGGACATCGGACAGAACGGCTGGCTGACCGCGGACGAGCAAGACGCGTTCGTCGCACGGTTGGCGCCGACCTCCGCGTCGACGCTGCTCGACGTCGCGTGCGGTTCGGGCGGCCCGACGTTGCGGATCGCGCGTTCGACCGGTTGCCGTGTCCACGGTGTCGACGCGCACGGCGAAGCGATCGCGCGGGCGCGCGCGGCGGCCGAGAGCGCGGGGCTCGGCTCGCGCGCCGCTTTCACGCAGCTCGACGCGGCGGGCCGCTTGCCGTTCGCCGACGGCGAATTCGATCGGCTGACCTGCATCGATGCGCTCAACCACTTGCCGGACCGCCGCCGCGTCTTCGCCGAATGGGCGCGCGTGCTGCGCCGCGGCGCGAGGCTGCTCGTCACCGATCCGGTCGTCATCACGGGCGCCGTCACGAACGAGGAGCTCGCGATCCGCGCCTCGATCGGCTTCTTCCTCTTCGTCCCGGACGGCCTCGACGAACGCTGGCTCACCGAAGCGGGCTTCCGCGTCGAATCGGCGGAGGACCGCACGGAGAACATGGCTCGCGTCGCCGAGCGTTGGCACGCGGCCCGTGCGCGGCGCGCGCGCGAGCTGTGCGCGTTGGAAGGCGAGCAGACGTTCGCGGGTCAGCAGCGCTTCTTCGAGATCACTGCGCGCCTCGCGTCGGAACGCCGGCTGAAGCGGCAAGCGTTCTGCGCGATTCGCGAGTGACTCCGCCGCGCGGCCGTCACTTGCCCTGCAAGTACCCGAGCGAACGCAGCCGATCGACGATGTTGTCCTTCGCACCGCTGACCGCCGCGCGATCCTCTTCGGTGATCGCGACGGTCGGCCGCGGCGAAGTCTCGTACGTCGGGACGTCGGGCAGCAGCGGATTCGCGGCGAGGTACTCGGGCGTGAAGAGTTCGGTGTAGACGCGACCTTCCATGTCGCTCGCGCGCGGCAGGCCGAACACGTGGAGCCAAGTCGGCGTCAGGTCGTACACGCTCGGGATCTTCGCGCTCTCGTCGTGGCGCAGGTCGGACTTGCGCACTCCGGGTCCGGCGGCGACGAAGATGCCCGGGAGCAACGCGAACTCGTGACCGCCGGTGCGCTCGTCCTCGCTCATGCCCGGTCGCATCTCCGCGTGGAAGCCGTGATCCGACGCAACGATGATCAGCGTGTCGGGATCCGCGAGCGCGACGATCTCGCCGAGCTTGCGATCGAACCAGCGGTACGCGTTCGGGATCACGGCTCCGAGTGCGTCGACTTCGGCGTTCGGGACCTGCCACTGCGGTTTGTCGGTCGGCCGGTAATACTTCCACATGCGGTGCGACGACACGTCGACGATGCCGCTGTAGACCGAGAGGAACGGCACCTTCTCGCGCTGCCAGAACGCTTTCGCCGCTTCGAAGAAGATCTGATCCGAGAGCAGCGCGGAGCGCGTGTCGAGGATCACGCGTTGTTGCACCGGGTTGCCGAACTCCGGCCGTAGCTCGCCGAACAACTCGCGACCGAGCTCCGCCGCGCGGCCTTGTTCCGCTTCGACGATCCGATCGAGGTCGGCGCTCCAACCGGGCGGGTGCGTCTGTTTCGGCATGCCGACGTACGCGCTGCCCTTCCACAGGCCGGCCTCGAGCACCGAGAGCGACGACACCATGAAGCCGTTGACGACTTCGGCGGGCCACGTGAGCCACCAGCCGACGATGCCGACGCGCACGCCGCGTTCGCCGAGCAGATCCCAGATCGCGCGGACCTTGCGGTCGTTCGAGAGCACGGGCTCGGCGCCGTGCGCGCCGGCGCGCACGAAGTCGGTGATGCCGTGGACTTCCTTCGCCTTGCCGGTGCCGATCGTCGTCCAGATCACCGGCGACAGCGACGGCTGGAACGTCGCGAGGTGCGACGCGAAGCCGCGGTCGACCAGCGCCTTCAGGTTGGGCATCTCGCCGCGGTCCATCAACGGACCGGCGATGTCCCAGGTCGCTCCGTCGACGCCGACGAAGAGCACCTTGGCGGGGCGGGTCTTTGGCTGATCGCTGCACGCAGCGGCGACGACGAGGAAGGCGGCGGTGAGAAGGCGTAGTTTCACGAGGGGCATGTAGCCCGAGCGCGCCGTCAGCGTCAAACGATTCCTCCGCGGTGGGCGGACTCGCGAACCGGGCGCTGGCGGTGGACGAGTCGTCACGCGGGCAGCCCCGGCGGCGCCCCAGCGCGAAAACCGTCGCGCGACGGTCTGGTGGGGAACGCTTCGCAGGGGCGTTGGGGGCGGGCGTCGAAGACGCGCGTGGCCCGCCGTTCTTCCCTGGCGCACCGGCCGGCGGCGCAGCTTGGCGCAGCGGACGACGCGCGGGCCGAGGGCGCGAGCCGCGGGGCTCGCCGCGCGGCCCTCGAGGAGCTCGGACTCAAGACACCGGGACAAGACGCCGATACCGAGCGACCCGTCGACCCGGAAAGCCATTCCCGCATGCCGATCCTCCGCTCGTCGCGCTCCGCGTTCTCGCTGTTCGAATTGGTCGCGGCGATCGCGGTGATCCTCGTCCTCGCGGGCGTCGTAGCGCCCGCGGTTGGAGGCAAGCTCGAATCCGCTCGCCGGGCCCGAGCTCGCGCGGACCTCGAACAAGTCTCCGACGCGTTCAACTGCTACCGGAACGACACGGGCATCTGGCCGGCGAACGTTTCGTTCGACGCGAGCGCCACGACGTCGTCCACGCTGGTCGGGTACGCGTGTTTCTACGCTCGGCCGAACGGCGTCGAACGTTGGCACGGTCCGTACCTCGAAGTCGGCTGGCCGACGGAAACGCCGTCCGCCGTCGCGCGGATCTCCGGCGGCGAGAGCGGTGGCCTGCTCGACCCGTGGGGGCGGCCGTACGTCGTGCACGTGCTCGAACGCGGGTACGCGATGAGCCACGGCGCGATCGCGCTCGTCTGCAACGGCGCGGACGGCGGGCTCGACTCGACTCCGCTCGAACTGCTCGGCGGCCAAGCGGGCGGCGACGACATCGTGTTGCTCGTCACGCGCAAGCTCTGAGCGCGCGCACGCCGCGAGTGCACGGCGGTCGAAAGTCCGCGTGAGGTTGGCACGCGGCGGCGCGTCGGGATCAGCCGGCGCGCGCGGCGAATTCGTCCGGCGTGAACGCGTCGACCAGGATCGCGTCGCGTCGCGCGATTTCGGCCGCTTCGACCAGCTTGCGCTCCTCCTCCGAGAGGATGCCGGCCGCGACCGCGGCGTCGAGCAGTTCGGTCGAGCCTCGGGCCGCGAGCTTCTTCTGCTTCGCGGCTTCCTTGAGCTTGTTGCGGGCCGGCTGCGCGGCGAGCACCGCGGCCTGCGCCGCTTCGAGTCGGCCGAGCCCGGGATCGCTCGCGGGCGGCAGGAAGATGTCGCTCGACAGCGAGACGCGTTCCGGCCGATCCTCGAGCAAGCCGCGCGCGACTTCGGCGTGACGCCGATCGCTCGGGCCGTGCTCGCGCCGGCCGAACGGCAACACGAGCGCCCGCACGAGCCACGCGGCCGGACGATTCGGCAAGTTGCGCAGGAAGTCGTCGAGCGCGTGCTCGGCGCGTTCGAGCGCGTGCTCGGCGGCCCAACGCATCAGCGCCGCCTCGCGATCGGGCGCACCGCCGTCGAAGTAGCGCTTGAGCACCGCGGAACCGAGATAGAGATGCGCGAGTGCGTCGGCGAGCCGACCGCAGAGGTTCTCCTTGCGCTTGAGCTGTCCACCGAGGGTCGCCATCGCGAAGTCGGCGCAGAGCGAGAACGCCGTCGCGAGCCGTTCGAGGCGCGGGTAGTACTCGCTCGCGGCGCCGGAGGTCGGGGAACCGACGAGTTTCGTGCCGCCGAGCGAGAAGAGCAGGCCTCGCGCCGCGTTGGTGAAGACCAAGTTGACGTGCCCGAAGAACGCTGCGTCGAACGCAGCGACGTCGCGTTCGGCGACGGCGCGCATCTCGCGTTGCACGAACGGGTGACAACGGATCGCGCCTTGGCCGAAGACGATCATCGTGCGCGTCAGGATGTTCGCGCCTTCGACGGTGATGCCGATCGGGATCGCCTTGTACGCGCTGCCGAGCACGTTGCGCGGTCCGAGACAGATGCCGTTGCCGCCGAGTACGTCCATCGCGTCGTTGATCACGACGCGCATCGTCTCGGTCGCATAACACTTCATGATCGCCGTGATCACCGACGGCTTCTCGCCGGCGTCGATCGCGCCGAGCGTCAGCTTGCGGCCCGAATCGATCAGGTAGGTGAGCCCGCCGACCTTCGCGAGCTTCTCCTCGACGCCTTCGAAGCGACCGATCGGCAGCCCGAATTGCTCGCGGATCGTCGCGTGCGCGCCAACCGCGCGCGCAGCGAGCTGTGCCGCACCGACCGACAGCGCGGGCAAGGACACTCCGCGACCGGCGGACAGGCACTGCATCAGCATGCGCCAGCCGTGGCCCGCAAGCTTCGGCCCGCCGATGATGAAGTCGAGCGGCACGAACACGCCGTGACCCTCCGTCGGACCGTTCATGAACGGCACGCCGAGCGGATCGTGGCGTTTGCCGATCTGCACGCCCGGTGTGGTCACCGGGATCAGCGCGCACGTGATGCCCAGCTCGGTTTCTTGGCCGAGCAGGTGCTCCGGATCGCGCAGTTTGAACGCGAGGCCGAGCACGGTCGCGACCGGCGCGAGCGTGATGTAGCGCTTCGACCAATCGAGCCGCATGCCGAGCACTTCGCGGCCCTCGAACGTGCCGCGACAGATCGTGCCCGTGCTCGTGATCGACGCGGCGTCGCTGCCCGCGCCCGGTTCGGTCAGCGCGAAACACGGCACTTCGCTGCCGTTCGCGAGCCGCGGCAGCCAGAACTTCTTCTGCTCGTCGGTGCCGTAGTGCAGCAAGAGTTCCGCGGGCCCGAGCGAGTTCGGCACCATCACACTGACGGCGGCCGTCACGCTGCGACTGGAGAGCTTGACGATCACTGCGGAGTTCGCGGCCGCGGTGAAGCCGAGGCCGCCGTACTCCTTCGGGATGATCATGCCCATCAAGCCTTTCGACTTGATGAGTTGCCACGCACGTTCGGAGAGGTCGCCGCGCGCTTCGACTTCGTGTTCGACGCAGAGCTTCGAGAGCTCGCCGACGACTTCGTCGACGAACAGTCGCTCTTCCGACGTCATCTTCGCGACGTGGAAGTCGAGCAGTCGTTGCCACCGAGGCGCACCGGAGAAGAGCTCCGCATCCCACCAAACGGTGCCGGCCTCGAGCGCGGCGCGCTCGGTGTCGCTCATCGTCGGCAACGCCTTGCCGACGAGTTTCAGACTCAACCCGCCGAACAGGACGCGGCGCAACGGCGCGAAACCGAACACGAGCGCGAGCACGCCGAAGACGGCCGCGACGGTCCAGAACGGCGTCGGCGCCGCAGCGAGTTTCCACTTCCACCACGCGAGCACGATCGCACCCGCGACGACCCAACCCAACCAACCGCGACCGAGCGCCGTGAGCGCGAGGAAGACGAGCAGCGCGAGGACGATGACGAGCGCGAGGATCATGCGGGCCCTTTTCGGTCGCCGTGGAGCGAAGCCTCGCGCCCGGTTCTAGGAATCACTGCGGGCCGGCGCAACAACGGGCTTTCCGCGTCGGCGCCGCCCGCTCACGCCCGCGCGGGCCCCGGAGCCGTACGCACACGGGCGGCGAGCGGCAACGCGGCGAACCTGAGCGCGGTCGACAACGCGAAGACCCAGAGGTATGCGGTGTGGTCGGAGCCGAGCGCGCCGAGCAACGTGCCGCCGACCAACGAACCGAGGGCCATCGCGCTCGAGAGGCCGACGTTGAAGAGCGCGTAGACGCTGGTGCGTTCGGACTCGGGCACGTGATCGAAGAACGCGAGGAACGTGCCGAGCTCCCACGCGGCGAACGCGATGCCGGCGAGCACCTGCGCCGCGAAGAGCAGTGCCACCGAATCCGTCGCGAGCCAAGCGAAGAGACTCGGCGCGAAGAGCACCGCGCCGAGCCACGTCGTGCGTGCTGCGCCGTGGCGATGCGCGAAGTGCCCGAGCGCGTCGAGCGCGATCACGCGCGCGACGTAGGGCGTCGCGTAGAGCAGCGCGTAGAGCGTGTAGGAGAACCGCAGTTCCGTGCGCATGAACGCGGTCAGGAACGGCGTCGCCGTCTGCACGGCGACTTGGACGGCGAAGATGCAGAGGACGAGGCGCCCGGACGTGTCGCCGGCCCAGCGACGCAAGAGCTCGACGACCGGCACCACGCGCCATCCGCGCGGCAGCGGCTCCGGCTCCTCTTGGCGCGAGAGGTAGTACGCCGACGCGCAACGAGCGAGTCCGGCGAGCGCGAAGAGCGTCGCGAACGCTTCGAGCTCGTAGCCGCGCGCGCGCGACCACTCGAGCAGCGCACCCGCGCCGACGAACGCCGCTGCGAACGTCAGCCAGAGCCCGCGGTTGCGCCGCGCGAAGTAGCGCGCCCGGACGAGCTTCGGCACCAGCGACGAGATCCACGTGATCCACGCCGGTCCGGTCGCGAGTCCGGTCGCCCAGTAGAGCGTCGCGAGCACGAACACCACTGGGGCGGGCGCGCCGCCGCGCAGCGCCACCCACGCGAGCGGCACGAAGACCGCCGCCTGCAGCGCCGCCGTCCAGACGACCCAACGCCGCAGCGAGCCGAGCCGCTCGACCAAGTGCGGCGTCGAAAGTTGCAGCAACGCGCCGGCGAGCATCGGTACCGTCGCGACCCAACCCGAGAACACGTCGCCGAGACCGATCGCGAGCACGAACGCCGGCAAGTAGTGCTCGCCGAGTCCGACCATCAGCATGTAGCTCGCGCCGTCGAGCCAGCTCTTCCGCAGGTTGCCGCGCAAGTCGCGAACGCGAACGTCGACCATCGGGACCTCAGTGCGAGGAGGAGCTCCGCGACGCGAGCGAAACCGCGTGCAACGGTCCGCGCCTTGCGACCCAGGCGATGCACGAGAGCGCGACGAGCGCGAGCCCGATGCTCAAGCCCCACCAGAGCCCCGCGAGCCCGTGACCGCCGCGGAAGCCGAGCCACCAACCGATCGGCAACGCGAACGCCCAGTAGCCGATCAAGTTGAACGCCGCCGCCGGTCGCGGCCGGCCCATGCCGCGCAGGATGCCGCAACCGACCACTTGCAGGCCGTCGAACACTTGGAACGCCGCGCCGATCGGCAGGATCGCGGCGCCGAGCGCGCGCACGTCGAGCTCCGCCGTGTAGAGCGCGGGCAGCACGTCACGACCGACGAAGAACGTGATCGCGAAGAAGCTCATCGTGAGCGCGCCGAGCGCGAAGCCCGCCCAAGCCGCGCGTTGCGCGCCGACGTTGTCGGCGGCTCCGATCAGGTTGCCGACGCGAGTCGCGGTGCCCATCGAGATGCCGAGAGGCACCATGAACGACAACGACGCGAGGTTGATCACGATCGTGTGCGCCGCGAGCTCGGTCGCACCGATGCGGCCCGCGAAGAGGTTTGCGACGTGGAAGGCCCAAATCTCGAGCCCGAGCATCAACGCGACCGGCGCGCCTTGTTTCGCGATCTCGACGAAGCCGCGCAACGCGAACGCTTCGCGGCTCCACGTGAGCCGTTCTCCGCGTCCGCGGTGCCACCGCGCGACGAGCACCCACAACGCGACCGCCATCGCGATCTCGGTCACGCCCGTGGCGATGCCGGCGCCCAGCGCGCCCAGGCGAGGCGCGCCGAGTTCGCCGTAGATCAGAACCCAATTGCCGAACGCGTTGAGCACGTTGGCGGCGAGCGCGACGACCATCGCGGGCTTCATCACGCCGCGACCTTGGAGGTACGTACGCAACGCGCTGAAGACGAGCCACGCAGGCAAGCCCGGGAGCTGCGCGAGTGCGTACCGCTCGGCGATGCGCGCGAACTCGGCCGATTGACCGGTCGCGACGAGCACTTCCTCGGTGAAGAACCACGCGGCGCCGATCGGCAGCGACAGGGCGAGTGCGATCACCAACCCACGCTCCAACGCGAGCCTCGCGCCGCGCGAGTCGCCCGCACCGTGCGCGTGGCTGATCAGCGGATCGATGCCGAACACGAAGCCCATGCCGGCATAGAGCGTCCCGACCACCCACAGGCGCCCGAGCGCCGAGGCGTTGAACTCGGCGAGGTCGAAGTTGCCGAGCATCAAGTTGTCGACGACGCCGAGCATCATCAGCCCGACTTGGGCGACGATCACCGGCAGCGCGAGACCGAGGATGCTCCTCGCTTCGTTCTTGAGCGTGGTCACGGAACGCGTGAGTCTCGCATGGAGCTCGGTCTCGGAAAAAGCCGGCGGGGCTCCTCTCGCGAGGAACCCCGCCGTGTGGAATCACGCGTCAGGAGCGAACTACGGGAGCTCGACCTTGTCGCGCAGGAAGAAGTACTCGCCGGTCGTCAGGCGGCCGCGGATCGCGACTTCGACGACGCTTCCGGCGGGATCGGCGTCGAGGCCGAGGCCCGCGACGATCGCCGCTTCGTCGACCGCGATGCGCAGATCGGTCTTGCCGTCGTTCGAGGCGCTGTTGCAGAGGCCGGACGCGGTCGCGGTGACCTTGCCGAACTGACCGGTCGTGAACGCGGCGCCCGCGAGCTTGAGCGAGCCGGTGGTCGGCACGCGACGCTGGAGCTCGACCGTGCTCCAGTCGATCTTGGTCGGGTTGAACTTCTTCGAGTTCAGGATCGTCAGCGACGCTTGGTGGAGCGCGCCGCGGTGGATCTGGTTCGGGCAGCTACCGGTGTCGAAGTCGAAGTTCGGCAGCGCCGATTGGTTCGGCGAGTAGACCAGGATCGTCTGCACGCCACAGATCTGGTTGCCGCAGTAGTCGGTCGCGCACCAGGTGCGGGTGATCGTGCTCTCGAGACCCTTCGTCGAGCTCGGGGTCACGACGTCGGTGTACGTGATCACCGGGGCGGGATCGCCGTTGTCGGTGGCCGTCGCGGTGCCGGTCGACGCCGGCGACGTGTCGTCGCCCCAGACCACGCCGACGTCCGCCGGCACCGTCAGGTTCGGCGGCGTCGTGTCTTGGACGGTGACCGTGGTCACGCACTTCGACGTTTGATTGCCGCCGGTGACGCGGAGCTCGACCACGCAGGTGACCGAGCACTGGCCGGCCATGTCGATCGTGTAGACCGCGTCCGGTGCCGTCGGGTCGAAGAACACGCCGCGCGGGCACTCTTCGAACCAGAAGAAGGTGAGGGCATCGCCATCCGGGTCGAAGCTGCCGGCTGACGAGAGCTGCACGTCGGTGGTGGTCGTGCCGGGAGCGTTGTTGGCCTCGAAGACGTACGGGCCGTTGTTCTGGCAAACCGGCGCCGCATCGGTCGGACCGTCGAACGCCAGCGCGGGCGCGGCGCTGAACGCGAGGGCGGACAGGGAGAGGGCGAAAGTACGCATGTTGGATTTGGAGGAGAGGGGTCTGAGGGGTGGGAAGCAGTCCCGCGTGCCGGCCGTGGGCGCGCCGAAGCGGGACTCAGGACGGGTGTGCTGTGGGGGTAAGCGGCAAAAGTCTACCCCGCGGAAGGTCCGAAGTCTGACGGCGGCGTTAGACACGCCGCGCGAGTCCAGTTTGGCCGCCGAAGCGCCCCTTGCGAAGAGGTCGTCGTGCGCAGCGTGCGGGCCCTGCCCTCCGCAGTCGAAAATCCGCGGTGACCGACAGGAACGAGCGCCGCGGCCGAGCGGGGACGCCAGACGTAAGTCTATGTAGTCCATGGTATTAGATGCCTTTCGACCGCCAGGCCCTTCAACTGCCCCGCTTCCGTGGACTGCCGAATTGCATTTTTGGGCGGCGCGCGAAGCGGCGTCGCGGGAGAGCGCTCGGCGCCCGGGCTTCGACCCTCGACGCCAATCTGCGAGATTCCTCGAAGAATCGCGCCGGCGCTTGCCCGACCGAGACGCAGCGGGCGGGGCCCCCGTCGGTCGGGAACCCCGCCCTGCAAACGACACGCGCGGCGGTGTCAGATCGTCTCGACCACGTCGCGCAGGAAGAAGTACTCACCGTTGGTGAAGCGGCCGCGGATCGCGAGCTCGACCACGGTGCCGAACGGGTCGGCGTCGAGGCCGAGGTCGTAAACCAGCGCTGCTTCGTCGACCAGGATGTGCAGGTCGGTCTTGCCGTCGTTCAGCGGGCTGTTGCACTCGCCCGGGTGCGTCGCCGTCAGTTTGCCGAACTGACCGAGCGCGAACGTCGCCGCGCCGAGTTGGAACGAACCCGTGGTCGGCACGCGTCGTTGGATCTCGACGGTCGACCAATCGATCTTGGCGGGGTTGAACTTCGGCGAGTTCAAGACCGTCAGCGCCGCCGGGTGCAGCAGCAGCCGGTGGATCGCGTTCGGGCAGTTGTCGATGTCGAAGTCGAAGTTCGGGAGCGCCGCCTGTTTCGGCGAGTAGACCAGGATGTCGACCATCGCGCTCGCCGTGTTGCCGCAGTAGTCGGTCGCGGTCCAAGTGCGCGTGATCGTCGCTTCGAGGCCGCGGATCAGGCTCGGCGTCACGACGTCGCTGAAGGCGACGATCGGATTCGGGTCGCAGTTGTCGGTCGCGATCGCGAGTCCGGTGGAGAGCGGCGTGGCGTCGTCGCCCCAGATCACGCCGACGCTCTCGGGCAGGTGCAGGACCGGCGGAGTCGTGTCGATCGTCGTGATCGTCGTGTTGCACTTGCTCGTCTGCGTACCACCCGTCACGCGCAACTCGATGACGCAGGTTTCCGTGCACTTCTGCGCCATGTCGAGCGTGAAGATCGGGTCGGCGGCGGTCGGGTCGACGAAGTACCCGTGCGGGCACTCTTCGAACCAGAAGAACGAGAGCGGATCGCCATCGGGGTCGAAGCTACCCGCGGACGTGAGTTGCACGTCCGTCGTCGTCGAGCCCGGCGTGAAGTTCGCTTCGAACACGTACGGGCCGTTGTTCACACACACCGGCGGTGCGTCGATCGGCCCGCCGGCCGGAGTCGGCAGACCTCCGTCGAGCGCGACCGCGGTCGCCGTCGAGCACGCGAATGCCGACAGCGTCAGGATGAGTTTGCGCATTTTGGAACTCGGTTCAGAGGTTGAAGGATCGGACTGGGATTCGTGCCGGTGGGGGATGCCGACTTGCGGTGCGGCGGCCGCCGAACGCGTGAGCGCGCGGTCGACGCGACGGTGCGCGCAGACGGACGCGCTTTGGTCGCGCGTGTCGCGCGGGGGATCTTCGTCCGCGTCCACGCTTGTTCGCGGGAGCTCGGTTCCGTACACGGCCGGCGAACCGACCCCACGAGTGGGTAGAGGGGACGCGTGGCGGAGCGCAGGATCGCGCAGCGCGCGCGGTCAGCCGATCGCGATGCCCAGCGCGACGCGCTGCGCAGCGATGCGCGGCGCGTCGGCGCGAACGTGCTCCGGGCAGTCGAAACGGAAGTCGCGCGCGCCGATCGCGGTGTCGGCGAGTGCGCAGTGGTGCGGGCGTTCGTCGTCCGCGTGCACGTGAGTGCGGAGATACACGCAGTTCGCGCACATTCGGGCGAACGGAATGCGTCCTTCGTCCTGCAACCGCGAGATCAGCCGCACGAGCGCGAGCTGCAACGCCTCTTGCTCGGCGGGAGAGAGCTCGCCGACCGCGGTCGCGAGGAACGTCGACAGGCCGCTCATGCGAGCCGCGACGGCGGAGCCCTTCTCGGTGGTCCGCACGGCGAGCGCCCGCGCATCGCCGGTCGCGCGGCCCTTGACGATCAGTTCCTTCGCGACGAGCGCGCGCAACGCGTCGCTCGCCGTCGCCGGCGTGATCGCGAGTTCCTCCGCGATGTCCGCGAGCCGCAGACCGGTGCGCGAGCCGCGCGCAGCGACCAGCGCCACAATCTGCGCCTGCGTGGCCGACAACCCCGCGGAGCTCGCGCCGTGCCAGACGCTCGTCTTCAGTGCGAGCGCGAGCTTCTCGAAGCCGGCCGTGATGCGCTGCGGCAGTTCGTGCGCGCCTTGGGTCGTCGCGGAGTCCATGATCCACGACCAGCCTAATCGGCGAAGCGCTCGCGCGGCACTGGGCCGAAGTTCAGAGTCCGAATTGTCGGTGCACCCAACGAGGCCGACTGTAGTCCCAGTTCTTCTCGGCCATCGCGCCGACGAGCACCGGATAGAGCCGAACGATCGCTCGCGTGAGCTGAGGGTCGAGCCGCAGTGCACCGGCATAAGCGTCGAGCGCGCCGAGTTCGTGGGTGCGCAGCGCGCGGGGGTCGCCGACGATGCGCCACGCTTCCGCCGCGGAGAGCCCTGCTTCCTGCTTGCGCTCGTGCGCGATCAGGTGGAGCAAGTCGAAGTAGGGCAGGCCCTCGGGCTCGCTCGAGCCCCAGTCGAGGAATCCGAGCACGCGCCCGTCGGCGTCGACCTGCACGTGCTTCGAACGCAAGTCTGCGTGATACCACACGCGCGGCAGGGCGACGCCGAGCAGTTCGCGCTCGAGCTCCGCCGCGAGCGCCTCGATCGACTTGCGCGTCGACGCGACGGCGCAGAAGCGCGCGACGAGCTCGCACTTCGCGCCGATCAGCGCGTCGAAACCCGCGCGATCGAGCGGTCGCGCCGGCGCGACCACGAGCCGCGCGAGGTGTTCCGCGCAGTCGGCGAAGAGCCGCGCCGCCGCGCGGTGCTCGCCGGTGAGCTGCGGCGCGGTCAGCCCGGCGATCCGACGCTCGCACGCGAGGAACACTCCGTGTTCGCGCGCGGCGGCGGGCGTGCTCGCGGCGCGCGCGCCGCTCTTCAGGGCGTCGCCTTCGAGGGCAGCGGCATCACGAGCGCCGGCATCACGAGTACGGGCATCACGAGCACGGGCATCCAGTGCACAGGCATCCAGTCCACCGGCATCCAGTGCACCGGCATCCAGTGCACCGAGGAACAACGGCTCGGGCACCGGCACGTTCGGGAAGCGCGCGCGGAACGTCGTGATCGTCGCGTGGTGCCGTTCGAGCTGCTCGCGTTGCTGCGGCGAGAGCGGCACGTGCACGCACCAACGGCCGCGTGCGTCGCGCTCGTCGTCGTTCGCCGCGCACAACCAGACGATCGTGTTGCCGCGCGTCGCGACCCACTGCTCCACTCGAGGTCGGGGCTCGCCGATGCGCTCGGCGAGTTCGTCGAGCAGACGTTCGACGCGCGGCCGCCCGCTCGGCGCGCGCCGGGCGAAGAGCGCGTAGCTCGGCGTGAGCAGCGGGAAGAGCCCCGCGCGGTCGGCGACGATCTTGAGCCGGTTGCGGCGTTCCTTCGGACCGATCGAGAGTTTGGGCCACGCCGCGTCGAGCGCGACGACGTGCGCGAACTCGCGCGAGTGCGGATAGAGCGCGAACGCCCTCGGCGGCGCGAACCCGTCGCGCGCGACGAGCCCGCGGTAACCCGCGAGCGTGCGTTCGCCGTGGCGCGGCACCAACGCGTCGCGCAACCACACCGCCGGACTGGGCACGTGGAAGACGCCGCGGCGGCCGGCCGAACGTTTGTAGCCGAGGCGGTTGTCGGCGATCAGCACGAGCTCGCTCTTCGCGACGCGCCGGCACTCGGCGAGGTCGTGCGCGAACGCGTTCGCTTCACCGGGCAGGCCGCCTTCCTGCACGACGACGTCGAACGCTCCGTCGGCGAACGGCAGCCGAGCTTCGCGCGCGCAGACGACCGCACGAGTGTTGCTCCTCCGGCCCGGCGCGGCGAGCGCACGGTTGCGGAACTCGCCGAACGCGGCGCGCGCGGCAGACACGTCGAGCACCGTGACGTCGAAGCCCGCGGCGGCGAGCGGCACCGCAGCCCCGCTGAATCCGTTCGCGCAGAGCAGCAGCGAGCCCGCGCCCGCGTCGAGCTCCGGATGCCACGCACCGCGACCTTCGCGCAAGAGCAGCATCGTGCGCTCGGCGCCCGCATCGTCGAGCGCGAGCAAGAGCTCCTCGAGCGCCGCCTTGAACGGTGTGCCGACGCGCAGACGTTCGAGGGCGCGCGCGAGCGCGTCGTGCTTCGCCGGCGCGACGTCCGAGTCGTCGCTCGCGAAGCTCGCGACGCCGTCGGCGACGGGCACGCGACGCGCGCAGGCTGCACACGTGAGCACGCCGGATTCCGCGTGCACGTCGTGTTCCGGCGCGTCGACCGCGGCGTGCGTCGAGTGCGCCGTGCCCGCGGCGCCGGCAAGCGAGCTCGTGGTTTCGCACGCGAGCGGTGCGGAGCAGCGCGGGCAGCGCAAGTCGCTCCAGCGGTCGACGAAGTTCACGTCGCGGGCACCTCGGCGTCGCGCGGCGCGAGCGCGACACGTTCGTCGGGCGCGAACACGAGTCCGACCAGCACCACGCCGCACGCGCCGAGCGCAGCGAAGCTCTGCGCGGATCCATCCGCGGCAGCGCTCGCCGGCAGCACGCCGACCAACGCCGTCGCCGCGACCGCGAAGAGCGGCGCGAGCACGAGCCACACCGCGAGGCCGGCGAGCTCGCGCTCCGGCGGATCGCACGCGCGTTCGCCGCGCCCGCGCAACGATCCGCCAGCGAGCCCGAACGATGCGGCGCACAGCGCGAGCACGACGGCGGCCCACAAGCCCCACGCCCGCGGCGCGTCGAGCACGGCGGCGAACGTCGCGCGCACCGCCGGTTCGAGCGCGAGCGGCTTCGGCGCGAAGCTGCCGACGTGCGGCGCGGCGAGCGCGAGCGCCGCGAGTCCGAACGCGACGAGGACGCGCCTGCGCGCGCTCGGCGCCGTGTAGAGCCACACGACGGCGGCGACCGTCGCGGCGAGCCACGGCGCGACGATCACGAGGCTCCCCGTCGCGAGTGCCGCGAGCGCGAGGGCTCGCGCGTCGGCGCGCCGCCTCCACGCGACCCAACCGCTCACGAGCACGGCCCCGGAAAGCGCGGCTGTCGCCAACGTGTTCGTCGCGGACGTTTCCTGCGCAGCGACCGGAGCACTTGCCCGCTCGAACGCCGAGCCCGCGAAGCTCACGACCGTCCACGCGAACGCCAAGGCCGCGCGCGCCCACGGAGCTCGCCGCGCGACGCCGAGCGCATGTTCGACGAACACACCCGCCGCGAGCACGTCGCCGACCGTGCGCGCGTCGCCGTGCACGAGCGGCCCGCGCTCGACCGCGAGTGCCGCGCCGATCCACGCGAGCCTGAGCGCCCATGTCACGAAGCCGGCGCGTTCGCTCGGCGGCGCGTGTCGCGGCACCATCCCGGCGGGCAGCGTCAGCCAACGCACGATCACGACGAGCGCGACGAGTCCGATCGCGACGCGCGCATCGAGCGTCACGCCGAGCCGCCCGCACCACGCGTCGATCGCGCTCCACAACACACCGCCGACGAAGTGGCTCGCCGCCCAGGTGCGGAGCCACGCGGCGGGCCGATGGCTTCCGAGTTCGCCCGGCGGCAGGAACGACAAGGCGAGTCGCCCGAGGCATGCACGCTGGAGCAGGACGAGCAGCGTTTCCGTCATCGTGGGGCGCTCGCGGCGGGGCGAACGCGCATGAGCTTAGGCGTGGCGGCGGGCACTCGCCACGCTTGCGACGTTCGCGACTTGGTCGGCGGGCGCGACTTGGTCGGCGGGCGCGACTTGGTCGGCGGGCGCGGAGCGAGCGCTCTGCGAACGCGCCTTGCATCGCGCCGCGTCAGCCCGTCCCACACCCTGCCGCCGCGGAGCACGGCGCGCCGTGGAGCGCGAGGTCGCGCGACGCGCCACGGCGTGGCCCAAGCAAAGCGCTCGCGCGAGCCCTACGATGCCTGGCATGCGCATCGCCGCCCTGCAGTTCGACGTCCGCCGCGGCGACGTCGCCGCGAACCTCGCGCGCGTGCGTCGCGGGCTCGAACGCGCGCGCGAAGGTTCGGTCGAGCTCGTGCTCCTGCCCGAGATGTGGCCGACGTCGTTCCCCGAGAGCGGCGCGGATCTCGACGCGGAGCTCGCGCGCACGACCGACGCGCTCGGCGAGCTCGCGCGTTGCTCGCGTGAGCTCGGACTCGCGGTCGGTGGCTCGTCGTTCGCGCGTGCGCGCCCCGGCGACGCGCTGGATCCACGCGAAGCGCCGCGCACTCGCGAAGCGCCACGCAATCGACTGACGCTGTTCGACCGCGGCGAGCGCGTGCTCGAGTACGACAAGGTGCATCTCTTCTCGCCGACGGCGGAGACCGAAGTGTTCTCCGCAGGCGATGCGCCGCCCGCGACGATCGAGCTGCGCGGCGCGCGCGTGTCGGGACTCGTCTGTTACGACCTGCGCTTCCCCGAGCTCTGGCACCGGCCGTTCGACGCGAACGTCGAGCTCCTGCTCGTGCCCGCGCAATGGCCCAAACCGCGCGAGGCGCATTTGAAGGCGTTGGTCGCCGGCGTGGCGGCCGCGAACCAGTGTTTCGTGCTCGCGTGCAACCGCACGGGCAGCGAAACGGTCGGCCGTCGCGAGCTCGTGCTCGACTTCCCCGGCAACTCGCTGGTCGCCGCACCGAGCGGCGAAGTGCTCGCCGAAGGCCGCGGCGAGGACGGTCTACTCGTCGCCGACATCGACCTCGAACTCGCGCGCGAACTCAAGCGCCGCGTCCCGGTCGCGAAGGATCGCCGCACCGAGCTCTACGCGCGCTGGCAGCTTGTCAGCTGATCAGTGGCAGGCATTCTGCAAGACCGTCAAGCCTGCTGGATAGGCGGTCAGTAGGACCTCGGCATCTCCGTCTCCGTCGAGGTCGTCCGCCACGAAATCGACCGGTTCGCGGTAGGTCCCGTAGAACCGCGGCAGCGCATACGAGCCGTGCCCGTTGTTCAAGAGCACACCGATGGTGAACCAGTACTGGTTGCCGGTGACGAGATCGAGGTCGCCGTCACCGTCGACGTCGCTCGCGGTCACATGGCGGATGTGATTGCCCGTCTCGCAGAGGTACTGAGTCGCGAATGTCCCGTCGCCATGATTGAAGTACAGCGAGACCGTGTGGTGCCCATGGTTACTCACGGCAATGTCCACGTCTCCGTCCGCATCGAAATCACCCGATGCCAGATTCCAAGGGAAGTCCTTCGTCTTGTACGTCGTGATCGCGCCGTACGCTCCACCTCCGAGGTTGATCCGTATCTCTAGCTCGTTGTGCTCGCTGCTTGGCACGGCCAAGTCCGCGAGGCCGTCGGCATTCAAGTCGCGAAGGAGCAGATCCCACGACGGGTAGCCAAACGCGTAGGTGGTCTCCGGCTCGAACACACCGAATCCTCGGTTCAACAGCACCGACACCACTGCGTGTCCGTTGAGCGCTGCAAGATCCACATCCCCGTCGAGGTCGACATCCGCACAGCGCACGACATCAGGGCGATCGCCAAGCGGCCATGAGCTGGTGTGCAGGTAATTGCCGACTCCGTCGTTCTCCAGGATCGCGATGCTCTGCGTCGTGTGGTTGGCGGCGGCGAGATCCGGGGCTCCGTCGCCATCGAAGTCGGCGGCGCTCACCCACATGACCGCGCTGCCAGCAGGGAACTCGGTGTGACTTGCGAATCGACCTCCACCGAGGTTGCGCAGTACCGAAACCGAGCTCCCTAACTGATTCGACGTCACCAAGTCGCGATCACCATCGGAGTCCACATCGACGATTTCGATGTTCCTGGGGTATGGTCCGACGGGAAGTCGACTCGGTGACGGGAACACGCCACCCCCGCGATTCTCGAGCACGGCCACCATCGGTTGACGTGCCCTGCAGACATCCACGTCGCCGTCCGCATCGAAGTCACCGGCCGCGAGCGATCCGCCTTGGAGCGACGAGCCGATGCGGCGCCTCTTGGGAAAGAGCCCTGCTCCGTCGTTCAAGAGTGCCGTGACACCGAACGACCGGCCGACGACGACATCGGGACTGCCGTCGCCATTCAAGTCGGTGATCGCGACGTTCCCGGGCGAGGACGGCACCGTGAATCGCGCGCTCGGCTCGAAGGCGCCGTCACCTCGGTTCCGCAGCAGCTTCACGGCGCCGGCCCCGTTTTCCGTGACGACGAGGTCCGCATCACCGTCCGCGTCGAGATCTCCGGCGGCGACATCGGACGGGTGAGCGCCGGTGTGGTATTTCGCGAGCAGTGTGAACGTGTTCGCGCCGCGGTTTTCGAGGATCGAGACCGTGTCTTCGTCCCAGTTCGCGACCGCGAGGTCCGAATCGCCGTCTCGATCCACGTCGGCGATCGCGAGGGACCGACATCCCGAACCGCTCGCCACCGTCGCATGCGGGACGAAGACGCCCGAGCCTTGATTCAGCAGGATCGACACGTTGCCGGAGTCGGGACTGGCACAGACCAGATCGTCGTCACTGTCGAAATCGAGGTCACCCAACTCGATGAACCCCGGCGGTTCCGGCCCGGCGTACTGGATGGGCGTGGCGAACTTCCCGTTCCCCACGTTGAGGAGCACGGCGAACACGCTGCTGCCGCTTGCGGGAATCAGCGAAGCGACCAGATCGATGTCGCCGTCACGATCGACGTCGGACGGTTGAACCGAGCGAGTCGGCGCCTTGGTCAGCGTTCGTACGCACGGCGCGAACTCGAGTGGCCCGTTGAGCAGCACCAGAACTCCCGGATGCAGCACGTCGGACGTCACGAGGTCGAGCAGGCCGTCGCCGTTGAGGTCCGCCGTGGCGATGTTCCCGGGGCTCGTGCCGGCTCCCAAGAAGTAGAGCCGTTCGGGAAAGGAGTCGTACGTGCACGACGCGATCGAGGGGCCCCGGTCTGGACCCAACATCGTTTCGGACGTCGGTACGTCTCGTTCGAGCGTCGTCGGCTCCGTCTCGGGTTCGGTCGATTCCACTTTGGCCACGGACGCGATGTGCGCGGGCCCGCCGAGTTGCATGGCGCCCGATGAAAGCTCCGCAAAGACGCTGCGCACGGGGCATGGCGCGCTGACGAGCAACATCATGACGACGGCTGTCACCGGCGCGTGTCGGCAGGCGGGATCGCGCCGTTCACTTCGTTCGACGCCCACCCGACCAGTCGCGCCTTCGAGGTCGCCCGGACACGGCTTTTTCGACTGCAGGGAAGCGGTAACCATCGGTTCCTCCGCTGAAGGCGAGAGTGGCAAGCAGGTCAGTCGAAGTGTCCTCCGTCAGCGCCGTGGCTGACCATGGGCGGAACTTCGCAGCCCTGTGAATCAACGCAACGTCGGTGACGCGCGCAGCGGTTCAGGAAGTGCCCGCGCTGTCCGCGTTTCGTCTCGAACTTTGCTCCCGGACGAGCCCCCGGTGACGTGGACTCGGGTCCCCAAGTCCGCCTGGACCTGCGACACCCGTAACGGTCCTGGATGTGGAACGCGCACGGCATCGGGTGCTGCGGCCGTTTCGTTCCACGCGCAGGTTGCCGTCGCTCGACGCCCGCCCTGGCGGGCCGCATGACGCGCACTTCCGAAGCGTGGGTCGCCGGCGTCGCCGTGGCGAACCCGAGCTTCGTGCTCGCATGCAACCGTACCGGCAGCGAAACGGTCGGCCGCCGCGAGCTCGTGCTCGACTTCCCCGGCAACTCGCTGATCGCCGCGCCGAGCCGCGCAGTGCTCGCCGAAGGCCGCGGCGAGGACAGCCTGCTCGTCGCCGAGATCGACCTCGAACTCGCGCGCGAGCTGAAACTCCGCGTCCCGGTCGCGAAAGACCGCCGCGCCGACCTCTACGCGCGCTGGTGAACTCGGCGCCGCTCAGTGACAGAGGTTCGAAAGGACCGTGATCGCGTGGCCGAATTTCGTGATCACGAGGAGATCGACGTCGCCGTCGCCCTCCAAGTCGCTCGGAACGAGATCCGTCGGCTCGTCGTAGCTCCCGTAGAGCTCCTGTGGCGCGAACGTACCGTGACCATCGTTGAGCAGGATCCCGATGTCGTTCCAACCGCCGTTCGCGATCGCCAAGTCGTGGTCACCGTCTCCATCGAAGTCGGCTGCCGCGACAGACTGGCAGAAGTTTCCTGTGTCGTACTTCACCTGAGGCGCGAACGAACCTGCTCCGAGGTTCAAGAACACGGACACCGTGTGCTCCAGCTTGTTGGTGACCGCGAGGTCCATGTCACCGTCGCCATCGAAGTCGGCATTCCAGATCGCGCTCGGCGTATCGCCCACCCAGTAGTTGACAGGCAAGGCAAACGTGCCGTCGCCCTGGTTCATGCAGATCGACAAGAGATTGTTCATGCGGAGTACGGTCACGAGATCGTCTCGGGCGTCGCCGTCGAGGTCGCACAGCACCAGGAACGCTGGGTGGTTTCCGACGGCGTAGCGGACCTCCGGCGTGAACGCCCCGCCGCCGCGATTGAGGAGCACCGAGACGCCTTCTTGGAACGACTCGTTCAAGACGACGAGGTCCGCTGCCCCGTCGCCGTCGAGGTCGGCGCTCTGGATCATGTTCGGACGATCGCCTACCGGGTATGCCGCCGAAATCGTGAAGTTCCCCGTGCCGTCGTTCGTGAGTAAGACCGCCGCGTCGTTGACGAAATCCGGGAGCGCGAGATCGGCATCCCCGTCGCGGTCGAAGTCCGCTGAGGTCAAGTGGAATGCCAGGACGCCCGTCGAGGTGTCGATGTGCGGCGCGAATCGACCTTGACCGGTGTTCGGCAGTACCGAGATCGACGGTATGGGCGTGACGTAGTTCACCGTCACGAGATCGCGGTCGCCGTCTCCGTCGACGTCGACCACTTCCACGTGCCTTGGACTCTGATCGGTTTCGAGCTCAGCGTGCGGTGCGAACGATCCGTCCCCGCGATTGAGCATCAGCACCAGATTGGACTGTGTCGGCAGGCACAAGTCCGTGTCACCATCTCCTTCCAGGTCTGCAGCGCAGATGCCATCCGCCCACATTGGCGTCGTGCTGAAGCGCTTGCCAGGGCCGAGGCTCCCGTTCCGATCGTTGAGGAACAACTCGACCTGATTGCGCGCCGTGACCACCACGTCCGGGTCGCCATCGACGTCCATGTCGGCGATCGCCAGGAAGGCCGCGTCGAGACCGGCCGCGACTCTCGCTCCCGCGACGAACGTGCAGCCCCCACGGTTCGAGAACACTCGCACGCTGTCGTCGCCGGCCGAGACCACGACGAGGTCCGGGTCGCCATCGGCGTCCATGTCGGACACTGCCACATCGTTCGGATAAGAACCCGCTGCGTACGTCCTGGCAGGTGCGAAGACACTCATGCCTCGGTTCTCGACGACCGACAACATCGGTTCGCCGAAACTCACGACCGCTAGGTCACCGTCGCCGTCGCGGTCGAAGTCGTGGATCAGTACTCGCGTCGGAGTCTTGGCAATCGCGACGGATGTTTGTGGTGCAAAAGTCCCATTGCCCAGGTTGAGCAAGATGGAAACGTCGTTTCCCAGGTAGTTGGCCGTGGCGATGTCCGGGGTCCCGTCGCCGTCGATGTCGCCGACCGCGACGCAGTATGGGCCGAGTCCTGCAGGGAACTGCTGCGCGGGAAGCGCGAATGAGCCGTCCCCGTGATTGAGCAGAACCGACACGGAATCGTCTGTCCAATTCGAGGTCACGAGGTCTTGGTCGCCGTCGCCATCGAAATCATCGGCCGCCACGAAGGTGACCTTGGTACCAGTGTAATGGAAGACGTTTGCCTCGAACTCGGGGCCATTAGCGAGGAACACATTGACGCCGTACCAACCGCTGTCCGACGCGATGAGGTCGAGTCGACCATCGGTGTTCAGATCGACGCTGATCGTATTGGACGGCTTGGCACCAAATCCCATCCACAAGTGGGACTCCGCGAAGATCGGTTGGGAGCACGGCGCGCCGGCCGTGTCGAGCTGTAGGACGCCGGCGTTCGTGACCGCCGCGAAGCACCACGCAGCCAGTGGATGCAGCGCCGTCGCGGCGACGCGAGCTTTCGAGGTGAGCGACCGATTCGAATCGGTTCCGTGGCGGGTCAGACGTTCGAGCACAGTCCGCGTACCCATTGGGAACACCTCCAACGCCCATCCGCGACCGACGAGCGAGCGGCCAATCGTCGGTCATGCGAGTCGCGCCCGGCAATACGCAGCTGATCGGTAGCAGCGGTTACGCACTTGGGCTGTGCTCAGCAAGTCGGACCGGCGAGCGGGGCACGTGGGGCCGTTTGCACGAGCTTGGGTTCAGATCCCGAGCTCGCGCACCAGGAACGAGAGCTCGTCGGCCGCCTGTTCGATCTGTTTCGAGGTCGGTTTGCCCGCGCCGTGGCCCGAGCGCACGTCGATGCGGATCAGGATCGGGTTCGCGCAACCCTGCGCCGCTTGCAGCGCCGCCGCGAACTTGAAGCTGTGCGCCGGGAACACGCGGTCGTCGTGGTCGGCGGTCGTGATCAGCGTCGGCGGATAACACGCGCCGGACTTCACGTTGTGCAGCGGCGAGTACGCGCGGATCGCGCGGTACTCGTCGGGGTTCTTCACCGAGCCGTAGTCGCTCTCCCACGCCCAACCGATCGTGAACTCGCGGAAGCGCAGCATGTCCATCACGCCGACCGCCGGCAGCGCGGCGCCGAAGAGTTCCGGTCGTTGCAGGATGCACGCGCCGACCAGCAGACCGCCGTTCGAGCCGCCTTGGATCGCGAGCTTCTCGCTCGACGTCCACTTCTCGGCGATCAAGTGCTCGGCCGCGGCGATGAAGTCGTCGAAGACGTTCTGCTTCTGCGTCTTGGTCCCGGCTGCGTGCCACGCTTCGCCGTACTCCGAACCGCCGCGGAGGTTGGCGAGCGCGTACACGCCGCCGAGCTCGAGCCACGCGATGCGCGACGCTGCGAACGACGGCGTCAACGGCACGTTGAAGCCGCCGTAGCCGTAGAGCAGCGTCGGATTCCTGCCGTTGCGCGCCAGGCCGCGTTTGTACGTCAGGAACATGGGCACGCGCGTGCCGTCCTTCGACGTGTAGAAGACTTGCTCGGTCGTGTACGCGGACGCGTCGAAGGTCGTCGGCGAGCGGCGGAAGAGCGAGCTCTCGCCCGTCGTGAAGTCGTAGCGGAAGATCGTCGGCGGCGCCGTGAAGCTCGCGAAGGAGTAGAAGGTCTCCATTTCGTCGATCTCGCCGCCGAAGCCGCTCGCCGTGCCGAGGCCGGGCAGCGGGAGCTCGCGTTCGAACGCTCCGTCGAGCGCGTGGATCAGCACCTTCGAGTGCGCGTCCGCGAGGTAGTTGCACACCAGGCGCCCGCCGACCAACGAGACCGATTGCAGCGTCTCGGCGCGTTCCGGGACGATCTCGCGCCAGTTCGCGCGCTCGGGTTTCGCGACGTCGATCGCGATCACGCGTTGTCGCGACGCCGCTAGGTTCGTCAGGAAGAAGAACGTCGAACCTTGGTTGCCGAGGAAGTCGTAGCTCGCGTCGAAGTCGACGAGCAACGGGATGATCTTCGCGACGTCGCCGCTCTCGGTCGTCGGCTCGAGCGGCTTGTAGAAGACGCGGTTCTTCGGATCGGTGCCTTGGCTCGCGTTGAGCACGAGATACGCGCCGTCGTCGGTCACGGCGGCCGAGAAGCCCCATTCCGGTTGATCCGGGCGCTCGTAGACGAGCACGTCCTCTTCCTGGTTGGTGAAGAGCTCGTGGTAGTAGACGCGTTGGTTCTGGTTCTTCGCCTTGAGCTCCGCGCCTTGCTCGGGCTCCGAGTAGCGCGCGTAGTAGAAGCCCGTGCCGTCCTTGCGCCACGCTGGCGTGTTGAACTTGGTCCACCGGATCGTGTCGGCGAGATCGTGGCCCTTCTCGACGTCGCGCACGCGCCACGTCGTCCAATCGGAGCCGCCGTCGGCGATGCCGTACGCGTACCAACGTCCGTCCGCGGAGACCGTCGAACCGCCGAGCGCGACCGTGCCGTCCTTCGACAGCGTGTTCGGATCGAGCAGTACCTTCGGCGTGCCTGCGAGACCGTCGACGTAGTAGACGACGCTCTGGTTCTGGAGCCCGTCGTTCTTCGCGAAGAAGTAACGCGAGCCGTTCTTCGCGGGCGACGTGTAGCGTTCGTAGTTCCAGAGCTCGCCGAGGCGCTTCGCGAGCTTCGCGCGAGCGTCGATCTCGCCGAGGTAGCCGAACGTGACGGCGTTCTCCGCGTCGATCCACGCGCGCGTCGCCGGCGAGTCGAGCTCTTCGAGCCAGCGATACGGGTCGGCGACCTTCTCGCCGTGGTACTCGTCGACGACGTCGCCGCGCAGCGCGTCGGGATACACGAGCGGCGCGGCGGCTCGCGTCGCAGGCGTCGAGCGTGCGCCGTCGCCGCTGGAGCGGCAAGCGAGCGACGCGAGCAGGGCGAGTGCGCAGACGAGACGAACGGTGGGGGAGAGTTTCATGCGGTGTCCTCGAAACGAACGAGCGCGCCATCATGCGCACGAACGCCGCGCACGCCAGCCCGCGGTCGTCGGTTCGGCCGTTCGAGCTCGGTGAACTCTGCCGTTGGCGGAGCGCGGCCGCCGCGAGGGCGCGCGACCCGGTGCGCACGGGCGCCAGCGCGTCGTGGCCGACACGCAGAGCGACTACTCGTCGTCGGCGCTCGGCAAGCTCTCGCGCTTCAACGTGCGCAGGAAGCCGCGGCGCACCTCGACCAGCACGTCGCTCTCGTCGAAGAAGAGCACGACGCCGTAGAACTTCTTGCGCGCGTCTTCGATCTCGAGGTTCGGCGTGAAGTTGCGGCTGACCGGCACTTGGACGTTGACGTTGTCGCCCTTCTGGTCGAGCCAGCCATACGCGATCGCTCTCGCGCCGCCCGGCAGCTCCCACACGTCGGTGGGCGCGCCGAGACGCAGGAGCGCGTCGGCGAACGTCGTGCGGCCGGGCGCGAGCTCGGCGACGCGTGCTTCGTCGATCGGCGCGTTGGTGCGCGTCCGCGTGAACACGAGCACGACGCAGCTCGAGGCGAAGAGCGCGAGCGCCGTGCTCGCGAGCGCGCGCGAGATCGCCGTCAATCGGTCCATGCGAGGCCGAACTCCGAACGCTCGGACTCGAAGCTCGACGCGACGTGCGTCAGCACCGAGTTCTCGTCGAAGAACATCCACACGCGATCGGAGTGGGTGTCGGTGTTGAGCGAGCCGAGCACGATCAACCAGAGGCCCGTGCGCTTCGCGACGGTGTGCTCGTAGCGGTACGCGGAGCGTTTGCCGAGCTGGACCACTTCGCTGGGCGCGCCGAAGAGCGCGACGACGTCGCTCGCCGTCGAGGCGCCCGGCGTGAGTTTGGCGATCGCGGCCTCATCGGGCCGGCCGTTGGTCGTGCTGCGGTCGAGCAGGCACGCCGGAGCGAGGAGCAGACACGCGGCGAGGAGGAGGCGGCACTTCATGGCGCGAAATCCTACGGAACGACGGACGTGGCGCCACGGTGCGTGGGTCGCGTCGCGCGCGACGGAGTGCCCGTGGCGACGAAGTCGCGGTCACGAGTTCGGAGCCCGGGACTGGCGAGACGGTCGGTGTCGCGCGTTTCACGCGCAGCGTTCGCAGAGCAAGAAGCCGAGACGCTTGCCCGGACCCGATGCGACGGCGAGCAGCGTGCGCGCGTCGGAGTCACCGACGTCGCTCTGGCCATCCTGGCCGGCGAGCGCCGCGAACATCGCCGGCAACGCCGCCGCCGCGAGGTCGCCGTGCCGCGCGAGCGCCCGCCGCGAAAGCCGCATGCCGGCCTCGCAGACGCGGAAGAGCTCGGCGTAGCGTTCGAGCACGCTGCGCGCGCTGCCGTGCACGACGTGCTGACCGATGTCGGCGACCGACATCCCGCGCTTCGACAGGAAGCGCACGACGGCGCCGGGCAAGTGGCGCGAGAAGAGCGAACGCTCGCATTCGACGCGCCCCGAAGTCGCGTCGCGCGCGTCCGGCGCGAGCCACGAGCCCGTCGCCTCGACGCGCCACCCCCCGCGGCCCGACGATTCCGGTCCGAACACGGTCGCTGCGACGCCATGGCCCAACGTCGCGGCGCAGCACACTCCGTCGGTCCCGGCATTGACGCACGCTTCGAGCGGCGCGCACGCGACGACGACCACGAGCGCGATCTTGCCGTGCGCGGCGAGTTCCGCCGCGAGACCGAGCGCGCTCGCTCCGGCCGCGCCGCCCGCGGCGTCGACGAGCACGCGCGCCGACGTGCGCCGCAGTTCGAGTCGTTCGCCGAGTTCGATCTCGAGCTCGCGCGGCGCCGCGCGAGCGTCGGTGACGACGAACAACTCGTCGCAATCGTCGGGCGTGAGGGAGCATGCCGCGAGCGCTTCACGCGCCGCGCGCGTCGCGAGCTCGCTCGCAGCTCGCGTGTCGCGCCGCGCCCAATGTTCCGGTGCGAAGAACAGGCGCCGTTCCTCGACGCCGCAGCGTTCGACGCAAAGGTCGATTTCGGCGCGCGGGACGCGCGGGAAGAGCTCGGCGAGCACGCGCGCCGTCGTCGCTCGATCCCAAACGTGCTCGGGGTAAACGCTGACGCTCGCCAACAGACGAGATCGTCGAATCGTCGCTTCGATCATCGCAGCTCCTCCCGTGCCGCACGCGCACGGCTCGGGAGAGCCGCGGGCGTTTCGTCACTCTCTTCTGCCGACGACGACCATCGTACGCGAGCTCACGTTTCTTCGCTGGAGCTCGACGAGCCGCGCCGCGAGCTCCGGCGGCAGCCTCTCGAAACGGCTGGCTTCGAGCACGGCGACGAATTCCGAACGTTCGCGTTCGAGCGCCGCGGCGACCGCGTCGCGCCAGCCCTTTTCCGCGACTCCTACCGCCGGGATACCGTAGAACCGAAAACCCTCGGGCTGCGCACCGACGATCGGAATCGCCGTCGGTCGTTCGGGCCGCGAAGCGATCCAGGTCGCGAGCTCACGCGTAGATTTCCCGGGATTGATCGACGGGAAGAGACAGAGTGCGACGGCGGTCGTCCCAGCGACGAACCCGAGCGCGAGTCGCTCCGCCCACGCGTGCAAGTCGCCGCGCCACGCTTGCATCAGTGCCGCGAGCGCGCCGAACGCGAGCACGCCACCCGCGAGGTGGGCGCGCCAGCCGAAGTCCGGCAGCGGCGTCGACGAACGTGCTTGGAGCGTGTCTTGGAAGAACGGCGCGACTCCGAGTGCGAGCCCGACCCATGCGACCAAGAGCGCCGTCGGCACGGCGACGGCGCGCGCGGGCCGGGCTACGCGGATCGACGAGACGAGCCAGCGCGCGACGACCAACCCCACGGCGGGATACACGGGCACGAGGTAGAGGTCGCGTTTGCTCGTGAAGCAGGAGAAGACGATCAGCGTCGCGCCGAACCAACTCGCGGCGCGCAACAGACCTTCGTCGAACTCGGCGTTCGCGCGCCGCGCGCGCCAGGCGCGCCACGCGAGCGCGAGCCCCGCGACGAACGCGAGGATCCACGGCAGGATCCACACCGGTTGCACGGCGAAGTGGAACCAGAAGGGCGCCGGGTGGCGCGTCCCGTCCATCGTCTGACCGACGTGTTGCGAGTACAGGTACTGGTCGAGCAGCGCGGGCTCGCGCGCGATCGCCGCGGCGGCCCAGCCGAGCGGCAACGCGAGCGCGAGCAGCCAGCCTTCGAGCACGCCGCGCTTCGAACGTGCTCCCGGCCGACGCCCGACGAGCACACGCCACGTGACGAGCGGCAGCGCGACGAACAAGTACGCGACGGGACCTTTCGCGAGCACCCCGAGTCCGGCGAGCACTCCGGCGAGGCGCCAGCGCGCGCGCGCTTCACGTTCGTCGCGCGCCGGTTCGTCGATCAAGGTCAGCGCGCCGAAGCAGACGAGCCCGAGCAGCGGATCGAGCTGCACTCGCGCGCCGTTCCAGACGAGCATCGCGGTCGTCAAGTAGACGATCGCGCTCCAACGCGCCTCGGCCTCGCTCCAGAAGCGCCGGGCGAACCGCGCCGTCAGCCACGCCGTCGCGAGCACCGCGAGGATCGTCGGCAGGCGCATCGCGAACTCGCTCCAGTTCGCGAAGCGGCCGAAGAGTCCGGCGAGCGCGAAGACGAGCGGCGGTTTGTTCGGGTACACCTCGCCGCAGAGGTGCATGACGATCGGATCGGCTCGTTCGAAGATCTCGCGCCCGACTTGCGTGTAGCGCGGTTCGTCGGGCGCCCAGAGATCGCGCGTCGCGGCGGATGCGACGAGCGGCAGTACGCAGAGGAGCCACGGCCAGCGCGGCAGCGGCTCGGTCGCGTCGGCGGCTTGTTTGCCAGGGTTCGAAGAGGGCGTGGACATCGCAGCGGTCGTTCGCCGTCGAGCCCGCGAACCGCGCCGATGTAGCACACCCATCCAGCGGTGGCGAGCGTGGGCACGCGCGGCGCGCGCTCGGCGAACGCCGGGCTTGCGTCCCGCGAACGGCGACTCCCCGTCGGGCGCGCCGCGCACGACGGGGAGTCGCGGATCGAACGCTCGCTGCCTACGGCAGGTTGAGGTTGACGATGTAGTTCACGACGTGCGGCGCGCCGATCAGCGTGTTCGGCACGGTCGGCGACGCATTGCAACTCATCACGTCCTCGAACTGGGTGCCGAGCGCCAGTCCGGTGAACTCGAACGCCGGGAAGCCGCGGATCGTCTCGACGCCTTCGAACCACTCGGAGCTCAGCACGCCGGTGCAGCCGTCGACGTAATCGAGGTAGCCGAAGTCGAAGAGCAGCGTCTGGATGCCCGGGAACACGTTCCCGTTGGTCCAAGTGCCGATGCGCTTCTGATTGAAGTTGCCGATCGGGCTCGGCATGAGCTGCGTGCCGCACGCACCGCCGGCGGCGAGCGTGCCCATGCTGTATTGGCCGGTCGGGCCCGGATTGCAGAAGCACGTGTCCGCGAACGGAGTCAAGCTGCCGCCGATCGCCGGCTCTTCGAACGTGCACGTGTTGGGCGCGACCCAGATGTTGTTGCGGAACGAGCCTTGGGCGACCGGACCGTTGCTGATCAACGGATTCGTCGTGTTGACGACGAAGCCCGCGCCGGGCCCGACGACCGTGAACGAACGACCGGGGTGGTAGCCGGACGCCGGCGCCGGCCGCGCGCTGTTCGACGTGTGGTGCACGGCATCGCACTCGTGCGTCAGCATCCACGCGACTTGCCACGTGTTCGTGCTGCAGTCGAGCGCGTAGTCGATGTAGCCGGTGAAGTAGACGCTCTGCGTGAACGGCTGGCACGCCGGACGGAAGTTCTGGTTGTTCGGCACGTTGGTCGACGGCTTGAGGTCGCCGTTGACGACGAAGCGCCAGACGGTGAGCGCGGTGCCGACCGTCGAAGCGGCTTGCCAGTTGCGCGAGTAGTAGCCGTTGAGCGTGCCGCTCCAGAGCCCGATGTTGAGTCCGCACTGACGCAGACGGATCGGAATGTCGAACGCGCCGCACGCGAAGGCGCCTTGGAACTGCTTCGGTTGCGGCGGGAAGATCCGCGCGCACATCGTCGCGTTCGCCGCGACGTTGCAGTTGTTGAAGGCGAGCCAACGCACCGACAGTCCCGGCATGTTCGGGAAAGCGGGCAGGTTCGGGAACGTCGAAAGACAGCACGGACCTTGGTCGAGTCCGTCGGGCAAACACTGAGCGCGTGCGGGTCGTGCGAAGAGCACGCTCACCACGAGCGCAGCGACGATGGCGAATCCGAGCGGAAGCCGAGTGCGCATTGGGCCCTCCAGGGCGTGGCAGGACGTCGGGGGACGAGAACGGATGCATAGTGACCGCGCCGCGCGGCCTTGGACGGACAAATCGAGATTCGCACGGCGAGCCGACCGACCGTGTGCGGCGGCGCAGGACACGCTCGCGCGCCGAGTCGACGCCCCGGGCCCGCGACTCGGCGCCGCGCACGGCGCGTGGAGCGCTACTGGCTGGCGCCCGCGCAGCGTTCGCCCCACAATCGCGCGCCCATGCTGCGCGTCCCCTTCCGTCGTCCGTCCTTCGTCACGGCTCTTTTCGTCTCGCTCGCGATTTCGTCGGGTTGCACTGCGCCCGAACGCTCGCCGCACGCTCCGGCGAGCTCTGGCGGCACGGACGTCACGCAAGCGAGCGAGCCCTCGCTTGCGGGATCCGGCGCGGCGGACGCGCACACGCGCGGCGCGAATACCGGTTCAGGCGCGACCGAACCGCTCGCGGAGAGCTCGCGCGAGACCGAGCCGGTGCACTTCGTGATCCTGCACACGAACGACGTGCATGGCCAAGTGCTCGAGCGCAAGGCGACGTGGCTCGACAAGGAGAACCCGCCGCCGATCGGCGGGCTCGAGCGCCTCGCCGCGGAAGTCAGTGCGCAACGCCGCCAAGCCGAAGACGAAGGCGCGCACGTGATCGTCGTCGACGGCGGCGACTGGTACCAAGGCACGCCCGAAGGCGTGATCGACCACGGTGCACCGTTCGTCTCCGCGCTCGCGCTCGTCGGCTACGACGCGATGTCGATCGGCAACCACGACCTCGATCACGGCGTCGCCAACTTGAAGCGCATCCTGGAGCTCTCGCACGCTCCCGCGGTCGTCGCGAACGTCCGCGACGCGCGCGGCGAGCGCGTCGACTGGGCTCCGGCGTGGCGCATCGTCGAACGCGCGGGCCTCAAGGTCGCGCTGGTCGGCTTCCTCACGCCGAGCACGCCGGCGATCACGCACAAGGACGCGAGTGCCTACACGTTCGCGAGCGCGGCCGACGAATACGGCCGCGTCGCCGACGAGCTCTCGGGCCGCGTCGACTGGATCCTGCCGATCGGCCACATCGGCGTCGAAGAGGCGGTCGAGCTCGCGCGCGCGCACCCGACGGTGCGGCTGTGCGTCAGCGGCCACTCGCACACCTACTTGAAGGAAGGCCAGCTCGAAGGCGCGTGCCTGATCGTGCAGACCGGCGCGAAAGCGAGCGCGCTCGGCCGCGTCGACGTCTGGTTCGATCCCGCGACCGACCAAGTGCTCTCGCAGCACGCGGAGCTGATCGACTTGCTGGGCGAGCCCGAGCCCTACGACCGCGATCCCGAAGTCGCGCGCCGTTGCGCCGAGCTCAACGCGGCCGCCCAGGCCGACATGGCGAGCATCGTCGGCGAACTCGCGGCGCCCGTGACGCGCTCGAAGGGCTTCTCGTCGTCGACCGCCGGCAACTGGACGACCGACCTGATGCGTGAGCTCACCGGCGCCGACGTCGGCATCCACAACAAGGGCGGCATCCGCAGCGACATCGATGCGGGCCCGGTGACGCGCCGCGAGCTCTTCGAGATCGCGCCGTTCGACAACACCGTCGTGTCGTTCGAGCTCGGTGGCGCCGAACTCGCGGAGCTCGTCCGCGAGAACGCCGAGAGCCCGAAACACTCGGGCCTCGAGTATTCGGGCCTCGTCGTGCGCGCGAAGTCCGACGCGAGCGGCGCGTTGCGCGTCACGGCGATCGAAGTCGGCGGCAAGCCGCTCGATCCCGCCGCGCGTTATCGGATCGCGACCAACTCGTTCCTCGCCGGCGGCGGCGACCGCATGGACGTGTTCAAGGCGGCCGGCGCGAGGCGCGAGGAGCCGTTGCTCGTCCGGGAAATGTTGGAGTGGGGGCTCGTGAATCGTGGGCCCGTGACGCCACCGAACGACGCTCGGTGCGTCTTGGAACGTTAGAGGGAGGAGTCATGCGTACTCGTGTTCGTTGGCTCGCGGCGCTGGCGCTCGCGACCGGATTCATCGCGACCGCAGCCGTCGCGCAGTCGAAGGAAGCGCTCGCCGCGGCGGAGAAGAAACTCCAGGCGCCGGATCCCAAGGCGCGACAAGAAGCCGTGCAGTCGCTCGCGGAGCTCGGCGAACTCGGCTGGCCGACGATCGTCAAGAAGGCCTTGCGCGATCCCGAGGCGCGCGTCGCCGACGAAGCGCAGCTCGCGCTCGGCGAGCTCAGCGACCCGAAGTCGCTCGCGCTCCTCTTCGGCAAGGACGGGCTCGGTTCCGGCGATCGTTGGGTGCGGTTGCGAGTCGCCGAAGCGCTCGGCCGGATCGCGACGACGCTCGACGCGAAGCGCGTGATCGACACGCTCGACGACAAGGATCCCGAGGTGCGCCGCACGCTCCTCTGGTCGCTCGAGCGGCTCGAGCGCGCGGGGCGCGTGCCCGATGCCGACGCGTGGACGTACTTCGACGCGCTCGAGAAGCTCGCGGACCGCGACAAGGACGCCGACGTCCGCGCCGCCGCGACGCTCGCACGGTTCCGCATGCTCGTGCGCATGCCCGGCGACGGGGGCGACCAATTGCGCGACACGCAGGTCGGCGTCGCTCTCGCCGACAAGGCGTGGCAAGTGCGCGCCGCGGGCGGCCTCGCCGCGTTCGACCTGCCGAAGGAGGGGCTGGTCGCCGCGTTGACCGATCTCGCGAGCGACGAACACGTCGGCCCGCGCGCACTCGCGGTCGGCGCGATCGCCGAGCTCAAACCGGCGGCGGACGGCAAGATCACGGCGGCCGAAGTGCTCGTCGACCGCGTCGAGCACGAGACGAGCCAGCGCTTGCGCCTCGACGCGTACGACGCGCTCGTCCGGCTCTCGGGCTTCAAGTACCCGCTCGATCCACAGCCGTGGAAGGCGTGGTTGCGCGATCCGCGGCCGTACACGTTGAAGACGAGCGACGCACCGCTCGGCGAGTACGTCGGCGTCACGATGACGACGTTCGCGGGCCTGCGCGTGCGTTCGCAGCGCGTCGTGTTCCTGATCGACCTCTCGGGCTCGATGTGGGAGCCGCGCGCCGACGGCAAGACGCGCAAGCAAGCCGTCGACGAGGAACTGAAGCAAGCGTTGTCGCAGCTCACGCCGGAGACGCAGTTCAACCTGATCCCGTACACGCTCGACCCGATCCCGTGGCAGAAGAAGCTCGTCCCCGCGACGCCGCAGAACGTGAAGAGCGCGCTCGACTTCTTCACCGCGTGCACGCAGCGCGGCAAAGGCGACTTCTGGACCGCGTTCGAACTCGCGTTCTCGGATCCCGCGGTCGACAGCGTGGTCGTGCTCACCGATGGCGCGCCGACCGGCGGCCACCGTTGGAACCTCGAGCTGATGAAGTCGCTGCTCGCCGAGAAGAATCGTTTTCGGCGCGTCGCGCTCGACGCGATCCTGATCGACGCGAAGGGCTTCCTGACCAAGGTCTGGACCGAGATGTGCACCGCGAACCGCGGCACGGTGCACTCTTCCGAACTCTGAGGCGCGCGTGCCCGAATCACCGGCGTCGCACGAGTTCCTGACGACGCGGTGGACGGTCGTCGCGCGCGCGGGGCAGTGGCGACCCGGCGACGCAGGGCCCGCGCGCGACGCGCTCGAGTCGCTGTGCGCGGCGTATTGGCGGCCGCTCTACGCGTTCGCGCGTCGCCGCGGCGCGAGCCACGACCAAGCGAGCGACGACGTGCAGAGCTTCTTCGCGACGCTGCTCGCGCGCGGCGGAATCGGCGTCGAGGGACCGGAGCGCGGCCGCTTCCGCTCGTTCTTGCTCGCAGCGTTCCAGAACCACCGAGCCGATCTCCGCGACGGCGAACGCGCGCTGAAGCGCGGCGGCGGTGTGCTCGCGCAGTCGCTCGAGACGGCGCTCGAGGCCGCGCTCGCCGGGGGCGACCAGGCGCTCGCGGCGCTGCTCGATCCGGCGCTCGATCCCGAGCGCTGCTACGAACGAGCGTACGCTCGCGAAGTGCTCGCGCGGACGCTCGAACGGCTCGCCGCGGAGCAGGCGCGCGCCGGCAAGGCGGCGACCTTCGCGCGGTTGCGGCCGCTCTTGACCGAGCTCGAGAGCGAGGCGACGCACGCGACGCTCGCGGCCGAGCTCGGCACGACCGCGGGCGCCTTGAAAGTCGCGATCCACCGCCTGCGCCGGCGTTTCGGCGAGCTCCTGCGCGCCGAGGTGCGCGCGACCGTCGCCGATCCGGCGGACGTCGAGGACGAGCTCAGGAGCTTGCTCGCCGCGCTCGGGAACTGACCGGCCGCGAATCGTCCGGGAATCCGTGTAACCTCGCCGCGCCTTCGCCGTGCACGCAGGCGAAAGGCCCTCGCCGTGACCAACACTCGCGCTTGTTCCCGTTGTCGTCGTCCGCTGCCGGACGGCGACGCCGCGTGCCCGCATTGCCTGCTCGAGCTCGGACTCGCGTTGCCGCCGCGCGATCCCGACGCGGCCTCGTCGGCGGGCGCGCCGTCGGAGCCCGCCGGGCAAGGTGACGCGGCCAGCGCCAGCGCAGCGACCAGGCCCAGCGCAGCGACCAGGCCCAGCGCAGCGACCAGGCCCAGCGCAGAGATCGGGCCGGCCGCCGCACGCAGCGCGCTCGACGCGCCCCCGCCGGCCGAGATCGCGGCGCGCTTTCCGGGGCTCGAGATCCTCGAGTGCATCGGCCAAGGCGGCATGGGCGTCGTCTACAAGGCGCGCCAGAAGAAGCTCGACCGGCTGGTCGCGCTGAAAGTGCTCGCGCCGCAGCTCTCGCGCGACCCGGCGTTCGCCGAGCGCTTCCTGCGCGAAGCGCGGGCGTTGGCGCGACTCTCGCACCCGTCGATCGTCGCCGTCTACGACTTCGGTGAGACCGAGGGACTGTGCTGGCTCGTGATGGAGTACGTCGACGGTGTCGACCTGCGACGCGTGCTGCGCGCCGGCAAGTTCGAGCCGCGGCACGCGTTGAAGCTCGTGCCACGGCTCTGCGACGCGCTCGCGCACGCGCACGAGCTCGGCATCGTGCACCGCGACGTCAAGCCCGAGAACCTGCTGCTCGCGCGCGACGGCTCGATCAAGATCGTCGATTTCGGGCTCGCGAAGCTCGTCGGCGATCGCGTCGGTTTGACTGCGACGTCGCAAGCGATGGGCACGCCGCACTACATGGCGCCGGAGCAGTTGCGCGCGAGCCACGACGTCGATCACCGCGCCGATCTCTTCTCGCTCGGCGTCGTCTTCTACGAGATGTTGACCGGCGCGTTGCCGCTCGGACGATTCGAGCCGCCGAGCGCGAAGGCCGACGTCGACACGCGCGTCGACGAGATCGTGTTGCACGCGCTCGAGCACGAACCCGAGCGCCGCTATCAACACGCAACCGAGCTCAAGCACGACGTCGAGACGCTCGAGTTGCGACCCGGAGCGGATGCGACGCGAACCGGAGCGGAGGCGACGCGACCCGGAGCGGATGCGACGCGACCCGGAGCGGATGCGACGCTAACCGGAGCGGCTGCGACGCGAACCGGAGCGGATGCAGCCGTCGCCGCCACGCCGGTGCACGCTGCGTCGCGCGCCCAGCCGCTCGGTGCGCGCGCGTGGGGCTATGCGTCGGTGTGGGCCGTGGTCCTCGTCGCGCTGTCGCTCGAGGTCAGCGCGTCGCTCCAACTCCTGCTCGCTGGTGCCGCCGTGGCGCTCGGGGCTCCGTACCTCGCCGTGCGCGCGTTGCGCGGCCGCGGCACGCCGGTCGGCAGCGCGTTCACCTACGGCTTCGCCGCGTGCGGTGCCGCCGCGAGCGCGGTCGGCGCGTTCTGGCCGCTCGACTTGCTGCAACGGCTCGTGCCGCGCGGTGGCACGCTCGCGCCGGACGCCGACACGACGTTCGTCGCGGCCTTGTGCGCCGCCATCGCCGTCGCGCTCGGCGTGCTCGCGTCGCGGGCGCGCCGCAGGCTCGGACCGCTCCCGTGGAAGCACTTCGCGAACTTCGCGCTCGATGCGCTCGTTTGGCTCTCCGCGTTGGCGGTCGGCCTGATCGTCTTCGGCTTCGTGACGACGGTGTTCGGGCCGCGCTCCGACGACCTCGCTTGGTTGGAAGTCGTCCGCCCGCTGCTGGTCGTCGGTTTCGTCGGCGATCTCGTCGCTCCGCGCCTGCGGCGCGAGCCCCTGCGCGAAAGCGTGTCTCCGCGCGAGAGCGTCGCGCACGGCGAGCCCGCGCGTTCCGAGTCGGAGCCGAACCCGGCCGCCGCGGCGCGTCGCCGTCGGCGGGCGATCGTCGTCCTGTCGCTCGTCGCCGTCGAGACCCTCGCCGGCGCGTTCGCGGCTCGGCGACTGCTCGAGTGGAGCTTCGAGGAGCGCGAACTCGGCGTCCTCGTCGCGTGCGTCGCCGTCACGGTCGCGTGGGTCGGCGTGCTCGCCGCGACGGCGGCGCTCGCACGCTCGCGTGCCGAGTGCGCGAGGCCGCGCTTCGGGCGCCGCGCCGCCGCGATCCTGCTCGCAGGGCTCGCTTGCCTGGTGCTCGGACGTGCGCTCGTCGGCGTGTGGGAACGCGACGCGGCGAGTTACGCGAGCGACGCGCTCACGCTGCGCGAGCGTGTCTTCGAAGGGCCGGCGTCCGCCGCGACTCTCGAACGCGCCGGATTCGATCCGCGCGAGCACGCGCTCGACGATCCCGGCCTCGACGGGCGGCGGTACACGTTCGCGGCGGCCGGCGAGCCCGAGGAGCGCGGCGCGTGTCGAGCGCTCTACTTCGCCGGCGGCAGCGTGCACCCGTTGGTGCTCGCGCTCGCCGCGGCGTGGCTCTTCTACGCGGCGGGGCGGCTCTTCGTCGGTTCGGCCGCGAGCGCGGGCGACGCGGTCGACGTGGCTCCCGTCGCTGCGCTCGGCGTGCCGCTCGTGCTGGTCGCCGCAGCCGGGTTCGCGAGCAAGCTCGATTGGTTCGAGCGCGCGGAGCCCGAACCACGAGCGACCGTGGAGCACGTCCTCACCTCGGACGCGCTCGGGTTGGAGACGGAAGTGACGATCGGCGGCTTCGAGCGCGCGCTCGAACGCGTCGCGGCGCAGGAACGTGCGCTCGTCGTCTGTGCCTTGCGCGCCCCGGTGACTCGCACGGCCGACGATGAGCGCGTCGCCGACTTCTTCGGCGCGCGGGTCGAACCTCGATCCTGCTTCTCGGCGTGGGCGCCGACGCCGGACGGCGTCGTGCGGCGCGAACCCGCGGTGCTGGTCGAAGCGTTCGTGCTCGACGGCGGTCGAGCCGGCGTCAGGCTCGACTTCGGGCGCGTCCGCGCCGAGCAGCGTCCGGCGTTCGAGGCGCTCGCCAAGCGCTGGAGCGACGCACTGGCCGCGGAGCTCGCGCTCGAACGCTGACGGCCGTGATCAGATCCGCGCGCCGACTTGCACGCGCACGAAGAAGCGCAGCACGAGCACCGAGACCACCATCGCGATCGCCGACGCCGCCGCGGCGCCCGCGAGCTCGAAGTGCGGGATCAGGAGCGCGTTGCCGACCACGTTCGTCGCGACCATGACGATCATCATCACCGTGTGCCAACCGGGACGGCCGGCCATCAAGAGCGTCTGTTGGAACGGCATGTAGCCCGCCGAGAGGAAGATCCCGCCGATCAGGATGCCGAACGCGAGCCAACCGCCGATCATCGCGTCGCGCGTGCCGAGGATCGCGAGGCCGAGCGGATAACCCGCGATGGCGACGCTGCCGACTCCGAGCATCAAGAGCCAGCTCCAGACGCGGCCGCGTTTCACGAGGGCTTCGAGCTCGCGCAAGCGGCCGAGCGCGACGTGCTCCGCGATCAGCGGGTTGTAGTTGTTCTGCAGCTTGACCATCAGTTGGAAGACGCCTTCCGCGATCATCGACGCGAAGCTGTAGACGCCGACCGGCGCGTCCTGCAGGTAACGGCCGAGCATGATGATGTCGACGCGCGTGTTGAGCTCCGCCATCACGCCGGACAGTGCGCTCTTCGCGCCGTACGCGACGTGGCGTGGCATCCACGCACGCCAGCCGCCGGCGCTGCGCCACGCGACTTGGAAGCCGACCTCGAGCGCGAGCAGCACGAGCAACAGCCCTTCGGCGAACGTGAAGAGGAACGCGACGCGCGGCGCGCCGAGTTCGGCGAACACGACGACGCCGAAGCCCGCGAGCATCAGCAGGAAGCGCGCCGACTGCAGCAGCGCGAACGCGCGCATGCGCCGCAGGCCGTTGACGACGCCGAACAGCACCTTGTTGACCGCGAAGCAGAAGAGGCCGGGTGCGGCCCAACGCACGCCGGTCGCGACGTGTTCACTTTCGTAGAAGGCGCCGACGAGTCCCGCGGCGAGCCAGAAGATCGCTGCGGCGACGGCCGCGAGCACGACGGTGGGCACCAACGCGCCGACGACGGCTTGGGCGACGTGCGTGCGCTCCTTGGGTCCCGCAGCGACTTCCTTGAGCACCGAGAGGTCGATGCCGCCGACCGCGAGTTGCGAACCGATGACGTAGGGCGCCCAGACTTGGTTGAAGACGCCGAGCGCGGCTGCGTCGTACACGCTCGCGATCAGCGTGTTGAGCGCGATGCCGCTCACGCCGAGCACGGCGATCGACCCGAAGTTCCACAGCACGTCGGAGCGGAACTTGCCGTGTCCGTCGCTCATCGCGCGCTCCGTCCGCGACGCAGCCGGTAGATCTCGATCACGGGGCCGGACGACTCCGCGAAGAGCGTCCGCCAGGCCCAGGGATCGGGCTCGTAGTGCTCGAAGTCCTCGAAGTCGAGCGGGATCTCGCGCTCGCGCACGTCCGGCGAGAAGCGCGCGACGAGCTGTGCTTCGCGCATCAGCGCACCGCGGACCGACGTGAACGCCGAGTGGAACCGGACCATCTCGAGCGCGTGGACGACGACGAAGTCGACTTGGAGCTCCCGCACGAAGTGCTCCGGGTCGAGAGCGACTTGGTCGCGCTGCTTCTCGGTGGCGAGCGGCAGCCACGCGATGTCGTAACGTTCGAGCGGACGCTCCTCCGGCTTGCACGTCTTCTGGAAGTGCATCCACGGATAGCTCTTCGTGTAGATGCCTTGCGTGTACTTCGCGAGCGACGCTTCGGTGTGCGGCAGCGGAAAGTCGATCGGCGGCAGCACCGCGAGCTTCTGGCGCTCGCGATCGAAGTTCGCTGCATCGCGGAACCACTGTGCGGCGCGCTCGATCGTGTCCGGTTGCGAACGCATGCGGGCGAGACTGATCGCGAACACGCCGTTCGCGAACAGCGGCAGGGCGACCGCGAGTCGTGCGAAACGACGGCTGCGTCCACGCAGCAAGCCGACCGCGTAGGCGAGGCTCCACGCGGCGAACACGGCGAGCACCGGGAGCAGCGGGATCACGAACCGCTGGTAGCTCTTCGCGTAGAGGCACACGACGAACGCGTACGGCACGACGAACGCGAGCACGACCGCCGCGTCGCCGCCGCGTTCGAACGCAGGCGCGCCGGGATGCCGCGCGAGCTTGACGACGAAGAGCACGAGCCCCAAGAGGCAGACGATCGTGAGCGTCGGCTCGTAACACCACAGCGCGTCCCAGACGATGCGTGCGCCACCGAAGTCGAACGAACCGAGCGTGATCTCGTGGCCGGAGAGGCGCAGCGTGTTCGTCGCCGCGTCGTACGCGAGCAACGGTCCGTCCTCGGTCAACGGCTCGCTCTCGCCGCCTTTCAGGTAGAACGACCAACCGACGACGGCGGCGAGCGCGAGTGCGGCGCCTGCGATCGATGCCCAGCGCCGCACGGGCCCGCGCGTCTCGCACCAGAACGCCGCCGCGGCGATCGGGATCGTCAGAGCGATGCCGTTCTGCAGCGCTCCGATGGCGAGGCCGAGCGTCGCGCCCGCGAACGCGCAAGCGAGCCACGTGCCGTGGCGGCGGAGATACAACGCGCCGAGCAGCGCGAGCGTGAAGAACGTCGTCGCCGCCGCGTGGGGTCGCGACTGTTGCGCGAACCACTGCTGGAGGAAGCTCGTCGCCATGAACGCAGCGGCGACGAGCGCCCAACCGCTCGACAAGAAGTGCCTCGCGAGCAGGTACGTCAGCGGCACCGTGAACGCCGACAGCACGGCGACGGTGCGCCGCACGCGCACGTTGCGATCCGCGGCGACCGCGAGCGCTTGCTCGCGCGTCAGGCTCGCGCCCACGGGCAAGTCGACGCGGACCGACGGCGCGAGCTCGGCGAAACGCGTGATCAGCGACGGGTAGTAGGCCGCGTAGAAGTCGCGTTTCGGTTCCTCGAGGCGTTGTTCGATGCGCTCGAGCTGGTAGGGGAGCACGCCGCCGTCGGGCTCGACGATGCTCGGCAGCAGGAAGCCGATGCCGGAGAGCCGCAGGATCGCCGCGCCGAACGTGAGCGCCGCGAGCAGCGCGATGACGAACACGCGGCGGCCGAACGCCGAATTCTGGTCCGCAGTCGAGTTCGTCTGACTCTCGGTCGCCATCGTGCGTCAGCGCAGGCGGAAGATCTCGACGACGGGGCCGACGGCCTCTGCGCGCAACGCGCGCGTGAGCCAATGGAAGTGCTCGTCGATGCCGTCGTCTTGGTACGAGAGCGGATAGCCTTCGTTCTCGCGCTCGCCGTCCGGCGAGAAGCGCGCGACTCGTTCGCCGCGCAACACGATGCCGTCGTAGATGTTCTTCAGGATCGGCGAGCGCCAATAGTTCTCGTACGCCTCGACGATGGCGAAGTCCGCGTCGAGCGAGCGAGCGTACGCCGCCGCGTCCTGCCGGATCGCGCGCAAGTCGCGGCCGCCGAGCGGCATCAGAGCGATGGGCCAGTGCGGTGCGGGCAGCGCCTGCTCGCCGACGCGCGTGTTCCAGACGCGCCAGGGGTAGCCGAGCACGTTGTAGTAGTCGGCGTCGCGCGCGCGAGCTGCGTCGTTCGTCGCGAGCGGCACGTCGATGCCCGGCAACATGACGAACGTCCGTTCGGGTGCGGCGTGCGTTCGAATCCAGTCGGCGGCCTGCGTCAGCGTGTCGGGCTTCGCGCGGAGCTCGACGAGGCGCCAAGTCGCGAACGTCTCCGCCGCGAGCAGCGGCGCGGCGACGGCGAGCGCCCCGACGCGGCTCGCGATGCGCGCGCGACGCGCGACGAGCGACAACGTCCACGCCGCGACGATCGCGAGGAGCGGCACGAGCGGCAGCACGAAGCGCTGGTAGCTGCGTTCGTAGAGCGCGATCACGACGAAGTACGCGATGCCGAACGTCAGCACGACCTTGAGCTCGTCCACCTTCTCGGCGCGCAGCACCGGCAGGTAGTTCCAGCGACGCACGAGCGCGATCACGATGCCGACGAGCGCGACCGACACGAGCAGAGGCTCGTAATCCCACAAGGCGCGCGTGACGACCGGCAGCCCATCGCCGTCGAAGAGTCCGATGAAGACTTGGTGGCCCTTGAGCAGCAGCGTCCCGTACTTCGCGTCCCAACCGATCAACGGCGCGTTGGCGCTCTCCGGATTCGTCGACTCCGGATAGAACGCGAGTGCGAGCGCGAGTCCCGCGGCGGCGCCGGCGCCGAGGCCGAGCCAGAGCCGCGCGGGTCGCTCGCGCACCAACAAGACCGCGGCCAGGATCGCGATCCCGGTCGCGATGCCGCTCTGCAGGCACGCCGTCGCGAGCCCGAGCGCGAGCGGCGCGAGCGCCCACGTCCATGCCGACGGGTTCGCGACCATGCCGCACGCCGCGAGCAGCACGAACGTGTCGAGCGCCGTCGCGACGGCATGCGGGCGCGACTGCTGCGCGAACCACACGTGCAGGAAGCTCGTCGTCGACAGGGCGGCCGCGATCGCGGACCACGCGCTCGACAAGAAACGCCGCGCCAGGAAGAACGTCGCGGGCACCACGAGCAGCGACGCCAAGGCGACGGTGTGGCGCGCGCGAGATTGCGAGCTCCGAGCCGCCGCCAAGTGTTCCTCGAGCGACGCGCCGGCGCCGGGCAGCTCCGCCGCCGACTTCGGCCACGCTCGCGCCGCCTGCGAGAGGAGGTGCGGGTAGAAGCCCCAGTACTCGTGCCCCTTCGGATCCTCGACGCGGCCTTCGTGCGCGTCGAGTTGGTACACGATCACGGCGCCATCCGGCTCGGGATGCTGCGGCAACAGGAAATCGATTCCCGTGAATCGCAAGCACGCGCCGAGCGCGAGCAACACTGCGAGCCCCGCACAGATCGCGAGCGAGGCGCGCCCGCGCCGTCGACGGTCGCGGCCCGTGCGGGGCACGTCATCCATGGGGGGCATGCGTTTCGGTGGCTCGCGAAGAGCCTGCCGCATCGGGCAGGGTCGTGGAATATACTTCGGCGCGCTTCCTGCCCCATGCCCCCGCGTTTCCGACTCGCGCGCCGCGCGCGGACCTCATGACGCACGTCCCGTCGCTCGAAGGTGCGAAGGTCGGCGTCGTCGTTCCGGCGTTCCGCGTCGCCCCGCAGATCGAGAGCGTGATCCGCGGCATCCCGAGCTGGGTCCAGACGATCATCGTCGTCGAGGACAAGAGCCCGGACGACACGGCGGCGCGAGTCGAGAAGCTCGCCGATCCGCGCGTCGTACTGATCCGCCACGCCGAGAACCAAGGCGTCGGCGGCGCGATGCGCTCGGGCTTCCAGGAAGCGCTGCGCCGCAAGCTCGACATCGTGGTCAAGATGGACGGCGACGACCAGATGGACCCCGCGCACCTGGCCGCGTTCGTCGAGCCGCTGCTCGACGGCGACGCCGACGTGACCAAGGGCAATCGTTACCACAGCCCCAACTCGCTCGCAGCGATGCCGAAGGTCCGCGTGATCGGCAACGCCGGGCTGACGTTCATGGTCAAGGCCGCGTCCGGGTACTGGGCCAACTTCGATCCGGCGAACGGCTACGTCGCGTTGCGCCGCGAAGTCCTCGAGCGGCTGCAGATCGACAAGCTGCCCTCGCGCTACTTCTTCGAGAGCGGTCTCTTGATCGAGCTCGGCATCGTGCGCGCCGTCGTGCGCGACGTGCCGATCGACGCGCGCTACGGCGACGAACATTCGTCGCTCTCGATCACCAAGACGTTGTTCGGTTTCCCGCCGCGGCTCTTCGCGGGGCTCTTGAAACGGATCTTCTGGCGCTACTTCGTCTACGACTTCAGCGCCGTATCCATCTTCGTGCTGCTCGGCCTGCCGCTCTTCCTGTTCGGCTCGGTCTTCGGCGCGTGGCTCTGGTACAGCTACGCCACGAAACAGCAGTTCGCGTCCGCAGGCATGGTCATGTTCGCGGCGATGCCGATCATCCTTGGCTTCCAGATGTTGCTGCAGGCGATCGTGCTCGACGTCACGGGTGTGCCGCGTTTCCCGTTGTGCGAGCCTCTGCGCGAGAGCGCGCGGGCCGTGAAGGAAGCTCGGTCGCACGCTCGCGGCGCCGACTGACCGCGCCGCGCGAGCGACGTGAGTGCATCCGCCGAAGGTCGGCGACGCGAACGTCGCGAGTGAGGACCGGCGGCGTCCCGACTCGCACGGACTTCCGCGCCGTGCGCGCCGGCACGGCGCTCCGCCGGTCAAGCTCCGGTCGGAGGCGGAGTCCGGCCCGGCCGTGCGCTATCCGGGTGAAACGGCTCCGACGCGACCATCGGGCTGGCGGTCGCGCGGGCGCGCGCCGAGCGTCAGGTCGAACCGCGCACCACCGAGAGGTGCCGTGTCGATCGCCAGCGCTCCGGCGTGGAAGTCCGCGCACGCGACCACCGAAGCGAGGCCGAGACCGGTGCCGTCGGGTTTGGTCGTGAAGAACGGCTCTAGGATCTTCGCGCGCATCTCGGGCGGGACGCCGGGGCCGGAATCGTCGACGCGGATGCGCACCCCTCCCGCTTCCAGGCGTTCGACGGCGACCGAGATCCTGCCGTTCGGGCCGCATGCTTCCGCCGCGTTGAGCACCAGGTTGAGCACGGCGCGACGCACGAGCTGTTCGGAGGCGACGATCCGCAGCGCCGTCGGACAGCGCGTGAACTGGATCTCGCGATCGCGCAGTTGGGCGTGACGGCGCACGAGCGTGACGCAGTTCGCGACGAGCTCGTCGACGTCCACGGTGGTCGCCGTGCCGCCGGCGCGCCGGCTGCCGAGGTCGAACAGGCGGCGATTCCACTCGGTGATCGCACGCAGCGAGTCGTCGACCGCGTCCGCGAGCTTGGACTCGTCCGAGTTCGGTCGGACGACCGCACGCAGTTCCTCGACGGCGAACGTGGATGCCGTCAGCGCGTTGTTGATGTCGTGCGCGATCGTCCCGGCGAACGTCGCGGCGAGCATCGCTCGTTCGGAGTTGTGGATCGCGTGGGTCTGGCGCGCGATCAGTTCCTCCTGGGCGCGGATGCGGGCGAAGAGCCCGTACGACAGCGCGAAGAGCAACATCGCCGTGACGGTGATGAACGCGATGCCCTTCCAGCGCTCGATCTCCTCCATCTGTTCGACCGACATCGAACTCGTCGCGGCGAGCCAAGTGGAGATCACGATGTACGCGGTGCCGAAAAGCACGTACGAGCCGGCGAGCAGCCAGGCATAGCGAGCTGGGCTGCGGACGGCGGAACGCCAGGGATGCAGCTCGAGCGGCACGCCGCTCGAGCCCGGCGCGTGGTGTGTTTCAGAGCTCATGGTTCGCTCTCCTGCTCCCTCGCGGTGCGGAACCCGGGCGCAGGATATCCGCCGCGGCGCAGGCGTCGAGGCGCCCGCTTTTCGAACGCGTGTTCGGAAAGCGTCGTCGGTCGGCGGCCTCGCCGGACGGCGCTCGACTTGCCGACCGGCCCGGCGCGGGCGAGAATTCCGGGCCGGTCAGCGCGCGTCAGTGCTTCCCGGCGGCCTCCGGAGCGGAAAGTCCTTCGCTCCGCCGACACGCAGTCGGGTCCCAAGCCGCCGCGCGAAGCGCAGCCGCCGCGACCGATTTCCGACACACCCCTCCATGTGCGGCATCTTCGGCGTCGTCTTCCGGCCCGGCGCGGGCATCGCTCCGGACTTCGCGCGTTCGGTCGTCGAACGGCTCTACAAGTTCTCCGAGACCCGCGGCAAGGAAGCCGCCGGGCTCGCGATCCACGACGGACGCTCGATCCAGCTCCTGAAGGAAGCCCGCGCGGCGAGCGTGTTCATCCAGACCGAGCACTACCGCAAGGTGTTCGAAGGCGCGCTCGAACACTGGTCGGGCGCGAACGGCGCCGCGAAGAGCGCGCTCGCGCTGATCGGTCACTCGCGGCTCGTCACCAACGGTTTCCAATCGACCGCGGACAACAACCAACCGGTGTGGGCGAACGGCGTCGTCGGCATCCACAACGGCATCATCGTCAACGACGCCGAGCTCTGGAGACGCCACCCCGAGTTCCAGCGCAAGTCGGAAGTCGACACCGAGGTCCTGGTCAACCTGCTCCGCGGCTACTTCGACGCGACGAAGAACGCCGCCGAAGCGACGCGGCGCGCGTTCGAGGAGATCCGCGGCGCAGCTTCGATCGCCGTGTTCATGGACGACCTCGAGTCGCTCTTGCTCGCGACGAACACTGGCTCCCTGTTCCGCCTCACCAACCGGGCGAATTCGTTCCTCGCCTTCGCGAGCGAGCGCTTCATCCTCCAGAAGCTCGCGACGAGCGCCGACTTCGAGCGGCACTTCGGCAAGGTCTCGATCTCGCAAGTGCGCGCCGGCACCGGCGTGCTCGTCGCGCTCGGCGATCTCGGGCAGAGCGAGTTCCACGCGATCGGTCCGGCGAACGGTCAAGCGCAGCTCGCCGGCGTCGCGAAGCCCGCGCCGAAGAAGCTCCAGATCGTCGACCACACGCGCCGCGCGCGGAACCTGCGGCGCTGCAAGCAGTGCATCCTGCCCGAGACGTATCCCTTCATGGACTTCGACGAGAAGGGCGTCTGCCGCTACTGCCGCAACTGGCGCAAGATCCAGCCGAAAGGCGCCGATGCGCTGCGCAAGTTCGTCGAGCCGTACCGTTCGAAGGACGGCAGTCCCGACGTGATCGTCGCATTCAGCGGCGGACGCGATTCGAGCTACGGACTCCACTACGTGAAGACCGTGCTCGGCATGAACCCGGTCGCGTTCACGTACGACTGGGGCTTCGTCACCGATCTCGCGCGCCGCAATCAGGCCCGCGTGTGCGGCAAGCTCGGCGTCGAGCACATCCTGCGTTCCGCGGACATCACGACGAAGCGTCGTTACGTGCGCAGGAACGTCGAAGCGTGGCTGAAGAAGCCCGAGCTCGGGATGGTCACGCTCTTCACCGCCGGTGACAAGGAGTTCTACTCGCACGCTCGCCAGTTGCGGAACGAGACGGGCATCAAGCTCGTGATCTTCTCGACCGGCAACATGATCGAGGACACGCCGTACAAGACCGGGCTGTGCGGCATCCGCGAAGGCGATCACGGCATGACGCTGACCGGTCTGCCGCTGAAGAACGAGATGCACCTGCTCTGGTACTACGCGTGGAACTACTTGAAGAACCCGCGTTACCTGAACGAGTCGTTCTTCGACACGCTCAACGCCTACTACCAGACTTTCGTCGTCAAGGACGACTTCCTCTACCTGTTCCACTACTTGCCGTGGCGCGAGGAAGAGATCGTCGGCACGATTCGCCGCGAGTACGACTGGGAAGTCGCGACCGACACGACTTCGACCTGGCGCATCGGCGACGGCACTGCGGCGTTCTACAACTACATCTACGACACGATCGCGGGCTTCACCGAGGACGAGGTCATGCTCTCGAACATGATCCGCGAAGGCCACCTGACGCGTGATCAGGCGCTCGCGAAGTCCGAGGAGTATCGCGCACCGCGCATGCCGTCGATCCGCGAGTACGCACAGCTCGCCGGCTTCAACTGCGAAGAGGCGCTCGCGGTGATCAACGCGGCGCCGAAGCTCTACTGAAGCGCCACGCGAGGAGCGCGCCGAACGTCAGACCGCCGAGCGCGAGCCACAGTCCGAGCCTCCACGAGTTCGGCGCGTACCAGAGCACGACTTCGTTCTCGCCGGCGTCGAGCTCGACCGCCTGGAACGCGTAGTTCGCGAGCCGCACCGGCCGTTCGACGCCGTTGACCGTCGCACGCCAGCCCGGGAACCACGTCTGGCAAGCGACGAGCCAACCCCGGTCGCGCCGCGACACGCGCAAGCGGATCTCGGTCGGCGTGCGCGAGACGATCTCGGCGCGCGTGGCGGCTTCGAGCTCGTCCGAGAGCCCGACGACCGCCGGCAGCGGCCCGGACTCGTCGAGTGGTCCTTTGGTCGCCGCGGCGATCTCGGCCGCGGTGCGCGCGGGGAACAGCATGCGCGCCGGCGCCGCGGCATCGCGTTCGACGGCGACCGTGCGATAGGGATTGAACGAACCGTGCGCGACCGCGCGCGCCGCTTGCACGTTGTCGTCGCATTCGATCGCGAGCGGCACGGCGAAGAAGGGGCCGAGTCCCCGCACGAAGCGCGTGAGCCGCAGCGCTCCGAGCGTCTCGACGTGCGCGAAGTCGTCGGACCCCGCGCGGTAGTCGAACACGATGCGTCCGTCGGTCGGCGTCCGGCCGACCGACAACGGGAACCTCGGCACACGTTCGTCGCCGCGGCGCCAGACGACGCCACTCGCGACTCCGTCCGCGCGCGGCGCGTCGATCACGAGCGTGTAGCGGCGCCGGTACGAGTCTTCGCGCGGCGGAAAGCGCAGCGTCAACCATTCGGAGTCGTACGCGGTCTGCGTGCGGAACGGCGGCTTGGCGAACGAGAGCTCGCGTTCGCGCATCCCCGTCGCGCGGAGCTCGTCGGCGGCGAAGAGCTCCTCCGCGACGAGCGCGCCGGTCGGCTCGAGGAGGCGCACGCGCAAGTCGCCTCGAGCCGTGCCTGGGTCGCGCGGCACGCTCGCGAGCACGGCGACCGCGTCGAGGTCCGCGGCCTCGCAGAGGAAGCCTTGACGCACCTCGACCGTCCCGTCGAGCGCGAGCGCATCGAGCGGCTCACGATCGAGCAGCGGCTCGCGGCCGAGGCCGGAGTCGACCGGCACCCACGAGCCCGGCGCCACGACGTGTTCGATGCCGAACACCGCGAGCATCTTCGCCGACGCGAAGCGCGGCGTGCGCCACGGTCCGTCCGACCCGAACGCGAGGTACGAGAGCTCTTCGTAGCGCAGCACGCCGAGCGCGTCGTAGTTCGGCGGCTGGGCGATGCCGTACGCCATGTTCGTGTCCGGTGGCAACCCGTTCTCCGTCAACACGAGCACGTTGCCGCCGCGAGTCTCTCGCTGGAGGGCCTCGATCGCCGGCGTCACGGGGAACACGTTGCGATCGGGCACGGTCGGGTTGAAGCCCGCGAGCATCCAGCCGTTCTGGTAGCCGACGATCGCGAGCAAGCCGCAGATCGCCGCGAGCTTCCAGGCGCGACGCCCCGTGAGGATCAGCGTGCACACGAGCACGATCGCAGCCGCCGTCGTCGCGCCGAACAACCACCGCGCTTCCGTGATCCGCGCCAACGCCGTCGCGCGCTGCTCGAGTTCGCTCGGCGTCGTGTGCTCGTGGAGCAGTCCCAGCGCTCGCCAGGCGCACGCTGCGAGGCCCACGCTCGCGAGCACGAACACGGTCGCCGCGGTTCCGCGCGATCGCTGCGTCGGCCGAGCGGAGAGCAGTCGATCGACGGCGAGCGCGGCGAGCGCCGCGAGTCCGAAATGCCACACGGCTTGGCTGCGCGAGAGCAGCACCGTGGTGCCGAGCACCGGCGTGCGATTCCAGAGCGAACCGAGCCCCGCGACGTCGCACGTCAGCACGAGCCACACGGCGAGTCCGAGCGCGAAGAGCCGCACTCGCCGGTCGACGCGCAGGCACAACGCACCGAGCAGCGCGAGCACCAACACGGCGCCGCCCGCATACGTGGTGTTCACCTGCTCGTAGTTGGGCGGCGGTAGCTCGGTGCGCAACATCATTCCAGCGAACGGCGCTCCGACGGCGTCGGGGAACACGAGCAGCGGCCACCACTCGGTCAGCGACGGTTGGACGAGCGGCACGCGCGTCGCGATCGTCACGCTGCGTTGCAGGTACTCGAGGAACGGCAACGTCTGGGGGGCACCGACGAGCAGCGCGACGACGCCCGCGAGCGCGAAGCCGAGCAGCAAGCGCATCGACGCCGCGCTTCCGCGGCGCCGCAACGCGAACGCGCGCCACGCCGCCCAACCGAACGCGAGCAGCACGACGAAGACCAGCGGCTCCGGATGACCGGCGTAGAGCCCGCCGACGAAGACCACCGCGAGTGCCGCGCACCAACCGACGAACACGCGCGGCGCCGCGGGGGAATCGAGCGCCCGCGCCGCGCGTTCGAGGCACCAGAGCGCCGCCGGCAGCGCGACCGCGACCGCGGAGTGCGGATACGCGAGCAGCAGCACGCTCTTGCCCGACAGCATGAACGCAGCGCCGCCGACGATCGCGGCCCACGTCCCGAACTCCAACGCTCGGAGGAAGAGGTACGTGAACCAGCCGAGCAGCACGAGCCGCAGCAGCGCCGAGACGATCGACGCGGCTTTGAAGCTCAGCACGTAGTACGGCAGGCTGAACGGCGAGAACACCGCCGACTGGAAGTTCGCGAGGTGGGGGACTCCGTTGCCGTTGTACGGGTTCCAGAGCGGCAGTCGGCCGGCGCGGAGCTCGTCGCGATTGAATCCGAGCCACGGCTGCATCTCGAGCGGCGGATCGCACAGCGCGCGGTTCTCGACGAAGCGTCGGTCGCGATCCCACGCGGTCAGCGCGAAGTCCTGCGTCAGGTCCGCCGACGTGTAGGTGTGCGTCGGGAACTTGACGATCGGTTCGACGAGCAGCGTCGCAGCGAGCAAGCAGAAGCACACCAACGCGAGCCAATGCGCGCGGCGGGAACCGATGCTTGCGAGCTCGGAAGGCATGACGCAGGAATCGTCTGGACGGTGGCGCGGTACTCCTGCCTGGGGCCCTGCCTCGATCGAGTCTATTCGCGTTTCGCGCTCTGCAGTCGCGGGACGATCACTTTGCCGAGCTCGACGGCGAGCAAGCGATGCCCGAACGGCTTCGGGTGGTACGCGTCGGCGAAGAGCTCGTCGACTTTCTTCCCGCCGGCGAGCGCCGACGCGAACGCAGCTCGGCCATCGACGACGTCCAGACCCTGCCGCGCTCCGACTTCGGCGACTTTCTCCGAGTACTGCACCAGCACCGGCGCGCGCTTCTCGACGATCGGTTGGCGCGGCATCGACAGCAAGATCAGGCGCGCTCCGTCCGACTCGACACGCTTCTGGAGCTCGAGCAGGCTCGCTTCGAAGTCGTCGAGCGGGACCCGACGTTTGCCGGCCCAATCGACGTTGCCGACCGACGACTCGAGCTCGGTCTCGCGCTTCTGCTTCTTGAACTCGCGGTCCCGGACGTCCGACGTGACGCCGCGCGCGAGATCGATGCGCTTCGCCGCGAATTGCACGATGCGGCAGTCTTGGCGCAGGCCCATGCCGACTTGCGTCCAATACCCGCCGACGCCGAGGTTCATCGCGATCTTGTCCTTGTCGGGGACCGACTGGATCGCGGGCAAGTGGTCGTTGACGGCGCCGAACGCTTCGATCACGAAATCCGGCCGGTACTCGCGCACGAGCTCGTCGTAGCGTTCGATCCCTTGGCGGATCGAGAACCCGACGACTCCCGCGTCGAGCACTTCGCAGTCGTACCCCGCGGCGTCGAGCAGCTTCTCGAGCTGCGCGGAGTACGTCTGCTCGTACTCGACGCTGTGCCCGAACGTCGACGAATCGCCCAGCGTCGCGATGCGCACGACTCCGGGCTTCTTCTCCCTGGAGAGCAGCGGCCCGCGGTATCCCGCTTCGTTGACCGTGCCGCCCCACGGCACCTCCGCGCCGGCTCGAGGCCGCCACATCTGACGCCCGGTGTTCTCGTGCAGGCTCCGACCGAGGCGCATTTCCTCGTCTTCGACGCGGTTCCACACCTGGATCGCTTCGACGGGCGGATACCAGAAACCGCTCCAACGCAGCACGAGCTCCGCGGCGCCGAAGAAGGCGACGACGGAGACGAATGCGATCGCGAGGCGCTTGAACGGTTTGCCCATGACCCCGTGGGGGCGTGCGAGGATAGGTGCGAAGTCGCGGACGCGCCAGGTCCGCGAGGCGTCAGCGCGCGATCGGCGGATGCGCGAGATGGAAACCCGTGCTCGTCTGCCACGCCTCCGCGAGCGCCAAGGCGCGCGTGTCGTCGAACACGGCCGCAGTGAACGCGATCGAACCGGGTTTGCCGTCGGGACCGAGTTCGGTCGGCACGGCGACCGACGGATGGCCGGTCAAGTTCTCGAGCACGAGCCACTTGCCCGAGAGGCTCGGGTGCACGAGCACGTCGACGCGCTCGAAGAGCTTGCCGACGTCGACCATGAGGCTGCGCCGCAGCCGCGACGCGCGCAGGTAGTCCGCGGCGGGCACGAATCGCGCGACACGGAAGGTGTTCGGCCACGCGTTCTCGTCCTGCTGGACGAGTTCGGCGTCCTTCCCGGAGTCCGTGAGCTCGTCGAACGCCGTCGCCGCTTCCGACGTGAGGATCACGAAGAGGTCGAAGAGCGGGTACTCCGGCAATGCGACGGGCACGAGCTCGCAACCGAGCGCCGCGAGCTCGACGAGCCGCGGCGATTCGAGCGGGCGCTCGCCGAAGTCGCTCGGCACGTAACCGACGCGCCAACCGCGGACGTCGACCGGGCCGAGGTCGACGAACGGCGCGTCGACCGAGCTCTCGTCGCGTTCGTCGGCGCCGCGCAACGCGTCGAACACGACGGCGCAGTCGCCGACGGAGCGCGCGATCGGTCCGATCTTGTCCATCGTCCACGAGAGCGCCATCGCGCCGTGGCGCGAGATGCGCCCGAACGTCGGTCGGAAGCCCGTGACGCCGCACGTCGCCGACGGCGAGACGATCGAGCCGCACGTCTCGGTGCCGATCGCGAACGCGACACACCCCGCGGCCGTCGCCGACGCGGGGCCCGCCGACGAGCCCGAAGAGCCCGTCGCGACGTCCCACGGGTTGCGCGTCAGACCGCCGAACCACGTGTCGCCCATCGCGAGCTCGCCGAGCGAGAGCTTCGCGACCAGCACTGCGCCGGCACGATCGAGCTTCTCGACGACCGCCGCGTCGTAGTCGAGCACTTGCGTCTCGTACGGCGGCGCGCCCCACGTCGTGCGGAGGCCTTGGGTCGCGAAGAGGTCCTTCGCGCCCCACGGCAGGCCGTGGAGCGGTCCTCGCCACTTGCCGGCGGCGAGTTCGGCATCGAGTTCGGCGGCTCGCGCGCGTGCGCGCTCGGCGCACAGCGTCACGACGCAGTGCAACGTCGGATCGAGTCGTTCGAGGCGCGCGAGGCTCTGTTCGACGAGCTCGCTCGGCTTGACTCGGCCCGTGCGCACGAGCTCGGAGAGCGTCGCGAGGTCCGCGAACGCGAGCTCGTCGAGGTTCGCCGGCCGGCGGACTTCCGGCCGCGGCCGCGCGACCGCCGCGGGCCACGGCCGCGGCGCGCCGACGCCCGGGATCCGCGCACGGAAGACGAACGCCGGCGCGAGCGCGTTGTCGAGCGCGCGCGCTCGCAGCCGTTCGTACGACTCGAGGTTCTCGCTCGCGCCGCGGCGCGCGAGCTCGAGCTCGGCGTCGTCGAAGCCGAGACCGAGCACCTTCGCCGCCGTCGCGAGTTCCTCCCGCGCGAGTTTCGGTTCCGGCCGCGGCGTGTCTTGCGCGACCAATGTCGCGAGCGCGAACGCGAGCCACGCGCTCACGGCTTTGCCTCCGCGGCGACCCGGGCTCCGCGGATCAGGTCGCGCCGGCGCACGCCGACGAACGATTCGGGAACGACTCGAACGACCGTGTGACGAAACGGCATCGCTGCACCCTGCGGCATCGCCGCACCTTGGGAGTGTGGGACGTGCGGAGCATATCGCCGCGCGCCGTCGCGCTCACGGCGGGGCCGCGGCACGGCGTCGCTCGGCGTTCAGGCGTCCGCGGACGGCCCGCGCCGCCAGCGCTGGCGCGAAGCGACGAGCGTGCGCGGCGCGGGCGCCGTCGCGAGGAGCTCGAGCGCTTCCGCGAGCACCGCGTCGTGCAGTTCGCCGTGTCCCGGATCGCCGAGCGGCGCGCCGAACGGGAAGTGCACGGCGAGCGCGCGCGGCGCGCCGACGAATCGCGTCAGCTCGGGGATCAACGTCACCGCCACCGTCGGCACGCCGCGCGCCTCGAGCTCGCTCGCGATCAGTGCGACCGTCTGCACGCAGATCGAGCAATTCGGCACGAGCACGACGCCGTCGACACCGTCGGCCGCGAATCCGTCCGCGAGGCGCTGCGCGTGTTCCAACAACCCTGGCAGCGGACGGATCACGCCGCCGACGAAGCTCGCGTGCCGCGGTGCGACCGCACCGATCAGGCCGCGCGCGGCGAGCCGCGCGAGCGCGCGCCGCGGGAAGGCGACTTCGGGATCGACAGCCGTGTACTTCGCGTCGACGTACCCGCGTTCGAGCGCGAGCTCGGTCGCAGGCGTGTCTTGCGCGATCCAGCGGAAGCTCGGATCTCCGAGCGGCTCCTCCAACGCACGGAACGACGCGTCGTCGCGTCGATGGAGGCCCGCGGTGGTCACGAGCGCGATCCGCGAGCTCGCGAGCGGCTCGTGCAGCGCGCACCAAGGCACCTCGACGCGCCGCACGAACCCGAACTCCGGATCCGCGCCGCCGCGGATCATGTCGACGAGCTTGCCGAGCAGTTGGTCCTCGAACGGCCCGGTGCCGCGTTCGAACCGGGAACGTTCGCCGACCGAGTTCATGCGCTCACGCGCGCCGCGTGCCGCGCGCGCGGCTCGTCAAATGATCGGCGAGCGCGCTCGAGACGTCGATGCCGGTGAAACGCTCGAACTCGACGAAGAACGGCGAAGAATTGCACTCGAGCACCGACCACGCGCCGCTGCGTTCGTCGCGCATGAAGTCGACCGCGGCGAACTCCATGCCCCAATGTCGCGCGAGCGTTTCGGCGTCGGTGCGCGCGCTCGCCGGCGCTTCGACGCGTCGCAGGCGACTGGTCTGCTTGCGCGAGTCGATCTCCGCGCCTTCCGACGCGTGCACTTCCGCCGCGCCGAGATAGCGGCCGCCGATCACGTACGCGCGCACGTTCACGCCGACGATCCGCTCTTGCACGAGCGCCGCGCTCCCCGCGAGCTCCGCGCGCGCCGCCGCGACGTCCGCAGGCGGCGCGAACTCGCGCGTGTAGCCGTAACCGCCGACCAAGCCCTTGCGGATCCAACCGCCGAGCTCGTTGGGCGCCGCCGCCGGCGCGTCTGGCGCCGTCGCGAGCGCGTTCGGCCGCGCGGCGAGCGCGACGAGCGCTTGCGGATCGGTCGTCGCGCAGGTCGCGGGCGCGAGGATCCCGAGCCGCACGAGCGTCGCGCTCTCGAACGGCTTCTCGCCGTGCAGGTCCCATGCGCGCGGCGGGTTCGCGACCTTCGCGCGCCGCGCGAGCCGGTGGAAGAGCGCCGTCCAACTCGCCAGATGGCGTTGCGACGCGCGCAAGGCTCGCACGCTCTGCTCGCGGTCCGTCGAGCCGTCGCTCGCGCGCACGCCGGCGGGCAGCAGCCCGAGGTCGGCGACGTAGAACGCGCTGAACGTGCGCAGGTCGCGGCCCATCAGCTCTTCGCCGTCGGGTCGCAAACGGATCGCCGGATCGCGGCGCGAGTCGAACACGACGCCTTCCGCGCCGCGCTCCTCGAGGCGCACGCACAGCCGCTCGATCTCCGCGCGTTCCGGCGAGCCGATCAGTCCGACCTGTTGCACGACGACCTCACTTGCACGCGACGTCGCGCGCGGGGCCGGTCGTCGCATCCGGGCCGGGGTGGCGGTGCCGGATCTCGAGCAGCGGCTCCAAGTGGAACTTGTAGTGCTCGCACGCGCCGCGATCGCGCTCGGGGTGCCGCATCGCTTCGAGCGGACAACCGCCGTGACACAGCGGCATCACGTCGCAGGAGCGACAGCCGCTCTTCGCGAGCGGATCCCACGCGAGCCACTTGTTCTCGTTCGAGCGCTGCCAGTCCTGTTGCCCGTCGAGCAGGCTGCCGACCGACTTCTCCGGGTTCATCGTCACTTCGTGCCAGCACTTGAAGAGCAAGCCGTTCGGCGCGACGACCCAACCGTTCGCGCGATCGGCGGTGCAGAACGCACCGGCGAGGCGGAACGGATAACGCGAGAGCCCGAGGTTGCGCTTCGCGGCCTCGCGATAGAGCTCGACTTCGAGCTTCGCGAAGCCGTCGCTCGAATAACAGAGCTCCTGGATGTTGCCGCACGCCGCGCCGTCGTGCGTCACCTGCGCGAGGTAGGGCCGCACGCGCTGGAGCCCGTGCTCCTTCAGGATCTCGAGCACTTCGAGCGCCCGCAGCGCGTTGCGCGCGTCGACGTTGATGCGTAGTTGGAACTCCGCGAGGTCGACGCACGCCTTCAGGTTCTCGACGATGCGCCAGAAGGTCCCGCGGCCGCCGATCAAGTGCCGGCGCTTGTCGTGTTCGTCCGGCGGACCGTCGAGCGTGACTTGCACGCGCGCGACGCCGAGTTCCTTCAGCCGCGTCATCTTCTCGCGGTCGAGGAAGAAGCCGTTGGTGACCAGCGTCGCGTCGTAGCGCATGCCGCGCCGCTCGCAGAGCGCTTGGAAGCCGGCGCTCAAGCGCTCGACCACCGGGTACGCGGTCGGGAGCAGCGGTTCGCCGCCGTACCACGTCACGACGAGCCCTTCGCACGGCTTCGACTTCGCGTCGCACCACGCGAGCAACGCGTCCTGCACGCGCTTCGACATGTGCACTTTCAAGTGCTCCTCGAAGCAGTAGTCGCAGCGGAAGTTGCAGTCGAGGGTCGGCGCGATCGTCAGGAACAGGTGGTCGACGCGATGCCGGTCGCGTTCGAGGTCGGCTTTCGCCGTCGCGAGCTCGTCTTCGTCGTCTTCGATCAGGAAGTGCGCGCGCAGCAGCGCTTCGCGGATGTCGCGTTTCTCCGCCGTGTCGCACGGCGTCGAGTTCGGCGCGGCGAGCAAGCCTTCGACGAACGGCTTCTGCGCCGGTTCGATCTCCGCGAGCGCCGTCGACCACGAATTGAAAGCGAGCCACGTTCCGTCGGAAGCCTGGAAGAGCCGGTTGTAACGAGAGGGCTTCATCGGACGGGTTCCTTCACGGAAACGGAGACGAGCCAGCGCGCACACGCTGCGGCAGCGCCGCCGTCGAGCGCGTGATCCCAGCGGACGAAGTCCGGCGCGACGTCGACGTCGACGACACGCAGCACTTCGCGTTCGCGCACCACCGTGACGGCGGCGAACACGAGCTCGAGCTCGCGCGTCGAGCGCAACGCGAGCGACGCGAACGCGTCGTCGAGCTCCGCGTCCGCGGCCGCGGCGAGCGGCCGGCGCGCGTCGGACCACGTGTGGGTCCAATCCTGGAGCGTCGCACTGCGCACCGCGCCCGCGACGCGGTCGCCGATCACGAGCACCGTCGCGAGCTCGCTCGTTTCGTCGCCGAACGCTTCGGGCCGCCAAGCGAGTTCGCCCAGTTCGGGCGACGCCGGTTCGTAGTCGAGCACGCGGCCCACGCCGTCGCGCCACGCGAGTCCGTCGTCGACCCGCGGGCCGTAGTGCCAACCGTGCACGGCGATGTCGCGCGCGGCGAGCCGCTCGAGCGCGAGCACCGGCGCGAGCGCGAGCTCCGCGGACGCCGGCGGGTTCGCCATCGGCGCGCTCTCGGCGAGCGTCGCGAGCGCGGAGAGCCGCAACGCCGCGATCTCGCGCCGCGCCGCACCGCCGATCGGTTGTGGCCACGAGAACGCGGGCCGTTCGACGAAGATCGCCGACGCTCGCGTCAACTCGACGCCGCTCCAACGCACGCTGACCCCGGTTCCGCTCGTGGCGCCGACGGTCAGCGGCTCTCCAGCGAACGGGCCGTCGAGATCCAGCACGGCGACCTCTCGGCTTTCAGGATCGAGACCCGCGAGCGTCCGCTCTCGCGAGGCCGCACGCACTCGCGACGCGATGGCGTCGACGAAACTCGCGGGCCGCGGAACCTCGCGCGCCGCACCGTGGAGACCGAGGAGGACCAGCATGATCGGCGCCGAAGGAGGCGCGCGCGCCAAAGTAGCCCCGCATCCGAGAATCGACCAGGGCTCCGCGACGCTCCGACTCGACGACGTGAACGATTCGTGCTCCGATCTGCGGAGGTCGCGCCGCGAGCACGATCATGGCGACTCGTGGTGAGCGACCGGTCCAATCCTCTTTCGAAGGAGTCCGAGATGAAGTTCGTCGTCAAGCCGACCGATCCGCAGAAGGGCCCGCCGATCCACACGATGTGCGTGCTGTGCTCGGAAGACCCGAAATGGTGCCCGCCGACGGAGTGATGCCGTCACGGCGCGCACATGCGCCCGACCGGCGGCTCTCGGAGCCGCGCGGTCGCTGAACGAGAGCGTCCGCTGCAGCCTGCGCGGGCGCTCTCGCTGTTCCACGAGCGCCGTTTTCCACTCGGCGGGAATCGCCGGCGCATGCGACTCGCCGCACCGCCGTCGTGCCTCGACGGACTCCGACCGCCCGCCTAGAGTTGCGACGTCTCACCGCGACTCGTGAGTCTCTCCGCGTCCGGTGAGCCGTCGTCATTCGAACCCCTCGTCAAACGGAGGCTTCCATGAAGTTCATCGTCAAGCCGCTCGATCCGCAGAAGTTCCCGATCACGACGCACTGCGTGCTCTGCTCCGAAGACCCGAAGTGGTGCCCGCCGACCGAGTGATCGTGCTTCCTCGCGGCGCGGCAGCGTGATCGCCGCGCGATTCCAGAGCGTCCGAGCCGCTCTCGAGCTCGGGCGCTCTCGTTTTCGGCAAGCTACCATCCGCGTCCCGTCGGTCCCGGCGCGTGCGCTCGGTCGTGCGGCGGGTCACCCACGACACAGGCTTCAGCTTCGGAACCATCGATGACTTCCACGCGGATCGAACTTTCGGCGAGCGAGCGCATGCCGCTCGGCAAGGCGACCTATCAAGCGGGCGGCGGGCTCGCGCTCGTCACGCTGACGAACCCGCCGGCGAACGGCTACTCGCACGACATGCTGCGCGACCTCGACGAAGCGATCCTGCGCGCGCGCTTCGACGACGCGGTCCAAGTGATCGTCATCGCGGGCGCCGGCGACAAGTTCTTCTGCGCGGGCGCGGACATCGGTTACTTGAACTCGCTGACGCCGACCAAGAAGTACTACTTCTGCCTGCACGCGAACGAGACGTTGCAGCGGCTCGAGCGCACGCCGAAGCTCGTGATCGCGGCGCTCGGCGGCCACTGCGTCGGCGGTGGGCTCGAGATCGCGCTCGCGTGCGACCTGCGGGTCGCGCGGCGCGGTTCGGGCAAGTGTGGTCTGCCCGAAGTCGCGCTCGGCGTGTTGCCCGGCACCGGTGGGACGCAGCGGCTCGCGCGTCTGGTCGGCCGCGCGCGAGCGATCGAGTTGATGGTCAGCGGTCGCACGTTCGACTACGACGAAGCGCTGGCGCTCGGCGTGATCACGCACGTCCGCGACGCCGCGGACGACGCGACGTTCCTCGCCGACGTGCTCGACTTCGCGAAGGGCTTCACGACGCCCGGCAAGGCGGCGCTGAGCGTCGGTCACATCAAGGCGGCGGTGCACGGCGGCGTCGATCTGCCGCTCGACGCGGGCCTCGCGCTCGAACGCGAGCTCCAAGCGAAGCTCTTCGCGTCCGCCGACGCGAAGGAAGGCATCGCGGCCTTCGTCGAGAAGCGCAAGGCGGAGTTCAAGGGCGTTTGAGCGCATGCCGCTCGAACTCGGCGACTACTTCGCGCGGATCGGCTACACCGGCTCGACCGAGCCCTCGCTCGCGACGCTCGCGAGCCTGATGGCGGCGCACGCGAGCTCGATTCCGTTCGAGAACCTCGACGTGCTGCTCGGGCGTCGGATCGGCCTCGACGAAGACGCGCTCGTCGCGAAGCTCGTGCGCGCTCGCCGCGGCGGCTACTGCTTCGAGCAGAACGGACTCCTCCTGCTCGTGCTCGAACGACTCGGTTTCACGGTCGCGCCGCTCTCCGCCCGAGTCCGCGTCGGCCGGCCGCGCGAGTTCGTGCCGCCGCGCACGCACGTCTTCCTGCGCGTCGAGCTCGAAGGTGCGAGTTGGCTCGCCGACGTCGGTGTCGGAGGCCTGTCGCTGACGGCGCCGCTGCGGCTCGTGCTCGACGTCGAGCAGCCGACGCCGCACGAAGCGCGCCGCATCGTCTTCGAGAACCGGCGTTACTACCACCAGGCTCGGCTCGCCGGCGCGTGGACGGACGTGTGTGAATTCACGCTCGAGGAGATGCCGCCGATCGATCGTGAGCTCGCGAACTGGTACACGAGCGCGCATCCTGAGTCGCACTTCAAGAACCGCCTGGTGGTCGCCCGCGCCCTGCCTCACGGCCGGCGCGCGACGATCCTGAACCGCGAGTTCACGCTGCGCGCGAGCGACGGCACGCCGGACACGCGCGTGATGCAGTCGCCGGACGAACTGCTCGACGTACTCGCCGAGCACTTCGATCTGCCGTTCCCGGCAGGCACGCGCTTCCCCTGCGTCGCACTCGACTGGCCCTGAACGTGTCGGGTCGACCCCGACGCGGTCAGGAAAGCAGCATGCCGATCGGCACGACGAATTCGTTCGGGCCGACTGCGTGGGGTTCGTCGCCCTGGGTGGCGAGCACGAGCAAGGACGGCTTGTCGTCCCCCGACGCGAACGTGCGCAGCCCCGCGAAGTCGGAGCGTTCGAAACGTGGTCCTGCCTTCACTTCGATCGCGATATTGCGACGGCGCGTCGCGACGACGAAGTCGACCTCGTGGCGCCCTTGCACGTTCCAGTAGCCGAGCGTGGCGCGGCGCAGGTGGATCTCGAGGATCGAACGGAGATTCTGCGCGACGAAAGTCTCGTACAGCGGTCCGCGCATGCGTTCCTCGCTGCTAGTCGAGATGTCGTCGACGCCACAGAGATTCGCTGCGAGGCCGGAGTCCGAGACGTACAGCTTCGGAGTCTTGAGCAGACGACTCTTGCGGTTGGCGAGATGCGGGCCGAGCGAACTCAGCACGTACGAGACCTGCAGCAGATCGAGATACTTGCTCGCGGTCCGGCTCGCGACTTTGGCTTCCTGCGCGATCGCGGTCCAGTTCGACATCTGTCCCGTGCGCAACGCGGCGAGCTTCATCACGCGCCGATAGGCCAGGAGATCCGCGACCTGCGAGAGTTCACGGACGTCGCGTTCGAGGTAAGTGCGTTCGTACGCCTCGAACCAGCGATCGGGCTCCGCCGCGATGTCGAGCGCGACAGGTGGCATGCCGCCGAGCAACACATCGCGATCGCCGATCGGCTTGAAGTCTCGAGCTTTGGGCAGTTCGCCGGTCTCGGCGAGCTCGGCCAGAAACGGCTTCGCCGAGGTGCGAGACGTGAGCTCACGTCGGTTGAGCGGATGGAGCGTCAGGTACGCCGCGCGCCCCGCGAGCGACTCCGACACCTTCTGCAGGAGCAAGAAGTTCGCGGATCCGCTGATCACGAAGCGACCGTTGCGCCGTTTCCCGTCCACGACGCGCTTGAGCGCTTGGAACAGCTCGGGGCAATGCTGCGCCTCGTCGATGATCAAACGCTCGGCTTGTTCGACGAAGCGCACCGGATCTTGGCGGGCCGCCTCGAGCGCGGCGAAGTCGTCGAGCGACACGAACTTGTGGTCTTTCGAACCGACCTCGTGTTGGAGGAACGTGGTCTTGCCGGACTGCCGCAGTCCGGTGACGACGACGACCGGGAAGGACCGCATTGCGGCCTCGACTTCGGACGCGAGTTCTCTCGGCAGGTAGCGTGTCAAAATCGGTCATAGTATAGCGTCGTTTTGACACACCCGAGTGCATGATTTTGACAAGCGCGCGCGGCCCGCGCGCTCGCTCGACCGGTGCGCCAGGACGTGGAACGGACCCGGCCGGGCTGCACGCGATCCAGGGCGTGCCCGAGACGCTCTCGCGGCGCCCCTTGCGGTTTCGCGTTGCTCACCGCGCGCAGCGAGTGCCGTTCGGCGCCGAGATACGCGTCCGCGGGTTCCACGGCACTGCCGCGAACCAGTGGCCAGGTCGTTGGATGGTCACGAGACGGCGTTGCGTTGCCGGTCGTCGGGCACAGTGCGATCGATGGCACTCACACACACGCCTTCTCGACGTCTGCGCTGGCTGGCGCTCGGGAGCGCCACGCTCGCAGCTTGCGCGACCCCAGGCACGCCCGGAATGCCGACCTGCGTCTGGCGCTTCGACGTCCCCGGGAGCACGGCCGGTAGTTACCGCGCGCGTGGCGTCGCGATCGTTCCCGGCCCGGAGCCTGGCGCGGAATCCGAGCTCGCCGTCTTCGACGGGTTGGGTCGCGGGATCAACTTCTTCTCGCTCCGCGACGGGTCCCTGCTCCGCGAGCTGTCGATCGCTCCACCCGAGGGACTGCAGAGCGTGCCGTTCGGCGAGCTTCGGAACGCCGATGGTGGGCCGCTGCTCTACTGCACGGTGAACTCGCAATTCGCCGACCCACGGCGCTCCGGCGTCGACTCGAGCGTCGCTGTCATCGATCTGCGTACGACGCAGACGCTCGACGTCGTTCACGGTGACGCACCGGAGGACTTCTTCGGCTTCAGCGTGTGCAATCTCGGCGATCTCGATGGCGATCGCGCGGACGATCTCGCGATCGGTGCGCCGCAGTGCCTGAGACACCCGGTGCGCGGTTGCGGCGCGGGCTACGTCGATCTGTACTCGGTCGGCCGCCGGCAGCGGCTGGCGCGACTCGTCGCGAGTGAATGGGGCGGATGTTTCGGCTGGGCCGTCGCCGCGGTCGCCGACGTGAACGACGATGGCGTGAGAGACTTCGCTGTCGGTGCGCCGGGCACGCATCATGAGCGCGGCTGGTGCAGCGGGACGTTGAGCCTGTTCTCCGGCCGGACCTTCGAGCTGATTTGGTCGACTCGGTCGGCGCGTGACTACGGCGGAAGATTCGAACCGTTCGACGAGCGCCCCGCTTGTTACCCGAGTGGCGGCATGTTCGCGAGTCGGCTCGTGGGAGAGCTCGACTTCGAAGGCGACGGCGTGCCTGACGTCGTTGCGCTCCGCCCCGGGATCTTCGGCATCGCGGATGTCCGTTCCGGCGTCGACGGTCGAGCGCTCTTTTCGTACCACGACGAGCCCGAGCGCGCCGACTACTGCATCGCGGTCTGCACGTGGCCGCCGCGCGACCGTTCCGAGCTTCCGAGCTCGTTGGTCTCGATCTCGAACCGGTGGGACTACGAGGGTGGACCGGATCGCGGCTTGCTGCGCATCTCGCGGCGATCCTGCGGAGCGGCGGAACGCGTCGAGTCGGTACTCCAGCCGGGCCGACGGTTCGCTGGAGGACTGACATCCAGCCGGTCGAGCGCAGACCGCTCCGTGACGTTCGTCGCAGCCGACTACGACGACCGAGTCGGGATCTACGAGCTTCGCGATTGACGTCGCGACTCGCGCTCAGCGGCCGTGAGTGTCACCCGTTCTGGCGCGCATGCCGTGCAAGCCGAGAACGGCACCCAAGCGCCGAGCCGCGCGGTCGGGGTCGAACTCGCGGCCGTGGGCGCGGGCTCGCTCCTCGCACTTCGCGCGTTGTTCGGGCGTCAGTTGGTCGATCAGCGGGCGCACCAGGGGCAGGCCGCGTTCGCGGGCTTCCGCGCGCAGCGGTCGAAGTTCCTGGCGCAGGTACTCGCGGGCTTCGGCGCGCTTCCCGGCGCGGCGCAACTCGCGCGCTCCGTCGCGCACGTCGCGGAGCTCCGGTCGCAGTTCCTTCGCGATCGGCGCGAGCTCGCGCCGCATGCGCCGCAGCTCCTCGCGTTGCTGTTCGGTGAGCTCGAGCGAACGCACGAAGCGTTTCGCGTCCTGCACGCGCTCCAAGAGCCGCTCGCCGCGCCGACCGCGGTGCTCGCCTTGCACCTGGCCGCGGCCTTCGCCTTGACCACGCGTCATCGGACGGTCGGCGCGCCGCTCGGCGGCTCGGTCGCCGCGCCCAGCGCGAGTCGCTTCGCCGGGCGCATGGCCCGGCGCGTCGCCGGTGGCGCAGCTCGCATCTTGCCGTTGAGCGCGTTGGCGCTCTTGCGCGAAGCCGAGCGTCGCGCCACCGAGGAGGAGGAGACCGAGGACACCGAGAAGGATCGTCTTGCGCATGGTTCGTGCTTCCTTGGAGCTTGCACGAACTGGAACCCGCTGCGGCGGGCGTGGTTCCGCCGACCTCCTGAACGCGCGGTTCGCGAGCCCCTCCGGGCCGCCGCCGCGCTCAGGGCCACACCCGTTCGCGCGCGAGCTTCAGCGTCTCGCGGCTGCCGGCGCGCTCGATCACCAGCGTCGCCGACTCGCGCGTCTCGTCCCGCAATCGCGCCGCCGCGCGCGCGAAGGCCGACAGGTCGCCTGCAGGGAGCTCGATCTCGTCGACCGAGAAGACGCGCATGCCGGGTTCGAGCTGGGCACGGTGCGCCGGCGAGCCTGCGAGCACCGTGGCGACGCACGTTTCGCCGTCCTTCGACCGCAGCGACACACCGGGAGTCGCCAAGGACGCGCGGCCGAGCGCGCGCGGATCGGCGACGAAGAGCTTCTTCGCCGGCCAATCGAGCACGAGCTTGGTGCGTTCGAAGAACCGGTTGCCGACCTTCGCCGCGCCCTGCGGCACGAACGAGACCACCATGCCGGGAAGTTGGGTGCTCGAGAGCGTCACACTGTCGAGCCACGCCAACGTTTCACCTTGCGGCGAGGGCCCGAACGCGGCCAAGGACGGATTGCCGAGGATCGCGAGCGAGTGTTTCACGCCGATCCGCGCCGCGAGTTCCGCAGGGAGATCGAGGAACGAGTTGGCGCCGGTGTCGAGCTCGACGTGCTCGACGCGGGTGTCGCCGACCGACAGCGCGAGGATCGGCAGCGCTTGCACCGAGTAGGCGAACGGCACCTCGAGCCAACCCTTCGTCTCGAACGCGCCCGCTGTCGGCGCGAGGTCGATCTTGCACGCGGCGTGGTCGATCGAGGCCGCGCCGTGGCGCAGGAGGTTGCCGCCGACGAGCCCGTCGATCTTCTGCTCCGCGAGCTCGGGCAGCGCGTCGAGGTCGATGACGATCGCCGCGAGCTCGACGAAGCCCACGCCGCCGATCTCGACCCGCGGGAGGGCGACGAACTCTCGCTCCTGGGCGCGGCCCCCGCCGTCCCTCGTCCTGAACTTGCCGAGCACCGGGAGCGCGAGCTCCTTCGCGATCCGTGGCGTCACGACCATCGGCGCGCCGGTGTCGAAGACCATGCGGCACTCGCGCTCGCCGAGCTTCGCCGGGATGCGCATGAGCGACGTGAAGCTCTGGAACTCGACCGTGGCGCGATAGTCGCTCTTCTCGGGCTTGCCGCTCAGCAGCGCGCCGGCGGCGTCGAAGGCCGTCGATTGCGCGAGCGTCGAGGCGGCGAGGAGAGCGACGAAGGCGAACGTCGAGAACGAGGCTCGAATCGGGTGCATGGCGGCATGCTCCGCTCGACGACCCGCCGCACGCCAGCCGGCGTCGGCAGATTGACGCAAGTCGTGCAGCAAGCGCTTTCACGTCGCGGCCTCGACGCCTGCGTTCGAGTCGGGCTCAGGTGGCGAGACGGTGTGCGAGCGCGTCGGCGAAGCGGGCGAGCGCGGGGGGGTGTTGGGCTAGGAAGAGTGACGGTTCGACGAGTTCGAGTTCCATCAGCACCGGGCGGTTCGCGGCGTCGCGCGCGATGTCGACGCGGGCGTAGAGCAGTGGCGACGTGCCTGCGACGAGCTGCGCGCCTGCGACGAGCGATGCAATCGGCGCGAGTGCGGCCTCGCCGAGCGCGAGCTCGTCGGGTTCGATCGCGAGCGCGGTCGAGACGTTTTCCTTCTGGCCGCTCCAACGCGGCGTCTTGCGGATCGAGTGGGTGAACTGGCCGTTGATCCACACGAGCGCACGCTCGCCGTAGCCGTCGACCGAGCTCAAGTACGGCTGGAGCAACATGTCGCGCCGCGGCAGGAACTCGGCGAGGTGCGCGCGCGCGGATTCGAGCTCGGCCATCGCGAAACGCTTCGTGCCGAACGAACCGGCGCCGACCGCGGGCTTCAAGACGAACTCGCTCCAACCGCGACTTTCGAGCTCGGCCGCCAAGTCGACGTTCGCGCCGCGCTCGAAGAGCACCGTCGGCGCCGTGGCGACGCCGCGCGCGGCGAGCTCGAGCAAGTACCGCTTGTGCGTGTTCCAGCGCACGATCGGGAGCGGATTCCAGAACGGGCCGGCGGTGCTCGCGCGCGCCGCCCAATCGAGGTATGCGCCCAAGTGGTGCACGTAGTTCCAAGTCGAGCGGATGACGGTCGCGCCGGGCTCTTCCCAACCGATCCGTTCGTCGTGCCACGCGCCCATCTGCGCATCGATACCGCGCGCGCCGAGCTCGCGGAGCAGCGGCTCTTCGTCGGTGTCGAATTTCGGCAGCGGCCGACACGTGGCGATGCGCAGTTTCATCGGGCGGACTTCGGTCCGATTTGGGCCAGTCGGGCGAGGCGTCGAGCGAGACCGTCGGCGAGCCGCGCGAGCGCCGGCGGGTGTTGGGCGAGGAAGAGCGAGGGCTCGACGAGCTCGAGCTCCATCACGAGCGGCCGGCCGGCCACGTCGCGTGCGACGTCGACGCGGGCGTAGAGCAGGCCCGCGGCGAACGGCGCGAGCGCGAGCTCGCCGAGCGCGCGTTCGTCCGCTTCGACGGCGAGCGCGGGCGACACCGACTCGTCTTCGCCGCTCCAGCGCGGCGTCTTGCGCACGGCGTGGGTGAACTCGCCGTCGATCCAGACGAGCGCGCGCTCACCGTGACCCTCGACCGAGTCGAGATAGGGCTGCACGAGCGCGTCGCCGGTCGCCGTGAGCGCGCCGAGGTGCTCGCGCGCCGCGTCGAGTGCGCGTGCGTCGTGCGCAACGCGGAAACGCTTCGTGCGGAACGACGCGGCGCCGATCGCGGGCTTGATCACGACGTCGCGCCAACCGCGGCTCGCGAGCCCGGCCGCGAAATCGGCGGCGAAATCGGCGGCGAAATCGGCGCTCGCGCCGCGCGCGACGAGCCACGTCGGCGTCGTCGGCACCCCGCGGTGCGCGAGCTCGAGCAAGTAGCGTTTGTGGACGTTCGTGCGCAGCACGTCGAGCGGGTTCCAGAGCGGCCCGAGCTCCGCGGCGCGCGCCGCCCAGACGAGGAACTCGTCGAGACGATGGATGTAGTCCCACGTCGAGCGGATCACGGTCGCGCGCGGCTCGGGCGTGGCTTCGGACGCTCGCCACGCGCTCGGTTCGTGCCACGCGGCCATTCGCGCCTTCACGCCGCGTTCGCGGAGCGCCGCGAGCAAGAGCTCTTCGTCCGGGTCCGGTTCCGGCAGCGGGCTGCACGTCGCGATCGAAAGCTCCATCGCGGCATCGTAACGACGACGCGGGCGCGATCGGTGCGCACCGCAGGCGCCGTGCGAACCGCACGACGGCTGCGCCGAGCGCAACGGGCAAGTTGGGCGAGTTGGGCGAGTTGGGCGAGTTGGGCGAGCGGGGAGACCTGGCCCACGGTCCGAGACCCGCGCGACACGCCAGCCCAACGAAGCGGGCCACCGCGCGCGACGCTAGAATCCCGCGCTTCTCCAACTCCCCCCTGAACGCATGCAAGCGGTCCGTATCCATCAATGTGGCGAGCCCTCGGCGCTCGCGATCGAGGACATCCCGGCGCCGAAGGCTGGGCCCGGCCAAGTGCTCTGCCGCGTGCTCGGCGCGTCGGTCAACCACCTCGACTTGTGGGTGCGCCGCGGCTTGCCGGGCCTGAAGCTGCCGCTGATCCCGGGCTGCGACGGCACGGGCGAGATCGTCGAGCTCGGCGCGGGCGTCACGCACTTGAAGGTCGGACAGAAGGTCGTGCTCGAGCCCGGCTTCTCGTCGGGCACGTCCGAGTTCGATCGTGCCGGCCTCGATCACCTCTCCGACGACTACGGCATCCGCGGCGAGCACTCCGACGGCTACGACTGCGAGCTCGTCGCGCTCGACGCGCGTTTCGTGTTCCCGCTGCCGGCGGGGCTCGACCCCGTGATCGGTGCCGCCGCGCCGCTGACGTTCGTCACGGCGTGGGGGATGCTCGTCACGCGCGCGCAACTGAAGCGCGGCGAGACCGTGCTCGTGCTCGGCGGCACGAGCGGCGTCGGTCAAGCCGCGATCCAGATCGCGAACGACCTCGGCGCGCGCGTGATCGCGACGTCGAGCACCGAAGCGAAGCGCAAGGCGACGAAGGAGCTCGGCGCGCACGAAGTCGTCGACCACTCGCAGCCCGACTGGGACAAACAAATGAAGAAGCTGACGGAAGGTCGCGGCGTCGACGTCGTCTTCGAGCACGTGGGGCCCGCGACCTGGGACCTCGCGATGCGCTGCCTCGCGCGCCGCGGCCGGTTGGTCACGTGCGGTGGCACGACCGGGCCGAAGGTCTCGTTGCTCCTGCCGCACCTCTTCATGAAGAACCTCTCGGTCCTCGGTTCGACGATGGGGCCGAAGAACGCGTTGCCGACGATCTTCGAGAAGCTCGCGAAAGGCACGTACAAGCTCGTCGTCGACGAAGTGTTGCCGCTCTCGCAGATCCGGAAGGCGCACGAGCGCCTCGAAGCGCGTCAAGTCACCGGCAAGATCGTCGTGATCCCTGGGAAATAGCTCATGCAAGCCAACTCGATGAACACAGCGGCCGTGCTCGGCGCGGGCACGATGGGGCACGGCATCGCGCACGTCCTCGCGCAAGCGGGGCTCACCACGCGGCTCTTCGACGTCGCGCAAGCGGCGCTCGACAAGGGGCTCGCGAGCGTGCGCTCGAACCTCGACAAGGGCGTCGAGAAGCAGAAGCTCACCGTCGCCGAGCGCGACGCGACGCTCGCGCGGCTCTCGACGACCACCGACCTCGGCGCGGCGATCCGCGGCGTCGACGTCGTGATCGAGGCGGTGCCCGAGCGGCTCGAGCTCAAGACCAAGCTGTTCGGCGAGCTCGGCAGCGCCCTGGGCGCGAACGTGTTGCTCGCGACGAACACTTCGAGCCTGCCGATCACCCGGATCGCGGCCGCCGCGGCGCATCCCGAGCGTGTCGTCGGCATGCACTTCTTCAATCCGGTGCACCTGATGAAGCTCGTCGAGGTCGTGAAGACGCCGTCGAGCTCCGCGGACGCGGTGCGCGCCGCCGTCGAGCTCTCGGTGCGCCTCGGCAAGGAGCCGATCGTCGTGCAGGACGCGCCTGGCTTCGCGTCGTCGCGGCTCGGCATCGCGATCGGCCTCGAAGCGATGCGCATGTTCGAAGCCGGCGTCGCGAGCGCCGAGGACATCGACAAGGCGATGGTGCTCGGCTACGGCTTCCCGATGGGGCCGCTCAAGCTGACCGACTTGGTCGGCCTCGACGTGCGCCTCTCGATCGCGGAGCACCTCGCGCGCGAGCTCGGCAACCGGTTCGAACCGCCGCAGGTCTTGCGCGACAAAGTCGCGAAAGGCGAGCTCGGCAAGAAATCCGGCCGTGGTTTCTACGATTGGAAGGCGTGAGCCGCGCCGCGCGGTGACCGCACGAGACACGCGATGAGCACCGAAGAGCTGCCGCGGAAGAAGACGCCGAAGTGGGTGTGGTTCGTCGGCGGCGGCTGCGCGCTCGTCGTCGTCGTCGGGCTCGTCGCCGTGGTCTTCACGTTGCGCTTCGTCAAACGCGCGAACGACCCCGAGCTGCAGTGGCCGAAGGTCGCCGAGCTCCTGCCGTTCGACGAACGACCGGACGGGTGGTCGGTCACCGGCCTGCCGTCGCCCGGCTCCGACGGCGAGATCTACCTGCTGCGGCCGCCGGGCACGAACGATCAGATCACGCTGTCGCGCTATCCGTCCGACGACGCCGAGAAGTTCCGCGCCGTGCACTTCGGCGACATGGAGCTCGAAGCGAATGCGCCCGTCGTCGGGCCGGTCGGGCGCTTCGACCCCGTGAAGGCGAAGCTGGTGGTGCAGGGCCGCGAAGTCGACGTCGTGCGTTACTACACGACGCCGGACTTGCCGGAGAAGCCCGACGGTCTGCTCGGTGCGATCCAGTCGGCCGCCGCGACGTCGAACATCGTCGTCGACGTGTCCAGCGCGAGCGCGAGCGGTGCGGCGGGTGAGCTCGTCGTCCTCGAGATCCGCCGCCAAGGCAAGCGCGAGCCGATTCCCGACCAGGACGTGATCGACTTGCTCGCGCCGTTCCGCATCGGCGCTGCGCCCTCCGAGCCGAAGTGACTCCGACACGCCGAAGGTCCAACGCATGAACTCGCCCGAAACTCCCGTCGTCCGCGAACGTGTGTGGCCGGTGCTCGGCATCGCGTTCGCTCTGTTCGTGTTCGTCGGACTGATCGGCGCGTTGTGGATCGGACGCTCGCGCGCCGTCGACGCTCGGGAGACGTTCGGCGCGTGGTTCGAAGCGAGCGCGCTGCCGTTCGGCTTCGTGCCGGTCGAGTCGGCGGAACTCGCCGGCGGTGACTCGGTGCTGCGCTTCGTGCGCGAAGGGTTCGTCGAGCCGGAGCGCAAGACTCCCACCGAGCCCGCCGCGCCGCCGAAGGACGGGTCGTTCACGCCGTTCGACTGGACGAAGCTCGAGATTCGCCCGCCGGGCGACGATCCGTGCGAAGCGTACGTCGTGCGTTATCCGTTCGAAGCGGCGCCCTCACGGCTGAAGCAGCTCTTCGACGTGCGCGTCCAGAGCGGCCCGGGCATGTTGCCGCCGAGCGGTGGGCGAGCCGTGCTCGATCGCGGCGAACTCGTGTGGCGTGAGTGGAGCGCGCCGTACGTGTTGGAGCGCGAGTACGAAGCCGGCGGCACGAGCCGTGACATCGTGCGCGTGAACCTGACGCGAGAGAAGACGGCCCAAGTGTGTTTCGTCCGGTTCCCGCGCGGTTCGGCGGGCTCGCGCAAGAAGGTCGAGGAGCTGCTGGCGGCGCTGTCGCCGCGCTGATCGGCGCTCGGAGGAGCGCTCCGCGGCAGGCGGCGCTCGGCAACTCGCTCGCGCTGGAGGGCGAAAGCGGAATCCGTTTCTCTGTGACGCAGAAGCCATGAGCGCTTCGGTCAAGTCGATCCGTCGGATGCGCCGAGACGGACCGCGTTTCCCCCGATCGTACGAGGAGCGTCGTTCCATGTCCCTGCGCACCGTGCTCGCCCATTCCGACGAAGTCGACACCGACGAAGCCATCTCCGCCTTGCTGGCGCGCTGTGAGCGAGAGCTCGCCGGCGCGACGCCGCGCGGCGGCATCGTGTTCATGACGCGCGAGTACGACCACGCCGCGGTGCTCGGCGCGTTGCGTGCGCGTTGGCCGGGACTCGCGCTGGTCGGCGCGAGCACCGACGGCGAACTCTCGTCGGAGCTCGGGTACCGCGGCGACTCGGTCTGTCTGACGCTCTTCGTCGGCGACGACGTCGACGTCTGCGTCGGCCAAGGACTCGAACCCAGCCGGAATCTGGAGCTCGCGGTCGACCACGCGTTGACGTGCCTCGCCGGACGCGAGCCGAAGCTCTGCATCGTGTTCTGCCCGGGCACCACGGGCAACGCGAGCGCCGTGATCGACGCGCTGCACGCGCGGCTCTCGCGCTACGGTTGCCCGATCGTCGGCGGACTCGCCGGCGACCACGAAGTCGCGCCGACGACGAAACAGTTCTTCGGCAGTCAAGCCCACCACGACTCGCTCGTCGTGATGTTCCTCTGCGGCGACGGTCTGCGAGTCAGTTACGGCGTCGCCTCCGGTTGGTTCCCGATCGGCGGCAAACACGTCGTCACGCGTTCGGTCGGCAACACGGTCTACGCGATCGACGGACGCCCCGCGCTCGAGATCTACCAGAGCCTCTGGGGTCACAAAGTCACCGCCAACCTCGGCGAGTATCCGCTCGCCGTGTACTGCGGTCCCGGTCAGGACGATTTCGTGTTGCGCGCCGCGATGTCGTGCGATGAACGCGCCGGCAGCGTCACGTTCGCCGGCGACGTGCCCGAAGGCGCCGTCGTCAGTGTCACGGAAGTCGTGCCCGAAGGGCTCTTGAGCGGCACGGAGACGTCGATCCGCAACGCGATCCAGCGCTTCACCGGCGACACGCCCGAGCTGGCGCTGCTGATCAGTTGCGCCGCGCGCAAATGGGTGCTCGGCTCGCGCGCGGACGCCGAGATCCGGCAGTTGCTCGCCGCGTTCGAAGGCGCGAGCCTGCCCAAGGTCCAACTCGCGGGCTTCTACTCGTTCGGCGAGATCTGCCCGGTCGACGTCGCGGGACCGCCGCGGCTGCACAACGAGACCTGCGTGACCGTCCTGATCGGACGATGAACGCAAGGCCCGAAGGTCCCGACGATGCGACGCGCGTTCGCGAGCTCGAACGCGAGTGCCGCCGTCTCGAACGGGCCCTGCGCCAGCGTGAACGCGAGGGCGAACGCGCGGAGACGTTCGCGTTGCGGAGCAAACAGGCGATCCTCGGCATCAACGCCGAACTGCAGCATTCGATCCAAGAGCTCGAGCGCACGATGACGCAGCTCTCCGACGCCAAAGTCGCGGCGGAACGGGCGAGCGAGGCGAAGGGGCGGTTCATGGCGACGATCAGCCACGAGCTGCGCACGCCGATGAACGGGATCCTCGGCACTGCCGAGTTGCTCGCGCATTCGGACTTGGCGCCGGACGACCGTGAGCTCGTCTCGATCATCCAACGCTCGGCGAAGGGGTTGCTCGCGATCATCAACGACGTGCTCGACTTCTCGAAGGCCGAGAGCGGGCGCATCGAGCTCGAGGCGACTCGTTTCGACCTGCGCGCGAGTCTGCGCGCGATCGCCGATCTCGAGTGGAACGCCGCGCGCAGCAAGGACATCTCCCTCGAGCTCCTGATCGCCGCCGACGTGCCGCGTTTCGTCGTCGGCGATCCCGTGCGCCTGCGCCAGGTCCTGCTCAACCTGCTCGACAACGCCGTCAAGTTCACGCAGACGGGCGGCGTCAAGTTGATCGTCAGTCGTTCGGGTGACGAACACGTCGAGTTCGCCGTCGACGACACTGGCATCGGCATCCCGCCCGAAGTGGCGAAGAAGCTCTTCGAACCCTTCGTCCAAGCGGACAGCAGCACGACGCGCCGTTTCGGCGGTTCGGGGCTCGGGCTCGCGATCTGTCGTCACCTCGTGCGGCTGATGGGCGGCGAAATCGATCTCACCAGCACCGTCGGACGCGGCGCGTGTTTCCGTTTCCTCGCCCATCTCCCGGTCGCGGACGACGTGCGTTCGCTCGCGCAGACCGGAGTGCAGCCACTCGTCGCCGCGGCGCTCGGGCTGCGCGTGCTCGTCGTCGACGACAACCCGGTCAACCGCGTCATCGCGGTGCGCATGCTCGAGCGACTCGGTTGTGTCGCCGTCGCCGTCGACGACGGCCACTCTGCGATCGCGGCAGCCGCGGGCGGCGGGTGGGACGCGATCCTGATGGACTGTTCGATGCCCGTGATCGACGGCTTCGAAGCGACGGCCGCGATCCGCGCGCTCGACGGACCGGCGGCGCACGTGCGCATCGCCGCGATGACGGCGCACGCGTTCGCCGGTGATCGCGAACGCTGCCTGCAGTCGGGCATGGACGGCTACATCTCGAAGCCGATGCAGCTCGCCGATCTGCGCCGCGTGTTGAGCGAGCTCTGCGGGGTGCAGGAGTCGGCGCCGCGCTCCGCGGGCGTGTGACGCCGCGCGCGGGAGCACCCGCGAGTGCTTCGGGTCACTGCGCGCGCACCGTGCGGACGTCGTCGCCGATGCGCACCGTGACGTCGCGCGGGTTCGCGGCGTGCAACGCGAGCTCCGTGACCTTGCCGTCCTTCCACGCGCAATCGACGGTCAGACCGCCGCGCGCGCGCCAGCCTCGGAAGCGCCCTTCCTTCCATGCGCTCGGCAATGCGGGGAGCAGCACGAGCTCTTCGTTCTGACTCTGCAGCAGCATCTCCGCGATGCCCGCGCACGCGCCGAAGTTGCCGTCGATCTGGAACGGCGGGTGCGCGCAGAACAGGTTCGGATACGTGCCGCCTCCGTGATAACGCAGCGGATCGCTCGCCGAACTCGGTTTCGCATACAGCTTGACGAGCCGCCACGCGCGTTCACCGTCGCCGAGCCGCGCCCAGAAGCCGATCTTCCACGCGAGCGACCAACCGGTGCCCGCGTCGCCGCGGCGCTCGAGCGTCGTGCGCGCGGCCTTGGCGAGCTCGGGCGTGCGACGGACGTCGATCTGGTTCGACGGATGGAGGCCGAACAAGTGTGAGACGTGGCGGTGTTGCGGTTCCGCTTCGTCCCAGTCGACGAGCCACTCTTGCAGTTGACCGTGTTTGCCGATCTGGTGCGGCGCGAGTCTCGCGAGCTTCGCCTCGAGTTCCTTGCGGAGTTCTTCGTCGCGGCCGAGCCGCTTCGACGCGTCGATCACGGCGCCGAAGAGCTCACGCACGATCTGCTGGTCGATCGTCGGCCCCATGCAAGTCTGCACGGCGCGACCCTGAGCGTCGAGGTATGCGTTCTCCGGCGAGTTCGACGGCGCCGTGACGAGCCAGCCGTGCGTGGGCTCTTCGACCAAGAGATCCGCGAAGAAGAGCGCCGCGTCGCGCAACGTCGGATAGATGCGCGCGAGCACCGCCGGATCGCGCGAGTAGAGCCAACGCTCCCACAGTTGCCGTGCCGTCCACGCGCCGCCGGTCGGAGTCGAGCCCCAACTCGCGTGTTCCCCCGGCGACGTGAAACCCCACGGATTGGTGATCACGTGTGCGACCCAACCGCGTGCGCCGTAGTAACTCCGCGCCGTCTTGCGACCGGGCTCGACCCAACTCTCGACGAGTTTCACGAGCGGCTCGACGCAATCGCCGAGCGCGGCGACTTCGGCGGGCCAGTAGTTCATCTGCAAGTTGATGTTGATGTGGAAGTCGCCGTTCCACGGAGTCTGGTACTCCTCCGCCCACAGTCCTTGCAGATTCGCCGGCAACGGCGAATCCGGGCGCGAGCTCGAGATCAACAAGTAGCGCCCGTAGTCGAAGAAGAGCGCGGCGAGGTCCGGATCGTCCGTTCCGCTCGCGAGCGCCGCGAGGCGGGCCGTGGTCGTCGGCGCCCCCGAAATCGTCGCGTCCGGTGGATTCGTCGTGTCCGGCGCATTCGGCGTGCTCGGCGCGGACGCGCTGGGACGAGGCCCGAGCTCGAGCGACACGCGGTCGAAGTACGAGCGATGGTCCGCGACGTGGCGCGCGAGGAGCTCGCTCCACGGCCGCGCCGCCGCACGGTCGAGCTCGCCGACGGCGCGCGCCGGATAGTCGAGCGCCGTGAAGCTCGTCCGCGCCGCGAAGAGCAACACGACCTCGTCCGCGCCGCGGATCGAGAGCCACTCGCCGTCGTACGAGCTCTGCCCACCGCGGTTCAGCGCGCGCAAGCCCGCGGCGAACTGGACGCCTTGCACGTCCTCGACTCCGCTCGCGAGTTCGCCGACGAGCACCAAGTCGCGGCCCGCGGGCATCACGTTCGCGCTCTCCTTGCGTTCGAGCTTCGCGCGCAGCGTGATCGAGCCCGGCCGCGACGCAGTGAAGCGGAACCCGAGCACTTGGTCCGCCGCGCTCGCGATCGCTTCGCGCTCGAAACGCACGCCATTCTGGACGTACGAGGTCTTCGCGACGGCGGTCGTGAGGTCGAGCTCGCGACGGTATTCGCTGGCCGCGCCGGGCTCGAACGCGAGCCGCAGATCGCCGAGCGTCTGGTAACAGCCGTAGGCGACGTCCTTGCCGTTGCCATGGCCCGAGCCGGCGCCGGCGCACGTGAAGTGCTGCTGCAAGAGCTCCTGCGCGCCGTGTCCATCGCCCGCGAAGAGCTTCGCGCGGATCTCGGCGAGGTGTTCGTGCGCATCCGCGCGGTCGGCGTCCTGCTTCGAACCCGACCACAGCGTCGATTCGTTGAGCACGATGCGTTCCTGCTCGACGCCGCCGAACACCAGCGCGCCGAGCCGCCCGTTGCCGAGCGGCAAGGACTCCGTGAAGTGCTTCGCCGGCTCGTCGAACACGAGCGCACGCCTAGGAGCTTCTTGTCCGACCACCACCACCGCCAAGAAGAGCGCCGTGAACATGCCGCTCTTCTACCGCCCAGGCGGCTGACGTTCACGCCGCGCCGTCCGATCGCGAGCGCGGCGAGCGGTTGGGTCGAGATCTCCGGTGTCGGTCGTCACGAAGCCGAAGAGATCGCCCTGGTCCTGGTTCCGAACGGATGCGAGGCACGCGCACGTGCCGAAGACGACGGAGAACATGCGCATGCTGTGCGCGACGGCGCGATACGCCACACGAATCCGCGAGTCATTCGTGTCGTGGTCCGTCGGCGCGGTCGGGGCGCCGCACGCGCGGATCGCGACGCGCGCGCGGATCGCGACGCGCGCGTCGACGCGGGCTCATTTCAAGCGCTCGAGTCGTCCCTTGCGGCTCACGATGTTCTTGTAGTCCCACTGCACGACGCGCGCCTGTTTCAGCCAGCGGCGCAACTGCGTGACCTTGATCTGCTCCACCGCAGTGAAGCGCGCTTCCGCGGCCTTGAACTTGCCTTCCTTCACGAGGCCGGGTTCGTCGAACGATTGACCGCTCCAGAAGAGCAGTCGAATGCAGTCCTTCAGCTTGCTGTAGCCGACGATCGGATTCCCGTCGAGGAACCACACCGGGTGCGCGTGCCAGATCTTGTTCTCCGCATCGGGGAGACCACGGTCGATCTCTTCGGCGAGTTTCTGACAGATCGCGCGCTCGAGCGGCTCTCGCGCGACGTTGTACTTGGACGTGTCGGGATGCATGTCGACTCTTCCGTGGGCGTGCGTGGTTTCACTTCTTCCGCCGCACCATCGCGTCGATCCAGATCGGAGCGAACGGCGACGTGCAGCCTTTCGACGTCGGGTAATCGCGATAGATCCCGAGCTTCTCGCCGATCGCGATCGCGCGCTTGCGATGCTCGGGGAAGTGGATGCCGATGCCGGCGAGGCAGAAGTTCATCGTCCACTGCGTCGGCGCGGGTGCCTTGCCCATCTCCGACTCGATGCGTTTCAGCAGCTTCGGGAGATCGAGACCGTCCGGCGACTTGCCGATGCGCTCGGACGTCAGGCCCCAACCCGCGCGCGCTGCCCACGGATCGTCGTCTTCCATCCACTTCTGACGCAGCGCTTCCTTGTCGGCGTGTTGCTTGACGACGTACGCGTTGAGCCAATCGGCGAGTTGCGCCGCGTCGGCCGAGCGCACCAACGTGTCGAGTTCGTCGCGCGACAACTCCTTCGGGTCGAAGAGCAACACTGCGAGCATCCGCGCGTCGAAGTTGCCGGTCTTCCACAACGCACGTGCGAGCTCGGGATCGACGCCGAGCTTCGCCGCGAGTTTGCGGATCTCCCCGAGCTTGACGCCGAACTGCTTCTCGCCGACTCCCCACTTGGTGTTGTGGGCGCGCACCTTCGCATCGCCGAGCTCCTCGAGTTGCTTCAGCAGCTCCTTGGCCGTGGTCTTCATCGGAATCGATCTCGGTTGCGCTTCGAGGGACGGTTTCGAGGTCTGGCGGATCGGCGGAGCGGCGTGCGCCGCGACCGAACTCGGCACGGAGTCTAGCCAGCGGTCGAAGACGGAGAGCGCGTGTCGTTCGCGCTCGCACGGATTACGCGCAGCGCGGGGTCACGAGGAGCGCGAGGCTTCCGCGAGCACTTCGGCGAGGTGCACGACGCGCACGTCGCGGCCCGCACGGTCGAGGCCCGAGTCCCACTGCATGTGACAGCCGGGATTCGCCGTGACCAGAGTGTCGGCGCGCACTTCGTCGAGCGCGGCGAGCTTCGGCTCGAAGACCGCGCGGCTGTCCTCGGGGCGCAGCATCGAGTAGATGCCCGCGGAGCCGCAGCATTGTTCGGAGTGAGGGAGCTCGACGCGTTCGAGGCCGGCGACACGATCGAGCAGCGCGCGTGGTTCCTTGCGGATCTGTTGGCCGTGACAGAGGTGGCACGGATCGTCGTAGGTGATCCGGCCGAAGGTGCTCGGGTCCACACGCGGCCGCCAGTCCGGCGGCGCACGCTGCGCGACGAACTCGGCGAAGTCGAACACGCGCCGCGAGAACGCCTCCGCGCGCTCTCGCCAGGCCGCATCGTCCGCTAGCAAGTGTCCGTACGCCTTCATGTGCGCGCCGCAGCCCGCGCTGTTGACGATCACCGCCAGCGGCTCGCCGTCGGAACCGATCACGCCGTCGAAGGCGACGATCGTGTCCTTCGCGAGCTCCTTCGCTCGGCCGAGTTCGCCGTTGTGCGCGTGCAATGCGCCGCAACACGCGTGGCCGCCGCACGTGCGCGTCGCAAAGCCGATCGCAGCGAGCACGTCGACGGTCGCGCGGTTGACGCGGCCGAAGAGCTCGGGCATCACGCAGCCTTCGAGCACCGTGACTTCGCCGCGCAGCTCGCCGCGCGCGGGCGTCACGAGAGGCAGCGGCTCGCGCTCGGCCTTCGGGGGCACGAGCGGCAGCGAGAGCAGCGCTTGCTTGCGCGCGCCCGCGAGCGCCGCGACGCGTTTCAGGAAACCGGATCGTTGCGCGAAGCCGAGCGCGTTCATCGACCAGCGCAGGAACGCGCGATTCGGGAGCACGACTTGGAAGCCGACGAAACGACCGAGCGCTTCGGGCCATGGCCGATGCGTCGCGCGTTCGGCTCGGTCGCGCGCGAACTCGAGCATCTCGCCGTAGCGCACGCCGGCCGGGCAGACGCTCTCGCAATGGCGGCAGCCGAGGCAGAAGTCGAGCTCGTCGCGGTACGAAGGATCGTCGCCGGCGATGTGACCCTCGGCGACGCCGCGCATCAGGTAGACGCGGCCGCGGGGGCTCGACGCTTCGTTGCCCGTCAGTTGGAACGTCGGGCACGTGCGCAGGCACAGACCGCAGTGGATGCAGTCGAGCGTCGCGGTGTACTCGACGAGCGACTTCGGGTCGGCGAGGCTCATCACAGACCTCCGACGAAGCGCCCGCACGCGAATACGCCGTGCGGATCGAGTTGGGCTTTCAAGCGGCGCATCAGCGCGAGTTCGGCGCTCGGCGCGTCGGCTCTCGCCACGCTCGACGAGCCGCCCAACGCGTCGAACGTCTCGACGCCCGCCTCGGGCGACACGAGGTGCAAGCTCGCGGCGAGCTTCGCGAGCGCGGGCCGCAGCGCAGCGAGTTGCGCCGTGGACCGAGACGTCGTGAACTCGATGCTCGCGATCGTCGGCTCGATCCGCGCGTCGACGAGCGACTCGCCGACGATTCCGAGCGCTTCGGCGAGCCGTGACGGCCGACAGCCGATACGCGCGAAGTTCGCGGCGGTGCTCGGGCTCGCGTCTCGCACTTCGTCGGCGAGCTTGGCGGCGTCCGCGTCGCGTGCCGCGGGCGCGCCGAGCACCGGCCGCGCGAGAGCGAGCTCGTGCTCGACGACCGGCGCTTTGCCGGCGAGTCGGCCGAGCACCGACCAACGCTCCCGGCGTCGTTCGATGGAGAGCGTGAGCCAGCGCGTCGTGAGCTCGCTCGCCGCGCGCGCAACGCGCAGCGCCTCGGTCGCATCCGCGACGTCGCGCACGAGCCACGCTTCGCTCTCCGGCGCCGGGAAGAGCCGCAGCGCCGCGTCGACGATCACCGCGAGCGTGCCGTGCGAGCCCGTGTAGAGCCGCTGCAAGTCGTAACCCGTCACGTTCTTGACGAGTCGGCCGCCGCTCTTCGCGAGCGTGCCATCCGCGAGCGCCACCGTCATGCCGAGCACGTGGTTGCGCAGCGGCGCGTGACGCGTGCGGTCGGCACCGGAGCGGCCGAGCGCCAGCGCGCCGCCGAGCGTCGACGTCTCCGGCCGCGGCAGGTCCGGCGTGCACCAGTGTCCACCGGCGCGCGCCCTCGCGCGCAACGTCGCGAGCGCGATGCCGCTCTGCGCGACGAGCGTGCCGTCGTCGGGTTCGTGCGCGACGATCGCGTCGAGCGCGCGCGTCGAGAGCAAGCAGTCGGCGCGCTCCGGCGCACGAGTCCACGCGAGCTTCGTCGCGAGACCGCACGGCACGAGCGCGAGCTTCTCTCTCGTCGCGGCGCGCAGGCATTCGACCAGTTCGTCGACGTTGCGTGGGATCACGAGCGGCAGCTCAGGCGCGCTCGGATGCGGCCTGGCGACGCCGGCGACGCGTGCGTCGAGCTCGTGGGGGAGGCGTGCGAGCGCGGAACTCATCGGTGGGCCTCCGCGTGCGGACGTTCCTCTGGCCGGACGAGCGCTTGTTTCGTCTCGAGGCACGCACGCATCGGGATCAGCTTGCCCGGGTTCATGCGCCGGTCGGGATCCCACGCTTCGCGCACGCGGCACATCGTCGCGAGGTCGTCGCGCGTGAAGAGCCACTCCATCGCTTTCATCTTCTCGAGCCCGATGCCGTGTTCGCCGGAAAGCGACCCGCCGTACTCGATGCAGAGGCGCATGATCTCGTCGCCCGCTTCGAGCACGCGTTTCACTTCTTCGGGATCGCGGCGGTCGTAGGCGATGTTCGGATGCAGGTTGCCGTCGCCGGCGTGGAAGACGGTCGCGAGCTTCAAGTTCCTCTCGCGTGCGATGCGCGTCGTGTGACCGACGAGCTCGCGCAAGCGGGTCCGCGGCACGCACACGTCGGCGACGTACAGGTCGGGTGCGATCCGGCCCATCGCGCCGAACGCGCCTTTGCGGCCGGCCCAGAGTTGTTTGCGCTCGAGTTCGGACTTCGCGGTGCGGGTCTCGATCGCTCCGCGCGCGCGTGCGACTTCGAGGATGCCTGCCACCGTGTTCGCGACCTCGACGCGCGTGCCTTCGACGTCGCAGAGCAGCACCGCTTCCGCCGTGCGCGGATACCCGGCCGCGTAGACGCTCGCTTCGACGGCTTCGATCGTCAGTTTGTCGAGGATCTCGATCGCGGACGGCTCGTGGCGCGCGCGGATCAAGTCGCTGACGGCGTCACATGCGGCGTCGAGGCTCTCGAAGATCGCGAGCAGTGTTTCGGTGGTCTCCGGCTTCGGCATGAGCTTCAGCACCAGCTCGGTCGCGACTCCGAACATGCCTTCGCTGCCGACGAAGAGTCCGATCAAGTCGAAGCCGAGCGGGTCGACGCGTGGCTCGGAGAGATCGAGCACCGTGCCGTCCTCGAGCACGATCACGAGGCCGAGCACGTGCTGCGTCGTGTTGCCGTAGCGGAAGCAGTGCGGGCCGCCGGAGTTCTCCGCGACGTTTCCGCCGAGCGTACAGGCTTGTTGGCTCGACGGATCGGGTGCGTAGAAGAGCGAGTGTTTCGCGCACGCGAGCGACAAGTCGACGTTGACGAGCCCCGCTTGCACGCGGGCCACCCGATCGACCGTGTCGATGGCGAGCACGTCGCGCATGCGCGCGAGCGAGAGCACCACGCCGCCGTCGACGGGCGTCGCGCCGCCGGAGAGGCCCGTGCCCGCGCCGCGCGCGACGACGGGCACGCGCTCGCGATGCAGGATGCGCAGGACGCGCGAGACTTCTTCGGTCGTGCGCGGCAGCAGGACGATCTCGGGCCGGCGCCGGAGCAGCACGATGCCGTCCGCTTCGTACGGGAAGAGCTTCGTCGGGTCCTCGACGATCCCGCGCGGGCCCAAGAGCTCGCGCAACTCGGCGATCCAGGCTCCTTGCATCAGAAATCCATGCGCCGCAACTTCCACTGCGCCAGCGCGAGCACCACGACGATGAATCCGAGCGTCGAGCCGATCGAGAAGAAGTAGTTGTACTTGAGCGGTGCGTCCCAGCCGTAGCGCTTGTGCAAGCCGAGCGCCGTGCCCGCCGACGACCCGAACTCGATGTTGACGGCGCCGGAGTCGGATTCGTCGGTGTTGAGCTGCCAACGGAACCGCGTCATCCGCCGCTCGTTCTCGTCGTTCGCAAGCCACTGCACGTCGGCGAACGACTCCAGCGTGTAGAGCCACTTGCCGTTCTCGAAGAAGCGCTTGTAGTGCTTGCGTCCGCCCGTGCCTTCGTCGGCGCGCATCCAACGCACGATGTAACTGCGCAGGGTGCCGGGGTTGTCCTTCTCGCGCTCGGCTTCGGTGACGCGCGAGTCCTTCTGCAGCTCCTCGAAGAACTTCTTCGAGGCGCCGAGGCGCGAGCCAGCATCCGCTTGCAGCACGCGGGACAACGTGATGCGCGCCGCGTTCGGTTGTGCTTCGTCGCTCCACGCGAGCCCGCTGCCTTCGATCGACGACCCCGCTTCGCGCACGAAGCCGTCGGGCGGTTCGGCGATGTAGAAGCCGGTTTCCTGGTCCCAGAACTCGAAGCCGCGGCGTTCGAGCTTCTGCCGAGTGCTCCGCGCGATGAAGTCCGCCTCGGTCGTCTTCGGGAGGACGTAGTGCGCGACGTCGAGAGTGACGAACAGCGTCTCGAGGAACGCACCGCCGGCTTCCTCCCGGATCTCCTCGGTTTCCTCCGCGAGCGTTTCGGGGTCGTTGCGCGTGGCCTCGGTCGCCTGCCATGCGTTCTGCACGCAACCGTTGAACGCGTAGAAGACGAGTGTGACGAGCATCGCCGCGACGCTCGAACGCGTGAACACGCCGACCAGGCACGACACGGCGTGCACGACGGCGAACACGTAGATCAGGATGGGGATCGACCACAGGAAGCCCGGATCGCTCCAGCCCGAGACGAGCAGGAAGCCCAAGTGCATGCCGCCGATCATCACGGTGGCGAGCACGGCGGCGAACACCAGTCCGGCGAAGTAGCGCGTCAGCAGCAGCGCGAAGCGTGACACCGGCTTCGAGAAGACGACGTCCGCCGCGCCCTTCTCGAGCATGCGCGGCACGAAGAACGCCGTCGCGGCGATGCCGAAGAGGATCCCGAACGAGCCCGCGAAGACGTCGGTCAGGAGCTTCTGCGTCGCTTGGATCAACGCGCGGTCGGGATGCTCGACGTTGCCGGCCATCTGGCCGAAGAAGCCGAAGACTCGGTCGTACTCGTAGTCCCACACGAAGAGCACCGTGAGGTGCTCCGGCCTCGCGCCGATCAGGAACGTCGGCAGGACGAGCACGCAGAGGATCACGAACAGGATCCTGAACACGCGGTTGTCGACGACCTGCGCGAAGGCGTCGCGGAACAGCGCGCGGGTGACGTTCGAGTTCATGCGCGCTCCTTCGTCACCGTCTCGATGAACGCTTGTTCGAGGTTCATGCGACGCGCTTCGAGCCCGCGGATCGAGACGCCCGCCGCGCGCAGTCGATCGACGGCGACGTCGATCTCCGCATCGTTCGCGTGCAGCTCGCAGCCTTGTTCTTGGAGCACCAGACCGCTGCCGACCCCGGCGAGGATCGTCTCGAGGTTCGGAGGCACGGGCGCGAGCTCGAACCTGACGCGTCCGGTGCGCGGCGTGAGCTCGCCGATCGTGCCCTGTTTCACGATCCGGCCCTTGTCCATGATCACGACGCGGTCGCAGACGAGCTCGACCTCCATCAAGAGGTGCGAGTTGATGAAGATCGTCTTGCCCGCGCGTTTCAGGTCGAGCACGACTTCGCGGATCGCCGCGCGCCCGACTGGGTCGACGCCGTCGGTCGGTTCGTCGAGGATCACGAGATCGGGGTCGTGGATCAGCGCCTGCGCGAGGCCGATGCGCTGCTGCATGCCCTTCGAGTACTCGCGCACCTTGCGATCGGCGGCACCGGTCATGTCGACGAGCTCGAGCAACCGCGCGACGCGCGCCTTGACCCAATCGAGGTCGCGGCCGCACATCTGGCCGAAGAGCTCGAGCACCTGGCGACCGGTGAGATAGAGCGGCAGCCGGTGCGCTTCCGGCAAGTAGCCGATCCTCGCGCGCGGCGCGACGGCACCCACGGGCTCGCCGAAGAGCCGAGCTTCGCCGGTGCTCGGATGCGCGAGGCCGAGCAGGATCTTGACCAGCGTCGTCTTTCCGGCGCCGTTCGGGCCGAGCAGGCCGAACACGCTGCCGGGTCCGACGGAGATCGAGACGCCGTCGAGCGCGCGGAAGCCCTTCTTGAAGAGCTTGCCGCCGTAGGTCTTGGTGAGGTCGCGAACTTCGATCAGCGTGGCGTCGGGCATCGGGAGGTGGGGCATGCTACTCCTTGGCGCGCCGCGGACTCCACATCGCGTGCCGCGCGGGGTCCGGTGTCGTCGCGCGCCGTCGGCCCAGCGTTGCGAGCCCGCTCGGCACGCCGAGCATCTTCTGCCGACGCGCTCGGGCGGAGGATCAGCCGAACGCGAGCTTCGCGGCGCCGATCCAACCGGCCTTCGGACCGAGCGTCGCGCGTTGCAGGCGCACGTGATGCTGACGGTCGCCGTAGCTGCGCTCCTCGATGCCCGCGCGGATGCCGGGTTCGAGCACGTCGAGCGCCGCGGAGAAGCCGCCGCCGAAGACGAAACAGCGGATGTCGAGCAAGCACAGCACCGGTCCGAGACCGCGACCGAGGTCGCGACCGATCGCGAAGAGCAGTGCGCGTTCCTGTGCGCCGCCCGTGCGCGCGCGTTCGGCGAGCAGCTTCAGGTCGCCCGGGGCCTCACGCGGCAGACCCGCTTCGAGCGCGCGCCGGCGGGCCGCCGTGGCAGACGCGTACTGTTCGACGCAGCCCTTGCGACCGCAGCCGCAGTCGCGGCCGCCGGGGTCGATCACGACGTGGCCCACTTCGCCGGCCATGCCTTCGCCGGCGAAGAGTTTGCCATCGAGGATCAAGCCGCCGCCGATCCCGGTGCCGAGCGTCAGCACGAGCGCATCGCGTTCGCCACGCGCACCGCCGAGCCACTGCTCCCCGACCGCTGCAGCGTTCGCGTCGTTCTCGACGTGCACGCGCGCCGGTTCGAGGCCGAGCCGTTTCGCGAGTTCGCCTTTCACGTCGAGCGCCTTGAAGCTCGGCAGGTTCGGACTCTCGATCAGGAAGCCGCGCGCGCGATCGAGGAGACCAGGCACGCCGATGCCGAGCGCGCGCTCGACGTGCAGCCCACGCGCGAGTTCCGCGATGCCGTCGAGCACGTGACTCGGTCCACGCTCGAAGTGCGGCGCCTCCCAGTTCTGTTCCGCCTGGATCGCACCGTCGGCGCCGATCCGACCCGCTTTGATCGCCGAGCCGCCGACATCGATGCCGACTCGGACTTCGTTTGCCGAACTCATCGTGCGTTGGACTTCGGCGAGCGATTCGATTTCGCCGCGGGCTTGGCCTGCGACTTCGCGGCGGGTTTCGTGGCCGGTTTGGACGGCGCCTTGGGGGCCGGCTTCGACGGGGCTCGCGGCATCTTCTCGGGGCGCAACGCGCGTTCGGCGACCTTCGCCGGCTTGTCGTGCGGCTTCTCGTGTGCTCGCGAGCTCGCGCCGTTCGGTTCGGCGGGCTTGGTGCGCCGCGTGACGCGGCGATACGCCTTCAGGTACTCCTCGGCGGTCGCTTGCCACGAGAAGTCCTGCTTCATGCAGCGCAACACCGTGTTGCGCCATTCTTCGGCGTCCTTGTAGTGAGCGCGCGTCTTGTCGATGCCTTCGAGCAGCCCGGCGGACGTGAACGTCTGGAAGTGGAAGCCCGTGCCTCCGCGCGGGTTCGTGCCGAGGTCGGCGACGTAGTCTTCGAGCCCGCTCGCGCCGAAGATCACCGGGACCACGCCGTAGCGCATCGCGATCGCGGCGAGCGCGTTGCCCGGTTGGTAGTGCGACGGCAGGAGCAACACGTCCGCGCCGCCCATCACCAGGTGCGCCATCGGCACGTTGTAGCCCTCGATCACCCGCAATCTGCCGACGAACGTCGTCTCGATCGTGCGCAGCCGCGCGTGGATGTCGGGGTGTCCGCCGCCCATCAAGACGACTTCGACGTTGCGCTCGAGCACGGCGGTCAGGATCTCGGAGAGCAGCTCGAAACCGCTGTCCGCGTCGAACCGGCCGATCATCGCCGCGATCTCGGTGCGCGGCCCCTTGTCGAGGTTGAGCTGCGTCTGGAGCGCGAGCTTGCACTTCTTCTTGCCGGCGAGCTGCTTGTCCTTCAGCGAGTAGCCTTCGGCGAGGTGCGGATCGTCCTCGGGGTTCCACGCTTGGTAGTCGATGCCGCTCGGGATGCCGACGAGCTCCTTCGCGCGCCGCCGGAACGTGTCCTCGAGCCCGTAGCCGCGATCTTGTTGCTGGATGCGCTGCGCGTGCGCCGCGGAATGCGTGCCGAGGATCGTCGCGAACTCGCAACCTGCTTTCAGGAAGCTCACCTTCCCATGCAGTTCGAGACCGCCGTGGAACTGGAAGAGGCGCAGGGGCAAGCCGACGTGCGTCAGGATCTGACGCTCGAAGAGCCCCTGCATCGCGAAGTTGTGGATCTGGAAGAACGTGCCGGCCTTGGACGCGGGATGCTCGGCGCGCGCTTCGTACTCGAGCTCGCGCAGGATCGGCAGCAACCCGGTCGTCCAGTCGGTGCAGTGCACGATCTCCGGCTCGAAGCCGAGCAGCGCGAAGCTCTCGAGCACGGCGCGCGAGAACGCCGCGAACCGTCGCCAGTTGTCCGGGTACGGCCCTTCGTCGTTGCCGTACAGGTTGCGACTCGCGAAGTACGTCGGGTGGCCGAGCAACACGATCCGCACGCCGTTCGAAGTCGCCGTCTCGACGGAGAAGCGTGACTGCGTGTCGCCATCCTTCACCTGGACGTGGCCCACGAGCGCGAGATCGGTGAGCCCGTCGACCTTGGTCGCCTGCGTGCGCGGCGTGAAGACTCGAGCGTCGGCGCCGACGCTGACCAGGGCCTGCGGCAGCGCGCGCGAGAACTCCGCGAGTTGGCTCTTCGCCACCAGCGGGTCGAACTCGGGCGTGACGAAGGCGACCTTCATTCGCGGGTCGGCTCCGTCGTCGGACCGCGGCCCGTGCCCGTTCGCGTCCGCGCGCGGACGAAGCTCTCGCCGAGGGTCGGCGTTTGCGACCCTCGCAGCGGGTCAGGCGCGGGGATGTGCTCGGCGCTCTCGACTTTCAACGTCCAGTGGCCTCGGAAGGTGTTCCGGGGGTGCCAGGGCGACGGGCGACACCCTAAGGAAGTGCCCGGCAGAGCCCTAGCCCGACCTTTGGACGTTGTTGTAAGTCTTTACACGGCAGCTATTTGGAGTTTTCGCCGCCGGGCTTCCAGCTCTTCTTCCCGGCGTAGATCGCGCGCGCCTTCTTGAGGTTGTCCTTCAACCCGGCGATCCGCGTCTCGTCGGAGGGGTGCGTCGAAAGGAACTCGGGCGGAGAGCCGCCCGACTGCTCCGCCATGCGTTTCCAGAACTCGACCGCCTGGTCGGGGTCGTATCCGGCGCGCGCCATGTACATGAGCCCGATCTCGTCGGCCTCGAGTTCCTGCTCGCGTCCCCACGGCAGCGAGATCAAGAGCGTCTTCGCGGCGCCGATGTACTCGGTGTACTGCTGCACGCTCTGGTACTTGAGTCCGATCAGTTGGAGACCGACGTCGAGGAAACCCTCGCTGCTCATGCGTTCGGTGCCGTGACGCGCGACCGCGTGGCCGATCTCGTGGCCCATGACCACGGCGAGGCCGGTCTCGTCCTTCGTCACGGGCAGGATGCCGGTGTAGACCGCCATCTTCCCACCGGGCAGACACCAAGCGTTCACGGTCTTCGGATCGTCGATCAAGTGCACTTCCCACTCGAAGCCGCCCGGATCGTCGGCGACCGCGACCAACCGATCGACACAGCGCTTCACCATCGCGAACTCGGCGGCGTACTTCGGATCGCTGTCGGCGAGCTTCACCGTCTTCAGCATTTCTTGGTACGTGTCCGCGCCGATCGTCTTGTCGCTCGACACCGGAGTCAGGTTGAACGACTTGCGGCCGGTCACCGGCGTCGTGAAGCACGCGCCGAGGCAGACGAGCGCGAGTGCCGCACCCGCGCGATAGAATCCCGAGCTCTTTCGCTGCTTCCGAACGTCCTTCGAGCCCTGCATCGCGATGCCTCCTGAAACGCATTCTCCTCGAGCGCAACTGATCGATCTGTCGCTCACGGCTTTCACCGAGAAGCTCGCCGCGCGCACGCCGACTCCGGGTGGCGGCAGTCAAGCCGCCTTCCTGGTCGCAAGTGGCGCAGCGCTCGTGAGTATGGCCTTTCGTTTCACGTCCGGCGAGAAGTTCGTCGCGGTCGAAGCGGCGATGGCGAGCCGCGTGAAGGAGCTCGACGAGCTCCGTCCGCAAGCGCTCGCGCTCGTCGATGGCGACTCGCGCGCGTACGACGCCGTCACGGCCGCGTTCGGGCTGCCGAAGTCGAACGACGCCGAGAAGTCGGCGCGGACGGCCGCGATCCAGAGTGCGTTGAAAGGCGCGCTCGAGGTGCCCTTCGAGACCATGCGCCTCGCGCTGCAAGCTCTCGAGCTCGCCGCGGCGGGTGCACGCGACATCAACAAGAATCTCGCGAGCGATTGTGCCGTCGGCGCGAGTTGCGTCGCCGCCGCGCTCGAAGGCGCGTTCCTGAACGTGAAGATCAACGCGTTGTCGATCAAGGACGCCGCGTACGTCGCGGAGAAGCTCGCCGCGTGCGACCGCATGCGGATGCGATCGGCCGAGCTCTCGTCCTCGGTGACCGCGGCGATCCAGTCCCACCTTTCCTGAGCACCCGCCATGAAACAACTCGTCCTCGTCCGTCACGGCGAAAGCGTTTGGAACCAGGAGAATCGCTTCACCGGCTGGGTCGACGTGCCGCTTTCGCAGAAAGGCCTCGCGGAAGCCGCGGAGGCGGGCCGGCGCCTGAAGAGCGCCGGTTACACGTTCGACCTCGCCCACACGTCACTCCTGAAGCGAGCGATCAAGACGCTCTGGCTGACGCTCGAGGAGATGGACTTGATGTGGATCCCGGTGACGCGCGCGTGGCAGTTGAACGAGCGTCACTACGGTTCGCTCTCCGGCCTCAACAAGGCGGAGACCGCCGCGCTGCACGGCGAAGCGCAAGTCAAGATCTGGCGCCGCAGCTACGACATCCCGCCGCCTGCGTTCGAACCGCAGGACGCGAAGAACCCGTCGCACGATCGGCGCTACGCCGGCCTCGCGGCGCACGAGAAACCGATGTCGGAGTCGTTGAAGGACACCGTCGCGCGTGTCGTGCCCTATTGGGAACGCGAGATCGTGCCGCAACTGAAGGCGGGTAAGCGTGTGCTCGTCGCGGCGCACGGCAACAGTCTGCGTGCGCTCGTGAAGCACCTCGACCGGATCTCCGATCAGGACATCGTCGAGCTCAACATCCCGACCGGCGTGCCGAAGGTGTACGAGCTCTCCGACGACCTGCAGCCGCTGAAGAGCTTCTACCTCGCGGACGCGGCCGAACTCGCCGCGCGCGAGAAGGCGGTCGCCGAACAAGGCAAGGCGAAGAAGTAGCGTCTCAGCCCGCTCGCCGCGCGAAGAACGCGGCGCGCCGCTCGCGCAACGCGCGGTGCGAGTAGAGCTTGCGCGTCAGCTCGTGGAATCCGGCGCGCAGCTCGTCCGGCGACATCCGCGCTGGCTGGTACGTGACGTCGAACAGAGTGCACAAGTCCCAACGCCCGGGCGTCAGCAAACGCCCTTCGCGTTCGAGCCGCGCGTACAGAGGCGTACCCGGGAACGGCGTGAGGTACGTGATCTGCACTTCGTAGAGCGCCGTGCGGCGTGCGAAGTCGAGCACGTGGTCGAAGATCTCCGGTCCTTGGCGGTCGAGCCCGAGCACGAAACAACCGTCGACGGTGACGCCGCGCGACTGCAGCGCGTCGATCGCGCGCGGGTAGTCCGCCGCGCGGCGCGACTTGAAGTCCCCGTGCGCTTCGAGTCCGCCGAGCGCCGACGCGTCCGGGCTCTCGAGACCGATCAGGAGCTGACGGCAGCCGCTTTCCGCGAGCAGGTCGGCGAGCTCGGGATCGTCCGCGACGCTGACGTCGGTCTCGGTGAACCACTTGACGCCGAGTTCGCCGAGGCTGCGCGCGAGTTCCTTGCCCCAGCGTTTGTCGACGAACGTGTTGTCGTCGGCGAGCTCGAGGAACGCGTCCGGACGGAGTTCCAGGATCGCCTTGACGTCGCGCACCACGTGTTCGACCGGCCGGCGCCGGTAACGCTCGGAGAGCATCACGCTCGACGCGCAGAACTCGCAGCGCCACGGGCAACCGCGCGACGTCTGCACCGTGTAGCGGTTGTACGGCCGCGCGCCGAGCAAGTCGTACCGCGGGACGGGCAAGGCCGCGACGTCGACAGGGCCGAATTCGCTCGCGCGCCAGATGCGACCGGGCTCGCGGCGCTCGACGGCGCGGACGAGCGCGGGCCAGACGTGTTCGCCTTCGCCGACGACCACGTGGTCGGCGTGAGCGAACGCTTCGTGCGGCAACACGGTCGCGTGCAACCCGCCGATCGCGACCGTCACGCCGGCGTTGCGCAGTCGATCGGCGATCGCGTACGCCTCGAAGCTCTGCGCGGAGAACGTGCTGATCGCGACGAGGTCGCACGCGAGCAGTTCGTCGGGCTCGTCGCCGGCGCGCGGCGCCTCGAAGTAGGCGAGCTCGTGACCTTTCGGCGTCACGGCGGCGAGGTAGAGCAGGCCGAGGCTCGGCAATGCGGCGACTTGTTTCGAACGTTCGACGAATCCAGGGAGCGTCAGCCCGAGCTCGAGGAGCTTCGGATCGTGCGCACGGATGCCGCTCAACGCGAGGAAACCGATCTTCATGCGAGAACTCCTTTCAAGGCCGAACCGGCGGCGAGCACGAGTGCGAGCACCGGCAAGGCGAACACCAAGTAGAGGCGCTTCGTCCACGCGACGCAGAGGCACGCGAACGGCATCGCGACTGCGCCGAGCGCGAACCCGAGCGACGCGAGTCCGTCCGCGGCGGCGCCCGAGCGCGCGAACTCCAGGTTCACGAGCCCGAGCGCGACCGCAGCGATGTGCGCGAGCCGCACGAGCCGCCGCCGCGGCGATCCGTAGCCGCCGAGGAAGCCCTCGCGGAGGAAACCGAGCCCCAGGCTCGCGCCGCCGAGGAACCCGGCGAGCAGCAATCCGAAACCGAGCGCCTCGTGCACGGAACGATCGAACGGCGTGAACATGCGGTCCGACTTCTACCGCCGAAGCTCACCCGGGTCCGACGCACGAGTTCCGATCACGAGCATCGGCGCGGCGTATCGATCGCTCGACCGAATCGGTTTGCGCAGGAATCGGAGTTGGTTTCGCTCGCGTCGCGATGGACGATGGAGCGTCGGCGGATGCCCGTCCGCCCAAGGAGTCCGCCATGCAAGTCACTCTCCTGCTCCGACCGATCGTCTCGCTCTTCGCCGTCGCCGCTGTCCTCACCGGGTTCGCGCGGGCACAGGAGCGTTTCGTGTACGTGCCGTTCGACGGCCTCGAGTTCGAAGGCGAACGGCCCGCCCCTCCGGGATCACTCGACTGGCGCAGGAGCTGGGTCCAGGACGTCCGCGCGCCCTACGTCGTGCTCGACGTGCCCGGCGAGGCATACCTCGACTACGTCGACGCGGCGAACGCCGGAACGCGTGAGTGGGTCACCGACGTGCCCGCGCTCGCACTGCGATTGACGAGCGATGCGCCGGTCACGGGACGATTGTGGATGCCGACGCGCGATTGGCAGGGCCTGACGATGCACCGCTTCCGCGTGGCGCAGCCCGATGCTTCGCCCGATCCGCGTGCGCGCTACTTCGAAGCGATGGAGGAGCACTACGCCCGGCTCGATCGTCGAGACCTGCCCGGCGAAGCGTGGTTCCGCCACCGCGCCGCGTGGGCGCGCAGACAGCGCGGCGCGGGGGGCGTCGAGTCGCTCGACGGCGTGCCGACGCGCGCGCAGGCACTCGACGCCACGCTCGAGCTCTTCAGCGGCGCGAAGGCCGTCGCGGAGAACCTCGACCTCGATCGCGAGTTGCGCGCGTTCGAGAACGAGCCTCTCGACGTGCCGATCGACTCGCTCGAAGGCGTGACCACGCGCGCCATGGATTGGAAGGCGCTCGTCGTGGGGCTCGAGCCCGAGCTCGATCCGCTCGCGAAGTCGATCCCGTCCGATCAACACGCCGTGTTCTTCCCGTCGTTCGCCGCGTTGACCGAAGTCGTCGACGAGCTCGACCGCAGCGGCACGCCGCTGCTCGAGTTCTTCGCCGCGGACGTGCAGGACGCGCGCACGAAGGACCGCTACCAAGAGCAACTCTGCCTGCCGCTCTCCGCCGTCGCGCGGCTGCTCGGACCGACCGTCGTGACGAGCGTCGCTCTGACGGGCGGCGACCCGTTCGTCCGCGCCGGCACCGACGTGACCGTGCTCTTCGAGTGCAAACAACCCGCGGTGCTCGAGGGCTACCTCGCGGCGCGGCAAGCCGAAGCGGAGAAACGCGGCGCGTGGAAGAACGAAGGCGATCTCGGTGGTTCGCGGTACAAAGGCGTGCACACGGCCGACCGCCGCGTGTCGTCGTTCGTCGCTCGGTTCGGCGACGTGCTCGCCGTCTCGAACTCCGTCGATTCGTTGCGGCGCGTCGCCGACGCGCTCGCGGGGCGCACGCCGAGCCTTGCGAGCACCGACGAGTACGTCTGGTTCCGCAATCGCTACGAACGCGGTGAGCCCGGCGAAAGCGCGTTCCTCGTGCTCTCCGACGCGACGATCCGCCGCTGGGCCGGTCCGCGCGCGCGCATCGGCGACTCGCGGCGCGTCCGTGCGGCCGCCGCGATGGCGGAGATCCAGTGCCGGCACCTCGGAGATCTCGCCGCGGGGCGCGTCGGCGACGGTGCGTCCGCGGCGGATTCGGAGTTCGCGGTCAGCGCCGATTTCTTGTGGTCGAAGGACGGAGTCCGGTCGCCGACGTGGGGGACGATGACGTTCCTCACGCCGCTCGCCGAACTCTCTCTCGACAAGGTCAGCGCGAGCGAGAAGCGGGCGTACGAGACGTTCCGCGAGACCTTCCAACGCCGCTGGAGCACCGTGTTCGATCCAATCGCGATCCGGCTCTCGTTCGACGCCGGCAAGCTCGCGGCCGACGTGACGATCATGCCGCTCACGGCGACCACCGACTATCGCGAGTTCCGTCAGTTCGCCGGCGACGCGAAGCTTGCGCCGCACGCAGGCGATCCGCACCCCGAAGCGCTGTTGCACTTCGCGACCGCGTTCGACGCGAAATCGGAGTTCGGCAACTTCCTCTCGGGCGCCGTCGGCGGCGAGCTCGGCGCCGATCCACTCGCGTGGCTCGGGGATGGCATCGCGCTCTACGCCGACCGCGACCCGTTCTGGGAAGAGCTCTCGAAGCAGGGGGAGCTCGAGCGCGCGTTGAGCGAGACGTTCTATCGGCTGCCCGTCGCCCTGCATTGCGAAGTGAAGGATCCACTGAAGCTCGCGGCCTTCATGACGGGGCTTCGGACGATCGCCAATCAAGCGGCGCCCGACTTGACGACGTGGCAGACGCGAGAGTTCGAGGGACACACCTACGTGCGCGTCTCGGTCGACGAAGACGTCGACTGGGGCGAAGCCGTGGCCGAAGCCGCGGTGTACTACGCGACGTTGCCGAAGGCTCTGATCGTGTCGCTGCGCGAAGACGTGCTGCAGCGCGCGTTGAAGCGCTACGACGCTCGCAAGGCCGGCGCCGAGGAGTTCGTGACCGGATGGCTCGGCAAGAGCACGGGCTTGCGCGTCGAGCGCGGCGCGCTCGACGTCCTCGGCACGTTCGGCGGTGAGTCACTGGAGCACGAAGTCGCCCGTGCGGCGTGGTCGCCGATCCCGATCCTCGACGAGTGGAAACGCCTCTTCCCGGAGCAGGATGCGCTTGCCCTGCACGAGCGTTTCTTCGGCGTGCGGCTCGTGTCGCCGAGCGGCGGCACGTTTCGTTGGGACGAGACGGCTCAGACCTTCGCGTCGACCGACTACGGCTCGCCCGGCGCGCCGACGAAAGGTCCCGGGTTGCCGCGCGCGATCGAAGGCTTCGTCCGCGGCGAGTTCGGGCTCGAATTCGAAGGCGAAGGACTGCGCGCGAGGGCTGAACTCACGCGCCAGCGCTGATTCACGCGGGAGGCGGAGTGTCGGTCACGGGCTTCTTGCGCAGCCCGTGGCGATCGATCTGGTTGTAGAGCGTCTTCAGCGACACGCCGAGTGCCTTCGCCGCTTCTCGCTTGTCGCCTTTGAACGCCGCGAGCGCTTCGACGACGGCGATTCGTTCGAGCACGTGCAAGTCGAGCGTCGGCAGAGGCCCTGACGCCTCTTCGTTGCGCGCGAGCTGCTTCGAGACCGTCTCTCCGTCGATGCGCGCGTCGTCGACGAGCAAGCACAAGCGTTCGAGCGTATTCTCGAGCTCGCGCACGTTTCCCGGCCAGTCGTAACGCTCGAGCGCGTCGAAAGCGGCTTCGTCGATCGCGACGACGTGGCCGGACCGGGCGAGGTAGTTCACTGCGAGTGCTCGGATGTCGGCGCGGCGCGCGCGCAGCGGCGGCACCGTCACGTCGAGCGCCGCGATGCGGTAGTAGAGGTCCTCGCGGAACTCGCCGTTGCGCACGAGCTCGCGCAAGTCGCGGTTGGTGGCCGCGATGACCCGCACGTCGACGCGGCGCACGCTCTCGGCGCCGACCGAACGCACTTCGCCGAACTGCAGAGCGCGCAAGAGCGCCGGCTGGACCGTGCGCGGCAGTTCGCCGATCTCGTCGAGGAAGAGCGTGCCTCCGTCCGCGGCCTCGAAGAGTCCCATGCGGCGCTGCTCCGCGCCGGTGAACGCACCGCGTTCGTGCCCGAAGAGCTCGCTTTCGAACAGGCTCGCCGGGATCGCGCCGCAGTTGACGACCACGAACGGCGCCGCGGCGCGCGCGCCGAGGGCGTGCACGTTGCGCGCGACGACTTCCTTGCCGGTGCCGCTCTCGCCTTGCACGACCAGACTGACGTCGCTCTTCGCGACACGTTCGATGACGCGGCGGAGCTCCTGCATCGGCGGCGACGATCCGACGAGTTCCGGCGCACCACCTTGGCCGTCGAGCACGCGGCGGAGGCGGCGATTCTCGAGCGCGAGGCCGCGCTTCTCGGCCGCGCGCCTGAGCACTTGCTCTAGCACGTCGAGTCGCGCCGGCTTGGTCAGGAAGTCGTGCGCGCCGAGCCGCATCGCTTGGACGGCTTCGGGCACCGCACCGTGTCCGGTCAGCATCACGACCTGCGTGTGCGGATCCGCTGCGAGCAACTCGCGCAGGAGTTCGAGCCCGCTCTTGCCCGGCAACTTGAGGTCGATCAGGAAGGCGTCCGGCGGCGCCGCGCGCGCCGCATCGAGCACGCCTTCGGCGCGAGCGGAGGCCGTGACTTCGAACCCGAGCTCCCCGAGTTCACGCGCGAGCACCGTGCGCAGAGTCGCGTCGTCCTCGACGAAATGGACCTTCAGTTTCTTCAAGCGCTCGTGCCTTTCGCGGCGGGCACGCGCACTCGGAAGAGCGCACCGTGCCCCGTGTTCTCTGCCGTGATCGTGCCGCCGTGGTCTTCGACGACTCGTGCGACGATCGCGAGTCCGAGCCCCGTGCCCTTGCCGACTTCCTTGGTCGTGAAGAACGGATCGAAGATGCGCTCGACGTGTTCGGGCGGGATGCCGGGGCCGCGATCCTCGACTTCGAGCGTGACCCAACCGTCTCGTTCGTGACATTCGACGCGGATCGGCTGGCCGTGCGGACTGGCGTCGACCGCGTTCTGGATCAGGTTGAGCACGACTTGCTTGCACTCCGAAGGATTGCCGTGCACGCGCGGCAACGACGCGCCGCAACGGAAGTCGAGCGCGAGCGCGCGTTCGGCGAATTGGGCCCGCAGGAGCAGCTCCACTTCGCGCATCAGCTCCTGCAGTTGGAAGTCGACTTTCTCGCCGGGCACTTGCCGCCCGAACTCGAGCAGTCGCGAGGTGATCTCGTGCGCTCGATGGGCTTCGTTGGCGATGATCCGCAGGTACTCGGTCTGCTCTTCGTGCGTCGCCGTGCCCAGTTTCACGCGCCGCTCGAGCCCTTCGGCGCACGACGCGATCGACGCCAGCGGCGTGTTGATCTCGTGCGCGACTCCGGCCGCCAGCGTACCGACGCTCGCGAGCCGTGCGGCGCGCACGAACTCCTCGGTGCGTTTGCGGACGCGTTCCTCGAGCCCGCTCTTCATCGAGCCGAGCTCGCCGGCCATGTGGTTGAACTCGGCCGCGAGCGCGCCGATCTCGTCGGAGCTCTGGATGTCGATGCGATGACTCAAGTCGCCGGCGCCGACTCGCGTCGCGCCTTCGCGAAGCGTCAGCAACGGGCGCACGATCACGCGTTGCACGAGCCACGTCAACGCGAGCAGCACGACGAACGTGGCCGCCACGAGCCAAGCGACACCGGAGCGCATGCGGTCGCCGTGTTCACGCAGGTCGGCGAGCGAGCGCTGCGCTTCTTCACGCATCTCTTCGTGCAGGTCGTGCGACGCCTTCACGAAGTCGGACGCGATGGCGTCGATCCGTTGCTCGTCGCCGGCCTCGAGCGCGTCATCGAGTTCTTCGATCGTCGTGCCGGCCGTGACGAAGAGGCGCTCTTCGGTTTCGACGTGCTGCGCTTCGGAAGGATCGTGGGGGCCAGGACCGCGCGCGAGGATCGCGAGCGAGTTGCGCGCGTCCGTCAACAGCTCGTCGACGATCCGCACGCGTTCGGGATCGCCGGTGGGCCCGACCAGGTCGTGCAAGGCCGCGTGGTTGTGGATCGAACGTGCGATGCGCAGCAGCTCGCGCGTGTACGAGCTCTCGCGTTGTTCTTCGACGACCTGCTCGGAGTTGTGCAGGATCGAGCGCACCTGGTAGATGACGATGGCGCCGATCGCGGCGAGCATCAGCGCGAGCACGGCGAACACGGCGCCGAGCTTGCGCACGAGCGTGAAGTGGCCGACCGCGGCGCCTGCGCCGGCGAGTTTCGCTTCGTTCGACACGGTGTCAGTCGCGTCGCGCGAGCAAGAGCTCGAAAGCCAAGATCGCGTCCGACGGGCCGTGCAGCATCGGCAGGCCCTCGTCGCGAGGCAAGCCGAAACTCGCGCGTGGCGCGCGGCCTTCGCCTTGGACGGCGACTCCGCCATCGGGCAGCGCGGTCCAGCGCACGTCGAACTCGACGTTCGCGCTCGCCGCGGCGCAGGCGACACGGGTTTCGACCGTGGCGGCGCGGAGCGCGTCGGCCGGAGTCGTGCGAGAGCGCATGTTCGTCGCGAGCACTTTCAACGTCGGTGCGTTCGGCGCTGCGCCGTCCTGCGTACGCGGCGCGAGCGAGAGTTCGAAGTGCGAGAGCTCGCCTTCGCCGTCGAACGCGAGTCGGCCCTCGACGTCGAATGCCCGTGCGTCGGCGGCACCGTCGCCGGTCGCGCTCGTGGCGGACGCCGCGACGATCCGCGCGGAACTCGCGTGCGGATCGACGGCGAGGTCGACGGACTTCGGCAAGCGTCGCTCGATCAGGGCGATGACCGCGCGAGGCACGAGCGGCGAGCCGCTTCCCGGCGTCGGCGCGCTCGGCGTCTCGCGCGTGAGCTCGCGAGCGATCAATGCCAGTGTCGCGAGCGCGAGCGGCACGACGACGATGGAGAGCGTCTTCGCTTTCACGCTCGCGAATCCGCCGTCTTGCGGCGGGTGAGCGCGCGACCCCAGACCGTCGGACGGAGGAGCTCCGAGAGCGGCACGTAGTCGCCCGCGACGGCGACCGCGAGGTCGGCGAGTCCGGGCCTCGCCGCGATCGCTGCGAGGATCGCCCGGCTGAGCCGCGGGTGCGCGAGGCCGCGCTGCAGGAGCTTCGCGGCGTTCGCGCGCGGCGCGATGTGTTCGCTGCGACCGGCGACGTAGCCGTCGAGCGCCGCGCGGTCGGTGCGGCCCGCGCGCAAGGCGCGATCGAGTTCGCGGGCGAGGAGCTTCGCGCCGACCAAGGCGAAGAACACGCCTTCACCGGTGACCGGGTCGACGTAGCCGCACGCGTCGCCGACGAGCGCCGCGCCGTCGAACGTCTGCGCGCGGGTGCGGCACGCGAGCGGACCGAGCCCGGTCACTTTCGCCGCGGCGAGTGGTCCGCGCACGCGCTGAGCGAGCTTCGGCGCGCGCGCGAGCATCGCGTCGAAGTAGCCGTTCGGGCCGAGCCCGGCTTCGCGATAGGCCTGGCGATCGACCACGAGGTTCATGCACACCCTTCCGTCGTCGACGGGCGCGCAGGCGAAATAACCGCGATCGAAGAAGTGCACTTCGGCGACATCGTCCCAGGCAACGTCGGCAAGGTGCACCGAGAGCGCGAGCTTGTCCAGCCACTCGAGCGGTTCGCGGACGCCGAGTTCCTCGGCGATCCGCGAGCGCTGCCCGTCCGCGCCGATCGTGAAGCTCGCGTGCAAGGCGAGCGGCTCGCCGTCGCGCGTGCGCGCGACGAGTCCTTCGACCCGCCCCTGGTCGCGGATCAGCCAGCGCACCTCGGTTTCGGCGAAGCACTCGACGCGTCCGGTCGCGACGGCCCGGTCGAGCAGCAACTGGTCGAGCACCTCGCGGCGCAACGCGAGTCCGTGCGATGCCGGCGGTTCGACGCGCCCGATCGGTCCATAGCGACCGAGGGCGGCGTGGCTCCAACCATTGAGCTCGAGCCCGCGCACGCGGCGCGCTCCGCGAGCGTGGATCTCGTCCAACACGCCGAGTTCCGCGAAGATGGGCTGGCACTCGGGGCTCAGGAATTCGCCGCACACCTTCGGGCGCGGGAAGCGGCGCTTCTCGACCAAACCGACGCTCCAACCGAACTCGGCGAGTCGCTGCGCGAGCGTGGAACCCGCGGGGCCGGCACCCGCGATGACGACGTCGAAGCGGCGCTCAACCATGGCGCGACCTTTCCGCGGCGAGTTCGCGCCGATCCACGAGCAGAGCGGGCAAAACGACCAGGTCCGCGACGAGCGCGACCAAGATCGTCGCGGCCGCGACGGCGCCGAACTCGAAGGACGTCTCGAGCTCGCCGAGCGCCGTGCCCGCGAAGCCGCCCGCGAGCACGATCGACGTGACGACGACGGCGCGGCCGTTGCGGCGGAAGACGGTCTCGATCGCGGCGAGCGAGCTCTTGCCTTCGTCGCGCAGGTGTCGGATGCCGTGCAGCAAGTGCACCGTGTCGTCGACGATCAGGCCGAGCAGGACCGAGCTGATCATCGCCGTCGCGACCGAGACCGGTCGGTCGAGCCAGGCGATCGCTGCGTACACGGCGACGCACGGCAGCACGTTCGGCACCAACGCGATCGCGGCGCGGCGCGCGCTCTTCAATCCGAACCAGAAGAGCGCGAAGAGCACGCCGAGCATCGCGAGCGAGCCGTAGACCTGGCCGCGGGCCAGCGCGCCCGAATCGCGGGCGATCTGCACCGCGGTGCCGGTCGCACGCACGTCGTCGGCGCCGTGCGCACCCGCGAGTTCCTCGACGTGCGCGAAGAGCGGTTCACGTTCGCGGCTGCCGGCGCGTGCGAGCAGGAAACGCAGCAAACGATCGCCGTTCTTGGCCGCGAGCGGATCGCCCGCGAAGCCCGCCACGCCGTCGAACGCCGCGACTCCCGCCGCGAACAGCGCGAGGCGCGCCGGATCCGCGAGCGCCGAGCCGGCCGGCACCAACACGTCGAACGTCTCGACGGCGCCGAGCGTGTCGGCGACGTGCTCGGTCTCGACCCGGAACGGATCGTCGGCGGCGAGGATGCGCAGCGGCTCGTTGTCGAACTCGAGCTTCGCCCAAGAGCCGCACGCAAGCAGCGCGAAGCCGAGCGTGCCCCAACGCACGGCGGTCGCGCGCCGAGCGAACCACCCTGCGGCGCTTTCGCCGATCCGGCCGGTCCACGTGCCGCGCCGTTCCGTGCCGCGCGGCGGGGTGCGCGGGCCGAGCACCGCGAGCAGCGCTGGCAAGCCGAACGCGTACGCGACGAATGCGAACGCGACGCCGAGCGCGGAGAACACGCCGAAGTCGACGATCGCAGGGATCGGGCTCGTCGCGAGCGAGAGGAAGCCGACGACGATGGTCAACGCGGCGAGCATCGCCGGTTCGACGAGGTCGTCGACGGCGCGCGTCGCGGAGGTGAGTCGATCGCCGTCGAACGGCAGCCGATCGAGGAAGGCCTCGACGTAGTGCACGCCGGCGGCGACGCCGACGGTGAGCAGCACGGCGGGCAACATCACCGACACCGGGTCGAGTTCACGGCCGAGCAGTTGGTACGCGGCGAGCGTCCACACGATCGCCATGCCCGCCGGAGCGAGCACGGCGAGCGCGACGCCGAAGTGGCGATACAGCGCCGCGAGCAGCACGAAGAGCAGGAGCGCGATCCACGGCACGACTCGCGCCTGATCGGCACGCACTGCGGACGCGATCGCGAGCTCGCCGGCGGGTTGGCCGGTGATGGACGCGAGGAGTGGACTCGGAAGTTCGCTCGCGGCGCTCGCCCGCACGCCTGCGACGAGCTCGTCGATGCGTTCGAAGCCCGGTTGGAGCTCGATCGCCAACGGAGCGAGGTCCGCACGCTCATGCGGCACGCGCGTCACCGCTCGCACGCCGTCGAGCGACGCGAGTCGCCGTTCGAACGCGTCGAGCGCGGTCCGCTCGGGTTCCGAGAACGGCGCGAGCGGTCTCGCTTCGACGAGACACAGCAACACGGCGTCGTCGCCGAAGCCCGAGACGCGGCGCGCGAGCGCGTCGGCTTCCGGCGTGCCGACCGACTTCATCGAGCGGTTCTCGACGTCGACGGCGAGCCGCGCGTGGCGCGTCGCGGCGAAGACGGTCAGCGCCGCGAGAGTCGTCAGCACGAGAACGATCCACGCCAGGCGTCGACCAGCACGCGGGCCCTGATTCGTCGGCTTCGCGGCGGACTCGAGCGGTGGACGCGCGTTCATCGGAACCCGGAGGCGCGCACGCGCCGTGCCAAGCCGGGGAACTCGCTTGCAGGGCCCTCGCGACGTGTCCGCTCCGCTCCAGCGCTTGCGCGGTCGCGCGCCCAGAACGATCGGCGGTGTAACTCTTGCCATGGGCCGCGAGCGTTGTCCAACTTCCCTGCGCGTCGCGTGCTCCTCCGCCCGCGACGAACGGGTTGGTCTGCGCGTTGCATCTATCGACGAGGAGCGGACATGAACGGCAAGTTCTTCAAGTGGTTGGGAGTCGCCGCGGTGCTCGGTGTCGGAGCGCTCGCGGTTGCGGCGCTCGTGCTCGTACCGCCGCGCGTCAACGTCGTGATGGGCGAACCCGAAGCGGCGCGCGGGCCCGACCCGGTGTCCGCGGTCGCCGCCGACGTCGCCGGCTTGCGCGAGGACCTGCGTGCGCTCGCCGGCGGCCTCGAGAATGGCTTCGGTGGCGTCGCGGACGTGCTCGATGGCCTCGCCACCGACGATGCGAAGCGCGCCGTCGAGGTGCGCGAGCTGACGAGCCGTGTCGAGGACCTGCAGCGCGAGCTCGTCGCGGTGCGCACCGAGCTCGCCGCGAGCCGCGTGGAGCTCTCGAACGCGATCGCGGCGTTGCCGCCCGTCGCCGGCTCCGCGCCGTCCGGAGGCAAGACGGCCGTCCGGCCCGTGGACGGCGCGAGTGCGAACCCGGACGTCGCGTCGAACTCGACTTCGCCCGCGGAACCCGCGCCTCAGCAACCGCCGCCTTCCGCGGCGGATACCGAAGCGGCGACGGCGAGTGCTTCGAAGCCCGAGCCGGAACCCGCCGCGCCGGTCGCAGCGCCGCAGGAGTCCGGGTCGAAGAAGAAGGGCTTCCTCTCGTTCAAGCTGCCGTCGGACGCGTTCGCGTTCGACCAACGCACTCGCTTCGCCGTCGTGCCGACTCTCTCGCGCGTCGGCTTCGACGCGAAGAGCACGTTGCACGACTTCAGCGGGGTGACTTCGCGCATCGAAGGCGAACTCGTCGCGTGCCTCGCGCGACCCGCCGACGGCGCGAGCGGCCGCATCACGGTCGAGAGCCGCTCGCTCGACACTGGCCTCGCGGATCGCGACGAAGTCATGCGCGAGCACCTCGACGTCGCCAAGTTCCCGACGCTGGTGTTCGAGTGGACCGCCTTCGAAGCCGAGAGCGTCGACGCTGCGGCGCAGAAGCTGCGCGGCACGGCGAAGGGCAAGTTGTCGATCCACGGCGTCGCGAAGGACGTCGCGATGAAGGTCGACGTCGCCGTCGACGCTTCGAAGCGCATCACGATCCAAGGGCAGACCAAGCTCGACATGAAGGCGTTCGGCATCGAACCGCCGAGCCAGCTCGGACTGATCTCCGTCGAGAAGGACGTCAACGTCTGGATCGCGCTCGTCGCGCGGCCCGTCGGGCGCGCCGACGAGGTGAAAGCAGGGGAGTCCGCCGATGCGCAGTGAGCAAGTCGCGTGCGTCTGCGTGCTCGCCGCGACTTCCGCTTGCATCGCGCCGAGCGTCGTCGCGAGCACCGGTCGCGCCGTCGCCGTCGAGGAACGGGCGCTCGAATGGCGCGACGCGACCACGGCCGACGTCGTCGGCTTCTTCGAGTCGGAGCGCATCTCGGGAGAAGTCGCGGCTTCGCTCGCACGCGTGAACTACGTCTTCGCCGCGGACGGCTACTACACCGGAGCGGCCTTGGTGCTCGGCGGCGAGCATCCCGAGTACCAGACGCTCGTCGGCACCTGGCGGCTCGACGGAGCGCGGCTGGTGCTCGACGACGGCGAGCCCGTCGAGCTCGCCGCGGCCGACGAACGCTTGCGGATCTCGACGCCCGACGGCGTGCTCGTGCTGCGTCGTGCGGCTCTCGAATGACTCGGACCCGCGCGAACGATCTCGAGATCTACGAGCGAGCCGCGAGTGCCTGGTGGGACCCGCGCGCCAGCGAGTTCCGTTCGTTGCGCGCGATCCAGGCCGCCCGCGCGAAGCGACTCGTCCGTGAGTGGGGCGAACGTCTGCGCGGTGCGCGGATCGCCGACCTCGGCTGCGGCGGCGGCCATTTGTCGGACCCGCTGCGCGCTCACGGCGCGTACGTGATCGGCGTCGATCGCAGCGCGGCGAGCCTCGGCGCGGCGCGTAGCCACGTGCTCCGCGAACACGTCCGATCGCGCGCGTGTTTCGTCCGCGGCGACGTCACGGCGACGCCGCTCACGACCGCTGCGTGTGACTTCGTGTTGCTCGGCGACGTCGTCGAGCACGTCGAGCGGCCCGATGAAGTGCTCGCCGAAGCGGCGCGGCTGTTGCGGCCGGGCGGCGAGCTCTTCGTCAGCACGCTCAACGCGACACGCCGCGCGCGCTGGCTCGCGGTCGGGCTCGCCGAACGCGTCGGGCTCGTGCCGCGCGGCACGCACGATCCGCGGCTCTTCGTCGCGCCCGCGCGTTTGATCGCGTGGGCCGCGCAGCACGGGCTCGAGCGTCTGGAGGTGTGGGGCGAAAGCGTGAAGCTCGTGCGCACCGTGTTGCGTTGGACGATCGAACTCGAGCCGGGCGACGACACGTCGGTGTCGTACTGCGTGCGCTTCGTGCGCGGGGGACGCGCATGAAGCGCGGGCTCCAACTGCCGCGCGCGCTCCACGTGCCGCTCGCGTTCGGCTGGGGACTCGTGTGTCACGCGACGTTCGCGATCGCGATCGCCGCGATGTTCCTCGGCGTGCGGAGCGGTCTCGGTTCCGGATTCGGCACGTTGCACGGCCCGTGGGGGTTCGCCGCGAACGCCGCGCTCGTGCTGCAGTTCCCGCTGCTCCACTCGTACCTGCTCGGCGAGCGCGGGAGGCGCTGGCTCGAGCGTTGCGCGCCGCGAGCGATCGCACGTGAACTCGCGCCGACGGTCTTCGCGACGAGCGCGAGCCTGCAAGTCTTGGTGACCTTTCTCGCGTGGTCGCCGACCGGCGTGGTGCTCGCGCGTCCGAGCGGTTGGGCCGCGATCGCGGCGGACGCCGTGTACGTCGGCGCGTGGCTCCTGCTCGTGCGGTCGATCCACGACGCGGGCATGGCGAACCAAACGGGCTTCGTCGGGTGGAGCTCGGTCGTGAAGCGAAAGCCGCTCGACTTCGGCCCATTCCCGACGCACGGCTTGTTCCGACTCTGCCGGCAGCCCGTGTATCTCTCGTATTCGTTGATGCTGTGGGCTGCGCCGGTGCGCACGCCGGACGGGCTCGCGCTTGCGAGTGCCTGGACCGCGTACTGCGTGATCGGACCGCTGCTGAAGGAAAAACGCTACCTGCGCTGGTTCGGTGAGGCCTATGAGGCGTACCGTCGCGCCACTCCCTATTTCTTGCCCCGACTTCGCCCATGAGGATCGCTTCGGTCGCCAGTGCCCTGCCCGTCCATCGCTACGAGCAAACCGTGCTCGCCGCGTTCGCGCGTGAACGCGTGTGGAACGCGGACCCCGAAGTCGCGCGGCGCATCGAGTCGTTCTTCGTCAACACGCAGGTCGAGACCCGGCACCTCGCGTTGCCGCTCGAGCGTTACGCCGAGCTCCGCACGTTCGGCGAGTTCAACGACGAGTGGATTCGCGCGGCGACGGACCTCGGCGAGCAGGCGGTGCGTCGCGCGCTCGAACGCGCGGGGCTCGAACCGCGCGATGTCGACGCGATCGTGTTCTCGACGGTGACCGGCGTCGCGAGCCCGTCGATCGACGCGCGGCTCGTCAATCGGCTCGGGCTGCGGCCCGACGTCAAGCGCATGCCGCTCTTCGGTCTCGGTTGCGTCGCTGGCGCGTCGGCGCTGTCGCGCGCGGCGGACCTCGTCGCTGGGCCGCGGGTCGAGACGGTCGTCGTCCTCACGATCGAACTCTGCTCGCTCACCGTGCAACGCGAGGACAAGTCGGTCGCCAACTTGATCGCGTCCGGGCTCTTCGGCGACGGCGCCGCGGCAGCCGTCGTCGTCGCCGATCGTTCGCGGATCAAGCGCGGGCCGCGCATCGCTGCCACGCGCTCGGTCTTCTACCCCGACACCGAGGACGTGATGGGTTGGCACGTCAGCGAGAGCGGTTTCGGCATCGTGTTGAGCCCGCAGGTCCCAGCGGTCGCGCGCGAGAACGTCGGCGCCGACGTCGATCGTTTCCTCGCGTCCGAAGGGCTTTCGCGCAAGGACATCGCGGCGTGGATCTGTCACCCCGGCGGACCGAAGGTCCTGCAAGCGGTGCGCGACGCTCTGGCGCTCGAGGACCGCGACGTCGAGCTCTCGTGGCGCAGCCTCGCGCGCGTCGGCAACTTGTCGAGCGCCTCGGTGCTCTTCGTGCTCGAGCAGACGCTCGCCGAGCGCACGTTCGCGCCGGGCAGCCACGGATTGCTGCTCGCGATGGGCCCGGGCTTCTGCAGCGAGCTCGTGTTGCTGCGCTTCTGACGTCTACGGCGCGACGTCGCCGCGCGCGGCGGCGGAGAGACCGGTTTGGAACGTCGCGCCGGGATCACGGCTCCACCATTGGCCCGCGAAATGCGCGCCCGCGACGAGCGCGGGATCGGCGCCGCTCGCGATCCACGCGTTGAAGTCGGTCGTGTACGCGCCCGAGCAATCGCCGGGCGGCGGATTGCCGCCGGAGTTCTGCAGCGCGATGCGTTTGTGCGGCGGCTTCGCGCACAGCCAACCGCCTTGGAACGCGACGGCTTGCTCGCCGCTCGTGCCGTAGAAGAAGAGCCCGTTCTTGCCGTTCAGCACGTGGGTCGCAGTGATGTCGAACCCGCTGCCGGCCGTCGCGCTCGGGCAACCGGTGAGCGCGAGCTGTGGCGCGCAACCGAGCGAGTTCGGCTTCGCCGTGCAGTACACCGTCGGTGGATCGACGAAGCGCCTCACGTCGACGAGTCCGGCGAGGAGCGCGGCTTGTGGCGCTCCCGCGGCGAACTGGCCGCCGTCCGCCGCGCACGCGACGGCGGCGCCACTCGCACTCGCCGTCGCCGATCCACCGAGCGCGGTGCCCTGCGTCCACGCACTGCCGACGTAGTCGAACACGTAGGCAGCGCCTTGGACGAACTTGGTGGCGCCCGACGCGCCGATCACGGCGCGCGTGCCGAGCGCGTCGAGCGCAACGCTCGCGCCAAAACCCTCGCCGGCCGTCGGGATCGGCGCAGCGAGTTGCACGGCCGCGCCCCACACGCCGCTCGTGCGCCGCCACACGGCTGCGTTGCCTGCGCCCGCGCCGGTCGAATTCGCTCCCGCGAGCACGACGTCGCCGCTCGCCGCGAGGTCGAGCGTCGTGCCGAGGCTCGTCACCGGAAACGTCGCCTGCAGCGTCGCGTCGAGCGTCCACACGCCGCCGACACGCCGGTAGACGAACACTTCGCCGGCTCCGGGTAGCCCGGGGACTCCGGGCGCGCCGACCGCGAGCAGATCGCCGTTCGCACTCGCCGCGACGGCGGAACCGAAACGCGCTCCCGCGTGGCCTGCGGGAGGCACGAGCTTCTGGATCTCGATCCAACCCAAGCCGGGATCGACGCAGACGTACGCCGCGCCCGCGTCCGCGCCGCCGAGATCGTCGCCCGGCGAACCGATCCACGCGAGCGTGCCGTCGGCGGCGAATGCGACCGACGAACCGAATGCGTCTCCAGCGTCCGGATCGCTCGCGACGAGCTTCGCCGTCTGGCTCCACGACGCGCCGGACTTCGTGAACACGTACGTCGCACCCGCGTCGGCCGCGTGCGCGTCGTCACCCGGCGCGCCGATCAACGCACGGCCGCCGTTGGTCGAGAGTTTCAGGGAGTGGCCGAAGCGCGCCGTGGCAGTGGCGTCGCTCGCGCCGAGTTTCGCGACTTGCGTCCACGTGGTGGCGCTCGGCGTGAACACGTACGCCGCGCCACGATCGTTCGCGGAGGCGTCGTCCGTCTCGGCGCCGACCAGCAGCGTCGCGAGACCCGAATCGAAGGCCACTGCACAGCCGAACGACCGATCGTCGGCGACATCGGTCGCGACGAGCGTCGTCGTGGTCGGCGGGCACTGGGCCCAGATCTCGGGCGTGGCGGAGAGCGCGACGAACGAGGTGACCGCGGCAACGCGGACGAAACGGACGAGCGGCTGGCACACGGGCGAACTCCGACGAAGGGCGCCCGAGTCTACGTGCGGTGCGAATCCCGCGCGTACGCACTCAGTCGCGTTCGTCGAGCCACGCCATCTGGATGGCTTCGAGGATCTTCTCGTTCGACTTCTTCGGGTCGCCGACGAAGCCGTCGAGTTCGACGACCCAGCGGTGCAGGTCGGTGAAGCGGAGGCCGAGCGGATCGACGTCCGGCTTCTCGTCCGCGAGGCGGATCGCGATCGCGCGCACGTCGGTCCAGTCGAGTCGTTCCGCCACGTCAGACCTCGCCGATCACCTTGCCGGTCAACGCCTTCTTCGCGAAGTTGTCCATCAGGACCGCCGCGAGCGGCAGCGTCGCTTTCTCGAACGCGTCACGCGCCCTTTGCAGCTCGCGCGCGTCGCGCCCTTCGCAGGCGTTGCGCGCGTTCTTCATCGCGTCCTCGATGTCGAGGATCGTCTCGCGGTCGAGCTGGGGTTTCGCTTCCGCGAGTCCCTTCTCGGTCGCGCGCAGCATCGTGCCGATCTCCGTGACGAGTTCGGCGGCGCGCCGCGCGGCGAAGTCGTCCTTCGCGTGCTCGTACGCGTTGGCGAGCATCCGTTGCACGTCGGCGTCGGAGAGTCCGTTCTGCGGCTGGACTTCGATCCGCGCGGTCACGCCGGTCGATTGTTCCTTGGCCGTCACGGTCAAGAGCCCGTTCGCGTCGATGTGGAAGCGCACCGCGACGCGGGCGAGGCCCGCGGGCATCGGCGGGATGCCGCTCAGTCGGAAACGGCCGAGCGAACGACAGTCGGCGGCGAGCTCGCGTTCGCCCTGCAGCACGTTGAAGTCGATCGCGGTCTGGTTGTCGACGTAGGTGGTGAAGCCCTCGGTCGCTTGGCACGGGATCGTCGAGTTGCGCAGGATCACCTTCGCGACCGCGCCACCGACGGTCTCGAGTCCGAGCGAGAGCGGCGTGACGTCCATCAGGAGCACGTCGCGCGTGCCTCCGGAGAGCACGTGCGCTTGGACCGCGGCGCCGAGCGCGACCACTTCGTCGGGATTGAGCTTCGTGTGCGGCTCGCGGCCGAAGAACTGCTGCACCGCGGCACGCACCGCAGGCATGCGCGTGACGCCGCCGACCAACACGACCTCGTCGATCTGGCTCGGCTCGAGCTTGGCGTCGGCGAGCGCGCGGCGACAACTGTGCAGCGTCCGTTCGACGAGCACCTTCGTCAGCACTTCGAACTCGCGCCGCGTGAAGCGTCGGCGCCATTGCACGTTCGAGTCGGGGATCTGGATGTGCATCTCGGCCTCGGGGTAGGTCGAGAGCTCGATCTTGCACTTCTCGGCTGCGAGCCGCAGCGCCTGGCGGAACGCCGGATCGTCGAGTTTGCGCGGGTCGACGCTGTGCGAGAGCTCCGTCAGTGCGGCCCCGACGAGGCAACGATCGAAGTCGTCGCCGCCGAGGTGCGTGTCGCCGTTGGTCGAGAGCACGCGGAAGACGCCGTCTTCGATCGCGAGGATCGAGACGTCGAACGTGCCGCCGCCGAGGTCGTAGACCGCGACGTGCCCTTGCTTCTTCTGGTCGAGTCCGTACGCGAGACTCGCCGCCGTCGGTTCGTTGACGATGCGCAGCACTTCGATGCCCGCGAGCCGTGCAGCGTCGCGCGTCGCTTGACGTTGCGCGTCGTCGAAATAGGCAGGCACCGTGATCACGGCCTTCTGCAGCGCCCGGCCTCCGGTCGCGCGGGCCGCGACTTCGCCACACTTCTCGAGGATCAGCGCGGAGATCTCCTGCGGCGTGAGCTTCCGGCCGCGGACGTCGAACTCGATGACGCCGTTCTTCCCGGAGTGCGCCTTGAACGGCACGCCTTTCAAGTCTTCGGCGACGTCCGTGACGCCGCGCCCCATGAAGCGCTTGACGCTGAAGATCGTGTGCTCGGGGTCGAAGACGGCGCGCTCGCGCGCTTCCTTGCCGACGATCGGCGCGCCGTCGGCGGGGAAGTACACCGCGGACGGCACGTAGCCGTTGTCGCCTTCAGGGTGGACGACCTTCGGCCGACCGTTCTCCCACACGGCGACGAGGGAGTTGGTCGTACCGAGGTCGATGCCGACGGCGGCGAGCGGCTCGATCTGATTGAGGACGTTGAGCTGGAGGAATCCCATGGATCGAGGCGGCGCGTCAGGATTGCGCCGTGGAGGCTTCGAGTTGGAGCGCACGGATCTCGCCGAGCGTGCGCTCGACGTAACGCAGCGCGTTCAGTTCCTTGCGTGCTTCCGCGAGCCTTGGTGAGCCGCGCTCCGGTGTCGGCACCAGCGCTGCGCGCAGATGGGCGACTTGCCGTTCGCGCTCCTTCGCCAGCGCCGCGGCGAGCGACTCGAGCGCGCGGCGAGCGGTCGGACTCGCGGGCGAGCGGCGAGCCTCTTCGAGCGACTCGTTCCACTCGAGCACTTCCATCAGGAACGCCTGCGGCAACGCCCGTTCGGTCCGCTCGTCGGGCCCGCCCAGCGCGCGCACCAACCAGTCGGCGCGCTCGAGTTCGTTCGCGAGCACTTCGTACGCGCGGTTGAGCTCCGCCGTGTTGCGTTCGGCGAGTTCGCGCAGTTCGTCTCCACCGGTTGCGAAGAAGTCGGGGTGCATGCGGCGGGAGAGTTCGATCAACCGCCGCTTCAGCGCCGCGCCGTCGACCGTCAGTCCAGGCTCGAGGCCGAACACTTCGAACGGTGTCGGTGCGCGCTCCGGCGCGACCAGGGCGCCGCACGCCGAGCAGCAGAGCGGCGTCGCCGTCTCCGCCCGGCACTTCGGGCAGGTCGTCATGCGTGCGCGCCCCGATTCACGATCCGCGCAGGATCACACGCTGAAGGACTCGCCGCAACCGCAGGTCTTCGCAGCGTTCGGGTTGCCGAACTTGAAGCCGCGGCCCATCAACGTGTCCTCGAAGTCGATCTGCGTGCCGTTCAGGTAGAGGAAGCTCTTCGGGTCGCACACGACGCGCACGCCTTCGACTTCGGTGATTTGGTCGGTCTCGGACACCTGATCGTCGAAGCCGAGCGTGTACGAGAAACCCGAACAGCCGCCGCCCTTGACGCCGACGCGCAACGCCGTCGCTTCGGGCAGCTTCTGGTCCTGGATGATGCGCCGCAGCTCGATGACGGCGCGGTCGGTGAGGTTGATCACGGCTGTCCGGCTCCTTGTTTCTTCTTGTAGTCGGCGATCGCGGACTTGATCGCGTCCTCGGCGAGCACGCTGCAGTGGATCTTCACCGGCGGCAGCGCGAGCTCTTCGACGATCTGCGTGTTCTTGATCTGCATCGCTTCGTCGATCGTCTTGCCCTTCAGCCACTCGGTGGCGAGGGAAGAGCTCGCGATCGCCGACCCGCAGCCGAACGTCTTGAACTTCGCGTCGACGATGCGGTCGCCTTCGACTTGGATCTGCAGCTTCATCACGTCGCCGCATTCCGGCGCGCCGACGACGCCGGTGCCCACGTTCTGCGCGCCCTTGTCGAGCGACCCGACGTTGCGCGGGTTGTTGTAGTGATCGAGGACTTTGTTGCTGTACGCCATGGCAGGGAATCTCGTGTGCTGCGCTCAGTGGTTGGACGCTTGCCAGTTGACCGTCTTGATGTCGATGCCTTCCTGCGCCATCTCGTAGAGCGGCGAGAGCTCGCGCAGACGTTTGACCGCGGCGATCACTTGTTCGGCCGCGAAGTCGACTTCTTCGTCCGTCGTGAAGCGCCCGACGCCGAAACGGATCGAGCTGTGAGCGAGGTCGTCGCCGACCGCCATCGAGCGGAGGACGTGACTCGGTTCGAGGCTCGCCGACGTGCAGGCCGAGCCCGACGAGACCGCGAGCTTGTTGATGCCCATGATCAGCGACTCGCCTTCGACGAACGCGAACGACAGGTTCAAGCAGTTCGGCAAGCGGTGTTCGCGGTTGCCGTTCAGGTGCACGAAGTCGAGCGCCGCCGTGATCTTCCGTTCCAGTCGATCGCGCAGGGCCGTCGTGCGCTTGGACTCTTCCACGAGTTCGGCTCGCGCGAGTTCGCAGGCCTTGCCGAGGCCGACGATGCCCGGCACGTTGAGCGTGCCGGAGCGCATGCCGCGTTCGTGGCCGCCGCCGTCCATCTGCGCGACGAGGCGCACGCGCGGGTTCTTGCGGCGCACGTAGAGCGCGCCGACCCCTTTCGGTCCGTAGAGCTTGTGCGCGGAGACGCAGAGCAGGTCGACGTGGTCGGCCTCGACGTCGACCGGCACCTTGCCGACCGCCTGCGTGCCGTCGGTGAAGAAGAGCACGCCTTTCGCGTGGCAGAGCTCGCCGATCTCGCGCACCGGGTTCAGCGTGCCGACTTCGTTGTTCGCCCACATCAACGCGACCAGGATCGTGTCGGGCCGCAGCGCGGCGGCCACGGCGTCGACCGACACTCGACCCGTCTTGTCCGGTTGGAGGTACGTGACTTCGTAGCCGCGTTTCTCGAGGTGCTTGCACGTGTCGAGCACCGCCTTGTGCTCGGCTTGGCTCGTGATGATGTGCTTGCCCTTCTCGGCGTACATCTCGGCGACGCCCTTGAGCGCGAGGTTGATGCCCTCGGTCGAACCGGACGTGAAGACGATTTCCTTCGCCGACGCACCGATCAACGCGCCGATCTGCTCGCGCGCCTTCTCGATCGCCGACTCGGCTTCCCAGCCGAACGCGTGGCTACGGCTTGCCGCGTTGCCGAACTGCGACGTGAAGTAGGGGAGCATCGCTTCGAGCACGCGCGGATCGACCGGCGTGGTCGCTTGGTAGTCGAGGTAGATGGGCAGCTTCATGGTGGAGTCGTGAGGGCTCACATCTCGTTCGAATGTGGCAGCCCGTTGGAGTGTGGCAGGCCGTTCGGATGCGCCAGGCCGTTCGCGTGCGGCACGCCGTTCGGATGCGGCGCTTGGACGTTCGAGTCGAGCACGGGCTCGGGCCGCGCGAGTGAACGCAGCGTCGTGTGTTGCATCAGATCCCAGAAGTGCTTGCGCACGCGGTGGATCGGCGAGCGGATCGGGCACGTCGGTTCGACTTCGCATTCGCCGCCGTTCGCGGCGCCGAGCGTCTCGCAGCCGGTCAACGACGGCGCGCCTTCGATCGCGGAGATCACTTCGCTGAGCGTGATCTCTTCCGGTCGACGCGCGAGTTGGTAGCCACCCAGTTGACCGCGTTGCGACTCGAGCAGGTTCGCGCGCTGCAGGTCCTTCAGGACTTCCGCGAGCAAGCGCCGCGGCACCGGGTAGCGCTCGCCGATCTCGCGCACGCTGACGAACTCACCCGCCCGGTCCACCATGTGAACCAGGGCGATGAGCCCGTACTCGGTGCGTTTGGTCAGTTGGAGCATCGCGTTGCGCGGTCGGAAGTCGTCGGAGGTCGGGGGTTCTGCGTCATGCGCTCGCCGCTAGCGCCGCGCCCACGTTCGTCGCGAGCGCGCGCGCGGCCGGCGGGGCCGCAATCCGCACTGATTTGGTGCTATTTCAGTCCCAAAGGAAGGCCGCGGCGGAGTCCGGGCGCGGCCTTTGGCTCACGGCATTCTATGCCCGGGTGCACTCTTCGGCCAGGCGCACGCCCAAAATTCTCACGTTCACGCGAGATTGCGACCGGGCCGGAGCGCGCGGACCGGAGCGCGCGGACGTCGCCCGCGGGTCCCGAGCTCCGCCGTTCCCCTGGCGCGCGCTCCGGCCGGCTCGCAGCCCGTCCCACGCGCCGGGAGGCGGCCGTTGCGCGTCGTCAGCGAACGCCATCGGCCGAGGCACGGCGGCCCGAGGCACGGCGGGCCGCGGTCGAGCCTCGTGCACCGCGGAGGGACGTCGTTCGCCGAGCCGGAACGCCCGGCCCGCGGCCGTCCGGCGAGCGTCTGCCGGGGCCTCAACCCGCGGGAGATCGCGCGCCACGGAGCGCATGCGACGCGCCACTCAAGCCTCGACGCTCGGCGGTCGAGCAGAGAGCCATGGCCGACCCCATCTGCATCCAGTGCGGGCACGCAACCCGTAGCACCGACCGTCTCAACCGCCTCGCCGACGGCAAGGTCTGTCCGGCGTGCCGCGAACGGGTGCTCGCGGAACTCCCGCCCGCGTTGCCGGCGTCGGCACAAAGCGAGTCGGGCCGCGGCCCAGCCAAGGCGCGCGTGCGCCGGCCGCGCCGCGCCAAACGCGAGCGCGCGTGATCGCCGCGCGCACCGCTCAGCCGAGCAGCGTGCGCAGCGACTCCGGCAACATCGCGACCCGCCGCTCCGGCGTGCGCAGGTCGATGCAGGCGAGTTCCGTCGTGCCAGTCGCGAGCAGTTGGCCCGTCTCGGCGTTCACGACCTCGTAGAGGAATTCGATCGAGGCGCCGCCCAGCCGACCGATCCGCGTGCGCACGAGGAGTTCGTCGTCGTAGCGCGCACTTTGACGGAAACGCAAGTCGGCCTTGCGGACCGGCAGCGCCCAACCTTGCTTCTCGATCTCCGAGTACGGCACGCCGAGCTCGCGCATCATCCGCGTGCGGCCCTCCTCGAAGTAGAGCAAGTAGTTCGCGTGGTGCACGACGCCCATTTGGTCGGTTTCGCCGTAGCGCACGCGCAAGCGGTGTTCGTGGGGAGCCGGAGCCATGCGCGCGCGATCATCGCAAGTCGACCGCCCCGCGGCGATACTGCCACTCGTCGTTGCGCAGGAAATCTCGAGCGAGGCGCAACCGAACGCGCGACGGCGAGTCCATGCTGGAAGCCCGGAGGTGTCTCTGCCGTCGCGCTCCGGTCGCGGAGCCGCGCACGCAGCGCACGCAACGGGCGCCACGACGCGCTGCGACCCGAGGCGAGCCCGTGCGGAGCACGCTCGTCCATCCGTGTCCGCGTCTCTCGGCGTGCCGTGCGTGTCCCAAGCCGGTCCGGTCTTCACGGCGCGGGAGCAACGACGCCGAGAACCGCGTCGATGACGCCGGGACCCGGGTTTTCGAGATCCAACGAGCCGTGCCAGTTTCCTCGCACGTCTCGGCGTCGCCCGAGTCCAGGAGGCGTCCTGGCGCCTCTTCGATGCGCCTGGTAGAACCGCGCGACTCACGAGCATGGATCCGCAGGCCAAACCGTCGAACCCGAACGTCGCCGCGGTGCTTTCGTGGATCGTGCCGGGTGCCGGACACCTCTATCTGGGCCGGCTTGGCTGGGCGGCGATCGGCTTCGTGCTGATCGAAGGTCTCTACTACCTCGGCCTCGTGCTCTCCGAGGGGCGCGCCTTCGAGTACCTCGATCTCGAATTGCGCTCGCCGGTCGCGCCGGCGCTGTCGCCCGAGCTCGGCAACCTCGGCGCCTTCATCTATCAGCTCAAGAGCTACGGGTTCGGGCCCGGGATCATGCAGCCCTGGCCCGAGACGATGCGCCTCGGCAGTAGTCTCTGCGCGCTGGCCGGCATCCTGAGCGTCTGTTTCGCCGTGTTGGCGCACGTGCACGCGCGCGCGGTGCGCGCGACGCCGAACGCCGCCGCGGCGCCGGCGCGCGATCTGCTGCTCGCGTGGCTGGTGCCCGGACTCGGACACTGGATGCAGGGCCGCCGCCTGCGCGGCGCGATCGTCTTCGGTCTGCTCGTCGGGCTCTTCGTGCTCGGGACGTGGCTCGCCGAGGCGTCGAACCTCTCGCGCGAGCGCCACTTCTACTTCTGGGCCGGGCAGTTCCTGATCGGCGCACCAAGCCTCGTCGCGGAAGCGCTCTTCGGCGCGATGCGCGTGCGGAGCGAGATCCAGTACGTCGACTGCGGGCTGGTCTTCGGGTGTGTCGCCGGGTTGCTCAACGTGCTCGCGATGATCGACGTCTTCGGCTACGCGGAAGCGAAGCTCTTCGGTTGGCCGATCAAGGGCAGCGAGGACGATGCCGCGACGAAAGCCGTGGAAGGAGCGCGCGCATGAGCGTCGTGATCCACCTGCTGCTCTTCGGCTGCGTCGCCGTGCCGATCGTCGTGCTATCGGCTTTCTACGCCGATGCGGACGACGCACGCGCATTGCGTGCGTTGCCGAAGCGTGCGTGGCACTTTTTCTTCGGCTGCGGGCTGCTCGCCGCGATCTTGATCGCGTGCGAGCACCTCTTCGGCAGCGTGCGCTGACCGCGCCGCGCCCGAACGTCCCTGCAACGCTCGCCGTTCAACCTCCAACTCGACGGTAGAGGCCACCGGGGCCACGGACGATCTCGCCGGAGAGTTCGAGTTCGACGAGCGCGGGCAGGAGCTCGTGCACTCCGCGGCGCGTGTGCGCCGCGAGTTCGTCGACGTCGAGCGTCTCGCCGAGCAGCGCATCGAACACTTCGCGCTGCACCGGATCGCGCAGACCGCGGCGCGCGCTGGCGTCGGGCTCGTCTCCTCCTGCACCGGCCGCGCCGTCTCTCGAACCGGCCGCGCCGTCTCTCGAACCGGCCGCGCCGTCTCTCGAACCGGCCGCGCCGGGCGACGCTCGGCCGAGCGCTGCGAGCACGTCGCTCGGTCGTTCGACGAGCTCCGCGCCGTCGCGGATCAATCGATGGCAACCCGCGGCCATCGGATGGTCGACCCGGCCCGGAAGGGCGAACACTTGCCGGCCTTGGTCGACCGCCCAGCGCGCGGTGATCAGCGAACCCGAGGCGAACGCCGCTTCGATCACGACCACGGCCTCCGAGAGTCCGGAGATCACCCGGTTGCGCAGCGGGAAGTGATGCCGCCTCGGCGGTTCGCCGGGCACGAACTCGGAGACCAAGAGCCCTCGCTCGCGCACGCGTTCGGCGAGTTCGCCCGCGGGCCACGGCCGGTCGACGCCGCAGCCGAGCACGGCGAGCGTGCCGCCGCCGACCTCGAGCGCGCCGAGATGGGCCTCTTCGTCGATTCCGCGCGCGAGCCCGCTGACGATCACGCAGCCCGCCGCCGCGAGCTCGCGTGCGAAGCGCCGCGCTTGTTCGCGGCCGTAGCCGGTCGGCGCGCGCGTGCCGACGATCGCGACCCGGGGCCGCACGCCGAGCCACTCGACGTCGCCGCGCACCCAGAGTTCCTCCGGCGGTGCGTCGATCTCTTCGAGCTCGTGCGGCCAACGCGGCGAGCGGCGGCCGATGCGTAACGCGCGGTCCTGCATCGCAGGAATGGACCGCGCACGCGTCGAACGGTAACGCTCAGTTTCCTTTTTCGCGGTCGCCGCGGCGGTCCTTGTCCCGCTTCGGACCGCTCTTCGGGCCGCGTTCGCGCTGCGACTCGTCCTCGATGCCCCAGTAGGAGTTCCAACGCGCGCGGTCGAGTTTCGGGAGCTCCGGCAGCTCCTTCGACACTTCGAAGTCCTTCTGATGGTCGTTCCACCAGTCGAACCAGAGCTGCGCCGCGCGGCCCTCGTCGTGTCCGGTCAACACGAACAGCGCGAGCCGGAAGTCGGGCATGTACGGCTCGAGCTTCTGCGGCCCGACGAGGCGCATCATCGCGACGAGCTTCTCGACCGACTGCTTCGAGCGGATGTTCGCGAGCCCGAAGATCCGCGCTTGCAGCGCCGCATGGTTCTTCGATTCGAACGGGTCCGCGGCGAGCAACTCGATCGTCTGCGGATCCTGGTGGCGAGCGATCGCCTTGAGCGCGCGGCCGCCGAGCTCGTCGTGTTTGCGCAGTTCCTTGTCGCGTTTCCATGCGCGCTGCAACGCCGCCAGCGCGTCGGGGTGTCGCATCGCGCCGAGTGCGTCGAGCGCGGTCGCGCAGAGCGGCGCGTCGTCGATCTCGATGCCCTTCGCGATCCACTCGATCACGCGAGCGTCGAGCACCGGCGTCGCTTCACGGATGGCGGCGGCGCATTCCGCGCTCTTCTTCGAACGGAACGCGGTTTCGAGCTTCGCGACCGTCGCTTGGACGGTCTGGGCGCTTGGCGGCCCGTCCTTGGGCGCCTGGAAGGCGAGGGTGGGGAAGGCGAGCGCGATCAGGACGAGCAAGTTCCACATGGCAGGAGTCCTTTCGGCCGGCTCCGGGCGGCCAGTCGAGGATCGAACCGAGTGTGCCGGGGTCGGTTCCGTCGGAAAAGCGACCGGGCCGCCGAGATGCGCTCTCGACGGCCCGGTGTGTGCGCGGCGTCCGCGATCAGCTCGCGCCTTCGGTCGTCGCCGTCACCGGTTGCGGTGCGTCGACGGCCGTCAGCGTCAGCTCGTCCGCCTTCTCGACGTGGCTGACCCGGATCACGGTGTTCGCCTTGTTCTCCGCGCGCAGCAGCTGCTCGGAGAGCGGGTCTTCGATGAAGCGTTCGATCGCGCGGCGCAGCGGACGCGCACCGAAGTCGTCGTTGTGGCCCTTGTTGATCAGGAAATCGATCGCCGTGGGCTCGAGCTCGAGCGTGATGCCGCGTTCGCCGAGGCGCTTGCGGACTTCGCTGAGCTGGAGCTCGACGATGCGCTTCAGATCGTCCTTCGTCAGCGGGTTGAACACGATCAACTCGTCGACGCGGTTCAGGAACTCGGGACGGAAGTGACGTTCGACTTCGATCATCACGTCCGAACGGATGCGCTTCTTGCGGTCTTCGTCGGCTTGGCCCGTGTCGACCTTGCCGAAGCCGACCGCCGTGCCGCCCTTGATCTGATGCGAACCGAGGTTCGACGTCATGATCAGGATCACGTTGCGGAAGTCGACGTGGCGGCCGAACGAGTCGGTGAGGCGCCCTTCCTCCATGATCTGGAGGAGCATGTTGAACACGTCGGGGTGCGCCTTCTCGATCTCGTCGAGCAGCACGACCGAGTACGGACGGCGGCGCACCTTCTCGGTGAGCTGTCCGCCTTCTTCGTAGCCGACGTAGCCCGGAGGCGCGCCGACCAGACGAGAAGCGTTGTGCTTCTCCATGTACTCGCTCATGTCGATCGCGGTGACGGCGTCCTCGCTGCCGAACATGAACTTCGCGAGTTGCTTGCAGAGGTACGTCTTGCCGACGCCCGACGGGCCGAGGAAGACGAACGAACCCATCGGACGCCGCGGATCCTTGAGACCCGAGCGCGAACGACGGATCGAACGCGCGATCGCCTTGATCGCGTCGTCTTGGTGGATCACGGCCCGGCCGAGTTCCTCTTCCATCGCGAGCAGTCGCTCGGCTTCGGCGCGTTCGAGGCGCGTCAGCGGGATGCCGGTCATCTTGGAGACGGTCTCCGCGATGACTTCGGTGTCGACGCTGCCGACCTCCTCCTTGCCCTGTTGCGCCGTGCGCCATTCCTTCTGCATGTCCTCCTTCTTCTTGCGAAGTTGGTAGGCCTGGTCGCGCAGTTGCGCGGCCTTCTCGAAGTCCTGGCTGGTCACCGCTTCGTCCTTCGCGCGATCGAGGCGCTCGATGTCGGCGGTGATCTCCTTCAAGTTCGGCGGCGGCACCATCGACTTGATGCGCACGCGGGCGCCGGCTTCGTCCATCACGTCGATGGCCTTGTCCGGCAGGAAGCGGTTGTTGATGTAACGCGTCGAGAGCTCGACGGCGAGCGCGAGCGCATCGTCGGAGTACTTGACGCGGTGGTGGGCCTCGTAACGGTCGCGCAGGCCCTTCAGGATCTCGATCGCCTCGGTCGGGCTCGGAGGCTCGACGACGACCGCTTGGAAGCGACGTTCGAGCGCGCCGTCCTTCTCGATGTGCTTGCGGTACTCGTCGAGCGTCGTGGCGCCGATGCACTGGATCTCGCCGCGCGACAGCGCCGGCTTCAGCACGTTCGACGCGTCGATCGCGCCTTCCGCGCCGCCCGCGCCGACCAGCGTGTGCAGCTCGTCGATGAAGAGCACGACGTCGCGGACGCGGCGCACTTCGGTCATCACGGCCTTGATGCGCTCTTCGAACTGACCGCGGTACTTGGTGCCGGCGACCATCAGCGCGAGGTCGAGCACGACGATGCGCTTGTTGCGCAGGATCTCGGGCACTTCGTTGTCGATGATGCGCTGCGCGAGGCCTTCGACGATCGCGGTCTTGCCGACGCCCGGTTCGCCGAGCAACACCGGGTTGTTCTTGGTGCGGCGCGAGAGGATCTGGATCACGCGCTCGATCTCGTTCGCGCGGCCGATCACCGCGTCGAGCTTGCCTTGGCGCGCGAGTTCGGTCAGGTCGCGACCGAACGCGTCGAGCGCCGGCGTCTTGCTCTTCGAGTTGCCGCCGCCGCCACCGCCACCGCCGCCTTGCGAACCGCCTTGGCCTTGGCCACCGCCCGGCTCGCCAGTCGCCGGTTCTTCTTCCTCTTCCTCTTGCGTGTCGGCGCCGAGGAACTCGAGCACCTCCTCGCGGACGTCCTCGAGCTTGACACCGAGGTTCATCAGCACCTGCGCGGCGATGCCCTCGTTCTCCTTGATCAGGCCGAGGAGCAAGTGCTCGGTGCCGATGTAGTTGTGGCCGAGGTTCGAGGCCTCTTCCATCGAGAGCTCGAGCACCTTCTTCGCGCGAGGCGTGAAGGGCAACTGGCCCATGGTCACCATCGACGGGCCGGTCTTGACGATCTTCTCCACCTCAGCGCGGATCTTGCTGAGGTCGATGTTCATGTTTTTCAGCACGTTCGCGGCGACGCCGGAACCTTCCTGGACGAGCCCGAGCAGGATGTGCTCGGTGCCCAGGTACTCGTGGTTGAAGCGCTGGGCCTCCTGGCGGGCCAGGTTCATGACCTTCTTGGCGCGGTCGGTGAAGCGGTCGAACATGGGGGGTCGGTCTCCGTGCGCTTCCGGGTTCGATAGCGTGAGGCGCCGCGTCCGGGAGAAGCCCGAACACGGGGGGTTCCTGCTAGGTCCTCGTTGTCGGCCTTCAAGAGCCCCGGGGTTTACCAACGAGCGCGAAAGACCGAGCACCATGATGCCCGGCGGAGGTAGCGACCTCCAGCCCCACGAGGGCGCCGTGGCGCCGATTCGTAGGCGTAGCAGCAGGGCGTACGCACACTGCGCCGCCCGCGAGCGAGCGGCGCGCGCCGGCTCAGTCGCCGCGCAAAGTCTTCAGCTCGTCGCGGATGCGCGCAGCGTTCTCGTACGCTTCCGCGCGGATCGCCGACTCGAGCGCGAGCTGGAGTTCGTTGACGCGGCGCAGGCGCGCGAGCTGCGTTTCGTCGACGCCCGGCTTGCGGCCGACGTGGTGATTCGCGCCGTGGACGCGTTCGACGAGTTCGGCGAGATGCGCGCCGAAGAGGTCGTAGTCCTTCGGACAACCCAATCGGCCGCGTTGGCGGAACTCCGCGAGCGTCATTCCGCAATCCGGACACGTCACGCCGGGCTCGCGCCGCACCTTTTGGGCGGACATCTGGAGCAGCTTGAAGATCTCCTGCACGCTCTTCGCGGCCTTCTTCGGACCGTGGGGGACGCCCAGGCCCTTCGCGCACGCGTCGCAGAGGTGCTGTTCGACGAACGAACTCTTCGTCGCGCCGTCGGCGGCGACTTGGTGCTCGATGTCGGTGATGTGGAGCGTCGCTTCGTTCTGCTGGCAGTTCTGGCAGAGCATCGGTATCGCGGAAGTCGTTCGTATAGCCCAAGCGGCTGGGTTCGTCGATGCAACAACCTTGGTACGGGCGCCGCATCGGCCGAACCGCGGGTCACGCCGGGCGTCCGGCCGCGCCCAGAGTCGGGCCGGAGGAAAGTTCGGCAAAAGCGCGCACGGGGAAAGAGCCGAGGCCTCGGACTTTCACTGGCGCCGCGTGAAATCGGAAGCCGCGGTCCGGAAGCTGGGTCAGTCCCGTGAGGTGCTCGACGATCGGAATGCCCGCGCCGAGCAGGATCGAGTGCACCGGCCGCGCGGCGTCCGCCGTGTCGTCGATGTTGAGCGAGTCGATCCCGACCAGCGCGACGCGCGCCGCGACGAGCCGTCGCGCGGCGTCCGCCGTCAGGAACGGGTGACCGGTGAAGTACGCCTCCGTTCGCCAGTGGCGCGACCAGCCAGTGTCGAAGAGCACCGCGCGGCCGGCGAGCTCGAGGCCGTCGAGGAGCTCCGCGCCGAGCGAGCGCCGGTCGCGCGCGCGCACCACGACGCCGTCGAGCGCCGCGAGTCGTTCGAGCGCGAGCTCGGAGACGTCGGCGCCGTCGGCATAACGATGGAACGGAGCGTCGACGTAGGTGCCGGTGTTGGCGACCAGCGTGATCCGTCCGATCTGGAACTCGACGCCGGGCGCGTACCGGCCGCGCGTCGACTCCCGCGACCAGAAGTCGCAGATCTCGGGCGGCGGCAGACCTCGATACGTCTCGAGACCGTGTTCGATCGTGTGCGAGAGCTCGACGAGCCGCGTCCGCGTCACGAGACGGCTCCGGGCGACTCGCCGTCGCGCGCCGGCAACGCGGCGCGGAACGCGGCCGCGCGATCCTTGAAGTTGCGGTAGGCGTCGAAGCTCGCGCACGCTGGCGAGAACAGGATCTCGTCCGCCGCTCGCGCGAGGCTCCACGCAGCGGGCACGGCGTCCGCGACGGTCGGCGCGAGCACGTGCTCGATCCCGCCGCGCGCGAACGCCGGAGCGAGTTCGTCGCGCGAGCCGCCGAACAACACGACCCGCGCGTCGCGCGAGCGCAGTTCGTCGACGAGCTCGTCGAGCGGCAAGTTCTTCATCTGCCCGCCGATCAACACGACCAGCGGGCGCGCGAGCGAGCGCAGCGCCGCGATCGTCGAGTCGGGCGTCGTCGACACGCCGTTGTCCCACACGCGCCGGCCGCCGAACGAACCGAGATCCTGTTCGCGATGTTCGAGGCCGGTGAGCGTCGGCACGGCGGCGGCGAGCGCTTCGGGCGCGGCGCCGAGAGCGCGCGCGAGGCCGAGCGCCGCGAGCACGTTCTCCTGCTGGTACGCGCCGGGAACTCGCAGGTCCGCGACGCGCCCGAGCACTTCGCTCCCGCGACGGAACTCGCCGCGCGCGATCCCGAGCTCGGCCCCCGCGGCGCCGCGCGCCGAGTACCACCACGTCGCGCCGCGCGTCGTGCGCCACGCGGACACTCGCGGGTCGTCGCGGTTCAACACGCAGACGCTGCGTTCGTCGCAGAGCTCGAGGATGCGCCGTTTCGCCGCGTCGTAGGCTTCGAGCGTGCCGTGGCGTTCCAAGTGGTCGGCGAGCACGTTGGTGCAACACGCCGCCGCGACGCTCGGCGTCGCGCGCATGCGCTCGGGCAGCGCTTCGAGTTGGTACGACGAGATCTCGACGACGGCGATCGCTTCGCCGCCGAGTTCGTCGAGCGTCGAGAGCAACGAACGGCCGATGTTGCCGCCGAGTTCGACGCGGAAGCCCGAGGCCGCGAGCAGCGCCGCGGTCTGGTGCGACGTCGAGCTCTTGCCCTGCGTGCCGGTGACCAGCACGACGCGTGCACGCGTCGCTTCGAGGAAGAGCACGAGCTCCGACGAGATCGGCACGCCCGCGCGCCGCGCGGCGGCGAGGAACGGGTTCGACGGCGCGACCGCAGGGTTGGCGATCACGAGCTCGGTGTCCGTGAAGTCGCGTTCGCGGTGTTCGCCGAGCACGAGCTCGACCGGCGCATGGGTGCTCGCTGCGAGCGCCGCGAGCGACTCGGCGAGCTTCTCCTTCGGCCGTAGGTCGGTCACCGTGACCCGCGCGCCGAGTCCGGCGAGGTAGCGCGTCACTTCGAGGCCACCGCCGAAGAGGCCGAGGCCCATCACGGTGACGCGTTGCCCGCGCAGCGCCGCGTGCTCGCGCGGAACTCCCGGTTCTGCGGCAGGGCTCATCGCGGCGGCGGGACCGACGGATTCGCGTCGGGCTTGCGCTCTGGACCTTCGGGTCCGGCGCGCCGCAGCGCTTCGGCGCGGCCGAGCACGTCCTGCAGTTCGGGCGAGGCGATCGAACCGCTGCCGGCGACGAGCGTCGCCTCGTACGGCTGCACGTGGCGCCAACCGATCGGCAGGAGCACCTCGGTCACGAGGTCGAGCGGAAACGTCGCGTACCACGGCGGCTCGAGCACGACGAGCTCGGAGTGCGTCAGGTAGCCCGGCTTGTAGAGCGTGACCCGCCGCGTGCCGAAGTCCTTGAACGGGAGTCGCATCGGCGTCGTCCCGACGACCACGTCGTCGACGCGCACTTCTGCGCCCGGCGGCGTCGAGTCGATCGCGAGCACGCGCGTCGCGCGACACGCGCCGAGGCTCGCCGTCGCGAGCGCCAACGCCGCGAACGTCGCGGCGCGCGAGCCAGGCGAACGCCGCCGAGCGGTCGAAGCGCACGCGGCAGCCGCCGATTCCGGGTCCGGCCCGAGGCGTGAATTCGGGCCGCTTCTCGGGCTCGTCCTCGGGTTCGCTTTCGGCCTCGTGCGCATCGGATCGCTGCGTCCGGGGGCATCCTACGCAGCGCCGAAACGCTTTCCAATCACGTGCGGTCGACACTGCATTGGCTTCGGCGGGCCGCGCGCCGCACAATGCAGAGCCGGGAGTCGCAGTGCGCTCCCGCAGCGCGTGGCGTCGGAGAGTCTTCGTCAGTTGATCGCGTTCCGACCGGGGCCGCGGACCTCCGGGGTGCTCCTCGTCTGGCTCTTCAACGTCGCGCTCGGCACGTTGATCGGCACGTCGTACCTCCGCCACCTGCCGGTCGATTCGTCGCTGCGCGTGTGGATCTTCGCGCACTTCGGCCTCGTGTCGACGATCGTGCTGCTGACCGGGCTCGCGGCCGCGTTGTGCGTCGTCGCGGCGCGCGTCGTGCAGAGCGAACGTGGCTTCCTCGCGGTGCAGGCGCTCGTGTGGATGCTCTTCCACGTCGCGCTCTACACCGACACGTGCATCTACAAGCTCTTCCAATACCACTTCAACGGCAGCGCGTGGAACCTGCTGACGTCGCGCGGCTCGGAAGACTCGTACAAGCTCGGCGCGAACGTGTGGCTCGTCGCGTTCGGACTCGCCGGCCTCTTGTTCGCGGGCGAATGGCTGCTCGGACGCTTCGCATTGCGCCGCGTCGCGAGCGCGCGCGCGGCCGGTCGCCCGGTCGCGTGGAAGCCGGCGGGCGTCTGGTTCCTCGTCCTCGCGGTCCCGATCTTCGTCGAGAAGTCGATCTACGCGAGCGCTTCGTTGACGCTCGATCGCGCCGTGCAACAGGCGAGCGCCGTGTTTCCGGTCTATCCGCGCCTCTCCGTCGCGCCGTTCCTGCCGAGCGGTTGGCGCGAGAAGCTGCCGCACCTCCCGGCGTACGCGATGCGACTCGAACCGGCGAAGCTCGATTACCCGTTGCGTCGTCCGGCGCTGCCGCAGAACGGCCCGCGGCCGAACTTCCTCGTCGTCGTCATCGACAGTTGGCGCGCGGACATGCTCGATCCCGAAGTCTCGCCCGGCCTCGAGCGCTATGCGCGCGACGCGCGGCGCTTCGAGGACCACGCGAGCGGCGGCAACGCGACGCGGTTCGGGCTCTTCTCGCTCTTCTACGGTCTGCACGGCTCCTACTGGTGGCCCGTGCTCGCCGAGAACCGCCAACCGGTGCTCTTCGACGAGCTCGACGCCGCGGGTTACGACTTGCGCGTGTTCTCGAGCGCGACGATGGATTACCCGGAGTTCCGTCAATGCGCGTTCGCGAAGCTCGGCGAGCGGGTGATCGACGAGTTCGGCACGCCGTTCCCGCACGAGCGCGACACGCGGCTCGCCGCGAGCGTGATCGAGTGGTGGCGTGAACGCGAAACGGCCGGCGACGACCGCCCGTTCTTCGCGTTCGTGTTGCTCGATTCACCCCACCAGATCTACGACTTCCCGCCAGGCGAGACGCCGTTCGAGCCGTTCGCGCCGGAGCTCGACTACGTCGAGATGGCGGGTTCGTCCGACCCCGAGCTCGTCCTGCGCGTCAAGAATCGCTACCGCAACGCCGTGCACCACGCCGACCGCGTCGCGACGTCGATCCTCGATGCGCTGCGCGCCGGCCCGCTCGCCGCGAACACCGTCACCATCGTCACGGGCGACCACGGCGAGGAGTTCGCGGAACACGGCCACTGGGGCCACACGTCGAACTTCTCGCCCGAACAGACACGCGTGCCGTTCTTCGTCTTCGGTCCGGGGATCACGCCGGGGCTCGAACGTCGACCCACCTCGCACCTCGACGTCGCGCCGACGTTGCTCGAGCTCTGCGGCGCCGATCCCGCGTTGCGCAGGGACTGGTGCGTCGGCGAAAACCTGTTCTCCCCGCCGGCGAAGCGCGCGCGGACCGTCGCGGCGTGGGAAGAGCTCGGCGTCTGGACCACGAGCGGCATCTTCCGTCTGCCGATGACGCCGGAGCTCGCGTTCCGCACCGCCGTGTACGGCTACGACTGGGAGCCACTCGCCGACCAAGCGGAGCCGTTCCGAGTCGAAGCGCAGACGCTGCAAGCGATCCTCGATCAGTGCCGGCGGTTCCTGGTGCCCGTCGACGTCGTCGCGCATGCCCACGGTCGCTGAGCGTCGCCGCGCGCGCGCCGCGGCGCTCGCGCTCTGGTTGGTGAACGTGCTCGTCGCGACGTGCGTCGCGCGGAGCTACCTCGCGCACGCGCCCGAACGCGCGTCGCTGCTCGCGAGCGTGTTCGTCGCGCTCGCGACGGTGTCGACGTCGGTGCTGTTGACCGCGCCGTTCGCGCTCGGTTTCGTGCTCTGCGCCGGTCGCGCCGCGCGTTCGGCCGCGTTCGCGTGGATCCAAGCCGGCGTGTGGGGCCTCTTGATCTTCGTGCTCTACGCGGACACGCGGATCTACGCGCTCTTCCGCTATCACTTGAACGGGATGGTGTGGAACGTGCTCACCACGCCGGGCGCGGAAGACGCGGTCCAACTCGGGCCGAGCGAACTCGCGCTCCCGCTCGTCGCCGTCGGCGTGTGGGTGTTGGCGCAGCGCGCGCTGCACCGGCGTTTTCTCGGCGGCGAGCACGCGCCCGGCGCGATCCGGTTCCGACCCGGCTGGATCGTCGCGTGCATCGCGTTGCCGATCGTGCTCGCGGACAAGACGCTCTACGCGCGCGCCGATCTCGTGCGGGACCGCGAGATCACGGTGTTCGCGCGCGTCTTCCCGTACTACGCCCCCGTGACGGTCAAGAAGCTCGCGCGGACCTGGTTCGGCATGAAGCTCGACGAGCGGCCGCGAGTCGACGTGGCGACCACGAGCAGGCTCTTGCGGTATCCGCTCTCGCCGCCGCGGCTGCCGCCGAGCGGACCGCGGCCGAACGTGCTCGTGATCGTCGTCGACTCGCTGCGAGCCGACGCACTCGAGCCCGGCAAGATGCCGAACTTGGTGCGCTTCGCCGAAGGCGGACGCGTCTTCACGAACCACTTGAGCGGCGGCAACGCGACTCGCTTCGGCATCTTCACGCTGCTCTACGGCCTGCCGGGCTCGTACTGGGACGCGACGTACGAGGAGAACTGTCCGCCGGTGCTCGTCACCGAACTCGCGCGCGCCGGCTACGACCTGCGCGTGCTGTCGTCGGCGTCGATGAGTTACCCCGAGTTCCGCTCGACGGCGTGGGTCACCATCGAGGACCGCGTCGAAGACGCGTTCAAAGGCAAACAGGCGTGGCAGCGCGACGTCGCCGTCACGCAACGGTTCGACGCGTGGCTCGGCGAACGCGCGAGCGCCGCGCCGTTCTTCGGTTTCCTGCTGATCGACGCGCCGCACCAGCGTTACACGTTCGACCCGGCCGAGACGCCGTTCACGCCGTTCGAGACCGAGCTCGACTACCTCGAACTCGCCGCCGACGAAGTGCCGCCCGCGCGCCGCGAAGGGGTGCGCAATCGGTTCTTGAACGCCGTGTGGTTCGCCGATCGGCGACTCGCCGACGTCTTCGCCGCGCTCGAGCGCCACGGGCACTCCGACGACACGGTCGTCGTGATCACCGGCGATCACGGCGAGGAGTTCTGGGAGCACGGCTACTTCGGTCACACGTCCAACTTCGCGCGACCGCAGACGCACGTGACGTTCGTGATGCGCGGACCCGGCGTGCCGGTCGGCGTCGAGCCGCGGCCGACGTCGCACCTCGACTTCGTGCCGACGCTGTTCGAAATGCTCGGGGCGTCGGCGAACGAACGCGCGAACTACGCGATCGGCGAGAACCTGCTCGCGCCCCCCGAACGGCGCGCGCGTTACGTCGCGGGCTGGCAGGAGCTCGCGCTCGCGCTCGACGACGGCGTCGTGTACGTGCCGCTCGCCGGGCACCGCGGAGGCGTCGAAGCCTTCGACTGGGACTGGAAGCCGCACGCGGCGGGCGACGACTACCTGCGGTCGCACGCGGAAGCGACCGCGACACTGGCGCGCGACTGCCGCCGGTTCCTGCGCTGAGCCGCGCGTCGGACGAACGCTCGCCCCGTATCGGGCGGACGGCCGATTTCCTGTAGTCGCTCGGTCTCCCGCGCGAGACCGGTGCGTCAAGGGCCTCGCGATTCGCGTCGATACGGCGCGAACCCATGGAAACGTCTCGCCAAGGCGCACCGCGCCTCTCGGTCATCGTCCCGACCTACGGCCGGCCGGCGCACGTCACGGCGTTGCTCGACGCGCTCGCTCGCCAAACGCTCGCTCCGAGCGAGTTCGAAGTCATCGTCGTCGACGACGGTTCGCCGACGCCGCTCGCGCTCGATCCGGCGCGTCATCCGTTCGCGCTCGTGCTGCTGCGCCAAGCGAATTCGGGTCCCGGTCCGGCGCGCAACCGCGGCATCCAGGCCGCGCGGGCCTCGCTCGTCCTGATCCTGAACGACGACGCGCGGCCGGCGGCGAACGTGCTCGAAGGCCACCTGCGTGCACGCGCGGAGCTCGGCGACCAGAAACTCGCGGTGCTCGGCGCGTTCCCCTTCTCGGCGAACTCGCTGCGCGAGCCGTTCACGCGCGTCGTCGCCGAAAGCGACCTCGTCTTCGACTTCGGATCGCTCGTCGATCGCCAGACGTACGGCTGGCAGTACTTCTGGACCTGCAACATCAGTCTGCCGCGCGCGGCGCTGCTCGAAGTCGGCGGCTTCGATCCCGCGTTCCCCGAAGCGATCGTCGAAGACGTCGAGCTCGGTTACCGCCTCGCCAAGCTCGGTTGGGGCGTGCAGTACCGCGCGGATCTCGTGTGCGAGCACGAGCACCCGATGAAGGCCGAACACCACATGGACCGAGCCGTGAAGCTCGGCCGCAACCTCGCGCGCATGTGGAAGAAGCACGGCGATCCGCGCGTGCTGTGGGAACCCGCCGGCGCCAACATCGGCTACGAGTACAAGCTGATCTCGCAACTGCGCATCGAATCCCACTTCAACGTGATGCAGCAGTACCGCGAGGCCGCGAAGCGGTGGGAGTCGACGTACGCGACGTCGATGATCCCGCTCGCCGAGAAAGAGCGCGCACGGTTGCTCGCGCAGCGCATGGCGATGATCAACTTCCATCGCGGAGTCGTGCACGAGCTCACCGGCGTCGACGTCGCCGAAGCGCTGCAGCATGGGCCGAAGCACGGCGAGCTCGTCTCGATCGTGATCTGCTCGTACGACGCGCTCGACAAGACTCGCGCGTGCATCGAAGCGCTGCGGCGAGCGCACGATCCGCGCCATCCGACCGAGATCCTGGTCGTCGACAACGGTTCGCGCGACGGCAGCGCGGAGTGGCTCGCGGCGCAGCCCGACCTCACGTTGATCCGCAACGCGGAGAACCGCGGAGCGCCGCTCGCTCGCAACCAAGCCCTGGCCCAGGCTCGAGGCGCGTACGTCGCGTTCCTCGACAACGACATCGTCGTCACGCCGGGGTGGCTCTCGCGCATGCTCTACCACGTGCAGGTCGACGCGCTCTGCGCCTGCGTCGGCGCGTGCGCCGACCGTGCCTCGCACGGCCAGCAGCTCGACTACGCGGGCCCGACCGATCCGGCGTCGCTCGCGGCGTTCGCGGACCAAGTCGCGGCGCGCACTCCGCGCAAAGGTCAGCCGACGGTGCTGCTCGCGTCGTTCTGTCTGCTCGTCCGCCGTTCCGCGCTCGACGCGATCGGCGGTTTCGACCCGCGCTTCTCGCCGTGGGGTTTCGAGGACGACGACTACACGCTGCGCGCGTGGCTCGCCGGTTGGCACAACCGCATCGCGCTCGACGTGTTCGTGCGGCACGACACCTACGTCGGTCCGAAGGCCGAGCGGCACAACGAGCTCCTGCACCGGAATTGGCGCGTGTTCGCCGACAAGTGGGGCCTCGGTGACGCGCCTTACGGGCAGTTGAAGGGGCTCGAGACGCTGCGCGAGCAGTCGTGGTCGCGCACGGCGTTGTACGTCGACCCGGCGCATGCCACGCCGCTCGCGCCATTGCCGCGTTCGACCGAGTTGCAGCCGTCGGAGAGCGTCGCGCGATGAAACCGTTGACCCTCTGCATGATCGTCCGCGACGAAGAGCAGTTCCTCCCGGGGTGCTTGGAGTCGGTCAAAGGCGTCGTCGACCGCATGGTGATCGTCGACACGGGCAGCACCGATCGGACGCGCGAGATCGCGCGGGCGGCCGGCGCGTTCGTCGTCGAGCATCCGTGGAACGACGACTTCGCGGAGGCTCGCAACGTCGCCATCGCGCACGTCCGCGACGGCTTCTTGTTGGTGCTCGACGCCGACGAGCGACTCGCACGGCGTTCGCGCGCGGCATTGCGCGAGGCGCTCGAGCTCGATTTCGACTGCGGCCTCCTGCCGCTGCACAACGCGGCGACGCTCGCTGCAGCGGAGGACGACGTGCTCTCCGGCCGCGCGCGTCGCGGCGATCCGGTGTTGTTGCCGCGGCTCCTGCGGCGCACCCCCGACTTCGCGTGGGACGGGCCGGTGCACGAGAGCGTGACGCTCTGGCTGTCGCGCGCGAAACGGCGCGTGCTCTCGCTCGAAGTCGAACTCGTCCACTACGGCTCGGTGCCCGACGTGCGCGCCGCGAAGAAGAAGGACGAACGCAACCGCATCCTGCTCGAACGTCGCGTGCAGGCCGCGCCGCAGGACATCAACGCACGGACCTACCTCGCGCGCGAGTACGAACGCGCCGGTGAAGGCTCACGAGCGCTCGCGGAGTGCGCGCGGGCTTGGAACGAGATCGACGTGGCCCGTGCGGGCGGGATTCCGTTCAGCACCGTGCAACTCGCGACGCTCTACGCATTCCTCTTGTTGCGCGCGGGCCGGCTCGACGACGCCGAGCCGGTGCTGGCGCGCGCGTACACGGAACAGCCCGACCACCCGAACCTCAACGTGCTCCGCGGCGTGCTGCACGAACAGCGCGCGTTGCGCGTGCAAGGCGAAGGCGCGCTCGAACGTGAGCTCGCCGCCGCGGAAACGTACTTCCGCGAGTGCGTCAAACGGCGCGGCGCGGTCTCCTGGGTGGAGACGTTGCCCGGCGCGGCGTCGTGGGTCGGTTGGACCCGCCTCGGCACGGTGCTGTTGCTCGGCCATCGCGCCGAAGAAGCGCTCGCGGCGTTCGATGCCGCGCTCGCGGAACAGCCGCAGTGGACCGAAGCCGTGCTCGGTAGGGCGGAAGCGTTGTGCATGCTCGGTCGGGCGGAGGAAGCGCTCATCACGACGTTCGGCCTCGCCCAAGAAGCGACCCCCGACGCGTGGATCGTCACGGCGCTCGCCGCGCTCTCGCTCGGACACGAGCGCGACGCCGTCGACGCGGCTCTCGAAGCGGCGCGCCGCCGCAAGTCGGTCGCGCCGGTCGCACCGCACCGCGGGCACATGCTCGATGCACTGCTCGCCGAGATCCAAACGAGTCCGTCCGCCCCGATGGGCGGCTTCACGGCGCAAGTCCTGCCGCAGGAGTTCATCCGTTGAGCGACCGTCGCATCACTCTGGTCACGTTCGGTTTCAAGTACGGCCTGCCGAACACGAACTACTACTTCGACGTCAGCTTCGTGAAGAACCCGGCGCGTGATTCGCGCTGGAGCCTCTTCAGCGAGCCGAACGACGAGATGCGCCGCTTCGTGCTCGAACAACCGAGCGCGCAAGCGTTCCTCGAGCGCGTCGTGCCGTTGCTCAAGACGCTGGTCGCCTGCGACGACGACGTGCGCGTCGGCTTCGGCTGCAACTCCGGCCGCCACCGTTCGATCATCCTCGCGAGCGAAGTCGAGCGCCGACTCTCCGAGGAAGGCTTCGACGTGCGCCTCGTGCACCGCGAGGAGGTCTACAAGTGAAGCTCGCGATCCTGCTCGTCTCGCGCAACCGCCCCGACCTCGTGCAAGCGATGGTCGCGCAGCTCGAGAACCTGGTGACGATCCCGTACGACCTCTTCGTCGTCGAGTGCGGCACCGATCTCGACAAGCTCACGCCGCACACGTCCGCTTGGTACCCCGATCCCGATTTCCGCGGCAAGGCGTACGGGCACAACGTCGCGCTCCAGATGGCCAAGCTCCACGGGCGCTACGACTACTACTGGGTGTTGATGAACGACCTCGTCTTCGCCGCGGGCTCCGACCCGGCGAAGGCGCTGATCGAGACGCTCGAACGCGAGAGCCGCATGGCGATCCTCTCGCCGACCAACAAGGACGGCGGCTATCCGGGCGCGGCGCCGGTGAAGGGCGGCACGTGGCGCGCGGTCACGACGTGCGACTACCTCGGTTTCATGATGAAGGGCGCCGCGCTCGAGGAGTGCGGCTTCCTGAATCCCGCGTTCCAGTACTGCTGGGGCGCGATCCACGAGCTCGCGTACAAGCTCACCACGCGAGGTTGGTTCGTCGCGTACTCCGACGAAGTCAGCTACGGCCACCTCGGCGGCACGACGTACGGCGCGAAAGGCACCAACACGATCTCGCGCGACGAGTATCAGCGTCGGGCGAAGCGCTTCGCGTACGACTACATGCGCGAGCACTACGGCGCCGGCTGGGCCGAGACGTTCTGGAACGCCGCGGCGCCGTTCGGCGCGACGGTCGACACGTTCGCCGAGCACGAGCAGTATTGGGCGAGCGGCTTCACGCCCGACGAACTCGCCGCGCGCGGGCACTCGGGCGCGAGCGGCGGCGCGGGCAAGGTCCTGGTCCCGAGGCCGGCGAAGACGCTGCTGCCGCCGGAAGCTCCGGGGCTCGTGCGCGTGCACTTGGGCTGCGGGCCCGAGAAGCGCCAAGGCTGGATCAACGTCGACACGCAGGCGTCGTTCCAGCCCGACGTCGTGTCGAGCGTCGTCGCGCTGCCGATGTTCCCCGACGCGTCGGTCGACGTGATCGAAGCGAATCACCTCTTCGAGCACCTGACGTTGCACGAAGCGCACCGTGCGCTGCGCGAGTGGGCGCGGATCCTCAAACCGGGCGGCGAGCTCTTCCTCGAGTTGCCGGATCTCGACGCGTGCATCCGCATCCTCGGCCGTCACCAGGACGAGCACGGCTACGACGTCGGCTTGATGGGCATCTACGGCTGGCCGGTGTCGATCGAGCGCGAAGGCGTGCCGCAACTCCACAAGTGGGGTTGGACGAAGACGAGCCTCGCCGAAGCGTTGCGCGACGCCGGTTTCGCGGGCGTCGACTTCGGACCGATCACGCAGACGTGGCGCGTCGCGGCGAAGGTCGGCCGCGACTTCCGGGTCAAAGCGACGCGCCGGCTCGCGACTCAGCGTTCGGAGCTGCCGCGCGGCAAGTCGTCCGAGGCGGTCGGCGCGAACCAACGGTTGCAGCTCTTCGCGTGGCCCGATTGGCGCGATCCGCGCGAGCTCGAGCGGCTTTTCGCCGCGTTCGGCGCCGCGATCGCGCGCACGCCGAACGCGCGCTTCGTGCTGCGCTTCGACGAAGCGTTCGACGGCGACCGCGACGGCGCGTTGACGACGCTTTCCGCCGCGCACGCCCGCACGCTCGGCGAGCACACCGGCATCGACGTCCTGTTCCTCGAAGGCGCGCTCGAACGCGAGGACTGGGAGCGCCTCGGCCGGACGATGACGGCGGTCGCGCGCCTCGGTTCGTCCTCGCGCGAGCCACGCCAAGCCGCGTGCCTCGCGCTGGGTCTGCCACTGGTCGACGACGCCGCGGCGCTGACGCGGCTCGACGCGGCGCCGGTCAAGGCGACGGCGAGTTAGACGCCGCGTCGCGCGGCAGCGGAGACGACATGAACGACCTCGTGATCCTCGGTTCGGGCCGCAGCGGCACCAGCATGCTCGCAGGCCTCTTCGCGCACGCCGGTTGGTACGTCGGCGACGATCCGTATCCCGGCCGCGAGGCGAACCCGAAAGGGTTCTTCGAAGCGCGCGACGTCAACGGCATCAACGAAGAGCTGATCGCGTCGGTCGAAGCGCGCGGCACCGATCTCGGCGCGTGGCAACGTTGGCTCGCGGTGTTGCCGAGCTCGGTCGAGTTCCGTCCGAGGCCCGAACTCGTCGCGCGCATCGAGCGATTGGTCGCGCGTCGGCCATTCTGCTTCAAGGACCCGCGTTTCACGTGGACGCTGCCGGCGTGGGGCAAGGCGCTCGACGGCGCGAAACGGCTCGTCGTCTTCCGCGAACCGGCGGCGACGGCGGCGAGCATCGTCAAGGAGTGCCGCACGGCGGACTACTTGACCAAGCTCACGTTCCCCGAAACGCGCGCGCTGCGGCTCTGGACCGCGACGTACCGCCGGCTGCTCGAGCTCTCACGCGACGGCGGCGAGTGGCTCTTCGTGCACTACGACCAGATCCTCTCGGGCGCGGCGTTCGACGCGCTCGAAGGCCTGGCAGGCGCCGAGATCGCGCGCGACTTCCCCGAGCGTGGTCTCAAACGCTCGCGCGCGGCGTCGCCGGTCTCCGCGGAGGCGGCGGAGCTCTACCGCGAGCTCTGCGCTCGCGCCGGCGCGGCGCACGAGCCGCAACCGGTCCTCGAACCCGAGCGCACGGCGGTCGCCGTCGGCGAGTCGTTCGCGGCGCCCGAACTCTCGGTGATCCTGTGCACGTACAACCGCCGCGAAGTGCTCGACGAGGCGCTCGCGGCGTGGGAAGCGCAGACCGCGCCGCGTGGTTCGTTCGAGCTCGTGATCGTCGACGACGGCTCGAACGACGGCACGGCGAAGCTCCTCGCGGAGCGTTCGTACTCGGTGCCGACCGAACTCGTCCGCCGGCCGAACGGCGGCCTCGCGGCGGCGCGCAACTCCGGCATCGCGAAGGCGCGCGGCAAGCGACTCTTGCTGGTCAACGACGACACGATCGCGTTCCCGAACCTCGTCGAGGAACACTTGCGCGCCTGGCGCGAGCAGGGCGACGACGCACTCAGCGTGCTCGGCACGTTCGAGCAGCCGCCGCGCGCGCTCGACAACGCGCTGATGCGCCATCTCGAGCATTCGAACGAAGTCTTCTGCTACGGCAGGATGCACACGGGCGCGTTCTACGGGTGGAACCGCTTCTGGACGTGCAACGTCAGCGTCTCCGCGGAACTCGTGCGCCGCGCCGGCGGCTTCGACGAGAGCTTCCGTCGTTACGGTTGCGAGGACACCGACCTCGGCGTGCGGCTCGAAGCGCTCGGAGCGCGCGTCTACTTCCACGGCGGCGCGCGCGCGTGGCACCGGCACGTGCTCGACTTCGATGCGCTCGCGAAACGCAATCGCACGGTCGCGCAGGCGTGGGTGTCGCTCTTCGCGAAACACCCGAAGCTGATGCACGATGCGGATTGGGCGTGGGTGAAGCCGCTCTCGCTCGCGCAGTGCGAACGCCACGCGGACGAACGCCGTCCGGAGCTCGTCGCGCGCGAGCGCGCGGCCCGCGAGCTCTCCAAGATCGACGTCGGCGCGTTCGACCGACGCCTCCCCGAACACGCCGCGACGGAACGCGCGATCCGCGAGCGCCTAGCGGAGCACCTGCGCGAGCTCAACACGCTCTGGTGGCGCCAAGGTTTCGCCGCGGGCCTCGCCGAAGTCGGCGTCGCATCGTTCGCCGCGCTGTTGCCGCCGGAACCCTGGCCGCTGTCGACGGCCGCGACCACGCGGATCGTCGCGTGGCCGAACTGGACCTCGCCGGACCTCGAGCGTCTGTTCGCCGAGTTCGGCGCGACGTTCGCCGGGCGCAACGACGTGTGCCTCGTCCTCCGGCACGATGCTCGGTTCGATCCTCCCGCGGACATCGCACGCGCCGAGCTCGCCCACGCGTACTCCGCGCGATTCCCGGGCGGCGACGCACTCGACGTGCTCCTCCTCGAGGAGCCTCTCGAAGCGTCGGATGCCGCGCGCGTCGGGCGTTCGGTCGACGCGGCGCTGGTGCTGCCGTCGGCCGCCGAGGCCCCGCGGCGCGCCTGGCTGCTCGCGCTCGGCGCGGAGCTCGTCTCCGAGGGCCGCGCGCTCGAACGCATCGTTCGAAGCACGGCTTCGGCGAGCCACGAGAAAGCGCTCGCCAACGCCTGAGCGGCCTGGCATCCTCCGCGCCGCATGACCGGCGCGCGATCGACCTACTTCGTGACGTGTGGGCGTGGCCTCGAGCCGCTGCTGCACGCGGAGTGCAAGGAGCTCGCGTTCGCGAAGCTCGAACGCCAGGTCGGCGGCGTGCGTTTCGAAGGCACTCTCGCCGACGCGTGGCGCGCGAACCTCTGGCTGCGCACGGCGATCCGCGTGTTGCTGCGGCTCGTGCGGTTCGAAGCGCTCGACGGCGATCAGCTCTACGTCCGCGCCGGCGAAGTCGACTGGACGCAGTGGTTCACGCCGGGTTCGACGTTCGTCGTCGACGCGCAGACCAACCAATCCGCGCTCGACCACTCGCAGTTCGTCGCGCAACGCGTCAAGGACGCGATCGTCGATCAACTGCGTGCGAAGACCGGCGAACGTCCGTCGGTCGACAAGGAAGCGCCCGACGTCGTCGTGCACGTGCACCTCTTCAAGGATCGTTGCACGTTGTCGGTCGACACGTCGGGCTCGTCGCTCCACAAGCGTGGCTGGCGGCGCTTCCAAGGTCGCGCTCCGCTCGCGGAGACGACAGCGGCCGCGATCGTGCTGCTCTCGGGCTGGGATCGCCGCGCGCCGCTCGTCGATCCGTTCTGCGGGTCCGGCACCTTGCTCGTCGAAGCCGCGTTGCTCGCGTCGCGGCACGCGCCCGGGCTCTTCCGCGAGAGCTTCGGTTTCGAGCGCTTCCCCGGTCACGACGCCGCGGCGTGGCACCGCATGCGCGACGCGGCGCGCGAGCTTTCGAGCTTCCCGAAGAAGCTGAAGCTCGTCGGCGTCGAACGCGACGCCGCGACGCTCGCCGGCGCGCGCGAGAACCTCGCCGCGGCGGGGCTCACGGAGCACGTCGAACTCGTCGAAGGCCGCGCCGACGACTACGAGTTCAAGCGCGGTTGGAACGCGTGGATCGTCACCAATCCGCCGTACGGCGAACGGGTCGGTGATCCGCGCGACGTCGAGCGGACGTTGCGCGCGTTCGGCGCGCGGCTCGCGGAGCGCTGCAGCGGCTACGGCATCGCGATGCTGGGCGACGACCGCAAGCTCTTCGAGTTCGCGCGTCTGCCGAAAGGCGAAGAGCACGCCGTCGACAACGGCGGCATCGAGTGCCGCCTGCGCGTCGCGCGGCTCGCGTGACCGGCGCGTATCTCGCGTGAACCGCGAGCGCGGCGCGCCGCCATTGCTCCGCACTCACGTGCAGAGCGAGCGAGCGCGCATCGGCCCCGGTTCAGTGATGATGCTCGTGTCCGTGGTGGCCGTGGCCGCCATGACCATCGGGCCCGTGCGGATGTCCGTGCGCGAGCTCTTCCGCGCTCGCTGCGCGCAGCGCGTGGATCTCGACGTCGAAGTAGAGCGTGACGCCCGCGAGCGGGTGGTTCAGGTCGATCACGACGCGCTCGCCTTCGACCGCGGAGACCCAGACTTGCACCGGCTCACCGTCGGGGCCGTCGGCGAAGAACGCCATGCCCGGTTGGAGGTCGAGCCCCGGCGGGAACGAGTTCTTCGGCACACGTTGGATGCCGCGTTCGTCGCGCGCGCCGTAGCCGTCCTCGGGTGCGACGACGACGTGGAACTTCTCGCCGAGCTTCTTGCCGGCGAGCGCGGTCTCGAGGCCCGGCACGATGTTGCCGGCGCCGTGCAGGTACTCGAGCGCATCGCCGCCCGACGACGAATCGAGCGTCTCGCCCGCATCGTTCTTCAAGGTGTAGTGGATCGCGACGACGACTCCGTCGGCGACGGTGGTGGGGGCGCTCATCGTGGGAGAATTCCTCGGAGGAAGTGGGTGGGAAAAGCGTAGGGGCTCGTTCGCGCGCGCCGCGGCGGAAAGTCGCGAAACCGCCTCAGCCGAGCAGGTTCTGGCAGCACTTCTTGTACTTCTTCCCGCTGCCGCACGGGCACGGATCGTTGCGGCCGACCGCGGCGCCCGGACGTTCGTACGGCTGCACTTTCCCGCCGGCCGCGGCGTCGAACCGAGCGCGGCTCGCGCGCACGAACGCGCCGAGTCGCGCGCCGTCGGCGAGCCGGCCCTGACGCTCGAGTTCGGCGAGGTACGCCGCGACGAGCGCCGGGAGTTCGCTCTTCACGTTCGGTTCGAGCTCGAGCTTCGCGACGTCGCGCTCGAGCGCCGCTTGGACGTCCGCTTCGTCGAGTTCCCCCGGCGCCGAGCCACGCGCGTCGCACGCCGCGACGTGGAAACGTGCGAGCACGAGTCCGGCGAGTTCGCGCGTCCTCGCCGAGAACGCGCGCACGCCGTCGCCGTGCTCGAAGTCGGCGACCCAGCCTTCGATCGTGTCGCGAACGAAGGGTGCGACCACGGCGACTCGACGCCTACTCGACCTCAGTCACTTCGATGACGAACACGAGCGTCGCGTTCGGTCCGATGTCGGGCGGCATGCCGCGCGCACCGTAGCCGAGCTCGGCCGGCACCGTGAAGCGGTACATCGCGCCCTTCTTCATCAGGAGCAGGCCTTCGTTCCAGCCCTTGATCACGCCGCCGGGCAGGCGCAGCTTCATGGGCTCGGCGCGTTCGTAGCTCGAGTCGAACTTCGTGCCGTCGGTCAGCCAGCCCGCGTAGTGCACGCTGACCGTCTTGCCGTTCGCGCACGGCGCGCCGGTGCCTTCGCGGAGCACTTCGTAGCCGAGTCCGCTCGCGGTCTTCACGAGCTTGTCCTCGGGCGTCAACGCGAACGGCGGCAACGGCAGCGGCTGCGTCATGCCGACGAGCTCGAGCTCCCAGACGGTGATCGAATTCGGCGGGAGGTCCGGACCTTGGTTCTGCGCGCCGAAGCACAGCGCGGGCGGCACTTCGAAGCGATAGCGCGAACCGACGTGCAGCAGCGGCACCGCTTCCTTGATGAAGCTCAGGACCGACGGCGTGTTGTCGAGCGTGAAGCGCAGCGGCTGGCCGCCTTGTTCGGTGCACGTCAGCAGCTTGCCCGACGTGTTCCACAGCGCGTACTTGAGGTCGTAGATCGCCTTCGGGTCGAAGAGCGCGCCGGTGCCCTCGGTCAGCACTTCGTACTTGAGCCCCGAGCCGGTCGTCTTCGTGACGTCCGGGCGCGCCGGCTTGAACGTCGGTACCGGCATCAGGTCGATCATCTCGATCTCGAAGATCAGCGTCGCTTTCGCCGGGATCTTGGGCGGGCGGCCGTTCTCGCCGTACGCGAGCTCGTAGGGGATCGTCACTTTGACCTGCGTGCCGACCTCCATCAGTTGGAGCACTTCGTCCCAGCCCTTGATGACTTGGCCGACACCGATCACGACCGGGAACGGCTGGTTGCGCGTGCGTGACGAGTCGAACATCGTCCCGTCGGTCAACCAACCGGTGTAGTGCATCGTCGCGCGGTCGCCGACCTTCGGCTTCAGCTTGCCGGTGCCCTGTTTGAGCACCGAGTACTTGAGCCCCGAGGCCGTCGTGATCACTTCGGTGTCGGCCGGGATCGTCGGCGTCTGCGTGGCGGGAGTCGCGGGTTGTTGCGCGGCGAGCGGTGCGAACGACAGCGACGCGACGACGAAGAGCGGTGCAAAGAGCGACATGCGCGGGTTCCGTGGGGAAAAGTTGACGCAGAAGTGTAGCGGAAGCGCTCTACGGCCCGAGCGGATCCGCTGCGAGAAAGTTCGAAGCGCGTTCGAGCTCGCGGAGCACGAGAGAATTGGCGGCAATCGACGTGTTGCCAGGCAGCGTGGGCGAACTATTCGGCGCGGCAGACGTTCGAACCGGAGACCGCGACTTCCCGCGCGAACCGGAACCCGTGTGCCGAACCACGGACCTCCAAGAGCTCCTGCCGCAACCCGTGCTTCGACGCGATCGGTTCATGCGCTCCGCGCACGCGATCGCTTCGGCGCGAACCGGCGGCGAGCTCGACGTGGCCCCGGTTCGGCGCTCGAACGTGACGCTCGCCCACGGACAGAAACATGGAACCTTCTTGGGGAAGCCCGGGCTCGCTGCCAAGCGAGCCCGCGGCTCTTTTCTGACGGCGCGCCGCGTTCGCCGATCTCGCATCGGCGAACGCGCGCTCGCCCTGCTCGCCGAGGCAGCGGCTCGTCGCCGACGCTACGGACGCGTCGGGCACGGCCCGGGTGAACCGGGTGAACTAGGCGAACTGGGCGAACTGGGCGAACTGGGCGCGCGCTCCGCGTCGGCACACGCTCCGCGCGAACGTCGTACGCCGTGCGGGCGTGTTTCGCTTTCGCGCTATCCTCGTCGCGATGAACGCGCAGCAATCTTGCACGCACGCGGGAGGCGTCGTCGTGCGCGAGCGCGCCGGCGTGGCCGAGTTCCTGATCGTGCGTTCGCTGAAGAACCGCGAGCACTGGGTGTTGCCGAAGGGCCACATCGATCCGGGTGAAACCGCGGAAGTCGCCGCCGTGCGCGAAGTGCGCGAAGAAGCCGGCGTCGCAGCCGAGCTCGAGCGTTACCTCGGCACGAGCGAGTACGTCGCGAACGGCGAGCGCTGCGTGATCGCCTTCTGGCGCATGCGTTGGCTCGCGGAGGTCGGTCGCGCCGAGGATCGCGAGCTCGCGTGGCTCCCGCTCGCCGCCGCCGTCACACGCCTCTCGTTCGCCGACGCGCGCGAGCTCGTGCGCCGCGCGGCCGACGGTCGCTGACGTTCGCTCGTCCGCAGCAGCTAGCGCTTCGGCGACCCCCGCTCGAAGAGCCACACGTACCCGTGCGCGGCCCGTTCGCGCGGCAGCTTCGCGCGCAGCGCTTCGAGCTTCGCCCTGAGTGGCTCGAGTTGCTTCTCTCGCGTGCGGAGCTTCGCGCGCAGCTCCTCGATCTCCGTCTCCCGCGCGGCAGCTTGTTCCGCGGATTCAGGTCCGTCGTACGCTTCGAGCTCGCTGAGTTCTTGCGAGAGCTGCGCGATGCCCGCCCGGTCCGATTCGCGCTCGTAGCGTCGCTCGAGGTCGCCGTACTCGCGCTTGCGGAGCTCCAACGCCGCTTGTTCGTCCGGCGGAAGCTGCGGCGGCGCGAGCTTCTCGACCGAGTAGTCGCCGACGAGGAGCTCGAGCTCGCCGTCGCCGTCGAAATCGACGACGCACGGCTTCGTGCGCCCGCCCCAAGGTCGCGCTGCTCCTGCGGCGCGCTGCTTCCAGTCGGTCTCGCCGTACGGATTGCCCGCGTCGGCGACGAGTTCGACGCCGCGCGCGAACGTCGGCGCCGAGGGAGCGCCGGTGTTCCTGAACCACGTGACCGCGCCATCCGCGCTGCCGACGAGCAAGTCGACGAGTCCGTCTCCGTTCCAATCCGCGACGGTCGGTCCAGCGTCGCCGCCGACGGCGATCGTCTGATGATCCGCCTGCACTTTCTCGGGCGCGGCGAACCTCGGCTCGGGCTTCGTGCCGAGGTTGCGCAGCAAGAAGACGTTGCCCTCGATGTTGCCGACGAGGAGATCGGGCTTGCCGTCGCCTTCCCAATCGAACACGGCGGGCGCGGTCGCGAGGCGCGTCGAACCCTTGCCGAGTTTGATCGGTTTCCCGTCGGCGCCGGCGAGCGTCTTGCGCGCGCCGAACGTGCCGTCGGCATTGCGCGGGAACCAGTAGAGCTCGCCGGGGTACGAGCCCGAGAGCAGGTCGAGGATCCCGTTGCCGTCGAGGTCCGCCAACTGCGGACCGAACCCGACGCATCACGATGCCGGAATCGTGCCTTCCTTGCCGTCGGCGACGAACCACTGGAAGTCCACGAACTTCGGCGCGCGCGCGTCGCCGACGTTCCTGTAGATGCGCAGCTTGCCGTCGCCGAACTGTCCGACGAGCAAGTCGCGCAAGCCGTCGCCGTCGAAGTCGACGAAGAGCGGCGCGGCGTGTCCGCTGTCGACGTCGATCGGCGCGTCACCGACCTGTACGCGCACGGGTCCTGCCAGTCGAACGTCCTGCGTCGTCGCCGCGAGCGCGAGCCACGCACCGAGAATCGAGCCGATCAACATCGTTCCCTCCCGAGTGTCGAGCTTCCGTCGAGCCCGATGCTAACGCACCGCCGCGAACGCGGGGCGTGGTCGAGCGCCGCACGCCGGAACGCGATGTCGACGATCGCCACGCCAGCGAACGATCGCTCCGTCACGGCGCGTCCGTGAGCTCGAGCTTCGTCGATTCGCCGGCGGCGAGCCGCAACGAGGTCGCGCGCGCGTCGGCGCGGATCGGGGTCTCGGCGTCCGTGGAGAACGAAGTCGGCACGTACTCGACGGTCAGCTCGCCCGGAAGCACCTTGATCGATTCGGGCAGACCTTTGCCGAGGTACGCGAAGCCGACCTCGTTCGGGCCGAGCCGCACGGTGACTTCGGCGAAGTCCGTGCTGCCCTTCCATTCGACTTCGATCGTCGCGGCCGGCGCGAGTTCGAGCGTCACCGGTGACGTCGTGCTGCCGCCGAGCGCCTCGATCTCGGCGACGGCGCACTGATCGCCGCGGTGCGCCGCCAGGTAGTAGTGGCCGGGATCGAGGCCGGCAAGCTCGAACTCGCCTTCGACGCCCGTGAGGGTCGCGCCTACGAACTCCCCGTCGTTCGCGCGCCGACGATACGACAGTTCGGCCGGCGTCGGTTGGTGGGTCGTTGGGTCGACCACCCGACCGACGATCGTCGCGCCGGCGCGGACACGCAGCACGACGTCGCGGTCCCCGGCTCGCACTCGGACCGGTTCTCCGCTGGCGTGGACACGATCGCTGAAGCCGCCGGCGACGAGCTCGAATGCACCTGCGGGGAGCGGGCCGACGACGAACGCTCCGAGAGCGTCGCTCGTCTCGAAGAGCGCGATCCCCCGTGTGTCGCTGAGTTCGACGCCGGCGCCCGGCGCCGATTGGCCGTGCTCGTCGAGCACGGTGCCGGCGATGTAGAGCCCGCGGTACACGATCAAGTCGTGATTCACCGTCGTTGCATCCGCGGCGATCTCGACGGTGCTGGTCACAGGGGCGAACGCGAGCTCGTCCAGCGGTTGGCCGCGTCCACGCGACGGTTCTGGCCCGAGCCACCACTTGCCCGCGGCGACGGCATCGAACGTGTAGTGCCCAACGTCGTTCGTGGTGGTCTCGTGCTGCGGTTTCTCGTACCACTCGAACAAGCTCGGGAATTCACCTTCGGCAGGAGCGAGCCAGAGTCGCGCGCCGCCGACAGGCTTGCCGTCCTGGTCGCGCACGGTTCCGTCGAGCTTCGCGCCAGAGCCGACGACGAGCTCGAGCTCGCGCGTTTCGCCGGGCGCGAGGCGCAGCGGCTCCGTCACCTGCAACACGATGCGCTCGTCGCGCACGACTTCGATCGTGAGGCCCGCGTTCGGCGGCAGCTCGTCGAGTCGGCCGGTGCCGTTCTCGTCGAGCGCGACGCTCCAGGTCGGGTCAGGATCGCCGAAACTCCCGAAGCTCACACCCGCCATGAAGTCCTGCGATTCGCGGAGCTCCCACGGCTTCGTCGTCGCCGACACCCGCAGACCCGCGACCGAGCCGCCGAGCGGATCCCGCGCTCGGAACGAAACGCTCGCGTGGCGCGCGAGGTGGATCGTGAACGCCTTCTCGAGCGTCGCGTGACCCTCGACGACGCACGCGCTGCGCTCCGCGCGGCCGGCGAGCTTGACGGTGAAGTCCCTCGCGTTGAACCACGTCGCCGAGCGCAGCTCGAAGCGGCCGTCCGCGTCGCTGACGCGCACCGGCGGCTCGCCGGGCAGCGTCTTGCGCAGCCGGATGCGAGCGCCCGCGAGCGGGGAGTCGTCCTCCTCCGCGACGACTCGTCCGAAGAAGACGAGGTCGATGCTCGTCGGTGCGGCGAGCTCGAGCTCGCGCACTTCTCCCGGCGCGAGCGGAGCCACGTCGTCGCTCGTCGAACCCGCAGTCGCGTTGCTGGCACCTGGGTTCCATCCTTCCGCGCTGACCGTGAACTCGACGCCCGCGCGCAGATCGAACTCGACGCGTCCGTCTTCGCCCGAAGTCAAGACCTCGCGCTCGGTGCCGGTCGCGCGGTCCTCCCAACTCGCGCTCCAACCTTCCGGCGGATCGTGCGGTCTCACGGACACGTGCATCGACGCGAGCGGCGCGCCGGTCTCCTTGGCGACCACGCGCACTCGCAACGTAGCTTGCGCGGCTTGCGCCAGCTCTGCCGCTCCGACTTCCGTGGCGGCCGCGGACGCCGGCTCGCCGACCGCGGTGCGTTCGGCCTCGTGCTCGCTGTCGACGAGCGCTGTCTCGGGCCGCGGCGTCGACGCTTCCTCGACCGTGGTCGGCTGCGCGGCCAAGTCGCGTTCGTCGGGCGCACGAGCGTTCCACCACCAAGCCGCCAGCAAGCCGAGCACGCCGATCGCGAGCCAGAGTCGACTGACGTTCTTCACGCGGTTCTCTCCCTGGATTGACAATGCGATTCCGGACGCGCCCACATTGGTGCTCGCGAAGTCCCGGTGAGTCGAACACACTTCAGCCCGCAGCGATCGAATCCACGCTGGGCGCTCATTCCGGCGCTCCGAGCTCGATCACACGCTTCTCACCCGCGGCAAGGAACACGTTCACGGTCCGGCGCTCTCTCGTCGCGGTGTCCTCGAAGTCGATCGAGAGCGCACCGGCGGGCACGACGTCGACCGACGGGCCACGCTTCGTCGTCCAGCTCGCCGCGACGTCGACGTTGCCGGAGCGCAGCACGTACTGAGCCGATGCACCTGCGCCTTTCCAGACGAGCTCGAGCGAGGCGCCCTGCTTCAGCTCGATCCGCAACGGCCCGCGTTCCTCGCCGCCGACCGCCGTCGCGGCTGCCACGCCGACCAAGAGTCCGCTGCGTGCGATCACCGCGTGCGGACCGGCGTTCAGGCCCTCCAATCGGAATTCGCCGTCGGTCGAAGTCATGTACCCGTGGCGATCGAGTCCGTCGCCGCCGCTCTGCTGCACGGTAAGGGTCGCTTGGTGCGATGCGCCCGCGGCATCGACGACCGAACCGAACAGAGTCCCGCCCGGCACGACGCGCAGCACGACGTCGCGAGCCCCGGCGCGCACGGTGACGATCGGTCCCGCTGCGAACTCGCCGTCGAGCTCACCCGCCTGGAGTTCGAACTCGCCTGGCGCGAGCGGACCGAGCACGAAGGATCCATCCTCGTCGGAGTTCGTGTGCAGGAAGCTCGCAGGCTCCGCGCGTGCGCGGACGCCGATCTGCGAGACGCGATGGCCTTCGTCGTCGAGCACGGTGCCGGTGATGAAGAGCCCTCGATGCACGACCATCGTCACGTCGACGACCGTCGCATCCGGCGCGACCTCGACGAGCATCGGGGCGGGCGCGAGCAGGGATTCGTCGACCGTCGCGCGGCGTTCGTCACCGGGCGCGGGGCCGAGCTTCCACTTGCCGGCGGCGACGCGCTCGAAGCGAAATCGCCCGTCGGCGTCGGCGACGGTCGACGCGTTCGGCTTGTCGTAGCGCTGGAGATAGGCGATCTCGTCGTATTCCGACTTCACCAGCCAGAGCTTCGCGCCGCCGACCGCTCGGTCGGCCGAGTCCTGCACTCTGCCTTCGATCGTGGCGCCGGAGCCGATCGTGAGTTCGAGTTCGCGCGTCTCGCCGGGCTCGAGCGTGACCGCGTCCTCGCGCTGCAGGACGACACGATCGTCGCGCCGCACTTCGATGTCGAGCGGCACGTTGGGCGCGACATCGGAAAGTTCACAGCGGCCGTCGAGAGTCGCGAGCGCGGTCCAACTCGGATCGGTGCCGTCGAGGTCGGCGGAGAAGAGCTCGAGTTCGAAATCCTGTGGCTCCATCAGCCCGAAACGGCTGGTGGTGGCGCTGACCTGCGCTTCGTCGATGGCGCCACCCGACGGATCACGTAATTGGACCCGCAACGTCGCCGTGCGCGCGAGGCGGACGACGAACGCGTGCTCGGGCCGCTCGTGGCCTTGCACCGCTCGCGCCGAGCGATCGGAGCGGTCGGTGGACTTCACCGTGAACTGTTGCGAATCGAGCGAGCTTGCGCTGTGGAGCTCGAAGCGACCGGCGGCGTCGCTGACGTGGACCGGAGGTTCACCCGGCAACGGCGTGCGCATCCGGATGCGCGCACCGGGAATCGGCGAGTCGTCTTCGGCGGCCACGACCCGACCGCAGAACACGATGTCGGGGCCGGCGGCGAGTTCCAGCAGGAGCTCGCGAGTTTCGCCTGCCGCGAGCGCGGACGTCGAGGCTTGCTCGGCGGACGCGATCGGGCGACCTTCGCGCCGGAGCGACGCAGGAGCCACCGCCGCCGTGAACGCGATGCCGGCGGGGACCTCGAAATCGACCCGTCCTTCGGCGTCGGTGACTCGCTCGACGAGCTCGCCGCCACGCACGTCCGACTTCGAGCTCGTCGACTCGCTTCCTTGGAGCCGGCTCGGAGCGAGCGACACGTGGATACCTTCGAGCGGCGCTTGCGATTCCATCGCGACGACGCGCACGCGCAACGTCGCTCTCGCAGCACCGACGGCACCGGACCGCACCGCTGGCTCAACGCCGGCGGCCGACAGCCCGGCCACGGTTTCTCGCTGCGGATCGTGCGCCGGCGTGGCGAGCGTCGGTGCGGCTTCGGACGCGGCGGCCGGTGCGGTGCGTGCGTGGCTCGTCGTCACCTTCGGCTCGGTCGGAGCGCGGGCGAACCACCACCCGACACCGAAGGCGATCGCTGCGATCGCTGCGATCCCACCGAGTTTCGACCGCATTTCGCAACTCTTCCGACGCGCGAATTTCACGGACTTCGCGTGGCGCGAACACGCGCGAAGTTGGCGGAGGCGGAAGGATTCGAACCCTCGAGGACTTGCGTCCTGCCGGTTTTCAAAACCGGTGCAATCGACCACTCTGCCACGCCTCCGCGCGGCGCGTCGACATTACTCGTCGATCGGGCGCGCGGGAAGAGGAGGCACCGACGCCGAGCCGGCGTCGTAGCATGGCGACGGCCGCCCTCCATGAACGCTCGCGTTGCGCTCATCGTGCTCGCTCTCGTGGTGTTCGGCGCGTTCGCGGCGGTGGCGTGGTGGTACGCGAACGCGACGTCGACCGAGCCGCGCGCGGTGGAGGTGCGAGTCGATGCGACGCTCGACTCCGCTGGCGCGTGGCCGCTCGGGTACACCAAGCCTGCGCCGAGTTCGGGCGGCGTCTCCGTCGAGGTCGACGCTCGCGGGCTCGACGACGGCCGCGTGCACTTGATCCTGCGCGCGAACCGGTATCCGTACGAGTTCACGACCGAGCTCTGGATTCGCGCGGTGGCGGGCGAACCACCGAGTGCGCTCGCGAGCGTGCACTCCAAGAGCGTTCGAGAGGACTGGCACGGGCATTGGCTCGGGTTGGAGGGTTCCGTGCGCCTCAGCGCACCGCGGTTCGAACTCGCCGCGCCCCATGACGAGTCGACGAACGCGGTCGTGGTCGAGTACGAACTCACGGGCGACGATTGCGGCAGTCCGAGCACCCATCGCGGCAAAGTCGTGCTGCGCGTGAAGTAGACCGAGTGTGCAGAGTCGCGGTGCGTGCGCGCGCTGCCCGTGGTTCACGCGCCCGTGGCCCAAGAGGTCGATGTTCGCGAGGGACGTTTGCGATCGGCGCTCGCGGTCGACGCCCGAGGGACTCGTGCTCGGTCAACGCGGCGCGCGAGGGTGAAGCGTGCTCACCCGTGTGCCGATCAACGCCTCCGCCCAAGCGCGTTCGGTCTCGTCCACGAACAGCGTGAAGCGTGCGCTCCTGCGTTCGACTTCGTCGATCCGCGCCCGACTCACGAGCCGGCTCGGCCGTGGCTCGACGTAGACGTGCATGCCGATCGTGAGCCCTGCGTCGGCGCCGCGATCGAGCTCGAACTCGGCGTCGTAGTAGGTGACCGACGAGTTGGCTCCCGATTCGCGCGGTCGCAGCTCCAAGAGTGCCTCGATGCGCGCATCGATCGGAGCCGCGGGCAGCAGGCGTTGCCATTCGCTCGGCACGACGGGCCGTGTGTCGGGGCGCGTGTCGGGGCGCGTAGGCGCGTCGAAGTCGAATGCGGCATCGCCGAGCACGCGCAGCGGTTCGCGGGGGAAGCTCTGGCCGTCGGTCACCGCCGCGCAGAAGTCCTCGACCCGTTGCGGCGTGACGGCGAAGAGCAGCTCGCCCCAGCGGACCAGGTGGAGCGTCGTCGCCAGGTGGTCGCGCGTCGTGGCGCACTCGTGCGAGAGCTCGGTTTCGAGTTGGAGCTCGTGCTCACTCGCCGCGACGACGCGCCCGAACGCCGCGAAGCCCTCGCAGTTGCCGCATTTCGAGTGATGGAACAGCGTGAACCCCGCTTGCGGCGCGAGCACGAGCTCGGTCGGCCACTTTTCCGCACTGCGGTAGACACCCGGCCATCCGTCGTCGTCGAGCAGCGCGAGCTCGGCGCGCACCGCGGCATCGCGCAACGTGCCGTGGCTGGCGAGGCGCATCTCGTCGTCCCGGATCGTTGACCGCCACGTGCGCTCGATCCGAGCGTGGAGCGGCTCGATGTGAAAGCACGTCGCCGCGACGAGCGTGCCGACGACGGCGATGGAGCTGCCGAGCACCAGCGCGATTCCGCGGGAAATCCATGCCTTCATCGCAGTTCGAACCTACCGCGCTGGTCGGCGGCGGTGACCCGAGAATTCAGAGTCGCGTCGTGAAGCCCACGAGCACTGCGAAATCGGCCCCAGTGTTCGAGACCAGGTCCTCGTGGAAGCTCAAGCCGATGCGCGAGCGTTCGCCGACGTCCCACGCGGCGCCGACGCCGAAGTCGAGGATCTCGCGGTTGATGACGCGCAGGCCGAAGTCGCGCGTCAACGGCGACGACCACTCGAGCGTCGTCAGCAACGAGAGCGAATCGCTCCAGCGATACTCGCCGCCGAGCGCGAGCTCGAAACGATCGCGCAGGTGCACGCCGCTGCCGGCGAAGGACGACGGTTCGCCCGAGTGCAAGTGATCGGCGTGCGCGAAGAAGCTCCAACGCTCGACGTGCTTCTCCGCGACGAGCCCGAGGCCCCAATCGAGTTCGCCGTTCGACGCGCCGCGGTTTTCGCTGCCGGTCGGCACCTCGAGCAGCGCGCGCGCGGCGAGTGCGGCGTCGTCGTCCGCGAAGACACGCTGCGTCCACGTCACCGGCACGTCGCCGAGCATCGGACCGTCGTTCTCGAGTTGCCACACGTCGCGGCCGGCCGCCGACGCGCGCATCTCGAACTCGTTGTGCGGCCGCAGGTCGCGCCGGCCGTGCGGCAAGAGGAAGAAGTCGTGCCACGCGTCGACGAACTCGTCGAGGAAGCCGCTCGACGCGTAGAGCACCGGCACTTCGACCTCGAGGTCCGCGCTTGCGCCGACGCCGAAGCGCACGCCGAGCGCGGTGTGCCAGAGCTCGCCGTCGATCACGACTTCGGAGTTGGCGGTGTCGTCGAAACGGAAGATGCTCGCGTAGCACGAGCCCAGCGTCACGTCCGCCGCGCCGCTCGGCGTCGTCGTCGCGCGGCGTGGTCGCAGATCGCCGAGCGACCACGCGAGCGGCTGCATCGATTGCGCCGCGAGCGGTCCACGTACGACGTCGCGCGCGGTCGGCGCGGGCCGAGGGATCACGGAGCAAGCGGCGAGCGCGAACACGCACGCCGCGGCGAGCGCGAAACGCGAGCTCAAGGCGCGGGAGGTTCGGCAGGCGGTTCGGACGCCGGCGGCAGAGGATCGGGTCCCTCGCGGTCGGTGCGCACCTGTTCGAGCACCGACTCGGCGACGAAGATCGGCGCTTTGGCGCGCAGCGCCAGCGCGACGGCGTCGCTCGGACGAGCGTCGATCGTGACTTCGGTGCCGTCGGCTTCGCGGCGCAGGATGAGCGACGCGTAGAACGTGTTCTTGACCAAGTTGACGATCTCGGTGCGCGCGATCGTGGCGCCGAGTCCGTGGACGATCGCGTGCGCGAGTTGGTGCGTCAGCGGCCGTGGCGATTCCTCGCCGGCGATCACTCGATGGATCTCGGCGACTTCGTACCGGCCGATCACGATCGGGAAGTGCCGTTTGCCGTCGCGCTCGACGAGCACGATGAACTGGCTCTCCTCGCGCTGGTGGATCACGATCCGACCGAGCTGCACTTCGATCATTCGCACGTCGCTCATTCGAGGGTCGCCGCGTCGTCACCGAGTCCGCGGCGCGCGACGCGCATGCTACCAACGACGCGGAGGATCTCCGAGCGTGCCGCGCCGGCGCAGTCGTTCGGCGAGTTCGTCGGCGTCGAACTCGTCGTCGAGCGGAGTTTCCCGCGCTCGCCAGCCGCACTCGCGGCAGCACAGTCCGTCGCTCGTGTTCTCGAGCGTCGGGTCTCCACAATCGGGGCAGACCACGCGCTCGCGGCGCGGCGTCGCGAGCGCGAAGACGAGCCAGCCGACGCCGATCGCGAACAGGACCGCGAACGCGAGCTGGAGCGCCGCGATCGGTTCGAGGCGAGTCGCTTGCACTCCGAGCACGACGATCGACGCCACGATCGGGATCACGAGCCACAAGCCGCGCGAGCGGCGTGCCGCGGGCGCGTTGGGCGTGCGCGCCGCTTGGTCCGACGCCGACGGCCGTTCCAACGCGGGATCGATCGCGCCGCGCCGCACTCGGTCGCGGCCCTCTCCGGAACGGTCGCTGCCACGACGTTCGAAGGGGATCATGTCTCGGAGTCTAGTCGGGAGCGGCGGATTCGGATACCGAGCGAGTGGGGGCGCGAATCGGGTCCTCCCGACGGAACTGGCCTCGCGCGTTGGGTCACGAAAACGCCGCGGGTGACGTCGGCGTGGTGCTTCACGCGGTCGTCACGCACGGTCTCTGCGGGCGAAGCGCGTCGTCGGCGCGAACGGAACTCCCGCGGAGGCCGTGGACTACGTCGGCGACGCATCCGAGCCGGTGCGTTTCGCGCGGCGCGTGCGCTCGCGCGCGGTCCGCAAACGTCGGGTCGGTGCAGGTGCAACGCGAGAGACGACGCGGGGCTTCCAGCATGGACCGACGCAAGCCGCGTCGGTTGCACCTCGTTCGAGATTTCCTGTCCAACGACGAGTGGCAGTATCGCGGTTGGCCGTCGGCCCGTGTCGCCGCGTAGAATCCGGCCCTCCCGCGTTCGCACCCGCGTCCGCGTCCGCAACCGCGATGCACTCCTCCCACGCCGGCTCGTCCGTTCCGCCCGCCCGGAATGCCGGGCAGCAGGACGCCCGTGCCTCCGCGCCGGCCGGCGCGACCGCGATGCCCGACCAACCGGTGCTCGTCCGCCTCTGGCGCGGGGCGTGGGTCGAATCGCAGCATCGCGGAAGTTGGGTGCTCGCCGACACTTCCGGCCGCGTGCTGGACGCCCGCGGCGCGCCCGAGCATCCGGTCTTCGCCCGCAGCTCGGTCAAGTCGCTCCAGGCGCTGCCGCTCGTCGAGACCGGTGCCGCCGCGCGCTTTCGGTACGGCGACGACGAGCTCGCGCTCGCTCTGTCGTCGCACAACGCCGAACTCGCACATACCGAGCGCGTCGAGCGGTTGCTCGCTCGGCTCGGGCTCGGGCCCGAGGCGCTGCGGTGCGGTCCGCAGCCGCCGACCGATCCCGCGGCGAAGGCCGAGCTCGCTCGCCGCGGAGCGAAGCCGACTGCGGTGCACAACAACTGCTCGGGCAAGCACACGGGCTTCCTCGCGCTCGCGCAGCACCTCGGCGTCGCGCCGGAGCTCTACCTCGATCCGACGAGCCAGGTCCAAGTCCTCGCGCGGCGGGCGCTCGAGGAGATGGGCGGCGTGCGCGACGGCGAGCTCACGACGGCCGTCGACGGGTGCAGCGCGCCGACGTTCCGATTGCCGCTCGTGCGGCTCGCGACGGCGATCGCGCGGATCGCGAACCCCGAAGGGCTCGCGCCCGAGCGGCGCGCCGCCTGCGAGTGGATGCACCGCGCCGTCGCCGCGCATCCGGACATGATCGCGGGCAACCACAAGCGACTCTGCACCGATCTCGCGCGCACCACCGGCGGCCGGCTCTTCCCGAAGATCGGCGGCGAAGCGGTCTACGTCGTCGGCGTGCGCGGGCGCGGCGTCGGACTCGCCGTGAAGATGGACGATGGCGAAGGTCGCGGGCTGCACGCCGTCGTCGTCGAGCTCTTGAAGCGCTTCGGGTATCTGTCGAACGCGGAGTACGACGCGCTCGCGAGCTGGCGAGCGGCGACGCAGAAGAACTGGGCGGGGCTGACGATCGGTCGGCTCGAAGTGTGCGACGAGTAGGAGCGCGCGCGACGCACGGAGCGCGAAACATGAAGAAGCAGGAGAAGCGCAAGGCGCGCTACCGGCCGAGCTCGCCGCCCGAGCTCGCGCGCGACGCGCACAAGGGCGACGCGGGGCGGGTGCTGTGCGCGGTCGGCTCGCGGCTCTATCCGGGGGCGGCGATCCTGGTCGTGCGCGCGGCGCAACGCGCAGGCGCGGGGCTCGTCACGCTCGCGTGCCTCGACGAGTGTCTGCTCTCGAGCGTGCCGGTCGCGGTACCTGAGTGCATCTACCTCGACCTCTTCGGGCCCGCCGACGTCGATCGCGAGCGGATCGCCGAGATCGTGCGCGCGCACGGCGACCACGCGCTCGTGATCGGCTCTGGACTTTCGCAGTCGGAGCGAGCCCGCGCGCTCGTCGCGAGCGTGCTCGAGTGTGGCGCGAGCGCGCCGCTCGTCGTCGACGCCGACGGACTGAACGCGCTCGGGAACGAGCCCGAGCGACTGCGAGCGTACTCAGGACCCGTCGTGATCACGCCGCATCCCGGCGAAGCGTCGCGCCTGCTCGGCCGCGCCGTGCCGAAGCACGACGAGGAGCGCGCGAAGGCCGCACGCGAGCTCGCCGAGCGCTCCGGCGCGATCGTGTGCCTCAAGGGCCATCGCACGGTGGTCACCGACGGCCGCACGACGTTCGTCAACGACACGGGCAACCCCGGGATGGCGACCGCGGGCTCGGGCGACGTGCTCGCCGGCATCCTCGGTGCGTACCTCGCGGCGGCGAGCGTGCACGCGAGCCCGTCGTGGACGCCGTTCGATGCGGCGGCGGCGGCGGTGCACGTGCATGGGCTCGCCGGCGATCTCGCCGCGAAGGAGCTCGGCCGCCGCGCGCTCGTCGCGTCCGATCTGATCGCGTACTTGCCGAAAGCGCAGCGCAAACGACGGTCGTGAGCGCCGTGCGCGGTCGCTAGGATCGCGCCATGTCCACGAAGTCGCTCCAAGTGCCGCAAGGCGCGCAGCTGACGCTCGACGACGCGATCGGCTTCGTCGCGCTCGTCGATCGGATGAACGTCGATCCCGCGCTCAAGGTCGTCAACGCGGCGCGCATCAGCTACCAGAGCCAGAAGCAGGCGTTCGACGAGAAGGACAAGAAGCTCGCGAGCTTCCTGTGGGAGCACGGCCACACGTCGCCGTACCGCCACAGCTTCTACACGTTCCACTGGAAGGCGCCGCTCTTCGTCTTCCGCCAAGCGTTCAAGTACCAGGTCGGCTCGGGGTGGCGCGAGTACGAAGTCAACGGCGACACGGTCAGCCTCGAAGTGTTCGACGTGTTCTTCGACACCGACAAGGGCTGCTCGTGGAACGAGATCTCGGGCCGCTACGTGCAGTGGGCGAACGAGTACTACGTGCCCAAGGTGATGCGCGCGAATCCGCCGCACGGCAACAAGCAGGCGTCGGTCGACTTGCCGGCGGACTTCGACCACGAAGGCGAGCGCGCGCGGATGATCGCGGAGTGCGACGACGCGTTCCGCCGTTACCAAGAGCGCATCGAGCGCGGCGTCGCGAAGGAGATCGCGCGCATGCTGCTGCCGCAGAACCTCTACACGCAGGCGTACTGGACCGTGTCGCTGCAAGGCGTGATGCACTTCCTCGAACAACGTCTGAAACCGGACGCGCAGTTCGAGATCCGCCGCTACGCGGAAGGCGTGTACGCCTTGGTGAAGCCCGACTTCGACCGCCTGGGCATCACGCGCGAGTCGCTCGGCGGCTGACGCAATCGACGAAGCCAGTTGAACCGTCGCGAATCGAGCGACGTTTTGGGGCTCGAGGTCGACCTGAACTAGACTCTCGCCCGCCATGCTCCTCCGCATCTTCCTCGCCGCGGCGCTCGCGGCCTTCACGTCGGCGCCTGCGCCGGTCCAGGATCGTGAGGGCGACCTCACCAAGCTCTTCGAGGCCCAAGGCATCACGCTCGACCGCGCCGGCGGCGTGGTGTCGATCCCGATGGACGTCTGCGTCCGCGACGCGCTGCTCGAGTACTTGCTGGTCGGTCCGAACGGCGCGGCGCACGAGAGCCTCTTCACGACGCCGGTCGCGCCGAGCCTGTTCAACACGGCGCTGATCCTGCTCGGCGCGGAGCCCGGCAAGAACGCGAGCTGGCGACCGAAGGATCCGCGGCCGAGCGACGAGGAGCTCTTGAACGGCGTGAGTCCGTGGGTCGTCGAACCGCCGAGCGGGAGCTCGTTCTTCCTCTACGTCGGCTGGCGCCAAGCGGGGGAGACGTACTTCTATCGGATGGAGGATCTGCTGCGCGATTTGTCGCGCGGCCACGGCATGCAGCGGCACGCCTGGGTGTACCTCGGTTCGAAGATGATCCCGGCGGGCGAGCGCGACAAGCCCGACGAAGAAGCGTTCGCGGCCGATCTCTACGGCAACGTGATCAACATTTCGTTCTTCAGCGAGGGCTACACGCTGCTCACCGCGGCGTTGCCCGAGTGCGTCGAGCAGACGATCTGGATGCCGAACGCGTGGCTCGTGCCGGAGCGCGGCGAGCGCGTGAAGCTCTTCGTCTCGAAGCAACGCATCGAGAGCCTTCCGCCGAGCCTCGCCGCGACGCTGCCCGAAGTCGCGCCGCCGAAGCCGCTCGGCCGCTGACGCAGTGCGCGGGTCGCGGCCGACGCGCCGCGCGCGACCGTGTCGCCCGGGCTTGCCCGAGTGCGAACCGGCACGCGCGTGACCGCGCTCGATCGGCGTTCGGCTGGCGCATGAAATGCGCCGTGAGTGAACCCCAGCGCTCGAGCGACGTTGTTCGTTCGGCCCACCGGCCCACCGGCCCACCGGCCCGACAGCACTCAGGCGCTCTGGCGCTCCGGCGCGCGAGCAACGTGAGTTAGGCTGACAGCGATGGTCATTGCGCAGCAGAGCACGGCGAAGCCCGCCGAACGGTCCACGGGATCGTCGGTCTCGGGCTCGATCCGCGCGGTGATCCGGCGCGCGACGTGGAAGGCGCGCGGCGTGACCTTCGTCGAAGCGGCGTGCGCCGGCGTCGCGGCGAGCGCGTTGACGGCGAGCGTCGCGCGCCTGCAAGGCAGCGACGAACTCGCACTCGGCGCGCTCTGCGCCGCGGCGCTCTCCGGCGTCGCCGTCGCAGCGACGTGGTGGGTCGAACATCGGCCCGACGCGGCACGGATCGCTCGCCGCGTCGATCGCGAGCTCGCGCAGGACGGCGCGCTGGTCACGGCGTTCGAGCTCGAAGCGCGCGAAGAGCGCAACGTGCTCGACGAACTGCTGTTGCTGCGCGCCTGCGCCGGACTCGAGCCGCGCCGTGTCTCGCGCGCGATCGCGCCGCCGTCGCTCGTCTTCGCAGGCGCGGCGTTGTGCGCCTCGGCCGTGTGGTTCGGCGTGCGCGAACTGGTCCACGTGCGGGTGCCGACGCCGCTCGAGCGCCTGCTCGCCGACGCGCGTGGGTTCGTCGCCGGCTCCGCGGAGCATCCGACGTCGTCGAGCGCCGCGAACGCCGCCGGCGCAAGCCGCTCGTCCCTCGAGGCCGCACGCCTGGAAGTCGCCCGAGTCGCCGCGCGCGTCCGTGACGAGCTCGCACGCGGCCGCGAACCCGAGAGCGAGCTCGCCGGTGGACTCGCGAGGGAACTCGCGAGTGAACTCGCTAGCGCGCTCGAGCGCGCGGCGGAGGCCGCAGACGGTACGGACGCAAGCGGCGCCGACGCCGCGGCGCTTCGGAAGCTCGCGGACCGAGCGCGGAGCGTTTCCGCTCGCCGGCCGAGTGCAGCCCGTTCCGACGCACCGGCGCCCCCGTCGAACGGCGGAGACTCGGCCTCCGCACTGGCGAACGGCGGAGCGGAACGGACAATACCGCCCTTTGGCTCCGCGGCCGACGCCGCGAGCGAGGTCCCACCGGCCGAGCCGGCTCCGCCCACGGGCGAGCCGTCCGCCGCCGCGGCCTCCCTCGCGGGCCGTTGGTGGAGCGCCCGTCACGACGCGGTGGTGTCCGCGTGGATCGAAGCGCGTCGTGCGCGGGCCGCGCGGAGCCCGAACGAAGACGAGTCGAAGTGACGGCAAACGACGAGAACGCCCGCATCGGGCTCTGGCTGATCGGCGCGCGAGGCGCGGTCGCCACGTGCACGGTCTACGGCCTCGCGGGTCTGGTGGACGGTCTGCTCGAGCCGGTCGGGCTCGTCACGGCGCGCGAGCCGTTCCACGGCCTCGACCTCGCGAACTTCGACCAGTTCGTGCTCGGTGGTCACGACATCTGCCGGCGCTCGGTGACGCGTTCCGCGGGCGAGCTCGTCGCGAACGGCATCTTGAAGCCCGAGCTCGTCACGTCGGCGTCCGCGCGAGCGTCCGCGTTCGAAGCGAACCTGCGGCCCGGGGTGATCGACGACGCCGACGTCGGATTCGCCGACCTCGACTCCGAAGCGCAGCGCCTCTCGGGCCTCGCGCCGCTCGAGCGCATCGCGAAGTTGCGCGCCGACTTCGACGAGTTCGAGGAGCGCCATGGGCTCTCGCGCACGATCGTCGTCAACGTCGCGAGCACCGAAGCGGCTCGCGAACCGCGCGGGGAGTGGCAGTCGCTCGAGCTCTTCGAGTCCGCGCTGCAGGCCGGCGAGTCGCAGCCCGCGTCGACGCTCTATGCGTACGCGGCGCTCGCGAGCGGCCGGCCCTACGTCAACTTCACGCCGAGCGCCGGCGCCACGATTCCGGCGCTGCAAGAGCTCGCGTTGCGCTCGAAGCTCCCACACTGTGGTTCCGACGGCAAGACCGGCGAGACGCTCGTCAAGACGGTGCTCGCGCCGCTCTTCGTCGGCCGCAACCTGCGCGTGCTCGCGTGGCAGGGCTACAACATCCTCGGCAATCGCGACGGCGAAGTGCTCGCGGACCCGCTGCACCGCCAAGCGAAGGTGCAGAGCAAGAACGAAGCGTTGAAGAAGTTGCTCGGCGATCCCGACGCGCACACGCACGTCGGCATCGACTACGTGCCTTCGCTCGCCGACTGGAAGACCGCGTGGGACTTCATCCACTTCGAAGGCTTCCTCGGCGCGAAGATGAGCTTGCAGTTCACGTGGATGGGCAGCGACTCGGCACTCGCCGCGCCGTTGGTGCTCGACCTCGTGCGTTTGACCGAGTTCGCCGCACGCCAGGGCGAAGTCGGCGCGCTGAAACAAGTCGCGAGCTTCTTCAAGTCGCCGATCACCGGCGGGACGCACGACTTCCACGAGCAGATGCGCGAGCTGCTCGTCTACGTCGATCGCAAGCGCCGACGCTGAGCGCTGCGCGACGCCAGCGTTTTCGAGCGCCCGCGAACTCGTGCGCCGGAGAACTCACGCGCCAGGGATCTCGCAAGACGAGGCCGTTGAGTTCGACCCACGAATCGTCGACAAAGGGGCCATGCAAGCCGCCCCTCGTCATTCCGCCGCTTCCGATTTCCTCGCCGACGGCCGCGGAGCGCTCGCGCTCGCCAAGACGGCCCGCGACGCGTTCGTCGCGCTTGCGGACGCCACCGACTACACGAGCGTGGTCACGGCGTTCGACCGCATCCGTGCGCCGCTCGATCCGATCCGCGGCTTCGCGAGCCTCTTGCAGCACACGCATCCGGGCGCGGAGCACCGCGAAGCGGGCCGCACGCTCGAACAGGAGATCGCGGCGTTCGAGACCGAGCTCGCGCTCGACCGCGCCGTGTACGAGAGGCTCGCGCGGCTCGCGTCGCTCGCGGCGCCGACCCCGGAGGAAGGCCGGCTCGTCGAGCGCGCGCTGAAGGACTTCCGCCGCTCCGGCGTCGACAAGGACGACGCGACGCGCAAGCGCATTGCTGCGCTCGCCGACGAGATCGTCGTGCTCGGTCAGACGTTCGAGACCAACGTCATCCAGGACTCGCGCACGCTGACGATCGCGGATGGGAAACGTGGTCTCGCCGGTTTGCCGGACGACTACGTCGCCGCGCACGCCGAGGACGGGCACGGCGCGGTCAGAGTGACCACCGATCCGTCGGACTACGTGCCGTTCATGACGTACGCGGATCGCGGCGACCTGCGCGAGGCGCTCTGGCGGCTCAACGCGACGCGCGCGGTGCCGGCGAACGTCGACCTGCTGAAGCAGATCCTGATCCGGCGCGCCGAACTCGCGAGGCTCGTCGGTTTCGAGAACTACGCCGAGCTCTCGCTCGACGACAAGATGGTCGGCGGCGCGCGGCAGGCGCGCGAGTTCATCGAACGTGTCGCGGCGCTCGCCAAGCCGCGTGCCCTGGCGGAGCTCGCGGAGCTGCTCGCGTTGAAGCGCGAAGCGACCGGCAGCGCCGACTCGGTGCGCGACTTCGAGCGCTTCTACTGGATCGAACGCGCGAAGGAGGAGCGGTTCGGCTTCGACTCGCAGCTCGTGCGGCCGTACCTCGCGTACCACAACGTCCGCGACGGCGTGCTCGCGACGAGCCAACTCGTCTTCGGCCTCGAGTTCCGCCGCGACGACGCCGCCGAGCGCTGGCATCCGTCGGTCGAGTGCTACGACGTCTTCGACCACGGCCGCAAGGTCGCGCGATTCTGGCTCGACATGCACTCGCGCAAGGACAAGTACAAACACGCCGCGATGTTCCCGCTGTGCTCCGGCATCGCGGGCGAACGACTGCCGGAGGCGGCGCTCGTGTGCAACTTCCCCGAGCCGAGGGGCGACGATCCGGGGCTGATGCTGCACTCCGAACTCACGACGTTCTTCCACGAGTTCGGCCACTTGATGCACCACTTGCTCGGCGGCCGGACGCGCTTCCTCTGCCACTCGGGTGTCGCGACGGAGATGGACTTCGTCGAAGTGCCGAGCCAGCTCTACGAAGAGTGGGCGTGGAACACCGGCGTGCTGCAGCGCTTCGCTCGGCACCACGCGACCGGCGAGCCGATCCCGGCCGAACTCGTGCAGCAGATCCGCGAGGCGGAGGAGTACGGCAAGGCGCTGCACGTGATCGTGCAGATGTACTACGCGGCCCTCGCGCTCGAGTACCACACGCGCGAGCCCGCCTCGCTCGACCTCTGCGCGACGATGATCGAGCAGAAGCAGAAGTTCACGCCGTTCCCGTACGAGGTGGGCACGCACTTCTACGCGTCGTTCGGGCACCTCGTCGGCTACGCGGCGGCCTACTACACGTACATGTGGTCGCTGGTGATCGCGAAGGACCTCTTCGGCGCGTTCGGCTCGGAGCTCGGCGCGAGCGACGTCGCGGCGCGTTACCGCCGCCACGTGCTCGAGCCGGGCGGCTCGAAGGACGCACGCGAGCTCGTGAAGGACTTTCTCGGCCGCGACTACGCGTTCGCCGCCTGGCAACGCTGGCTCGAGAGCTGAACGGCGGGTTCCGAGCGCAGAACGCCGCGCGGGTTCCACTGCGGCGGTTACCCGTCCCGACGACCCAGGTAGTGGGGCCGCATGGCTCCGTCGCCCGTCCGCTCGCCCTCGCCGAGCCCGTTCGATCCCAGCCGCCGGCCCTCGCTCGGCGTCGGCCTCGTCGTCGTGCTGATCCTCGTCGGCACCGCGCTCGCCGTATGGTTCTACCTGCGCGGCCCGGTCGTCCAGGCGGAGCCGCGAACGCCGCAGCTCGAGCACGATTCGCGGCTCGACGGCAACGGCCTGACGCGGGAAGACGGTCCCGGCGTGGCCCGCCGCGGAAGTTGATCCGCCGCGGCGCGCTGCGTCAGTCCGGGAAGGCGCTCGCTTCCCACGCCGCGACGGCGTCGGCGAGCGAGCCGAGCACTTCGGCGCGCGAACGACCCGCTCGTTTCGGCACCTCGAAGCCGTGATCCGCGTCGTCGACGACGTGCACCGTCGCGCGACCGCCGTACGTCGCGAGCGCGCGTTCGAGCTTCACGAGGTCGCACAACGGATCGCGGGTGCCTTGCAGGAAGAGCGCGGGCTGCACGATCGCAGGGAAGTGCTCGCGCCGCTCTTCGTCGGGCTTGCCCGCCGGATGCAGCGGATAGCCGCAGAGCACCAGGCCCGACGCGTCGGCGCCTTTGGCGGCGAGATGCGTCGAGACCCGCGCGCCCATCGACTTGCCCGCGAGCAGGATGCGGCCGGCGCCGATCCGCTCGCGCAGGGTCGCCAGCACTCGAAAGTGCGCGTCCTCGAGCACCGGCATGCGATCGGGCGGGAACTTCCTCCCGTCACGCTCGCGCCGCTCCATGTACGGATAGCGGAAGCGCAGCACGTCGAAGCCGCGCTCGGCGAGGAGTCCTGCGAGCGCGCGCATGAACTCCGAATCGAAGTCGAGCTCGGCGCCGTGCGCGAACAGCACCGTGCTCGAGCGCCGCGGCGCGTGGCCTTCGTCCCAGAGCGTGGCGACGCGCAGTCGCTCGAGTTCGATCGTGTCGCGTCGACTCATCGCGCGCGACGGTAGGGGAGTGGGATCGCGCTCGCAACTCCGGTACGGTACGGCGCCGCGTCCTCGATCGCCGCGCGCTCTCCATGCAGAAGAAACCGCCGCTCAAGCTCCAGACGACGACGCTCTGGTACTACCCGTCGCAGCAGTACTCCGACAAGCCGATGGGCGATCCGCGCTTCGAAGGGCGCACGCCGGCGTGGGTGATCTGGAACCTGCTCGAACGCTACACCCGCGAAGGCGACCTCGTCGTCGATCCGTTCTGCGGCGGCGGCACGACACTCGACGTCGCGCGCGACATGCAGCGCAAGGCGCTCGGCTACGACATCGCGCCGTCGCGGCCGGACATCTTCCGCGCCGACGCGCGCAAGTTGCCGCTCGAGACCGGCAAGGCGGATTTCGTGTTCATGGATCCGCCGTACTCGACGCACCTCGACTACTCCGACGACCCCGACTGCATCGGCAAGCTCGACGCGTTCGGCGACGAGTACTTCGCGGCGATGGACGCCGTGTTCGCCGAGTGCGAGCGCATGCTGCGCGATCGGCGCTATCTCGCCGTGTACGTCTCGGACTCGTTCGAGAAGAAGCGCGGCTTCGTCGGGCTCGGCGCGGAGCTCTTCACGTTGCTCGCGAAGCGTTTCCGGCCGATCGACCACGTCGCCGTCGTGCGCGGGAATCGCACGCTCGAGAAGCCCGCGTTCCACAAGTCCGCCGCGGAAGGCAACTTCTTCCTGCGCGGCTTCAACCACTTGCTGATCTTCAAGAAAGAGCGCGGCGCGCGCTGAGCGAGGGCTCGAGCGCGCGCCACGGCTGCGTTCAAGTCGAGCTCAGCGGATGACCGTCGGCGTCGAGTTCGAGTAGCGCACGTCGCTCGCGGAGAAGCTCACCTTCGCCTGCGCGAAGAAAGTGAATCCGCTCGGCAAGCTCGCCGGCACCGGGAAGTTGAAGTCGGCGTGACCGCTCGCGCCGACCGTGCCGAGGTGGAAGACGCGCTGCTGGAGCACGAGTTGATCCTCGACGAGGCCCGGAGTCACGGCGATCGTCGCGAAGCGTCCCATGATCAAGTCCACGGTCGCGCCCGGTTCGGCGTCGACGCGGAAGGTGATCACGTTGCCGTGCACCGGCGTGCCGAGGAGCGTCAGTGTGGGATCCGCAGGCACCGCGAAATCGATCGAGGGGCTCGAGATCCCGTCGATGGTCGCTCCGGAGACGCGCACGGCGTCGTTGCTCCAGAGCCCCGAGCCGTCGGTGCCGAAGCCGCACGCCGCCGCGCCCGCGAGACCGCCGTCGATCGAGTGCACCGGCAGGCCGGCGACCAGCACGGTCGCCAGGCCGAACGAGTTGATGCCGTCGCCTCCGTCGCCCACGAGGTCACAACAAGCCCCGGTCGCGTCGCCGCCGTCGCCGCCGAGGAGGTTCGAGCCATACGCGCCGACGTACGAGTTGCCGGCGACCACGACGGCCGAGCCGCCCCAACCAGCGAACCCACTGACACAGCAGTGGCAGTCGAATCCGTCGCGACCACGCAGCACGCTGTCGCTGATCTCGACTCGCGCGTCGGCGATGCCGAGCGCGGCGTCGCCGTCACCGAACGCGCCGGGAAGCTGCACGTCGCATCTCGCGAGTCGCACGTCCGTGCAGGCGTCGATCGAGAGCCGACTCGTCGACGTGATGCCGTCGAGGACCACGGGCCTCGAGCAATTCTCGATGTCGACGCCGTGCACCTGGAGGTCGACGAGCGCGGTGGTCGAGCCCGTGTTGACGTCGTGCACGCGCACCAGGCCGTTGACCTTGACGCCCGGTCCTTGACCCACGATGACGAGACGTTTGTCGAGCGCGAACGCGGAGTAGTTGCCGGGGAGCACGAACAACACGTCGCCTTGCACCGAGGCGGCGATCGCCTGCGGCAGGTCGGTGAAATCGCCTCCGCCGGCGGCGTCGACGATCCAAGTGTTGGCGAGGGCCGAACCGGGCAGTGCGAGAGAGCAGAGCAATGTGCGTACGAGCTTCATGTGAGATCGAAGGGTGGGTGAGATCGTGGTCGGCGCGCAACGGGCGGCGCTCCATCGGCATCTGCCCCACGAGTATCCACGAAGTTGCGGCTCGCAGGGTTTTTCCTGGAACGGTCGGCCGACGCCGGCGCCCGTAGCCGGCGCCCGCGCCTGGGTGACATCCCCGATGGAGTGGCGGAGTCGATGATCCCGTTTCAGACGCGCGACGCCGGCGCCCGAGAAAGGACTTCCGCGTCCCCGCGGTCCCCCGTCGTCGCCCGATGCTCTCCGAGATCGACGTCCCGCAAGGTCTGTTCGAGGACCTCGCGCTCGTGCTCTGTGCAGCCGCTCTGACCAGCGCGCTCTTCCAGCGCCTGCGGATGCCGGTGGTGCTCGGCTACTTGCTCGCGGGGCTCGTCGTCGCCCCGCTGGTCGCCGATCGCGCGTCGGTGAACACGCTCTCCGAGATCGGCGTGACGCTGCTCGTCTTCTCGATCGGGCTCGAGTTCCGACTCGGGCGACTCGCGAAGCTCGCGCCGACCGCGGGCGTGATCGTCGCACTCGAAGTCGGATTGCTCTTCGGGCTAGGCTACGCGACCGCGGCCACGCTCGGGTGGGAGCCGCGCGAGCGGCTGTTCGCGGGGGGCGTCGTCTCGATCGCGAGCACGATGGTCGTCGCGAAGGTCCTCGCCGGCAAGCGCGTGGACAAACGACTTTCCGAGCTCGTGCTCGGCATCCTGGTCTTCGAGGACCTCGCCGCGATCGTGCTGATCGCTGTGCTGACCGCCGTCGCGAGCGGCGCGCAGCTTTCCGGCGGCGGCTTCGTGCTCGGCGCGCTCGGTCTCGTCGGGTTCCTCGCGGTGGCCTTGATCGGCGGGCTGGTGCTCGTGCCTCGCTTCCTGCGGTACGTCGCGGGGCTCGGGCGCAAGGAGACGACGCTGCTCGCCGGCCTCGGACTGTGTTTCGCGCTCGCGCTGCTCGCGCGCCACGCCGGCTACTCGATGGCGCTCGGCGCGTTCCTCGCCGGCGCGCTCGCCGCGGAATCCGGCGAAGGCAAACACCTCGAGCACCTGATCGAGCCCGTGCGCGACATGTTCGCCGCAGTGTTCTTCGTGTCGATCGGCATGTTGATCGACCTCGGCGCGGCGCGCACCGAGTGGCTCGCGATCCTGGCGTTCACCGCGGTCGTGCTCGTCGGCAAGTTGGTCGGAGTCACCGCTGGCGCGTTCCTGACCGGCAGCGGCTTGCACACTTCGTTGCGCGCCGCGCTCGCGCTCGTGCCGCTCGGCGAGTTCTCGTTCATCCTCGCGACGATCGCCGTGCAAGTCGGCAGCACACGGCTCCTGCCGATCGCCGTGATGGTCGCGTTGATCACGAGCACGCTCGCGCCGACGCTCGTGTCGCGTTCGAGCCGCATCGCGTCGGCGATCGACCGCCGTGTGCCGAGGCGCGTGCAGACGTTCGAGTCGCTCTACCGTGCGTGGCTCGCCGACTTCGGCCGCGCGCGCCACGCCGGAACGCGTTGGAGCGAAGTGCGCGTGCTCGTCGGCTGGATCCTGATCGACACTGCCGCGCTCGCGGTGCTCGGCGTCGCGACGGCGCTCGAGCACGGTCGTGTCGAGTCGGCGCTCCAGCACACGATCGGCCTCTCCGCGTCGAACGCACGGCTCGCCGTGTTGGGCTCGGCCGCTGCGCTTTCGACGCCGTTCTGGATCGGCATGGTGCGCTGCACACGTGGGCTCGGCGGCTGGATCGCCGAGCGCGCGATCCCGGCGCAGACGCAAGCTCGCGCCGAACTCGTGGCGCCTGCGCGGCGTGCGTTGATCGCGTGCGTGCAGCTATGCGTGTTCGCCGGCGTGTGCGGCGTGCTGCTCGCCGCGACGCACCGGTTCCTGCCCGTGTGGCCGACGGTCGGCGTCGCGAGCCTGCTGCTCGTCGCGCTGGGCTTCGTGTTCTGGCGCAGCGCGACCGACCTGCAGGGTCACGTGACCGCAGGCGCGCACGTGCTCGTCGAAGTGTTGAAGACGCAGCACGATCCGCGCGAGGACGTGTCGCTCGACGGCATGCAGGCCCTCTTGCCCGGCATGGGCTCGTTCGCGTCGTTGCGCATCGACGACGGCTCGCCGGTGGTCGGGCGTTCGCTCGACGAGATCGGACTCCACGGCGCGACCGGCTGCGCGGTGATCGCGATCTCGCGCCACGGCGGCGGCGTGATCTCGCCGCGTGGTCGCGAGCGGCTCGCGGTCGGCGACGTGCTCGCGTTGGCGGGCACGAGCGACGGTCTCGAGACCGCGCGCCGCTTGCTCGCGCCCGCCGCGCGCGAGTCGGAACTCCTCGTGTGAGCCCGACCTCGAACGCAGCGCGGCGCGCGTCGCGCGAGGGCTCGAGCGCGCGCCACGAGTGCGTGCGACCAGGACTCCGCGAACGACCGTCGGCGTGGAGTTCGAGTCGCGCTCGTCGCTCGCGGAGAAGCGCACCTTCGCCTGCGTGAAGGAGACGAAGCCGTTCGAGCCGACCGTGTCCAGGTGGAAGACGCGCCGTTGGAGCACGAGCAGATCCTCGAGGAGTTCTGGCACGTCGGCGACGATCGCGTGGCGCCCCATGTTCAAGTCGACGTTCGCCCCCGGCTCGGCGTGAGTCCGAAGGCTGACTTCGACTCGCGAGGCCTGCAACGTCAGGGCATGCGTGTGGTCGCCGCAGCAAGACGTGGGCAACGCCGAGACTCGCGCGAGCCGCACGTCGACTCAGTTCGAGCCTTCGATCGTGGCGCTCGAGGTGAGCGTGTCGAGGATCACGGGCCGGGAGCCGTTCTCGAACTTCGCGCCGTCGCTCCCGAGCTCGACGCGCACCGCCGCCGATCCCGTGCTGACGTCGTGGACGTGCACCAGGCCGTCGACGTTCACGCCTGGGCCTTGGCCGACGATGACGAGCCGCTGGTCGAGCGCGAAGCCGGAGGAGTTGCCGGGCATCACGAGCAGCACGTCGCCTTGCGCGGACGCCGCGACGGCCTGCGGCAGGTTGGTGAGGTCGCCGCCGCCCGCGGCGGCGTCGATCCACGTGTTCGCGGAAGCGGCGGCGGACAGTACGACGGGAGCGATGCACAGTGGAGTGCGGTGCATGGGGACCCCGACCACGGAAGTGGGAGCACGAAGGCTCCCACGACGCGCGCGCCGAGCTCGCGGCGGTGCAAACGAAAGTGTCGAGTGCGCTCCAGCGGACCGACCGCGCGCCAACGGCTCGTGCCGACCGCGCACGACTCCGGGCTCTGCGCGTGAAACGAATCCGGCCGCGCGGGGCACGCGCGGCCGGCGAAGGTCGAAGGGCTCTCGGCGAGAGCGTCGGCGAAGGCTCGCCTAGCGTCCGCCGTCGGAGTCTTGCTTCTCGGGCTCGCCGGGTGCGCCCGAGTCGCTCGGCGGCGTCGGCGTGGCGCCGTGGTCGTGGCTGCCGTGGTCGTGCCCGTCATGCTCGCCGCCGTCTTGCGCAGGCGCGCCGCCGTCTTGTACAGGCGTGCCGCCGGCGTCCGTGGGCGGGGACTCGATCGGCGCCGAGCCGTCGAGCGGCGGCTCGCCTTCGCCGGGAGCCGCGGGCTCCTTCAGCATGTCCTTGACGGTCTTCTTGAAGTTCGCCGCGGTGTAGCCAGGGATCGTGTACGTCCACTTCGAGAGCTTCGCGTTGAGCTCCTCGACTTCCTTCTTCACGTCCTCCGGCGCCTTGCCCACGAATTCGTCGGCGGGCTTCGGAGTCTCCGGCGTCGCCGCGGGATCGGTTGCGGCCGCAGGATCGGCGCCTTCCGGCGGCGGCGGTCCGACCGGAGCTTCCTTCTTGAAGCGCAGCGACTCGTCGAACGCGGCGGAGAGCGTCAGGTACGCCTTCGCGGCTTCGCCTTCACCTCGTTCGTAAAGCTTCGCGGTCAGCACGAGCCCATCCCACGTCGTGAACGTCGTCTCGGTCGGCGTGAGGCTCGCGAGGTCGACCGCGCCCGCCTGCGCGACGTCCTCGAACGTCAGGTACTCGAGCGCGGCGGCGGTCGCGTCGGCGACGCCGTTCCACTTGAGCTCGGCGCCTTCGGGCAGTTCGCCGACGGTGAAGGCTTGGTCCTCGGGCACGTTCTTGAACACCGCGAGCGTGGTGCCGTCGGTGTGGCGCGTCTCGACGCGGCGCACGCGCGTCTTCTCGAGCTTGGTGATCTGGCGGTTGTCCGCGAGCCAGTTGGTCGAGCTGCCGTCGATCCAGATGCGGCCGGTGACTTCCCACGCCTGGTTGTCGCCGACCTTGCGGACGTACATCGCGTACTGACCGCCGAAGCCCTTGGTCGTGCGCGCCTTGCCGATCAAGACGGCGGCGAGCTCCGCACCCGACTTGTCGAAGAGCTTCACTTGCGTCGCCGCCGCGTCCTTGGCGTCGACCTCCGCGAGGTCCATCGACGCGTGGTTCTCGGGCTTGGCGGACTTCTTCTCGACGATCGCCATCTGCGCGATCGTGACGACGAGCTCCTTCACTTTGTCGAAGTTGACTGGGTAGGAGCCTTTGTCGGCCATGCCCCAGGTGTCGCCGTCCTTGACGACCGCGAAGCCGCCGTCCTTGTTCTTCACTTCGACTTTCGCGACGTCGTTGATGCGTTCGACGAGGCCAGGGACGAGCTTCTCGCCGCTCTTCGCTTCGGCGGTCGCCGCGGGTTCGGTGCGCGTCGCGACGTAGGCGGCCGTCGATGCGGCGACGGCCGCGGCGAACAGGATTCCGAGGGTCCTTTGCTTCATGGTGAATTCCTCGAGGTCAGATCCTCAAGCCGCGGCGGGCTTGCGGGACTTCGCGAACCACTTCGCGATGGCGAAGATCACGATCAAGAGAGGCAACAACCAGACGTTGTAGAACTGCATCCGCGTACCGAGCGCGTCGACGTCCTTGCGCAGGTCGAGCTTCACCTTGCGCAGTTGCGCGCGAGTCGCGAGCTGTTCCTCGCGCACGCGATCGAGCTCGGCGAGTTCCTCGTCGGAGAGGAACATCGAGCTCGAACCCTGCTTCTTCGACTGCAGCTCCTGCCAGCGCTGTTCGGCCTGCGTGAGCTTGTCTTGGAGCGCCTGCTCTTCCGCGCGGAAGCGTTGGTCGGCTTCCTTCTGCAGTTCCTGCACGCGCTCGAACGGCCGGAGCATGCCGCCGCGGCTGCGCAGACCGATCATGTCGGTCGAGCCGCGCATGTAGTCGACCGCGTTCAGCACGAAGTTGCCGTTGTCGGTGCGCGGCACCGGGATCTTCAGGTTGCCCAAGCGACTGACTTGGACCCACGACGCGTCGGTCAGCATGTCCGCGTCCGCGATCACGAGCACGTGGACCGAGTCCGTCGACTCGGCGAGGTGCGCCGGCAGTTCCTCGGGCGGGTCTTCCGGGCTCGCCGCGGGATCCGCGGGTGCACCTTCGGGGAACGCGGTCTTCACTTTGCCCGTGATGCGCGCCGCGAGCACTTGCCTCCGGTTCTCGGAGGCGAAGTCGGCGAGCAGGCGCTTCGGATCCTGTTGGAACTGGATCGACGAGACCGGGATCTGCATCGAGTTCGTCGTCGACTCGACGAGCGGCGTGAACTCGGTCGACGCATCGGCCTTCTTCGTCAGCGCGCCGGCGGAGCGCAACTGCATCAGTTTCAGGTCGCGCGTCAGGATCTCGTCTGGACTGAAGTCGTCACGGTCGAGACCGAGCCACACCAGGAACGGCGCCGTGTCCATCTTGCCGGTGCTGGACGGGAACGTGACACGCAGCGCCTTGTCCGCGTCGCCGACGACTTTGTCCTTCGCGAGCTCGACGCCCCAGGTCGCGAAGAGTCTGTCGAGACTCGACGAGCGCGACTCGGTGTAACGAGCCATCGGGTTCGACGGATCGTTCATCGGCTCGTCGACTTCGCACCACGGGTCGACGAACACCATCGCGCGGCCGCCGCGGAGCACGAATTGGTCGATCGCGTACTGCGCGGTCTCGGGCAGGTTCTTCGGGTGCACGACGAGCAGGAGATCGATGTCCTGGTCGATCTGCTTCGAGTTCGTCGGTACGTTCTTCACGTCGTACTGCTGGCGCAGGAACTCGACGATCATCCACGGCTCGGGCATGTCCTGCGGCCGCATGAACGGGTTCGGCATCGCGCCGTCGATCGGCAGCGAAGAGCAGAGGCCGATCGTCAGCGTCTTCGGGTTCGCGAGCGAGTAGACGAGCTTGGTCAGGTCGTACTCGAGCGTGCTCTCCTTCGAAGGATCGAAGAACGGGATCGCCTGCTCTTCGTCGGTCGAGCCGGTGCCCGACAGGCCGAAGTAGACGTTGTCGCTCGAGCCCGGCAGCGGCAGCCCTTCGAGTCCGGCGGCGACGGCTCGGTCCTCGAGTTCCGAGAACGGCTCGGGGTCGAGCAGTTCGAGCGTCAGCTTGCCGCCGGAGCGCGCGACGTACTGCTGCAGCAGCTCGCGGACCCGTTCGTAGTAGCCGCGCAGGCCTTCGAGCTTCGGCTCTTCGCCGGCGAGCTTCTCCGAGAAGTAGAGCCGCAGCGTCACGGGCTCTTCGAGTTTCGAGAGCACCGCTTTCGTGCCGTCGGAGAGCGTGTAGAGCTTGTCCTCGGTCAGGTCGACCTGCGCGGAGCGCAGCAGCGACGTCGACGTGATGTTGAGCGCGATCAGGATCACGACCGCGACCACGAGGCCGGTGAACGTCAGCAGATTGCGATTCATGGCGTGCGTCCTCTCAGTCGGCCTTCTTGAGCTCGATGGCGATCGCGTTCATGAACAGGAAGCAGGCGATCAGCGATCCGAAGAACACCAAGTCGCGGAAGTCGATCACGCCTTTGGTGATCGACGTGAAGTGCGTCAGGAAGCTGAACGACGCCAGCGCTTCGAGCACCGCGCGCGGCGTCCAACCGGCGAAGAAGTCGAGGATCGTCTCCGTGCCGATCAGGATGAAGCCGAAGCACAGCCACACGCTCAGCACGAACGCGATCACTTGGTTCTTCGTCCATGCGGAGACGAACGAACCGATCGCGAGGTAGCCGCCGGCCATCAGGAAGCTGCCGACGTAACTCGCGAGGATCACGCCGTTGTCGGGATCGCCGAGGTAGTTGACCGAGATCCACATCGGGAAGGTCAATCCGAGCGCGATGCCGGTGAAGCACCACGCGGCGAGGAACTTCGCGATCACGGCGTGGCCCATCGTGACCGGCAACGTGAAGAGCAACTCGATCGTGCCTTGGCGCCGCTCTTCGGCCCAGAGACGCATCGAGATCGCCGGGATCAGGAAGAGGTAGAGCCACGGGTGCCAAGTGAAGAACCCTTGGAGGTTCGCTTGGCCCGCGTCGAACCAACTGCCGACCTTGAAGGTCAGGCCGCCGGCGAGGATCAGGAACACGACGATGAAGACGTACGCGACCGGAGTCGCGAAGTAGCCCTTGAGCTCGCGCTTGAAGAGCGTGATGACGTTGTGCATGGGGTGCTCCTCGGATCAGTGCTTGCCCGTGACGGTCAGTTCGCGGAACACTTCGTCGAGCTTGCCGTGCTCGACGCGCAACTCGTCGACCTCCCAGCGCGCCTCGCGCACCTTCTGGCCGACTTCGACCGCGATCGAACGGCGCGCTTTCGGGATCAGCACGAAACGCGCGGTGCCGTCGCGTTCGGGCAAGTCCTCGACGCTCTGCACGCCGTCGAGCATCGAGAGCCCGTGGCGCACCGGAGCGACCCGTTCGGCGCCGACGCTGACCGTGACCGCGTTGTGGTAGCGCGAACGCGCGGCGAGCTCCGCCGGCGTGCAGTCGATGACGACCTTGCCGCGCGCGATGATGATCGTGCGCGAGCACACCGCTTCGACTTCCTCGAGGATGTGCGTCGAGAGCACGATCACCTTCTCCCGCGCCATCGCACGGATCAGGTTGCGCACTTCGTGCTTCTGGTTGGGATCGAGACCGTCGGTGGGCTCGTCGAGCACCAACACTTCGGGATCGTGCAGGATCGCCTGCGCGAGTCCGACGCGGCGCTTGAAGCCCTTCGACAACGTCTCGATGCGTTGCTGGGCGACGCTCGCGAGGTTGACCTTCGCGATCACTTCGTCGACGCGTCGGCGCGCTTCGCCGCCGCCGAAGCCGCGCACCTCGGCGACGAACTCGAGGAAGCCGCGCGGCGTCATGTCCGGATAGAGCGGCGCGCCTTCCGGCAGATACCCGAGCATCTTCTTCGCGGCGAGCGGTGCTTCGAGGATGTCGTGACCGCAGACTTTCGCGGTGCCCGACGTCGGGTGCAGGAAACCGGTCAGCATCTTCATCGTGGTCGACTTGCCGGCGCCGTTCGGGCCGAGGAAGCCGAGCACTTCGCCGCGGTCGACCGTGAACGACACGCCGTCGACGGCAGTGAACGAACCGAACCGTTTGGTCAGGCTCTGAATCTCGATCATGGGGGCCATGAAGGGGTCCTCGTCGGAGGGTGGGCGCGTGGGAAAGCGCGCCGTTCGGAGCTACGAAGGGGCGCCGATTCTGGCGTCGCCGCCAGGGTGCGGCAAGTGCTCTAAGTCCTTTGCTAGTAAGGATTCAGGCGCAACGGGCTGCGCCGAGCGAAGGGCGGTTTACGGGCGCCTCGCAGAGCTGTTGGCGCCCGGCCACTCGCGCGGCTTGTCGGGTGGTTCGAGAGCCCTAGGATCGCCGCGGCGAGCGAGAGAACCATGCGTTCCAGGCGACTTCGGACGAGCGGCGCGCAGGTTCTCGCGCTCACGGTACTGCTCGCGGCGCCCGCCGCGGCGCGCCAAGCGCCGGAAATCGGCGCACGGCCCTCCGGCGCGCAGGACGGGGCACTCGCCGAGTCGCACGCAGCCGTCGCCGAGCTCGACCCGCTGGTCGCGAGCCTCCGGGCACGGTCGAAAGCTGCGCGCGACGCGCTGCGCCGACGCCGCGCCGCGGCGACGAGCGACGAAGAGCTCGTCCAGATCGCCCGCGAGTCGCCGCTTCCGGCGTTGCTCGAAGAGCACGAGCGATTCGCGCTCGAGCACGCGGATCACGACGCGGCGGTCGATGCGTGGGCCGGCGCGATCGGACTCGCCGCGGAGTGCGAGCGGTACGCGACGTGGAGCCGCGCGCTCGCGGCGCTCGAAGACCGCCACCTCGCGAGCCCGCGACTCGCCGCGAGCCTTGCCGCGTTCGGCGACGGAGCCCGCTGGTTCGGCACGAATCGCTGGGAGGTTTCCTTGCGTCGCGCCGCGCAGGGTTCGCCGCACGCGGCGGTGAAGGCGTTCGCGCTCTATCTCCTCGCCGACTCGCTCGGCCGCGCGGAGCACGCGTTGCCGAACCGGGATCCGCAGGCGGGCGCGACCGACACGAGCGCCGTGCGTTTCGAGCCGACGATGCTCGCCGAACGCAAACGCGAAGCCGTGCGGCTGCTCGCGCTGGTGGAGCAACGGTTCGCCGACGCGCTGCCGACGGCCGCGCCGAGTCCCGACCTGCCGAAGGACTGGCTCGCGCGCCGCGTCGAGGCGTTGCGTTTCGAGCTCGAGCACCTGCAGGTCGGCATGCTCGCGCCGGACTTCGAGACCGTCGACGAACACGGCAATCCGTGGAAACTCTCGGACTACCGCGGTCGCGTGGTGCTGCTCGACTTCTGGGGCCTGTGGTGCGTGCCGTGCCGCGCGATGTTGCCCGACGCGAAAGCGCTGGTGCAGCGGCTCGCGAACGAGCGGTTCAGCCTGCTCGGCGTCAACAGCGACGGCGACCACGCGACGCTCCGCGAGCGTCTCGAGCGCGAAGGTGTCGTCTGGCGACAAGCGCTCGACGGCGACACGAACGGACCGATCGCGACGCGCTGGAACGTGCAGAGCTGGCCGACGCTCGTGCTGCTCGACGCGGACGGCGTGATCCGCTCGCGCGAGCTGCCGCGCGACGAGGCGCGAATGGAGGCGCTGATCCGCGCGTTGCTCGCCGAGCTGCCGCGCGCTGCGTCCCGCTGAAGATGCGGCGAGCTTGACCGAAGCTTGATCGAAGCCAAGCGGCCGGCGCGGCTAGGCTCGCGTCCATGCGTGCTCGCGGCTCGCTCGTCGCGCTGGGACTGCTGCTGTTCGCGATCGGCGCGAGCGCGTGGTTCGCAGCGCGGCGCGCGACGGCTCCGCGCGCGGCCGATCTCGCGGATGCAGCGGGAGGCGCGGAGCGTGCCGCGTTCGCGCGGTCGATCGCGAGCGAGGCGAGCGCTCTCGCGTCCGCGACCGAGCCTGGGGCGCGCCACGCGATCCAGGCGACGGCGCGCGAAGAGGCGTCCGTCGTCGAAGTCGTTGCGGCGGTCGCGGCGCCGTTGCTCGTCGCGGGGCGCGTGCTCGATGAGCTCGGTGCGCCGATCGGCGGTGTCGAACTCGAGCTCGAGTGCCTCGATCCGGCTCGACGGAAGTTCACGGCGCGGTCCGACGATCGAGGGCACTACCGACTGCACGGCGACCAGCCGCCGTTCGGCGGACTCCTGCGCGCGGCGAAGCCCGGTTATGCGCCGCACGTCGAGCTCCTCGAGGCGCTGCCGATCGAGCCTGGCGAACACGTGCTCGTGCTGCTCAGGGGCGCGAGCCTGCGCGGACGTCTGATGGTCGATCCGGAGCTCGCCATGGACCGCTTCGAGCTCGTGCTCGCGACGCATCGGAGCGGTTTTCGAGCGACGCCGACCGAGACCGGCGAGTTCGCGTTCGTCGACCTGCCGGTTGGGTACGCGGAGCTCGGCGTGCAAGATCACGGACGCACCGTGCACTGGCTCGAAGGCCTGACGCTCGTCTCGGGCGCGTCGACCGACGATCCGCGGCTCGATCCGCTCGATCTGCGCGGCCGCTTGCGCGCGTGGAGCGTGCGGCTCGTGCGTTCCGACGGCGCGCCGTTCTCCGCGACGGAGGTCGGCGTGTCTTGGAGCCTCGCGACGCTGCAGGGCGCGTGGAGCGAACGCACCGACGCCGACGGTCGGCTCGCAGCGCTGCTGCCGAGCGACGTCGAGCGCGTGTGGCTCGGCATCGAAGGCTTCCAGGATCCGTGGGCGTCGCCGGACGCGAGCGAACTCGTCGTCCTGCCGATGCCGATCGTACGTTTCGGCGTGGACGCGAACGTGCAGGAGTTCGCCGGTCGTGTGCGGCTCGAGCTCACGTTCCTCGACCCGCCGCCGCCGGGAGGCGTTTCCGCGCGCCGTGCCTCGCTCGCGGAGGACGGCACGGCCGAAGTGGTGCTCGACTGCGCCGGCCGCTACCAGGTCGGTTGGTCGCCGCTCGCGCTCGGCTCCGCGACGCTTTCGTGGCCCGAGCACGTGATCGCCGTCCGCTCCGCACCGAGCGAGCAGTTCTTCGAACTCACGCTCGATCTCGCGCAACTCGCGTCGCTGCGAGAAGCGGTCGGAAGCTAGTTCCGCCCCGACCGTTCCCGTAGCGCCGTGGAGCGGCCGCGACGGCGTTTTCGGGGTAAGCCTTGGAGGGGTTCCTCTCGTGCGTTCCAAGGCTCGTCTTCCGGTGCTCGTCGCGGCGCTCGCGGTGTTGGTCGCGCTGCATTGGCCGGCGCGCGGCCCGCGCGTGGGGGACGCCGAGCGTGGGTCGGAGGCGTCGAGCGCGGTCGCGACGGGCGGCGCCGCGGCAGGCGACGAACTCGGCGCCGACACGACTCCCGCGTCCGTCGCGGGCGCGCTCGAAGTGCTTGCGTTGCGCGCGGCGGACCGCACGCCGATCGAAGAGCTCGCGCTCGCGTTGCGGTTGCTCGACGACGACACGTTCGAGCCGCGGCTCGCGTACACCGATCGCCAAGGGCTCGTGCGCTTCGACGACGTGCCCGCCGGCGACGTGGTCGTCGAAAGTGCGGTCGGCGGCGAGCTCCACGCGCTCGTGCGTTCGAAGAAGTGCGGCCGGCGCACGCTGCTCGTCGCGCGCGGCGTCGACGTGCGCGGTCGAGTGCTCTCGCCCACCGGCCTGCCTCTCGCGGGCGCGACGCTCGTGCTCGCGCGCGAGACGGAGCTCGACGACCTGCGTCACGCGTGGCCGGTCGCGATCAGCGACCCGTTCGGCCGTTTCGCGCTTCCGGACGTCGCGCCCGGCGCGAGGCGGCTCGTCGCACGCCATCCGCGGTTCGCGCCGAGCGCGGCGTATGCGCTCACGAGCGAGCCGGGCTGCGCGCGCGAGCTCGACGTCGTGCTCGGAGGGCCCGCGGCGGAACTGCGCGGTCGTGTGCTCGACGAGTTCGGCAAGTTGCTGCCGGCCGTGCGCGTGACGGTCGGTCCGCTCGAGCCCTCGGGCGCGCGAGAGAGCGACTCGAGCACGAACGGGGAACGGCCGGTCACCGCGCTCGCGACGCACACCGACGAACGCGGCGAGTTCGTCCTGCGCGGCTTGCCGATCGGCGCGAGCTGGATCGAAGCGCGCGCGGAAGGGTTCGTCGCGGCGTGCGCGCAACGCACGCTCGCGCCGGGTGCGAACGAGCGGCTCGAGCTCGTGCTTCCGCGCGGCGCGCGGCTCGCCGGCGGCGCACGGCTCTCGCACGGCGCTCCCGCGCGGCACGCGAACGTCCGCGCCAGCGTCGCGGGTGGCGACGAACGCATCACGCGCGCGGCGCTCGACGGCTCGTTCGTGCTCGACTCGCTTCCGCCAGGCGTCGTGCACGTCGTGATCGACTGGCAAGGCGAGCAGTGGGCGGAGACGGAGCTCGAGCTCGGCCGCGAGGGTGCTCGTTTCGACGCAACGCTGGAACCGGTGCGGGCGCTCGCCGGCAGCGTCGTCGATGCACGCGGCGAGCCGCTCGCCGATGCGACGGTGTGGCTCGCGCTCACGAGCGGCGGCGATCACCCTCGGGCGCGCATCGCGCGCACGGCCGCCGACGGCCGCTTCCGTTTCGCCGGCCTCGTCGAGCGCGACCACGAACTGCGTGTCTTCGCCGACGCGGAGCAACTCTGCGAGCTCGCGCGACGCGAGCGCGTGCGACCTGGCGCGGACGCGCTCGCCATCGTCGTCGACGCAAAGCGGCTGCCCACCGCGAGGATCGTCGGCCGCGTGCTCGGACCGGACGCTCGTGGCCTTGCCGGCGCAGAGGTGCGCGCTCGACGTGCAGGGCTCGAGCTCGTGCCCTGCGAGACCGACGAGGACGGCGCGTTCGAACTCGGGCCGCTCGCTCCAGGCGCGTGGTGGTTGTGCGTCGAGCCTCCGAAGGTTTCGCGAATCGGACTCGCCGATGGCGCGTCCGTCGCGGACGCGCAGCATGATCGATCGAGCGCCGAACTCGCGCCGCGCGCGTTCGCGATCGCCGAGCTCGCTCCCGGCGAGGTGCGCGACACCGGTGACCTCGCGCTCGAACGCGGCGCGCGTCTTCGCGTGCGCTGCGGGCCCGAGCCCCAGCACGAGTGCGGGCCCGAGCCCCAGCACGAGTGCGGCCCCGAGCCCCAGCACGAGTGCGGCCCCGAGCTCGAGCTCGAGTCCGGACTCGACGTGCCGCGCGCAGCCGACGCGGCCCTCGGCGCTCCCGTGATCGTCGCGCGTTCGTTCGATGGTCTCTTCGTCGAATGGCTCGACTTCGAGGGCGGCGTCGCGCGTTCGCGGCCGTTGCCGCCCGGGCGTTGGCGGGTCGCGCTCGAGGCGGGCGCGGGCCTCGCGCTCCAAGCGCAAGAGGTCGAGCTCGGCGAGGCCGACGTGGAGCTCGCGTTCGAGCTGCTTCGCGGTCGCGAGGTCGCGCTGCGGTTCGACGACGACGTTCACGAGGTGCTCGTCGGCGCGGCAGGCGGCCGGGTGCTGCTCGAACGTGAGCTCGGCGTGTCGCGCGAGCTCGAACTGGTGCTCGCGCCGGAGCGCTACCGCCTCGAGCTCCGCGCCTCGGACGGCCGGACGCGTTCGCTGGACTTCGAAATCACTCGCAGCTCGCCACGCCGCGTGTTCGACGTGAAGATGGAGTGAGCCCGAAACGAGGCTCGCTCCCGATGACGTCGCGTTCGATCCGTTGGTCCGTCGCGCTCGGCGCGTGCGCCGTCGCAGCGTGGGCACTCGTCGCGATGCTCCGCCACGCACCGCCGGCGGCCGCCACGCGTGCGGGGACGGCGACCGCCGAAGCGCGTGTCGCCGCCCCCGAGCTCGCGCTCCCCGATGCTGCGACGGTCGAGCGCTCGCCGCGCGCCGTCGCTGCCGAGCCCGTGGCGCCGGACGCCGTCGTTCCCGCCGAAGTGGCACCACAGCTCGGCGAGCTGCGCGGTCGTGTGCTGCTCGACGCGACGTTCTCCGACGCCCAGACGCTCGTCACGTTGACTTGGCACGGTTCGTTGCCGGCGCCGGAGTCTGCTCCGGACGGCGCGAAGGCCACGTCGCGAACGCAGCGTGCTCCGGGTCAGTCGACCGTGACCCACGAACGACTCTCGGCGCAGGGCGAGAGCGACGACTCGGAAGTGACGCATGCCGTCGGTCCGCATGTCGGCAGCGCGTTCGACTTCGAGTTCGGGGGGCTCGTGCCGGGCGAGTACGAGCTCGGCCTCGTGAGCGTGCCGAGCTCGCACGCCGCCACCGGCGCGGCGATGCTGGGCGTCGGGCCCGGGCGTTTCTTCTCGCTCGACGAGGTGCTCGTCACCGCGGGCGAGCCGACGCGCGACCCGCGGCTCGATCCGCTCGATCTGCGCGGCAAGATCGTGCGAGCCCGGTACGTGGTCGTCGACGGCTACGGCGTGCCACGCGCGTCGGCGGAGTGCCGTGCGATCGCCAGCGCGACGTCGCAGTCGTACGCGACGAGCGACGAACACGGCAACGTCGAGTTCGTGCTCGCGGCGAACGTCGAAACGATCGAGATCGAGATCGAGCGTCACACGACCTGCATCGTGCGCACGCCGCTCGCGTTCGGACGCAGCGTCGTCGTCGTGCCCGATCGGCCGACGCACGTCTTGCACGTCGATCCGGACTCGCTGCCGCAGTCGGGCGAGCTCTCGATCTTCGTGCGCGAGGCGGAAGAACTCTCCGGCTCGAGTTCGCTCGGCCGTGGCGCGACGTGGAGCCGTTTCGATGCCGCCGGCGACGCCGTCGTCGCGCCGCGTAGGCTCGGGCCGCACGAGCTCGAGTGGCGCCTGAAGCGTCCCGACGATACGTCGAAGTCGCTCGTCGACCCCGTGCAACGGCTCGAAGTGCGCGCTCCCGGCGAAGCGGTCGTGGTCGAGCTCGTCGTGCCCGCGGAGCTGCGTTGAGCCGTGCGACTCTCGCGCCGGCCTGCAGCGTGGCTCGTGCTGGTCGTGGCGGGCGTCGTGCTCGCGATGTGGCTCGTGCGCGGCTTTCGCGCAGCGTCGGAGGCGACGACGATCGGCGCGCCGCGAGCCACGCGCGCGACGGGCGCGACGGGCTCGACACGCGAGCTCGTGGACCTCGCCGAGCCTGACGATGCACGCGCACGCGCGCCCGCGGAACCGGGCGCGAGCGAACCGGCGCCGGCCGCACCGTCGGCCACATCGCCGACCGCGGACTCGGGCGACGAAGCGCTGGGTGGGCTCGAAGGCACGCTGTGGCTTGCGCCGGAGCTCGCGACGCACGAGTGGCGCATCCGCGTCGAACGCGTGCCGAAGTCGGCGCTCGCTCGCACGTCCAGCGAATGCACGTTCACACGGACCGCGTGCCTCGAGTTCGCGTTCGCCGACCTCGTCCCCGGCTGGTACACGGCGCGTGTCGAACTCGTGCGCCGCTTGCCGCCGCGGTCGCCGCCCGAAGTCAATGGCAACGGCAACGGCAACGGCGCAGGCGACCGCGAAGGCGAAGTCGACGCCGAAGGCACGGGGCTCGCGGAACTGCTGCACGTCGACTACGGCCTCGAAGTCGTCGGCGGCGAATCGACGCGCTCGCCGGAGTGGGACCCGCTTGATCTGCGCGACGCCTATCGTTTGGCGCGCTACGTCTTGGTCGACGAAGTCGGAGTGCCTTGGCGGGGCGCCGTGGTGAGGTCGAGCACAGACGCCGAAAGCGAATTCACGAGCGTCAGCGACGAGCTCGGCAACGTCGAGATCGTGGTCGCCGCGGCCGCGACGCAGGTCGAACTGACGCTGCGCGGCGCCGACGCATGCGCCGTCGAGACGCCGTTCACGAGCGCGCGTTCGGTGGTCGTCGTGCCGCGGCGGCCGACGTACGTGCTCGAGATCGATCCGACTCTGGTGCCGTCGGACCGTTGGCTCGGACTGTCCGTCCAAGCGGTGCGAGTCGACGGGAGCGAGTCCTCCGTCCGAACCGATCGCGCGTACGTCGAGTTCGAACCCGGGAGCGGCACGGTCCGCCTGCAGCCGACCCGGCTCGGTGCGCACGAGCTCCAGTGGCTGGTGAAGCGCCAAGGCCGCGGGACGGTCTTCATCGACTCACCGACCCGCTTGGACGTGCAACCGCGCGCCGAACCCGTGCATGTACGCCTCGACTTGCCGGAAGCCGTGCTCGCGGCGCTGCGCTGACGCGAGCCCGCGAAATCCTGGATTGGAGCTCTTGACAGCGCGTCATTGTCATTTCACTCTATAGCTAAGTGATTCGAGCCCGCCTGTCCCCCGACCCCGACCGACTCAGCGCGACCTTCGCCGCGCTGGCCGACCCGACGCGTCGCGCGATCCTCGCGCGGCTCGCCCGCGGCGAATCGTCGGTCACCGAGCTCGCGCAACCGTTCGACCTCAGCCTGCCGGCGATCTCGAAGCACCTCGCGGTGCTCGAACGCTCCGGTCTGGTCGAGCGGCGGCGCGAAGCACGTTGGCGCTACTGCAAGCTCGATCCCGAGCCGCTGAAAGACGCGTCGGCGTGGATCGAGGAGTACCGCAGGTTCTGGGAGCAGAGCTTCGATCGGCTCGACGCGTACTTGAAGGAGCTCCAGAAAGGACCTCGCGATGCCGACCCGCCTCGACCCGCCCCCTGACTTCGCTCGCGAGTTCGTCTTCTCGCGCACGTTCGACGCGCCGCGGGCCGCCGTGTTCGCCGCGTGGACCGATCCGGCGATCCTCGCCTTGTGGTGGGGGCCGAAGGGCTTCACCAGTCCACGCTGCGAGCTCGACGCGCGCATCGGCGGCGCGATCCACGTCGACATGCGCGGTCCGGACGGAATCGTGCATCCGATGGCGGGCGAAGTGCGCGAGCTCGTCGAGCCCGAACGCTTCGTCTTCACTGCGGGTTCGCTCGACGAGCACGGCGAGCGGCTCTTCCAAGTCCGCAATGCGATTCACTTCGCCGAACACGGCGGTCGGACGATCGTCACGGTGCGCGCGCGCTTCGAGTGGATCACGCCGGGCATGGAGTCGTCGCTCGGCGGCATGGATCCGGGCTGGAACGAATCGCTGGATCGTATGGTCGCCGTCGTGCTCGCGCGCGCCGCGGACATCCGGCGCGGCTCGACCGACGGCAACGAAGCGACCTCGGAACTCGGGATCGAGCTCTCGCGCGTGTTCGACGCGCCGGTCGAACTCGTGTGGGACGTGTGGACGCGCGCGGAGCACATCGCGCGTTGGTGGGGCCCGAGCGGTTTCTCGACGACGATCGAGCAGTTCGACTTTCGGCCCGGCGGTCGGTTCAAGCACACGATGCACGGCCCCGACGGCACCGACTATCCGAACCTGAGCGTGTTCCGCGCGATCGTCCCGTACGAGCGCATCGACTACACGCACTCCGGAGGCGAGGAAGACGGGCCGGGCGCGAGTTTCCAAGGCTCGTGGCGGTTCCAGGCGCTCGCCGGCGGCCGCACCAAGGTCACGATCTCGCTGACGTTCCCGACCCGCGAACGGCGCGACTTCGTGATCCGCGAGTTCGGCGCGATCGCGGGCGGCAAGCAGACGCTCGCGCGGTTCGACGAACACGTCGCCAGCGTGCGTGCGGCGGACGAGCTCGTGATCGAGCGCACGTTCGACGCGCCGCGCGAAATCGTGTTCGCTGCGTGGACCGAGCTCGAACGCTTGAAGTCGTGGTGGGGGCCGAAGGGCTTCGAGTGGCTCGGCGGCACGCTCGATCTGCGGCCCGGCGGACGGTTCCACTACGGCATGCGCGCTCCGGGTGGCGGCGAGATGTGGGGCAAGTTCGTGTGGCGCGAGATCGTGCGGCCCGAACGGCTGGTGTACATCGTTTCGTTCTCCGACGCGGCGGGCGGGACGACGCGCCATCCGCTCGCGCCGACGTGGCCGCTCGAAATGCTCAACACGTTGCTCTTCGTCGAACACGGCGCACGGACGAAGCTCGTGCTGCACGGATTGCCGCTCGGCGCGAACGACGCCGAGCGCGAAACGTTCCGCAAGGCGCACGAAGGCGTGCGCGGTGGGTTCAAGGGCACGCTCGACCAACTCGAAGCGTTCTTGGCCGGCAAGTGAAGGAGTCGCTGCACATGGAATCGAACTCGAAGGCCTTCTCGTGGTCCGGGCGGGCGCTCTCGTGGTTGCTCGCGGCGTTCCTCTTCGTCAGCGCCTCGATGAAGTTCGTGCGACCGCCCGGCTTCGAGGAGGGCATCGCACACATCGGCTGGGCGGCGTCGAAGGCCACCGGGATCGGCGTGCTCGAGTTCGCCTGCACGGTGCTCTACGTGATCCCGCGCACGGCGGTGCTCGGCGCGATCCTCCTGACCGGGTATCTCGGCGGCGCGACGGCGACGCACGTGCGCGTCGACGACGACGTGCTCGTCCAGCCGTTGCTCGGCGTGATCGCGTGGCTCGGGCTCTGGCTGCGCGATCCGCGCTTGAGGAACGTCTTGCCGCTGTCGTGAACCGAGCGCGGCGCGAACACGTCGCGCTCGGCGAGCCGTGTGGTGCCGCGAGCGCCGCGCGTTCCGCAGAGCGCGCGATCAGCGCGCGCGGCCGAAGTCGTCCTCGAGCCGGACGATGTCGTCCTCGCCGAAGTACGTGCCGCTCTGGATCTCCACGAACGTGAGGATCTCGTCGCCGACGTTCTCGATGCGGTGCGCGGCGCCGATCGGGATGTCGATCGTCTCGCCGCGGGAGAGCACGACGTCGCGGCCGTCCAGCGTGACCTTGGCCTCGCCGCGCACGACGATCCAGTGCTCCGCGCGCCGCGTGTGCTTCTGATAGGAGAGGCGCTTCTTCGGCAGCACGTCGATGCGCTTCACCTTGAACGCCGGGTGGTCGGCGAGCACCCAGTACTCACCCCACGGCCGGCGATCGTGGACTTGGTCGACGCGCCGTTTCGCTTCGCGCGCGAGGAGCTCGGTGTAGACCGCGCGGTACGCCGCGGCGGCGTGCGAGGACTGCGGCGCGACGGTCGCGGCGAGCGGCACGCGCGACGGACCTTCGTGGCTCGCGACGAACAGCGCGCGGGGCGCGAGCCGATCGGCGAGCTCGAACTCCTCCGCGCTCGGGTTCGGCGAGAGCGTCACGACGACCGGCGCCGTGGCGACGATCGCGAGCGGCAGGGCGCGCGGTTCGGCGAGCACGTGCACGAGGTCGAAGTCGCTCGCCCGGGCGAACGCGTCGGCCATCGTGACGGACGCGCGCGCGTCGTCGCCGGCCTCGCTCAGGCGCACTTCGATGCCGCCGTGGCCGAGTTCGCGCACCAAGAGCCGTGCGATGTCCGCGAACGGACCGCGCGCGGGAGCGACGAGGAGCAGTTTCATCGGTCGAAGGAGTCTAGGCGCGCCTCGCGACGCGGCAAGGCGCCTCTCTTCGGACGGCGACGCCCTCGGACTCGACTAGGTGCGGCGCAGCGCCGCGGTCGGCGTCATCCGGCAAGCGCGCAGCGCCGGCCAGAGCCCGCCGATCATGCCGAGCAACACCGAGAAGAAGATCGCCGCGCCGACCACCACCGGCGTCACGCGGAAGGCGAACGCCACTTCGGTGAACGTCTGGCCGTTCATCGTGCCGGTCTCGATGCCGTTGATCGGCAAGACGAGCACGCAACCGACGAGTCCGCCCATCACGCAGAGCAGCAGCGTCTCCAGCATGAACGCGACGAAGATCGGCAACGGCCGGAAGCCCGTCGCGAGCAGGATGCCGATCTCGTTCGTGCGCGACGCGATCGCCGACAGCATCGTGTTGATCGCCGTGAACGCCGCGCCGACGCCCATGATCACGGCGAGCGCCATGCCGAGGCCGAGCAGGATGCCGCCGAGCATCTGCGTCTGCGATTCGAGGAACGCACGCTCGGTCAGCACCTTCGCCGGCGCTTCGGTGTCGTTCGCGAGCCGCCCGGCGAGGCTCGCCGGATCCGGGCCGCCTTCCGCGTTGACGTCGCCGATCAGCGTGCCGGGCTTCACTTTGGCGATCACGCGGTTCGGGCCGTACGCGTCGAGGACGGCGAGCGCCCGCTCGAGGTCCGCCCAGATCTCGCTGACGAACGGTCCGTCGTGGTCGAACACGCCGACGACGCGGAACGGCGTCGTGTTGATCACCATCACGTCGCCGACATGGCAGTCCTGGATGCGCTCGACGAGCTTCTTGCCGACGATGATCTCGTCGGCGCCCGGCGTGAAATTCCGGCCTTCGATGATGCGCAACTCGTCGCCGCGGATCGTGAACGTCGCTTGCTGCACGCCGCGGAACGCGACGTTGACTTCGCCGCCGTCCGGACGTCTGCGCAGCACGCCGGAGTAGCTCTCCATCGACGCGAGCGGCCCGTGCTCGGGCGTTTGCTCGATCTCGGGCAGCGACTTCATCAGTTTCATGCCGCGTTCGCGCTGGAACTGACTGTCGGTCTCGCCGGTCGCGCCGGGCCGCAGGAAGACGATCACGTCCTCGCGGCCTTGCGACGTGAACATCGTCGTGAAGCCCTGCTGCAGCGCGAGCACGCCAGCGAAGATCGCCACGGTCACGCCGATGCCGAACACCGAGAGGAACGTCGCCGCCTTGCGGACGAAGAGGCTGCGCACCGTGTAGTTGAGCGGGATGAACATGGCTCAGTGCTCCGCGCGCAGCGCTTCGATCGGTTTCATGCGGCTTGCCCGCCAGGCCGGCACGATGCCGGCGGCGAGGCCGAGCAGGACGATCAACACCGCCGCGAAGATCAGCGTCTCGTCCGCGACGATGAACACGGGGAACATCGCGGCGATCGCCGCCGCGATGCCGGGTTTCAGCGCGAGCGTCAGTCCGATGCCGGCCGCTCCGCCGATCACGCAGAGCAAGAGCGATTGCGTGACGAGCACGCGGAACGCCGTGACGTCGTCGAAGCCGAGCGCCTTGTAGATGCCGATGTCCCGCACCTGTTCACGTCCGGCCATCAACATCGTGTTGACGCAGCCGAGCAAGAGCGCGACGAACACCGCGGTGCCGATCCAGCCGAGCAGCATCGGGATGTCGCCCATCATCGAGATGAACATGCGCTGGAACTCCGACTCCGGCGCACACCGCACCGACATCGGGCCGTTCTCGAACATCGCGGTCACTTCGCCCATGATCCGTTCGACGTTCGCGCCGGGCTCGCAGCGGAAGACGAAGACTCCGACGCCGGGATCCTGGCCCGAAGTACGCAGAGTCTCCTCGAAGAACTTCCACTGGAACATCATCGTGCGTTCGTCGAAGTTCGCCGCCGACGACGTGTAGACGCCGCAGACTTCGAATTCCCACGCGCCGCCGTCGGGATGGGGGAAGAGCGCGCCGACCAACGGGATCTTGTCGCCGACCTTCCAAGCGAAGTTCGGGTCGTCCGCGAGCTTGCGGCCGATGATGCACCCGTTGCGCGTCGACAGGAAACGCTGCTTCGCTTCCTCGTCGAGCTGGCACTCCGGATACATGTCGAACAAGTGCTCGGGGTCGACCGCGAACTGCGCGAAGAAGTTCCTCGGGTTCTGGTAGTAGCCGCCGAACCACTGCCACTTGCCGATCACGTCGACGCCGTCGACTTGCTCGATGCGCTGCTGGTACGAGACCGGCATGTCGACGAACAAGCTGATCGAACTCATCACGATCAACCGCGTCGCGCTCGCCGCTTCGATGCCGGCGTCGAGCGTCGTGACGATCGAACGGAGGAGGCAGAGCAGCAGGATCGCGATGCAGACCGACGCGCTCGTGAGGATCGAGCGGATCGGGTGGGCGATCAGATTGCGCCAGGCGAGTTTGAGCATCGCCGCCTCACTTCGCCGCCGCGGGCGCGTTGTGTTCGATGCGGCCGAGTTCGCCCTTCTCGAGGTGGACGATCGATTGCGCGCGATCCGCCGCGTGCGGGTCGTGCGTGACCATCAGGATCGTCTTCTTGAACTCCTGGTTGAGACGCACGAGCAGGTCGAGCACCTGCTCCGCCGACTTGCGGTCGAGGTCGCCGGTCGGTTCGTCCGCGAGCAGCACCTTCGGATCGGTGGCGAGCGCGCGCGCGATCGCGACACGCTGCTCCTGACCGCCCGAGAGCTGCTTCGGGCGGTGGTTCATGCGGTCCTTCAGCCCGACGAGCTCGAGCGCGTACTCGGCGTGTTTCTTGCGCTCCGCGCGCGAAAGGCCGGTCAACGAGAGCGGGAGCTCGACGTTCTCGCGCGCGCTCAGCACCGGGATCAAGTTGAAGCCCTGGAACACGAAGCCGACGTTGTCCGCGCGCCAACGCGCGAGCTCGGCGCCGTCGAGGTCCGAGAGATTGGCGCCTGCGACGAACAGATCGCCGCTGTCGGGGTGATCGAGTCCTCCGACGAGGTTCAGCAGCGTCGTCTTGCCCGAACCCGAAGGCCCCATCAGCGCGTAGAAGCGCCCTTCGTCCATCTCGAGGTTCAGACCGTTCAAGACCTTCAGCGTCTCGCCGCCGCGCGAGTAGCTCTTGGTCACGTTCTTCACGCGGATCATCGCGTTCGTCATCGGTCACGCTCTCGTTGGGTTGACGTCGATTCGAGGGAGATACGTCCGTGTCGAGGCCCGCACGCGTCGCGTGACGTCACTGGCCTTCGACGAGGACGCGCTGGCCATCCGCCAAGGTGTTCTTCGGTGCCGCGACGACGCGGTCCCCGTCGTTCAATCCGGTTTTCACGAGCACACGACCCGCGCGCTCGTCGCCGAGTTCGACCGCCGCGAAGCGCAACACGTCGCGTTCGAGCACGAACACCCCGCGTCGGCCGTCGATCGTGATCACGCTGTCCGCGGGGATGAGGATCGACTCGGGCGCGGGAGCGGTGTCGCTCTGCGGCGTCGCCTTGGGCGAGAAGACGACGCGCACGCCCATCTCGGGCCGCAGACGTTCGTCGGGCGCGACGAAGCCGATGCGGACTTCGACGGTCGCCTTCTGGCGGTTCGCCGTCGGCCAGATGCGTTGCACGACGCCTTCGTAGCGGTGGTCGGGATAGGCGTCGAGGTAGATCGCGGCGCTCGCGCCGACGACCGCGGATGAGAGGTTGGTCTCCGCGAGCTCGACTTGCGCTTCGAGCGACGCCCAATCGACCATCGTCGCCACCGATCCGCGTGAGTTGCCGCCTTGGGAGTTCGGACTGACGACTTCGCCGACTTCGGCGTCCTTCAGCACGACGATGCCGTCGAACGGCGCGCGCACCGCGGTCTTGTCGAACGTCGCTTTCGCTTGGTCGCGTTCGGCGGCGATCACCGGCAGACGAGCTTCGGCTTCGCGCACCGCGGCTTCCGACGCCGTGACCGCGGCTTCGCCTTGGAGCGAAGCGGCTTGGTTCGCGGCGAGCCCGGAACGAGCGGCGGCGACGGTCGCGTTCGCGCGCTCGAGCTCAGCGTTCGCGTCGTCGAGCTGTTGCACGGTCCAGACCTTGTCGGCGACGAGCTTCGCGGCGCGCTCCGCCTTCACTTTCGCGAGCTTCTCGCCCGCGAGCGCTTCGGCGAGCAGCGCTTCCGCCTGCGCGACGTTCGCGGAGAGCCGCGCGAGGTCGGCGCGTTGGGCTTCGAGTCGCGTGCGCGCGCCGTCGACCAGGGCCTGCTGCGCGAGGAGGTCCGCTTCCGCGCGCCGCAACGCGGCCGCGTACTCGTCGGAGTAGAGCCGCGCGATCACTTGGCCTTCCTTCACGACCGAACCTTCGGCGACGTTCATCTCGACGATGCGGCCGGGCGTGTCGGCGGAGAGCGCTGCGCGGCGAGCGGCGACGATGTAACCGTTCGCGGCGGTGCCGGACACCGCGCTCGCGGCGAGCGGCGACGTCTTCTGCACGACGAACGAGCGCACGGACTCGAGCCGGAGGCGGTCGACGCGGCGCAGCAGCGGCTCGCGGAAGAGCCACACCAGCACGGCGACGACGACCACGAACAGCGTCCAGCCGATCGGGAAACGCGTCTTGCGGCCGCGCGGGGCCGAGCCGGAACGATCGATCTTCAGTCGGTGGAGGTCGGCGGCCTGTTCGCTCATGCGCGTGCTCTGCGCGCGCGGCACACCGACCGGCGGAACGCGGTGGGGGGAGGCGGGGGCCGCGCGAAGAGCGCGCTAGGGTAGCGGCGTCCCGCGGCGCTCGAAAGCGTAAGGGTCCGCCCTCGCCGCCACGGACGCATCGCACCGGCATTCCTGTCGAGCGAAGTTCGCCGGTGCACGCGCGCCGTCGTGCGCTCGCCAACCGGAGCGTCACGACCGGCGCGCGGCGCAGCGGCCGGACGTCGGACGTGGGCGCGCGCCGCCGAGTTCGGCGACAGGCGCGCCGAGTTTGCGGCCGGCGCGCCGGTTCACGTCACGGCAGACGCCGCTCGAGGAGCCAGTTCACGGCGAGGTCGACGCTTTCTTCCGGCAGGCGCCACCAGCCCGGTCCGTCGACGCGTTGGAGCGCGACGGCGTTCGACGACTTGCGCAGCGTCGCGGAGGCACGTTCGAGTTGCTCGGGCGAATCGACTTCGTCGGCCGAGCCGGCGACGATCAGAGTCGGCGTGTGGCGGCCCGGCGTGAACTTGACGTCGGCCGAGCCGAGCGTCGCGAACGCAGCGATGCGTTCGCCGCGTTGGGCGAGGAGCGCGCCGAGCTGGCTCGCGCCGGCGCCGTGCCCGAGGAAGTAGACGCGCTTCCCGTCGATCGGGAAGTCGTCGGCGAGCTCGTTGTAGAGCGCGTCGAAACGTCGTTCGTTGAGCGCATCCGCCGAGATGCCGATCGACGCGACCACGAAGCCCTTCTCTTCGGCCAGCGCGCGCAGCCGCGGCGCGGAGAGGTCGAGCAGCGTGCACTCGTCCGAACCGAACGTGCCCATCGCGAACACGACGGGCAATGGCTCGCCCTTCTTGACGGCGCTCGGCGCGAAGACACGGGCCGCGAGCGGCTGACCGCCGACCTTCGCGGGGACCAGGCGCCAGAGGTCGCCCGGCCGCAGCTTGTACGGATCGATGCCGTTCGCGAGCGCGGCCATCTCGCGCTCCAACTCGGCCTCGTGCGCGACGGGATCGAGCGTGAAGCGCGCGGCCGAATCGGGATCCGGACGATCGGTGAGCAACGCGTTGCGCGCGTTGAGCGTCGTCAGCGCGCTCGAGAGCGACGTGTTCGTGCGGGCGGCGACCTGCTCCGCGAGTTTCGCGAGTTTCGCGGCGTTCTCCTCGCGCACACGATCGAGCGATTGGGGCACGATCCAGGCGACGCCTGCGGGCGCCGGTGCCGCGCCGTCGGCGCGCGCGACGAGTTCGAGCGTCCACACGCCGGCGAGCGTCGGTTTGCCCGGCTCGTCCTTCGCCGCGGCGGGGAACTCGACTTCCGCGCGCACCGCGAGCTTCTCGGCGGGATCGACCCGGAACGACGAGCTTTCGAGTTGCACGCCCGACGGCGACGTCGCGCGCACGACGAGCTCGAGCGACTGCGGGCCTTCCCAACCGACCGGGAACGACGACTCGACGACGAGCTTCTGCGCCGCGCCGCCTTGGACGACGACGACCGGGTTCGGAGTCACTTTCAACGAACGTGCGACCGTCTCCGCCGCGGGCTCGGGGGTCGCGCGCAGCGACCGCGTCAACTCGGCGAGCTTCGCGAGGTCCGCGGGACCGCGCCCGAGCCACCAACGGCGCAGCGCCGCGTCGAGCGTCCGTTGCAGCGTGGCGTGCTTCGCGCCGTCCGCGTTCGGAGTCTGCGTCGCGAGCGCCGCGTCGAGCGACTTCACCGCCCGCCAGACCTCGAAGCGCGTCTCCGCGGGCTTCGGCGGCTCCTTGCGAGGCGCGACCGGACGATCCTGCGCGGCGAGCGCCAACGGAGCGAAGCAAGCAAGCGTGAACCAAGCGACCAACTTCACAGGAGCCTCCCTTGCACGGCCCGCACGCGGCGGGGTTCGAACTTCTCGACGTACTCTTCGACGCGCAGTTTGCGTCGCGTGTTCTCGCTCGACATGTAGCGGATGCAACCGAAGATCGGCCTCACCGGCGCCCACGGTCGATCGAAACGACCGAAGCACCACGCGATACCGGAATACGAATTCGGATCGCGTCCGTCGAGGGCCCAGCGGTTGTTCAGGTGGACGAGCCTCTCGAACGCTTCTTCCGGCGAAGGCGACCACTCGAGCACTTTCTTGCCCCACAGCATGCGCAAGTAGTTGTGCATGCGGCCGGTCGCGAGCAGCTCGCCTTGCGCCGCGTTCCACAGACGGTCGTGGGTCTCGCCTCGCTCGAGCTCGTCACGCGAGTAGACGTGCTCGCGCCGATCGCGCGCGTGTTCGGCGAGCGAGCGGCGCGCCCACTCCGGCAGCGTCGCGTAGTCGTCGTAGCGCGGCTCGTGGCGGCAGAAGACGTGGCCGAGCTCGCGCCACGTCACCAACTCGTCGAGGAAGGCCTCGACGTGCGCGGGCAGGTTCCACCAACCTTCCTTCTTGCCGCTCGCGCTCTTCGCGACTTGCTCCGGCGTGAACTCTTGTCTCGTCGCGATTGCGCGGTACACGTCGTGCGCGCCGAGGTGGCCCCAATGCAGCCATGGAGAAAGTCCGCTCGCCGCGCTCGCGGCGACGTCGTTGCGTTTCTCCGCGTAGTCGACGAGCCTGCGTTCGAGGAACGCCTTCAGAGCGCGTTCGGCCACTGGCGTGCCGCCTTCGAGGTCGACGACGCCGACCGTGTGGTCGATCGGGAGCTTCGCGAGCTCGCGAGGCTCGCCCGCGAGCAACGCATCGTTCGCGGGCGTCCAACGCTTCGTGATCTCGCTCGGGAGCTTCGTGAGCGGTTTCAATGCGACTCGCGCGAGCGGATCCGCCTTCGGCAGCGCGGCGAGATGCGGCGCGAGCGTCTTCTGCAGGTGCCTGCGGAACGCGTAAGCCGTGGGGAACGTCGCGTTCGTCGCCGCGAGCGGCAGGAGCCCGTTCGAGTCGACCGCTTCGAGCGCGACGTCGAGCCGCTCGGCCGCGCGGGCGACCATCCGCGGCAGGAAGAAGCACGGGTAGTCGTCGGTGACCACCGCCGCCGCGCGTTTCGCGAGCGCCAAGAGCAGCCCCTTGCCCTCGCCGCGCTCGCGCTCGACGAACGGCAGGTACGCGACCGAGTGCTTGGCGAACGCGTCGCGGTTCGCGCGCATGCCTTGCAGCACGAAGGCGTGGTGTCTAGCGCTCGCCCACTGATAGTCGCAACGCAGCGCTTCGAGCACGACGAGCGGCTTTTCGAGCTCGCGTGCGAGTTCGACCGCGCGCTCGAGCCCGAAGTTCGAGCGCGCACGCCGCGCCGCGACCATCCAATAGAGGACGAAGTCGCGCTCGGGGCGGAGCGGTGCGTCGTTCTTCGGGAGGCGCCTCGCCGCGGGGACGCGCGAGGTCGGTTGGACGGACATGCGTGGGGGAGCCGGGCGCCTTCGCGCGCAAAGGGGTGCAGATGCTAGCCCCTGCTACGGCCCGCCGCCCTCGAAAGTGAGCGCGCGCGCGCCAAGACGCGGTCGAGCATCGCGGGCGTCAGGCGGCCGGTGCGCGTCACCTGCTGGCTCGGATGGTAGGAGCCCAACAAGACGGGCCATTCCGGGCCGGCGGCGAACTCCGCGGCGTGCCCGAAGCGCGGCCGCGGCCTGGAAAGAGTTGCGCCTCGTTCGGCGAGCACGGTGAGCACTTCGTTCCAGGCGAACGCGCCGAGCGCGAGGATGACGCGCGTCGAGCGGCAGAGCTCGAACTCGCGGACGAGGAACGGCCGGCACGCGAGCGCCTCGTCCGGGCTCGGCCGATTGCCGGGCGGCGCGCAGCGGACCGCATTGGTGATCCGCGCGCCGACGAGCTCGAGGCCGTCCTTGCGGTGCAGCGACTCCGGCGCGCTCGCGAAACCGGCGCGGTGCAGCGCCGAGTAGAGGAACGGTCCCGCCCCGTCGCCCGTGAACGGCCGGCCGGTGCGATTCGCACCGTGCGCGCCGGGCGCGAGGCCGACGATCAGGAGCTCGGGCGCGTGATCGCCGAAGCTCGGCACGGGTTTGCCCCAGTACTCGTGTTCGCGAAACGCGGCCTTCTTCTCGCGCGCGACTCGGCGGCACCAGGCGACGAGCCGCTCACAGCGCTCGCAGGCGATCACGTCGCGGTCGAGTGCTTGCAGTCCTCGCTTCATCGGCCGCGAGGATAGTCGTCCGACGTAGGTCTGCCTCTCGGCGTCCGGACGATTCGTGCGGTGCGCGTCAGCTCGTCGACGTGCGGAACTTGGTCCAGTCGATGCCGAGCTTGCGCATGCGCGAGCGGAGCGTGTGCGGGTTGATGCCGAGCAGGCTCGCGGCGCCGTAGGGGCCTTCGATGCGGCCGCGGGTCTTCGCGAGCGCGTTCTCGATGTGGCGGATCATCGCCGCGTCGAGCGACGCTTCGGCCGCGGCGTTCGCGGCTGCGTCGTGAGGATGAGCGCCCGTGCCGCCGTTCGTGGCGCCAGTCATCGAGGCGAACGCGCCGCTCGAACCCGCCGGCGCGCCTCGCACGGCGAAGGCACTCGCCGCTCCGCCAGCCTGCGTCTCGCCGACGTCGAGCGCGCCGAGCGGCGCAGCCGAAAGCGTCTCGACGTGCGCCGCGCGCGGCAGACTGCCGAGCGCCGCCGCGAGCGCGAGATGCCGTCCGTCGCCGAGGATCGCGGCGCGTTCGATCACGCTCGCGAGCTCGCGCACGTTGCCCGGCCACTCGTACTCGACCAGCACGCGCAGTTCTTCCGGCGTCGGCGTCAACGCGACGCCGTAGAGCCGCAGCCCCGCGCGGCTCGCGAAGTGCGCCGCGAGCGCCGGGATGTCCGCCGCGCGCTCGCGCAGCGGCGGCAAACGGATCGGGAAGACGTTGATGCGGTACCAGAGGTCCTGACGGAACGTGCCGTCGCCGACCAACGTCTCCATGTCGCGGTGCGTCGCGGCGACGAGCCGCACGTCGACGTGCAGCGGCTCTTGGCCGCCGACGCGCTCGAACGACCCGTCTTGCAGCACGCGCAGGAGCCGGACTTGCGCCGCCGCGGGCAGTTCGCCGAGTTCGTCGAGGAAGAGCGTGCCACCGTCCGCGCGCTCGAACCAACCGCGGCGCGTGTTGACCGCGCCGGTGAAGCTGCCGCGCTCGTGGCCGAAGAGCTCCGAATCGACGAGCTCCGGCGGGATCGCGCCGCAATTGACGCGCAGAAAAGGACCCTTCGCGCGCCGCGAACGCGAGTGGATGTTGCGCGCGACGACTTCCTTGCCCGAACCGGTTTCGCCGAGGATCAGGACCGGCGCGTCGGTGCGCGCGACTTGTTCGACGCGCTCCATCACTTCGCGCAAGCCGGTCGATGCGCCGACGACCGACTCGCTGATGTCCTCGCGCTGCAGGCGCGAGAGCAACGCGCGGTTGTCGGCTTCCGCCGCTTCGCGCAAGCGTGCGAGCTCGTGCGCGCGCACGTCGTTCGCGAGCGCGACCGACAGCGGTTCGCGCAACGCGTCGGCCCACGCGGCGGCGTTCACCAACGCGTCGCTCGCGCTTTCGAGCAGCAGCACGCCCGCGGGCTTGCCATCGTCGGCGAGCGGCGCGGCGAGCGGCGCGGCGAGCAGCGCGACTCGGCGGCCCGTCGGTTCGAGGATGCGCCGCAAGCCGTCGGTCTCGTTCGTCTTGAACGCGCGCACCGCGCCTTGACGGAACCACTCGCGCAGGCGGTCGAGATCGGGCGGCGCGAGCTCGGTGCGCGGCGCGCCGGATTCGTGCTCGCCGCCGGCGAAGTGCGCGGCCGCCGTTTCGATGCGCGCCGACGCCAGATCGATGCGGCGCACGCAGAGTCCGGAGAGCCCGAGCTCGCGTTCGAGGCGTGCGAAGAGCCGCGCCGCCGTCGGCGCGAGATCGGCGTGGCGGCCGACTTCTTTCCAGACGTCGAGCAGGAACGAGAGCGGCGCGTCGGTCGGGGGCATGCGGGAGTCCGTCGGTGCGGTTGCGGCGGGGGACTCGCGGCCGCAAAGCACGAATCATGCCCGAACGCGCGACGCGGGCGTAGGGCTCCGGCCAGGGCCCGCGCGGGCTGCGCACCGTGGCGGAGCTCGTGGCCCGTCACGGCCGGGCCAGGAAACTTCGCGGGGCGCCCCGTGCGAACCGGGGCGGACGCGCGGGAAACGCGGTGGGGCGCGTGGGTGAGCGCCGGGACGCAGTCGGCATGTCCGTTGCCTTCACGGCGCCGAACCGCACGAACCGCATTCCTTTCCAACCCACGCTCCACATGAATCCGCAATCGCTCCGTCTCGTTCGCCGCGCGCTGCTCGCGTTCGGCGCGTCGTCCGTCGTCCTGCTCGCCGCGCTGCCGTCGCGTGCGGCGCAGCCCACCGCAGCGCGGCCCGCCAAAGAGGTCCAGCTGCTCAACGTCTCCTACGACCCGACGCGCGAGTTCTACCAGGACTACAACGCGCTCTTCGCGAAGCACTGGAAGGCGAAGACCGGCGACGACGTCGTCGTGCAGCAGTCGCACGGCGGCTCCGGCAAACAAGCGCGTTCGGTGATCGACGGGCTCGAAGCGGACATCGTCACGCTCGCGCTCGCCTACGACATCGACGCGATCGCCGACAAAGCGAAGCTCTTGCCCGTCGAGTGGCAGAAGCGCCTGCCGCAGAACAGCGCGCCGTACACGTCGACGATCGTCTTCCTGGTCCGCAAGGGCAACCCGAAGGGGATCAAGGACTGGGGCGATCTCGTCAAGGAAGGCGTCGAAGTGATCACGCCGAACCCGAAGACCTCCGGCGGCGCGCGTTGGAACTACCTCGCGGCGTGGGGCTGGGCCTTGAAGCAGCACGCGGGCGACGAAGCCAAGGCGCGCGGGTTCGTCAAGGAGCTCTTCCAGCACGTGCCGGTGCTCGATTCCGGCGCGCGCGGCGCGACGATGACGTTCGCGCAGCGCGGGCTCGGCGACGTCTTCCTCGCGTGGGAGAACGAGGCTTATCTGGCGCTCACGGAATTCGGCGCGGACAAGCTCGAGATCGTCGTCCCGTCGCTCTCCATCCTCGCGGAACCGCCGGTGACCGTCGTCGACAAGGTCGCCGAGCGCCACGGTACGCGCGAGGTCGCCCAGGCCTACCTCGAGTTCCTCTACACGAAGGAAGCACAGGAACTGATCGCGAAGCACCACTACCGCCCGCGCGACGTCGAAGTCGCCAAGGCGCACGCGAAGGAGTTCGCGAACGTCGCGCTCTTCTCGATCGACGAAGTCTTCGGCGGCTGGCGCAAGGCGCAGAAGACGCACTTCGACGACGGCGGCGTGTTCGACCAGATCTACACGCAGGCGGCCGCCAAGTGAGCTGCTGAGCGACGTCGCGAACGGAAGAGCACACACCCCATGGCACGTCTTGGATCGGTCCGCAATCGCCGAGCACGCGTCTTGCCCGGCTTCGGGCTGACGCTGGGCTTCACGCTGACGTACCTCGGGTTGATCGTGCTCTTGCCGTTCGCGGCGCTCGTGTGGAAGACCGCCGACCTTTCCTGGGGGGAGTTCCTCGCCAAGGTCACCGACCCGCGCGTCGTCGCGTCGTACCGACTGTCGTTCGGCACGGCGCTCGTCGCCGGGTTGGTGAACGTGGTGTTCGGGCTGGTGGTCGCGTGGGTGCTCGTGCGTTACCGCTTTCCGGGCCGGCGACTGATCGACGCGATCGTCGACTTGCCGTTCGCGCTGCCGACCGCGGTCTCGGGCATCGCGCTGACGACGCTCTACGCGAAGACCGGCTGGTTCGGCTCGGTGCTCGACCGTTTCGGCATCCAAGGCGCGTTCAGTCCGTTCGGCATCACCGTCGCGCTCGCGTTCGTCGGCTTCCCGTTCGTCGTGCGCACGGTGCAGCCCGCGCTCGAGGACCTCGAAGCCGAGCTCGAGGACGCCGCCGCCTCGCTCGGTGCGACGCGTTTGCAGATCTTCCTGCGCGTGCTCCTGCCGAGCGTCTTACCCGCGCTGCTCACCGGCTTCGCGTTGTCGTTCGCACGCGCGCTCGGCGAGTACGGTTCGATCGTCTTCATCGCGGGCAACCAACCGATGAAGACCGAGATCACGCCGCTCCTGATCATCGTCAAGCTCGAGCAGTACGACTACGCCGGCGCGACGGCGATCGCCGTGTCGTTGCTCGCGGCGTCGTTCGTGTTGCTCTTCGCGATCAACCTGCTCCAGGCCTGGAGCCAACGCCACCATGCCGCCTGACGCCGTCGTCTCTCGCGACTTGCTCGCGCTCCAACGAGCGGCCTACGCTTCGGCGCGCACCGAGAAGCCGTGGGTCCGCCGCACTTTGATCGGGCTCGCGTTGACGTTCGTCGCGTTGCTGGTGCTCGCGCCGCTCGCGATCGTGTTCCTCTTCGCGTTCGAGAAGGGCCGCGACGTCTACTTCGCGGCGCTGACGGATCCGGTCGCGTGGTCGGCGATCCGGCTGACGCTGTTCACGGCGGCCGTGTGCGTGCCGATCAACACGGCGTTCGGCGTCGCCGCCGCGTGGGCGATCACCAAATTCGACTTCCGCGGCAAGAGCCTGCTGATCACGCTGATCGACTTGCCGTTCGCGGTCTCGCCGGTGATCGCGGGGCTGATCTTCGTGCTGCTCTTCGGCCTGCAAGGCTGGCTCGGGCCGTGGCTCGTCGAGCACGGCGTCAAAGTGATCTTCGCGCCCGCCGGGATCGTGCTCGCGACGATGTTCGTCACGTTCCCGTTCGTCGCGCGCGAACTCGTGCCGCTGATGCAGGCGCAAGGCGCGGAGGAGGAGCAAGCGGCCATGATGCTCGGCGCGTCGGGCTGGAAGACGTTCTGGCGCGTCACGCTCCCGAACGTCAAGTGGGGCCTGCTCTACGGCGTGATCCTCTGCAACGCGCGAGCGATGGGCGAGTTCGGCGCCGTGTCGGTGGTTTCCGGCCACGTGCGCGGGTTGACCAACACGATGACCCTGCACGTCGAGATCCTCTACAACGAGTACGACACGGCGGGAGCGTTCGCGGTCGCGTCGTTGCTCACGTTGCTCGCGCTGGTGACGCTCGTGCTGAAGTCCTTGATCGAGAGCCGGCACCTGAAACCGCTGAAGGCCAAGCTCGCGCGCGAAGCGCGCGGAGACGACGCATGAAGATCTCGGTCCGCAACGTCACGAAGACCTTCGGCAACTATCGCGCGCTCGACGACGTGTCGCTCGAAGTGCCCGACGGAGAGCTCGTCGCGCTGCTCGGGCCGTCGGGCTCGGGCAAGACGACGCTCCTGCGCATCATCGCGGGCCTCGAGCTCCCCGAGCACGGCAACGTCTTCTTCGACGACGACGACGCGGCACGGCGCAAGCCCGGCGAACGGCGCGTCGGCTTCGTGTTCCAGCACTACGCGCTCTTCCGGCACATGTCGGTCTTCGAGAACGTCGCGTTCGGACTGCGCGTTCGTCCGCGGAGCACCCGCCCCGCCGAGCCCGAGATCCGCCGCCGCGTCCACGACCTCCTGGGGATGGTCCAACTCGACGGTTTCGCCGAACGTTTCCCGAGCCAACTTTCGGGCGGCCAGCGCCAACGCGTCGCGCTCGCCCGTGCGCTCGCCGTCGAGCCGCGCGTGCTCCTGCTCGACGAACCGTTCGGTGCGCTCGACGCGAAGGTGCGCGAGGAGCTGCGACAGTGGCTGCGCCGTCTGCACGACGAGATCGGCGTCACCAGTCTCTTCGTCACGCACGACCAAGAAGAAGCGCTCGACGTCGCCGACCGGGTCGTCGTGATGGACCACGGCAAGATCGAGCAGGTGGGCAGCCCCGAGGAGGTCTTCCACAGTCCGGCGAACGAGTTCGTGCTCGGCTTCCTCGGTCAGGTCAACCGACTCGAAGTGCGCGCGCTGCGCGGCGAGCCCATGTTCGCGCCGCGGCCGTATCCCGATCTCGGCGCGACGGCGCCTCAGGCTCGGATCTTCGCGCGGCCGCACCAAGTCGGGCTCGCGAAGACCCAGCCCGACGGTCCGGCGTTCCCGGCGAAGGTCGTGCGCGTCCACGCCGCCGGCCCGATCGTGCGCGTCGAGCTCGCGAGCGAGTTCGGCGAGATCCGCGCCGAGATCTCGCACGACCGACTGCGCGAACTCGAGCTCCGCGACGGCGTGCGCGTGTGGGTCGGGCTGCTCGAGTACCGCGTCTATCCGCACGACGGGGCGGCGGAACGACTCGGCTAGTCGCCGGTCGCTGCGCCGGCACGCCGAAAAGAGCGCCGGCCGGCTCCGCGCGCTGCGGAACCGGCCGGCTCGAAGGTCACGGCTGAGCGCTCAGCTCTTGATGCGCATGCCGTAGAAGCTCTTGTGGACGAAGAAGCACGCGATCAGGAAGAACGCGGCCGACAGGCCGAGCACCAGGTTCGCGTTGTCTTCCTTCAGCATGACCGCGAGTTCGACCGCGAGCAGACCGAAGAGCGTCGTGAACTTGATCACGGGGTTCATCGCGACCGAGCTCGTGTCCTTGAACGGGTCGCCGACCGTGTCGCCGACGACGGCCGCCGCGTGGAGCGGCGTGCCTTTCGCGCGGAGCTCGGTTTCGACGACCTTCTTCGCGTTGTCCCAAGCACCGCCGGCGTTCGCCATGAAGAGCGCTTGGAACAGACCGAACAGCGCGATCGCGATCAGGTAGCCGACGAAGAAGTACGGCTCGAAGAACGCGAAGGCGAGCGTCGCGAAGAACACGGTCAAGAAGATGTTGAACATGCCCTTCTGCGCGTACTGCGTGCAGATCTCGACGACCTTCTTCGAGTCGGCGACCGAGGCCTTCTCCGCGCCGTCGAGGCGGATGTTCTTCTTGATGAACTCGACCGCGCGGTAGGCGCCGGTCGCGACCGCCTGGGTCGACGCGCCGGTGAACCAGTAGATCACCGAGCCGCCGAGGATCAGGCCGAGCAGGAACGGCGGGTGCAGCAGCGAGAGCTTCGCGATCGCGGCTTGGTCGGTCAGACCGTGCGTCAGCGCCATGATCGTCGCGAAGATCATCGTCGTCGCGCCCACGACCGCGGTGCCGATCAGCACGGGCTTGGCCGTCGCCTTGAACGTGTTGCCGGCGCCGTCGTTCTCCTCGAGGTAGTCCTTCGCCTTCTCGAAGTTCGGAGCGAAGCCGAAGTCCTTCTGGATCTCCTGCTTGACGTTCGGCACGGACTCGATGAGCGAGAGCTCGTACACCGACTGCGCGTTGTCCGTCACCGGACCATACGAGTCGACCGCGATCGTCACCGGGCCCATGCCGAGGAAGCCGAACGCGACGAGACCGAACGCGAAGATCGCTTCGGCCTTCATGAACTCGGCGAGGCCCATCTGGCTCACCCAGTACGCCGCGCCCATCAGGATCGCGATGACGACGCCCATCCAGTACGCGCTGAAGTTGCCGGCGGTGAAACCGGCGAGCACGTTGAGCGACGCACCGCCTTCCTTCGACGCTTCGACGCACTCGCGCACGTGGCCCGACTTGGTCGAAGTGAAGACCTTGATCATCTCCGGGATGATCGCGCCGGCGAGCGTGCCGCACGTGATGATCGTGGAGAGCTTCCACCAGAGCGAACCGTCGCCGAGGTCGCCGATCAGGACCTTCGACGCGCCGTAGGTGATCGCGATCGAGACGAACGAGGTCAGCCAGACCAGGAAGGTCAGCGGCGCCTCGAAGTCCATGTGGTCGGAGTTCTTGTACTTCGCGCCCGACAGGACCTCGTTCAGCATGTAGGAAATGCCCGAAGCGAGCACCATCAGGATGCGCATCACGAAGAGCCAGACGATCAATTGCGCCTGGACCGCTTCCTGGGGCACGGCGAGCAGGATGAACGAGATCAGCGCGACGCCGGTGACGCCGTAGGTCTCGAAGCCGTCGGCCGTCGGACCGACCGAGTCGCCCGCGTTGTCGCCCGTGCAGTCGGCGATCACGCCCGGGTTGCGCGCGTCGTCTTCCTTGATGTTGAAGACGATCTTCATCAGGTCGGAGCCGATGTCCGCGATCTTCGTGAAGATGCCGCCCGCGATACGCAGCGCGCTCGCGCCGAGCGACTCACCGATCGCGAAACCGATGAAGCACGGGTAGGCGAGGTCGGCCGGGATGAAGAGCAGCACGACCAGCATCAGGAGCAGCTCGATCGAGATCAGCAACATGCCGATCGACATGCCGGCCTTGAGCGGGATCTGGTAGACGGGGTAGGGCTTGCCCTTGAGCGCCGCGAACGCCGTGCGCGAGTTCGCGAACGTGTTCACGCGGATGCCGAACCATGCGACGAACACGCTGCCGAGGATGCCGACGACCGAGAAGAAGAGGATCGTCGCGACCGTCCCGAGCGGTTTGTGCAACAGCACCGAGAAGTAGAGGAACACCACCACGCCGATGAAGGCGAAGAGGATCCCGATGAACTTCATCTGGGTGCCGAGGTACGTCTTGCAGGTCTCGAAGATCAGCTCCGAGATCTCACGCATCGCCCGGTGGACGGGCATGTTGCGGAGCTGCTGGTAGATGACCAGACCGAAGATCAGACCGAGGACGCAGACGCCGATGCCGTAGAGGAGCAGCGACTTTCCGTCGGTGCCCATCATGGTGACCTTCGAGAGGTCCGGCATGACGAGGTCGATTTCGCTCTTGTGCGCAGGTGCCGCCTGCGTCATCGCAGCGCCGGCCTGAACGAGGGGTTCGAGGAGCATGTGGGGACTTTGGTAGGGGACCCAAAAATGAGGCGGGTTTATACCTGCGGGCCGGCGAAAAGGGAAGTCGCACGGGCCCCCCGAAGGCCTCGTTCAGGCCTGTCGGAGCGGCGGCGGCGCCGTGCCGGACCACGGGTTCGCGGCTGCCCGGCCGCGGAGCTCACGACCCTCTCGATGCGCGGCGTCCGGCGCGCCGCGTCGTGACCGGGCGCCCGCGAGCCGTGGCCCGCAACGCTGCGTCCGTCGAGGCCCGGAGCCCGAGTCCCGGGACGTCGCAAATCCGCGAGGTCAGGCGCTCGGCGTGCGCCGCTTGATCCACGCGCGCGCGACGATGATCAAGACGAGCGCGATCACGACGAACGCGAGCACGAGGTGCAGCTCGCGCACGGTCTCCTTGAAGCGGTCGGTCTGCTCCCCGAAGAACTTGCCGAGCCAGATCGACGCCGGCACGGACAGCAGGACTCCGAGCGAATCGAGCAAGAGGAACCGCGGGTAGCTCATCCCGAACGCACCGGCGATGAAGTAGCCCGGGATGCGCAGGCCCGCGAAGAAGCGGAACGCGAACGTCGCCCAGTTCCCGTGGTCCTTGAACTTCTGTTCGATCTTCGCGAAACGCTCGGGGTGCAGGATCTTCGACACCCAACGCACGCGCAGCGCCGCCATGCCGTACTTGCGGCCGAGCCAGAACGGGATCGAGTCGCCGATCAGGATCGCGGCGGAGCAGACGAGCGTGATCTTCCAGAACTCGACGTGCCCTTTGTAGAGCAGCAGTCCGGAGCCGATCAGCGTCACTTCCTCCGGCAGCGGCAGGCCGACGCCGCAGAGCAAGAGCACGACGAACGGCGCTTCGTAGTTGTAGCGCTCGATGAAGCCGCCGACCCAATCCGCCAGACCGCCGATCATGGGGAGCGCGAAATCGTAGTGTCCGCCGGCGCGTCCGTCTGCGCCCAAGCGCCTGCACGATCGAGCGCCCGAGCCCGGTCACGTTGCGGCCCGTTCAGCTTCGGGTCTGATCCGCGCTAGGCCGTTCAGCGAGCCGCTCGCTCCCGCACGGTGTGCGCGAGCTCGGCCGCGAGCGGGTGGCCGAGCCGCGCGGCGCGCTCGAAATCGTCCGCCGCGAGACGTTCGACTTCCACCCGCGGCGTGGCGCCGAACCGCGCGGGGTCGTGGTCCCACGCGTCGAGCCGCAGCAACCCCGCGAACAGCGCGAGCTCGGCGGGCTGCCGCGCACTCGCCTCGCCGCGTGCGAGCACGGCGAGCGCGGCGTCGAACCATGCTCCGCGGCGCGCAGCGTCGGGCTCGCGCTCGGGAGCCGCGCGGTCGAACGCCAGGTGCGCCGCATAGGTGTTCCACCCCATCGTGGCGCCAGGATCGATCCAGAGCGCGGTCTCGGCCCGGGCGTACGCGAGCTCGACGTCGCCGGCGCGCAAGGCGAGGTCGAAACGCACCCACTCGAGCTCGGCCGCGAAGGTCGCGACCGGACCGAGCAACGCGACGAGCAGCGAACCTTCCGGCTTGCGCGTCTGCATCACGCTCGCGACGTACAGCGCGAGCGCGAGCCCGAGTCCCGCGAACCACACGACGCGTGAACGAAGATGGCGGGTCATGGCTGGCGGGTCCACGGCCGCCGCGCGCCGAGCTCGAGGCCGAACACGACGAGCAGACCCGCACCGACGACGTTCGCGAGCACCGGCGCCGTCGGCACCAGGCCCGCGCCGACGTGAGCGAGCGCGCCGAACAGGTCGGACGCGGGAACCAGCGGCTCGACGCGCAGCGCGAACCAAGCCGCGAGCCACACGCCGAACGCCAGGCCGAAGGCGCTCGCCGAAGACACCCAGGCGCCGAAGCCCAGCGCGAGCGCGTCGGCGGCGCACAGCGCGAGCCACGCGCGCGACGCGATCCAGAGCGACGCGGCGCGATCGCTCTCGACCGGCTGGGTGAGCAGCAGTCCGCCGGGATCGGCGACGACGATCGCTCCCGGCGCGAGGCGTTCGAGCACGAACGCCACCGGTTGCGCGTTCGCGCCGGACTCGCCGTCCGTCGCGGCGCGGGCTTCGACGTCCGCCGGCGGCAGTTCGAGTCCGAGCGTCGTGCGCAGGCCGATCGTCGCCGCGGTCGCCGTCGCGAGCTCGCCGCGTTTCGCGATCCAGCGCACTTCCGCCGCGCGTCCGCCGCCGGCGAGCGCGAGTTCGAGCCGCGCGCGTCCGCTCACGGGCGCGTCGTCGAGCGTCCACTCGACCCGCGCATGCGTCTCCACCAACGCGACCGGTGGCAGCTCGACCATGCGCAGCACACGTTCGGTCGGACGCGCGTCGCCGACCGCGAACTCGATCGCGAGGCACCCGCACGCCGCGAGCACGAAGAGCGCGAGCGCGTCGCCGAGCCACGTCGCGGCGAGCCACCGCCGTCGCGCGAGCGGCAGCGCCGCGATCCAGTCGAACTCGTGCTCGCGCCACGCTGCGTGCGCGCGCGCCGCGCGCACCAACGCGATCGACCCGACGCAGCCGAGCCACGCGAGCCACAGCGCGCGGCGTTCGAGTCCACGCAGCACCGGTGCGTCGCCGCTCGGCAAGCCGGTCGCGCCGCTCCAGTCGAGGCCGCAGCCGAGCAACACGACGAACCCGAGCGCGATCCACACGCCGGACCCGAGCGCCCGCCTCGTCGCGAAACCGACCAGCCGCGCGAAGTTCATCGCCGGTCCGTCGGCGGCGCGCCGCGGAAGTTCCGGTAGAGCTCGACCAAGTTGCGCGGCGACGCGAAGCGCCCGAGCACGCGGCCGCCGCGGGCGCGCACGTCCGCTTCGAGCGCGGCGAGCGCCGCCGCGTCGAGGCCCGCGACTTCGAAGTCGACCGCGCCGCCGTCGGGCGCGAGGTCGCGCGGCGTGCCGGACAACGCGACGCGGCCGTCGACGAGCACGAGCAGTCGATCGCAGTGCGCTTGGATGTCGGTCAAGAGGTGCGACGCGACGACGAGCGACGCTCCGCGCGCCTTCGCTTCGTCGAGCAGGTCGGCGAGCACCGCGAAGCCCGGTGCGTCGAGTCCGGCGGTCGGCTCGTCGAGCAACACGAGCGCAGGCTCGTGGACCAGCGCCGCGGCGAGCCCGAATCGCCGCGCCATGCCGCGCGAGAACTTGCCGAGCGGGACCGTGGCGGCCGAAGCGAGGCCGACGCGCTCGAGCATGCGCTCGACCCGCGCGTCGAGCTCCGCGCGCGGCACGCCGTAGAGCGCGGCCGTGAACCGGAGCGCCGCTCTGGCGCGCATGTCGCGCGGATGCGGCAGCTCTTCCGCGAGCCAGCCGATGCGCCGGCGCGTCGCGGCCTCCGCCGGAGTCGCGCCGAGCACCAGGACACGGCCGCTCTGCGGCGACTCGACGCCCGCGAGCAACCGCAACAGCGTGCTCTTGCCCGAACCGTTCGGCCCGACGAGCCCGAGGCTCGCGCCGCGCGGCAAGTCGCAGTCGATGCCGTGCAGCACTTCCTTGCGGCTGAGCCCGAGGCGGAACGGATACGACTGCCGCACGGCGTGGAGGTGGAGCGCGAGCTCGCGTTCCGCCGAGTGCAGGTGCGCGTGCGGCGACGCTTGTCCGTGAGTCGAGCCGTGCATGGCGGACAGTGTGCGCCAGGTTCGCGCGTCCGATCAATTCCGAGCTCCGGTTCGCGAAGCTACGATGCCCGCGTCATGCTCGGCTTCTTCTTCAAGCGGCGTCTGCTCGAGCCGGTGCCGCTCGTGCTCTACGCGCGACGCGGGTCGCCGGCGGCGCTCGACATGCGGGAAGAGATCGAGCGTGCGCGGCTCGGCTGGCCCTACAGCCTGACCGAGATCGACGTGACGCGCGATCCGGAGCTCTTCGCGCGATTCGGCGCGAAGTTGCCGGTGCTCTGGATCGGCGGCAAGAAGGCCTTCGAGGGCCGGATGAGCGCGGGCGACTTCGTGCGCGCGTTCGAGGAGCTCGCGCCGCGGTGGTGGCGCGCGCGTTCGCTCGAACGGGACATGGCGCGCAGCCGCGGGGCTCGAGGCGCCGGCGCACAGGGCCTCGGCACACAGGAACTGGGCGCACAGGAACTGGGCGCACACGACCCCGGCGCACAAGACGTGGGAGATCGAGGATGAACGCCCGGCTATTCGTGCTCTCCGGCGCCGATCTCGGCCGGTCGTTCGCGCTCGCCGACGGCGCCGTGCTGGGCCGCAGCCCCGAATGCGCGGTGCCGCTGCGCGATGCGTCGATCAGCCGGATGCACGCGAAGGTCGTCGCTCGCGGCGAGAGCCTGTGGCTCGTCGACCAAGGTTCGCGCAACGGGCTCTGGTCGAAGACCGAGCGCGTGAAGGAGCTCGAACTCGCCGACCTTTCCGAGTTCAAGGTCGGCGACGTGCTCGTGCGCGTACGGCTCGAACTCGCGGCTGCCGTGCACGAAGCCGACGTCGACTTCGACGTCGCGCCGCGCGTGCGTCCGACTTCGACGGCCCCGAAGCCCGTGCCGCCGGCTGCCGCGCGCGCCGAACTCGAGCTCGAAGAGATCGTCCTCGAGGAAGCGCCGGAGCCGGCGCGACCCGCCGTGTCGCCGGCGCCCGCCGCGTCGCGGCCCGCCGAACCGACTGGGGCGACCGGCGCGCGCCCGCCGACCGCGCCGCGACTCGAACCCGAGTCGAGACCGGATCCGGCGAGCACGTCGTTCCGTGCGCTCGGCGCGACCAAGGTCGCACCCGCGCTCGAGAACCGCGGGCAACGCGTGCTCCAGTACCACAAGGTCGACGCGCGAGGCAGCGCGCTCTCCGCCGACCTCGAGCAGCGGCCCGTCTGGGTCAAGCTCCTGTTGGTCGTGCTCGCGATGGCGCTGTGCGCGGCGATCAGTTGGCTCGCGTTCCGCGGCACGACCTTCCTGCGCGAGCGCGCGTCGCCCGATGGCGATGCGCCCGCTGGCACTGCGCCCGCTGGCGCCGGCGAGTCGTCCGGCACCACTCCGGCGGCGGGCTCGGGGCGCTGAGCACGCGAGTCGCGGGCTCCACGCGCTCCCTGTGTTCGTCGCAGGCGAACGCAACGGGCGAATCCCGCGCACCAGGGAAGGCTCCGCCTCGTCGAGGCCGCGGCGACTCGCATCCACCGCCACTCGACCCCTGCCCGACGGCGCGACACACGTTAGGCTCGAAGCGGCTTCCGTGCGCCTGGTCGAGGCGTGCACGAGCCGACAGGAGCTTCCGATGCGTTTCGATTCGCTGACGCCGTTCGTCTCGCTTCTCGCGTGTGCCGTGCTCGTCCAGAGCGCGAGCGCGCAACAAGTGCAGTGGGCCGGCAATGGGCACTACTACGAGTACGTGCCCGGCACCTGGGATTGGCCCGCGGCCAAGGCACACGCCGAGTCGTTGACGTTCCAGAACGTCAAAGGACACCTCGTCACGTTCAGCGGCAAGCTCGAGAACGATTGGGTGCACGCGACGTTCGTCGCTGCGCTGCCGAACCAGCACGTGTGGATCGGGCTCTATCAGGATTTCTCGTCGCCGAACTTCTCCGAGCCCGCGGGAGGTTGGACCTGGGTGAACGGCGAGACGTGGCCGGTGTCGCAGTGGCTGGGAGGCGAGCCGAACAACGCGAACCTCGTCGAGCACTACGGTGAGTACCTCTACAACAAGTTCTGGAACGACATCGATTCTCCGACCGGCCTCAACAACGGACTGATCGTCGAATACGACCTGCCGCTCGCGCCGAAGCAGAACCCGGCGAACGGTCACTACTACGCGGCGGTTCCGGCGACGATCGACTGGTACGCAGCGAACGATCTCGCGACCGCGATGACGTACAACGGTTGGCCCGGGCACCTGGTGACGATCGCGGACCAAGCGGAAGAGGATTGGATCTACTCGCAGCTCCCCGTGCCGACGAACAAGTTCTGGTTCGGCCTGACGCAGTTCCCGGGCCTGCCGAGTTTCGTCGAGCCGAAAGGCGGTTTCGCGTGGCTCACCGGCGAGCCGCTGACGTTCACGCACTGGGCGAGCGGCCAACCCGACGACGGCTACGGCAACGAGCACTTCGCGACGTTCCAGTTCAACGCGCAAGTCTGGTGGGACGTGCCGTTCGACTGGAGCTCGCTCGGTTTCGTCGTCGAGTTCGAGCCCGTCAAACAAGCGACGTACTGCGTGGGCAAGCTCAACTCCGCCGGTTGCGTGCCGACGATCGGCGTCTACGGCAGCGCGCGTGCGTCGGCGAGCTCGGACTTCGTCGTCGAAGTGACGAACCTGCGCAACCAAGAGTTCTCGATGCTCTTCTACGGCTCCGGCGGTCCGAACTCGAAGCCGTTCAAGGGCGGCACGTTGTGCTTGAAGGCGCCGGTGCGCCGCACGTTCTATCAATCGACGAACGGCAGTCAGGTCGGCGCGATCGACTGCAGCGGCGTCTATCGTCTCGACGTGAACGCGTTCGCCGCGGGTGCGCTCGGCGGCAAACCCTCGCCGCTCCTGCGCGTGCCGGGCACGACCGTGTACGCGCAACTCTGGGCCGTCGACGGCGGCTACATGCCGCCCGGCAACGTGCAGCTCTCCGACGCGGTGTTCTGGACCGTCTATCCGTGAGTCACGATCCGTGACTCGCGTCCGCGGCGCGCCCGTCTCGCGCCGCGCACGCTTCGACGAGCCCGCGCCACCAGAGTTCGGCCGCGTGGTCCCACGTGAAGCGCTCGGCGCGTGTGCGCGCCGCGGCGAGTCGCGCCGGGTCGCACGCGAGCGCGGCGCGCAACGCGGCGGCGCAGTCCGCGGGATCGTCGGGCGCGAAACTCGGCGTCTCCGTTCCGGCGACTTCGACGAGCGCCGGGATGCGGGCGATCGCGAGCGGCGCGCTGGCGCGTTGCGCTTCGAGCGCGGGGATGCCGAAGCCTTCGAGTTTCGACGGCAACACGATCGCACCCGCCGTGGCGTAGAGCCGCGCGAGCTCGCGCTCGTCGAACGCGCCCGTGAAACGCACGCGATGCGCGACGCCGAGCTCGCGCGCGAGTTCGGCGAGCCGGCGATCCTCGTCTCGTTTCGGCGCGCCGGCGGCGACGAAATCCGGGAGCCGCGGATCGAGCGCGAGCGCCCGCAACACGAGCTCGAGGTTCTTGCGAGGCTCGACGTGGCCGACGTGCACGAGCGGCGCGCCGGGTCGAGCCTCGCGCGCGAGCGGCACGAAGTGATCGGCGGCGTTCGGCACCACGCACACGCGCTCGGGGCCGAGCTCGAAACGCGCGCAGAGCTCCGTGCGCACGCTTTCGCTGACGGTGAACACGCGCCGCGCCTCGCGCACGGCCCTGGCGACGATTCGCGCGCCGACCATGCGTCGAGCGAACGAAAGCTCGACGTTGCCGGCGCCCGCGTGCCGCAGGTCGTGCAGAGTCAACGTGTAGGGGACCGAGAGCCCGCGCGGCGCGGGCAGATGCGCCGTGTGCACCAAGCCGAACGGCCGGCCGAGAGTTTGCGCTGCGGCACACGCGCGTCGCAGCGCGGCGCTTTCGAGTGCGGCGCGCACGAGCGCGGGTTTCGCCGGCACGTCGCAAGGCACGAGTTCGAGGTCGTCGCCGGGCTCGAACGGCAGTCCCGCGCGGCCGACGAGCAGCGCGACGCCGCCGCCTGCGCGCCGCGCGAGCCGCGCGAGCCGCGGCAGGAGTTCCGCGTTGTGCCGCCTGACGCCGCCCATCGGCTGCGAGAGCACCACACCCGAGATCAGGACGCGCGGCGCACTCATGCGAGCCCCCGCCACAGCCGCGCGAGGCTCGCAGCGCAGCGCTCCCAGCCGAATTCCGCCGCACGCGCGACTCGCGCGGCGCGCGCCTCGGCCGTCGTGCTCGCGGAGGCGTTGGCGAACACGCTCGCGAACGCCTGCGCCGTCGCTGCTCCGTCGTCGGCCGCGCACGCGATGCCGCACGCGCCGGCGAGTTCGGCCGCCGCGCCGCCCGCCGCGACGACCACCGGTGATCCGCACGCGAGCGCCTCGAGCACCGGGAAGCCGAAGCCTTCCGAGCGCGACAGCACGGCGGTGCAGGCCGCAAGGCGATAGAGCGCCGCGAGCTCGCGATCGTCGACGTTGCCCGCGAGCACGACGTCGACTCCGAGCTCGCGCGCGAGTTCGGCGTCGCGCACGAACGTCTCGCTGCGCGCGCCGGTGACGACGACGGCGACGCGCGGCGTCGCGCGGCTCGCGCCGAGCTCCGCGAGCGCGCGAAGCGTCGCGTCGAGCCGTTTCTTCGGCCGCGTCGCGCCGGGCGCGAGCACGAACGGTCGCCCAGCGAGCACGAGACGCCGCGCGAGTTCGTCCTCGACGTCGGACTCGTGCTCCGGCGTGAACGGCGAGCCGACGCCCCACGGCACGACGTGGACCCTCTGCGCGCCGAGCACGAGCTCGGCCGCGAGGTCACGCGCGACGGTCTCGGTCGCCGTCACCACGGCGCGCGCGACGAGCCCGCCGAGCTGCACCCACGCGCGGTGGCCGAGATCCGCGTTCTCCGTCTCGCCGTGCCGCCACGGCAGTTCGTGCACCGTCTGCACGCGCGGGATCCGCGCGGCGAGCGGCAGCGCGCTGACGAACGAGTGCAATCCGACGCAGCCGCGGGCTTCGGCGCGCCGCGCGAGCTCGCCGTGCCGCCACGCGCGCAGTTCCTCGCCGTCGTGCGGCACCAGGCGGACGACTTCGAGTTCGCCGGAGCGTTCGAGCGCGTCGAGCGCACCGCGTACGGCGCGCACGATGCCGAACGGATGCGGCCGCGCGAGCGGCGATGCGTCGAAGGCGATGCGCATGGGCGTGGCGCGCGGTAGCGTAGCGCCGACTCGTGATCCCGTGACCGCGCGAGACCTCCACGCCCCGCTGCACGACCTCACCGTCGGCTTCCTGATCGACCGTTGGGAGCCGGAACGCGGCGGCGCCGAGCGCTCGCTCGCCGGGTTCGCCGCGTGGCTCGCGCAACGCGGCACGCGCGTGCTCGCGTTCGCGCGCACCGCGAGCTCCACTGCGCCGGGCGAGTTCGCGCGCGTCCGTGCGGGCGGGCTCACGCGCTCGGGCCGCGAACGGCGGCTTGCCGAGCGCCTGGTCCGCGCCGCCGATGAAGCCGGGTGCGACGTGACGATCGGGATCCGGCATTTGTCGCGCGTCGACGTCTATTGGCCGCACGGTGGAGCGTGGTTGCCGTCGCTCGCGGCGCGCGCCGCGGCGCGCGGTGAGCCGTGTGTCGACGCGCGCGAGCTCGTGCGCGGCCGTTTCGCGACGTTCCGCGACTTCGAACGCGAGCTCTGTCGCGGCGGCGCACGGTTCATCGTGTGCGTGTCGCGGCTCGTGGAGGACGAGTTCGCAGCCGAGTATCCCGGAGCCCGCGAGCGTTTGGTGCGCATCGAGAACGGCGTCGATCTCGAGCGTTTCTCGCCGCAACGGCGCGCGACGCTCGGCATGGCGCTGCGCGCCGAGCTCGGACTCGGGCCCCGGCTCGGGCTCGAGCGCGCGCTCGGACTTGGACTCGGCGAAGCGGACGTCCTCTCTCTCGCGGACTCGTCGCGCGAGCCGTTGCTCGCGTTCGTGGCGCGCGAGCCCGAGCTCAAGGGTCTCGAGACGGCGCTCCACGCGCTCGCGCGGCTCGCGACGCGTCCGTGGCGGCTCGTCGTCGCCGGGCCGAAGTCGTGCGGGCGTTGGCAGCGGCTCGCGCGCGAACTCGGGCTCGATTCACGCATCGTATGGCGGCGCGATGTCGACGCCGCGGCGCTGCTCTGCGCCGCAGACCTGTGCCTTGCGCCGACGTTCCGCGACACGAGCGGCCTCGTGATCCTCGAAGCGCTCGCGAGCGGCACGCCGGTGATCACGACGGCGAACGCAGGCGCGGCGGACGTGCTCACGGCGCCCGAACACGGCGTCGTGCTCCCTCGCGCGGGCGACCCCGGGGCGCTCGCCGCGGCGTTGGCGGCTCGGCTCGACGCGCCGGCGCCGCCGCGCGAGCGTGTGCGCGAAGCCGTGGCGGGGCGCGACGCGGCGCGCACGTTCGAACGACTCGGCGAGCTCGTGCAGCGTGCGGCGACCGCAGCTCGCGAACGACGCGGAGCGGCCGATTGAGCGGCGACGAGCGACTCTTGCGCGGGCTCTGGCGCGCCGCAGCGGTGCTCGCGGCGCTCGCGCTCGCCGTCGGCGTGTTCGCGCGCGCCGCGGACGACGCGCTCGCCGACGAAGCGTTCGCGCTGCTGCGTTATCGCACGCATCTCGCGGCGGACGGCGTGTTCGGCTGGGAGCCCGACGAGGCGCCGAGTTTCGGCTGCCTTTCGCTCGCGCAGTTCTCGTGGGTGTCCGCGCTCGTCGTCTTCGTCCGGCATCCGACGTTCGCGCCGTGGCTCGCTTCGGTCGTGTGCGGCGTCGTCGGCGTGCTCGTGTGCGTCGCGCTCGCCCGCGGCGCGGCGCGCAGCGCCCGCGATCCGAAGCTCGCGTTCGACGCGTTCGTCGCCGTGCCGCTCGGTCTCGCGGCGCCCGCGCTCGCTCTCGGCATGGCCAACGGCCTCGAGACCACGCTGACCTTCGCGGCGACCGCGAGCCTCGTCTGGGTCTGGACCCAGAGCGAGCGCGTCGACGTCCTGCGCGGCGGCGGATTGCTCGGCGCGTTCGGCGCCGTGGCGTTCGCGGTGCGTCCGGATCTCGGGCTCTTCGGCCTCGGCGTGCCGCTCGCGCGCGGGTGTTTCGCGCGCGGTGCGGAGCGCGCGCAAGCGTGGGTCGCGTTCGGCGTCGGCGCCGTCCTCGTCGCCGCCATCGCGGGCGCGTGCGCGTTCGCGACCGGTTCGCCTGTGCCGCTCGGGTTCTTCGTCGAACGCGTGTCGCGCGACGTGCTCGAGCCGTGGCGCGAGCTCGGCCGCTTCCTGCTCGTCGCGTCTCCGCTGCTCGTCGCGCTCGCGGTCGAGCTCGTGTTGCGCCACGGCGCACCGCGCGTCGCCGGTCGAGCGCTCGAACACGCGTTCGCGCTCGCGACGCTCGCCTTCCTCGGCCACGCGACGCTCGGCGCGCTCGACGGCGAACTCGCGCACGGCCGTTTCCTGCTCGCCGCGCTGCCGCCGCTCGTGTTCCTCGGTGCGCGTGCGGCGGTCGGCCTCGCGCGTTGGACGGAGTGGCGCGGAACGCGTGCGCCGCGTGGCGCGTTGCTGGTGCTCGCCTGCGGCGCGGTGCTCGCACCCGCACCTGCGCTCTTCGCGCACGTCGGTCTCGCTCGCGAACGCTTCGCCGACGGCTCGTTCGCGCGTTTCGGACCGGTCGCGAGCCCGTCGCACGTCGCGCGCTGGCCGGGGCTCGTCGAACTTTCCGTGCTCGCACCGCCGACGCACGACGCCGAACGTCCGCGGCCCGTGGTCGCGTGCGCTCCGGCTGGAGTGGTCGGCGCGGCGCTCGAGCTCGCGCGCGTGATCGACGTGTCCGGTCTGCACGACCGCGAGTTCGCGCGCCACGGTTTCGACGCGGAGCGACTGCTCGCCGAGCGCCTGCCCGATTGGCTCTGGCTCCCCGCGCCCGAAACGGCGACGTGGTCACGCGAGCTCCGCGCGTCGCCGCGGCTCTCTCGCGACTACGAGCTCGTCGAACTCGGCCCCGTCGACGTCGCGTGGCGCCGCGCGAGCCCCTACGCGCTCGAACTGGCGGAGATCGCCTCGGCTCTCACCGCCGCGCGGCGCTGACCCGCCGGTGCGGAGCGAGAGGCCCGTCCGAGACGTCGCTCAGCGCAGCGACAGGAGCCACGCGATCAAGTCCGCGCGCTCGAGCTCGGTCATCGGCAGCACCGCCATCTGGTTCGCCGGGTTCTCGAACTTCGGATCGGCGAGATACGTCGCGAGCCAGAGCTGCAAGCGCCGCTCGGGATCGGTCTCGGCGAGCAGCGGGTCGAGCTTCGCGCGCTTCGTCTCGCGATGCTCCGGGCGCGTGCGTTCGAGCTCCGCGACGATCTCCTCGAGCCGCGCGGAGCGATCGATGGCCTTCTTCACGGCGTCGGGCATCGCGGGGCCGAGGTTCGCGCCGCGGTCGCCGACCTTGTGGCAGATCACGCAGCGTTGGCGCGCGAACTTCAAGCCGTTCTCCGCGCGGCCGACGACGACCTGCGCCGGATCGGGCGGCGCACTCTCGCCGCAGCCGGTGACGAGGCCGCAGCAGGCGAAGGCGAAGTGCAGGGCGAGTCGGCGCATCGAAAGCGCGGCAGTCTAGCGACGAACGAGCTTCGGCAAGGAGTGCGTCGCACCGAACGACTTCGCGGCTTTGCGGCTCCGCGCCTTCGCGGCGCTAGACTGTGCACGAACGAATCGTCATGCCGCTCCACTCGTCGACGTGTCCGCTCGATTGCCCCGATGCGTGCGGTGTGCTCGTCGAAACCGACGAACGCGGTCGATTCGTGCGCCTCAAGGGCAACCCCGCGCACGGTTGGTCGCGCGGCGTGCTGTGCGCGAAGACTGCACTCTACGGCGAAGTGATCACGAGCCCCGCGCGGCTCACGACGCCGCTCGTGCGCGACGCGGCGGGCGAGCTCGTGCCCGCGACGTGGGACGAAGCCGTCCGGCGCATCGCGACTCGCGTGCGCGGCGTGCCCGGCGAACGCATCCTCGCGGCGTGGTACGCGGGCAACATGGGGCTCGTCGCGAAGAAGTTCCCCTTGCGCGCGATGCACGCGCTCGGCGCGGCGATCGTCGACGGCGGCCTGTGCGACAACACGGCGACCGCCGGTTACGAGAACGTGCTCGGCGCCGTGATCGGACCGGATCTCGATGACGTGCTCGACGCGGACCTCGTCGTGCTCTGGGGCTCCGACGTCGCGCGCACGGTGCAGCACCTGCAGCCCAAGCTGCAGAAGCTGGCGAAGGCCGGCGTGCCGATCGTCGCGATCGACGTGTATCGCACCGAGACGATCCAAGCGCTCGAGAAGTGGGGCGGCGAAGGCCTGATCATCCGACCGGGCAGCGACGCGGCGCTCGCGCTCGAGCTCGCGCGCCTCGCGTTCGAGCGCGGACGAGCCGATCGTGCCTTCCTCGAACGCGAATGCGTCGGCGCCGACGAGTTCGAAGCGCACGTCTTCGCGTCGACCGACCTCGAGCGTGCGGCGCGAGCGACCGGACTCGCTCCTGAGCGCATCGTCGAGCTCGCGCGGCTCTTCTTCGACGCGCGCCGGCCGCTCGTCAAGACCGGCGTCGGTTGGACGCGCCGGCGCCACGGCGGCATGTCGATGCGTGCGGTCTGTTCGCTCGCGGCGGTGCTCGGCATCGCGGAGCGCGTGCACTACGAGAGCTTCGCGACGTTCAGCCTCGCCGAGACCGCGCTCGAGAAGCCCGAGCTGCGTCCCGCCGGCTCGCCGCCGCGGAGCGTGCGACACGTCGCGCTCGGTGCAGCGCTCGAGAGCCGCGCGTACGACGTGCTCTTCGTCTGGGGCCACAATCCCGCCGTGACGTGCCCCGATGCGTCGCGCGTGCGCCGCGAGCTCGAGAAGGACGAGCTCTTCGTCGTCGTGCACGAGCAGTTCCTGACCGAAACCGCCGAACGCGCGGACGTCGTGTTGCCCGCGACGACCTTCGTCGAAGCGACCGACGTGTATCGCAGCTACGGCCATCGTTACCTGCAGTACTCGCGTCGCTCGTGCGCCGCGCCCGGCGAAGCGCGGAGCAACGTGCACGCGTTCGCGGCGATCGCGCGCGAACTCGGACTGCCGCGCGAGACGTGGGACGTCACGGAAGAAGGGCTCTGCGAGGAACTCTTCGCCGCGTCGCGCCACCGTCTGTCGCCCGAGCAAGTCGAACGCCTGCGCCGCGGCGAGCCGGTCAAGGTCACGCCGCCGTCGCGCGCCGACCTCGGTGGGTGGGGCACGCCGAGCGGGAAGATCGAGCTCGCGAGCGACGCGGCGGTCCGGCTCGGCGAACCGCGCTGCGCGACGTACGTCGAGGATCGCACCGAGCGCGAGCACGGCGCGTTCTGGCTCGTCGCCGCGCCGTCGCGCTACACGCACAATTCGACCTACAGCCACAGTCCGCGCCACGTCGCGCTCAATGGGCCGCCGAAGGTGTTCGTGAATCCCGAGGACGCGGCGGCGCGCGGGCTCGCCGACGGCGCGCGGGTGCGGTTGCACAACCGTCGTGGCGCGCTGACGTTGACGGTCGCGATCACGACCGACATGCCGCGAGGGCTCGTGCGCGTCGACGGGCTGCCGCGCGCGGCCGACGTGCCGGAGAAGGTCGGCATCAACGCGCTCGTCGCGCCCGACGTTTCCGATCTCGGCGACGGCAACGTGCTCTACAGCACGCGGGTCGATCTCGGCGCCTGAGTGCGCGCTCCGGCGCTCGTCCGCCTGCAGTGGCCGCGCAGATCGGACCCGGGCTTCGCCGAGCGCTCGATCCGGTGCTCCTCGACGCGTGCCCGTCGTCGTCGAAGTGGTCTCCGCTCTTGTCGCCGACTACCGTACGCGCATGGATCTCGGACTTCGTGACGCCGTCGTCTTGATCACCGGCGCGTCGGGCGGCATCGGCCGCGCGCTCGCCGACGAATTCGCCGCGGAAGACGCGCGGCTCGTGCTCACCGGGCGCACGCGTTTCGACGAGCTCGTCGCGCTCGTCGCAACGAAGCCTTGGAAGGACCGCGCGGTGTGCGTGCGCGCCGACGCGGCGCAACCCGCCGAGATCGAGGCCGCGTTCTCCGCCGGAGTCGAGCGTTTCGGTCGGGTCGACGTCGCCGTCGCCAACGCCGGGTTCTGGCCGCGCGAGAACCTGCTCTTGCACCAAGCGAGCGAAGCACGCATCCGCGGCGCTCTCGACGCGAACTTGTTCAGCGCGGTGTTCACGGCGCGGGCGTTCATGGCAACGCTCGCGCGCACCGGCCCGCGCGAGGACGGACGCGGCGCGTCGCTGTGCCTCGTCGGTTCGACGGCCGGGCGTTTCGGCGAGCGGCACCACTGCGAGTACGCGGTCGCGAAGGCGGGGCTCCACGGGTTGCTCGTGACGCTGAAGAACGAGATCGTGCTCGTCGACCGCTATGCGCGCGTCAACATGGTCGAACCCGGTTGGACGGTGACGCACATGGTGCGGCCGGAGCTCGAGACGCCCGGCGTGATCGCTCGGGTGACGCGCACGATGCCGCTGCGCCAACTCGCGCGCGCCGTCGACATCGCCCGTTCGATCGTGCTGCTCTCGTCGCCGACCGCGTCCCGCCACACGACGGGCCAGACCCTGACGCTCGCGGGCGGCATGGAAGGCCGCGCGCTGTGGGAAGCCGCCGACGTGGACGAATCGGCGGTGCGCGCGCGGCTCGTCGATCCTCGCTAGCGAACAGTGAACGGGCCAAGCGACGAAGGAAGCGCTTGAATTCCGTGTGTTGAGTTCGTCTTGAGCTCATGGGTCTTTCGTCGAAATCGCGAAATGCCGCCAGAGCATTCGTCATCCGCGTCCTCACTCGGGCGACGCAAGCTCATCACTGGATCAACGCGCCGTCGTCACGTGTGCATCACGAAGACCAGCCGTGCGTTGCGAACTCATCCATTCTCGAGCAATCCAGAGATTGCAGGACGAATCTCAATTCGCGCGTTCGTCGATGGCCGCGTCGGTTGTGCTACCGATAGTAGTGGCTGCGAACACTCGCCTGCCACTTCTGGAACACTGCTGCCAAGGCCTTCTTCGCTGAGGCTGACATGGTCGGATCCGGCATTCGGTGTATGAACACGTCAGTAACGCCGGGGTCGAATACCCCGCCCGTGATTCCATCCTCGGCGAACACGAGGAGCGGTAATTGGAGGCCAAACAGAATCCCAGCTTCAAGCTGGTTCCATGGAGTTGGGAAGGGAACCGCACGCGTCACCGGCTTTTCCGACGGGGTTCCGCGCTTTGCGATCCCGGTCTGCAATTGGATCTGCTCGAAGCCGAGGATCACACCCCCGGAGCAGTGCTTCGCCAGGAGGAAGACCTCTCGAAGGGGTAGATCCGTCGGGTAATCGGACCGGCCGAGCGCACGGGGCTCGAGGTTCGCACGGTCGAGTTCGCGCAGAATCATCTTTCGCGAAGCGTCCTGTGCAGCGTTCAGACTTGTGGGACAAGACACGAACACAGGGATCTTCACATTGGTTCCTTCAAGAGTTTGAAGCGGGCGGAGATCCGCGTTGCAGTGCGAACGATCGACGCTCCGCCTCACGGAAGAGTATGCGCTGGCCGTCCACATGCCAAGTGGGAACTACGTGGTACGGGCGGACCGCGGGGAGCGCGCCGTCGGACGGGGCGCGAGGTCACTGGAGCCGAACGGACATGCCGGTGACGAACGCCTCGCGCGACGAACTGCCTTCAAGCACTTCTTCGTCGCTGCAGTTCAGGTCGAATGACTCGACTCGCGCGTCGTCCAGCTTCGCCGAGGCCCAATCGCCCGGGTTTGGCATCGGCACGCGTTCGAGCCCCGACCGCGTGCTCGTATGGGCACTCCCCGCCCCCGACCTTGTCAGGCCTCCAGCCGAGCGCCGCACGCGATTGCGTACGCGCTCCAGGTCGCGCGACTGCAGCGGAGCCAGGTCCACTCGGCGGCGTGGGTGCGGCCGCGCGCGGCGAGAGCGCGGGCGAACTCGGGGTCCGACAGCACCGACTTCGCCGCCGCATGCAGCGCGTCGACGTCTTCCGGGTCGGGCAGGAGTGCGCCGTCGCCGCACACTTCGGGCAGCGTCGTCGCCGAGCTCGCGATCGTCGGGGCGCCGAGCAGCATCGCCTCGAGCGGCGGCAGGCCGAAGCCTTCCGACAGGCTCGCGAAGAAGAAGAGCTCGCACTGCGCCATCAGCCGCGCGAGCTCCGCGTCGTCGACGAACTCGCGCACCTCGATCCGTTCTCTCGCCGGCGAAGCCTCGACCGCGCGCAAGAACGCCTCCGTGCGCCAGCCATGCGGGCCGACGACGAGCCAACGGTGCGGGAACCCGTCGCGCACGAGCCTCTCGAACGCCGCGAGCATGCGCAGGTGGTTCTTGCGCGGGTCGATGCGGCTCGCGGTCAGCACGAAACGTCCACTTGCCGGCGCGAAGCCTTCCGGCGGAACGTGGCGCAGCACGTGATCGCAGCCGAGCGGCGTGACCGCGATGCGCTCGCGCGCGACACCGAACGCACGCTCGACTTCACGCGCGACGAACTGCGTCGGCACGAAGAGCAGCGACGAACGTTCGACGAGCGCACGCGCGGCGCGGCTCATGCGCTCCGCGGTCTCCGGCTCGACGAAACGCCCGTCGCGTTCGAGGTAGATCGTGTCGAAGATCGTCGCGACTTCGCGCGCGCGGCGCACCGGGAGCACGTTCGGCTGCGTGTGGTGCCACACGTCGACGCCGCCGAGCGAGTCGTCGGCGCCGCGACCGCTCGCACGCAGCAACGTCGGCAGGAGTTTCGCGGGCAAACGCCGCCGCACGAGCCTCGCGCGGCCGTAGCCGAGCTCGTCGGTCGAGAAGCGGCTCTGCGCGAGCGTCGAACCGAACAACGCGACGTCTCGATCGTGCCCGAGCTCGACGAACGAACGCACGAGTTCGCGCGCGTAACGCCCGATGCCCTCGCGATTCTGCAGTCCGGGCCGGAAGTCGAGGCCGACGCGCATGGGCCGAGGATTCTACGGACGCGCGGCGCGCGCCGTCTTGTGCCGAGCGACGACGCCGCGTGAAATGCGAGGTGGGATGGGTGAGGAGGGAGCCGCAACGCCGGGGATCGACGAGCTCGTGATCCGCGCGCTCGATGCGCTGGAGCGCGGCGCGCACGACGAAGTCGAGGCGCTGTGCACGGCGCATCCCGAGCACGCGTCGACGTTGCGGCGACGCATCGCGTTGCTCGGTGGGCTCGGCGTGCTCGGTGGGCTCGGCGTGCTCGGTGCGCCGGCGAAGCCGGTCGCGAGCGACGGCCACGAACGGCTCGGCGAGTTCGAGCTCCTCGAGCAGCTCGGCGCCGGCGGCATGGGCGTCGTCTACCGCGCGCGCCAAGAGAGGCTGCAGCGCGACGTCGCGCTCAAGATCGTGCGGCCGGAGTTCCTCTACTTCCCCGAGACGCGCGAGCGATTTCGCCGCGAAGTCGAGACCGTCGCGCGTTTGCAGCACCCGGGCATCGTGCCGGTCTATTCGGTCGGTGAAGAACGCGGCGTGCCGTTCTTCACGATGGAGTTCGTGTCCGGTGCGTCGCTCGAGAAGGTCCTCGCGCGCGTGCGCGGCCGCGAGCCCGCGAAGTTGACGGGCGCCGATCTCGCGCCTGCGCCGGAACGTTCGGGTTGGCTCTTCGCCGGTTCGTGGGAGGATGCGTGCCTGCGGATCGTGCGGCAAGTCGCGGAGGCGCTCGAGCACGCGCACGAACGTGGCGTGATCCACCGCGACTTGAAGCCGTCGAACGTGATGTTGTCCGCCGGCGCGGCGAGCCGCGTGCTCCTGCTCGACTTCGGTCTCTCGAGCCTCGCCGGTTCCGGCAAGTTGACGCGCACCGGCGCGCAACTCGGCACGCTCGACTACATGTCGCCGGAGCAAGTGCGCGGCGACGCTGCGGCGATCGGGCCGGCGTCGGACGTCTATTCGCTCGGCGCGACGCTGTACGAGCTCCTGACGCTCGCAAAACCGTTCGAAGCGACTTCGCTGTCCGCTGCAGCCGTCGCGATCGAGCGCGGCGAGCTCGTCGCGCCGCGTGCGCGGAATCCCGCGCTGTCGTGGGAGGCCGAGACGATCGTGCTGACCGCGATGGATCGTGATCCTTCCCGGCGTTATCCGTCCGCCGCCGCGTTCGCACGAGATCTCGAGAACGCGCTCGCGAAACGACCGCTCGACGCGAAGCGCATGTCGCCGTGGCTCGTGGTGCGGCGTTGGATCGAGCGCAATCCGATGCGCGCGATCGCGGCCGGACTGCTCGCGCTGGTCGCGCTCGGCGGTCCGTCGCTCTGGGCGTGGCAACAGCAGCGCGCGGCCCGCGAGGTCGCCGCGGAACGCGACGTCGCGCAAGCGAACCTCGATCGCGCGCTCGCCGCCGTCGACGCGATGCTCGTCGAAGTCGCGTCCGAGCGTCTGCAGGACGTGCCGCAAGTGCAGACCGTGCGCCGCGCGCTGCTCGAACGTGCGCGCAGCTTCTACGACGAGTTCCTGGCCGTTTCAGGCGACGATCCGCGGATCGCACGCGGGCAAGGCGACGTGCATCGCAAGCTCGCGGGCGTGTTGCACGGCCTGGGCGAATTCGAACGCGCCGCGGCCGTCGCGCGCACCGCGGTCGAATTCGGTGAACGCGAGCTCGCCGCCGCAGTGGGCGCCGAAAGGGTGGAGGGCGACGTCGTGGCCGCCGACCGCGCGCGCATCGCGATCGCCGAAGCGCGCAGCGTGCACTCGAAAGCGCTGTGGAAGCTCGGGTTGCCCGATGACGCGGAACGCGAGGTCCGCGCGGCGCTGGACGAGCTCGATCGTCTGGTCGCGCGCGGCGTCGGCGGCGACGAACTCCGGCTGACGGCGGTCGACACGCGTTGCGATTTCGCGTTCGTGTTGCGCACGCTCGATCGACGCGACGACGCGGCGCGGGAGATCTCGCGCGCCGAGCAGGACGGCCTCGCGTTGATGGCGGCACACGCGACGGACCCGCGTTTCGCGACGACCGTCGCGGAAGTGCTGCGCGAGCGAGCGTTCCTGGCCGTGTTCGCCCGAGACCACGAAGCGGCGCGTGAGCTCCACGAACGTGAAGTCGCCCTGCTCGAGCCGGTGCGCGCCGCGCATCCCGACGACACGGACGTCGAGCATTCGCTCGCGATCGCCGTCGCGAACCTCGGGCGCGCGACGCTCGATCTCGGCGACGCGCGCACGGCTCTCCCGGTGCTCGAGCGCGCCGTCACGTTGCTCTCGAACTTCGTCGTCGCGTATCCGCTCGACACGACCGCTCGTGCGACGCTCGCCGGCTGCATGATCAACCTGGGCATCGTCGAAGGCGCAAGCGGAGACGTCCGCGCGACCCTCGCTCGGTTCCAGGCGGCGCGCGAGCAACTCGCGCGTGCGGCGAGCGACCGGCCCGACAATTTCGACCCGCTGATCCAACTCGCGCAGCTCGAGTTCAACGTCGCGATGGCGCACGCGCGGCTCGGCGAACTCGACCGCACCGCCGAGACGCTCGACGCGGCCTACGCGACGATCGGCACGGTGCGCCGCGCGTTCCCGGCGAACGTCGAGTACGCCGGCATCGAGCGCAGCATCGTGCAACGTTCCGTGCAGGCCGCGGTCGCATTGGAGCGCGGCGCGCAGGCGATCGAGTACGCCGGCCGTTTCGTCCCGAGCGACGATCCCGCGTCGCTCTTCGAGCACGCGCGCTTGTACGCGTCGTGCGTACCGCTCGCCGCGCCAAGCGAGGACTCCGTGCGCGCCGCGTTGCTCGACAGGACGTTCGCCGCACTCGACCGCGCGCTCGCCGCCGGCTTCGCGGACGCAGACGCGCTCGCGACGCCGACGTGGGAGCCGCTGTCCGCGGACGCGCGCCTCACCGCGGCGCGCGAACGGCTCGGTGCCCGGAAGTAGCCACGCCGAATCTGTGCGGAGCTGGCGATCCGCGATAGTGTCTTGCGCTTCGCACGGAGGGAGACGTGCTGTTCGTCAGCTTTCAAGATCGTGGTCACGACAAGGAGAATGCGCGCGCCTTCGCCGAAGGGCTGCGCGCGCTCGGCATCGACGTTTGGTGCTCGGCGATTCCAGGCACCATTCCGAAAGGGCAAACGAGCAATGCGGCTGTCGTTCGTGCGCTCGAGCGGTCAACTTGCTTCGTGTTGGTGACGTCGGGGTCGATCGACTCGAACTGGGTCCTCGGCGAAATCGATACTGCACTCGAACGGGCGGACGAAGATGCCACGTACTCGATCGTGCCTGTGCTGCTACCCGGCGCTCGGTCGCGCGACTTGCCGGTGGCGCTGCGGACGCTCGAGCGTCTAACCACCAGCGTCGAGCCGCGACGCGCGAACGCGGAAGCGTTTCGCGAGTGGGCGCGGAGTCTCGGCTTCCCGGTCGTCGAACCGCCACGTGACGCCCCTGCCAACGCGCGAACGCAGCCGGCACACGCAACGCCACCGGCGGGCGCAACGCGGGAGCCCGTGGTCGACGCACCTCTCGAAGCACACGAGCGCACGGCGGCGACGAGAGACTCCGACAACCAACGGCGAATGGAGCCCGAGCCGTTCTTCGTGCGGCCGGGGGCACTGCTGTCGCTGCTCGCCGTGACGCTCGTGCTCACGGGCGGGTACTACATGTTCCGGCGTTTCGATGTCGTCGGTCCACTCGAACGACCCAAGCTTGGAACCGACGGTTCAGGTGTCGCCGCCGCGGCGTCGCCGCGTACATGGCCCGCGGTGCGCGAGAGGCTGACGCTCGACCCGCGTTTCGTGGGCGTCGAGTTGCCCGATCAAGTCGGCCTGCTTCCGCTCGGTCAGAACGGCCGTACGAGGCTCGAGGAGTTCGCAGTCGAAGGCACGGGTGCCGTGCCCAGCGAAGCGACTCGCGACGCCGAAGGAGTGCTGCCGATCACGGACGAGGACGCGATCGTGCTCGTGCTCGTCCCGCCCGGCTCATTCCAGATGGGCTCGCCGCCAGGAGTCAGAAACGGCGATGGACGTCCCCAACATCTGGTCACGTTCTCCCAGCCGTTCTTCATCGCGCGCACCGAACTCACGAACGCTCAACTGCGAGCCGTGCCTGTCGGGCGGAATTCGAGCGACGCACGGCTCCCGGCGGCCGGTGTTTCGTGGCACGACTTCGTAGGTCATGGTTCCACATTCGGCTTGCGGTTGCCGACCGAGTCCGAGTGGGAGTATGCGTGTCGAGCAGGGACGACGACGGAGTACAGCTTCGGCAATGATGCTGCGGGGCTCGCGACGCACGGTTGGTACTTCATCAACTCGGGGACGCAACCGCTGGACGAGCAGACCGAGTGGAAGTTTGGGAACCTGGACGAGTGGGGGTGCCGAGCCCATCCAGTCGGAGATGCGACGAAGTTGGCAAATCCGTGGGGCTTGCACGACATGCACGGGAACGTGTGGGAGTGGTGCGCGGACAGCTGGCACTGGAACTATGAAGGGGCGCCGAATGACGGCAGTCAGCGGTTGGATCAGGAGTCTCCAGATCGCGTGGTGCGCGGCGGGGCGTTCGATACTCCCGCCGGACACCTGCGGTCGGCGTCCCGGCGCAGATCTAACGCGGCGGAGCCATCGCGCAGTGTCGGAGCGCGCTACGCCCGGTCTGTCGCCACGAATTGACTTCACCACATTACTCGGAGTGCGTCCGTGCGGGCTGTGGGCCGGATGGAGTGTGTTGACGAAGGAGACGCGTGCAGTGGTGCCTTGGTCATGCGCACGACTGCGACGACGGTGGCGTCCAGTGTGACGAGCGAAGCGAGGCCACCAAGGACGGAAGGTCATCGGTGCCCTGCGTCAAGCGGCTCAGGCGAGGGCGTGCAGCGCCGACGAGAGCGCGGCTGCCAGCGCGAAGCCCAGTGGGCCGCCGAGCCAGAGCCACGCGCGACGATCGAGGAAGCGCACGCCGTTCGCGTGGAGCACGAGGGCGCTGCCGAGCGTCACCAGCGACTCGGTCAGGAAGGTCGTGCAGCCCGCGCCCGTGATGCCGAAGCGCGGCACGGCGACGAAGTTCGCCAAGACGTTGAAGGCGAGCGCGACGCCGGCGATCGCGAAGCGTCCGCGGTTCGCGCCCGACGCGACGACGCACGTGACGAAGAACGAGCCGGCGTAGATCGCGACCACGGCGCCGAGCAGCCAACGGAAGCTCGCGCTCGCCGCGCCGGTGCCGTCGTGGAAGAGCTCGAGCAGCTCGTAGGTCCACGGCCAGAGCAGTCCTGCGCACGCGCCGGCCGCCGCGAACACCTTGGGTCCGAGCCCGGCGATCGCTGCGCCGAGCCGTCCTTCCGCGTGGCAGCGCGCGAGCCACGGCAACGCCGCGAGCGACGTGTACTGCGCGATCATGATCAAGAGCGAGAGGAACCGAACGGCGACGTTGTAGTGCCCGAGCTCCGCTTCGCCGACGTAGACGCGCACGAAGACGTTGTCGATCCAGAAGTAGAGCTGCGAGCACAACGCGGCGAGCCCGAGCGGCAGCGCGGCGCGGAAGAACTGCGGCGACGGCTCGACGCTTTCGGGCTTCGGCGGCAGCGCGCGGCGCGACGCGAAGTAGAGGAGCACGTTGGCGATCGTGCTGCCCGCCGCGACGCCGAGCACGTAGAGCGCGGGCTCGCGCACCTCGGCGAACCGCAGGCCGATCACGAACGTCAGGCTGAGCGCGCTCGCCGTCGAACGCATCAACACCGGCACGCGCCACGAGATGCGGTTCTTGAAGACCACCGAGCCGAGCTCGAGCGCGTGCGTCACGGGGTAGAACGACGCGACGAGGATCCACACGGCGCCCGGCTCGCGTTCGAGGAACGCCCAGCCGCCGACGAGGACCACGCCGACGAGTCCGGAGAGCACGCGCACGCGCCGGCCCGACGCCAACACCGCGTGAATCGCCGCGGGGTCGTTCGCGGTGCGCTGCACGGCGACTTGTCCCGACCCGAGGTCGGCGAAGGAATCGAGCCACGCGAAGACGGCGAGATAGAACGTGAACCGACCGAACGCGTCGGGCGCGAGCCAGTTCGCGAGCAACGCGAGCGTCGCGAGCGTGCAACTCGCGCTGAAGACTCGGCCGAGCACCTGCAACGCCGTGCCGCGCCACACGCGGCGCGGCGGCGAGGCGGACCCGGAGTCTTCGGCGGGCGTAGGCGCGATCACGCGGCACGCCATGGAAGCAGCACGCCGCAGTGCTGGAAAGTCCGGACGTGTGCGGCATCGCGCGAAGGGCTGCGCGGAATCACTCGAATGGGAGTTCCAAGATTGGATTCAGTCGGAACTTTCATCCGGCCGAGATGCAGTTTCGTGTGGGACGCCGGATAGCATCGCCGGCGCTCGCTGACTTTCGGAAACCAAGGCAGGGGACCCAGCATGAAAGTTCTGGCAGTGGCAGGCTGCTTCGTAGCCATCGGTCTGTGCGGCGCAGCGCGCGCGCAATCGACTCTCTACACGTTCCTCGGCGACAAAGCCGACGACGAATTCGGATGGTGCATCGACGCCGCGGGAGACGTCGATGCGGATGGTTGGGACGACGTCGTCGTCGGAGCGCGTTACGCCGATTCGAACGGCGCGAACGCCGGCCTCGTGCGTGTCTTCAGCGGCCGCACCGGCGCGATCCTCTACAACTGGAAGGGCGCGAAAGCGTACGACCACCTCGGCACCGCTTGCGCCGGCATCGGCGACATCAACGGTGACGGCAACGCCGACATCCTCGTCGGCATCGACGGCACGGACGCGAATGGTTCGTCGAGCGGCTCCGCGGTCGTCTACTCGGGCAAGACGGGCGCCGTGCTCCAGACGATCAACGGGCTCTCCGCGAACGACATCTTCGGCACGGCCGTCGATGGCGTCGGCGACGTCAACGGCGACGGCAAGGGCGATTACGTGATCGGCGCGCCGTGGGACGACAATGCGAACGGCGTCGATTGCGGCGCCGCGATGGTCGTCTCGGGCGCGAACGGCAGCGTGCTCTTCACGTTGCTCGGCGACGCGTCGAGCGACTACTTCGGCACGTCGGTCGCCGGCGTCGGTGACGTCAACAAGGACGGGCGTCCGGACGTGGCCGTCGGCGCGCCCTACGGCGACGGACCGACTGGTTCCGCGTCGGGTTACGTGCGCGTCTACTCCGGCCTGAACGGTTCGGTGCTCTACACGCTGCGCGGCGACAGCGCCGGCGACAACCTCGGCGGTTCGGTCGGCGCGGCCGGCGACGTCAACGCCGATGGTTGGGCCGACGTCATCGCCGGTGCGATGTACGACGATCCGAACGGCACGTCGTCGGGCAGCGCGATCGTGTTCTCCGGCAAGACCGGCGCGCAGCTCTTCAAGTTCGTCGGCGACGCGGCGACCGATCTCTTCGGCAGCTCGGTCGGCGGCGCGGGCGACTTCGACAACGACGGGTTCGCCGACTTGCTCGTCGGTGCGACGTGGGACGACAACAGCGGCACCAACGCCGGCTCGTTGCGCGTGTTCTCCGGCTTCGATGGCCAAGCGCTCTTCACGTTGAACGGCGCCGCGTCGGGCGATCAGTTCGGCTACAAGGTCGCGGCGGTCGGCGACGTCAACAACGACGGCGTGATCGACTTCGCGGGTTCGAGCTACCTCGCTGCGCAGAACGGTGCAGCGTCCGGGTTCGTGCGCGTGTGGTCGCCGTTGCCGCAACCGGTCGTGACGTACTGCACGAGCAAGCAGAACTCGCTCGGTTGCACGCCGACGATCAGCTCGACCGGCTCGCCGAAGGTCAGCGGCACCGCGGCCTTCACCGTGCGCGCGGCGAACGAGATCGGCGGACTGCAAGGTTCGCTGTTCTACGGCTTCGTGCCGCAGATGAAGCCGTTCCAAGGCGGCTGGCTCTGCGTCGAACAGCCGCTGATGCGCACGACCGTGATGACGGCGAGCGGGACGAGCGGCGCGTGCAACGGCTCGTTCTCGTTCGACTTCAACAACTGGATCCGCAACGGCGGCGACCCGTCGCTCGCGGCCGGTCGGTTCGTGTGCGTGCAGTTCTGGTCTCGCGATCCGAACGCGCCGAGCACGTCGAACACGACCAACGCGCTGCGCTTCGTGATCAACCCGTAGAGCGGAAGGACCGCGCACTCGGGGCCCGCTCGCCGACGACGGCGCGCGGGCCTCGCTCGTTCGTGGGCGTCCGCGAGAACCTTCCCGAAGCGGCCTGACTCGGCGCGGGGATCGGCGCGGAGCGCGGGCGGACGCCCGCCGCCTGCGCGAGGACCCGCGACGCGAGTGCACCGTCGGTCGCTCCCGCTGCGCGGCCCGCGGAGCCTTGGTCTCGACGAATTCCCGGAACCTCGGCCCGTTTCGCGTCGTCCGAGCGACTTCGCAGGCACCGGAAGGAGGGATCCCCATGTCGTTCCGTCGCCGCCCGTCGCTCGTCGCTCCCGTGTTCGCTCTCGCCGCCGCTGGAGCGTTGCTCGCTCCGCGCTCCTCACGCGCGTTCACGTTGACCGGTTGGTCGCTCGGCCTCGATGCTCGCGAGGTCGGCGTCTTCGACAACTTCACCGACCCGAGCGCGAACGACAACGTCGCGCAGCACCCGAACTGGCCCGGCACGAGCGGCGTCGAGCTCGCGTGTTGGAAGGCCGTCACCGAATGGCAGAGCGAGCTCTTCGGCGACGGCTCGGGCGATCCGTTCCAACCGGACGGCGTCGGCTCCGGTGGTGCGAACTTCGATCCGGCGTGGTGCGGCGCCGTCACTTCGGTCGGCGGCGTCGACGACAACGTGATCTCCGAGCTCAACGGCACCGGCGGAGGCGTGTTCGCGTTCACCGAGTTCGGCTCGAACGGTTGGCGCATCCGGCTGTATCGCGACGTCACGTGGGACGACGGTCCCGGCGCGCCGATCCCTGGAGCCGTCGACGTCCAAGGCGTCGTGACGCACGAGTACGGCCACGCGCTCGGGCTCGGCCACTCGACCGTGACCGGCGCGACGATGGGGCCCGTGATCTCCGGCGACGGCACGAGCGTGCGTTCGATCGAGGTCGACGACCGCGCCGGCGTGCAAGCGATCTACGGAGCGCGGAGCGCGGCGAAACCGCACGTCGCGTCGGTCGCGATCGTCGGCAACGAGCTAGTGCTCTCGGGCACGGGCTTCGTGCCGGGCAGCGACGTCTGGCTGACGAGTGCGTCGCTCGCTCCGTTGCCCGCTCCCGCGATCGTCGGCAACTTGACGCCGTTCCCGGACGGGACGCTGCACGTGCCGCTCGCGGGCAACGTCGGGGCCCTGCTGGTGCGTGTGCCCGGTGCCTCGGGCGCCGCGCTCTCGAATTCGTATCCGGTCGCGGACGCTCCCGGCGCAGCGTTCGCGTACTGCACGGCCAAGCCGAACTCGCTCGGTTGCACGTCGACGCCGCTCTTGAGCGGGAACCTGAGCGCGAGTTTGCCGAGCGGCGCGCTCGTGACGTGCGCTTCCCTGCTCAACCAGAAGTTCGGGCTCGTGTTCTACGGCACGAGCGGTCCACATTCGGCCGCGTTCGGCGGCGGCACGTTGTGCGTGCATCCGCCGATCCGTCGGCTGTCGGTGCAGTCGACCGGCGGCAGCACTCCGCCGACCAGCGATTGTTCGGGAGCGTTGCAGTACGACCTGAACGCATGGATCGCGAGCGGCGCCGATCCGGCGCTCGTCGCCGGCGCCGTGCTCTGGCTCCAAGGTTGGAGCCGCGATCCAGGCTTCGCGCCGCCCGACAACGTCGGCCTCACCGCCGGCCTCCGCGCGACGATCGGGCCGTGAGCGCTACTCGCCGGAGTCCATCGCGGAGATGAACGCGTCGGCTTCGGCGATCGACGCTTCCATGTCCTTGACGAGCTCCTGGACCTTGCCGTCGATCTCACCGACTTGCGTCGACAAGGACGCGATCGCCTGCGCGTTGAGGTTGTGCTTCAGGAAGAGCACGCGGTCGTTGAACGCGGTCAGGACCGGCTGCATCTTCGCTTCGGCCTTCTTCATCGCCGCCATCAGGTCCGTGTAGCGCGTCTTCGTGTCGGCCAGCATCTTCTGGCTCTGCGCCTTGAGGTCCGGCGAGTTCATCTGCTCGATCTCGGCCTTCCACTCGACGAAGAGATCGTTTGCGACCCGCTCGATCGATTCGATGCGGTCGGTGACCTCTTCGACTTGCTCGGACGCGTCTTCGTACTCGCCCTTCAGCGTCTCGTACTGTTCCTCGAGCGCTCCGCCTTCGAACTGGGTGACGCTCTTGAACGCGTCCAAGGCGCTCTGGAACTGCTCCTTCGCTTCCTTCTGCGCGTCGCGCCCTTCTTCGACGCGGTCGACGAGGATGTCGCGTTTCTCGACGCCGAACTTCTCCATCACGCCGTAGTAGGCGCTCTGGCAACCGACGAGCAGGACGACGCACACGCTGGCGAGTTGAAGGGTACGCATGGCGACTCACAGGCTAGCGACCGGCACCGGTGCGCGCTGGACACGGAATGGTTAGCGTGTCGACGCGCAGCCGGCGTGCCGCGTTCCTACTTCGCACATGGGCTTCAATCGTTGGCTTGCCACGCTGGGCTGGGTGTTGCTCGTCGGCGCACTGTTTCTCGGCAGCGGTCGGACTCGGGATGCCGAGACGTTGCGAGATGCGCAAGTGATGGCGGGCGTGCTGCCCGCGGCGGTCGCCCTGTTCGCCTTCGGATTCCGTGCCGAAGCACGACTCTTCCTTGGGTACCCGGAGCTGCTCGCGCCGTTCGGGTGGTACCTCGGCGTCTGCGTCGGTTGGTTGCTCGCGGTCGGCGCTCCGTTGGGCGTCGCGGGCCTTGGTCTCGACGCGCTGAGCACCGAGTTCGGCGGTGCGCCGGGGCCCGCGGGTGCCGAGCCGACCTCGGCGGTGCTGGGCGGGCTCTTGAGCGCAGGTTTCCTCCTGGTCGTCGGTTGGCTCGCCGCCACCGTCCTGTTCGAAGCTTGGTGCGCCGAACTCGTGGTCGGAGTGATCGGTGGACGACCGCCGGACCTCGAGGCGAGCCTGCGGGCCGCGTGCATCAAGTCGTGGCGTGTCGTCGGCGTCGAAGCGCTCGCGCGGATTCCTGGGGTCGTGCTGCTCGCGCTCGCCGTGCCACTCGCGCGTCGTCTGCTGCCGAACCCACCGAGCCCGCTGATGCTGCTCGTGACCGTCGGGCTCCTGGTCCTGCCGTTCGTCGTGGCGTGGAGCATCTGCAGCTCGAACTGGCTCGTCGCCGTCGTCGGCGCGCCGCGTGGATTGCCGCTGCTCGCCGCGACGCAGGACGGTCTCCGCGTCGTGCGCCGCACGTGGTGGCGCGTCGCGGCGCATGCGTTGATCGTCGGCGCGCTCGTCGTCACGGCGAGCGAACGCGCTCCGGAGCCGACGGGTACCCCGCAACGCGTCGAGACCGCCCTCTTCCGTTCGAGCGGGCTCTCCACTTCCGTCTCGATTTCGTCCCCGATCGCCGGGGAACGGACGAGAGAACGCCGGTGGGCGCTCGACACGAGTTTCACCGGTGGCGTGCCGACGAGCTCGCGGTGGCTCGCGCGCGACGACGGCGAGGGCCTCGGTCTCGGCAGCATGCCGACCGCCGTCGTGTCCGTCGTGGTGTTCGCGCTGTCGCTCGCGCTGCGGCTCTTCGTGGCTCGCGCCGTTGCCGAGCACCGGCGCCCCGAGCCGTGAGGCGGCACACCGAGCCGTGAGGCGGCGCCCGGAGCCGTGGGGCGGCACACGGAGCCGTGAGGCGGCGCGCAGCGTGCCCGCGGGCGCGTTGCGCAGCGAGGGTCAGACGCTCGCGAGCGCCGAGCGCATCCGCGCCGTGACGGCGGTCACGAACTCCGAGCACTTGAGGCGGCCGCCGATGTCCGCGGTCTTCTCGCCGGAGCTCACGGCGTCGAGCACGGAGCTCTTCAGCGCCTTCGCCGCGTCGACTTCGCCGACGTGACGCAGGAGCGACGAGAACGCGAACAGCGCCGCGAACGGATTGCAGAGATCCTTGCCCGCGATGTCGGGCGCGGTGCCGCCCGCCGGATCGAACATCGCGAGCGTGATCGCGCCGTCGTCGTCGAACGAGTAGTTGGAGCTGTCGCCGAGCCCGACCGAGCCGATCAGGCCGCACGCCATGTCCGACAGGAAGTCGCCGTACTCGTTCGGGCAGACGATCACTTGGTACTTCTCGGGCTTCATGATCAGGTTCGCGAGCAACGAATCGAAGAGCTCGCGCCGATAGGGGATGCCCGGGTAGTCCTCGGCGACGTGGCCCGCGACTTCCTCGAAGAGCCCGTCGGTCTGCGCTTGGATGGTGTACTTCGACGTCGAGACGACGCCGCCGTGGCGCAGCATCGCGAGCTTGAACGCGAAGCGCGACGCGTGGCGCGCCGGCGTGCGTTCGATCACGCGCAGGCTGACCGCCGTGTCGGGTCCGATGCGCCGGCCGGCGTCTTCGTACGTGCCGCCGGTGCCGATGCGGACGACGTCGATGTCGAGCTTCTGCGTGAAGTTCGTGCGGATGCCGGGGATCGAGCACACCGGCCGGTGGATGACCGAGAATTCGCAGCGGTCGCGCAGGATCGCGTTCGGCGACTCGTTCTTGGTCGCGGTCGGGTACTTGAGCGCAACCTTGTGCAGCCGCATCAAGGCTTCGGCTTCGTCGTAGAGCGGGAGCCCGCGCTGCGTACGGTGCTCGAGCGACAGGTCGACCGGCACGAACTCGATCCGGCAGGGCAGGATCTCGGCGATCGCGTGGACGCTCTGCGAGAGCTCGGGCGAGATGCCGTCACCGAGCAGTTCGACGACCTTGTACGTCTTCATGGTGGTTTGCGGGTGCGCGTTCTCCACGGCGTTGGGCCGACGAGGATACCCGCTTCGGCGCGTCGCTCGGAATTCGCGCCGACGTGGTGCGCTCCTCGCGTGCGGGAGTGGGTTCCGTCGTGCCGCACGGTGCACACGGTCCGGCATCTTGGAAGAATGGCGCGCCAGGAGCCGCCCGTGACTCAGCGCGCCAAGCCTGCCTTCCTCGAACCGCGGTGGATCGCCGGCGCGCTGCCGGCGCTCGCGCTCTCGCTCTCGACCCACGTCGCGGCGCAGGATCCCGCGCCGGAAGCACCGCAACCGTTCATCGGCGCGTGGTGCAATCTGCTCGACAATCACTCGTTCGGCGAAGTTTCGGACGCCGAGGGCGAGCTCGCAGCGCGCATCCCGTGGTGGAAGGTCGTGTCGGGCGAGCCGCGGATCGTCGAGTGGCACGCGGATCCCACGCATCCGTGGGGCGTGCTCGAGACGCCGAAAGGGGCCGTCGTGCGGCAACCGGTCGCGGCCTACGCGGCTGCCCTGCGCGAGTCGCTCCTTCCATCCGCACTCGAGAGCGCCACGTTCGACGTCAAGGGGCGGCTCGAAGGCCCAGGTGTCGTCACGTTGATCGACGGCAGCGGGGGGCGAGCGCGTGTCCCCGTCCGCGCGACCGACACGGGGGAGTTCGAGATCGAACTCGCCGAGTTCGAAGCAGCGCTTGGACGAGCCGCGGTGCCGCGCTTCGAGATCGAACTGTCGAACGACGACAGCGATGTGCCCGCGCGCTGGTCGCTCGTGCTCGCGCGGACGCCGCTGATCGAGTACGCGGGCGAATTGCGACGCGTCTTGCACGACGAGCTCGACTGGATCTTCTCCCTATGGCTCGAACGGTGCCTCGATCGCGAAGGGCCGCGCGAGACGTCGTTCACCTGTCGCATGCTCGACGTCGTCACCGGCGCGACGCTGGTCACCGTCGAAGCGGTCGGTCAGCCGCAGCCGCTCTACGAGTTGATGCTCGACGCGTGGGCCGTCGACCACGATCCGCAGTGGGGCGCGGCGCTCGAGCGTTACGTAGAAGAGTTGCTGTCGATCGGCGTGCATCCGGTGACCGGCATCCCGCGCCAGTGGGACTGCGTGCGCGACGTGCCGCTCGACCGCAACGCGCTCGAGATCGGCAAGGCGTTCCACTTCCTGATCGACCTCGCGGAGAAGGGGCCCGAGCGTTTCCGCGAACGTGCGCTCGCCGCGTCGAAGAAGCTCGGCGAGACGGTGCTCGCGAAAGGCGTCTTGCCCGACGGCTCGATCGCGCCGATCTACGTGCCCGAGGACGCGTCGCCGCGCACCGATGCCGCGCCGCTGCGGCGCCTCGACGTCGCGGCGGAGCTCGCGCGGCTCGCGAAGCTCACCGGCGAGCGTCGTTTCACGGAAGCGGCCGAACGCGCGCTCGCCGAGTTCGAGTTCACCAACCACTGGCCGGGCACGTGGGATCGCATCGATCCGGGCTTCGACGACAGCTTCGGTCACTACGGCGCGCGCGCCGTGACGATGCTCGAAGCGTTTCCCGACGACCCGGTGTTCCGGCGCGTCGTCGCGAGCGGTTGGCAGGTCTACGGACCGCTCTGGCGCGACGCGATTCGGTTCGGCGGCTCGATGGCGGCCGACCAAGTGCGCTGTTGGGACCTGCTCGAGCGTTACACGCGCCTCGAGCCGAGCGCGCGCGACGAGTTCCGCCGCACGCTGATCGGCGCCGTCAGCGCGCACTTCAAGGGTGAGCAGTACGGCAACGGCGCGTGGGGCGACGTCACGTACTTCGATTTCGATCCGAAGGTCGGACTTTCGGTCGGCGACTTGCCCGGCGCGCCGGCGAATCTGCTCTGGGGGCTCGGCATCGCGAACCGACGGGAGCTCGCGCTCGGCGATCCGGAGCTCGGCAGCGCCGCGGGGATCGGCGGCTCGATCGAAGCCATGTTCACCGCCGTCTTCCTGTCGACGCGCGAAGCGTACAAGCGTCCGTTCGGCTACCTCTCGACCCAGCGCGAGCGCAGCGGCGCGAATCCCGGCGCCGGCGAGTTGCGGGTCGCGCGCGGCTTGATCGAGATGTTCGCGACGCTCTGAAGGCGTCCGCACCGAGAACGTATCCGCCGGCCGGCGCGCGGATAGCATCGGAAGCGTGAAGGCTCGCAACCTGCTCGTCGCTTGCTTGGTCTGCGCCGTGTTCGCCGTGTGCGTGTTGGTCGTGCGTCCGACGCGCGACGGCACCGTTTCGATTGCGGACCAAGAGCAGCGTGCCGCGGAACTCGCGCGTGCGCGGCCCGCCGGCAAACCGCAGTCACATGCAGTCGGCGTCGAAACGCCGCCGAGCGACGACGGAGCGAACGGCGAGCTCCACGCCGCGGCTTCGCAGGGGAACGAACGCGCCGAGCGCTCCGGTGTCGCTCACCTCGTCACGGGCCGCGTCGTGATCCCACCCGGGACGCCGGCGGACGAACACGTGCGGCTCTTCGTGCGCGTCTTCGAGCGCGAACACGAGGGCGAGTGGGCCGAATTGGGCGCGGACGGGCGCTTCGCAATCGAGATGGGCCCGGGCGAAGAAGGCGCCGAGATCGGCCTCTTCGCGCGCTATCTGTTCCTGACCGAACGCATCGCCGTCACCGACACCGCGCACGAAGTCGTGATCGAGCCCGAGCTCGGCGCGTGCATCGAGGGGCGCATTCGCGTGCCGGCCGGTTACGAAGCGCTCTTCCACGAGTTCGAGGTCTCGCTATCGCCGCGCTCGCCGGTCGGCACGCACACGAATTGGCGCGAGAACTGCGAACCACCTCGAACCGAGAGCGACGGTTCGTTCGTCATCGAAGGAGCGGTCGCCGGCTGGTCGCAGCACGTCCACGCGACCTCGCGCGATGCACGGGACAGCGAAAGCGAGCTCTTCACTCCGCGCCCCGGCGAGACGCTGCACGTCGAATGGGACTGGAAGGTCGGCGCGACGCTCGCCGGGCGCGTCGTCGACGAGTCGGGCGCGCCGGTGCAGGATGCGATCGTCCGTTGCGGCTCGTGGCGCCCGCAAGCGAGAACCGATGCCTTCGGGAAGTTCGAACTGCGCGGACTGCCGCCCGACGACTTCCAATTCTCGATCGGCGTTCCGGGGTTCGTACCGTTCAGCGAGCTCTGCTCCGCGATCGGTGAAGCCCAGCGCCGCGAAGGAACGGAGTGGGTCCTGTCGCGCGGTCACACCGTGCACATCCTCGCGCGCCATCCCGACGGCACGCCGGCGCATGCGCCACAGTTCGAGCTCGGTCGCGGCGAACTGTCGTGGCGGATCGGAGCGACGGGCTTGGCGGAGCTCGCAATCGAGCGGCCGGCCGAAGGAGAGCTCCTGCTCACCGGTTTGCCGGAGATTCCCTTCGAGTTCACGGTGCGCGCGCCGGCGCAGGAAGTCGATGCGCTCGTGCCGACGTGCGCGTTCACTGGGAGCATCGATCCATCGCGCGAGCGCGAGGTGGTCGTCGTGCTGCAACCGGAGCGTCGCACGCTTCGAGGCCACGTGCGCTTCGCGAGCGGAGAACCCGCGCCCGATGCGTCGGTCGTGGCGACCGCATTGGACGTCGAACTCGCCGCCGACCCGCAGTCGGACATCGTTGCCGCGAGCACCGACCGGCCGGACGGGGAGTTCGAACTCCGACTCCCGCGAGCGGGGCGTTGGCTCGTGCAGGCGACCGACGAGACGACGTGGTCGCCGCGGGTCGTCGTCGATTCACGCACCATGAACGCACCGCTCGAGCTGGTGCTCGCTCCGCAGGGTCGCATCACCGGTCGCGTCGTGACGCCCGATGGCGCGCCGGTCGAAGACGCGTGGATCCAAGGCGTTCACGACACGGTGCCCTCGCAGGCCGATGGGACGTTCGACGTGATCGCGACACCGGGGATCGTCGAGTTGTACGCGACGCGCGACGGCTGCGCCGCTTCGGAGCCCGTGCGACTCGACGTGGCGCCAAGCGCGGACGTAGCAGGGGTCGAGCTCCGGCTGCGACGAGGTGGCACGGTGGTCGGTCGGTTGGCGAGCGCGGCGTGGCGCGAGCTCGACGACGTGCGCATCACTGCATGGACTCTCGCGCCCGCTGGTCCCGGCGAAAGCCGCGAAACGACCATCGCGGACGACGGCGCGTTTCGATTCGACGCACTGCTGCCCGGCATGTGGGCCTTCGAAGTCATCGTGCAGGGCGAGCGCGAGCAGCCGGAGGGCGTCGTGCGCGAGTTCCGACCGTTCGCGCGCGTCGACGTGCGCGACGGCGCGCACCACGAGCTGGTGCTCGGCGCCGACGGAATCCGCGTGATCGGCCGCGTGCTGCGTGGCGGCCGACCGGTGAGCGGGCTCGCGCTCGAGGCCTTCGCGCAGGACGACGGTTCGGGCGATGGGCTCGAGCTCGAGAGCGACGCCGACGGGCGTTTCGAGTTCGTCGCGCCGCGCGCCGGCGAGTACGTCGTCGCGCACGATCGCGAGGACGACGGCGGCGAGTCCTACTGCACCGTGCAGGTGCCGCACGCCGTGCGGCACGAGTTCGTGTTCGAGCTCGGGACGGCGCGCATCGTCGGGCGCTTGGTCGCGGACGAGCCGCTCGCGCTCGCGGGTACGCCGGTCGAAGCGCTCCGCGCAGAGCACGGCGACGCGATCCGCACGGTCGCGGACGCGGCGGGCCGCTTCGAGCTCAGCGGGTTGGGACCCGGAACTCACCGGGTCGTGGTCGGCGCGCTCGAGTTCGATGCGCACGATGTCGACCCCGAGTCGCCGCGCGTCGCGCGCGCCGTCGCGCACGTGGTGCTCGGCGCAGACGTCGAGAGCGCGGAGCTCGAGGTCCCCGTGCGTCGGGCCGCGAGCGTCTACGGTGCAGCCTGGTCGCTCGCGCGCCGCGGCAACGTGCGGCTCGCGATCGTCGACCCGACGAGTGGGCTCGTGCTCGGTGGTCCGCGTGACCTCGGAGCGAGCGGCGTGTTCCGTTGCGCCGGCGTGCCGCAGGGCCGCGTGCGCCTCGAGTTCCGCGACGCGGACACGGGCGCAGCGCTCGCCGTGCGCGAGCTCGACGTCGACGCGAGCCCGTTCGGCCCGCTCGAAGTCCAGCTCGACTAACTCGCGAGCGCCGACAGCGGCTGCGACGCGAGCTCGAGCGCGCGACCGGCGAGTCGGTCGAGCGGCAGGATCTCTTCGACGCCGCCGTGTTCGATCGCGACTTTCGGCATGCCGAAGACGACGCACGACGCTTCGTCCTGCGCGAGCGTCCGCGCGCCCGCCTGACGCATGCGCGCCATGCCGCGAGCGCCGTCGTCGCCCATGCCGGTCATGATCACGGCGACGGCGCGCGGGCCGAGCGCCTGCGCGCACGAATCGAACATCACGTCGACCGAAGGCTTGTGGTGGTTGACCGGCGGTTCGTCGACGATGCGCACGACGCAGCCGGCGCCGTCCTTGACCACTTTCATGTGGAACGCGCCCGGCGCGATCAGCACGCGCCCCGGCAGACACCGGTCGCCGTCCTGCGCTTCCTTCACGCGCACTTGGCAGAGATCGTTCAGGCGGTTCGCGAACGCCTGCGTGAACTTCTCGGGCATGTGCTGCACGACGACGACGGCGGGGGACTCGGCGGGGAACGCGCCGAGGAAGTCCTTCAGCGCCTCGGTGCCGCCGGTCGACGCGCCGACGCAGATCACGCGTTCGGTGGCGCCGATGCGCATCGCGTGCGTCGGAGCGATCGGCGCGGGAGCCTTGCGCGGTTTCGAGAGGCCCGCGATGCGGGCGCCCGCCGCGGCCTTGACCTTCGAGATCATCTCCGCGCGCAACTGCGGCAGGAGCTCGCGGACGTCGCTCTGAGGCTTCGTGATGTAGTCGACGGCGCCCAGTTCGAGAGCGCGCAGCGTCTCGGCGCAGCCCGCTTCCGTCAGGGACGAGCACATCACCACCGGCATCGGGCGACCTTTCATGACCTTCTCCAGGAAGGTCAGGCCGTCCATCCGCGGCATCTCGACGTCCAGCGTCATGACGTCGGGCTTGAGCTGCATGATCTTGTCGCGCGCGATGTACGGGTCGGACGCCGTGTCGACCACCTGGATACCGGGATCCGTCGAGAGGATCTGCGTCAGCACCTGACGTACCAGCGCCGAGTCGTCGACGATCAGCACTCGAATCGGTTGAGCCATCGGCTTGCTCCTAGAAGAGCGTCACGTCGCCGAACTTGGGCGGTTCGGCCGGCACGCTCAGGTGCTGCCTCGCGACGCGTTCGACCATTCCGGACCTGGCGAGCCGTTTCACGCGCGCTTTCCCGTCGCACGTGGAGAAGACGACGATCCGCGGCTGATAGCCGCCGACGTCTTCCGCGAGGATCTTGAAGCCTTCGTCCTGCAGGAAGCCGCGCGCGAACTTCACGTTGCGCTGCGGCACTCCGTCGTCGGATTCGCGCATCCCGAGCACGTGCGCGCCGCCGAAGACCTTCGCGACCATGCGGCGACGGTCGGCGCCGAGCATCATCAGCTTGCCGATCAGATCGTCGATCGCGTAGACGCCGAAGCGGGTCGGGTCCTCGTCGGCGGCGTGGCTGCCTTCGGGAAGGAGGAAGTGGTTCATCCCTCCGATGCACTGCTTCGGATCGAAGAGGCAGACCGCGATGCACGACCCGAGCAGGGTGCGCACTTCGGTGGGGTGTGCGGCTGCGTGGACGTCGCCCACGTAGATCGTCACCCGGTCCTTGCCGTTGGTCGCGTCGTTCATGACGTGCGGCGTGCGAGGACGACGCGCACGGCGTCGCACAGTTTCGTGGGCTGGAAGGGCTTGCACAGCCAGCCGGTTGCGCCGGCCAGCCGTCCTTGTTCCTTGAACGAGGGGTCGTTGACCGTCGTCAGGACGAGGATCGGGATCTTCGGGATTCGCGGGTTCCCGCGAGCGGTGCGAACGAACGTGAGCCCGTCCATCTCCGGCATGTTGACGTCGGTGATCACCAGGTCGGGGATCTGGTGCTCGAGCGACTCGATCGCTTCGGCGCCGTTGGACGCTTCCCAGACCTCGTAGCCGGCGGAAGTCAACGTCATGTTGACCATGCGCCGCACCGTGGTCGAGTCGTCGACGATCAGGATGCGTGAGTTCATGGATTCTTGCTCGCGGGGCGACCCGGAAGCGGCGAGTTCGGCAGCGCGCCTGCCCGTTTGCGGTAGATCGTGTTCCCTTCGCGCTCGAGGAACGACGTGTGGCCGAGCAGGCTCTCGGAGTGGCCCAGGATGAAGTAGCCGTCGTCGATCAAGTGGCGGCACAAGCGTTCGACGATCATGCGTTGAGTGGCCGAATCGAAGTAGATCAGCGCGTTGCGGCAGATCACCAGATGGAAGTCCTTCGGCACGGACCACGAGGGCGCGATGAAGTTGAGTTGCTGGAACGTGACCAGCTTGCGCAATTCGGGTCGTACTCGGACCTGATTCGCGCGCTGACCGGTACCGCGCAGGAAATAGCGCTCGAGCGTCGCGCGGGGGATGTCCTCGGTCGTGTCCAAGCCGTAGATCCCGGAGCGCGCGCGATCGAGCACCGAACTGTTGATGTCCGTCGCGAGGATCTGCACGTCCCAGGCCGACGCCGTGGCGCCGATCGTGTCGAGCACGGTCATCGCCAACGTGTAGGGTTCTTCGCCGGTCGAACACGCCGCGCTCCAGATGCGGAGCTTGCGCGAACCCGAGCTCCGCGCTTGCTCGATGCGCTCCGGGAGCCAGATCTGCCGGAGGAAGTCGAAATGATGCGGTTCGCGGAAGAACGCCGTCTTGTTGGTGGTGACGGCGTTCGCGAACAGCTCGATTTCGGTTCCGTTGTCCTTGTGACCCGCCCCCGTCAAACGCTCCCAGTCGGAATGTTAGGACTTGGGAACCCACGACGAGGAGACAGGCATGGGCCGGAAGAAGAAGCACAGCGACGAAGAGATCATCCGCAAGCTGCGTGAGGCGGAGGTGGCGCTAGCGCAGGGGCGGACGACGAAGGACGTGTGCCGGCAGCTCGAGGTGACGGAGCAGACCTACTACCGCTGGCGCAAGGAGTTCGGCGGCCTGAAGGTCGACCAAGCGAAGCGGCTGCGGGACCTCGAGCGCGAAAACGGCCGGCTGAAGAAGATGGTCGCAGAGCAAGCGCTCGACATCGCGATCCTGAAGGAAGCCGCGTCGGGAAACTATTGAGCCCGCAGCGTCGGCGGCTGGCGGTCGAGCACATCCAGTCCGAGCTCGGCGTCTCACAGAGACGCGCATGCACGGTGCTGGGACAAGTGCGCTCGACGCAACGCCGAGAGCTGCGGGTGACGGACTTCGAGAAGCGGCTGGAGGCGCGAGTGATCGAACTCGCGAGCCTCTACGGCCGTTACGGCTATCGGCGCATCACGGCGCTGCTGCGACGAGAAGGCTGGAACGTGAATC
>JAKLKU010000080.1 GCA_023150475.1 Planctomycetota bacterium
GGGACCGGACGCTCGGCCCCTTCGTGGCGGACCTGCCGGACGTCGAACGGGTCCTGGCCGAGTCCCGGGAGGTACTCGATGCCCTCCTTCCCCTCCGCGGAGACTGAACGGATTCGAACCGTCGACATCCACCTTGGCAAGGTGGCGCTCTGAGCGAGAAGACCCTCGTGACCGGGATGGGGTTGGTGGTTACAGCGGTGCGTTTTCGGCAAGGAGGGCGAGGACCCCCATCTTGACCCCCAGAGAAGCGCGGGCTGGCACATCACCCTGTGGCGCCGTGGGTTACGTCGTGTCGCGGTGACGCGGAAGCGGCAGATGTGGGGGCCGACGACCGGAAGGAGCGCCACACGAGCGCTCTGGGCGCGCGTAGGCGGGGCCGGACTGCGGGATCGGACCGTGGTCCACCCGGGGAGGGCGGCTTCCACCACGAGTTGCGAAGGGAGGAAGAGGTACGGGTGCCCTGGTTGGCGGACATCTCCCTTCGGACTGCTATCGCCACCATCCTGGATGTCCATTGCCTGC
>JAKLKU010000081.1 GCA_023150475.1 Planctomycetota bacterium
GGAGCTCGGGCCCCTTCACGTTCAGGAAGTAGGCGGGAGTCGCGCGGCCGGTCCGCTTCTCGACGCTCTTGGCGAGGCTGTTGGCCACCGCCTTCGCGATCAGCGTCTTGCCGCAACCCGGCGGGCCGTAGAGCAGGATGCCCTTGGGCGGCGAGAGCTGGTGGTCGGCGAACACCTCCGGGTGCAGGTACGGCAGCTCGATCGCGTCGCGCAGCACCTCGATCTGCTCGTCGAGGCCGCCGATGCGCTCGTAGGTGACGTCCGGCACCTCCTCGAGCATCACCTCCTCGACGGCGGACTTCGGCATCTTCTCGTAGGCGTACTGGGTGCGCGGGTCGATCATCACGTGATCGCCCGCCTTGAGGTTCTCCGCACGCAGCGCCGAGGAGAGCGTGACCACGCGCTCGTCGTCGGTGTGGCCGAGCACGATGGCGCGCCCGTCACCGAGCAGCTCGATCACCGAGGCGATCTCGCCGCGCTGCACCCAGCCCGACGGCTCGATCACGTTCATGGCCTCGTTG
>JAKLKU010000082.1 GCA_023150475.1 Planctomycetota bacterium
GCACGACGGGCGAACCACCCACGTCGCGGTGCACGAAGGGCTGGTCGTCTTGCGCCTGATCGGCCAGCCCGAGCGCGTGATCGCCGCGGGGGCACGGTGGGACGCGCCCGAGAAGGTCGCCACCGGGCCGATCGAGAGCGCGGCGGTCGTCGGGAGCGGCGCGCCGTCCGTCGCGCCCAGCGCCGCGGCGAGCCACGTGCCCGCCGTCGCCATCGCGCCCGGGGCCGACGCCAGCGGCACGTCCCGCACGATCGTCGGCGCCTCGATCACGCCCGTGTCGACGACGCGCACGCCCCACGCCCCGCCGACGTACACGACGCCGTCTCCCAGCGCGAGCGCGCTCGGCGCCCCGCCCATCGCCAGCGTCGCGAGCGCGATCGCGACGAGCCCGCTGCGCAGCGCCACGGACGGCCGGACCCGCCAGCGCAACGCCGCGAGCGCGCCAAGCAGATAGCCGAGGTAGTTCGCCGCAGCGAGCCAGCCGCCTGCCGCCACCGACAGGGCGGCGTCTTCGCGCAT
>JAKLKU010000083.1 GCA_023150475.1 Planctomycetota bacterium
TCGTTGTCCGGCAGCCGTTTGGGGCGAAACGGGGGGGCTCCGGGGGCCTCACGGGATCTCGGGACTCACGAGATCTTGTGATCCGCGGTCACGAACGGTCGGCGGGCTTGCGGATGCCGAGCTTCTTCATCCGCGACGCGAGCGTGTTCGGGTTGAGGCCGAGGAGCCGCGCCGCGCCCTTCGCGCCCGAGACCTTCCATCCCGCGGCGTCGAGCGCGCGCACGATGTTTCGCCGCTCGAGGTCCTCGACCTCCGTGACCGTGAGCACGCGGTCATCGCACGCGGGAGCCGCGACCGGCGCCGCGGCCTCGGGAAGCGCGCGGTCGAGGTTCAGCGTGCGCCCGTCCCTCGACGTGATGAGCGCCCGCTCGATCACGTTCTGGAGCTCGCGCACGTTGCCCGGCCAGTCGTAGCGCCGGAGCCGCGCCCTGTCGTCCGGCGAGAGGGCGGCCGCCTCCTGTCCCCGCTTCCTTGCGAAGCCGCGCGCGAAGGTCTCGGCAAGCAGGACGACGTCCT
>JAKLKU010000084.1 GCA_023150475.1 Planctomycetota bacterium
GACGTATTTCGCCACATCGTCCGACTTGCTGGAGGCGGCCGTCAGGGTTGCGGCCATGAACTCGACCGGGAAGTGGGTCTTCATCCACGCCGTCCGGTAAGCCAGGAGGGCATAGACGACCGAGTGCGACTTGTTGAAGCCGTACCGCCCGAACGGCAGGATGAGGGCCCAGAGTTCCTCGGCCTTCTTGCGGGGCGTGCCCGCCTTGACCGCCTTCTCGAGGAACTTGTCGCCCTCGGCCTTCAGGAGGGACTCGTCTTTCTTGCCGATGGCCTTCCTGAGCTTGTCAGCCTCTCCCGGCGAGTAGCCGGCGACCGCCCGGGCGGCCAGCATGACCTGCTCTTGATAGACGAGGACACCATACGTGTCCTTGAGGATCGGCTCGAGCGCCGGTAGCGGATACTCGAATTTCTTTCCCCGGCGCCGCTCGATGTAGACGTCGACCGTTCCGGCGTCGAGGGCTCCCGGTCGATAGAGCGCGTTGAGAGCCGCCAGGTCGTCGAAAACGGAGG
>JAKLKU010000085.1 GCA_023150475.1 Planctomycetota bacterium
GATCGCGTGGAGCTCAAAGGGGCTCACGAGGTTTGATCTTCCGGGGCACGGCGAGAAGAGAACGGATGCGGCGCGGGCGGGACGGCCTCTCGAGGCGCTCGGAGAGGAGATGCAACCGTCGAACGCGCCCGCGTGGGTCCGTGAGGCGATGGAGCTGATCAGGCGTCATTTGGGGGGCAATCCACAAGATTTGTCGGTCATTCCGACGGATATGGACGGCATTTCGCCGTTTTTTCGGCGGGTGTACGAGGCGGCGAGGAGCATTCCGGCGGGCGAGACGCTGTCGTATGCGGAGCTTGCCGAGCGGGCGGGCTCGCCGAAGGCATTTCGAGCGGTAGGGCAGGCGATGGCCAAAAATCCGCTTCCGGTGGTGGTGCCGTGCCACCGCGTGCTCGCGGCGGGAGGAAAGCTCGGCGGCTTCTCGGCGCCGGGCGGGACCACCACCAAGGTGCGGCTGCTAAAGCTCGAGCGATAACGTTCGAATATTTTCGATGTTGTCGTCGGGGCTCC
>JAKLKU010000008.1 GCA_023150475.1 Planctomycetota bacterium
GGCAAAACTTCGGGTGAAAGTGCATCGGCGGTCTCCAGAAAAACTCCGTACGCCAGACAAAGACCGCCACAACCCGTCTTGGTTTCAGCCGCGCCCGAATTTTCGGCGCAACGACGCGGGGCAGTATCCCGACAAGTCAACCGTGCGCTGCGCGGTCGAGGAACCAGACGAGTCTCTCTCGCGCAGTCACTCGCGCCGCGGGCAAGGCGCGATCGGCGTCGGTCGTCGGTGCGAACACGCGGCTCACCGCTTCGCGCTTCGTTGCGCCGGCGACCAGGAAGAAGACCGTCCGCGACCGCGCGAACACCGGCAGCGTCAGCGTCAGTCGATGGGGCGGCGGCTTCGCGCGTGTTTCGACGTGGACGACCCAACGCACACGTTCCGCGAGCGCAGGGGAGTTCGGGAAGAGCGACGCGACGTGCGCGTCCTCTCCGAGTCCGAGCATCGCGAGGTCGAATGTCGTCCCGGTGCCGCACCGTTCGCGGAGTTCGGCTTCGTAGGCTCGCGCCGCTTCGTCGTGGTCGGGGGCTTCCGCGGGCATCGGGTGCAGCGCCGCGCGCGGCACGGCGAGCGGATCGAACAGGCTTTCGCGCGCCATGCGAAAGTTGGAATCCTCGGCGCCGAGCGGCACGCAGCGTTCGTCGCCGAAGTAGAAGTCGATGCGGCTCCAATCCAGCGAACGCGCGTGATCCGCGACCAGACGATCGAAGAGCTTCTTCGGCGTCGAACCGCCGGCAAGCGCGAAGCTCGCGCGCGGTGCGCGCTCGAGTACGGTCGCGAGCTCGTCGACGACGAAGCGCGCCGCCGCGCGGCACTGTGCGTCGACCGACTGGGCGACGTGCACGTCGCGGGATACGGCGCTCATCGACGGGCGCTCCGTCGGCCACGCGTGGTGTCTCGGGCGATCTCCACGCCCTTCGAGCGCACGCGGGACGAGTGCGCTCGGGTGCGCGCCACGACGATTCGGGTTCCACTCGCTCGCATGCCGCGGAGCGTAGCCGTGCCCCGGTGCCCGACAAGCTTCGCGCGCCGACGACCGCGACGGTCCCGCGGAGTCGCGGCGCTCGTTCTCGGCTTCGGCGTGGGATCCACCGCTCCACGAGAGGTGCGGCGTCTCGAAGTGTGTGAACGTTCACGCGGCTAGCGCGCGCGCCGAGCGTCGGGCGAGTTGCGTGGCGCCCGCGAACTGTCGCGGTGCCGGCACCGCGAAGGACCCACCGCGCTCGCAGCCGGCGAGCGCATTAGCGACGCGACTTGCTCGCGACCGGCGCACGACCTGCGCACGGCCTGCGCACGAGCGGTGCGCGAGCGGCGCATGAGTAGCGCGCGACCTGCGCACGCAGCGTGTGCCCAGGATCACGAGCGCGACTCCTATCGTGCTCCGCTGCGAACGTTGGTCCGGTTCCGTTGCGCAGTCGCGAATATGGCGCGAACGGTCCGAACGCTGCGGCGAACTGCCGCCGCACGAAGGCGCGCCGTGCGTGTGGCGCCTCGCCGTGGTCGCCGCCCCCGGAGTCGGCGCCGCTCTTGCAGCGCACGCGGAGCTCGGAGCGCTCGCCGCAATGCTGGCTTCGACGCCTGCATTCAGCGGACTGTTCGCTGCCGCCCGCGCTTGGCCGCCTGGACGTGCACGTGGCCCGTCGGACCGCACGCATCCGGCCAACTGGCGCGCGTCCGGCCGGCTCGCACGCATCCGGCCAACTGGCACGCGTCCGGCCAGCTCGCACGCATCCGGCCAACTCGCACGCATCCGGCCAACTCGCACGCATCCGGCCAACTCGCACGCGTCCGGCCAGCTCGCGCGAGCTTCGTCGACGCGCCGTCTCGCCAGCGGGACCCGAGCCCGTGCTAGTCGCCGCCGAAGAGCTCGCCGATCGCGCGTTCGCGATAGCCGAAGATCTGCAAGAGCTTGGGCTTCACGAAGAGCCCGTGCGCGAGCGCGCCGAGCGGACCGAAGGGCGGTGAGTAGAAGACCGTGTCGAACATGCGCGTCGTGCGGCCCTCGGCAACGAAACGGTGTTCGTGCCACCAGCACGCGTACGGGCCCGCGAGCTGCGCATCGACGAAGCGTCGGCCCGGTTCCCACACGTCGATCCGTGTGCGCCACTTCATCGGCACGGGTCCGAGCCGGATCCGGTAGTCGATCGATGCTCCGACGCGCATCTCGATCGGCCGCGGCGTCAGGATCGTGAACGACAAATCGTCCGGCGTCAGCCGTTCGAGGTTCTCGGCGAGCGAGAAGAACTCGAACACGCGTTCGAGAGGCGCGGCGACCCGTGTGTCCGCGCGCAGCACGTAGCGTGGCTGCCGCTCGAGCAAGTACGTTTCGCGCGGTACGTCGCGCGCCGGTTCGATCACGATCGTGGAGCTCATCGGAATTCGCACTCGCCGTTCTTAGACTACGAACGCGTCGAGCGCAGCTCGGCTCGTGTCGGTCGCAGCCGCGTTCGAACGGCGCCGCACGCAGCGCACTCAGCCGCGACGAGCGCCGAACGACACGAAACGACCGAGGACGCACGAATGCCGCCCGAAAACCTTTCCGCCTCTCCGACCGCGCGCAAGCCGCGCATCGGCGTGAGCTCGTGTCTCCTCGGCGCGAGCGTGCGTTGGGACGGCGGGCACAAGCGCGATCGTTTCCTCACCGAAGCGCTCGCTCCGTTCGTCGAGTGGGTCGACGTCTGTCCGGAAGTCGCGATCGGACTCGGCACTCCGCGCGAGACGGTGCACCTGCTCGGGCGCGCGGAGGACCCGCGGCTCGTCGGCACGAAGACCGCCTCGGACCACACCGAAGCGATGACGAGCTTCACACGCGCGAAGCTCGACGAACTCGCCGGGCTCGAACTCGCCGGCTACGTGTTGAAGAGCGACAGTCCGAGCTGCGGCATGGAGCGCGTGCGCGTCTACAACCACAAAGGCATGGCGGAACGGCGCGGCCGTGGGCTCTTCGCGCGGGCCTTGCTCGAGCGTTTCCCGCTGCTGCCCGTCGAAGAAGAAGGCCGCTTGAACGACGACGTGTTGCGCGAGTCGTTCGTCGACCGCGTGTTCGCGTACCAACGCTTCCTCGACTTCCGCCGAGGACCGCTGACGGCGCGCGCGCTGATCGACTTCCACCGCGTGCACAAGTACCAACTGATGGCGCACAGCCCGCGGCACTACTCCGAGCTCGGGCGGCTCGTCGCGCTCGCGGGCACGAGCGATCGCAGCGAGCTCGTGCTGCGCTACGGCCGGCTCTTCATGGAAGCGCTCGGCGAGCACGCGACGCGCAAACGGCACTTCAACGTGCTCCAGCACCTCGCCGGCTACTTCAAGGACCGGCTCGACGCCGACGGCAAACGCGAGCTCGGTCAGGCGTACGACGACTACAAGAACCGCGTCGTGCCGCTCGTCGTGCCGATCGCTCTCGTGCGTCACCACGTCCGCGCGCTCGGCGTCGAGTACCTACGCGATCAGACGTACCTCGCGCCGAGCCCGAAGGAGCTCGCGGTGCGCAACTACACGTGATCCCGCGTTAGGATCTCGGCGTGGTGCGATTCGAGAGCGACTTTCCGCGCGCCGCGGGCGGCGGCACGCTGACCGAGCAGGAAACGGACACCCAGGTCCGACTCTCGCCGCACTGGAAGGTGATCCTGCACAACGACGACGTGACCACGTTCGAATTCGTGATCCGCTTGCTCGTCGAGCTCTTCCACAAGGATCTGCAGGAAGCGGTGCGCCTGACGAACCTCGTGCACCACTCCGGGCTCGCCGTCGTCGAGATCACGACCAAGGAGCGCGGCGAGCTCTACGTCGAGCAGGTCCGTTCGCTCGCTCGGCCGCGCGGCTTCCCGTTGACGGCGACGCTCGAACCCGCGGAGTGAATTGCAGCGCGGCGCTTGGTGGGCCGTGCACTTCGCCTGCGCCGGGACGCCGTGAGCGGCGACACGTCGAGGCAAGGCACGCTGCGGCACGGCGGGCCGTGACGCGACTCGCCACGATCGGAGGCCGCGCGATCCGAGGCGCCGACATTCGAGGCGGCAGTGTTCGCGGCGCCAGTGTTCGAGACGCCGCGATCCGAGGCGCCAGGATCCGAGGCGCCAGGATCCGAGGCGCCAGGATCCGAGACGCCAGGATCCGAGGCGCCGGTATTGGAGACGCCCGGATCCGGGGCGCCGGCCGGCAGCTCGTTCCGCGCTTCAATCGGCGCTCGACGTCGCACGCCGCGCGCGCCGTCGGCCTCCGCGCGGTCGCAGGAACGCGAGCAGCACGATGCCGGCGAGGAAGCCGCCGATGTGCGCCCACCACGCGATGCCGCCGCCGATCGATGCGTCGCCGAGCGCGAGCATCCCGCTCGCGAACTGCGTCGCGAACCAGAAGAGCAGGAACACGAACGCTGGGATCTCGACGAAGAGCGGCAAGAAGAAGACCGGCACCAACGTGACGACCCGCGCGGTGGGGAAGAGCACGAAGTACGCGCCCATCACGCCGGCGATCGCGCCGGACGCGCCGATCGCCGGCACGGTCGAGTTCGGATTGGTGTAGAGGTGCAGCACGTTCGCCGCGACGCCGCAGCTCGAGTAGAAGACGAGGAAGCGGAACGATCCGAGTCGGTCCTCGACGTTGTCGCCGAAGATCCAGAGCGTCCACAGGTTCGCGATCAAGTGGATCCAACCTGCGTGGAGGAACTGGCTCGTGACGAGCCCCAGCCACGGGTGTCCGTCGAGGCCGAACTGGAAGCGAGCGTCCGGGTTCAGCACGAGCACCGGCACCATGCCGAACTCGTAGGTCAGTCGCTCGAGCTCGCGGCCACCGAGCGAGAGCTCGAACACGAACGCGGCGACGTTCGCGAGGATCAGGAGCCACGTCGCGACCGGCAGGCTTCGCGAAGGGATCGTGTCGCGCAGCGGGATCACCCGGGGAAGCTAGCCACGAACGAGGCCGCGGGTCGAGACGCGTCGCCCGAGGTCCGGTTGGCCCGTCGTTCGCGGCCCGGACCGCCCGTCGTTCGCCCGAGGTCGAGCCGACGTCCCGGCGACGCCGGGGCGACGCCGTGGCGAGATCGGGGCGACGCCGGGGCGAGGTTCACGCGAGACCGGCTCGACGGCGGGGCCCCCGCTCGCGCCGTCGCCGCGGAACTCTCCCGCGCCGCGCGCGGAGCCGGCGGCGTCGGACCGCGAAGTTGGGGCCCCGCGACCGGCCGCCGGGCGTCGCAGGGGGGGCTCGAAAATAGAACATGTTCAAAAAAGGCCTTGACGGGTGCGTCCGCGCTGGCCGATCCTGTATTGAACGCGTTCAAATTACTGCGGAGACCCTCATGAACATCGCCCTGCTGCTCGCCTACGGTGCCTACCTCGTCCTGTCCCTCGCCGCGACGCTCTGGGTCGGCCGGAGCCTCTACCGGAACGGCCGGGTGTTCCTGGCCGAGGTCTTCAGAGATCCGGAATTCGCCGACGCCGTCAACCGCCTGCTGCTCGTCGGCTTCTACCTCGTCAACGTCGGCGCGATCGCGCTGCGTCTGAGCGACGTGCGGTTCTTCGGAGTCGGCGCGCCCGCCGCCGACGACCCGGTGCGTTGGGTCGAAGTCGTCGCGAACAAGTTCGGCGGCACGTTGCTGATCCTCGGTGTGCTGCACGTCGTCAACTTGGGTTTGCTCACGCTGATTCGGATCGCGGGCCGACGCTCCGCGGGCGGACCCGACGCGCGGCAAGCCTCGGACCAGGCCGCGACCGGCTGGCTGCCTCGCACCGGACCGGTGGGGAACTGACGCCGTGTTCGGACGCCTCGTCGAACTCCCCGACGTGCGCCGGCGCCTCGCGTCGGGAGCGCGCGTCGCCGTCACCGGCGCCGGAGGCTACACCGGCCGCGAGCTCACGGGCGCGCTGCTCGCCGGCGGCGTCGCCGTCGTCAACCTCACCGGCGATCCGCGCCGGCCGACGCCGTTCGACGGACGCATCGAGACGCGCGCATTCGCGTGGGCGCGGCCCGACGAACTCGCTGCCTCGCTCGCGAACTGCTCGGTGCTCTTCAACACCTATTGGATCCGCTTCCCGCGCGGCCGCGCGACACACGCTCTCGCGGTCGAGCGCTCCGAGCAGCTCTTCGCGGCCGCGCGCCGCGCCGGCGTCGGACGCATCGTCCACGTCAGCATCGCGCGCCCCGAGCTCGAATCGCCGCTCTCGTACTACCGTGGCAAGGCGGAAGTCGAGCGCGCGCTCGCCGCGAGCGGCGTCGCGCACACGATCTTGCGTCCGACGGTGCTCTTCGGAGCCGGCGACGTGCTCGTCAACAACATCGCGTGGTGCGTGCGGCGCTTTCCGGTGTTCCTCGTCCCCGGCGACGGTCGCTATCGGGTGCAGCCGCTCCATGTCGCCGACTTCGCGACGGCGCTCGCCGCCGCCGCCGAAGCGGACGGCGATGCGACGCTCGATGCGGTCGGTCCGGAGACGTTCGGGTTCACGGAGCTCGTCCACGTGATCGCCGCGGCGCTCGGCCGGCGCGTGCGCGTGATTTCGGCTCCGCGCGGCGTGGTGCGCGCGGCGACGGCGGTGCTCGGCGCGGTCGTCGGCGACGTCGTGCTCACTCGCGCCGAGATCGACGGGCTCTGCGCCGACTTGCTCGCGAGCGACGCGCCGCCGATCGGCCGCGTGAGGCTGACCGAATGGCTGCGGGCACACTCGGACGAGCTCGGCGTCGAGTATGCGAACGAAGTGCGCCGCCACTACCGGCGTCGCGGCGCGTGAACGTGGACGAGCGAGACCGTAGGCTCTCGGACGTGGCGCGCGCGAAGAAGTCCGCCGAAGCGACCGGCAAGGGAGAACGCACGCGGGCGCGGATCCTCGACGCGGCGCTCGCGTTGTTCCAGGAGCACGGCTACGAAGCGACGACGATGCGCCGTGTCGCCGAAGCGGCGGGCGTGTCGCTCGGCAACGCGTACTACTACTTCGAATCGAAGGAGCACCTGATCCAGGGCTTCTACGCCAAGACGCACGCCGAGCACCTCGCCGCGTGCGAGCCGATCCTTGCGCGAGAGACGGAGCTCGTCGAACGACTGCGCGGCGTGTTGCACGCGAAGATCGACACGGCCGAGCCCTACCACCGCATCTCCGGCATCCTCTTCAAGAGCGCGGCCGATCCGGAGAGTCCGCTGTCGCCTTTCAGCGCCGCGTCGACGTCCGTGCGCAACGACGCGATCGCTTTGATGCGCCGCGTCGTCGACGGCTCGAAGACGCGCGTGCCGCAGGATCTCGCGGAACGCCTGCCCGAGCTCCTCTGGCTGCACGAGATGGCGCTGATCCTGTTCTGGCTCCACGACCGTTCGGCAGGGCGCGCCCGTACGCGCCGGTTGGTCGATCGCACGGTCGAACTGGTCGCGAAGCTGGTCTCGGTCGCGAGCTTCCCGCTGGTCAAGCCGTTGCGCACGAGCACGCTCGAGCTGATCGACGAGATCCGCGCCGACGTCGACTCGCCGAACGAGTGATAGGCGAGCCGCGCGGCCGGTAGGCCGGATCCTCGCGCGCGGAGCCGCGCGGACACGACTCTCCCCGTCGCTAGACCGTCGTGTCGGCGAACGGTTTCGGGTTTACGTGGATTTGCTGTCCAGCGACCGGGGGCAGTAGGGTTTGGGGCTTCGCGACGCTCGTTCGAGCCCTGTCACACCCCCGAGGATCCGATCGTCCCCGCGTCCGCGCCGCGGCTACGCGCCGCTCTTCGCCTTGCGTCCGCCGGGCGGAGGCGTGAAGCCCTTGGGCGGCGGGGCGACCAGTTCGAGCGGGCGGCCGTCGACGGGATGGGGGAGTTCCAGCGTCCACGCGTGCAGACCGAGCCGGTCGCCCGGCGTGCCGTAGCGCGGATCGCCGACGATCGGGGTTCCGAGCCAAGCGAAGTGCGCGCGGATCTGGTGGCGCCGGCCCGTTTCGAGCTCGACCTCGACGAGCGAGCGCTCGCCGCGCGTGTCGAGCGTCGTGTACCGAGTGCGCGCCGGTTTCGCGTCCCGACCACGGCCGACGCGGACGAAGAGCGCGCGGTCTTCGATCAGGGGCTGGTCGATCACGCCTCGCGGCGGTTCCGGCCGACCCTGCACCAGCGCGAGGTAGTGCTTGCGCGCGACGTCCCAGTCGTGCTGCACACGTTCCTGGATCTCCTTCGAACGTGCGAAGAGGAGCACGCCGGACGTCTCGCGGTCGATGCGGTGCACGGGCCACAGCTTGGCCGGCTCGCGCGGCGTCGAAAGGTGGCGCCGCACGAGGGCGAGCGCCGTGCGCTCGGTCTCGCGGTCGGTCGCGACCGCGAGCAAGCCGGCGGGTTTGTCGATCGCGACCAAGTGCTCGTCGACGAACAGCACTTCGATGCCGAGCGGCGGCGCGGCTTCCGACGGCTCGGCCGCGCGGTCGCCGACCTCGACGACGTCGCCGGGCGCCACCCATGCGTTGGTGAGCACGGGTTTGCCACCGACGCGCACGCAACCGGCTCGAATGCGCTGTTCGAGCGTGGTGCGCTTCCAACCCGGCAACGCGCCGCGGAGGAACGCGAGCAGACGCGAGGGTTCGGCGACGATCAGGCGTTCGCCCATCGCGCGGAGCGTAACGCCTTCGCGCATTGAACGCGCGAGCCGCGTCCATACCATGGGCCGCGGGACGAGCTCTTGATGGCCTCGAAACGGCAACGGCGTTCGATCAGCTCCGGCGTCGGGCAGAGCCCGGGCGCTTTGCGCATCCCGTCCGACGCGCTGCCGACCAAGATCGCTTGGACGCGCTTCGACGAGCGCGACTTCGAACGCAAGGAAGAGGTGTCGGTCGACGAACTCGCGAAGCTCGTCGAGCTTCCGGGCAAGCACTGGGTCGACGTCGTCGGGTTCGGCACCGAGCGGGTGCTCGAGCGACTGCGCGCAGTGTTCCAGATCCCGTGGCTCGGGCTCGCCGACATCGTCAACGTGCCGCAGCGGCCGCGCCTCGAAGTCCACCGCGAAGGAACGCTGATCATCCTGCAAGTGCCGCGACCCGGCGCCGGCGTCGACCTCGACCAAGTTTCGTTCTTCGCCGTCGGCCGGTTGGTGATCTCGTTCCGCGAGCACGACGACGACATGTTCCGCCAGCCGCTCGCCCGCGCGAAGGACCGCACGAGTCGCCTGCGCGTCAACGGGCCCGACTACTTGCTCTACCGCCTGATCGACTCGGCGGTCGACCTCTACTTCCCGCAGATCGATCGGCTCGCCGATCATCTCGACGGCATCGAGAGCGACTCGGTCGAGAAGCCGTCGTCTCGGCCGTTGCGCGACCTCTACCGCATCCGCCGCGAGCTCGGGATCCTGCTGCGCGCCGCGCTGCCGTCGCGCGACGTGCTCGCGAGCTGCGACCGCGAGTGCACGAGCTACATCCAGCCGGAGACGCGACCGTTCATGCGCGACGTGCAGGATCACCTCGCGCAGATCGTCGAGCTCGCGGAACACCACCGCGCCGCCGCGGTCGACATCCAAGAGTTGATCGTCGCGAACCTCGACTTGCGGATGAACCAGGTGATGAAGGTGCTGACCGCCGTCACGGTCGTCTTCATCCCGTTGTCGTTCGTCACCGGCATCTACGGCATGAACTTCGAGCGCATGCCGGAGCTCGCGTGGCCGTTCGGCTATCCGCTGCTGCTCGGACTGCTCGCCGGCGTCGGTTTGACGATCTACTGGCGCTTGCGGCGCGCCGGTTGGTTCCGTTTGGACGACTCCTGAGGTCCCGCGCCTCGGGCGAAGCGGGGACCGGGACCGAAATTGGACGCCATGGCGGCCGGAGGGGGGACGAAGAAGCGCAAGCGCTGGCCGTGGCTCGCGCTCGGCGGCCTCGGCTGCGTCGTCGCGGCGTACGCGCTGCGCTCGAGCGTGATCGCCCCGTGGCTCGTCGGGCGGATCGCGGCGAAGTTGCGCGACGAACGCGGCCTCGACCTGAAGGTCGGCGCGGTCGGCGGTGATTGGCTGACGCGCCTCGAGCTCCGCGACGTCGAGCTCTCGGCCTCCGACGGCTCGCTCGCGGCGAAGTGCGGTGCAATCGACGCGCGCTACTCGCTCCTCGACGTGTTCTCCGGCGGCTGGACGCGGATCGAGCACGTGCGCGCGAGCGGCATCGACGTACGCTACGACGCACCGCGCCGCGCGCCGCGGACGACGCCGTCCGCCAAAGCGACGTTCGCTTGGCCCGAACGTCTCCCGGCGTGCACGCTCGCCGACGCTCGGCTCGACCTGACGTTCACGACGGGGTGCACCGTCGCGCTCGACGGACTCGAACTCGAGAGCCCCGACGGCGCGAGTTTCACGCTGCGCGCCGCGCGCGGTTCGTACGTGTCGCCGGAAACGGCGTTCCCCGCGGCGCGCGTCGCGGCGGCCGGTCGGTTCACGTCCGGAGCCGTCACGTTGTCGGAGCTCGCGTTCGACGACGAAGCAGCGCTGCGCCGCGCGTCGGTCGACCTCTCGGCGCTCGCCGAGAAGCGCATCGCGTGGGACGTCGGCTGCGGTTTCGCGTGGGGCACGCTCGAGAGCCGTGGCACGCTCGATCACGAGCGCCTCTCCGCGTCGTTCGCGCTGGATGGAGCGGACGGCGCGAAACTCCGCTCGCTCTACCCGCCGCTCGCGCGTCGCGAGTGGTCGGGGACGCTCGACGCGGAAGGGCGGCTCGACGCGCGGCTCGCGCGCGGCGGCGAGTTCGAGCTCGCGGTGCGCGGCAAGGCGCGCGGCGGCGACGTGCTCGGCGAGCCGTTCGACACGCTCGCGACCGAGCTCGTGCTCGATCGACGGCGCATCGGCATCTCGCGGCTCGACGTGCAACGCGGCGCGGATCGGCTCGTCGCGCACGATCTCGTCGTGCCGTTCGCCGATCCTCTCGGCGGCTTGCGCGGGCGGCTCGAACTCGACGCGGGCGACGTGCCGGCGCTCGTCGGCGAACCCGAGCTCGCGCGCGACGTGCCGCAGCACCGCGTGCACCTCGCGGCGCTCGCGACCGAATCCGGCGTCGACTTGGAAGAGGGCCGCGTGACGACCGAGAGCGGCGTGCTCGAAGTCGACGCGGGTCACGTCACGTTCGGCGCGACCCGCGAGAATTGGCTTTCCGAAGCTCGTGTCGAGCTCTCCGGCCGCGCGGACTTCCCCGACCTCGCGGAACTCGGCGGCGCGTTCGGCCGCGACGGTTGGTGCGGCAGCGTCAGCGGCAAGGTCGAGCTGAGCGGCGGCCTCGCCGCGCTCGTCGGCGCGCTCGACCTGCGCGGCGAGAACGTCGAGATCGAAGGACGAGCGTTCGGAGACGTCGAAATCGTCGCGCACGTCGATCGTGAGCGTCTCGTCGTGTCGCGCGCTCGCGCGAACGGCGCCTGGGGCGAGTTCGAGCTCTCCGGCGAGTTCGATCACCGCGAGCGGCGGTTGCAGGGCGTGCTGCTCGACGCGCGGCTCGCGTGGCCCGTGCCGTGGGCACCGTCGCTCTCGGTCGCTGGCGACGTCGAAGTGCAGGCGCGGGCGGACGGCGAACTCGCGTCGCCGCGCGTCGATTTCGGTTTCGCGGCGCGAGAACTCGAGCTCGGCGGCCGCACGCTCGAGTCGCTCGACGCGCGCGGCGTGTGGCAAGGCAAGACGGTGCGTTTCGATCACTTGGTCGCGCGCTCGCACGGCCTCGAAGCGGTCGCGACCGGCGAGTTCTCCTCGCTCGATTGGCGTCCGCCGTATCTCGCGGTGATCGAGAGTCTGCACGCCGAGCGCGACGGTCGTTCGCTCGATCTCCTGGCGCCGGTCGACCTGCGCATCGACACGGGTTCGGTCGATTTCGACCACGCCCATCTCGCAGGCGACGCCGGGCGCTGGATCGCGTCGTGCCACTGGTCGCCCGCGCAAGTCGCCGTCGCCGTCGAGCTCGTCGAGCTCTCTCCGCTCGGCCTGCTCGATCCCTGGTTGCCGGAAGGAGTCGCACTCGACTCGCTGCACGGCAAGTTCGAGCTGCTGCGCGACGCGGCGAGCACCACGGCGGCGTTCGACCTCGCCGCGGATCGTGTGCGACTCCACGAGCACGGTCGGACGTACTCCGCGGCCGTGCGCGGGCTGTTCGACGACACGACGTTGACGTTGGAACGCTGCGAGCTCGCGGAAGGCGAGCGTCGGGTGCTCTCGCTCTCCGGCACTGCGCCGTTCGATCCGTTCGGTGCGACGCCGTTCGTCGCGGGCGAACTCGCGCTCGAGCTGCAGCTCGCGATCCAACACTTCGAGGAGCTCCCGCGCGCGTGGCGGCCACCCGGCGGCGAACCTCGCGGTCAGCTCGCGGCGAGGCTCTCCCTCGGCGGCACTTGGAGGGAACCGAGCGGACGGCTCGCGCTCGAAGCGTGCGCGCTCGAACTCGACGGCACGCAAGCGCTCGTCGGCCGACGGATCGGGCCGTGCGACGTCGAGCTCGAGCTCGCGTTCGACCGCGACGTGCGCATCGAGCGGTTGTTCGTCGAGGATCTCGGCCGGGCGCGCGTGCGACTCGCCGGTGCGCTCGGCATCGCTCCGCGCCCGCTCGCTTGGCTCGAGGACGGGCTGCCGCTCGCGGACGACGTCGCGCTCGATCTCGTCGCGACGCTCGACGTCGACGACCTCTCGTTCGCGCGGCGGATCGCGCCGGAGCTCGGCCGCGTCGGCGGCCGCGTGTACGCCGAGCTCGGTTTCGGCGCGTCGCTCGCGCAGCCGACGTGGTCGGGTTCGTTGCAGCTCGCCGACGGCGAGATCCGTTTCGAGAACGAGTTGCCGCGGCTCGCCAACCTCGCGGCCGACGTGCGCTTCGCCGGTTACGTCGCCGAGGTGCGCCAACTCTCCGGCACGCTCGGTTCGGGCCCGTTCCAAGCGAAGGGCCGCGTCGAACTCGCCGACGATTCGCCGCGCTTCGAGCTCGAGGTCCACGGACAGGAGATCCTGCTCGCGCGCGCGGACGACCTCCGTCTGCGCGCCGACGCGGACTTGACGGTGGTCGGACCGCTCGAACGTCTGCGCGTCGGCGGCGAACTGCGTTTGCGCGACGGTCGTTACACGAAGAACTTCGAACTGCTCGACCGCCTCGGCGGCGGCAGCGGTCGTTCGCGAGCGGTGCGGCAGCGCGGTTTTTCGTTGCCGACGGTCTCGCGTGGACCGTTCGCGCGCGCCGAGTTCCTGGTCGACGTGCGTTCGGAGGAGCCGCTGCGCATCGACAACAACGTGCTGCGCGCGAGTCTCCGCCCGAGCTTGCGTCTGCGCGGCACCGGCGCCGCGCCGACGCTCGCCGGCGCCGTCTTCGTCGAACAGGCGCGCATCGGCTTGCCGTCGGGCACGTTGCGCATCGACGGCGGCACGATCACGCTGCCCGACCAAGTGCCGATCGTGCCGAAGCTCGAGTTGCGCGGCGAAGCGCGCGTCGCGGGCTACGACGTCGTCGCGTCGCTCGACGGTGCGTACGACGAACCGATCGTGCTGTCCTCGTCGCCACCGCTCTCGCAATCCGATCTCGTCGTGTTGCTGCTGACCGGTCGGCCTCCCGCGGACACGTTCGCGGCGACCAGCGAGCGGGCGGCGCAGACCGTCGCCGTCTATCTCGGCCAGGACGTGCTCTCGCGCTGGTTCGGTGGCGAGAAGGACGGCGAGACGTTGGTGGAACGCATCGAATGGCTGCAAGGCCAAGAGCTCACGAAGAGCGGCGGCCAGACGACGCAGGTCAGCCTGCGTTTGAGCCGGGACGACGGCGGCGCGCGCCGCGTCGTCTACTTGCGCGGCGAGAAGGACGTCTACGACCGCGTCAACTTCGGCGTCAAGCTGCTGTTCCGGTTCCCATGAAGCTCCGCGCCGCCCGCCGTTCACAGTGGCTGCGCGCCGATTCACCCGGCGTTCGCGCCGGTTCACTCGTCGCGCGAGGCGTGGCCGTTCGCATGCGCGCCGAGACCTGCGTGGCGTGGCTCGCCGGCGTGCTGCTCGTGTGGCTCTCCGCGTGCACCGCGCCGCGTTCCGAGCTCGGTGCGCCGGTGCAAGTCGCGAAACGCGGCGGCGTGCGGCTCGAGTTCGACGGAGCGCTCGCGCACTCGGCCGAACGGCTCGCCACGGTGATCACCGACGACTTGGAGCGGCTCGAAAGCGCTCCGAACCGGCGCGCGGTGCTCGACGACGCTGCGTTCGCGCTGCAGCGGTTCTACCGCCGCGCGGGTTTCGCCGACGCCGAAGTGGAGTTCGAGGAGCTCGATCGGGAGAACGCACGTTTCGTGGTCCGCGAAGGGCCACGCGTGCTCGTCGACGCGTTCGAGTTCCCCGGCGCGAGCGAGTTCGCCGCCGCCGAACTCGCCGAGCTCTACGAAGGCCCCGAGGTCGGCGACCGGCGTGCGCTCGTGTCGGGCGCCGTGTCCGACCTCGCGCGGGGGATCGAGCTGCGCTACGTCGCGCGCGGCTTCGCGCGAGTCGAAGTCGGCGAGCCGCGGATCGAACGTGAACTCGGCGCCGCGTTGGCGCGCGTCGTGATCGACGTGCGCGAGGGCCGAGTGTTCCGTTTCGGGGCCGTCGCGTGGACGGGCGAGCTCAGCGACTTCGCCGCCGAACTCGACGGTCTCCGGTCGCTCGCGGAGCGCCGACGCGGCGCGATCTTCACGCAACCGACGCTCGGAGCGCTCTGCACCGACGCCGCGGAGCTCTTCACCGAACGGGGGCATCCGGAAGCTCGCGTGCGACCGGAGCGCGAAACGTTCGGCGACGACGGCGAAGTCGCGCTCGAGCTCGCGGTCGAGCCCGGTCCGCACGTCGTGATCGCGGCGATCGACGTGCGTGGCCTCGAGCGCGTCGAACGGTCGCTCGTGCTCTCGCGGGTGCGTTTTCGCGAAGGCCGCGAGTGGCGCGCGAGCGACCAACGCGACTCGCTGCGCGATCTCTACCGCACCGGGCTCTTCGCGGCGGTCGAACTCGACCTCGAAGGCACCGGCGGCGCACGGACGCTGGTCGTGCGCGTGCGCGAGACGCAGTCGCGCGAGTTCTACGTCGAGCCCGGCTACGGTTCCTACGAGCGCTTGCGCCTCGGCCTTGGTTGGCGTGACCGCAACTGGTTCGGCACCGGCCGCGCACTGAAGCTCGAAGGCAGTCTCGCGGAGCTCGCGCAACGCGCGTCCGCGTCGCTCGTCGATCAACACTTGTTCGAGAGCGACGTCGAAGGCGCGTTGACGCTCTTCGGCGGCCAGCGCATCGAACCGTCGTTCACGTCGGCCGACTACGGCGGATCGTTGACGTTCACGCGCCAGTTCGGCCGCCACTGGCGCGGCATCGTCGTCTACCAGTTCCGCCGTTCCGGCGTGTCCGACGTCGACGCGGACGTCACGACCTCGGACCTCGTGCAGGACGTCGACATCGGCTCGGTGACGGTCACGCCGAGCTTCGACGACCGCGACCAGTACTTCGTGCCGACGCGCGGTCGTTTCGCGCAAGTGTCGGTCGAGTACGCGTCCGGCGCGACGGGTTCGCAGCTCGACTTCGTGCGCACTCGCTGGAACGCGAGCCAGTTCTTCGCCCTCGGCGAGAAGAGCGTGCTCGGCGCTTCGTGGCGCGGCGGCGTCATCGCGCCGTTGCCCGGCACCGACACGATCCCGTTGCAGGAGCGCTTCTTCAACGGCGGCGAGAACACGGTCCGCGCGTTCCGGGAGAACGAGCTCGGCCCGACCGACGCCGACGGCGAGCCGCTCGGCGGCGAGGGCTTCAACGTCTTCTCGTTCGAGCTCAGGCGCGAGCTCCTGGGCAACCTCGACGGCGCGCTCTTCTGGGACGTCGGCGACGTCGTGTCGCGGGCGGACGAGTTCCTGGCTCTCGACGATCTGCGCCACGGGCCCGGCGTCGGCCTGCGCTACCGCCTGCCGGTCGGCCCGGTCCGTCTCGACCTTGGGCACAACCTGGACCCGCGCGACGGCGAGAGCCGCTGGGTGCTGCACCTCTCGGTCGGGATGTCGTTCTGACGTTCAAGTTCCGGCGCGATCGGGCCGACACCGCGGCGGCACATGGGCTCCTTCCTCCGCGCGTTCTACATCCTGATGTTCGCCGTTCCGGCGATGCTCTTGCTCGCCGGCGTGCCGGGTTCGAGCACGCGCGAGGAAGTGAAGGAAGAAGTGGTTTCGCGCGAGTCGACGCTCGTGCAGAACCTCTGGCGCGTCCCGAAGTACGGTTTCACGCTGCGCCTCCCGGAGAGCTGGGCGTGGATGTCGACGGGAAATCGCGAGAGCGTCAGCCTCGATCCCAATCGCCGTGATCGCGGCACGATCAATGCGATCTCGCTGCCCAACTTCTTCGGGAAGAGCCTCTTCCAACTCGAGCACGAGAACATGGAGGCGCTGCGCACGACGCCCGGCATCGAGTTCGACGAGAGCCGGCGCATCGTGCAGGACGGCGTCGACGTCCTGCGCTTCGACTATCACGGCCGCCAGCTCGGGCTCGACGTCGACATGCGGTACGTCTGCTTCGTGTGGCTCGCGAACGGCCAGCAAGTGATCCTGACGGTGCAACTCGAAGCGTCGCGTTGGCCCGAACTCGGCCCCGCGCTCGAAGACGCGCTCGGCACGCTGCGCTTCGGCGTTTGACGGCGGACGCGCGCGGCGCGTCGGACGCGGTGCCGTCGCGTGCTTCGAGGCGAGATTCCGTCGCACCCGGGAACTTTCGACGGCGCTGCGGCGATCGGGGTGGTCCGCAAAGGCCCGACCGAGGAATCCCATGCGCCACCCGTACCTTCGCTTCGCGCTCCCTGCCGCCACGCCGTTCGTGCTCGCGGCGGTCGCGACCGCCCAGTTCACCGAACCGCCCGCGATCACGTTCGTGTCCGATCCAGAGCTCGACACGATCTTCATCCTGCACGACGACAACCCTGCGAACGGGAACTTCTGGGATCCGAACGAAGTCGTGCCGCTGTACGTCGACACGGTCGGTTCCGTGCCGCTTTCCGAGCCGTGGTGCCTGACGGCGTCGAGCGACGACACGCTCTACGTCGGCGACCACGTCGAGGACGTCGTCCTCTGGCTCAACGACTTCGACGAGGACGACGACGCGAGCGTCCCCGGCCAACACGGCGTCTTCTTCGACGGCAAGCCGGGCGGCAACTTGTCCGGCGTCGTGATGGGGCACGTCAACTCGATCACGATGCAGCCGAACGTCCCGAACAACGTCGTCTGGCTCGTCACGTCGAACACGCAGGCAGGCGAGGACGACGCCGTGATCCGACTCGAGGACCTCGACTCCGACGGCGACGCGAACGACGTCGGTGAAGCGCGGGTCTTCTACACGCGCGTCGAGAGTTCGCTCTCGGATTCCGAGCTGACGTCGATCCGCCTCGACGGCACGGGGACGGTGTACGTGCTCGAGAACGGCAGCACCGGAGCCTGGACCCGCGGCATCTGGGCGTTGCGCGACCTCGACTCGAGCGGCGCGATCGACGCGCCCGGCGAAGAGTCCCTCTTCTTCGCGCCGCCCGCGCTGCCGGCGACGCCCGAGCTGTCGTCGCTCGACCGCGACTCGAACGCACGCTTCTACGTGCTCGACCGCGCGAACCACGTCGTCTGGCGCGGCGCCGACCTCGATTCGAGCGGCGCGATCGATCCCGGCGAGGCGGCGCAGCACTGGAGCTTCGCGAACTCGATCGACGCGTGGGACTTCGCCGTGCTCGGCACCGGTGAGGTGTATCTCGGCAACTCGACGGGGCCCGACCAGCTCTTCATCACGCTCGACACGGACCTGAACGGGACGATCGGCGCCGGCGAGAGCTTCAACGCCTACGACGACACGCAGGCCGTGACGAACCTCGAAGCCGTGCGCGGCGTGGCGCTCGACTTCCACGCGCACGGTCACATCGGCACGGTCGTCTGCGACGCGTTCAGCAACCCGTGCCCGTGTGGCAACCAAGGCACGAAGACCAGCGGTTGCACGAACTCGACCGGGGCCGGCGCCGAGCTCGAAGCCATCGGTTCGACCGGCGTCGGCAACGACGACGCCGAGTTCGAAGCGTTCGATCTGCCGCCCGGCAAGTTCGCACTGCTGTTCCAAGGCAGCACGCAGGTCTCGCTGCCGTTCTTCGACGGCATCCTGTGCGCGGCGGGTCAGACGAAGCGCTTCACGCCGCAGCTCGCGGATCCGACCGGCGCGGCGCTGTGGGGCCCGGGCCTCGCGGCTGCGGGCGGCTGGGCTGCGGGCCAGACGCGCGTCTTCCAAGTCTGGTACCGCGATCCGACCGGACCGTGCGGCACCAGCGCCAACTTCTCCAACGGGTTGAAGATCACGTTCGACCCGTGACCGTACGGGGATTCGCACTCCCTGCATTCGCAGTTTCGCTTCCTGGTGGAGCGGCCCGGGTCCCACAGAGCCCGGGCCGCTCGTTCGCGTTTCGCGCGCACGTTCCGCGCGCCGAGCGCGCCGCACGCGTGCGACGTTCGAAGCCTGTCCGACCGATTGACGCGTGCGAACGCTCATGGTTTCTTCGTCGCGGATGACGCCGTCGCTCCACCGCACACGTTTCGCCGCGCTCTTCGCGCTGTGCGTCTACGTCGTCGCGTCGATCGCGCTCTTCCGCCACGAGAGCGAGTTCGTGCACGCGGTGTGCGAACACGGCGAGCGCGTGCACGTCGAGCTCGCGGCCGGAACCCACGCAGCCGCCGACTGCGCCGCCCACGAAGAGCGCCGCGGACCGCTCGTCGAAGCGGAACGCTCGCACCACGACGAGCACGCTCACACGCACTGTTCGCTCGCGCCGTCGAACGCGCCGACGCGCGCACCGGAGACGCCGAACGCGACGTTCGTCGTGCCGAGTCGAGTCACCGGCGTCTCGCCGCTCCGCGCCGTCGCGCGCGCGGAGTCGACTCCGCGTTATCTGCTCGCTCCGCATCATTCGCCGCCCCGCGGCTGAACTCGACGACACCCAGGCCGTCACGGCCGCCCGCCGCGCTTGGCGGGCCTAGCGAGCCGCGCCTCGAGCGCGTCCGCGTCCCTCGTCCGTTCCGAGTCCAGCCGTTCCACCGGGAGCGCCCATGCATTCCGTCCATTCCGTCGCCGCGTCGTCCGCGCGCGACGCTGCAGAGCCTTCGAGGTCCGCCGACCTCGTCGTTCACCTCGACCGTTGTCTCGCGACCGCCCGCGCGATCGCCGCGAGCGAAGACCTCGCGCGCGACGCCGTGCAAGAAGCGTTGATTCTCTTTTGGACCGCCGAGTCCGAGCCCGCCGACGTCCGCGGTTGGCTCGTGCGCACGACCGCACACCGCGCGCTGCACCACTCGCGGATCGGCGCGCGGCGCGCGCGGCGCGAAGAGTTCGTCGCTGCGAACCGCGCCGAGCTCGATCCGAGCGGCGACCCGCGGCTCGCACTCGAGGCGCGCGAGCTCGGCGCCGAGATCGCACGGGCGATCCGCGCGCTGCCCGACGAGTACCGCGTGGTCTTCGAGCTCTACGAGCTCGTCGGTCTCGACTACGACGCGATCGCGAGCCGCGTCGGCGCGCCACTCGGCACCGTGCGCTCGCGGCTCGCCCGCGCGCGCAGGAGCCTGCGCCGCCGCCTCGAACGGTGGGTCGAGTTCGATCCCGACTGCGCGCTGTGTCGCGACCGTCAGCCGAGCGGCGCGACGAGCCAGAGCACGCCGACGGCGAGCGCGGCGAGCGACGTCGCACCGAGCGCGAACTCACGTCCGCGACCAGCGCGCGAACCGAGCGCACCGAAGCTCCACGCGGCGGCGCACATCGCGGCGATGGTGCCGAGCGCGAAGCCGCCGAGGTAGAGCCCCGCGTCGAAGCGCGTCGGCAATCCGAGCGCGGGCAACACGCCGAGCAAGTGCGAACTGCCGGCGAGCCCGTGCAGCGTGCCGACGCCGAGCGCGAGGCGCAGCGGACTCGCGTGCTCGTGCTCGTGGCGCGCCGCGAAGTGCGAGTGCGCGACGCCGTCGTGCGCGTGCTCGTGGGCGCGCGCGTGGGCCTTGAAGAGCCGCGCGAGGCCCCAGAGCCCGAGACCGATCAACGTGACGCCGACGATGCGCTCGGCGAAGTTCGAGAGCGCGTCGACCGGCAAGGCTTCGCGCAGGGCCAACGCTAGCACGCCGACCAAACCGACGCCCGTGGAGTGCCCGAGCCCCCAACGCAGGCCCGCCTTCCACGCCGAGGCGCGTGACGCGACCGAGAGCGGCGCGACCGCGGCCAAGTGATCGGGCCCGGTGACCACGTGCACCGCGCCCGCGGCGAGCCCTGCGAGGAAGACGATCACGCGCTGCTTCGTACTCGAATCGCGCGCGGCGCGCCAGCCTCGCCGGCGGCGTTCAGCGTCGACTGCGCTCTCGTTCGTACGCGGCGAGCGCGTCGGCGAGCGGCAGCGTGAGCTCGCCCTTCCAGTAACGCTTCGCGTCCCACAGCGCGAGCGCACCGATCCCGTCGCCGCGCACGCGCACCGCCCAGTGGCCGTACCGCTCCGGATCGCGCGACGTGTCGAGGGGCAGTGCGTCCACGGATTCGCGCACGACGAAGCCGCGCGGCGCCGGACGGCCGGGGTGTGCAGGGTGGCGGAGGTCTGCGAGGGCGATTGGCACCGCCCGAGCGAGCCCGACCTCTTGGCCGTCGCGGAGCAGCACGAACTCGAGTGCGACGCTCGTCTCGAGCAATGCCAAAGGACCGTGTTCATCGACTCGGAGCTCGACCTCGGCCGCGAGCGCTTCGATGTACTCGTCGGACGATGCGGGATCGGGCACGGACGTCTCCACGATCGTGAGCTTCAGCGCGCGGCGAACGACCGCGTCGAACTCCGGACCCGAGACCGGCACGACGATGTCGTCCACCGACTTCACCCACTCGACATCCAGTTCGAGCGTGCCGAGCCACAACCGTCCGTCACCGGTCTTGCGGCGCGAGAACGCGATGTTCGACTTCTCGATCGAGACGTCGCACGCAATCGCACGCGTGCCGGCCGGAACGAGTCCCAGCTCCTTGCCGCCCTGCCACCAGAAGCTTGGGCCTGCCTCCGGATCGAACATGCCGCAGACCGGGATGCCGTTCGAGTCGAATGCGTAGTCGAGTTCGGCGACACGCGGAGTGACGGTCAGGTTCGCTGCTGGAATCCACGACGGGATGCGCAGCGAGAGGAGCAGGGGCGCTCCTTCGACCCAGCGCTTCGGCCAGCGAATGGCCCCGCTCTTGACGAGCGCGCGCCGCCATTGTTCGTCGCTCAACGCCCGAGCTTCGACGTAGGGCCGCATGCCCGCCGCGATCGGGTCGTCGGACCATTTGCCCGATGCCGGGTCGCGGTGGTGATGGCAGCCGATCGGCGGCAACGCGTCGATGCGCTCGTCGAGCGTGAGTTCATGCTCGGGGCGCTGATCGAGCGTGTGCTCTTGTGCGGAACGTTGCTCGCGGGGTGGCTCGCCTTGCGGCGCTCGAGCGAGTGCGCCGCATGCGACGGCTGCCGGCCACACTGACGAGAGCAGGGGGTGCATCGCGGAGACTCGCTTTCGCGCCGGTCGCTCGTGCGGAGAGCATGGCGATGGCGGCGAACGCGCCGATCCTACCTCGCGAGCACGCCCAGACTACCGTTGCGCCGGGCGGCGGCCGACCGGCACGAACCACCACGGATCGGTGCGCGGCGCGAGCGCGTCGGCGAGCGGGACCTCGAAGCTGCCGTCCCAGTAGCGCGCAGCGTCCCACTGCGCGACCACCGACTTCGACGTGCCGCGCACGACGACGGTCCAGCCAGAGAAGTCCGCCGGCGCCTCACGCAGCGCGCGCGGCGAAGGCTTGACGCCGCTCGCGCCGTGTCGGGTGTCCCACGGACCACAACCGGGGCGTGCGTGGTGGAGCTCGGGAGACCATTCACCTTCGACGTCGAGCTCGGTGCGTGCGTGCACGCGCGGGCCCTCGCGGAGCTCGACGTCGAGCGACACGCCGAGATCCGCGAGCTCGGGATGCAGCGTCGGATCGGGAACCCAGTGCACCCACAACGAAGGCTCGGATTCCGAACGCACGACGAGGCTCGCGGCGAACGACGCGGCGACCGCGCGATCGAGCTCCGCATCGTGCGCTCCGGGCAGCGACTCCTCGAGCGTGGTCACTGGTTCGACGTCGAGGTCGAGCGTGCCCTGCCACACGAGCTCGGTGCGTGCGCGGTTCGACGGCGCCGGCTCGCGCACGACACGCATCACGTGCACGGAGCACGGGACGACCTGCAGATCGTGCGCCAACGGACCGAGCACTTGCGTGCGCTCCGCACGCAGCCTCATCTCGACCGCGATCCCGCAGCCCTCCACGTCGAGCGTTCCGGCGGTCGCGTCGCGCCAACCGATGATCCGCGGCACGACCGTCAGCCGAGCGCGACTCCCGAGTTCGCCCGCGAGCCACCGCGGCTCGGCGAGCGACACGGCGAACGGCCGGTCGATCGGCCAGCGCTTGCGCCAGCGGATCGCGCCGCTCGCGACGAGCGCTCGGCGCCACTGTTCGTCGCTCAGCGCGCGCGCTTCGACCGCTCGGCGCAGCTCGGCGACCGCCGGCGCTTCGGTTGGCTTCTCGTGCTCGTCGAGATGCCGTTCGCACGCGTGCGGCGGCAGCCGCTCGATCCATGGATCGAGTTCGACCTGCGCATCGGCCCCTTGGGCCGCGAGCACTTGCGAGAGGAAGAGTGCACCGAGCATGTCGTTCGCGCGCGCCGCCGCGAAGAGTCGCAGCTAGCTCGCCGCGCGCCGCTCGTCACGCTCGAGCGTCGACTCGGGACGAATTCGCGACTTCTCGTCCGGTTCGGACCACGCGCGATCAGAGCTCTGCATGACGTGCGTGGCGCGGCGACCGAGCGACCGACGAGTTCCGGCAGGGCCCGTGCCTCCGCGGACTTCCCGCGCGACTGCGGACGTTGCGCACGCGGTCCCGTTCGCACGGCTGGGCGGCGATGGCGAGCGGGCGCGGCGCGTCCTCGTGGCGCGAGCGCCGCGGACGAGGGAGACGGCGAGAGCGCGGAGGAGAGTGCCTCGCAGAGTCGGGGGCCTCGGTGTGCCTGCACCGAGGCCCTCACTTCTTCACGGCTCCTCGCGCTCGACGTTGCGGGCCGCGCGCAGACCGATCGACGCGTCGGTGAAGTCGGGATGGAAGTAGCGTCGCGCCGCGGAACGTGCGTCGAGCGGGCTGTCCTGCCACGACCCGCCGCGCACGATCTGCAGGCCGTTCGGGTTCGGGTAGAGCTGGTTCTCCGGCGGATTCAGCGAGTTCATCCGCGGCCGCGTGCGGTCCTGACACCACTCGTCGACGTTGCCGATCACATCGTGGAGCCCGAACGCGTTCGCGCGGTACGAGCCGATCTGCGCCGCATCGAAGGCTCCGTCGTCGTACTCGACGACGCAGAGCATGTCGGCGATCGTCATGCGCGTGGCGGCGCGGAAGCGAGCGTCCGCGAGGTTGCCCGCGCCTGCGATCGAGCCGCTGTCCGGTCCCGTCCACCACGCCGACTGTGCGCCGCCGCGCGCGGCGTACTCCCAGCGCATCGAGGACGGCAGCGTCAGGCCGTACGCCTGCATCACGAGCTGCGCTCGCCGGCCCGACACACAGTCGGCGGGCAACAGCGCGGCGTCGAGCGCCTCGAAGCCCGAGACGCCGCGGGTCTCGCCGAGTGGATCGCCGGAGAGACGAGACCACTGCGCGCGAGAGAGTTCGTGCTTCCCGATGAAGTACGCCTGGAGCGGAGCGCCGAGCAGCGGGCCTTCCTCCGGACGCGCGAACGGGTCGTAACACGGTCCCTCGGGCACGACGGATTGCGAGCCGATCAGTGCTTTCTCCACACCAGGAATCAGCACGAGCACCAAGGCGCTCTCCGAGTCGAGGACCAGTCGCTGCGCGGCATCGCGAGTCGGCACGCGACCGCTGTGGACGTGCGCGAACTCTTCGAGTCCCGACTCGGGATCGGGGCCGAGCGGCCAGAGATGCGTCTGGCGCGCGAGCGTCATGCGGTCGTAGACCGGTGATTCGGCGACGCGGCGGATCGCGTCGGTCCAGGCGCGCTGCCAGGCACTCGCGTCGAGCGTGCTCTCGCGTTCGAGCGCGACGAGACCGGCTCGCACGAGCCGCGATTCGGCGGATTCGCGGTCGCGACCGCAAGCGAGCGCGAACTCGGCGAGGAAGCCGTCGACGCGATCGTGGAGCAACTGATCCTGTGGATCCGCGAAGACCCAGGCCATGCGAGTCGGCTCGCGGGCCTCGAAGATCCGCTTCAGGCGCTGGAGACTCGCGAGGTTGACTCGGTAGCGTTGGACGAGCGCGTCGTTCTGCGCGCCGTCGAGGCGCTTGCGCTCTTCGCCGTCGAGCAAGCCCTCCGTCATCTGGATCGTCGTCCGGACGCGCGCGATCCGGACGTCGCGGTCGGCGGCTTCCTTCTCTTCGAGCCATTGGGGCAGCGGCAGGCGTTTGCCTTCGGCGCGCAACGTCTCGAGCAACGCCTCGAGCCGCGGCGCCTTCTCGCGCAACGAAGCGGCTCGTGCGAGCCAATCGCGCAGCGCATCTTCGCGCCGTGCGTCGAGCGGCCAGAGCGCGTCGAAGTCGAGCAGGAGCTCGACCGGTCCGCGCAACGTCGCGAGCAACGCGAGATCGGCCTCCTTGGCCTTCGCGCGGCGCCACCCGACCAGGCCGGCGGCACCCGCGAGCAACACGAGCACGCACGCGCCGGCGAGCGCCGGGTTGCGCCGCACCCATTTGCGCGCGCGAGTCCACGGTCCCGATGCGTGGGCGAGCACGATCCGTCGTTCGAGGAACGCGCGCAGGTCGGCGCCGAGCTCGGCACAGCTCGGATAGCGTCGTTCGGGCTCGCGCGCCATCGCGCGACGCACGATCGCGACGAGCTCGGGCGGCGTGTCGAGCGCGAGCTCGGCGATGTCGCGCGGCGGACCGGCGAGCACGCGGTCGAGCACCGTCCGCGAATCCGGCGTCGATTCGCCGTCGAAGTACGGCGCGCGGCCGGTGAGCAACTGATAGAGCATCGCGCCGACCGCGTACACGTCGACGGCGCGACCGATGCGCGCGAGCTCGCCTTGCGCCTGTTCCGGCGGCATGTACGCGGGCGTGCCGAGCACGTCGCCGTCGAGCGTCGCGAACGACTCGGCGTCCAGCGACCGCTCCGCGACGTCGCGCACTTCACCGTCGCGCTCCCCGAGCTCGCGCGCGAGGCCCCAATCGACCACGTAGACTTCGCCGAAGTCGCCGAGCATCACGTTCGCGGGCTTCAAGTCGCGGTGGATGACGCCGCGCGCGTGCGCGAACGCCATCGTGTCGCACACGCCGAGCAACGCCGTGAGCGCCCGGCGGCGCAGCACGTCGCGTCGACGCAGCGCCTCCGCTCGATCCCGGGCGTCGGCGGCCGTCGGCCGCAGTTCGTCGAACAGCGACTTCAAGCTCGCGCCGCGCACCAGACGCATCGTGAAGAACGGCTCGCCGTGCGCGTCGAGCCCGAGCTCGTGCACCGGCAACACGCCGGGGTGTTCGAGCCGCGCCGTGATGCGTGCTTCGCGCAAGAAGCGCCGCAACTGCCTGCGGCCTTCGCGGCGCAGCACTTTCATCGCCAGGTCTCGGCCGAGTTCCACGTCGCGCACGGAGAACACGTGACTGGTGCCGCCGCGACCGAGTTCCGCCGTGCGGCGATAACGACCGCCGTCGGAGCGGCGAGCCGCGAGCTCCGCGAGCAGGCGCGCCTCGTCGACGTCGACGACTCGATCCGAGAGCGCACTCGCGACGGCTCGTTCCTCCAGCGCGGCGACCAAGCGCGCGTACTCGTCGTTCAGCCAGCCTTCGAGCTCCGGGAATCGGCGCGCGTACTCGTCGAGTGGCCGCACGCGGCCGCGTGCCGCGTCGCCGTGGAACTGCTCGAGGAAGTCGAGCTTCGCGTTGGTCGACGGATCGTCTCGGAATTGCATCGTGACGCTCACCCTGGGAAAAGGGATGAAGGGACGGAACCAACTCGCGCGTCTTCCACGCTAACGTCGCAACCACCGATGGAGAGCACCGAACGACGATCCGCGCTCGACCCGTCCCGACCCGAGGACTGGCTCGCTCTCTGCGACGAACTCTCGCCTGCGCTCTACGCGTGGGCGAAGCTGCGGCTCAAGACGTTCGGCTTCGTCGCGGTCGCGCCGGAGGACGTCGTGCAGGAGACGTGGCTTCGCGCGCTCGCCGGTGAACGTCGTGACGGAACGCGCTGCGGCGGCGCATTGCGCGGCTGGCTCTTCGGCATCGCTCGCAACGTGCTGCTCGAACACTCGCGTGCGCACTCCGCGAGGTCGCTCCGGGAGTCGAGGCTCGCGCGTGCCGGCGAAAGTGCGTCCGAGCTGATCGCGCGTTGTGAAGACTCGGTGACGAGCGTCTGTTCGCGGCTCGAACGCGACGAGACGCTGGCGCGGTTCTTCGAGTTCGCGGACGCGCTCGACGCCGCCGATCGCGCGCTGCTGCTCGGTTGCGGATTCGAAGGTGCGACGGCCACCGAGGTCGGCCGGCGTTTCGATCTGGCGCCGGACACGGCGATCAAACGCTGGCAGCGCCTGCGCGACGCGCTGCGCACGCGGGCGTTCGCGCAACGCATCGGGCTTTCCGACTGACGGCGACGCGCGTGCTCAATCGAGCGTGCCGGCGGCTTGCGGCGCGCGGCCGGCGAGTTCGCGAGCGAGCGCCATCGCCGCTTGCGTGCTCGTCTGCCGCACCGCCTGCTCGAGGAACACGTGGCGTTCGTCGAGCTTGGCGAGCATCCCGCAGCGCCGCATGACGTCGTACGTCTTCGCGCGGACGCCGGCGAGCAGCACGATCACGCCGCGCGAGCGCAGGCGATCGAGGAAGTGCTCGAACTCCGCGAGTCCGACGGCGTCGGGATTGCGGGCTCGTTTCAGGCGCATGACGATCACCTTGGTGTCCTCGCCGATGCGTTCCTCGATCGTCTCGAGGTGTTGCTCGAGGCTGGTCGCCGCGCCGAAGAACATCTCGCCTTCGAGGCCGAAGATCAGCACGTCCTTCGCGGGCTCGTCGTCGGGCAGCCGCTCGCGCACGTGGTCCGCGTCGCTCTCGACGAACTCGGTCAAGAGCATGTTGCCGGTGCGTGGCACGGTCAGCATGAACGAGAGTACGACGCCGATCAGCACGCAGAACTCGATCGAGATGGCGAACGCGGCGACGGCGGTCATCACGACGATCGCGGCGTCGAAGCGCGAAACGCGCACGTGGTAGCGCAGGTCGCGGAAGTTCACCATCCGCGCCGCGGTGAGCATCAACAATCCAGCGAGCGCCGCGCGAGGGATGAACCGCGCGTACGGCGCGAGCAGGAGCATGATCACGGCGACCGCGAGCGCCGAGATCACGCCGGCCCACTGCGTCCGCGCGCCGGCCTGTTGGTTGATCGCCGAACGCGTCAACGAGCCCGAACCCGGCATGCACGAGAAGAAGCTGCCCGCGAGATTCGCGCAGGCCTCCGACAGGCACTGTTGGTTCAAGTCGAGCTTCTGGCGCGTCACCGCGGCGATCGACTTCGCCATCGCGATCGCCTCGAGCATGCCGAGCAGCGCGATCGCGAGCGCGCTCGACGCGAACTCGCGCAGCCACTCCGCATCGATGCGGGGCACCGCGAACTCCGGCAGTTTCGCCGGGATGTCGCCGACGACGCGCACGCCGAGCTCGTCGAGGCGGAACGCCGCCGTCAGCGCCGCCATCGCGACCACGACGATCAGGAACTCCGGCAGCAGCGTCCAACCGAGCCGGCGTTTGACGAAGCGCAACGCGAGCACGAGCGCGATCGACCCGAGCCCGACGAGCAACGTCGGCCCGTGGATCGGCCCACCATCGGTGAGCGAGCTCCAGAAGCGCACGAGGAAGTGGTCGTGCACGTCGCCGACGGACTTCTGGCCGAAGAGGTTCTTCAACTGGTCGAGCACGAGCAACAGACTCGCGCCTGCCGTGAAGCCGACGATCACCGAGTGCGAGATGTAGCGAGTGAGGTCGCCGAGCCGCGCGAGGCTGATCGCGAGCTGGATGGCGCCGATGAAGAACGCCATGAAGATCGCGGCTTGGATGAGCTCGGCCTGCTCGCCGACGTGCCCGATCGCGGCGAGCAACGCGATCGAGATCGCGTTCGTCGGACCGTTGATCAGTTGCTTCGACGAATCGAGCAACGCGCCGACCGCGGTCATCACGATCGCCGTGAAGAGCCCGTACTGAGCGGGCAGGCCGACGATCATCGCGTACGCCATCGCCTGCGGGACCGCGACGGCCGCGACCGAGAGCCCACCGACGGCGTCCGAACGCGCGTCGTGGAACGAGTAGTTCCGCAACGCACCGAGCGCCGGGATGTAGCGGAAGAGAGCGCGCGGGGACTTCGACGTGGTCACGGGGGGCGCGGGCCGGCTGGGGCCCGGGCGGGGGCGGCCACGATATCGACCGTGATCGGTCATGGCCGTGAGACGTCATGGCTCGGCGGCGGGCGACGAGGGCTCGGCGCTGCGCGGGCGAATTGCGAGCTCGAAGGACGTCTCGGCGGGGCCGCGAGCTCGAGCGTCGAAGCTGCGCACGGCCGCGCCGGCGAGCGGACGAACGCGTAGCCTGGAGCTCGATCCGATGAACCGCCTCCGATCGGTGCAGCGTTGGTCCCTGCCGAGTGGCCCCGCGGTCGTCGGTTGGGGTTTCGCGTACTGCCTGGTATTCGGGAGCGTGTGGCTGCAGTGGGCCGATTTCTACTGGATCATCGACTCGAACACCTGGTGCACGCATCCGGAGCTCGGGCCGAGGCTGACCGCCGCGCTGTACGTCCTCGGGTTGCCGTGCAGTCCTGCGTGGCTCGTCTTGCGCGCGATGCCAGACGTGTGGGACACGTACCTCCCTTTCGTCCGTGGCGTCGCGTACCTCGGGTCGGTGCCGGTCAACGCGCTCGTCTGGGGGATCGCGCTCGCGTCCGCGTCCGAGCGCGGCCGCGCCGCGCTGCGTCGTTGGGTCAACGCTCGGCGAGCCGCGTAGCCGACGCGGCGAGCGAGTCGCGGCGCAGGATCGAGCCGCTCTGCGGATCGACCTCGCCGAACTCGAGCACGCCGGTCGGGCACAGCTGCACGCACGCGGAGCAGCGCACGCACTCCGGGTCCGCCATCGGCAGTCCCTTGTTCGCGAAGTTCATCACGTCGATGCCTTGGTGGCAGACGCTCGTGCACACGTTGCACGAGATGCACTTCTTCTTCTCCGCCAGGATGCGGAAGCGCGAGAAGCGCGCATAGATGTGCATCAACGCGGCGAGTGGACACGCGAAGCGACACCAGATCCGGCCGCTGAACCAGAAGTAGAACGCGACGCCGACGATGCCGGCGAGCCCAACGTCGACGAGCCAGTAGTAGTTGAGCTGGATGCCGAGCACGCTCCAACCCGAGAGCAGGCCGTAGTAGACGCTTTTCGCGTGCTCGCCGATCCACGTGCCCGGCAGCGTCCACGACGTCACGCGCACGAGGAACAGCACGACCGCGACCGCGAGCACGACCTGGCCGACCATGTTCAGTCGGTTCCAGAAGCGTCCGTGCGGCATCTTCGTGCGGTGCGCGTCGCCGAGCGTCTCCGCCAACGCGCCGCACGAGCAGATCCAACCGCAATAGGCGCCCTTGCCGAACTTGCGCACGAGCAGCGGGATCAGGATCGCGGTCTGCACGAGCGAGATCGCGAGCCACCACCACAGCGGCTGTTCGGTGAACACGTTCCAGATGAAGAGCGGCCACGCGAGCACGAAGCCGAACGCGCGCCAGTATTCGCGGCCATGGCCGTAGCCGGCGGCGGGGAACAGGTTGTCCGCGAGCGTCTTGCCGAACCCCGCGTCGAACGCGCCGTTGTGGCCGAGCCACGGCAATACGACGTACGGCAGCAGGAAGAGCGGCACGAGCTGGATCGCCATCAACGTCAGCGTCTGCACCTTGACGTACGGCGTGCGCCGCTTGCGGATGCGCGCGATGCCGAAGACCGTCACCAGCGCGCAGTACGCGAGCGAGTAGTAGAAGCCGGGCTCGGAGAGCGTGATCGCGAGCGTGCCCGCGAGCGTCGCCGGATCGACGCCGCGTTCGGCGGCTTCCGCGAGCGACGTCGGTTGTCCGAACGGGAACCAGTCGCGCGCCTCGAACGCGTGCTTCAACGCGCCGCCCGCCTTCCAGTTGTAGAGGAAGACGCAGAACACGAGGAACAGCGCGAGCAGCGTCCAATCGCGCGGTCGCAGCTCGCCTTGGATCCGCACGCCCGACTTGCGGAAGAAGTCGAGCGGCGCCTCGCGACCGATCATCGTGAAGACGGCGGCGTTCGCGAGCACGAGCTCTCGCTTCTCGGCGTCGACGAGCGCCACGGTGTCCGCGTCGATGCGCTTCACCGTCGAACCGAGCAGCACGCGGATCGAGCCAGGCCGGCGCGCGCCTTCCATGAAGTCGCCGACCGCGGTCGTCACGCGCTCGGAGCTCGGCGTCTCGATCGCGACGTGCGCCTGCGGATCGGCGCGCAACGCTTCGAGTCGCTCGACGTTCTCGGGCTTCGGACGCGCGAGTTCCAGCTTGCGATAGGAGAGCGTGACGTCCGCGCCGCACTGCGCGAGCGCGATCGCCGTCTCGAGCGCGCTGTCGCCGCCGCCGACGACGAGCACGGCCGCCCGCGCGAACTCCTTGGGATCGTGCAGGCGGTTGAAGACCTTGCCGGAGTCCTCGCCCGGCACGCCGAGCTTGCGGAAGTTGCCCGAACGGCCGATGGCGACGATCACACGGCGCGCGCGGAGCTTTGCGCCGTCGCCGAGCACGACCGTGAGCGCGCCGCCCTCGCGTTCGACGCGCTCGACGCGCGCGAGCCGCGGTCGGATGCCGCGCTCGAGCGTCTGTGCGCGCAGCTCTTCGAGCAGCGGCTCCTTCACTTGCGCGCGGAACTGGAGCTCGCCCGCCGGCCGCATCTCGGTCGGGTAGGTGAAGATCGGCTTCGCCTTCGGGAAGTTGACGATCGTCGCGAACGGCTCGCTCGCTTCGAGCAACTCGAACTCGAGGCCGAGCTTCTTCGCTTCGAGAGCCGCCGCCATCCCGGACACGCCGCCGCCGACGATCACGAGGTCCTTCACGCCGCTTTCGCGCTCGCGCACTTCGGCCTGGAACGCGGGGTCGGCGACGATCCTCTGCACGGCGCGCGCACCGGTGTCGGCGGAGAACTTGAGCAGGGGAATCCCGGTCAAGTCGCCGACGACGTAGAGCCCGCGCACGTTCGTCGAACCGTCCTCGCGCACTTCGGGCAGCTTCTCGACGGCGCCGGCGGGCCAACGACCGTGCAACCAATGGAAGTAACGCTCGAGCGAACGAATCACGGACTCCTCCGATAGTTCCTCCGGGAATTCCTCTGGGAACTCCTCAGGGGACGCCTCCGGCAACGCAGCACGATACGCAACATGGCGGTGGGTTGGATGCCGTTCGTGCACGGCGCTTTCGCGAGACTCGCGGCGTCGGCCGACCTTTCGCGACGCAGGACCGACAGAAGCATTGCGCAACCGTCGCCCGACGGCGCTTCCTGCGTCGGGGCGAGCCGCTAAGGTGGCGGGCGAAATCGGAGATCCCCAAACATGCGCACAACGCTTTCGCCGTGGACTTGGCTCGTCATGCTTCCTCTTGCCGCTTGCGCGTCGACCGGCGCCCAGGATTCGGGCGCGAAGGACGTCGCCGGCGGGCCCGCGGGCAACGCGACGCCCGCTTCCGCGCCGGGCCAAGGCGCGGCGAACGGCGAGACGCAGGCCACGAAGACGCTCGAGAAGGTCGGCATCGTCGCGCCGGCGAACTACGCGGCGATCGCGCTGTGGCCGGAACAGTACGCGGGCGGTTTCAGCGTGCTCGAAGTGTCGCCGCACGGCGCGACGGTCGCGGAAGGCGACGTGATCGCGAAGCTCGATCCGCGCGCGCTCGACGACGAGCTCCATCGCATGGAACTCGAGCTGCGCTCCGCCGAGATTCGCCACGAAGGCGTCGTCGAACGCAACAAGCTCGACGCGTCGGCCGCGGCGCTCACCCTGGAGCAGTCGAAGGCGTCGCTCGAACGCGCGCGCCGCTCGTTCGAGGGTTACAAGAAGTTCGAACTCGAGTTCGACAAGCGCCAGGAGGATCTCGCGAAGCGCTACGAGCAGGCGCGCGTCGACGACGCGACCGACGAGCTCGATCAGCTCGAGAAGATGTACAAGGCGGATGCCTTGGTCGACGCGACCGAGGACATCGTCATCAAACGCTCGCGGCGCGACCTCGAGACGACGAAGCTCGGCAACGAGCTCACCGTCGACCGCCGCAAGTACCGCGAGGACTTCGAGAAGAAGATGACCTTCGCGCAGCGCGAGGAGGCGCTCAAGTCGCAAGAAGAGAGCTTCGCGCGGCTGGTCAAGCAGCAGGAACTCGACGCGAAGTCGCGGGCCGACGCCGAACTGCGCTCCGCCGACGGATTGCGGGAGCAGCGCGAGAAGTTCGCGAAGCTGACCCGCGACCGCAAGCTCTGCGAGCTCAAGGCGCCGCGCTCGGGCGTGCTCCTGCACGGCGGCTCGAAGGACTTCCGTCCCGGCCGCAACCCGCCGCGTTACGAGCGCGCGAACTCGCTCGCGACGAAGACCGAAGTGTTCCTGATCGCCGAACCCGAGGCCGGCGCCGTCAACGTCGACGTCACCGATGCCGAGCTCGACCGCGCGAGGAACGGCGCGCGGGTCGCGGTGCAGTCGCTCGTGGTCCCGACGGAGAAGACCCAAGGCACGCTCACGGTCGAGACGTATCCGAAGTCCGCGAACCCGAACGAAGCGACGTACGAAGCGCGGATCACGCTCGATGCGCCGCTCTCGGGCGTCGTCTACGGCACGCGCGCGAAGCTCGTGATCGAGAGCCCGAAGGTCGACGGATGAAGACGTTCGTGTTCTGCCTCGCGCTCGCTCTGCAAGGCGCGGGCGGCGAGGCCCAGAGTCCGCAGAAGCCCGCCCCGCCGCAAGGCGGCGAGCCGCCTGCCGCGTCGCAACCGGAGATCGTCCAGGACGGCGCGTGGCAACGGCTCGCGCCGGTGCCGTGCGAACGCGCGTTGCGCGAAGCGATCCAGTGGCTCGTCAAGAACCAGAACACCGACGGTTCGTGGGGCTCGCACCATTCGCCGCGGCCGATCGAAGTGCTCGCGTCGATCCCCGGTTCGCAGCAAGCGTTCCGCGTCGCGACGACGGCGCTCTGCGTGATGGCGCTGACCGACGCGCGGCTCGACGTGCCCGGCGCGGCCGACGCGGCGGAGCGGGGGCTCGAGTACCTGCTGAAGGACTTCGACGTCAAACGCCAGAGCGGCCTCGAGCACTACAACGTGTGGTCGATGGGCTACGCGCTCGAGTGCTTCGGCGAGCAGTTGAAGCGCCGACCGGAGGATCCGCGCGCGAAGTCGATGCGCGCCGCGTGCGACACGCTCGTCGAACGACTGGGGCAGTACCAGACGCTCGACGGTGGGTGGGGCTACCTCAGCATCGACGGCGTGCCGACGTATCAACCGTCGGACACGTCGATGAGCTTCACGACGGCGACGATCCTGCTCGGACTCCACGTCGCGGGCCAACAAGGCATCGCGATCCCGAAGAAGCTGCTCGAACGCGCGGTCGACCACATCGAACGTTCGCGGCTCTCCGACGACGCGTTCCTGTACGGCGAGTACCTGAAGTACCGGCCGCGGATGGGCATCAACGAGCTCTACGGTTCCGCGTGCCGCACGCCGCTCTGTCTGCGCGCGCTCGACCTCTTCGGCCGCAAGATCGAGACGCAGCACTACGTCTCGGCGCTCGAGAACTTGCTCGTCAAGTCGCCCGACTACCAGAAGGCGTCGGTGCGCCGGCCGATCCCGCACGAATCGTGGTACTCGATCTCGGGCTACTTCTACCTCTACGGCCACGCGTACGCGGCCTACGTGCTCGAGCGTTTGCCGAAGAAGGAGCAGGACCGCTTCTGGCCGTTGCTCGTCGACGCCGTGCAGTACTGCCGCGATCCCGACGGCTCGTTCTGGGACTATCCGCTGTACAGCTACCACAAGCCGTACGGCACGGCGCTCGCCGTGCTCGCCCTCGCCAGGGCGCAACGCGCCGGCGCCAAGTAGCCGTTCGTGCTGGGTCGGCGTCCCGCGCGCCGAACGTGATTTCGCCGCGCGGAGTTTGAACCGACGCACGCGCGGCGAGCGTGTCGTCGAGCGGCCGCTCGTTCGCTCTTCCGCGGGCGCGGCGCGCCGTCACCGTGGGTCCAGCGCTCGTTCGGCCGTCTGCGACGGAGGCCGCTCGTCCGCCGCGCGGCGTGCTCGCGAGCACGTGGTTCGGCGCGCGCGGCGTCTGGCTCGCCGCAACGCTCGCCGCGCTGGTCTTCCTGATCCGCGCGCCAGCGTTGTGGTACGCGTATCCGTTCGAAGGCACCGCCGACGAGCGCGTGATCGTCGACCACGCCGTCGAGATCGTGCGGAGCGGTGATCCGCATCCGCGCGCGTTCAACTACCCGAGCTTGCACGTCTACGCGGCGAGCTGCGCCTTCGCGCTGCTCGAACGCTGCGGAGTGCTCGCCGCCGATCCGCGGCCGACGCCGGAGCACTTCCTCGTCGCACGCGCCATGGTGCTCGCGCTCGCGGCGCTCGGCGTCTTCGCGACGGCACGGCTCGGCGCGCGAGCGTTCGGCGAGCGCGTCGGGCTCCTGTCCGCGGCGGTGCTCGCGTGTCTGCCGCTGCACTTCGTGTTCTCGTTCGTCGCGCGCGTCGACGTCGGCGCTGCGACCTGGTCGGTGTGCGCGGTGCTCGTCGCGTTGTGTTTGCTCGACGGTGCGTCGCGTTCGCGAGACTGGCTCCTCGCCGCGCTTTTCGTCGGCCTCGCGACCGGCAGCAAGTACACGGCGTGCGTCGCGGGCGTTCCGGTGCTCGCGGCGTTCGCGCTCGCGCGGCCCAGGCCACCGTTCGTGCGCCTCGCGAGCTTCTGTCTCGTCGCGCCGCTCGTGTTCCTCGCGACGTCGCCGTACGTCGTGCTCGATCCGCGGGGATTCGGGGCGGGGATCGCGGAGGTGCGCGACGCGTACCGCTCGAACCTGCCCGGGCATTCGGCGGGCGGCGCGACGAGTTACCTCGCCGTGCTCGGCGACTGGCATCGCGGGCTCGGGCTCGGCGTGCTCTCGAGCGCGGCGTTCGGCGTCGTGCGCGCGTGGCGCTGGCAGCCGCGCGCGACGCTGGTGCTGCTCGCGTGCCCTGCGGCGCTCTTCGGCTTGCTCGGCGCGTATCCGTCGCACTTCGCGCGCAACTCGGTCGTCGTCGCGCCGTTCGCGGCGCTCTTCGCGAGTCACGCGCTGCTCGGTGTGTGCGAGTGGGGCGCGTCGCGCTTCGCCGCCGTCGCTCGGTCGACGCGCCGTGCGCGGCTCGTCGCGATCGCCTCGAGCGTCGTGCTCGTCGGTTTCGTCTTGTTGGAGCCGACGCGCGTCTCCGCGGCCGAGTGGCGCGCCGCGCGGCTCGCGGACGTCCGCGGTCCGGCGCTCGAGTGGATCCGCGAGCACCTCGAGCCCGGCGCGCGCATCCTCTGCGAACAACGCGGTCCTCCGCTCGCGACGCGCGCCCCGGCCTTCGACGTCACCGAAGTGCGCTGTGCGGTCGAAGCGCGAGCCCGAACGCGCGCCGAGACCTTCGACTACGTCGTGCTCACCGACTGGACGCGTCGCGCCGTCGCGCAGGATCCCGAGCGCTTCACGGCCCTCGTCGACGCCTACGCGGAGTTCGCGGCGAGCCACGCACTCGTCGCCGAGTTCGTCGCCGACGGCGTCCGCTTCGGCGGCGATTCCATCCGTGTCTACCGCGGAGTCCAAGGCGCCGCCACGCAGTAGGGCCCGTTTGGAGCGGAAGCCGCGATTGCTAGCGTACGCGGCATGCGCCACCTCACTGCCGTCCTCGTCCTCGCCTTCGCCGCCGCGTGTCAGTCCACTCCGTCCGTGTCCGAGCCCATCGCGCTCTTCAACGGCCACGATCTCTCCGGTTGGCACGCCGACGTGCCCGAAGCCGACGGCAAGACCGACGTGCCGCCGTCGTTCGCGGTCCGCGACGGCGTGCTCGTCAGCCTCGGCAATCCGCCGGGTCACCTGATCACCGACGCTTCGTTCGCGGACTACAAACTCGTCGTCGAATACCGCTGGCCGGGGGAGCCCGGCAACTGCGGCATCCTGGTCCACTCGTCGACGCCGCGCCGGCTCTACGGCATGTTCCCGCAGTCGATCGAGTGCCAGATGCACGTCGGCAACGCCGGCGACTTCTGGTGCATCGGCGAGGACATCGTCGTCGTCGACATGGAGACGCGCCGCGGCCCGAAGGAGAAGTGGGGCGTCGACGGCGACAAGGCGCGCCGCATCAAGAACCTCACCGACGGTTCGGAGAAGCCGATCGGCGAGTGGAACCAGATGGTGATCGAGTGCCGCGGCCGGCAGATCACCGTCTGGGTCAACGGCGAGCTCGTCAACCAAGGCTCGCAGTGCACCGCCGACCGAGGCCAGATCGCGATCCAAGCGGAAGGCGCGGTCGCCGAGTTCCGCAAGGTCGAGCTGACGCCGCTCCCGAACTGAGCGAATCGCACCGTTGCGCGTCTTTGGCGCGCGGCTTGCGGATGTGTCGGACTCGGTGGCGGCGCGTTCGAGCGGCGCCGCGCGAGTCCGCGCATCGCTTCCACGCGGACGGTCCCGAGCCGCCGGTTTCTCGTTAGCATCGGACCGTCCTCGCGGACGTCGCATGCAACGGGCCTCGTTCAACGTCGGAGCACTCGCGTGTGCGACGCTTTTCGCGTCGGCCATCGCGTGGGCGTCGCCGAAGTCGCAAGGGAGTTCGCCGCAAACGGGCGCCCCGAGCGCGGACGAGCTCGAGTTCTTCGAGAAGCGCGTGCGGCCGGTGCTCGAGGAGCGCTGCCTCTCCTGCCATTCCTCGGAGCTCGCGAAGCCGAAAGGCGGGCTCGTGCTCGACACGCGCGAAGGTTGGTCGCGTGGGGCCGCGCTCGGCGCGGCGGTCGTGCCCGGCGACCCCGACGCGAGTCCGCTGGTGCGCGCGATCCGCTACGACGACTTCGAGCTGCAGATGCCGCCGAAGGGCAAGCTCGACGACGCGGAGATCGACGTGCTCGTCGAATGGGTGCGCCGCGGCGCGCCCGATCCGCGCGAAGGCGGCGCGGCTTTGCAGCCGGCGCATTCGATCCCGCGGCCGGAGGAGCATTGGGCGTTTCGCGCGCTGCAGGATCCGACGCCGCCCGCGGTGCGCGACGAAGCGTGGGTGCGCAACGGCGTCGACCGGTTCGTGCTCGCGCGGCTCGAGAGCGCAGGGCTCGCACCTGCGCCGCCCGCGACGAAACGCGAGCTCCTCGAGCGCATTTCGTTCGACTTGATCGGACTGCCGCCGACGCCGGAGCAGCTCGCCGAGTTCGAGCACGATCCGGAGCCCGACGCGTACGAGCGCGTCGTCGACCGTTTGCTGAACTCGCCGCACTACGGCGAGCGTTGGGGCCGCTATTGGCTCGACCTCGCGCGCTACGCGGACTCGAACGGGCTCGACGAGAACCTGGCGATGAGCGAAGCGTGGCGCTACCGCGACTACGTCGTGCGCTCGCTGAACCAGGACAAGCCGTACGACCGGTTCGTGACCGAGCAACTCGCCGGCGACCTCTTGCCGGAGCCCGCGGACGCCGCCGGTTCCCCAGGTCTGGGCGGCCGCGAGGCGCTCGCGGACCAGCTCGCCGCGACCGGCTTCCTGGTGCTCGGCCCGAAGATGCTCGCGGAGCAGGACAAGGCGAAGCTCGCGATCGACGTCGTCGACGAACAACTCGACGTCGCGGGCAAGGCGTTGCTCGGCCTGACGCTCGGTTGCGCGCGTTGCCACGACCACAAGTTCGATCCGGTGTCGACGCGCGACTACTACGCGCTCGCCGGCGTGTTCAAGAGCACGAGCACGATGGCGAACTTCGACTTCGTGTCGCGTTGGCGCGAACGCGAGCTCGCGTCGCGCGCCGAACGCGACGCGGCCGCGGCCCACGCGAAGGCGAGCGCGGACGCGCAGAGCGCACTCGCGGCCTTCACGGAGCAGCAGACCGGCGCGCTGCAGACCGAATGGCGCCGCAACGTCGCGCGTTATCTGCTCGCGGGCACCGTCGCGGCCGCGCGTGCGACGTCGATCGAGGCCGAGGAGCAGAGCCGCGGCAACCTGATCGTCGACCGCGAGACCTGGGGCGACGCCGAAGTCGCGATCGCGCGCACGGGCAACCCGGGTGAGCAGTTCGCCGAGTACGACGTGACGCTCGAAGCGGCGGCGCGGCTCGTGCTCGACGTGCGTTACGCGTCGGCCGAAGAGCGGCCGATGCGCGTGCTCCTGAACGGAACGGTCGTCGCGGAAGCGGCGTTCGGCGCGAAGACCGGTAGCTTCTTCCTCGACGGCCAACGTTGGGAGTGCGTCGGCGCGCTCGACTTCCAGGCGGGCCGCAACGTCGTGCGTTTCGAGCGGCCGTCGAGCGTGCCGCACCTCGACAAGCTCGTGTTGGCGCCCGCGGGCGACGCCGAGTGGTACCTCGCCGACAATCCATGGGCCGAAGGGCTCGTGCCGGAGCTCGTGCGCAACTTCGCGGTGCACCTCGAAGTCACGGCGCAGCGCGGCGACGCCGTGTTCGCGCCGTGGCACGCGTTCGCGGCGCTCGCTCCGGGAGACTGGCCCGCGCGTGCGCCGGAAGTCGTCGCGAGCCTGAGGTCGCGAGAGCCCGCGCTCGGCGCGCGTGTCCTGGCGCTCGTCGATGGGCTCGCGCCGCGTTCGCTCGAAGAGCTCGCCGGCCGTTACCAGACGCTCTTCTCCGCGATCGAAGCCGAATGGCGCGAGAGCCAGGCGCGCGAAGGCGAGAAGTCCAAGGCGCTCGCGAGCGCCGACGCCGAGGCCGTTCGCCAAGTGCTGCACGGCAAACACGCGCCGTTCGCGTTGCGCGCGGGCGACCTCGAGTCGTTCTTCGCGCCCGAAGCGCGGACCGAACTCGCCGCGCTGCGCGGCCGAGCCGACGAGCTCGCGGCGAACATGCCCGCGCCGTTCCCGCGCGCCCTGGCCGTGCAGGACGGCGAGATCGTCGACCTGCCGGTGCACAAACGCGGCAGCCACTTGAGCCTCGAAGCCGAAGCGGTGCCGCGAGGCGTGTTGTCGGCGACCGCGCACGTGCTTCCGCCGCCGGCGATGCCGCAGGCTGCGAGCGGGCGGCTCGAGCTCGCGCAGTGGCTGGTCGATCCACGCCATCCGCTGACGTGGCGCGTGATCGCGAACCGCGTGTGGGCGGGGCATTTCGGCCGCGGCATCGTCGCGTCGACGTCGAACTTCGGCGTGCGCGGCGATCCGCCGACGCACCCCGAGCTGCTCGATTGGCTCGCGCACGAGCTCCAGCGTCGCCACGGCTCGCTCAAGTCGCTGCACCGTTTGATCGTGACGTCGAACACGTACCGCATGTCGACGCGCGGCGACGCGCTCGCGCACGAACACGACCCCGAGAATCGGCTGCTCTCGCGCCAGAACCGCCGGCGCCTCGAAGCGGAAGTGTTGCGCGACGCGTGGCTCGCCGTGGCGAATCGGCTCGATCGCGCGCAGGGCGGCGCGGCGCTCGAGACGAAGAGCGGCGAGTACGTCACCAACGACCAATCCGCCGACCAAGCGCGCTACCAGTCGACGCGCCGCTCGCTCTACCTGCCGATCATCCGCAACGCGATGTACGGCTTCTTCGCGGCGTTCGACTACAACGACCCGAGCACGCCGATCGACGTGCGCCCGGAGACCGTCGCCGCGCCGCAGGCGCTCTACCTGATGAACTCCGACGAAGTGCGCGTCAACGCCGTCGCGCTCGCGGAGCTCGCGCGCGCCGCCGAACCCGAACGCGAAGGCGAGCGCATCGCGTGGCTCTGGCGTCGCACGCTCTGCCGCGAGCCGAGTGAACGCGAACGCCAACGCGCGATCGACTTCTTCGCCGAGCTGCGCTCGAAGGACGCCGCGGTGCCGACCGCCGGCAACGAGCCGGCGCGCTCGCCGCTGCTCGCCGCCGCCGAGCCGCAAAGCCGCGGTGACCTGGACCCGCTGGACGGCCCGACGACCGCGGCCCCGGTCGACCTCGACGCCGAAGTGTGGATCGGGCTCGCGCAGGCGTTGCTGGTCTCGAACGAGTTCCTCTACGTGGATTGACGATGCGCGACTTCGGTGTGAGCCGCAGACAGCTCGTGACGCGCCTCGGCGCGGGATTCGGCGCGCTCGCGCTGCACTCGCTGCTCGCCGGCGAGGCTCGCGCGTTCTCACGCGCCGACGCCGCGAATCCGCTCGCGCCGCGCGCGCCGCATTTTCCGCCGCGGGCGAAGCGCGTGATCTTCCTCTTCATGCACGGCGGGCCGAGCCAAGTCGACACGTTCGACTACAAGCCGCTGCTGCAGCGCGACCACGACAAGCCGTTGCCGTTCGAGAAGCCGCGCGTGCAGTTCGCGCAGACCGGCAACCTGTATGCGTCGCCGTGGAAGTGGCAACAGCACGGCGAGTGCGGGCACTGGGCGAGCGAGCTCTTCCCGCACGTCGGCGCGAAAGCGGACGAGCTCTGCTTCATCCACTCGTTGCACGGCACCAACGAAGCGCACGGCGGTGCGTTGCTCGCGCTGCACACGGGCTCCGCGACGTTCGTGCGACCGAGCCTGGGCTCGTGGTTGCTCTACGGGCTCGGCAGCGAGAACCAGAACCTGCCGGGTTTCGTCACGATCTGTCCGACGCTCGGCCACGGCGGCGTCAACAACTGGTCGAGCGCGTTCCTGCCGGGTGTCTACCAAGGCACGCCGATCGGCAACGCGGCGATTCCAGCGTCGAAGGCCGTGATCGAGCACCTGACGCGCTCCGACGTCGCGAGCGACGTGCAGCGCGCCGAGCTCGACCTGCTGCGCGACTTGAACCGCGAACACGCCGAGCGGCAGGGGCACGACGATCGCCTCGAGTCACGCATCGCGAGCTTCGAACTCGCGTTCCGCATGCAGATGGAAGCGCCGGGCGTGCTCGACCTCGCGAACGAATCGCCGGAGACGAAGAAGCTCTACGGGCTCGACGACCCGGTGACGGAGAACTTCGGGCGGCAGTGCCTGATGGCGCGGCGGCTCTCGGAAGCGGGCGTGCGCTTCGTGCAGTGCACGCACAGCTACAAGTGGGACCAACACGAGAAGCTGAAGGAGCTCCACGAGAAGAACGCGCGCGAAGTCGACTTGCCGATCGCGGGGCTGCTCACGGATCTCCGCGCGCGTGGGCTCCTCGACGACACGTTGGTGATCTGGGCGGGCGAATTCGGTCGCACGCCGACCGCGCAAGGCTCCGGAGAAGGAGTCGGTCGCGACCACAACCCGCACGGCTTCACCGTGTGGCTCGCCGGCGGCGGCACGAAACGCGGCGCGAGCTACGGCGCGACCGACGACTACGGTTTCTACGCGAGCGTCGACAAGGTCCACGTGCACGACTTCCACGCGACCGTGCTCGCGCTGCTCGGCCTCGATCACGAGCAGTTGACCTACCGCTACGCAGGCCGCGACTTCCGCCTGACCGACGTGGCGGGCCACGTGGTGCGCGAAGTGTTCGCGTGAACCTGTGTCGCGCTTCCGCGGCGCGGGGTCTGAGTCAGGTCGTCCGCCACAGTTGCAGCGACTCTGGCGCGGCGCCTCTGGCGTAGCGACCCGGACGCAGCGACCCGGGACCGTTTCGCACGAGCGTGTTCGGTCCAGTCGCGACGAACGTGGCAGGCTGGAGATTCCGCGTGACGTTCTTGCCGCAAGCAGCAAGCAGTAGCGGAGGCCTCGATGCTGCTCGCCCTGCTGTCCCTCGTGCCGATCTGCGTGCAGTCGCTTGGTGCCGCGGAGGTCATCCGCCTTCACCGCGCGGCGGATGCGAGTTTGGTCGCCGGCGACGGGCGAAAGGCGGCCGAGCAGTTCACGGCGGCGCTCGCGCTCGCGCCGGAGCAGCCGACGTTGCACTACGGCCTCGCGTGCGCGTGGGCGCGAGCGGGGGAGCGTGAGCTCGCGCTCGCGACGCTGAATCGCGCCGCGGAGCACGGCTACGCCGACGCAGCGCTCGCCGAGTGGGATCCCGACCTCGCGAGCGTGCGCGGCGATCCGCTGTGGCCCGCGAAGCTGCGCGCGGCGCCGCCGCCGAAGCTCGAGGGCGCCGAGTCCGTGCGCGCGAGGCTGGAGCACGCACAGCCGGTGCGCAAGCTCTACGACACGACGAGTGAGTGGGGCATCTGTGCCGCCGCCGCCGACCGCAACGGAGAGCTCGGCGCGCTCGCAGTGAACCGTCACGGGCACGACGAAGGCGCGATCGATCTGCTCGACGCGCGCACGGGCGCGAGGCTTCGCCGGATCGCATCCTTCGACTCGCAAGTCTGGACGCTCGCGTTCGACGCGAGCGGTGCGCGCCTCGGCGTGCTGACGATCGACGGCGTGTTCCGCTTCGTGCCGACCGACGGGGGCGCGGCAAGCGAGGTCGGCCGTCTCGACGGTCGGCGCGAGCGCGATCGCTGGCCGTTCGGAGCCCTGGTCTCGCAGTCGCCCGACCGGCGCCGCTGGTTGGTCGCCGGCGCGGATCTCGGTGCGCTGCTCGTCGACGCCGACGGAAAGCTCGTGCGCGCTTGGAGCGAAGCGATGGGCGGCTTCTTCGAGGTCCGCGCAGACTGGTCGCCCGACGGCAAGCGCATCGTCTGGGCCCCGCTGGGCCAAGCGCGCTTCTTCGACGCGGAGTCCGGCGCGGAGTCGGACCCGGCGTTGGAGACGAGCTCCCCGGTGCACTTCGCGCGCTTCCATCCCGACGGCCGGCGGCTCGCGACGACGCACGAGGACTCCCACGTGCGCCTGTGGGACCTGGCGACGCGCGAGCTGCTGCTCGACGACGAGCAGCAAGGCATCTTCGAGACGTTTACGTCGCAGGTCGCGTTCTCACCGGATGGTTCGAAGCTCGCGTACTCGACGGCTCCCGGCGCGTACGTCGTCGTGCTCGACATCGCGAGCAAGCGCCGGCTCTACGACAGCGACCACCGTGGCGGCCGGATGGGCGAGCCCGTCGAGCTCACCTGGAGCGGCGACAGCCGCCGTCTCTGGTTCGCGTTCGCGAGCAGCGTGATGGCGCTCGACGGCGTGGAGCTCGAGCCGACGGTGCGTGAACTCGACCGGGCGATTCGTTCGGGACCGGTGCGAGCCGGCGCAGGCGGCGTCGGGCTCTCGATCCACTTCGACGGAGCCATCGGCATCGATACTCGGACGGGCCGCGTGCTGTGGCGTCGCGCGGCGCCGGGCGGCGTCGAGGAGCTGATCCACACACCCGAGGGCTATTGGACGGGCGAAGCGGACGAACTCGCGAACTACGTCATTCAGCTCGACCTCCACGGGCAGGACGGCAACACGCACGCCATCACCGACCATGCACTCGCGCTCTTCGATCCGAAACGCGTTCGCGCGCGAGCATCGGGAGTCGAGCTCGTCGTGCCGCGGCTTTGAACGTCGAGCCGCGCTCCACGAATCGGCCCGCGAGGGCGAGTCGTCAGCGCTGCGCGCTCTTCCGAAGGAGCGCGGCGACCACGCCGGGGTGATCGACGGCGTAACGGGAGGCACGGAAGAGCGAGTAGCGCGCATCGCGAGCCGCATCCGCGAGTCGCGCGGATCCGTCATCCAGGCCGGGACGCCGCGGAGCGCCGGCGCGTTCGCCCGTGGGATCCGCGGCGACGTCGCCTCCGAACGGGCTCAGGAAGTCCCAAGCGATCTCACCTCGCGGGGTCACCTCGACGATCCGGCCCGTCTCGCCGGCGCAAACAAGCGTGTTTCCGTTCGGCAGGCGTTGCACGCCCGAGAGATGACCCGAGTCGATGCGCGCATCCGCGTACGTCCAGACGTGCGTCACCCGCGGCAGACCACGATTCACGCTCTCGAGCGAGAGATCGATCGCGAACTCGTCGACGGACGAACCACTACCGAGCTTGCCGAGTCCGTTGTTGAAGACGAGCAGGCGCCGAGGGCCGGACTCGCCTCCGGGGATCCACTGCACGTCGTGCTGGCCGAACAGGACCTGCTCCTTCGGGGTGCCTGCGCCGTGCACCTGCGGATTGCCGAAACGCGCGAGCAAGTCACCACCCCGTCCACGGCGGCCGCCCTTCGACGTGCGCGCTTCCGCGCTCGTCGTCGAGTGGTCGATGATCCAGACCTCGGAGATCGAATGGACGCTCAGTGCGATGAGGTCGAGCTCGGGCTCGAACGCGACCGCGTTCGCGTGCAACCAATCGCCCCGGTTCGACGAGCCCACGCGCTGCGTGCGCGCGTCGTCGGCGGAAGACCTCGGCGCCGCTTCCACGTATCCCAGACGGCGCAGGGTGTCGAGCTCGCGAGCCTCTTCCTCCTCCGAGCGCGCAGGCCGATCCGCGTTGACGTCGATGCGTTCGGGGTGCTCGGCGATCTTGCCGTAGTTGGGCCTCGTCGCTGTGCGCTCTTGGACCACGTGGTCCCACGCGTGCCATTCCCACACCACGTTGCCGCCCGATGGCGGGGTGAGCTCGATTTCGAGCAGCATGTCGGACCAGAACTCTCCGAATTGGAGCGAGCGCGGATGCCGGCCCGCTTCGAAGGCCTCCTCGGCGCGCTTGCGTTCCCAAGCGATCAGCAGGAGATGTCCGTTCGGGAGGAACTCGAAGTCGTGATGCGAGAGACGCGTCGCATCCGAGCACACGTACTCCCAGACGACGTTGCCGTCGAGGTCGAGTTCGCGCACGCGCCCCCCTGCGCCACCGCCACCCTGGAATCCGTTCTGCACTCGCTCCGCGCGCAGGAGATGTCCGTTCTCGCGCAAGTAGGCGGCTTGCCCTGGGAGGGAATCGCTCTTCCACTCGCGGACGACGGTGCCATCGAGATCGACGAGATACGTCGACTTCGATTGGAGCGGCGCGACGAGTGTGAATCCCGGAGACACGGCGTCCGACTTCAGCAGCACTCCCCGCGTTTCGCGCGGCGTCTCGGCCGACGGGACGAGCGCCGCGTCCTCTTGGACGAAGTCACCGACCAGGAGGAAGACGATCGCAAGCGGTGTGTGGAGCATCGGCGCAGACCGGGACGCAGTGCGCACGCTCCATCTTCGCTGGGGTTCGCGAGGAAGGAAACGGCGCGCCGCGAGCGAGCGCGGACCGGATTTCACCGAGCGCGAGCTCTCTCGCGCCGAAGCGTACGCACTGCGCCGCATGTCGGCGTGGTGCTGGGAGGCGGAGCATGAACTCGCGTCGGAAACTCGCTGTCGAGTCGACCCGAACGGCACGTCCCGAGCGATTCGTCGGTTGAGCGCGCATCGCGGGCAACTCGCCCGTTCCGATGCGCGGTCGCTGGAGGAAAAAATGCGCACGAGATTCTCGCTCGCTCTGACGCTCTCGCTCTCGGTTCTCACCGACGGTGCGAGTGCCCAATCCCAAGTGCTCGTCGTTTCGCCGACAGGCCCCTACACGCAGCTCCAAGCCGCGGTCGACGCGGCGAGCGACGGCGACATCGTGCTCGTCAAGGCCGGCACGTATGGGGCGCTGTCGATCGGTGACGAGTCGGTGTCGATCGTCGCCGACACGGCGGCGGCGGTCTCGACCGGGGCGATCTCCATCACGGATTTGTCGGCGAGCCACCGCGTCGTGCTCTCCGGCCTGCAGAAGAATGGGTGGTCCGGTGGAGTCCAACGACTCGCGCTGACGAACAGCGCCGGCGCCGTGCGGATCGATCGCAGCCGAATCGTCGGTGCGGACGGGCAGACGGTGAGCGCCGCGGCAGGCGCGGACGTTCAGCAGAGCACCAACGTCGCCTTCTCGAATTGCGTGCTCGTTGGCGGGCGTTTGGGCGCGCTCAACGGCGGTCCCGGCGTGTATGCGTCGAGTTCGTCCGTCGCGTTCTACGACTGCGACGTCACGGGAGGGTGGGGTGGATCCGACTACTACACGAGCTACGCAGGCGGTGACGGCGGAGCCGGATGTCACGCCGCGGCCTCGTTCCTGTTCAGCAGCGGGTCGTACTTCGAAGGCGGATGGGGCGGCGACGCCTACGCGTCATGGGGACACAAGGGCGTCGGTGGTTGTGGCGTGCTGCTGAGCGGCGTGCTGAACGAGATGCCGGCGCTCGCCTCGATGTTCGCGGGCGGACTCGGCGGCTGCGCGCCGTACGCCGGATGCCTGGGCCTCTCGCCGGATGTCTGTGGGTTCCCCGGCTCGCTCCAGGTCTTGAGCGGCGGCTCGAAGCAACTCGATGTCGCGAGCCCCGTGCGGGAGCTCTCGAGCGCGCAAGTCACGATCAAGGCGGCTCCCGGCGACCGCGTGTTCCTCTACACGTCCGTCGAACCGGATTGGACCTGGATGAGCGCCTGGTCCGGCGTGTCGTGCACCGAGCGGCCGCCGTCGAACGGGCGGGCGTTCCTTGGTATCGTCCCCGGGTCGGGCACCCTGACGACCGATTTGCCGATCCCCGACCTGCTCCCCGCGGGAACCGGAGCGACGCTGTTCCTGCAGCTCCTGGCGTGGGACGGCAGCAACACCGTCACGCTGGGTTCGCCGCGCACGCTGGTGATCCTCGATCAGTCGCTCTGACGGACCGCTTCGAGCGCTCGATCGGACGTGTCTCGCGCGGAACTCGACGCGCGGTGCTCCGCAACGCGTTCGTCGTCGAGTAGCCGACATTGGCTGTGCGGGTACTTGCGAAGTCGGTGAGGCGTTTCGTCGAGTTCCTGGTCGTTGTCTGCGCAGCCCCGCTCGTCGCGCTGGTCCTGTCGGTCGCTTGCGCGAGCGAGCCTCGGCCGTCGGACGCGCCTGCGAACGAACGGGTCGTCGCGGGCAGGCGGACGTTCGAGGCCGCGCCGGGTGATCCGGCCGTCCCGCGTCGCGAGCCCGCGGTCGCCGCAGTGTTGCCGGCCTGGGCGTTCACCGAGTACCGGCAGTACTGGACCGACACGTCGGAGTCGATCGAGCTCTTCGCGGACGGAACGTACTCGTGGAAGTCGTACGGACACTCCGCGGGCAGAAGGCCTTACGAAGAGCGGGGCAGCGTGCGGCTCGTCGGCGGTTGGCTCGAGCTCACGCGCGACGAAGGGCACGCGGGCGAAAGACGAGCCTCCGTTCCACGCGGCTGCGTCGCGCGGTGGCGCGAACGCCGTTGCTTCTTGCGCGAGCGAGACGTCGTGCGTTTCGCTAACGACGTCAACCGTGGCCTTCCGTTGGGCCCGCGGTTCTTGCTCGCCAAGGACTCGTCGCAGAGCGTGGAGTCCGAGCTCGAAGCGACGCTTCCGCCCGAGTACGCGGACTACGTGCTCGCCGAGCCCGTGATCGCGACCGTGCTCACCGCGGTCGATCGGCGCGCGCTCGGTGAACGCGGGGATCGCGTGGAGTTCACGCTCGATCGCGGCGCGGCGGACGGCTTGCGCGTCGGGCACGAGCTCTGGACGCTCGACCTGCCGTCGGCCGACGAGATTCCCTGGAGCGGCCGACTCGTCGAAGTCGGGGAGCACACGGCTCGCGGCCGCATGCGCTTCACGCCCTTCGTGCCGGCCGTCGGCTCGCGCCTGTCGACCCGTCATCCACGCGCGCCATGAGCGCCGCACTTGCGGCCGTGCGCGTTTCGTGTCTGCGAAGGGAAAGCGTTTCGCATCGGCGCTACGCGTCCGTGAGTCCACCTTTGGCGGACGGTCCCCGCTTGCGCGAAGCCGTCTATATTGGTGCGCCCTTCGGTTCCACCGTGCCGCTCTTCCGCTCGCTTTCCCCACGCCTTCCCTCGTTGCCGTCCGCGACCTCGCGCGTCTCAGGGCGGGTCGCCGGGCCGGTCACGGGACTGGTCACCGGGCTGCTCGCCTGCCTCGCGTTCGTCGCCGCGTGCGGCGGTCCACGGACCATCCACACTGCGCTCGAAGGTGCCGCGCCGACCGCGCAGACGACGCGCGTGGTGCGCGCACCGCTCGGACTGCCCGAGTGGGCATTCGCGCGCTATGAGCGTGTGCAAGCGGGCACCGCTCCGGCGCACGCCGCGAACGCGATCGAGGCGAGCTTCGCGGAGCGCGAAGTGTTCGAGCTGCGGCGCGATGGGTCGTACACGTGGACCGCGATCGATGCGCATGGCACGCCGACGCGCGACGAGCTCGGTTGGGCGCGCTTCGAGGGCGGGTGGCTGATCCTCGACCCCGAGCACGACTCGATCATGCGCACGGTCGGCGCGAGCTCGCGAGCCGCCGTCGTGGCGTACGGTACGCAGCGCTGCTTCCTGCCCGAGGTCCAGCTCGCCGCCTTCTGCAACCTGGTCAACGCCGGCCGACGTCTGCCGAAGACGGCGATGCTCGCGCCGGAACTCGCGGAGCCCGTGGACGCGCCGGTGCAAGCCACGTTGCCGCTGCAGTTCGCGGCGAGGATCGTGCCCGAGCCCGTCGAGATGAAGGTGATCGAGACGGTGACCGAACGCCACGGCGTGCCGCTCAACAACGGCATCGAGTTCGTCGTCGACGCGGGTTGGGCGCGCGGTCTGCGTCCCGGGATGCAGGTGCACCTGCTGAACGTCCCTGCGAGCGAGAAGTCGTGGCCCGGCCGGCTGATCGAAGTCCACCAGAAGTGGGCGCGCGGTCGGATGCGTTCGACCGACTTCCTGCCGAAGGTCGGCGCGAAGTTGTCGACCCGCGAGCCGAAGTCGAACGGCGCGGCGAGAGCCGCGAAATCGCCGCGCTGAATGTGTCGCGCTCGCGTCGGTAACCTGACGCCATGCGCAACGCGACTTGGCTCGGGATCCTTTCGTCGATCGCCATCTCGGCCTGTGGCGCGGCGAGCGGCGGCTGTGCGAGCCGCGGCACCGCCGCGCCGGAGCTCGGTGCCTCGCTCGAGGGCTTGGACTGGCTGGTCGGCGACTGGCGGAGCGAGTCCGCGGGCGGGCCGGTCTACGAGCGGTGGTCGCGGTCGGGTCCGGAGCGGCTGGAGAACGAGACCTACCGGCTCTGCTCGGGCACGCGGATCGTCGACGAGCGCTCGGCGATCACGCTCGCCGGCGGCGCAGCGCGGCTCGTCAGCGGCGCGCTGAGTTGGTCGCTCGTCGAAAGCGACGGGCGCCGCTGCGTCTTCGCGGCGGACGCGCACCGCGAGCGCATCGAGCTCGGCCACACCGAGCTCGGACACATCGAGCTCGGCCACACCGAGCTCGGCCACACCGAGCTCGGGGGCACCGAGCTCGGCCACATCGAGCTCGAGCGCACGGACGCGTCGCACCTGCGCGTGGTCCTGCAGTTCGGCGACACGCGCTCCGAGCAGTCCTTCGTGCGGCTCGATCCGACGACGCAGCGAATCGAGGACCTCGCGCCGCCGCCGCTCGGCCGGTTCGTCGGCGCGGTCACGTGCGCCGGCGAACGGCTCGAGACGAGCGTCTGGTTGCGCGAGGAAGAGGGGCACCTGGTGGCGAGCACGTCGACGCCGTCCTCGTTGCAGTGGAACGTGCCGTGCGTCGAAGTGTGTTGGGACGCGCCGTGGCTCACGCTGCGCGTCGCCGACGGCGAGCGCGTGCTCTCGCTGCCGCTGCGACACGACGGGTCGCGCCTCGTCGGGCGCGTGGACGAAGGCGAGCTCACGCTGGAGATCGAGCTCGCACTCACGACGGAAGTCGACACGCCGGCGAGCGGCGTGCGCATCGAGCCCGCGACCGTCTCGCGCGACGGGTGGCGCGCCGCGGCGAACGTGTTCACGAGCGTCCAACCGGCGACCGCGCGTCGCGCGGCCGTCGTTTTGCTCCCCGGCACGGGGCAGCGGCGCAAGGAGGAGCACAACGGTTGGGCGCTCCGGCTCGCCGAGCGCGGCGTCGTCGTCGTGGCCTTCGACAAGCGCAACGTGACCGAGTTCCCGGAGCTCGAGCTGCGCGAGCGGCCGACGGACATCGGACGCGTCGACGACCTGGTGGCGGACGCGCTCGCAGCGATCGAGCTCCTGCGCGCCCGCGCCGACGTCGATCCGGCTCGCGTCGGCGTGTTCGGCTTCAGCCAAGGCGCGGTCCTTGCGCCGTTGATCGCCGCGCGTGATCCGCGGCTCGCGTTCGTCGTCGCGGTGTCCGGCAACGCGACCACCGACGCGGAGTTCATCGTCGAGCAGGCGCTCGGGCGGCTCACCCGCGCGGGCTACGACGAGCGCGTGCGGCAGCGAGCGCGCGAGCTCTGGCAGCGACTCTTCGCGTTCACCGACGAGCTCACGGGCGCGGACGCGTTGCAGACAGACCTCGACGCGGCGCACGCCGCGGGTTGGGGCCGCATCGCGTTGCCGCGGTACGTGCCGAACGCAGACGAGCGGCGGCACTCGATGACCTGGAACTCGTGGAAGCTCGACCCGGCGGCCGCGTGGCGCGCGAGCTCCTGCCCGGCGCTCGTCGTGCTCGGCTCCCGCGACGAACGGATCCCGGTCGCCCGGAGCGTCGAGATCCTCACGCCGCTCTTCGCGTCGTCGGGTGGCGCGCGGACCGTGCGCGTGTTCGCGGAGGCCGACCACCAGCTCCGCGTCGTCCCGCCCGGCGCTGCGTTTCGCTGGCCGCGTTTCGCGGACGGCTACGTCGAGCTCGTCACTGATTGGATCGCCGCGCGCTGACGCGCGTTTCGCCGGATGGCCGCGCGCGGACGCGCGTGCCGCGGGATCGCCCCGCGCCGACGCGCGGGCCGGGCGTCGGTCGCCGTCGAGGCGGGCACGCGGGCGCGTCGTCGGCGCGGTCGGCGAGCACGAGCTCGCGTGACGCGACGAAGAGCGTCTTGAAGACTCGCGCGAGGTCGCAGCGCGGCAGGCCCGGCGGCGCTTCGTCGAGCACGCGGCGCAGCATGTCGCGCTCGCGCACCGGATCCGCGGCGGGCAGGCCGTGTTTCGCTTTCTCGCGAGCGATCTCGAGCGCGAGACGGGCCCGCGCCTGCACGTCGGCGGCGAGGCGCGCATTCAAGCGGTCCATGCGGGCGCGCAAGGCTCGCACCGCGGTCGGCACGCTCGCGCTCTGCGCCGAGACGCTCGCTCCGGGGACGGCGGCGCGAGCCGCGGCGCCCGTGCGACGCGACTCGGCGGCACGCGGCGCGCGCTCGACGTTCGTTCGCCGGCGTTGCTGCTTCTTCCGAGCCAAGCGCGACGGATGGTAACGTCGGCGCGATGACGACCGAGCGCGAGAACTTGGCGAAGCGCGCGCCGCGCGCCGCGCGGGCGCCGGAGGTGCTCGCGCCCGCCGGCGACGCGGACGCGCTCGCCGCGGCGCTCGCCGCAGGCGCCGACGCGGTCTACTTCGGCCTCGCCGAGGGTTTCAACGCGCGGGCTCGCGCCGGCAACTTCGAGCTCGCGAACCTCGCCGAGACCGTCGCGCGGATCCACCGCGCCGGAGCCAAGGCCTACCTCGCGCTCAACACGTTGGTGTTCGAGGAGGAGCTCGCTTTCGTCGAGCGTTTGATCGTCCGCGCGGACGAATGCGGCATCGACGCGTTGATCGTGCAGGATCCGGCGGTCGCGCTCGTCGCGCGCGAGCTCGCGCCCGGCCTCGAAGTGCACGCGAGCACGCAGATGACGATCTCGAGCCCGGAAGCGGCGCGTTTCGCCGCGAGCCTCGGCGTGACGCGCGTCGTCGTGCCGCGCGAGCTCTCGGTGCCGGAGATCCGCCGTTTCGCCGCGGGCACCGAGCTCGAGCTCGAAGTGTTCGTCCACGGCGCGTTGTGCGTCGCGTGGTCGGGCCAGTGCCTGACGTCGGCGACGTGGAGCGGCCGCTCGGCGAACCGCGGCGAGTGCGCGCAGTCGTGTCGGTTGCCGTACGACTTGATCGTCGACGGCGAACGGCGCGAGCTCGGCGACGTGAAGTACCTGCTCTCGCCGAAGGACCTCGCCGGCGTGCGCGCGATCGCCGAGCTCGTCGACGTCGGCGTGCACGGGCTCAAGATCGAAGGCCGGCAGAAGAGCGCGCCGTACGTGTTCACGGCGACGGCGTTGTACCGCCGCCAGCTCGATCGGCTCGCCGCGGGCGCCGAGTCGCAGGGCGAGCCGCTCGCCGGCGACCTGTTGCGCGCGAGCCTCGCGTACACCCGCGGCTTCGGCGACGGGTTCCTCGGCGGGTCGGATCACCAGACGCTGGTCGAAGGCCGTTTCCCGAAACATCGCGGCGTCTACGTCGGCCGGGTGGCGAAGGTCGAACGCGAGCGCGTGTTCGTCGAGCGCGACGAAGCAGGCCGGCCGTGGACCGGTGCGCTCGCCGCGGACGAGCCGCGTGGTGCGCCGCAAGGCGTTCCGTCGGCCGCGCTCGCGGGTTTCGGCGGCGCGGCGGACGCGAGCGACGGTCCGCGCGCGGCCGAGCTCGACCTGCGCGCCGGCATGGGCGTCGTGTTCGACGACGGCGAGCCCGAGAACCCCAACGAGCCCGGCGGGCCGGTCTTCGGCGTGGAGCGGACGCCGCACGGTTGGCTCTTGCGTTTCGGCGTGCCGGGCCCGGACCTCGCGCGCGTGCGGCCGGGCATGCGCGTGTGGGCGAGCGGCGATCCGACGATCGTGCGCGAGACCGAGCGCGTGGTCGCGGCGCAGGAGCCGACCGGCCGCATCGCCGTCGAGCTCGTCGTGAGCGGTCGAGCGGGAGAGCCACTCGTCGTCGACGCACGCGCAAGCCACGCGACGGCGCGAGTCGCGTCGGCCGCGCGGCTCGAGCGCGCGTCGGGGCGCGGCCTCGCGCGTGACGTGCTCGCGGAGAAACTCGCGAGCTTCGGCGGCACGCCGTTCCGGCTCGGGGCGCTCGAACTCGGCGCGCTCGAGAGCGGCTTGCACTTGCCGGTGTCCGAGTTGAAGGCGTTGAAACGCGCGTTGGTCGACGCGCTCTTGCCGCAGATCGAGCGTGGGCCGCGCGCGGCACGCGGCGCCGCGAGCTCGTTCGAAGTTCGCGAGCGGCGAGCTGCGTCCCGTGCGTCGACGGATGCTGCGCGCGCCGCTGCCACACGCGACGCTGCCGTGCGCGACGCTGCCGGGCGCGACGGGTCGGCGCGCGGCATGCCCGAGTCAGGCATGCCCGAACTCGTCGCGCTGTGCCGCGAGGACGCGCAGCTCGACGCGGCGATCGAGCTCGGCCTCGCCGAGGTCGAGCTCGACTGGATGGAGCTCGTCGGGCTCGCGCGCGCCGTCGAACGCGCGCGCCGCGCCGGTTTGCGCGTCGTGCTCGCGACCGTGCGCGTGCAGAAACCCGGCGAAGAAGGTTACGACCAACGTCTCGCCGCGCTCGAGCCCGACGGCGTGCTCGTGCGCCACTGGGGCGCGCTCGTGCACTTCGAGGAACATGCGCGGAAAGCCGCCCCGGAACATGCCCCGGAACATGCCCCGGAACATGCCCAGGAACACGCGCGAGCACACGGCAAGCCGGTGTTGCACGGCGACTTCTCGCTCAACGTCACGAACTCGCTGACGGCGCGCGAGCTCTTCGCGCGCGGGCTCGCCACGTTGACGCCGGCGCACGACCTCGACCGCACGCAGCTCGCCGCGCTGTGCGCCGCGTCGGATCCCGAGCGTTTCACCGTCGTGCTGCAGCACCGCATGCCGACGTTTCATACCGAGCACTGCGTCTACGCGCACCTGCTCTCGCACGGCCGCGACTTCCGCACGTGCGGTCGGCCCTGCGAACGCCGGCGCGTTTCGCTCGGCGACGCTCGCGGCCACGAGCATCCGGTGATCGTCGACGTCGGTTGCCGCAACACCGTGTTCCACCACGAGCCGCAGAGCTCCGCCGAGCTCGTTCCGGAACTGCTCGCGCGCGGCGTGCGCCGTTTCCGCGTCGAGTTCGTCCGCGAGGGCCGCGAAGAGGCGGCGCGCGTGCTCGCGGCCTACCGCGAGCTGCTCGCGGGCCGCATCGACCCCGAAACGGCGCTTGCGCGTGCCCGCGCCGCGGCGCGGATCGGCGTCACGTCCGAGATGAGCGTGATGCGCTGAGCTCGGCGTCCGGCGCGCCCCACGCGCGCGGCGTGACCATCGAGCTGCCGTGCGCAGCGTGACCATGGAGCTGCCGTGCGCAGCGTGACCATCGATCCGCCGCGCGCAGCGTGAGCATCGATCCGCCGCGCGCAGCGCGAGCACCGGGTACCATGATCGGCCTCGAGGAGGCGATCCATGCGTGCGATGCGAAGCTCTGCGATTCCCGTGTGCGTCCTGGCGTCGATCGTTGGTCCTGCCGTGGCCCAGACGGTCGCGAAACAGGTCGCGGCGCCGCCGGAAGACGTCGTCAGTGGCCTGGTGCGTCTGCCGGAGCCGCGTGAAGTCGCGAGCACGTCGCGAGCGTTCGCGCGTGAGCTCGTCTTCGCGCGTGAAGGCGACGCGTGGGTCGCGGAACTGCCGCTCGAGCTCGCCACGGAAGGCCGCGCGAGCGTCGCGTGGTCGGCGCCGGACCTTTCGGGCTGGCGCGTGAGCTTGCGCGACGCCACCGGTGCGCTGCACGAGCTCGAAGCCGTGCTCGGAGCGAGCGAGAAGAACGGCGCGGTGCTCGTCGAGACGCTCCCGGGTTGGATCGCGGAACGGCGCGACTTCGCGGGCGCGCCGCGCGGCGCCTGGACGGCGCGCTTCGAAGTCGCGGCGCGCGCCTCGGAGCCGCGCGGCCTCTTCGTCGTGCGCGACGCGGCGGACGCCGAACTCGCCGCGTGGGTCGACACGTTCACGACCGTCGCCGGCGAACCGCTCGTGGTGCTCGCCGAGTTCGCGGACTCCACGGCGCGCGACACGCTCGAGGGCTCCGTCGAGTTCGAGGCGGGCCCGGTCAAGCTCATCGTGCCGCTCGCGGACGACGGCGAGCACGCCGACGGCGCGGCGCACGATGGCCGCTTCGGCGCGTTCGTGCCGCGCGAGCTCTCCGGATCCGTGGTCGCGACCGTCGAGCTCGTCCGCGGCGCGCGCGACGCCGCGCGCACGTCCCGCACCGCGCGCCTCGCGTTCGACGTGCTCGAACGCCGCACGCTCCTCGACGGCAGCGTGACCGCGAGCGTGCACGATCCGTTGCGGGTGCGGCTCGATCTCGGCGCGTTCGCGCTCGGTCCCGCGGCGAAGCTGCTCGTCGCCGCAGAAGTGTGGGGGAGCGACTCGAACGGCGCGCCGGTGCCCGTGTGTTGGCTCGCACGGATGGTCGAGCCCGCCGGTGAAGGCACGTGGCAGCTACCGCTCTTCCTCGACGTACGTTGGCTCGCGCAAAGCCGCGCGTTGCCGCCGTTCGAGCTGCGCGAAGTGCGCGTGCAGGATCCCGATCGGCACGTCGTCTTCGACCGGCGCGAGCGCCTGCCGTTCGAGCTCGGCAGCCTGCCGCGCGGTTTCTTCGCGCCGTCGAGTTCCGTCACGGCGGCGATGCTGATGGGCCCCGGGTTCTCGGGCGCGAGCTCGGCCGGCGGGCACGGACTCGGCACGCGTTACCCGACCGATCGTGGCCTCGTGTTGACGCACGGTTACTGCTCGTCGGGCTCGATCTGGCCCGCGGCGGACTTCACGCAACCGAAAGTCGAGTTCCTCGATCCCAACGCGAACCGTACGCACGATCAGTTCGCGCAGCTCCTCGCGCAGACCGGTTCGACGTTCGGATCCTTCGGCGTCGTCGGTCACAGCCAAGGCGGCTGCGCGGCGTTGCACCTCTTGACCTACTACACGAGCGGACTCGACTTCGCTTACGGGCCGCGGAAGATCCAGAGCGTCGCGACGCCGTACCAAGGCACGCCGCTCGCGTCGTGGGGCGGCTTCGCCTGCGGCACGAACAACGACATGGTGCCTGCGAACTCCGCGGTGTGGCTCGCCGGCATCCCGAGTTGGGCGCGTGCCGAGGTCTACTACTGGACGACTTCGAACAGCGGTTCCGCGTGCAACTTCTTCACGAACCTGCTGCTCAGCGATCCGGAGGACGGCACCGTCGAACAAGCGCGCGGACAACTCTCCGGCGCCAACTCGATGGGCCACGTGGTCGGTTGGTGCCACACGACCGGGATGTCGAACCCGGCGAACTACACCGACCACGCGCGCAACCAACAGATGAACACCTTCGCGGCGCGCTGACCGACTTCGCGGTTCGACGTGACGAGCCGCGCGTATCGGCATGTCGTGCGCGTCGCGGCTTTGCTGCGCTGTCGCGTTGCCGCGCCGTCGCGCCGTCGCGCCGTCGCGCTGCTGCGGTGCCGCGTTGCAGCGTTGCAGCGTTGCAGCGGTGCAGCGGTGCAGCGTCTTCACGTACGAAACGAAACGCGCGAGGCGACGCGCCGGTACGAAACGCGCCCAACGGTGCCGCAGGTCGGGTCGCTCGAGCTCGCGCGCGAAACTCCGAATCGGCCTTCGTTCGTTTTCCTTGGCCCCCTGAGCGCCGAGTAGGTTGTCCGGGCGCGTCCAAAGCCCCGACCCGCGGGCGATCCTCGGGATCCGACCGCGACGTCGCGCGCGCTCCGTCCTCCGCTCCAGCCCGAATCGTTCGTCGAGGTTTCGATGCACCTTGCCCACCGACTCACGTCGTCGCTTGCCACGTTCGTCTTCGCGGTCGCGGTTTCGCTCGGGTTCTCCGCCGCGAGTTCCACGGCGCGGGCGCAACACGTGCAGCCATTCCCGTCGTCGCTCGAACGCAGCACGATCGAGTCGCGCGCAGCCTCCGACGATTGGTCGGCGCGCGTCGGCGACGGCCTGCGTCGCGCCGAGTACGAGTTCCGCGCGGTGCCCGGCGAGTCACACGTGTGGTCCGCGCCGAATCGCGCGCAGGGTCTGCGTGTGCGCGTGTCGAGCGACGGTCTCGAAGTCTTCCCGCGCGCGACCGCTGCGAGCGGCGTCGGCGCCGAATGGAAGGCGCGGCTCGCCACGCGGCACTTCGGACGCGAGGACCTCACGACGGTGGCGACGGCGCCCGGGCTTTCACGGAGTGCCGTCGATCACGCGCGGGTCGAGCTCGATCACGGCGCACTCGTCGAGTGGTTCGAGAACCGAGAGGTCGGTCTCGAGCACGGTTGGACGATCGCCGTGCCGCCCGCGGGTGTCGGCGAGCTCGTGATCGGCCTCGAGTTCACCGGCGACCTGTCGTTCCACGTTGACCCGGGCGGAGTCGACGCGGGCGGACGTTCGGCGACGTGGCGCGACGCGTGTGGCGTCGCGGTGCTCTCGTACCGAGGCCTCGCCGTGTTCGACGCGACGGGTCGCGAGCTTCCCGCGCGGCTCGCTCCGGGAGCCTTTGGACCGGAAGTCCGGATCGACGACTCCGGCGCGGCCTATCCGCTCGAAGTCGATCCCGTGATCGCCGGTCCCGCGTGGAGCGTGGTCGGCGCCCAGGCGAACGCCCAGCTCGGCTACGGCGTGTCCGGCGCGGGCGACGTCGACGGGGACGGCTTCAGCGACGTGATCGTCGGCGCTCCGTACTACGACGCCGGGCAATCCGACGAAGGTCGCGCGTTGCTCTTCCGTGGTTCCGCTGCCGGACTCGCGACGACGCCGGCCTGGACGGTCGAATCGAACCAGAGTGGCGCGAGCCTCGGCTTCGCCGTCGCCTTCGCGGGCGATGTCGACGGCGACGGGTTCAGCGACGTGCTCGTTTCCGCGCCGTTCTACGACAGCACGACCAGCAACGTCGGCCGCGTCGAGCTCTACCGCGGCTCGCCGAGCGGACTCGGCGCGACGCCTGCGTGGAGCGTCCTCGGGCCCCATGCGGACGCGAACTTCGGCAATGCCGTGCGCGCTGCCGGCGACGTCGACGCGGATGGCTTCGACGACGTCCTCGTCGGCGCGCCGACGGCGGCGGCGAGCCAATTCGGCGAGGGCCGCGCGTATCTCTTCCGAGGTTCCGCGAGCGGGCCCGCGACGAGCCCGTCGTGGACGCTCGACGGCGGACAGGACTCGGCGTTCCTCGGCAACTCGCTCGCAGGCGCGGGCGATCTCGACGGCGATGGCTACGACGACGTGATCGTCGGAGTGCAGGGGTACGACACCGCGCTGGTCGACGCCGGCAGAGTGCTCTGCTTCTACGGCTCGGCGTCGGGGCTCGCGGCGACTCCGGACGTCGTGCTCGACGGCGGACAAGCCTTCGCCAACTTCGGCTATCCGGTCGCGCCGGCCGGCGACGTCGACGGCGACGGTTACGCCGACCTCGCCGTCGGCGCGATCCACCACACGAACGGCGAGACGCAGGAAGGCCGCGCGTTCGTGTACCGGGGATCGGCCGCCGGGCTCGCGACGAGTCCCGCGTGGACCGCCGAGTCGAACCAAGCGACGGCGCGCTTCGGCATCGGCTTGGCTTCGGCGGGCGACGTCGACGCCGACGGGTTCGGCGACTTGGTCGTCGGCGCTTCGTACTACGACGACGGCGCGGTCGACAACGGACGTGTGTACGTCTTCCTCGGCTCGCCCACCGGCCTCGCGGCGAGTCCTGTTTGGATCGGCGCGGGCAGCACGGCGTCGAGCGGCGTGCAATTCGGAACCGCGTGCGCCGCCGCGGGCGACGTCGACGCCGACGGATACAGCGACGTGCTCGTCGGCGCTCGCGGTTTCACGGGCTCGTTGGCGGGCGAAGGCGGAGCGTTCGTGTTCCAGGGTGGCGCGCAGGGTCCGAGCGCGAGCGCGAACTGGAACGCGCAGAGCAACCAAGTCGGCGCGCGCCTCGGTGCCTCCGTCGCCGGCGCGGGCGATCTCGACGGCGACGGCTTCGGCGACGTGCTCGTCGGTGCGCCGTACTACGACGGCGGCGAGCTCGACGAAGGCCGCGCGCTCGTCTATCTCGGGTCCGCCACGGGACTCTCCACGAGTCCCGCGTGGTCGGTCGAGAGCGATCAGGCGGGCGCTCGACTCGGCACGTGCGTCGCGAGCGCCGGCGACGTCGACGGCAACGGCTACGGCGACGTGCTGGTCGGTGCGCCGCTGTGGGACGGCGGCCAGACGGACGAAGGCAGCGCGCGGGTGTACTTGGGTTCGTCGGCCGGGCTCGCGACTTCGCCGGCGTGGCAGATCGAGAGCGATCAGTCGAACGCGTTCCTCGGCCAGTCCGTTGCCTCGGCGGGTGACGTCGACGGCGACGGCTTCCTCGACGTGCTCGTCGGAGCGTGGGGCTACACCAATGGGCAGTCGATGGAGGGCCGCGCGCAGCTCTTCCGCGGCTCGCCGCTCGGGCCCTCGACCACGCCGAGCTGGTCCGCGGAGGGCGGCTCGAATTCGGCGTGGTTCGGCTATTCGGTGGCGAGCGCCGGCGACGTCGACCGCGACGGTCGCTCCGACGTCGTCGTCGGAGCCTACGGTGCCGAGCGCGCCTACCTCTACCGCGGCACGGCGGTCGGTCTCGAGACCACGCACTCGTGGACCGCGACCGGCGCGCAGTCCGCGGCGCTCTTCGGACGTACGGTCGCGTCCGCGGGCGACGTCAACGGCGACGGCTTCAGCGACGTGATCGTCGCGGCGTACCAGTACGACAACGGGCAGTCGAACGAAGGCCGCGCGTTCGTGTTCCACGGCTCGGCGAGCGGGCTCCTGCCTGCCGCGGCATGGACCGCGGAGTCGGACCAAGCGAACGCGTTCTTCGGTTACTCGCTCGCGTCCGCGGGCGACGTCGACGGGGACGGCTACGGCGACGTGATCGTCGGCGCGGTGTCGTACAACGGTGGCTTCGCGGGCGAAGGCCGTGCATACGTCTACCTCGGATCCGCGTCGGGACTCGCGCCGTCGCCGGCGTGGGCCGCGGAGAGCAACCAGCCGGGCGCGAGCTTCGGTCGCTCGGTTGCTTCGGCCGGTGACGTCAACGGCGACGGCTACGCCGACGTGATCGTCGGCGCCGATCTGTTCGATCTCGGGCAGGCGGACGAAGGTCACGCCTTCGTCTTCCAAGGCAACGACGGCGGCGGCGCGTGGACACGGGCTCCGCGTCAGAGCGGCCGCTTCAACCAGGCGCCGATCCAGTTGCTCGCCGATGCCCGTTCGCCGCTCGCGTTCCGCATCGCGCTCGACTTCGTCGGCAACCGCGTCGCGTCCGATCTGGCCGCATCCGCGACGCCGACCGCGCGCCTCGAATGGCAGCTCGAGGAGCTCGCCACGCCGCTCGACGGCGCGCCCGTGCACCAAGGCGCCGTCCAGGGCTTCGGCGGAACGTCGCTGTCGTTCGACGAACTCGTGCAAGTGCCGCTGCCGAACTTCCCGGCCGCCATCGCCCGCTTCTACCACTGGCGCGCACGGGTGCGGACGAACCATCCGTTCTTCCCCGTGACGCCGTGGGTCTCGCTCGCCGGCAACAACGTGACCGAACGCAAGCTGCGCGCGTCGCCGTCATCGACCGGCAAGTGAGGCGCTCTTCCGCGCGTGCCCCGGCGCGAGCGGCATCACGATCGAGCTGCGCCGACCGAGTCGCTCCACGCGCAGCGCCACGCGCCGGTCGCCACGCGCCGGTAGTCACGCGTCGGTAGTCACGCGTCGGTCGTTCGCTCGAGCGACTTGGTAGGTTGCTCGTCCAAGGAGGATCCCGATGACGATGCAGCGACGCTTCGAGTACCACACGCTCTTCCTCGAACCCGGCGGCTGGATCGGCGGCAAGGTCGACAAGGAAACGTTCGACGCCGAGCTCGCGCGGCTCGGCGCCGACGGTTGGGAGCTCGTCAGTTGCTTCGACACCAATCAAGGGCACGGCGCCACGCGCTTGGTCATCGCCGTGTTCAAGCGCGAAGTCTAGGCGCAGTGACTCGCGCGACGCGGCCGGCTGGTGGGCCCGACTGCGAAGTGCGACCGCGCGCCAGGAGCGCGAGGTCGCACCGTGCCGAGCGCCGATCGTGTCAGACAGCCATCACGGATGCTTGACCGGACTCGCGCTCAACGCATTGAGCGTCAGCGCGTTGTAGAGCAGTTGCAGGTCGCTCGAATTGCCGCCGAACTCGGGCATGTTGCTGAAGTAGACGGCGTTGTAGCGCGGGTGGCGGTAGTACGTGACGACCCCTTTGAATCCGTCGGCCTGCGCGAAGATGCGCGCACCGTTCAGATCGGTGTCGTTCCAGATGCCGCCGCTGGTGCCCTGCGAGAACGCGTAGCCGCTGGAGTTCCACGAATGCGTGCCCAACCCGTGGAAGAGCGGATGCCAGAGTTTCGGCACCGCGAAGTGATCCACGATCGAAGGCGCCGCGTTGAGGATCTCCGTGGGAACGAGCCCGAACAAGGGTGCCAAGGCGCGATTGTCCGATTGGTCCCAGTAGAACGTCGCGAACGTCCCGACGAGGTCGTGGCCGTCGAGCGCGTAACGCTCGATGTCGGCGATTTCGCTCGGCGAGAAGGACTTCAGGCCGCCGGCGCAGTCCCCGAAGACCAGGACGTCAGCCGCTTGCGCGACGAGCCCCGCGTACGTGACGGTCGTGTTCGTCGCGAACGTGTAGTCGAATTGGAGCGGCGTCGAGCCGAAGCTCGACCAACCGGAGGCGAGGGTCGCCCAACCCGACGCGGAGCCGTCGCCCCAGGGCTTGATCAGGGCGACTCGGACGGGCACGCCGGCTCCCGGCGTCGAACTCGGCGGTGTGGGATTCGAAGGCGCGAAGGGCGGAGTGGTCACCGGCGCTTGTTCTTGCGCAGTCACCATCAGAGTCACGAACGACAACGAAACGAGGCAAGCTTGGAACAACATGGGAAGTCCTCTTGCGAGAATGGAGGGACGGGAAGGAACGCAGTCAAGCTAGCCGATCGCGTCGCCAGTGGGGCCTGCGCTCCGAATTCGCGGAGCGATGACGCCCGACGGTCTCGTTCGGTCGCCGCGCCCTCGCCGTCAGTCGATCCACAGCGCCTGCAAGCACCCGTCGATGAACGTGAAACGCACGCCGCGGAGCTCCGGCACTTCGCCCTGCGTGTCGACGTCGCGGCTGTAGGCGAAGCCGATGCCTTCGCCGTGGCGGTAGACGTCGGTCGGCGCGCCGAAACGACGCACGATCTCCGCGGGCGTCGAGAGCCGCAGTTGGCGCAGCGCTTCGTCTTCGTTCGTCTCGATCAGCGCACGCAGCGCGTCGACGGCCTTCCAATCGACTTCGGGCACGGCGTCGAGGATCTCGCGCGGTGTCGGCGGCGCGTTCGTGCCGGTCGAGACGCGTTCGGCGAGCACGCGCAGTCGCTCGAGTGCCGACCTGAGCTCGCGCACGTCACGCGTGAGCTCCGTGAGCGCGTCCGGCGTCACGGGCAACGCACCCACCTCGGTGCGCGCGTCGGGCGCGGCGAGCTCGGGACCTCGCGTCGTCGCTTCGAGCCGCGCGACGGCAGCGACCAGCCGGTCCCACTCGGCACGAGTGACCGTCGGCGCGACGTCGTCGCCCGTGGATTCGATGTGCGCCGGCGCAAACCACGCGTGCACCGCAACACCGAAGCTCGTGCCGAGCGCGAAGAGCAGCATCGACAGCACGAGCGCCGGTCCGAGCGCGAGTTTCCGACCGGCGTCCATGTCCCCGAGCCTAGCGCAGGACGGCGTTCACCGAGGATCCCGGCGCCGCACGACCATCAGGCGCGGCTCGGTCAGCTCCTCGATCGACCAGCGCACGCCCTCGCGGCCGAAGCCCGAGTCCTTCACGCCGCCGTAAGGCATCGCGTCGGCGCGCCACGATGGCACGTCGTTGACGATCACGCCGCCGACTTCGAGCTCGTCCCACGCGCGCTGCGCCCGCTCGAGGTCTCGCGTGAAGACGCCCGCTTGGAGCCCGAAGCGAGAGTCGTTCGCGGCGCGCAACGCGTCGTCGAAGCTCGCGAACGGTTCGAGCACCGCGATCGGTCCGAACGCTTCCGCCGCGCACAGCGGTTCGTCGCGCGGCACGCCTTCGAGCAACGTCGCGTCGAGGACCGCGCCTCGCCGCGTGCCGCCGCAGAGCAACTTCGCGCCGCGCTTCGTCGCGCTCGCGATCCAGGCTTCGAGGCGCGCCGCGTCGGCCTCGGTGATCAAGGGCCCGACGAACGTGCGTTCGTCCTTCGGATCGCCGCTGACGAGCGCCTTCGCGCGCGCGACGAGCTTCGACTTCAGCGCGTCGTACACGGGTGCCTCGACCAGGATGCGTTGCACGCTGACGCAGCTCTGGCCCGACTGGTAGAACGCGCCGAAGACGAGCCGCTCGACCGCGTCGTCGAGATCGGCGTCGGCGCAGACGATGCACGCGGCGTTGCCGCCGAGCTCGAGAGACACGCGTTTCTTGCCGGCCTTGCGTTTCAGTTCCCAGCCGACTTCCGGCGAGCCCGTGAAGCTGACGAGCTTGACGCGCTCGTCGACGATCAACGGCTCCGCGTCCGCCGCGCGACACGGCAAGACCGAGAACGCGCCCGCGGGGAGTCCCGTCTCCGCCAGGATCTCGCCGACGACCAGCGCCGACACCGGCGTCGCGCTCGCGGGCTTCCACACGAATGGACAACCTGCGGCGATCGACGGCGCGACCTTGTGCGCGCCGAGGTTGAGCGGGAAGTTGAACGGCGTGATCCCCGCGATCGGGCCGAGCGGGACGCGCTTCAGATAGCCGGTGTACCCACGGCCGCGCGCGGTGCGATCGAGCGGCAGGATCTCGCCAGCGAGCCGCACGCTCTCCTCCGCCGCGAGCTCGAACGTGTCGATCAAGCGCCCGACTTCGCCGCGCGCGTCCTTGATCGGCTTGCCGACTTCGATCGCGAGGATCCAGGCGAGCTCCTCGGCCCGTTCGCGAAAGCGCGCGACGCAATGCACGAGCGCTTCCTTGCGCTCGTACCCCGCGAGCCGCGCCATCGCCGCCGCCGCGTCGTGCGCGAGCCCGATCGCGCGCTCGACCGTCGCTCGATCGGCGAGCGCGACCCGCGTCGCGACTTCGCCGGTGTACTTGTCGCGCACCTCGAGCGCCGTGTCGCCGCGGAATGCCCGGCCACCGAGGAACGCCCCATAGTGCTCACGCAGCTTCATGCGCCGCATTGCAGCCGGAGACGCAGCGTACGGCAACCCGCCACGCGACGGAGCGGACCGTACATGCGGCCTATCGCTTGCCGACGAAGCCGAACACGAGCGGCGTCAAGTCCTCGACGAACACGTCCGCCGTGCCATTGCCGTCGACGTCGCCGCACCAGCTCGCGTCGTGGAACGGTGTCGGCACTGCGTAGCCCAGCAGCACGGCGTCCGTCGCGCCGGAAGTGACGAGCACGAGGCCCGAAGTGCTGCGACTCACGAAGGGTTCCTCGACGTGGTGGTAACGCACTTCGAGACGGTCTTGGACTCCGTCGCCGTCGAAGTCGGCGTACGTCGCGGCGTATGGCCCTTGCGGCGCGCTTGGAGCGAATACGAGTGCAGCGTCCCCCGACCGCAGTCGCGCGGCGCCTACCTCGGTCGCCGGCAGATTCCACGCGGACCACGCTTCCTTCAGCATCACGCAGCCGAGGACCGAACCGACGAAGAGCGCGCCGAGACCGACCGGAACTCCGATGAAGATCGCGGCGAGATCGAACCTCGTCGGTTGCGCGCGCCGGGCGATCGAGTCCACGCGACCCAGTCTATTCCGAACGCGATCGAACGAGAGAAGGCCCCGCAGAGCCGCGCCGCTCCTCCCTATTTGGAACGACGGATCCGCGGGGCCTTCGAGTGTCGGTGTGGGTCAGTCCTTGGTCGGACCACCGTCGAGCTCGGCGCGGCGCGCGTCGAGCGCTTCGCGGCGCTCGAACGGCAGCACGTCGGGCTGTTTCGCGAGCAGCTTCTCGAGGGCGAGCACGTGGGCTTGGGCGAGCGCTCGTTCCGCGCTCTCCTTCACGTCCGGCGTGACGCCGACGCCCTCCCAGTTGGTCTTCGTGATCGGGTTGATCGCGCGTCCGGACGGCACGAACATCGCGAAGTGGTCGTGCAGGCGCGCCATGCCGCCGGGATTCGCGCCGCCTCCGGTGACTTCGCCGACCAACGTCGCGCGCCCTTGCGTCTTCAAGTTGTAGGCGAATTCCTCGGCGCCGCTGAACGTGTAGTGGCTCGTCAGCACGTACACGTCCTTGCCGAGGTACTTGGCGCCCGGGACGTTCGGGTCGGTCCAGAACTCCTCCGTGCGATCGCTCGGTCGGAAGTAGAGGTCGTTCAAGTGCACTTTGCCTTCGAAGAGGTACGAGCAGATCCACGCGATCTGATCCGGCGACCCGCCGCCGTTCTCGCGCAAGTCGAAGATCAACGCGTCGGTGTCGGCGACGAACGCCATCACTTGGCTCGCCTTCTCCTTCGCGATCGGCGCGGGCACGAACTCGCGGAAGTCGACGTAGCCGACGTTGCCTTGCAGGCGCTCGACCCTGACGAAACCGAAGTTGTTGCGCGCGGCCTCGCGCCGGAAGTCGGCGAGTTCCTCGGCGGTCGGCTCGCGTTCTTCCTCGTTGGCCGAGCGCGGCGGTTCGGGAGGCAACGCGTCCTGGCGATAGCGCACACGCAAGTGCTTGTCGCGCGAGACCGACTGCAGGTCTTCGGTCAGCCGCTCCGCGAACTGCTTGGCGCTGGTGAGCGAGTCGTAGGCCTTGGCCTTCTGGCGCGTCGCGAGCAGTTCGCCCATGCGTTTCGCGACGTCGGGGAACACGTAGTTCTCGTCGAGCTCCTTCGTCGCGGCGGCGATCACCGCGGCGCGCACGCCGGCGTCGATGGTCATGTCCTTCGGCTCGGCGCGCGGGCCGAGCGGAACGTGTTGGAAGCACAGCAAGAGCAGCGTGGAGAGCATCGATTCACCTTTTGGTCACCAGCCCGCGGCGCCGTGCCGCGGAGCGTCCGGGGTTGCGTCGCGCGACGAGTCCGTCGAGCAAGCAGTCCGCGAGCGTGTCGACGTCGCGGGCGACTTTCGCGCGGGCGCCGAGCTCGCGCGGAGAGAGCGAGTAGGGGAGCAGCGCGTTCGTCGCGAGCAGCATGGCGCGCGCGGCTGCGTCGGGGTCGGGCGCCGTGAGCTCGCCGGCCTTGGCGCCCGCGCGGATCACGCGAGCGAAACGCTCGGCTTCGTCGGCGAAGTAGCGCTCTCGCCGTTCCATGTACCGTGGTCGCAGGACCGCGAAGAGCTCGTCGAGGCCGTGGAAGTAGTCGCGGACGGAGTCGACGCGGAAGAGCACGCGTTCGCGGAGCATCGCACGGAGCTTCTCGGGCGCGGGCGACTCGCTCGCCGCCAGCGCGTCGAGGCGCGCGCAGAGGCGCTCGACCACGCGGTCGATCGAAGCGAGCGCGACGTCCTCCTTGCTCGCGAAGTGCAAGTAGATCGTGCGTCGTCCGACGCCGGACTCGCGAGCGAGATCGTCGAGCGTCGTCTTCCTGAACCCGAGTCGCCCGAGCAGCCGGTCGGCGGCGTCGAGGATCGCGTCACGCGTCGCTGAAGTCGTTTCCTGGGCCATCGGCGCCCATCGTACGACTGCACTGAATCAGTATTTGAGTGCAGTCGGTAACGATCGTGTCGATCGACGGTCGTCCGCGTGCGCGGCGCTCGCCAGCCCGTGCTCGACAGCCGGCTGTCACCAGCCGGCGCGAACCGCGAGCACGAGCCCTCCGAGCACGGTGCCTGCGATGCCGAACTGCCACCAGGGGCCGTCGACGAAGTACGGGAACAGCATCAGGAGCAGGCCAGCGACGAGTTGCGGCGGTCGCGACGCCTGCTTCCCGTAGAGGAAGATTCCGAACCCGATCGTGCTGACGACGAGCGACGCGAACAGGTTGCCGGCGGAGAAGTCCATGGTGAGCACGGCTCCATCGACCGCGCATGCGGAGCTTCTGGAGCTCGCACCGGGGCCCGGGAACGCCGTCGCCGTCCGCAGCCTGCGCGGCGCCGGCGCCTCCAAAGCCCCGGGTGCGTGCGCTCAGACACCCATGATGTGGTAGCCGGCGTCGACGAAGAGCGTCGTGCCGGTGATGCCGCGCGAGTGCGGGCCGGCGAGGAAGAGGCAAGTGTCGCCGACCTCTTCGGCGGTGATGTTGCGGCGCAACGGCGCTTTCGACTGGATGTAGTCGAGGATCGCGGTGAAGCCCGAAACGCCGGACGCCGAGAGCGTGCGGATCGGACCGGCGCTGATCGCGTTGACGCGGATGCCGCGCGGTCCGAGGTCGTGGGCGAGATAACGCACGCTCGCTTCGAGCGCGGCCTTCGCGATGCCCATCACGTTGTAGTTCGGCACGACGCGCTCGGAGCCGATGTACGTGAGCGTGATGATCGAACCGTCGCGCCCTTCCATCAACGGCAGCGCGCGCCGCGTGATCGCCGTCAGCGAGTAGGCGCTGACCTCGTGGGCGATCATGTAGCCGTCCTTCGACGTGTGATAGAAGTCGCCTTCGAGCTCCTCGCGCTTCGCATACGCGATCGCGTGCACGACGCAGTCGAGCCCGCCGAACTCGGTGCCGACCTTGGCGAAGGCCGAGTCGATCTCTTCGGGCTTGGTGACGTCGCAGGGCACGACGATCGAGCCCGGCAGGTCGCTCGAGAGCTCGCGCACCGATTTCTCGAGCCGCTCGCCGGCGTACGTGAACGCGAGCCTCATCCCGGCGTTCGCCAGCGACTGCGCGCACGCCCACGCGATCGAGCGTTTGTTCGCGACGCCGAAGATGATCCCGGTCTTGCCTTCGAGCAGCTTCTCCAACGGTCTTTCCTCCTCTGGCCCACCGGCCGACGCGAGGAGGTCCTCGACGAGCCGGCCCGGCGCGCGCGGATCCTACCGGGGCCGTGGGAGCGGTCCAAACGGGTCCGAGGCGCGCCGTCGCGCCGCGCAGCGTGGAGCGTGCGGTGCATGCGGCCCGAAGCGGCGCTTTCGGCGCCGTTCGGTGGTGCGACGAACCTCGTTCGGCCCGGCGCTGCCGTGCGTTGCTCCCGTGGATGCCGCCGTCCTTCGTCTTCGACCTGCCGCACACGCGCCGTGGACGCACGTTCTCGTCGCGCGATTGCATGGAACGCGTCGGTCCGCGTAGGTCCGCGCGCACGGGACGAGCCCCTTCGAGCGAGCGCTCCGTCGGAATCCGCATGGTGGAGACCGGCGGGGCGAACACTACGCTTGGCGCTGCTGCCGAGCGCTCGCTCCTCGTCTCGACGCAGGTCCCCACGCCTCCCACGCCGATGGACATCCCGACTTCGCACGCTTCCGACGCGCTCGGCGCGACGCGCGAGCTCTTGCCGCTCGCACGCGGCGGCGACTCCGCCGCCAGCGGGCAGCTCTTCGTGCGCTACGAGCGGCCGCTCGCGCGTTTCCTGCACGCACGACTTCCCGGCGGCGCGCGGTCGCTCGTCGAGACGCAGGATGTCGTGCAGGAAGTCTTCACGCGCGCGCTCGAGGCGTTGCCGAGCCTCGAGTTCCGCGGCGCCGGCGCGTTCTGGGCGTACTTGCGCACCGTCGCGATGCGGCACGTCTTCGACTTGCAGCGCCGCGCACAAGTGCGGCGCGCCGACGCGTTGTCGGTCAGCGACTCGCACGGCGCGCCGGCGGACGCAGGCGCGGGCCCGCTCGCGCACGTGATCGGAGCGGAGGAGCTCTCGCGCTACGAAGCGGCGCTCGCGAAGCTCTCGGAGCGCACGCGCGAAGCGTTGCTCCTGCGGCTCGAGCTCGACCTCGATTACGCAGCGATCGCGAAGGAACTCGACTGGCCGTCGGCGGATGCCGCGCGCATGGCGATCGGGCGCGCGCTTCGGGAACTCGGCGAGGAGATGAGCCGTGGCGAGCGAGTCTGACGCACGCCGTTCCGCGGACGGTCCGGAGCGGGCCGCACAGCCCGGCGCCGTGCCGGCCGGCGCAGCGACTCCCAGCGGCGGCCCGCAGTCACTGAGCGGCAGCCCGCAGGGGATCGAAGAGCTCGCGCGCCAGATCGCCGACGGCGAATCGATCGATTGGGAGCGTTGGACCGCTCGCGCGGAGCTCGATCGTTCCGCGCTCGAAGCGTTGCGCACGCTGCAAGTGATGCGCGACTGGCAACGCGGCGCGGACGCCGGCGGGCGGCCCGCGGTCGCCGGCTTCGAAGTGCGCGAAGAGCTCGGCCGCGGCAGCTACGCGCGGGTCTGGAGCGCGCTCGACACGACGCTCGGCCGCGAAGTGGCGCTCAAGGTCGTCGACGAAGCCCGGCCGCTGTCGCTCGCGGCGCGCGAGCGCTTCCTGTCGGAGGCGCGCGTGCTCGCGTCGCTCGACCATCCGAATATCGTGCGCGTGCACTCGGTCGGCGAAGCCTCCGGCCGACTCTTCTTGTGCCTCGAGCGCGTGCACGGCAAGACGCTCGCCGACTGGGTCGACCAGCGCGGGCCGCTGTCGGCGACCGAAGCGGCGCGGGTTGGCGTCGAGCTTTGTCGCGCGCTCGTGGCGTTGCACGCGAAGGGCTTGGTGCACCGCGACTTGAAACCGTCGAACGCGATGCGCGCCGAGAACGGGCGCGTCGTGTTGCTCGACTTCGGCTTCGCGCGTTCGACGAGCTCCGGGCCTGGATCCGCCGGCGGCACGCCGCGCTTCATGGCGCCCGAGCAGTTCGACGCGGGCCGCGAAGGCGCGCGTGAAGTCGGCCCGAAGGCGGACCTCTACGCGCTCGGCGTGCTGCTCTACTGGCTCGTCAGCAAGCGCCACCCGCACGACGCCGAGGACTTCGAGTCGTTGCGCGCCGCAGTGCTCGCGCAGCGCACGATCCCGCTCGGCGAGCGTGTGCCCGACGTGCCCGAAACCTACGCGCGGATCGTCGCGCGCGCGCTCGCGCCGGAGCAAGAACGATTTGCGACCGCGGGTGAGATGGAACAGGCGCTGGGACGGTTCCTCGAAGAACCGCAGCGCGCGCGCCCCACGCTCGTGGAGGCGCCGACGAGCGTCGCCGACGAGCCTGCGCCCGGCGTGAACGTGCCCTGGAAGGGAATGTTGATCATGAGTGCCTTCGTCAGCCTGCCCGCCGCCGCCTGGTGGGGGTACACGACCTTGCAGTCGAACGCCGAAGCCGCGAGCGCGGCGCCCGACGAGGGCTCGACGTTCTCGATGAAGATGATCTACCTCGGCTGCGCGATCGCGGGCGGCGCGGTGCTCTTCATCACGCTGGTGATGTCGTTGCTCGGCGGCGTGCACGACCTCGACGTCGGCCACGAAGTCGACGTCGGCGCGATCCACCACGGCGACATCGACAGCCAGGCGGTCGGGCTCTCGGTGCGCACCGTCGTCGCGTTCATCACGTTCTTCGGGCTCACGGGGATGGCGCTCGACTCGGCGTCGGTGTCGTCGGCATGGACGTTCGTCGGCGCGCTCGTCGCGGGAGGTCTCGCGTTCTGGCTGGTCGGTCTCGCGATGTTGCAGCTCAACAAGCTCCGCGCGAGCGGCACCGTCGAGATCAAGAACTCGGTGGGCGCCCAAGCGCGCGTCTACCTTGCGATTCCCGGCCACAAGTCCGGCACCGGCGCCGTGACCGTGCCCATCCAAGGCCGCACGATGGAGTATCGCGCGGTCACGTCGGGAGAAGCTCTCCCGACCGGCTCGTACTGCCGCGTCGTCGCCGTCCAGGCGAGCGACACGGTCGAAGTTTCCGCTCTCTGAACAGGATCGATTTCGATGCACTCGCTCTTTGCGTTCACGCCGCTCGCCCTCCAAGGGCGCTCGCAGCTCGCAGATTCCATCAATCCGTGGTTCGTCCTGATCATCGTCGCGATCCTCGCGTTCGCGATCTCGATCGGCGTCCTGTTGGTCGTCCGCTACAAGCGCTGTCCGTCGAACCGCGTGCTCGTCGTGTACGGCAAGGTCGGTTCCGGACAGTCGGCGAAGTGCGTGCACGGCGGCGGCACGTTCGTGTGGCCTCTGATCCAGGCCTACGACTACCTGAACCTCGAGCCGATCCAGATCGAAGTTCCGCTGCGCGGTGCGCTGTCCGCCGAGAACATCCGCGTCAACGTGCCGAGCTACTTCACCGTCGCGATCGGCACGCAGCCCAACATCATGCAGAACGCGGCGATCCGTCTGCTCGGGCTCACGACCGAGTCGATCAAGAACCAAGCGCTCGACATCATCTTCGGTCAGCTGCGCCAAGTGATCGCGTCGATGACCATCGAAGCGATCAACCGTGACCGCGATCACTTCCTCAAGGCCGTGCAGACGTCGCTCGAGCCGGAGCTCGAGAAGATCGGCCTCGTGCTGATCAACGTCAACATCACCGACATCACCGACGAGTCGGGCTACATCGAAGCGCTCGGCCGCAAGGCCGCCAGCGAAGCGGTCCAGAAAGCCGAAGTCGACGTCGCCGAGCAGGTCAAACGCGGCCGCATCGGCGTCGCCGCGGCCGAACGGGACCGCGAAGTCGAAGTCGCGCAGGCGACCAAGGTGCGCGAGATCGGCGTCAAGGACGCCGAGCGCGAGATGTCGGTGCGCGTCGCGGAACTCGCGCGCGACCGCTCGGTCGGCGAACAGAAGGCCGCGTTCGACCAGGAGATCCAGGTCAAGGAGGCCGATCGCCAGAAGCGCGTCCAAGTCGCGAAGGCGAACGCGGAAGCGGTGACCGGCGAGAACGTCGCGCAGGCGACGATCGCGGGCTCGGAAGCCGAACTGAAGGTCAAACGCGCCGAAGCCTACGCGGTCGGCGAGACCAAGCAGCGTGAAGCGGAAGCCGCCGTGCAGGCGGCCCAGTACCGCGCGCTCGCGATCGCCGCCGAAGCGAAGGCGAAGCAGATCGAAGCGGAGCAACGCGCCGCGCTCGAAGCGCCCGCGAAAGCGCAGAAGGCGCGGATCGTCGTCGACGCCGAAGCCGCGGCCGAGAAGGCGCGCATCGAAGCGCAAGGTCGGGCGGCGGCGCAGGTGCTCGAGGCCGAAGCCCAGGCGAAGTCGATCTTCCTGAAGCTCGAAGCCGAAGCGCGCGGTCAGTACGAGATCCTCGCGAAGAAGGGCGAAGGCTTGGCCAAGCTCGTCGACGGTTGCGGTGGCTCCGAGGCGGCGTTCCAACTGCTCATGCTCGAGCACTTGGACCACCTCGCCGAAACCGCGTCGAAGGCGATCGCGAACATCAAGTTCGACAAGGTCACCGTCTGGGACGGCGGCGGGCAAGGCGGCGGAGCCTCGGGCTTCCTGTCGAGCCTCTCGAAGTCGATCCCGCCGTTGCTCGACGTGATGAAGAACATCGGCGGCGTCGAGATGCCGGCGTACTTGGGCAAGCTGGCGACGCCGGACGCCAAAGGCGGAGCCGCCGACGCGGCAAAGCCCGACGCGCCGAAGGACTGAGAGCGAAGCGTCGACCGCGGTCCGTCCGGGGCGTTCCTCCGGCGGGCCGCGGTCGCGTCGTTCCGCCGCCGTTGCCGTCGGCGGAAACGGGGGAATTCGCTTCGACGCGGACGCCGCGTGCGGGCGCAGAGCGGCGCGGGCGTCCCCCGCGGAACGCGCGAGTTCGGGCCCGAAAGTGCCACTTCGACGCTGAACTCGCGCGTTCCGACTCCGCGGCGCCACGCGAATTCGCACCACGAAAACGCAACCGTCGGTAGCTTCGGCCGTCCAGAGGGGAGCCGTCCACGGCGCCGGCCGTTTCGCATCCGGCGTCGGGAGGACCTCGATCCTTTCCGTCTTGCCACGGTTCGACCCCATGTCCGCATCGGCCTCGCCTGAGTCGCCTGATTTCGGTCCCTCCGCGTCCAGCGTCCGGTCCGTCGAGCGCCCCGAGCTTCGCGGGCCTCGCGGGCCTCGCGGGCCTCGCGAGCCTCGCGAGCCGCACGAGTCGCGCGTGGCTCGCGCGAACGATGCGCTCGCGCCGGCGGCGCGCCAGGCCGGCGCGACCCGCGACGAAGCCGCGCCAGCGCGACGCGCGGCTTTGCGAACGCCGGGCGACTGGCGTGCGCTCTTTCACGGCGGGGACTCCCGGCGGGTGCTCGCGCGGCTGATGCAGGACGATCCGCTCGGCTTGCGCGAGCGCGTCGGCGCGAAACTCGAGGCGCGTGCGTACCTGCTGGATGCCGATCGAGTGCTCTTGCGGAGTTTCGCTCGCACGGCGCGCGCGGCATCGGGCTACCACGGGGATCCGCCGCTCGCGCGTTGGCTCGACGAACGCATCGACGAAGCCGTCGGCGACCTCGTGACCGAGGACTTCGAGGCGGAGCGAACCGATGCACCACTCGACGAACGTCAGGCGACGGCGTACGCGACGCTCGGTGGGCCGCTCGGATTCGCGCCGGCTGAACTGCGCGCCGCCTGCGTGGGCTTCAACCGCCTGCCCGAGAGCGATCGCCGCGCGTTCCATGCCCTGGTGATCCGGGGCCGTTCGTTGGACGAGCTCGCGCGCGAGCGCGGGGAGTCCGCGAGCGAAGTCGGGCGCGCCGCACGCCGCGGCCTCGACGCGCTCCTGCGTGGCGCGGACTCGCGGCGGCCGGACCCCACGCGTGCGGACCCCAAGCGTGCCGACCCAATCAGGAGTGAATCATGAAGCGACCTCAGCTATCGACGGCACTGCGAGCGATCCTCGACGACTCGGCTCCGAACGAGCCGGCGTATGCGGACGAGCCGCGAGCCGCCGCGTCGATCACACCTCGTTATTGGTTGCGCGTGCGTCGGCGGCGAGGCGATCCGGAGCGCGCCGCGTGCGACGAGCTCGAGCGCGTGCACGCGCTCGAACTCGGCTACTTGTTGCGAGAGGCGGCGCGTTTGCGCGCAGCGGTCGAACCCGGCGGCCGGCGCTGGCGTTGGCTCGTCGGTCGACCGGGCACGCTCGGAGCGTGGCGCCGCGCGTTCCGCGAGGCCTTGCGGCTCGTCGCCGACGAGCGTTGCGCGACGTCGCGGGACTTGGACGAGCTCTGTCGCCGTTGTCTCGCCGCCGACGTCGCGGACTGGCCGCCCAGCCGCACGTTGTTCGACGCGTCGCTCGCGCTCGCGCCGCACGAACTCGGACGGCTCGCCTGCGCCGGCGCGGCGCTCGCGGCGGGGGACTTCGACGGTGCGCGGCGGATCGCGGCGCGCGAGCTCGACCCGCGGTTGCCTCCGCGCGAGGAAGGCGCGTTCTGGGCCGCGCTCGCGTGCTCGGAGGAAGCGTCTGGACGTCTGGAAGCCGCCCTCGAGTGCCACGCGACCGCGCTCGAGCGCTTCGGCGAGCAGGCCGATTCCGCGACGACGAAGCTCGATGCGCGAAGTTTCGTCGCGGCGCACCTGCTCTATCTCGCGCTGGCGCTCGGCCGGCGCGAGCACGCCGCGCGAGCCGCGGCCGAGCTGGCGACCTTGACTGCGCGGCGCGACTTCGACGCGCGCGCCTTCGAGCTCCACGCTCGCGACCTCCAGTGCGCGACGTCGGAACGGCGCGCGGAACAGTCGTTCGGCGTGCATCCAAACGTCCAGCGCGACTACCTCCGCTTCACGACGGGTCCCGTCGTCCACGTGCGCCGCGTCGCCGTCGCGCTCTGCTGACGCGCCGCGACACCGACCGTCACGTCCCACGAATTCGATCGAACCGTCACGCCGCAGCCAAAGTCCGCCGAGATCCGCGAGAGAACGCGATGGTCCTGCCTCACGACGACGTGCTCCTCCTCTTGTTGCCCGGCGCCGCCGTCGACGTGCAGCGTCGCGCGCTCGGGTTGACGACGTTCGCGCGGTTGCTCGCGGCGGACGCGCAAGGCGTGCGCTCCGCGAGCGTCGCGCTCACGCTCGATCACGCGGCGCGCGAACTCGAGCGCGACGGCGCGGAACGCTGTCGCGCCCTGCTGCGCGCGTTGCTCGTGGCTCACCTCGGCGCCGCGGCGCGCCCAGCGTCGTTCCTCTGGCTCGGCGAGCTTCCCGACGACGTGCCCGCGCTCTGGCGGAGCCTGGGCGATCTCGCCGTGCCGGGAGCCCATCCGCCGCTGCCCGACGAACGCGCCACCCAAGTCGCCGAGCGCCTGCTCGTCGTCGCGGAGCGCGCCGGTTTCGACGCGGACGAACTCGAGCTCTGGGCGCTGCGCCGGCGTTGGCTCGACGCGGGCGCACGCGCCGTCGAGGCCGACTTCGAGCAAGGATTCGTCCGTGCGGTCGAACGTCGCGGCGCGCTCGCCGCCGTGTGGCTCGCGCACGCGATCGAATGTGCACTCGAGATCGGGGCCGTCCGACGCGCGCGCGCGCGGCTCGAGCGTCACGCGGCGTGGGTCGCGCGTGATGTTCGGCTCGCGCAACTCGAGCAGTGGACTCGCGTCGCGCTCGACGATCCTCCGCCGCAAGCGCGGATCTGGACGAGCACGTTGCCGAGCGCCTTGATCGAGTGGCGCGACTCGGACTCGAGCGCACGGCCATACCTGAGCGGGAAGGAACCGCGTGCCGCGGCGAGCCACGCCGACCAGGAACAAGCGGTCACCTACGTGGACCGTCACGCGTTCGGCGCCAGCGTGCTGCTCGTCGTCTGCGCGCACGACGACGGCGGCCGAGAAGCGCTGCACGACGACGTCGCGGCGGGGTTGCGCGCTCGCTACGCCGCGTGGTACGCGAGCCGCGAAAGTGCGCCGCGCGACCCGGGCGCGCCCGAGCGCGACGTGATCGCGACGGCGAAGCGCGTCGTCGCGAGGCGGGCCGCGGGCGACGACGTGCGCGCGGCGCTCACCGGCGCGACGTGCGCGGCGCTCGCCGTCGAGCCGGTGCTCGACCGTCGCGGCGAAGTCGCCGGGTGGTTGTGGCTCGAATTCGAGCATCGACTGGTGCCGAGTCGGGCGGATCTCGAGCGCGCGGCCCGCGCGTGGTCGTCCCGGGTCCTCGACGCGCGTGACGACGGTGTTCGCCGGTCCGGCACTGGCTCGGGGCCCGAAACGAGCCGCGCCGCGCGGCCCGTCGGCGCGGGCGCGGACGAACGTTCGGCGCGCTCGACCAGCTCGAACTCGAGCGCGGCCGTGCCTGCGGCTGCCGCCGAACGCGCCGTGCTCGGCGAGCTCTTCGCGCGGCTCGTCGGCGACTTCGAGATGAAGACCGCGCAACGACAATGGTGGGGCTTCGTGCTGGAGGGCGAGCGTCCAGTCTGCGTCGCGAGCGGCGGCTCGGCGCTCGGTGCGCACCCGGATGCGGAACTGGGGGCGCAACTCGGGTCCCACGCGGGAGCGGACGGCGCCGCGGCGCTCCGGCCCACACTGGATGCGCTCGGCTCCCGCGAACCACGCGCGCCGAACGGCCGGCCCACGGCGAGCGGCTGGCCCCTGGCGAACGGCTGGCCCCCGGCGAACGGCCGGCAGACGCCGCGCGGCCGAGGGCCAGCGCGCGAACCCGAACGTGCCCGGATCCTCGACCGAGCGCTGCGGGCGCATGGGTGGGTCGGCTTCCACGAGCCCGCGCCCGAACTGTCGGTGCACCCCGACGCCGCGTCGGGCGTCGCGCTCGCGTTCGAACTCGGCGGCAAAGTGCGGCTGTTGCTCGCGATCGAGTCGTCACGGCGCCGCGATTTCCGACCGGAGGATCTCGAACGGTGGCGCGCGCGAGCGGCGCGGCGAGCGGCGGAGTTCGCCGCCGCCGAGTTCCGCGCGTGGCATCGACGCACGTACCAACACGACGTCTGGCTCGGCTCCGGCGTGCACCTCGCGCGCCGGCTCGACGAAGTGCTCGCCGCGTGCGGTTCGCGCGCACCCATCGCGCTCGTCGGACCGCCCGGCGCCGGGAAGAGCGTGTTGGCGCGTTGGCTGCACTTCGAGCGCGGCGGCGATCGCCGGGGCCCGACGGTGCTCGCCGAAACCGCGTGGGTCGGTGCCGACAACGTGCCGACGAGCCGCGGCGCCCGCAGCGCGACGACGTGGCTCGTCCCGCGGGCCGACGGGCTGTCGGCGGACGCGCAGTCGGGCCTCGTACGCTGGCTCGCGGACGTCGGCGGGCAACACGTGATGTCGGGGGAGCGTGTGATCGTCACGCTCGCGAGTTCGCCCGCGGAGCTCGCGGAGCGCGGCGTCTGGTCGCGCGAACTCGCCGCCGCGTTCGCGCCGCTCGAGTTGCGCGTCGCCGCGCTGTCCGCGCACCGTCACGAGATCCCGGGTCTCCTCGCGTGCCTGCTGCGTCGCGGCGCGGAACGCGAAGCGCGGCCGCTGCCGGAGTTGACCGATGACGCCATCGCGTGCCTGTGGCGGCGCGAGTGGCGCCGCAACGTGCGCGAGCTCGAAGCCGTGGCGTATCGTTTGGTCGTGTCGGCGGCGGGCCGCACGGTCGACGCACAGACCGTCGTCCAGGAACTCGAGCGGATGGGACTCGACGCCCCCGAGAAGCTGCCGTCGCGGCGCGCGGAGCGAGCGTGGCTCGTGCAAGCGCTCGAGACGACGCGTCACACGAGCGGCAGCGCGAACAAGACGCGAGCGGCGGCCTACCTCGGTTGGGACCCGGATACCTTGGTCACGAAACTGCGCTCGTTCGGCATCGATCCCGACCTGCCGAACTGACGAGCCGCGCTCGCGAAGGACGCGAGGCTGCTACAAGACGGCATGCGAAGCGCCGGTCGCGCGCACGATCCTCTCACCGCGTGGTGGGTCGGTTTCGGCGGTCTCGCCGCGAGCGTGGTCACCGTCGCGAGCCTCGGTGCGTTCGCGGACGCGCGAGCCGCCGTGTTGCTCGCGTGGCTCGGCGGTCAAGCGGTCTGGCTCGCGTTGTGGCAACGCGCCGATCGTGCTCCTTGCGGCGCACGAGCCGTGTTCCTCGGCGCGTTGCTCCTGCGCCTCGTCGCGCTTTCGTCCGATCTGCGGCTTTCGGACGACGTCTACCGCTACGTGTGGGAAGGCGAGCGACTCGCGAGTGGCGCGAGCCCGTGGGCCGCGGCGCCGGCGGATCCGCGATTCGCGGCCGAACGCGCCGCAAGCCCGGAGCTCGCCGCGCGCATCAACCACCCGGAGGTCTCCGCGGCGTATCCGCCGCTCTACGTCGGCGCGAACGCGGTGATCGCGACGTGCGCGCGCGGGTTGCCGAGCGGAGCGTTCGCAAGCGAACTCGAACGCAGCGTCTTCGGCTTCCGTCTCGCCGCGACCCTTGCCGATCTCGCCGTCGTCGCGGCGTTGCTCGGCCTGCTGCGCCGGCGCGGGGCGCCGGCGGCACGAGCGATCGCGTGGGCGTGGTGTCCGCTGGTCGCGTTCGAGTTCGCGGGCTCCGCGCACCTGGACGCACTTGCGCTCGCCGCGTGGCTCGGCGGGCTCGCATGGCTGGTCCACGCCGCGCACTCGGAGCGAACGAGGAACTCGTCGCAGACCTGGGGCGCGTGGGCGTGGGTCGGCGTCGCCGCGGCGATCAAGTTCCTGCCCGCGGTGTCCGCGTGTTTCGGCGCGCGAGCACGCCGCTCGTTCGCCCCGCTCGCGCTGCTCCTCGGCGTCGTGCTCGTTTCGGGCTCGGTGTTCCTCGTGCTGTCGGACGGCGCGAGCGGCGCGTTGCGCGGACTCTCCGAGTACTCGTTCCGCTGGGAGACGCCGAACCTCGTGCACCGCTTCGTCGAAGGTGCGTTCGCGCGGCTCACCGAGTACGACGAGGGCCTCGCCGATCCGCGGCGGCTCGCGCGCGCGTTGCTCGGACTCGCGTGGCTCGGTTTCGGCGCGTGGCTCTGCGTGCGACGCACCGACGTCGTCCTCGCGTCCGGCCGCATGGTCGGCGCGTTCCTCGTGCTGACGCCGACGCTGCATCCGTGGTACGCGGTGTGGATCCTGCCCTTCCTCGCGCTCGAACCACGCCGCTCCTGGGCCGTGCTGATCACCGTCTTGCCGCTCGCGTATTGGCCGCTCGCGGACTGGCAGCACGAGCGCGTGTGGCGCGAACCGCTCTGGCTCTGGCCGGCGCTCGCGCTACCGTTCTTCGCCCTGCGCGTGCTCGAAGCGCGTGCACCGCGAACGTGAAAGTCTCGGACTTCGACTACGAGCTCCCGCCCGAGCGCATCGCCGACTCGCCTGCGTCACCACGCGATGCGGCGCGGCTCTTCGTGCACGACGTCGCGAGCGGACGCAGCGAACACGCGCACGTCCGCGACTTGCCGGCGTTCCTCGCGCCGGGCGACCTCATGGTCGTCAACGACACGCGCGTGCGCGCGGCACGGTTGGTCGGCGCACGCGCGAGCGGCGGCGCGGTCGAGATGCTGCTCGTCGAACGCGAAGCGTCGGGCGCGTGGCGCGCGCTCGTCAAACCGGCGGCTCGGCTGAAGCCGGGCGAACTGGTCACGCTCGAAGGCGGCGCGCTCGTCGCGCGGATGCTCGTGCGCGAGACGAGCGGCGACGGTCACGGGGAGTGGCGCGTCGAGCTCCTTTCAGGCGCGACGCGCGAACGCGCGAGCGACGACGAACTCGAACGGCACGGTCGCATGCCGCTGCCGCCGTACCTGCATCGGCCTCGCGGCGAGGATCCGCGTCGCGACGCAGACCGCGCGAGTTACCAGACGCTCTTCGCGCGCGAGCTCGGCGCGGTCGCGGCGCCGACGGCGGGGTTGCACTTCACGCCGGAACTGCTCGCGGCGCTCGACCGTCGCGGCGTCGAACGCGCGCAAGTGACGCTGCACGTCGGCGAAGGCACGTTCCGCTCGGTCGAAGTGGAGGACACCGACGCGCATCGGATGCACTCCGAGCGGTTCGTGCTCGACGGCTGCGCCGCCGACGCAATTCGCGCCGCTCGCGCGCGCCACGGTCGCGTCGTCGCCGTCGGCACCACCAGTGCGCGCACGCTCGAGTCGTGCGCACTCGACGACCCGAGCGCGCTCGTCGCTGGCCCGAGCGGGCTCGTCGCTCCACGTGCCGGCGAGACGCGGCTCTTCGTCGTGCCGCCGTATCGTTTCCGCGTCGTCGACGTGCTGTTGACGAACTTCCACTTGCCGCGCAGCACGCTCTTGATGCTGGTCAGCGCCTTCGCCGGCCGCGAGCGCGTGCTCGAGCTCTACCGCGAAGCGATCGCGCGTGGTTATCGGTTCTACAGCTACGGCGACGCGCTCTTGCTCGTCGGCGAACCGCGTCACTCGTCCGCGGCGAGGAGCTGACGCAGTTCGCGCGCGGCACGCGCCGGATCGTCCGCCGCGAGGATCGCCGACGAAATCGCGGCGCGGCCGACCTCGGCGAGCTCTCCGGCGTTGGTGCGATCGATCCCGCCGATCGGGAAGAGCGGCAACGGCGTCGCCCGCGCGGCGATCCATGCCGCTTCCGGACCGAGGCCGCGCGCGTAGCCCTTCGTCGCCGTCGCGTGGATCGGGCCGAAGCCGAGGTAGTCGACGGCGAGTTCGCTCGCTCCGACGACCTGGGCCTGCGTGTGCGTCGAGAGCCCGATCAGCGCGTCCGGGCCGAGCAGCTCGCGCGCGAGCGCGACCGGACAGTCCTCCTGGCCGAGATGCACACCGTCGAGGCCTCGGTCGTCGCAAGCGAGCTCGGCGAGTGACCGCACGACGTCGACGCGGTCGTTCGCGATCACGAGCGGCCGTCGCGCGCGACCGGCGACGAGCGCGAGCACGCGCTGGCACCACTCGAAGAGCGCGCGCGCCTCGGTCTGCACGAGAGGCGCGTCGCCACCCAGCGGCTGCGGCGCTCGGTCGGCGGATTTCGGCCGCACTTGGACGACGTCGACGTGGTCGAGGACTTCGGCGAGCACCGCGAGCGGGTCGCGGGCGGCGCAGAGCTCGGGCGTGAAGAGCAAGTAGAGCCGCGCGTCGAGCAAGCGCTCGCGGCGCGCTTCACCCAGCTCCCGAGTCACGGCCGGTCCTCGTTCGGCGCCGTTCGCGGCGCGGGCCGGTCGGCGGCGGAGACGGCATGGCGCGGCCGGAGCGGAGTGATCGTCGGTTGCATGGCGCGGTCGACACGTTTCTAGCGCGCGCGACGGCGGAAAGCGCGGGCGCGAGCGAGTCGCGTGCTCGCGATCTCGTTCGAGCGCCGTATCGCGGAGCGTCGCGCGCTCGCCCGTCGTTATGCTCTTCGTCGCCATGTTCCTCACCGTCCAAGAAGCTGCGCCGCCGCCCGCGCCCTGGTTCGTCGAGCGCGCCGCCGAGTGCCTCGGCTCCGTCCCGACCGTCTGCGGCACGCGTGCCAAGGACTACATCCTCGAAGTCGACGGTGGCGGCATCGCGCTCGCCGATTTCGACGGCGACGCGGCGCTCGACCTCGTCGTCGTCGACGGTTCGACGATCGAGCGTGCGTCGAAGGACGAGCCCGGGTATCCGCCGAGGCTCTTCCTGAACGACGGCAAGGGCAAGTTTCGGCCCGCAGGCGAGCCGTGGGCGATGTCCGGCGGGCGCTGGGGGATGGGTTGCGCGATCGGCGACGTCGACGACGACGGTTGGCTCGATCTCGTGGTCACGCAGTGGGGGCCGACACGGCTCTTCCTCAATCAGCAGGGCAAGGGGTTCGTCGAAGCGACGTCGAGCGCGGGTTTCGTCGGTTCGGAATGGGGGACCAGCGCCGCGTTCCTCGACTACGACCGCGACGGGAAGCTCGACCTCGCTGTCGTCAACTACCTCGACTTCACGATCGGCAAGATCGCGCCGCCCGGCGGCGGTTGTTCGTGGAAGGGTTTTCCCGTGATGTGCGGGCCCGAAGGCCTGGTCGGCCAGCGCGATCGGCTCTATCGCAACCTCGGTGGCGGCAAGTTCACCGACGCGAGCGCGGCGGCGAAGTTCGGCGAGGAGCCCGCGGGGTTCGGGCTCGGCGCGACGACGTTCGACTACGACGGCGACGGCGACGTCGACCTCTTCGTCGGCAACGACTCGACGCCGAACAACCTCTGGGAGAACCAAGGCGACGGCACGTTCAAGGAAGTGGGCTTCTTGCGCGGTTGCAGCCACGACTCGAACGGCCGCGAGCAGGCGAGCATGGGCATCGGCTGCGCGGACGTCGACGGCGACGGGCGCGAGGACCTGATGGTCACGACGTTCTCCGGCGAGAACAACTCGCTCTTCCTGTCGAAGCGCGACAAGCTCTTCCGCGAGAGCTCGTTCGCCGCCGGCATCGGCGGGCCGAGCATGCCACACCTCGGATGGGGCACGGCGCTCGCCGATCTCGACCTCGACGGCGATCTCGACTCGTTCGTGTTCAACGGCCACGTCTACCCGCAGGCCGACAATCCGGGCACCGACACGAGCTACGCGCAGGTCGATCACTTGTACGAACAGACCGGCAAGCTGAAGTTCACGATGCGGCCGCTGTCCGACGGAGTGCCGCGCGTTTCACGCGCTTCGTCGATCGGCGACGTCGACGGCGACGGCGATCTCGATCTCGTCGCGATCCAACTCGACGGAGACGTCCGCGTGCTCGTCAACACCGCGCGCGAGCGGTTGCCGAAGGAGCGCACGCACTGGCTCGCCGTCGAACTGCGTGCGAAAGGTGCGAATCGGTTCGCGCTCGGCGCGGAGGTGTACGTCGAATGGGAGGGCGGCACGCGCGGCGCGGAAGTGCGCACGAGCGGCGGCTACCAAGCGGCCATCCAGCCTCGGGTGCACTTCGGGCTCGGCGCGGCGGCGAGCGCGAAGAAGCTCGTCGTGCGTTGGCCATCGGGCAAGCAGCAGACGCTGACGGACGTCGCCGCGGATCGCCTGCTCGTGATCGAGGAGCCGAAAGAGTGATCGCCGCGTTGCTCGTGTTCGCTCTGGTGTCCCAGTCGGGCGCACCGGAGAAGCCTCCGCAGGTCGACCTCGCGGCGCGAGTCGCCGCGGCGCTCACGCGTGATCCTGCGACGTTGCCCCACGCGACCGAAGGCAAGTGGGCGCAGTGGGACGCGAAACAGCCGCTCGCGGAGACCTTGATGCGCGCCTTCGCCGCCGGCGTCGGCGCGTACCAGCAGGGCGAGATCGGGCCGGCGCTCGCGCAGTTCCAGGCCTTGCTCGACCTCGAGCCGGACCTGCCGCCCGCGCTCTACCACGCGGGTCTCTGCTACTTCCGTCTGCGCAGGTACAAGGACTGCGTCACGTTGCTCGAGCGTTTCGAGCTCGCGGCGCCGCGCGAAGTCGGCGCGACCCGCATGCTCGGGCACGCGTACTACTCGTTGGGGCGCTATGGCGAGGCTCGCGCGCAGTACGAGCAGGTGCTCGCCGTCGCGTCCGACGACACCGAGGCTCGCCGCGGACTCGCGCTCTCGCGCATGCGCGTCGGCGAACTCGACGAAGCACTGGGCGAACTCGACCGGGTGCTCGCGAAGAAACCCGATCACGCCGACGCCCAGACGTGGAAGGCCCAGATCCTGTTCGACTTGGGCCGTAGCGAAGAAGCGCTGGCCGCGGCGCTGCGCGCGCGCGAACTCGATCCTTTCGAACCGAAACCGTGGTACCTCGTCGGGCAGATCCAACTCGACCTCGGCCGCGACGAGGACGCGGAGGCGGCGCGCGCGAGGTTCGACGTGCTCGCTCGCGCGTCGTCGGAGATCCGTTCGCTCGAGGCGCTCCTCCTGACCGAGCCTCGCTCGACCAAACCGTTGCGGCGGCTCGTCGAACTGCACGCGACGATCGGCGACGTGCCGCGCGCGAAGGAGTGGCTCGCGAGATTGCTCGCACCGGCGCCGAAGGACGTCGAGCTCAGGATCTTCGCGCTCGACACGTGGGTCGCCGCGGGCCAAGCCGACGCCGCGCTCGCGGCCGCGCTCGACCTCGAACGCGAATGCGCGAGCGAGGCGCGCGCGTGGAAACGACTGGAGGCCTACTGGGCATCCGTGCGCGACCGCGTGCGGCAGGTGCAGGCGTCCGAACGTTTTCTGCGGCTCTCGGGCGGCGCGGCGGACCAGGGCAAATAGAACCGCGCCTCGCGGTCGGATGCACTCGACCGAGAGGCGCGGCGGACGTGACCAGGTTCGAAGACGGAGCGAGACGAAACGGGATCCAGGATCCCCGCCGTTCAGGCGGACTCTTTGTTCTGTTGGTTCTTGCGCGGGCGGCCGCCCTTGGGGCGACGGTCTTGCAGCGCTTGGTTGAACGCTTGCCAATCCGCTTGGCTGAAGAGGCGCACTTCGCCGCCGCACTGGACGCAGAAGCTCTTGTCCACGCTCATCAGGTACGGCACGTAGTTTTGGCAGTGCGCGCAGAACTTGCGGTCGGCGTAGTAGTCGAGGTTTTCCATCGGGCTCGTGGTTCGTCGTGGTGTGTGACGGCTGCCGGAGGAGCAACGCGGCCGCCAACTGTCTGCCGGCAGCATCTCGATCGCGTAACTCCAAGAACAAGCTCGGACTAGGAGCGCCGAGTCGCTGGCCTGCCGCGCGCGCAGTCGTCGGCTCGGTGTCGACGAATGTGAACACGGACCGGGCCGATCCAAGCCCTTCGATGCGGTTCGTTGGACGTAGCTCACGCCTCTCGGGTTCGATGCGCCGTCGGAGCGCGCGCGCATCTCGCCCCGCGACAAGCACTTGGCGCGGCGGAGCGCTCTGCCACCGCGCGCGTGTCGAGCCGCTTGGACACGCCGGACGCGTGTTCAAACCGTTGAACGCGGCGCGAGCTCGGTCTCGACCGTGCGGCGCATCCCGGCGCGGGCGTCCCCGTCGGGCTCGCGCTCGAGTGCGGCGAGCACGGCGTTGCGCACACCGCCGTCGTCGCGGTGGGCGTGGGCGAGTGCCCAGGCCGCTGCCTCACGCACGAGCGGTTCGTGATCGACGGTGAGCACGGCGAGCAGCGCGTCGCGACCGCGGTCGGAAGGCACGTTCCCCAACGCGATCGCCGCGTTGCGAGCCCGCCCGGCGCGTTTCGGTCGCTGCAGCGGTGACCCGTTCCAGCGCGTATCGTCGCGGTCGAGCAGCAAGTCGATCAACGTCGCGGCCTCGAGCGCTCGGTGCGTGCCGAAGCGCGCACCGAGGTCGGGACTGGACCGGCCCCAGGGGCAGACTTCGGAACAAATGTCGCAACCAAACGCCCATGCGGCGATCGAACCACGCAGGGCATGAGGCACGGGACCTGGGTTCTCGATCGTTTGATAGCTGATGCAGTCTCCTGCGTCGACGAGCCCGGGTTCACGGATCGCGCCGGTCGGACACGCGTCGATGCATGCGCGGCACGAGCCGCAGGACCCCGCGGCGGGCGCGCTCGCCGGTTCCAGTTCCGCGTCGACGATCAACGCTCCGAGGAAGAACCACGGACCGAACTCTGGATGCAGCAGGTTCGCCGCCTTCGACGGAAACCCCAGCGCCGCCCGAGCGGCGTGCGAGCGTTCGAGCAGCGGCCCGGCGTCGACCACTCGTCGGCGCTCACGCACCAGGCCTTCGCGCTGCAGCAGCCGGGCGAGCTTCAGCAGCTTCTCACCGACGACGTTGTGATAGTCGCGTCCCGCGGCGTAGCGCGCGATCCGGCCACCGTCAGCGAGGCGGAACGCCGGGCGCGAATGCGCCAGTCCGACCATCACGATGCTGCGCCCGGCAGCGAGCACTCGGCGTGGATCGACGATCCGCGCGCGCTCGGCCGCGAGGTAGTCGAGTCCGGCGTGGTGGCCGGCGTCGAGCCACGCCTCGAAACGCGGCGCGTCCGGCGGCGGGGCGCACGGCGCGACGCCGGCGAGGTCGAAGCCGACCTCCGCCGCTGCTTCCAAGGTTCGTTCGGTCGCGCCCACGCCGGCGGATTGTGCCATCCCCCGTCGGCCGTAAGCGCCTTGCTCCGTGCGGCTTCCGTTCCCGCCGACCGTTGCAATACGAATCCCGACGAGTTTCCTCGCTGCGCACTCGTTACTGCCAGCACAGCGGGCCATAGAATCGAGCTAGCCCTAACGCCGGCCGTACAAACCCCAGCGGACGCGCCGGCACTCGGAACGACCTCCCACCCCACGTCCCCGAGCCCAGAGCCCGAACGATGCTCGACGCCGATCTGACCGGGTCACCGGTCTCTGCGATCGCGAACGGTCTCGACCGCGCCACGCTGAGGCAGCGCATCCAAGCGCTGGGGCGCGACATCACGCACGCGGAAGGCGCGCGCATGTTGGCGGTGGTCGACGACGAGCAGCGCACGGCGGAGTCGGTGCGCGATGCAGTGTCGACCCGGCTGATGGAAGTGTTCCGCCAGCGCACGAACCGCGGCTCGTTCGCGTTGCTTTACGAGCTCAACTGTGCGCACTTGCTGGCCCAAGTTTCGAGCTGTCTGCGGCGCTACGGGAACCGCGCGGATCCGCGGGACGTCCTCCAAGAGGTGTTCTTCAACGTCTATCGCTATCCGCACCGCTTCAACTCCGAGCGCGAGGACGCGTTCCGCGTGTGGTCGGCCATGATCGTGCGGAACACGGTCCTGAAGCACCTGCGCTCGAATGGCCGCAACGGGCGACTCGAAGTCCCGTTCGAGGACCTCGGCGACCAAGCGGAACCGGAGGCGCGCAATCCGCTCGCGGGCGCGATGGACCAAGAGAGCGAGCGCGAGTGCGGTCGGGTGTACCTGACCTACTTGCACCTCTACTTGAAGTTCTACTCGATGCTCTCGGCGCGCGAGCGCTCGGCGATCCACTTGGTCGAAGTCGAGGAGTGCTCGTATCGCGACGCCGCCGAACGACTCGGGATCAAGCTCGAGAACCTGAAGATGGTGATCTTCCGTGCGCGGCGGAAGATCCACCGTGCGATGCGGCGCGTCTTCGAAGGCCTGCCGCCCGAGTGCAAGCCCGCGCGGGATCCGAGGCACGGCGACTTGGAGCTCGCGGTGAGCGAGTTCGAGGATGATGCCCTGGAATCGTTCGATTCACCGGATTCCTCCGGGGCCCCGGAGTCGTCGGCCCGGTCGAGCGCCGACCCGGAACGAGGTGACGCATCATGAGTGGCTGGACGGAAGACATGGCCGACCTGTGCTCCCACTTCCAGATGGACCTGTCGTGCATGGTCGACGGCGAACTCGACGAGTCCGCCGCCGGGCGCGCGATGGTGCACCTGGAGAGCTGTGATGCATGCCGTCGCTTCTTCGACGACACGCGTCAATGCATGCGCATGCACCTCGACATGGCGGATCCGAACCGCCTGATGGCTCGCATGGCGACGCTCACCGGCGCGGAACTGATGGAGGAGGCGCGCGGGATCGAGCTCGTCCACCGGCTCGCGACGATCTTCTACCAGCTCGGCAAGGCGTACGTGCTCGCGGCGATCGACCCGGACTACCGCACTCGCGTGTTCGAAGCCGCGGTGCCGATCGAGAAGACCCAAACGCAGGGCCGCGGGTTCGTCGACGGCGTGCTGCAGTCGGGCGACAGCCGCGCACGCGCGATCGACGCGACTTGCGTCGGCGGAGTCGACTGGACCGACGCGCGTTCGATGCTCAACGGCCGGCTGAAGCAGATCGACAGCCCGCTCGAGAAGGGCCGCAAGCTGCTCGAAGAAGCGATCGCCGCCGATCCTTCGCACGAAGAGGCGCGGCTCTACTTGGCCTACGTCCACGCGACCGAAGGGCGCGTGCTCCAGGCCGCGGAGGAGTACCGGGCGATCTTCGACACGGCGATGGTCGACGAGAACCGCGGCCACGCGATCGTGCAACTCGGCCGGCTCTACGAAGCCGAACGTGACTTCCGCCGCGCGTTGATCTGCTTCCGCTGGGTGACGATCAGTGGCCTCGCCGACCGTGACCCGCGCTTCTTCTACGTGCGCTTCAACATCGGCCTGGAATACGCGCAGCTCGGTGACCAAGAGCGCGCGCTCGCGAGCTTCCGCCGCCTCCTCGATCGCGAACCGAAGCGCATCGGCGAGATCGTCGGCTTGTTCGCTCGTTCGAAAAACCTGCAGAAGACCATCGAGGACCGCCCCGGCTTCGCGGAAGCGCTCGTCGCCAAGTGCCCCGAGCTTTTCGACGTCGCCGAAGAAGGCCACTCGCACTAGTTCGCTCCATGATCGGAGGTGAATCGTGTTCCGTTTGACCCAACCAGAAACCGTCAACTCGAATCGAACCTCGAACCACGCGGCACGCGCCTGGCTCCTGGCGATCGTGTTGCTCGTCGCCGGCTTGACGAGCGACCTGCCTGGACGGGCCGCGGGCGCCTACGGTGGCGGCGCCGGCAGCGGCGACGCCGTCGGTAGTCTGCCCGGCACCTACGGAGGCCCGGGCGAAGCCGATGCCCGGACGCTCGCCGGGCTGCCGGTGCTCGTCCTGCGCGGCACTCCAGCCGAGCTCGCGCGCGTCGTCGCCGACGCAGGCGGCAGCGGCTTCGTCGAGCAGATCGCGCTCGACGACGGCACCGTCGAATTCCGGTTCCACGGCAACGCGAGCGTCTGGCTCGACAAAGGCGCGCTCGCTCTGAGTTCGGTCACGGTGCGCGTCGACATCGGCGCGACGTACGGCACGCACGTCTCGAAGATCAAGTACGACGGCCTGACGGTCTCGCGCGCGGTGCGCGCGGCGGTCGACATGCCACTTGCGCTCTCCGCGATGCTGAACTTGCCGAAGATCTCGAGCGGCGCGCAAGTGTCGCTGGTGCTCTCGAACACGAAGCACGTGAAGCAAGTGATCGGCATCCAAGACGTCGGCGTCTGGGTGCGCCTCGACCAGCGTTACTGATCCGACGCGGGCAAGAAACACGGTCCCCCGTTCCGCGGCGCGCGGAGCGGGGGACTTTTTTTCGTCCTCCGCGTGAACGTCTCTTCCGTGCGAAGGGACTTCCGATAACCGCGGAGTCGACGCGCCTTGGCGCGCGCCGCGCCCATGGACCCGATCACGATCCAGTCCTCGCAGTCCGTGGTGCTGCGGCCGACCGGCACGAGCGACGAACTCGCGCGGATCCTCCAGCGGGGCCAGGTCGTCGCAGGCGAAGTGCTGCAGTCGTCCGACGACGGGAGGGTCCTGCTCGCGCTCGGGCGCCAGAAGATCGCCGCGCAGTCCGCAGTGCGGCTCGAACCGGGGCAACGCTTCGAGTTCGCCGTCGTCGAGACCGCCGATGGCGTGGCGCTCAAGATCGTGGACTCGAACGGGGCCGCCGAGGACTCCGAGCTGTTGCGTGCGCTGCGGCGCGTGATGAGCACCGCCGAACCGGTCGGCGAGCGCCTGACGGAGCTGCGGGACGTGCTCGCGAAACTCGAGGCTCCGACGGGCTCCGCGCTCGCGAAACTCCTGGCCGCACTCGGCGAGCACGTGTGGCGACCCGGACTCGGCCCCGAGGAGCTCGCGCAGCTCTTCGAGAAGAGTGGCACGAGCTACGAAGCGCACCTCTTCGACGAAGTGCTGCAGTCGAGCTCGCTGCGAGAACTCGAGCGCGCCGCGGCGAACCTGTGGGCGGGGCTCTTCGCGGAGCTCGGCGGCGCCGGCGGCGAACTCGGTCGCGACCCGCAGAGTTTCCTCGCCAAGCTCGCGGACGCGCTGTGGCGGGTCGTGTCCGCCGCGCACGGCTTCGACGAGTCCGCGCCGCGCGCGACCGTGCTCCAGGCGCTCGACCTCGCCGCGTTCGCGAGAGAGCTCAAGACGTGGCTCGGACGAGCGTTGGGAGCGCTCGGCAACGACCCGACGATGCAACGCGCGCTCGCTCGACTCGCCACCGTCGACTTCGAGTCGTGGACGCGCGAGGAGCGACTGCTCTTCTCCCGCGCGTTGCTCGGCAGCGCTCTCGCGCCTGCGTTCGCGCGCGACCCGAGCCGGCTGCGCTCGCGGCTCGCCGGCCTGCTCGCGGACCTCAAGGCCGAGTTGCTCGCCGCGCGCGACGCGACGCCGGAAGGCGCGGTGCGCCAGGCGATCGAACGCACGCTCGCGACGTTGGAGTCGGAACAGCTCCTGAACCTCGCGCGCGCCGAAGGCGGCGAACCGCGCCACTGGAGCCTGCCGCTGCTCGACGGCCAACGCTTCGCGACGCTCGACCTGACGTACCGACGCCAAGTGGAGCGCCGCGAGGACGGCCACGAAGGCGAACCGTCGCATCGGTTGTCGTTCTCGGTCGACTTCACGCACACGGGGCCCGTGCGCGCGGATCTCCTCGCGCGCACCGGCCAGCTCTCGGTGCGCGTCGCCGTGGTCGATCCGGAGGTCCTCGCGCGCCTGCGCGGGGACGTCGCGGAGCTCGAGGCTCGGCTCGCGACCGGCGGACGTGCCGTGCACGTCGCGCTCGTCCCTGCGGCGCCGGAGGAAGTGCGCGTGCGGCCGAGCCCGGACGAGATCCGCTTCTTGCGCGAACACCACGTGATGGACCTCCAAGGATGAGCGCGCCGGAGCACGACTCGAACCCCGGCGACGCCCGCGCCGCAGCGCTGCGCTACGAACGCGCGACGGGCCGTGCGCCGCACGTGCTCGCGCGCGGCCGAGGAGAGACCGCGGAGCGCATCCTCGAACTCGCGCGCGAACACGGCGTGCCCGTGCGCCAGGATCCCGACTTGGTCGAGCTGCTCTGCGCGTGCGAAGTCGGCGACGAGATCCCGATCGAGCTCTACGGCGCGGTCGCCGAGATCCTCGCGTGGCTCTACGCGCACAACGCGGCCCTCGGCGGCGAGCGCGCGAACGTCTAGACTCCGCGCGATGGCGCGCGACGAACGTCCGTGGATCGGACTCACTCTCGGCGATCCGGCCGGGATCGGGCCCGAGATCTGCCTCGCGGCGCTCGCGGATCGTGAGCTCGAACGCGAGCTGCGGCTCGTCTGCATCGGGCCGGATCGTTTCCGTCCGGCGTCGGCGGCTCTCGTCGCCGAGCCGACCCGCGCCGCGCTCGAGGCGCACGCCGGGCACGCCTGGTGCGCGACCGACTGCGCCGCCGAGCTCGAAATCGGCCGCGCGCAACGCGCGGGAGGCGCCGCGGCGCTCGCCGCGCTCCGCCGCGGCGTCGACCTCGCGACGAACCGCACCCTCGACGCGCTGGTGACCGCTCCGGTCTCGAAGGAAGCGCTGCACCTCGCCGGAGAGCGGGTCGAAGGCCAGACCGAACTGCTCGCGCGGTGGGCCGGCGTCGAGCGCTACGAGATGATCGCCATCGCGGGGCCGCTCTGCGTCATGTTGCTCTCGCGGCACATGCCGCTCGCGGCGGCGCTCGCGTGCGTGACGCGGGCACGCGTGCTCGACCACCTGGTGCTCTTCGACGAGACGCTGCGGCGCCTGGGGATCGCCCGGCCGAAGATCGCGCTCGCCGGGTTGAACCCGCACGCCGGCGAGCGCGGAATCCTCGGCACCGAGGAAATCGAACGGCTCGAGCCGGCGGTCGCGGACGCGAGGCGGAGAGGGCTCGACGTCGCCGGGCCGCTTTCGCCGGACACGGTCTTCCTGCGCGCGTTCCAAGGCGAATTCGACGGCGTGCTCGCGCTCTACCACGACCAGGCCTTCATCCCGGTCAAGCTCGCCGCCCCGGAGACCGGGCTCACCTTGATCGCCGGTCTGCCCTACCTACGGATCTCGCCGGCGCACGGAACGGCCTTCGACATCGCCGGTCGTGGGCGGGCTTCGCCGCGCAATCTCTTCGTCGCCTTGCGTCGCGCGGCGGAATGGGCGCGCGCCGGACTGCGAGAGCGGAGCTAGCCTCCCGTACGGGGTAGATTAGAATCGCGCCCCGCTCTCGAAGCCGCGTCCCCCGATCCACACCCCGATCCCCAGCCAGGACCGACCGAATGAGTCGCAAGAAGATCGTTCTCTACCAGCCCCAGCAAGTCGACCGCGGCATCGGCCCGCGTTGCTCCGGCGACATGCTGCCGCTCGAGATGCTGTGCATCTCCTCGCTGCTCGTGCGCGAGGGCTACGAGATCCAGATCATCGACGCCAACCTCTACGACGAAGAGGAGGGCCACCGTCGGACCGTCGAAGCGTGTGAAGGTGCGTTGCTCTACGCGACCACCGGCATCCTCGGCTACATGGTCACCGACGGGTTCAACTGCTCGACCAAGGTCAAGGCGAAGCACCCTAAGCTCCCGATGGTGATCGGCGGCTGGTTCTCGTCGGTGCGCCCCGACCTGCAACTCGCGACCGGGCTCTACGACGCCGTCGTGCTCGCGCAAGGCGAGATCAGCTTCTACGAAGTCGTGAAGGCGATCGAAGCCGGCACGAAGTTCGACGACATCGCGGGGCTCGCGCTGTGGCGCGACGGCCAAGTGGTGAAGACCGCGAAGCGCGCCGTGATCGGTTGGGAGAAGCTCCCGAACCTGCCGTGGCACCTGATCGACATCGAGCCGTATCGCGAGCTCCAACTGCGCTCGGACAGCCACAAGCAGATCCTGCGCATGCCGACGCCGCCGGCGATCGGCGCGCGCAAGCCGTACTTCGGCATCACGTACTTCTCGAGCTACGGTTGCCCCGAACCGTGCACGTTCTGCTGCTCGCCGATCGTCACCGACCGGCGTTGGAAAGCGATGCCCGCGGACCGGATGCTCGACGATCTCGCGGAGCTCAAGCAGCGTTGGAACTTCGACGTCGTGCGTTTCCACGACGCGAACTTCGGCGTGATGCAAAAGCGCGTGAAGGAGTTCGCCGACGGGATGCTGAACCGGAACCTCAAGTTCTGGTGGAACGCGTTCCTCGAGACACACTCGATCCTCTCGTACAAGGCCGAGACGCTCGATGCGCTCGCCGCGAGCGGGCTCTACATCGCCGAGATCGGCGCCGAAGCCGGCACCGACCAGATGATGTCGAAGATCGGCAAGCCGATCACCGGCGACGACAACATCAACGCTGCCGTCGAGATGGACAAGCGCGGCGTCTGCTCGTCGGTGACGTACATCATCGGGTATCCCGGCGAACAGGCGGATTCGATGCTCGCGACGATCGACCAGTGCCGTCGTTTGCACGTCGCGGCACCGCTCGCGCGTCCGACCGTGTGGCCGTACCGGCCGATCCCTGGCACCGCGATGTGGGACCAGGCCGTCTCGATGGGCTACCAACCGCCGCGGACGATCAAGGAGTGGGGCTCGATCGGCGAGTACCACCTCGAAGAGACTTGGCCCGGCAAGATCCCGCCGCACGTCGCGGAGCGCCGCAAGCTCTACCAGCACTTCGTCACCCTTTCCTACGGTCTCGCTCGCGGCAAGATCGGCTGGTGGGAGAAGCGCGCGGAGAAGCGCCTGCGCGAGAACAACTTCAAGGGCGCGCTCTGGGAAGCTCGCGCCTTCGACGTGTTCAACCGCGTCGAGAAGAAGATCCGTCCGCGCGAGGAAGTCAGCCGTTCGTGGGTCGACCCGGGACACAAGACCGGCACCGCGGGCAACGCGGCGTCGAAGAGCTCGAAGTCGATGACCGGAGCGACCAGCGGTTGAGCCGAGGCGCGTCGGCGAGGGACTTCGCGCCGCAGACTTGGCTGGCTCGCTCTTCGCGCGCCGGCTCGAGCGGTAGAGTTCTCGCGTGAACTCGCCTTCGGCTCGCGCGGGTGCGCCTTCGCTCGGCTCAGTCCTGCCGCGGTTCCTCGTCGTCGCGGTGATCGTCCTCGCGCTGGCGGCGGGACTCGGCGCGTTGAGCGGGTTCCGCCGTGGACTCGACGAAGTGGACGCGCAGGGCTACGCCGAGCTCGGTTTCGAGCGCGGTCGGCACGCCGCGCTGGTCGCTGCGACCGATCACGGCGCGCTCGGCGGCGCGGAAGCCGTGTGGCCGTGGGTGCTCTGCGCCTTGGTGCTCGTGGCGAGCTCCTCGGCGGTGCGCGGCTTGCTGTCGCCCACCGCGCTCGCGGCGCGGCTCGCCGATCCGCTCGCTCGACTGCGGTTCCAAGTGCTCTGGAGCGTGCTGTTCGTCGCCGGGAGCGCCTATCTCGCCGCGCGCACGGAACCACTCCTGACCGCCGAATGGGCGTGGCTCGGACTGCTCGCGGCGGGCTGCGTCGTCGCGATCGAAGTCGCGGGCCGAATGGCGCGCGAGCCCGCGCGGCACGCCACGCTCGCGGCGGCGGTGGGCACGTTGCTGCCGCTCGCGCTGGTGCTCTTCGAGGTCGATCGCAGACGCGTCTACCGGCCGACCGCGAGCGACACGTTGCTCGCGAACGCCGGGTGGCTCGTCGCCGCGGGGCTTTCGTTCGTCGTCTTGCGCGCGTGGGCGAGCCGCGGCCGTCCGCCGCTCGCCGCAAGAGCGCTCGTCGGATTGCTTGCGACGAGCGTCGCGACGCCCGCGGTGGTCCGCGTGCTCTATCCCGAACCGACGAGTCCTGCGATCGGCGCGAAGCAGCCGTTCAACGTCGTCGTGATCGGCATCGACACGCTGCGCGCGGACCACACCGATCTCGTCGGGGACGATCGCGCCGGCAGCAATTTGGCCGGCAGCAATTTGGCCGGCAGCAGTCTGGCGCGGCGCGACCGCACGCCGGCGCTGCGTGCGCTCGCCGCGCGCGGCAGCGTCTTCACGAACGCGATCACGCAGTCGCCTTGGACGATGCCGGCGTTCGCATCGATCCTGACCGGCAAGTATCCGCTCGAGCACGGCGCCGTGTCGCTGAGCGGCAAGCTGCGCGCTCGCGAGCTCACGCTCGCCGAACTCCTGCGCGAGACGGGCCGTGCGACGGCCGCGTTCGTCAGCCACGACTACGTCGACCACAAACACGGCTTCGCGCAGGGCTTCGACGAGTTCGACGATTCGTGCGCCGAAGGCCACGCGACGATCAGTTCGCCGAGGATCACCGACCTCGCGCTCGACTTCGTCGCGCGCCACGCCGAGCAGCCGTTCTTCCTCTTCACGCACTACTTCGACCCGCACTACGAGTACAAGGACCACGCGGAGTGGTCGTACGCCGACGACTACGACGGGTGGCTCGAAAAGCAGCTCGACTTCGAGAACCTCGAAGCGAATCGCCACTTGATGGGTGCGCCCGAGCTCGACTACGTGCGCGATCTGTACGACGAGGAGATCTCGTTCACCGACCGCGAGATCGGCCGACTCGTCGCGGAGTTCGAGCGACGCGGCCTGTTCGAGCGGACGCTGTTCGTCGTCGTCGCCGATCACGGCGAGGAGTTCATGGAGCACGGCAACTTCGGACACACGACGACGTTGCACGACGAGCTGCTGAACGTGCCTCTGGTGGTCGTCGCACCGCCGAGCGCCGGGTTTGCCGCGCCCGCGAGCGTGTTCGAGCACGTCGTCGAGACACGCCAGGTCTTCGCGACGGTGCTCGCCGGCATCGGCGTCGATTTCCCGCCCGTCGCGGGAGGCCGCAGTCTCTTCGCGGACGGCGCGACGCCGCACCCCGCGTACTCGATGGTGTGGCTACCCGATGCGTTGCCGAAGTGGGGCAAGCGCTTCCAGATCGCGTCGTTGCGCACCGAACGCTTCAAGCTCGTCAAGGACCTGACGCGCGGCGTGACGCGTCTATACGACCTCGAAATCGACGCTGGCGAGACGCGCGATGCGTCCGGCGCCGCGCCGGAGCGACGCGCGGAGCTCGAACTCGCGCTCGACGCGTGGATCGGCGAGATGCAAAAGCGCGCCGGCGAAGTGCCGCTGCTCGAGATCGACGAAGCGACGCGCACGCGTCTGCACGAGCTCGGCTACATGTGAGCCGCGGCGAACGGGTTCAACGCGCGTAGCCGAGCTCGCGCAGAGCGTCGAGCTCCCGCTGTGGCAGTTCGAGCGGGCCGCCGATCGCGAACGTCTGGAACTCCGCGAGCGGCTTGGCGAGCGCCGCGGCGCGCGCAGTCTCGGTCGCGTGCCGGTCGTCGAGTTCGTGCGGATCGCGAGCGAGCTCGTAGAGCTCCGTGTGCTCCGCGTCGTGCCAGCGGAACTCGTCGTTGTCCCACCCCATGTCGCGCACGATCAGTTTCCAGCCGTCGAGGCGCACGGAATGGGCGGGGCGACGCAGCGCGATCCCGGCGGACGGCAGGATCTCCGCGAACTGCTCGAGCTCGGCAACGGCTTCGCCGCGCAACGCGGGCACGAGCGAACGGCCGTCGCACGCGAGCGTCGTGCCCGCGAGTTCGGCGAGCGTCGGCGCGAGGTCGGCGAGTCCCACCGACGTTGCGACGACCCGCGGAACATCGAGCGGTTCGGGAGGCGCGACGATCAGCGGCACGCGCACGCTGTCCTCGTAGAGGTCGCGCTCCCAGAAGATGCCGTGTTCACCGAAGCTCTCGCCGTGGTCGGCCGTCACGACGATCCACACGCCGTGCGGACCGGCGGCGCGCCGAGCGACCTCGAAGAGCCGCGCGAGCTCGCGGTCGACCGCGGCGATCTCCGCGTCGTACAGCGCGAGCATGTGGGCTCGGGCCGCCGGATCGGCCGCGACTCGGCCACGCTCGCGCGGATCGAGCCGATACCAGTCGGCGCCGTCCGGGCCCGAATAGTCGCGCACCTCGGGCGCGACGAGTTCCGCCGGCGGCTCATAGGGGAGGTGGGGATCGAAACAGTGCACCCACGCGAAGAACGGTCGCGCGTCTGCTTCTTCGAGCCAGGCGTTCGCGGCCTCGACGACGTCGTGCGCGCCGCGCGAGTGGGGTGCGAGCCGCTCGCCGCGCCACTCGAGCACGCGCGCGAGCCAGTGGCCGAGCACGAGCTCCGCGCCCTCGCGCGGCAGCGTGCGCCACGTGCGGAAGTCGTCGTCGTGGTGCTCGAAGCGCGAGAGCATCCCCGACACGCGCTGTTGCAGCGGATATCCGGCGACGAACGCTCCGGTGCGGTAGCCGTGGCCGCCGAGCAGTTCGGGAAGGCCTGGCACCGAACGCGCGAGCGGCGCGCCGTTCTCGAGCAGTCCGTGATGGCGCGGCACGAGCCCGGTCAGGATCGTCGCGTGCGACGGTCCCGTCACCACGCTGTGCGTCGTCGCCGCCGCGAAGCGCACGCCGCGAGCGGCGAGTGCGTCGAGCGCCGGCGTGCGCGCCTCGCGCCGACCGTAGCAGCCGACGAAGTCCGCGCGCAGCGTGTCGATCGTGACCAAGAGCACGCTCGGTCGCGCCGCGGAGCCTTCGCCGGGGGGCTCGGGCGGCTCGGCGCGTCTCGCGAACGCGAGCGCGCCGCAAGCGCCGGCAGCGACGCAGGCGGCGCCGAGCGCGAACGAGGCCACGCGTCGCTCCGAGAGGCCCAGCGTCGCGAGGCGCCGAACGGCGGCCGCGAGCGCACACCCGACGAACCACACGACCGCCGCGATTCCGAGCGCGAACGCCGTGACGCCGAGGCGCCCCGAACGACCGAGCGGCGCCGCGTGCGCGACGGCGAGTCCGATCCACGCGGCGAGTCCCCAGGCGACGCCCGATTCGCGCCGCAGCCGGGCGACGAGCGCGGGCACGAGCGCCACCAGGATGCCGCCGAGCAGCGCGAACGCGCCGAGTCGTAGGAGCGCCGAGGCGTCGAGCGCGGGGCGGCGGTTCGCGAGCACGCAGAGCTCGACGAACGCGCACGCGAGCGACGCCGCGAGCGCGCCGCGTCCCGCTGCCGACCTCACGTGCTCCGGCGTTCGGCCTCCGTCGGCTCCGTGCGAAAGCGTGGCTTCCATGCGCGCGAGCAAGCTCTATCGGACGTGCGGTCGGGTTGCCAGGAACTTCGTTCCGCAGGCGCGTGGAATCCCTCGTTCCCCGCGAGGCGTGGACGATCGCGCATTTCCGCAGCCCCGCTCGAATTGCGCGCTGCGTGCGTACGATCTACGCGGTCGAGCTCGCGTGCCGAGCGTCGCGTCGATATCTCTGCTCGCATGTTCTCCTTCCTCCGTCCCGGCTGGCGCGCGCCATCGCGCTCGAAGGTGGCTGCGTGAGCACGGCACGTGCGCACTTGCCGGTCGCGCCGGAAGCCGGAACCAAGGACCGCGCGGGCGCCGAGCTCGTCCTCGCCGGCGCGCTCGCGCTCTTCGTCGTCTGGTTCCTCGCGTGCGCGTTGAGCCTCGAGCGCGACGCCGCGATGGACGACGCGTACATCACGTACGTCTACGGCCGCAACTTCGCCGAAGGACACGGTCTGCGTTTCAATCCTTCGGACGCCGCACCGACGCCGGGAGCATCGAGCCTGCTCCACGCGTTCTTCGCAGCGGCGGCGAGCGCCTCGGGCGCCGATCCGTTGGTGGCGACGCGGATCCTCGGCATCCTCGCCGTCGTCGCGACCGGCCTGGTGCTCGGCCTGACCGCGGCACGCGCGCTGCGTGCGCCGTTGGGCGCCGGTGCCTTGGTCGGCGCGTGGCTCGCACTCGGCCTCGCGTTGCTGCCCGAGACCGTCCAACACGTCGCCGGCGGGATGGAGACGTTGCTCTTCGTCTTCGTGCACGCCGTGTACCTCGCATGGATGGTGCGCGCGGCCGACGTGGAACGTCCGCCCGGTGTGCTGGTGCAGGTGCTCGGCGGCGTGCTGGCGGGCATCGCCGTCTTGACGCGGCCCGAAGGCGCCGCAGTGGCGTGCGTGACGCTCGTTTGCCTCGTCTGGCGCCACGCGGCGACATCGGGCGGCATCCTCGGGTCCGCGCGACGTTTGGCGTGGGCGCTCGGTTCGAGCGCGCTCGTCGTCGTGGCGTTCCTCGCCTGGCACCGCGTGTACTTCGATGCGCTCTTCCCGAACGCGTTCTACGTCAAGACGCAGAGCGCGATCTTCGGCGGCGGTGGGTTGCCGGGCCTCGCGAGCACGCTCGCCTTCGCGTGGCAGCGGGTGCTGCCGCTGCTCGTGCTCGCCTACGTGCTGACGCGAGTCGCCGGCGCGGGCGCGGCGTGGCGGGGACGGCTGCTCCTCTTGCTGCCGTCGGTGTTGGTGCTGCTCTCGTTGACGCGGGTGATCCGCGAGATGGCGGGTGGGTTCCGCTACGAGTTCGGCATGGTCGTGCCGTTCGTGTTGCTCGTCGGCATCGCGGCGCTCGAAGTGAGGCAGCGCTCGCGCGCGGGCTTCGCCGGACTCGTCCTCGCGACCGGCGCGTGTCTGCCGGTGCTCTTCGCGCCGCCCGACGCGGCCTACCTGAACTGGCTCGCGCACCCGCGCAGCCCGACCGCGAAGTGGCGCCAGAGCGGCCCTCAACCGAACGCGCTCGCGGCGCTCGGTCAGGACCTCGCGCGCTCCGGGCTCGGTGAACGTGCGACGATCCTGCTCTCCGGCGCCGGACAGGTGCCGTATTGGTCGCGCTTCCGGGCGATCGATTGGGTCGGGCTCAACGATTCGTACCTGTCCGGTCGCGAGCCGCGCACGCTGGACGAAGTCTGGAGCTACATCGACGCGGCCCAGCCCGACGCCGTGATGTCGGTGCTGCCGCCCGCGGCGCTCGACGGGGCGATCGCCCGAGCGGACGATCCGAACTTCGCTTCGCCGCTCGTGCAGCGCTTCCTCGGTGGCTTCGCGTCGGAGCTCTTCGAACGTTGGGATCGCGAGCGCGTCGCCGAGATGTTCCGCCGCGAGATGGGGTATCTGCGGGAACACTACGAGTTCGGCGTCTGCTACGAGCTCGGGAAGCGTTGGCGCGCGGATTGGTGGCTCTTCGTCTACGTCCGCCGGTCGTCGCCGCACCGGGATGCGCTGCACCAAGCGTTCGCTGCGTCGCCGTCGGCCGACCGCACGTCCGACCTCTCGCAGCACTATCCGTTCGACCCTCGCGCCCTCGGCGCGCGGCCCTGACCGCTTGAGCGTGTGACCGCCGGAGCGCCGGAGCGCCGGAGCGCCGGACAGCCGGACAGCCGGACAGCCGGACTGCCGGACTGCCGGACTGCCGGACAGACGGACTGCCGGACAGACGGACTGCCGGACAGACGGACAGACGGACAGACGGACAGACGGACAGACGGACAGACGGACCGGGGACCCCTCGCTCCGATTCCGAGCGTTCGACGGCAGGGATCCCGCGAATCCCCGAGTCCGCGTAACCTGATGGCGGGCCGCGGGTTCTTCCCCGCCTACCGCGGCTCCCCATGCGCATCCCGTCCCCCGCCCACGTCGCGGCGCTGATCGCGTCCGCGTTCGTTTCGTGTTCCCCGACGACCGGAGAAGCCCCGGCGGCGGGTGCGCCGAGTCGTTCCGGGGCCTCGACGTCGAGCTCGTCGGTCGACGATTTGCGCGCCTTGGGCTACGCCGGCGTGACCGACGACGTCTCGGCCGATCGCCGCGGGGGCGTCGTCTTCGCGGACGAAGCGTCGCTCGCACCCGGGTACAACCTGACCAGCGTCTCGAAGTTCTGCACCGCGGACCTGTTCGACGCTCGCGGCCAGCTGCTCCACCGCTGGCAAGACGCGACGCAGCGCGCGTGGGACCACGTCGAGCTCCTGCCCGACGGCGACCTGATCGTGGTCGGGTCCGACCGCGGCGAGCGCAAGTACGCCGGCGCCTTGTGCGAGGACCACTACGTCCAGCGTTTCGATTTCGACGGCAACACGCGCTGGAAGCGGCCGTTGCGGGCGCACCACGACGTGCAAGTGACCTGGGCCGGCGACTTGATGACGCTGACGGCGAGCCAGCGCAAGTTGCCCGACCTCGACGCCGAGCACGACGTGATCGACAACGAGCTCACGCTGCTCTCGCCGAACGGCGAAGTGCGGGAATCGCACTCGCTCCACGACATCTGCGCCAAGCCAGAGTCGAAGTTCTCGTTCCAACGCGTCGCGCCGAACCCGAACAAGAAGTTCCCGATCGTCGACGCGTTCCACTGCAACTCGATCGACTTCGTGCGTGAACCTGCGCTCCTCGGGACGCACCCGCTGTACGCCGCGCACAACGTGCTCGTCTCGTCGCGGCACCAGGATTCGCTCTTCATCGTCGACTGGGATCGCAAGGTCGTGGTCTGGCAGTGGGGGCAGGACGAGCTCTCCGGTCCGCACGACGCGCGCTTCCTGCCGAACGGCAACGTGCTCGTCTTCGACAACGGCATGGAACGGCGTTGGACGCGCATCCTCGAAGTCGACCCACGCACGAATCGCATCGTGTGGCGCTACCAGGACCCACGTGATCGCTCGAAGTTCTTCAGTCTGAGCCAAGGCGCGAGCCAACGCTTCGAGAACGGCAACACGCTGATCGCCGACTCGAACTCCGGGCGCGCGTTCGAAGTCACCGCCGACGGGCGGACCGTGTGGGAGTACCTCGTACCGCACTTCGACGACGCCAACCGGCGCGCCGAGATCTACCGCATCCGTCGGTATCCGCCCGAGTACGTCGAAGGCATCTTGCGCGCCCACGGCGTCGCTCTGGCGGGAGGAGTGAGTTCGACGGCCGAGCCGACGGCGCCGGTCGCCGCGCCAGGGCAGAGCCACTGACGTCGGGCGCGCGCCGCCGCCACGCTTCGGCTCGCCGCCGGATTCCGCGGCGGCGCAAGACGCACCGCGGACGCTCCGAGCGACGCGTGCGCTAGCATCCGCGTCGCATGCCCCTCATCGAACCGCGCACGCTCAAAGGTTTCCGCGACTACTTGCCCGAAGCGATGATCCCGCGCGAGCGGCTGATCGACACGGCGCGCAAGGTCTATCGCTCGTACGGCTTCGTGCCGATCGACACGCCCGCGCTCGAGTACGAGGAGGTCTTGACCGGCAAGGGCGGCGCCGAGTCGGACAAACAGATGTACCGCTTCGAGGACCACGGCGGTCGGCGCGTGGCCCTGCGCTTCGACTTGACCGTGCCGCTCGCGCGCTTCGTCGCGCAGTACTCGAACGAGCTCGGTCTGCCGTTCAAGCGTTATCACATCGCGAGCGTCTGGCGCGGCGAGAACACCCAACGCGGCCGCTATCGCGAGTTCATGCAGTGCGACTTCGACACGATCGGTAGCGAGAGCCTGACGAGCGACATCGAGACCGCGCTCGTGATCCACGACCTCTTCCGCGCGCTCGGGCTCGAGGCGACCGTGCACGTCAACAATCGGCGGTTGCTCAACGGGCTGCTCGCGCGGCTCGAACTCGGCGATCGTTCGGCGGCGGTGCTGCGCGCGCTCGACAAGCTCGACAAGGTCGGCCCGGAGAAAGTCGCCGAGGAAATGCAGGCGCAAGCCGGCGCGAGCCCGGCCCAGGCGCGCGAGATCCTCGCGCTCGCCGCGGTGCGCGGCACGAACGACGAGATGCTCCGCGCCCTCGAGCCGTTGGTCGCCGGCAGCGAACTCGGCGGCGACGGTCTTGCGAAGCTCGCCGAGCTCCTCGCCGCGGTGCGCGCGGTCGGCGTGGCCGAGGGCAAGTTCCAACTCGACGTGTCGATCGCGCGAGGCCTCGACTACTACACCGGCACCGTGTTCGAGACGACGCTCGACGCGCTGCCGTCGATCGGCAGCGTGTGCTCCGGCGGTCGCTACGACGACCTCGCGCAGCTCTACACCAAGGAACGGCTGCCCGGCATCGGTGCGTCGCTCGGGCTCGATCGGTTGCTCGCCGCGATGGAGGAGCTCGGGCTCGTCGAGAAACGCCGCACCGGCGCGAGCACGTTGCTCGTCCACTTCGATGCCGCGCGGCGCAACGACTACCTCCGGCTCGCCGCGCGACTGCGCGCCGCGGGCGTCGGCGTCGAGTTCTATCCCGAGCCGAAGAAGCTCGCGAACCAGTTCAAGTACGCCGATCGTCGCGGTTTCCGCTTCGCGTTGGTCGCCGGCGAGAACGAATGGGCGAACGGGCGCTGCCAGGTCAAGGACCTCGCCGCGGGCACCAGCGTCGAGCTCGCGATGTTCGACGCGCGCGGCGAAGCACACCCCGAGCTCGTCGCGAAGCTCGCCTGACGAGCCGAGCCGCCGCGGAGGACGTCGAATCCTCCACGACGGCTCGCCATGCGCGCCCGGCGGGTCGCGCGGTCGATCAGCGCGAGCGGATCTCGATCTTGCGCGCGCCGGACTTGCGCTTCGGCACGCTGACCGAGAGCACGCCGTGTTTCGCGGCGGCTTCGATCGTGCCGTCGGTGTCGGCGTCGTCGGGCAGCCGGAACGCGCGCCGGAACACGCCGCTCGCGAATTCCTGGTGCGCGAGCGAGAGCCCTTGCGGTTCACGCGCCGGCGTTTCGCCCGAGATCGTCAACACGCCGCGCTCGCACTGCACGTCGATCGCCGCCGGATCGACGCCGGGGAGTTCGAGCTCGAAGTGGTACGCAGTCGTGGTCTCGTAGACGTCGGCGCGCGGAGTGAGCGCGCGGACTTCGGGAGTGGGCTGTCGGATCAGTTGGTTCATGGTGACCTCGTTCGGGCTTGATTCAGGATTGCGTGCGGACGGTGATCTTCTTCGGGCGTTCGGCGTGGGCTCGCGGCAGCTTGATCCACAACACGCCGTGCTCGTGGCGCGCCTCGACTTCGTTCGCTTCGACGCGGAACGGCAGTTGCACGCTGCGTTGGAAGCGTTCGACTTCGCGTTCGCGCAGGTGCCAACGATCCTCCGGGCCGAGCGCTTTCGCCGCGCGCGAGCCTTCGATCGAGAGCACGTCGCCGTCGAGCGTCACGTGCACGTCCTCGGGCGCGAAGCCCGGCACGTTCAGCGCGACGCGCGCTTCGTTGTCGCCCGTCCACACGTCGAGCGCAGGCGCTCGATCGCCGCGGAGCATGCGTTCGACTTCGCGTTCGAAGCGCGCGAACGGCTGACCGGTGAACGCGCCTGCGCCGAACGCTTCGGGCCAAGGGAAGATCCAAGGGTTCTGCAACATGGTGGTTCCTTCGTACGTGCGTACTTGGAGAGCTGGCGAATCGGATGTCCGGCGCGAGCGTTCCGCGGCCCGACGTCGCAGGCTCGCGGTTGCGGTTTCTCGCGCACTTTCGTCGCTCGCGAAAGCAAGCTCGGTGCCAACGCCGAAGGCCTCGTCGGACCTCGATCTCCGCCGCGTTTCCGTCGATTTGGCACCGCCGGCGCTGCCAATTCGACGCCCTGCGCCGGACTCGGCAGGTGGCAGCCGCCGCGTGCGAACTGGCATGGGCTTTGTTCCACTCGTAGGCGTGAAGGTCGAGTTCCACGACTACTACGGCGTGCTCGGCGTGCCTCGCGACGTGAGCCCCGACGCGTTGCGCGCCGCGTACCGCAAGCTCGCGCGCAAGCATCACCCCGACGTCGATCGTTCGCCCGGCGCGACCGAACGCTTCCAGCGCATCAACGAAGCGTACGAGGTCTTGAAGGACCCGGAGAAACGCGCGCGCTACGACCGGCTCGGCGCGCGGTGGAAGGAAGGCGACGCGTTCGAAGCGCCGCCGGGCTACCGCCGCCACGCGCGGACGGACTTCGGCGGCGCGCAGGAGTTCGACGAGTTCGGCGGCTTCAGCGACTTCTTCGAGTCGCTCTTCGGCGAAGCCGCGCCCGACCTCGGCTTCGGCCGACGCACTCGCGGCCGCCGCGGCCGTGGCGCGCGCGGCGGCGCGCCGGTCGAACTCGAAGTCGAGCTTTCGCTCGAAGAGGTGCTCACCGGCGCGACGCGCACGATCGAACGCCGCGTGCGCGGCGGCGGACCGACGTCGCGACGATTCCAGATCCCACCCGGCGTCGCCGACGGGCAAGTGCTCGAACTCGCGGACGGCGACGCGGAAGCGGGCGGCGAGCGCGTGCGGCTCGTCGTGCGCGTGGCGCCGCACCCGCGCTTCGTGCGCGAAGGCTTCGATCTCGCGACGGAACTCCCGGTCGCGCCTTGGGAGGCCGCGTTGGGCGCGAAGGTCGCCGTGCGCGGCCTCGACGGCGCCGAACTCACGGTGACGCTGCCGCCGGGCGGTGGACGGGTGCTGCGGCTGCGCGGCCAGGGCCTGCCGCGTCCGGACGGCGGCCGCGGGGATCTGCACGCCCGTGTGCGCATCGTCGTGCCCGAGAATGCAACTCAGGAGGAACGCCGACTGTGGGCCGACCTCGCGCAAGCATCGCGCTTCCGGCCCCGTGGCTGACGCGCCGGCCCGTGGCTGACGCGCGGCCCCGTGGCTGACGCCCTGCGCGGCGGAACTCGATCCGGGGCGTAGTGGGTGCGGCTGCCGCGAGAGGTAGACTCCGCGTGGCCTCCATGGCGCGCCCCGGCCGGAAGTCGGCACGTTCACTGGCACACGAGCTCGAAGTCGTCCGTGCCGAAGTCGAGCGTCTGCGCGCACAGCTCGTCGAATCGACGCCGTCGGTGCCTTCCGACGACATGCAGCGAGACGAACAGCACTGGCGGCTGCTCGTCGAGTCGATCGACGGCATCGTCTCGGAGTACGACGTCGACGACGACCGTTTCACGTTCGTCAGCGCTCGCGCGGAGTTCCTGCTCGGTTTCTCCGTCGCGGAGTGGTGCGAACCAGGCTTCTGGTCGCGACAGGTGCATCCGGACGACTTGCCGACCGTGATGGCCGACTGCCTGCGCGCGGTGTCGGAGCGCCGAGATCACACGCTCGAGTACCGCATGATCGGCCGACTCGGCCAAGTGGTGTGGCTGCACGATCACGTCACGGTCGTCGACGGGCCGGATCGCGTGCGGCTCGTCGGCGTGATGCTCGACGTGACGGCTCGAAAACGCGCCGAAGCGTTGGTGCGGCAAGCGTCCGCCCATTTGAGCGCCCTCGTCGAATCGCTCGCGGCCGGCGTGCTCGTCGCGGACGCCGACGGGCGCATCTCCATGGTCAACGCGGCGTTCGGCCGACTCTTCGGGCTCGCGGAACCGATCGGCTTGATCGGCGAGTCGAGCGCGCACGTGCTCGCCCGCATCGCGGCGGGCTTCACGGAGCGCGACGCCTTTCTCGCTCGAGTCGCGAGCGACGTCGGCGTTTCCGAGCCGTCCTTGGTGCGTGAGTTCGTCACGCTGCGAGGTCGTTACTTGGAAGTCTCCCGCGCGCCGATCGACGTGCCGGACAACCGTCGCGGTCACTTGTGGCAATTCGCGGACGTCACGTCGCGACGCCGCGCCGAGCGGGCGTTGCAGCGCATCGCGACGGGCACGTCGCGCGCTCTCGGCGACGAGTTCTTCAGGTCGCTGGTGGAGAACGTGGCGCGCGCCCTCGGCGTGCACTGGGTCGTGCTGTTCGAGCGCGACGAATCGAACGCCGCGCTCCTCCGGACGCGCGCCGTCTGGGACGGCGACGGGTTGGCGGAGAATTTCGAGCTCGAGTTGCCGGGCACGCCGTGCGAGGTCGTGTTGCGAGACGGCGTCGCGTTCTACCCCGGCACTCTGCGCGAGAACTTCGGCTCGCACCCGTACTTCGGGCGCCTCGGCGCGCACACCTATTTCGGCACCACGGTGCGTGGTTCGAGCGGCGAGACGCTCGGCGTGCTCGCCGTGTTCGACGACGGCGCTCCGACGATGGCGACCGAAGTCGCGTCGATCCTCGGCGTGTTCGCCGATCGCGCGGCCGTCGAGATCGAACGGCTGCGCGCCGAAAGCGCACTGCGGCAATCGGAGACGCGTCACCGGGCGTTGCTCGACGCGCTCCCCGACATGATCTTCCTGCTCGACGCCGAAGGCCGCTTCCTCGACTGTCACGCGGCGGATCGCACGGCGCTGTTGCTCGACCCCGGGCTGTTCCTCGGGAGACGTTTCGTCGAAGTCCTGCCGCCGGACGTCGTCGCCGTGCTGACGCCGATGTTCGAACGAGTCCTCGAAACTCGTTCGATGCAGACCGGCGAGTACACGGCGCAGCTCCGCGGAGCCGAGCGACGTTTCGAGGCGCGGATGGTCCCGTGCGGGCCCGATCGCGTGCTGACGATCGCGCGCGACATCGGCGAGCGACACCGGCTCCAGACGGAACTCGCGCACGCGCAGAAGATGGAGAGCGTCGGCCGGCTCGCCGGGGGCGTCGCGCACGACTTCAACAACTTGCTCACCGGGATCCTCGGGTACGCCGAGCTCGGGCAACAACTGCTGCCGGCAGCGACGCCTGGCGCGAACTACTTCGCCCGCATCCAATCCGCCGCCGAGCGCGCGGCGGAACTCACGCGTCAGTTGCTCGCGTTCGCCCGCAAGCAAGTCATCGATGCGCGCGTGCTCTCGCCGGCGACTGCGATCTCGGAGATGCTCGGCTTCGTGCAGCGTGTCATCGGCGAGGACGTCGAGCTCGTGACGGCGTTCGCGCGCGACACGGCGCACGTCCGCATCGATCCGACCCAGCTCCACCAAGTGATCCTGAACCTGCTCGTCAACGCGCGGGATGCGCTCCCACACGGCGGCCGCGTCGTCGTGGCGACGCAGAACGTGAGCCACGCGCCGAACGGCGCCCCCGAGCGCGAGTTCGTGCGCATTTCGGTGATCGACGACGGCGTCGGGATGTCACCGGAGGTCCGTGCGCACGCGTTCGAGCCGTTCTTCACGACCAAGCCCGAAGGTCGTGGCACGGGCATGGGCCTCGCGACGTGCTACGGCATCGTGAGCCAACACGGGGGTCACATCGAGATCGCGAGCGAGTTGGGCGTCGGCACGCGCGTCGACGTCTACCTGCCCCGGGTCGAACGCGCGGCGGTCGAATCTGCTCACGCGGGCGCCGACACCGTGCCGCGCGGAACCGAGTCGATCCTGCTCGTCGAGGACGATGCGGTCGTCCGAGAGCTCGTCGCGGGAGGACTCGAGACCCTCGGGTACTCCGTGCGCGCGGCCGCCGACGCAGCGGAGGCGCGCGCTCTCTGGCGGGAGAGCGCTGGGCGCTTCGACGTGCTCGTCACCGACGTCATCATGCCCGCCGAATCGGGCGCGGCGCTCGCCGACGCATTGCGCTCCGAGCGCGCCGATCTCTTCGTCCTCTACATGTCGGGCTACACCGCGAGCTCGGTCTCCGTCGAACGACTGGAGCGGCCCGGAGTGGGCTTCCTTTCGAAGCCGTTCACGACCGGCGAACTCGCTCGCAAGCTCCGCAGCTTGCTCGACTCGGCCGGTCCGGACGCCGGCGGCGACGCGCGACCCGATTGACCTGCGCGACCCGCGCGACCCGCGCGACCAGCGCGACCCGCGCGACCCGCGCGCTGAGCTTTCGGCCGGCGAACGCGACCGGTATCGTGACGCGCCCTCAAGACACGCAGGCCGCTTCGGCCGCGTGCGTCACCAGGAGTCCGCGCATGTCCATCGCGTCCGTCCCCCGTCTGCTCGCGATCTCGTTCCTGGCGGCCGTCGCCGCGGCGCAAGGCCCGAAGGTGCTCACGCCTCACCGCGTCGCCGAGTTGCGCTCGGTCGGTTCGGCCGTGATGTCGCCTGACGGCAAACACGTCGCCTACACCGTTTCGTTGCCGCGCAAGCCGCTGGTCGACGACGACGGATCGCCGTGGACCGAGCTCTACGTGCTCGATCTGCCGAACGGCACGCCGAGGCCGTTCGTCAGCGGCAAGAACGAGCTCTCGGCCGTGTCCTGGACCCCGGACTCGAGCGGCATCGCCTTCCTCGCCAAACGCGGCGACGACAAGCACAACGCGCTCTACGTCCTGCCGCTCGCCGGCGGCGAAGCGCAGCGCGCCGCGTCGCTCGCGACCGCGATCGGGCGTTACTCGTTCGCGCCGGACGGGAAGCGCGTCGCGTTGGTCGCCGCCGATGCGGTCGCCGACGACCGCAAGAAGGAGCAGGACAAGGGCTTCAAGCAGGAGACCTACGAAGAGGACTTCGCGGTGAGCCGCGTGTGGATCGCGAACCTCTTCGATCGCGAGTCGAAGCCGACCAAGGTCGAGCTCTCGGGCTCCGTGCGCGACGTCGAGTGGTCGCCGGTCGACGATCGACTGCTCGTCGCGGCGAGCCCGACGCCGCTCGTCGACGACGACATGATGCGCACGCGCGTCTCGATCGTCGCGCAGGACGGCAAGGTGCTCGCGAAGTTCGACAACCCGGGCAAGCTCGGCGCGATCTCGTGGAGCCCCGACGGCGCGCGCATCGGCGTGCTCTCCGCCGCGGACGTCAACGATCCGTCGGCGGGCCGTTTGATGGTCGCGCCGGCGAGCGGCGGCGCGCTGGTCGATCCGTTGCCGAACTTCCCCGGCGAAATCGCCGCGTTGGGCTGGACGGGCCGCGACGACGTGCTGTACGTCGCCGCGCGCGGCGTGTGGACGAGCTTCGAGACGCTGAACCTGGTCCAGGACCAAGGTCCGACGACGTTGGTGCCGACCGGCGGCGCGATCCTGCAGTCGCTGAGCGTCTCCGACGACGGCCAACGCGCCGCGTTCGTCGCGAGCACGCCGACGCATCCGCCCGAGCTCTACCTGATGAGCCACGGCGACGCTGCGCCGCGCCGCGCGACGAACTCGAACCCGTGGCTCGACGAGTACCGCCTCGCGAAGCAGGAAGTGGTCAAGTTCAAGGCGCGCGACGGGCTCGAGCTCGAAGGCTTGCTCGTGCGGCCGCTCGACGAAACGCCGGGCAAGCGTTACCCGCTGATCCTCTACGTGCACGGCGGGCCCGAGGCGCACCACTCCAACGGTTGGCTGACGAACTATGGCGATCCCGCGCAGACCGGTGCGGCGGCGGGCTATGCCGTCTTCCACGTCAACTACCGCGGCAGCACCGGGTACGGGGTCCCGTTCTCGAAGTCGAGCCAAGGTGATCCCGCCGGCGCGGAGTTCGACGACTTGATCGACGCGATCGACCACTTGATCGCGAGCGGGCTCGTCGACAAGGACAAGGTCGGCGTCACCGGCGGCTCGTACGGCGGTTACGCGACCGCGTGGCTCTCGACGGCGTACACGCATCGCATCGCGGCGGGCGTGATGTTCGTCGGCATCAGCGACAAGGTCTCGAAGGTCGGCACCACCGACATCCCCGACGAGGAGTACTTGGTCCACGCGCTCGCGCGGCCGTGGGAGAAGTGGCAGTTCCTCCTCGAGCGCAGCCCGATCTGGTACGCGGGCAAGTCGAAGACGCCGCTCTTGATCCTGCACGGCAAGGACGACCCGCGCGTCAACCCGGGCCAGTCGCGCGAGCTCTACCGGCACCTCAAGATGCACGGCAACTCGATCGTGCGGCTCGTGCTCTATCCGGGCGAAGGCCACGGCAACCGCAAGGCGGCGGCGCGGCTCGACTACAACCTGCGCATGCTGCAGTGGTTCGACCACTACTTGAAGGGCGCGGGCGGCGAGCCGCCGGCGTGGGACCTCGACTACGCCGAGGCGAAGCAGTAGCCCGATGCTCGGCGCGCTCGCCCTCCTCGCGTGTGCTGGCGCGCAGCAGGCGGGCGCGCGTGCGCCAGGGCCCGGCGCGTTCGAGCCGACGAACCTGCGCGTCGAGTGGCTCGCCGAGCCGCTCGGGCTGATCACCGACCGGCCGCGCTTCTCGTGGGAGCTCACCGACACACGCGCGAGCGCGAGCCAGAGCGCGTATCGCCTCGAAGTCGCGACGAGCGCCGAGAAGCTCGCCGCCGGCGCGCCCGACGTCTGGGACAGCGGCGTCGTGCGCTCGAGCGCGACCGTCGGCGTCGAGTACGGCGGGCCCGAGTTGCCTTCGCTCTCGAGCTTCGTGTGGACGGTGACGACGTTCGACGCGGACGGCGTCGGCTCGCGCGCGTCCGGCGTGCGGCGTTTCGGCACCGGCCCGCGGTCGGCGAAGGAGCTCGGCGCGAGCTGGATCCAGGCGCCGCCGCTCGCGACGCCGCGCCGGCCCGCGCACAACGGCTTTCACTCGCAGTGGGCGGAGCGCGCGGACTCGGCGAAGTGGGTGCAGCTCGATTTTTCGGAGCCGCAGAAGCTCGACGCGCTACGCCTCTGGCCGACGAAACCGTTCGACGGTCCGGAAGGGCCGGACTGGCCGGAATTCCTGTTCCCGCTGGAGCTCGAGGTGCGCGGCGCCGACGACTCGAGCTTCCTGAACGGCGACGTGCTGCTCGCGCGTTGGTCGGCCGAACGCTCTCCGCGCGAGCCGTTGACTCCGCTCGTGCTCGACCTCGCCGAACCGACGGTGAAGAGCGTGCGCGTGATCGTCACGAAGCTCGCCGCGAATCCAGACGGCAAGTTCGCCTTCACGCTCGCGGAGCTCGAGGCCGACGGGTGGCAACGCGGCGGCGAAGACGAGTTCACGATGCGACTCGCGGCGCGTCCGAGCGCGAGCGACTCGCTCGAGACCGGCGCGTGGTCGCTTCCGCGCCTCGTCGATCGCGACACGACGTCGCACCGCGCCGAAGAGGACACGCCGGGCCCGACGACGATCTTCGCGAAGGCGTTCGAGCTCGATTCGCCGCCGGTCTCGGCGACGCTGCGCGCGACGGCGGCGGGGCTCTATCGGTTCTGGATCGATGGCCACGAACCCGCGCACACACCCGTGGCGCCGCTGTGGACGAACTACGACGTGCGCGCGGAGCTCGCGACGTATCCGGAGCTCGCATCGAGCCTGCGCGAGGGTTGGAACGAGCTGCGCTTCGAAGTGGCCGACGGTTGGTTCGCCGGCCGGATCGGGTTGGCGGGCATCGTGCCCGGCGGTTTCACGCGCGGGCTCTACGGGCGCCAACCGGCGTTGCTCGCGCGGCTCGACGTCGAGTGCGCGAACGGTGCGCGCGTCACCGTGGTCACCGACGCCACGTGGCGTTGCTCGCCCGAGACGCAGACTCGCGCCGCGGACCTGCTCGACGGCGTGACGGTCGACGCGCGAAACCCGGCGCGCGCGAGCTCGCGCACGGCGCCCGACGGCAGCGCGCTCGGGCTTTCGTCGCCCGATCGCGCCGAACTCGACTGGCAGCAAGTGCACGCTTGGCCGGACTTCGCGCGCAACGGCCAGCACGTGCTGCTCGACCCCGAGCGCTGCGAGCGGCTCGCGTGGATCGAGCTCGCCGAGCCGCGCCGCGTCGCAGAGGTCGCGCCGTCGACGTGGCTGCTCGACTTCGGTCAGAACTGCACGGCGAGCTTCGTCTTCGAAGCGCCGGTGAAGTCGGAGGCAGGCGTCGTCGTGCGCTACGGCGAAGTGCTCGGCCCCGACGGACGGCTGTATCGCGACAACTTGCGCGGCGCCGCGCAAACCGATCGTTTCCTCTCGCCCGACGGGCCAGCGAGGTTCGAGAGCACGTTCACGTTGCACGGCTATCGCTACGCGGAGGTCGCGGGCCTCGCCGCGCCGCCGCAGGACGCGAAGCAGCTCGCGCTCGGTCATCTCTCGCGCGACGCCGGCACGTTCGAGTCGTCGAGCGAGCTCCTGAATCGACTCTGGCAAGCGATCCGTTGGACGCAGCGCTCGAACCTGACCGGCATCCCGACCGACTGTCCGCAACGCGACGAACGGCTCGGTTGGATGGGGGACATCCAGGCCTTCGCGGGGACGGCGTGTTACCAGCAGGACCTCGCCGCGTTCTTCACCAAGTGGCTCGTCGACGTGCGCGACGCGCAGGCTCGCGACGGGCGTTTCCCCGACTTCGCGCCGCATCCCTTCGATCCAAACGCGCGCTTCAGCGGCGCGCCGGCGTGGGCCGACGCCGGAGTGCTCGTGCCGTGGACCGCGTACACGTTCTACGCCGACCGGCGTTTGCTCGAGGAGCAAGTCGAAGCGGCCGAGCGCTGGGTCGACTTCGTGCACGCCGCCAATCCCGACTTCGTCTGGCGCCACGCGCGCGGCAACGACTACGGCGATTGGTTGAACGGCGAGTGGCTCGTGCTCGACGGCTGGAAGAAGGAGGGCGCGAACGTGCCGAAGGAGCTCTTCGCGACGGCGTTCCACGCCCATTCGGCGCAAGTGCTCTCGAAGCTCGAAGCGGTGCTCGGGCGGCGCGAGCAGGCGAGTCGCTACGCGAAGCTCTTCGAAAGCATCCGCCAAGCGTTCGTGGAGGAGTTCCTCGCGAGCGACGGCACGCTGCGCGGCGACACGCAAGCCGGCTACGCGCTCGCGCTCGAGTTCGACCTCCTGCCGGAGTTCGCGCGAGAGCCAGCGCTCGAACGGCTCGTCGCCGACGTCGTCGCGCGCGGCAAGCATCTTTCGACCGGCATCCAAGCGACGCCGCGCGCGCTCTTCGCCTTGTCGAAGAACGGCCGCCACGATCTCGCGTGCGAGCTCGTGCTCGACACGCGCTGTCCGTCGTGGGGCTACATGCTCGAGCAAGGCGCGACGACGATCTGGGAACGTTGGGACGGTTTCGTGCCCGGCCGCGGGTTCCAGGATCCCGGCATGAACTCGTTCAACCACTTCGCGTTCGGCGCGGTCGGGGAGTGGATGATGGCGACGCTCGCCGGGATCGAGCCCGACGAGATGCATCCGGGCTTCGAGCGCTTCTTCCTGCGTCCGCGGCCCGGCCCCGGGCTCGACTGGGTGCGCGCGAGTTACGCGAGCGTGCGCGGCACGATCGACAGCGCGTGGCGCAGGCTCGGCGACGGCGAGTCGCCAGGCGCGACCCCGGGCGCGCGCGTCATCGAGTACGAGTTCACCGTGCCGCCGAACACGCGCGCGAACGTCGCGCTCGAATGCGGCGCGGGCCACGGGCTCTTCGAAGGCCCGCACGGAGCCGAGCAGCCGAGCTCGCGCTCGACCGTACGCTCCGCGGGCCGACTGCTCTTCGAACTCGAGCCCGGAACCCACCGCTTGCGAGTCGGGCCGCGTTGAACCGGCGGCGCACATGACGCGCCGCGCACCCCGCCGCCCCGAGGTCCGAACGCGCGGAGCAGGCGCCGCACGCAGGCTCGCGTTCCGCGCGCGGCGGCCGCCGCGAAAGCTCGCGCACGGGCCTTCGCGAACGACGCTCCGCGCTCGACGCGCGCCGCCGGCCTCCGGTCTAATGGGCGCCATGACGCCGAACGACCTGAAGGCCGCGCGACGCGAGGCCGAGGAGCTCCTGAACTTCATCGACGCTTCGCCGTCGCCGTTCCACGCGTGCGCGGAAGCCGCCGCGCGCTTGAAGCCGCTCGGCTTCGTCGAGCTCGACGAGCAGGCCGCGTGGCCAGCGAAACCCGGCCGCTACTACGTGATCCGCTCGGGCTCGATCGTCGCTTGGGCGATCCCCGCGAACGCGAAGCCCTGGACCGGCGCGCGCATCGTCGGCGCGCACACCGACAGTCCGAACCTGCGCATCAAACCGAAGCCGGACACCGGCGCGGCGGGCTATCGCCAGCTCGGCGTCGACGTCTACGGCGGCGTCCTGCACAACTCGTGGCTCAACCGCGAGCTCGGGCTCTCCGGCCGCGCCGTCGTCAAGACGAAGTCGGGCCGCGAGACGCGGCTCTTCAAGATCGATCGGCCGTGCGCCGTCCTGCCGCAGCTCGCGATCCACCTCGATCGTTCGGTCAACGACAACGGCCTCGTGCTCGACAAACAAGCGCACCTGACGCCGATCTGGGGCCTCGGGCGCCCGCGCGAGAACGAGTTCAAGGAGTGGCTCGCGAACGAGCTCTCCGTCGCGGCGGAGAACGTCGTCGCGTGGGACGCGATGCTGCACGACGTGCAACCGTCGAGCTTCGCGGGCGCGTCGCAGGAGTTCGTCGCGGCGCCGCGGCTCGACAACTTGAACTCGTGCTTCTGCGCGCTGCGCGGCTTCGTGCAGCGGCTCGAAGAGACGCGCGAGCTCGCGCACGTCGCCGTCGTGTGCCTCTTCGATCACGAAGAAGTCGGGAGCACCAGTCACCGCGGCGCCGCGAGTCCGCTCCTGAAGGACGCGCTCGAGCGCATCGTGCTCGGCCGCGGCGGCACGCGCGAGGACTACCATCGCGCGATCGCCGCGTCGGTGTGCGTCTCCGCCGACATGGCGCACGCGTTGCACCCGAACTACCGCGAGAAGTACGAGCCCGATCATTGGGTGGCGCTCAACGCCGGGCCAGCGATCAAGATCAACGTCAACACGCGCTACGCGACCGACGCGGAAGGCGAAGCGCACTTCGCGGCCGCGTGCGAACGCGCCGGCGTGCCGTTCCAACGCTACGTGCACCGCTCGAACCTCGCGTGCGGCACGACGATCGGGCCAGTGACCGCCGCGAACCTCGGGATCGTGACCCTCGACGTCGGCAATCCCGAGCTCTCGATGCACTCGGCGCGCGAGTTCGCCGGTGCGCACGACCCGTGGTACCTCGCGAAGGCGCTCGCCGCGTTCTTCGAGTGAGCCCGCGGACCGCGACGGTTGCGTGATGACTTCCGCGGAGGGAGTTCGGCCGAACGAGGTCGTCTACGGTCTGACGCGCGGGCTCTTGCTCGGCGTGCTCGCCGCGGCGATCGAAGCGTTCTTCCTGACGGTCGCGAGCCGCGCGAGCGTCGGGGCGGAGAACTACGTCGCGCACACCGCGACGACGCTACTCGTCGTCACGGCGTTCTACTCGGTCGTCGGCGGAGTGTGGGGACTCGTCGCGGGGCTCGCCGCGCGTGGCTCCCGACGCTGGATCCCCGCGGAGCAGCGCGCGAATCGCATCGACCTCTTCGTGACGCTCGGCGTGCCGCTCGCTTTCGCCGTGAACTCGACGTTCGACGGTTGGCCGAGCGGCCTGCGCTGGACGTTGCCGTGCGGGCTCGCGGTCGTCGCGAGCGTGCTCGTCTTCTCGGAGATCGTGTCGCGGCGCATGCGCGCGTTGCTCGCCAAGTGGCTCGGACCGTGGGCGCTCGTCACCGTGTTCTTCGGCGTGGGTTGGTTGCTCTCGGGCCCGCTCGCGGGCCGCGACGAAGCGACGTTCGCTCTCGGCACGCTCGGTTTCGTCGCGTCGGTGCTCGCGCTCGCGCGCCTCGCACGTTGGCGGTTCCCGTACCTGCGGCCGCTCGGCGCGAAGCCGGTGCTCGTCGCCGGGTTGCTCGCGCTCGGGCTGTCGGGCGTGTTGCGCGAACAGGTCGTCGACCATGGCGAGGACGCCGCCGAATCGCGGCGGATCCATCGCGCGGGGCCCGGTCAACCGAACGTCCTGCTCGTCACGCTCGACACGACGCGCGCGGACCACATGCCCGACTGGGGCTATCCGCGCAACACGACGCCGAATCTCTCCGCGTTCGGCAAGGAAGCGCTGCGCTTCGAGCACGCGATCTCCGCCGCCGACCTGACGCTGCCGAGCCACGCGTCGCTCTTCACCGGCCTCTATCCGCCGGCGCACGGCGCCTCGCCGGGCCCGCGTGCGCCGCGCGGCAAGCCGCTCGACGATGCGTTCGCCACGCTCGCGGAGATCCTCGCGTCGAACGGTTTCGCGACGCTCGCCGTCGTCGCGAACCACGGTTTCCTCGGCAGCTCGTACGCTCTCGACCAAGGCTTCGATCTGTACGACGAGCGCGCGCCGGTGCCGCTCCTCACGACGCCGCCGCCTTACACGCTGCGCAAACGCGTCGTCGACTTCTTGAAGCGCGAGTTGCCCGAGTCGTGCTTCGACCTGACGTATCGCAAGGCGAACGTGATCGCCGACGAGCTGATCGAACGGATCGACGCGGTCCACGCGCGCGGGGAACGCTGGTTCTGCTTCGCGAACTTCATGGACGCGCACGCGCCGTACGATCCGCCCGAGCCGTACCGCAGCCTCTTCGCCGGCCGCGTCGACGGGTTCACGTACTTGGAGTTCCAGCGGCTCTCCGATCACGTCAACGCAGGCAAGGAGAAGCTCGAGTCCACGCTGCGCGACCACATGATCTCGCAGTACGACGGCGGCATCGCGTACGTCGACGCCGAGCTCGGCCGAGTGTTCGCGCACCTGAAGGAACTCGGCGAATGGGATCGGACGATCGTCGTGATCACGTCCGACCACGGCGAGGCGTTCGGCGAGCACGGCACGATGGCGCACGGCGTTTCCGCCTACGACGAACAAGTGCGCGTGCCGCTCTGGTTCAAGCTCCCGGCGCAGAAGTCCGGTCGCGTCGTGCGTTCGCGCGTGTCGTTGGTCGACGTGGTGCCGTCGATCCTCGAAGCACTCGCGCTCGAAGTGCCACGCGGGTTGCACGGCCGTTCGTTCCTGCGCCAGGTGCCCGATCCGCGGCGCGTCGTCTTCGCCGAGAACGAGCCGACGTCTCACATCCGTGGCCTGCATCCGCGATTCGTCGGCGCCGAACGCGCGGCGTACTACGGCGCGAAGAAGCTGCTCCTCACCGCCGAAGGACGTTTCGAGATCTACGACACGCTGCGCGACGAGGACGAGCTCGACCCGAGCGACGATCGCAGTGTCCCCGCGGCGGTTCGCATGGTGACGGAGCTCGATCGTTACATCCGCCGCGTCGGTTTCGGGCGCTTGTTGCCGGAACCGGAAGCGTTGTCCGGCGGCTTCCTCGAGCCTCCGCCGGGATACTCGCGCTGACTCAGTGCTTCGGCGTGCTCGCCGCGTGCTTCGCCGGTCCCGCGTGTGGCTCCACGGAGCCGTGTTCGGCCGCGTCCGGGAAGAACTCGACTTCGCCGGTGTCGAGGTCGTAGCGCGCGCCGACGATCTCGAGCTCGCCTTCGTGCGCGGCGTGCGCGAGCAGCGGTTCGGCGTCGGTGAGCTGCCGCACGATGCGGCGCACGTTCGCGCGCACCGCGTTGTCGAGCGGATCGCCGCCGCGTTGCGCCTTGGCTTCCGCGACCGCGGGCGACAGCGCCGCGCCGATCGCGCCGATGTGACCGGGCAGCGCCTTGCCGTCGAGCGCGGCTTGGACCGCGCCGCAGCGTTCGTGCCCGAGCACGATCACGATGCTCGCGCCGAGGTGCTCGACTGCGTACTCGATGCTGCCGAGCGACGCGTCGTCGACGACGTTGCCCGCGACGCGGACGACGAAGAGGTCGCCGAGCCCTTGGTCGAACACGACTTCCGGCGGGACGCGCGAGTCGGAGCAACCGACGATCACGGCGAACGGGTGCTGCGATTTCGCGAGCTCGTCGCGACGTTCCTTGTCCTGCCGCGCGTGCTCGAGATGACCGGTGACGAATCGACGGTTGCCTTCGACGAGTTCGCCGAGCGCGCCGCTCGAGGTGCGAGCTTCGCTGAAATGCGCGAGCACGACGAGTGAGGTGGCGACGATCGCGACGAAGGTGGCAGTGAAGAGACGTTGACGCATGGACGGCGGCCTCGAGGTAGGACGGGCCCGCGTTATCGGCAGCGCCGTGCGAACGCCGAAGTGCGGCGCTTTCCTCGGCCCCGGACGCTTCTCGGCCCCGAGACGTCGCGAAAAACGGCCTTCTCGGGCATCCTGGGGCCTCCCGGAGAGCTTCCCGATGGCCGCAGACGACACGTTGATGCCCGCCGCGGCGGGTTGGACCTTGGTCGCCTCCGCGATCGGCACGCTCGGCATCGCCTGGAGCGCGCGCGGGATCGTCGCGATCCAGTTGCCGGAGGCGGACGCCGCTCGGACGGCGGAGCGCCTGCTCGCCCGTGCACCGGGCGCGTTGCGCCGGCGGCCGCCCGAAGCGGTGCTCGCGGACATCGAACGCATCGTCGCGCACCTTGGGGGCGAGCTCGACGACCTCGCGAGCGTCCGCGTCGACCTCGAGCGCGTGCCGCCGTTCGCGAAGAAGCTCTACGCGGCGCTGCGCCGCGTGAGGCCGGGCGAGACGACGAGCTACGGCGAACTCGCCCGCGCGGCGGGCTCGCCCAACGCAGCGCGTGCGGTCGGCTCCGCGATGGCGAAGAACCCGGTGCCGATCGTGGTGCCGTGCCACCGCGTGCTCGCGGCGAGCAAGAAGGCCGGCGGGTTCTCGGCGCCCGGCGGGCTCGCGACCAAGGCGAGGCTGCTCGCGATCGAAGGCATCGCGCTCGCGAGCGGCTGAGGTTTTTCCTGCAACCGAGCGAGTCGCACGGCGTCTTCATCCGTGCATGGACTCACTCTCGATCGGTGGCGCGTGGCCGAGCCGCGCCGAAAGTCGTTCGTTCGCCGCGGCCGTGTCGGGCGTCGTGTGCCCGGGGTTCGTGCTCGCCCCGGCCATGCTCGTTCCAATCGTGCTTGCCTCGGCCGTGCTTGCCCCGGCCGTGCTCGCCCCGGCCGCGAACTCCGGCCCCGCGAGCGCCGGCTTCGCGGGTGCGCGCCCGGTGGCGTCGGCCTGCGCCGCTGGTTGGGCCGGACCGCACCGCGGAGAGCCGGCAGGCTCATCGCCGGCGGTGCGCACGCTTCCCTCCGGCGAGCTCGACGCGCTCGAGCGCGATCTCGCGGCGCGGCACCCGAAGACACGGCGGGCCGCGGTCCGCGCGCTCGCCGCGCTCGGCACGCTCGAGGCGTGGCGGCTCGTCGCGCGCGCTCTCGACGACCCGGAATCCGAAGTCGCCGACGAAGCGCAGCTCGCCGTCGCGGCCGCCGTCGAACCGCGGTTCGTCGCGGAGTTCTTCGGCCCTCTCGGGCTCGACGCGAAGAGCGAACGGGTGCGCGAACGCGCCGCGGAAGCGTTCGGGCGGATGGTCGGTCCGTTCGACGCGCGCACGCTGGCGCGGGCTTTCGCACCACGCGACGGTCGGGCGACGCGACTCGCGCTGTGGTCGCTCGAACGACTCGCGTCGCGCGCGGCGGTCGCCGGCGATCGAGGCGCTCTCGTTTCGGTGGTCGAGAGCTTGGCGCGCAGCGCGGGGGACGGCGCGGTGCGCGCGGACGCCCTTGCGACGCTCTCAGTGCTCGACGGAGTGCGCGCGAGGCGCTCGCTCGAGTCGGCGTTCGCGGCGCGCGACCCACGCGTGCGCGCCGCGGCGCTCGCGATCGACGCGCGCGCCCCCGACGAATCGAGCTCGGCGCGCTTCGCGCGTGCTGCGCGAGACCCGAGCGCAGGCGTGCGTGCGCTCACGCTCGACGCTCTCGAGAGCCTGGCGACGCGCGAGTCCGTCGCACGGATCGTCGAGATGCTGGCCGCCGAGGAGCGGCCCCGGCTCGCCGAACGGGCGTTGCTCGCGCTGCAGCGCCTTTCGGGGCTGAAGCACCGGCGCGACCCGCGTCCGTGGCGGGACTGGTGCGCCGGGTTGCCCGAGGATTGGCGCCCGCCGCCCGTCGAGCCCGAGCGGAGCGCGGCGGCGCGTCGCAAACCACGAACGCCGGACGCCACCGCCCAAGCGACGACGTCGACGGCGAACTTCGGCGGGCTCTCGATCCTTTCCGACCGGCTGAGCTTCCTCGTCGACTTCTCGGGCTCGATGTGGGCGCCGCGCGACGATGGACGATCGGTCAAGTCCGTCGTCGACGCGCGGCTCGCGCTCGGGCTCGACGCGCTCGATCCGTCCGCGCGCTTCAACGTGTGGCCGTACGCGAACGAACCGCTCGCGTGGGAGCGTGGACTCGTCGACGCCAAACCCGCGAATCGCCGTCGAGCGCTCGAGTTCTTCGTCGGTTGTCGGATCCAGGGTCGCGGCGATCTCTACGGCGCCGTCGTCGCGGCGCTCGGGGACGACGAAGTGGACACGTTGATGATCTGGAGCGACGGCGTGCCGACCGGGGGTGCGCACTCGAACCTGGAGCTCGTCGTGCCGCTGCTCTCGTTCGAGAACCGCTTCCGCGGCGTCGCGTTCGACCTGATCCTGGTCGACGCTCCCAGACGGTCCGTCGAACGCTTCGCAGAGCTCGCGAACTCGAGCGGCGGACGATTGCTCTCGGTGTCGCTCGACGATCTCGCCGGCGTCAGCGCGAGGGGCGGGTGAACTTGACGAACTGGAACCTGCCCCAACGCGAGCGGACGAACCCGAGGCGGTCGACGAGCCCCAACGCGCCGCCGACCCAGCCCACGATCGCCTTCGCCTTCGATCCGAAGTTGCGCGCGCGGAAGGCGATCTCTTCGGGTTGTGGGACCGCCTGCAAGCCGATGCGTGCGACCGACTCGAGACCGGCGTCTCGCGCCAACGTTTCGACGTCGTTCGGCTCGAGCGCCTCGAACGGACCGATGTTCGGGTCCGGCGACAAGACGTATTCGACGCCGCGCGGTCCTCCGCGCCGCGCGCGCAGGCGCTCCGTCCAGTCGTGGAACGACCGGCGGCTGACGAAGCCGACGATCACCGTGCCGCCCGGCTTCACCCAGCGCGCGAGCGCCCGGAACAGAGCCGGACGGTCGCGCGGCGCGAGGTTCTCGACACGGAAGAGGCACGTGACGACCTCGTAGGCGTCGGGCGTCGGCTCTCCTTGGCCGTGCGCCGCCTCGGGCACCGGCCAGAGGTGCGTGCCGGCGCGAGGCGAGGTGCGTTCGGCGACGAAGTCGCAGACGTCCTGCGTGCGCTCGACGGCGTCGAACCGGTAGCCGCGGCGCTCGCGGCTCATCCGTTCGGTCAGGATGCCGGTGCAGGGCAACACGTCGAGCCAGCGCTTCGTGTCCTGCGCTTCTTCGCGTCCGTCGGCGACGAACCGCTCGAGCATTCCGAGCAAAGCGCGGGTCTCCCACGGCCGCGGCTTGTTGTGCCGCAAGCCGTTGAGCACACGGGCGCGTTGGTACGTCGCGAGGTCCTCGCGCGACCAGTGCGCAGGATCGGTCGACGACGGGATCGGCTTGCCCGCGTAGTGGTTGTAGTGGGTGACGACCGAGAGCGGCCGGCGCTTCGGGCCGGCTTTCGCGGCGAACTTCGGATACCCGAGCGCGAGCACCGCGATCACGAGCCGGTCGTACGGCAGCCCGACGACCTCGCGCACTTTCTCGCGGTCGCCCATCTGCGTGATCCAGAACGTGCCGAGCCCGAGCACGTGCGCCGCGAGCGACATGTTCTGGATCAGTGCGCTCGCCGACTGCACGTTCGCCCAACCCTCTTCGGAGAAGTCGCGGCCGTACGAGACGACGATGTTGACCGGCGCGTTGCCCATCTGGCTCGACAACGCCGCGAGCTTCGCGTTGACCTCCGGGTCGTCGACGGCGACGAGGTCCCACATCTGGTAGTTGCACGAGGAGGGCGCCCAGATGCCCGCGTGCATCACCTGGTCGACGAGCTCGCGGCCGACCGAGTCGCTCTTGAACTTGCGGACCGAACGGCGGCCGTAGAGCGCCTCCCAGAAATCCATCGCCGGCGTCGGGCCGACGGGGGAGCCGTCGTCGTGGTCCTTGGCGGCGGCGCGCGGTGCGGAGCCGAGCACGGGCAGGCTCGACGAGGCGGGTTGCGCGCTCACCGCGTCGCCCACGGGGCGGGCGACCGGGCGCTCGCTTTCGAGCGCTCCTTGGGCGACGGTCTTCGAGCGAGGCGCGTCCATGGGCTCCAAGGGTCCAGTTTGCCCCATGTTCGGCGTTCGAACCACCCGCGGGCGAGCCCGAGCGCGATCCGACCCCGCCTAAACGCGCACGGAGGCGCGCACGGAGGTTCGGACGGGTGGGCGCTTCGGCCCACGGCAGGCTCGTCGTCGCGGGTCTAGATTCCTCGTCGACGCCATGTCGGACGAGTCGCAGGCGAGGAACCCGCACGAACTCGAAGCCGAGCTGCGAGAGAAGGGCTTCGAGGACGAGCGCGTGCTCGCGGCGTTGCGCGCCGTGCCGCGGCAGCGTTTCCTGCCCGCGGAGTTCGCCGTTCGCGCGTGGCGCGACGAAGCGTTGCCGTTGCCCCACGGGCAGTCGATTTCGCAGCCGTACGTCGTCGCGACGATGTGCGCGGCGCTCGCGCTCGGCGAGCGAACGGCGCCGACGAAGGTGCTCGAGGTCGGCACGGGGTGGGGCTACCAGGCCGCGGTGCTGTCGAAGCTCGCGAACACGGTGATCACGATCGAGCGCGTACCCGAGCTCGCGCACGAGGCTCGGCGCAAGCTCGCGGAGCTCGGCGTCGAGAACGTGCGCGTCGTCGTCGGCGACGGTTCGCGCGGCCATCCGACCGAGGCTCCGTACGACGGCATCGTCGTCGCTGCGGCGGCGGAGCGCGTGCCCGACGCGCTCGTCGGCCAGCTCGCGCCCGGCGCGCGCCTGGTGTTGCCGCTCGGAGGGCGCGACCAGCGCCTCGTGGTGCTCGAACGCACGCCGTCGGGGCTCGCGCGTCGCGAGCTCTACCCCGTGCGTTTCGTGCCGCTGGTCCACGAACGCGATCCGGCCGGCGAGGCGGGGAGCGCAGTGCGATCGGCGCGGCCGAGCAACCGGTCGTTCGACGCGGACGCCGAACGAACCACCGGGCCACGCGACGGATCTGGGCCCGCGGATTGAACGCGATCGACGCGCGCCGGCGCGGACCGGCGAGGCGAACGAAGCTCCGAGGCAAACGCCGTTTCGCGGAGCACCGGCTTCGACGTCGGCTCTCGTGGCGCAGCCAGGCCAGGTGGCGCAGCCAGGCCAGGTGGCGCAGCCAGGCCAGGTGGCGCAGCCAGGCCAGGTGGCGCAGGCCGGCTACGCGACGCCGGCTGGGCTCGGGTCGCTGCGCCCGGGTTCGTGGCCGCGCCGCGGCATCACGGCCGCGCCGGACGTCAGCGCGTCTCGATGTCGTCGGCGACTTCGACCGTGAACTTCGCGCTCGCCGAGTGCGGGCCGTACTTCACGGTGACGACGTACTCGCCTGCGGCGACGAACCTCGCGCCGAGGCCGCCGTAGTCGGTGACGAAGTCCTTGGTCGGCTTGAGGTCCCACCGCACTCGGTGGAGTCCAGGCGTGCCCGGCTCGGTGAGCTTGGCGAGCGGCATGCCACCCGCGTTCGTGATCGAGAGCTCGAGCGCGTCGCCCGTCCACGCGCCGACCCAGAGGTCGAAGTACGCGCCGAGCGGCGGGTTCGCGCCGCGGAACTCGGCGACGCCCGCCCAATCGGCCCAACCGTCGAGTTCGCCGCGCGCGAGCGCCGGGCGCGGCGGGAAGAGCGCGAGAGGTTTCGCGCGCGTCTCCGCGTCGAGCGCGGCGAGCGGCGCGACGTCGTCGACGATCCACAGACTGCGTCCGTGCGTGCCGATCACGAGGTCGTGCGTCCGCGGATGCAGCGCGAGGTCGTCGACCGCGCACGTCGGCAGTCCGCCGAATGCGAACCACGAAGCTCCGCGGTCGAGCGACGCCGACACGCCGAACTCCGAGCCGACGAACAGCACGTTCGGGTGGGTCGGATGCTCACGCAGCACGCGCAACGGAGCGTCCGCGCGCAGGTTCGACACGACGCTCGTCCACGTCCGACCGCGGTCCGCCGTGCGCCACGCGAGCGGCGCGTAGTTGCCGCTGCGGAACGCGGAGACGACCAAGTACGCGACGTTCGCATCGTGGTGGCTCGGCTCGATGCGCGTGATCCACTGGCCCCGCGCGGCATCCGGCAGGTGCTCGGTGAGCTCGGTCCAGCGCTCGCCTTCGTCCTCGGTGAGCCAGAGTTTGCCGTCGTCGGTGCCCGCCCACAGCAAGCCCGCGGCGAGCGGTGACTCCGCGAACGCGTAGACGACGCCGTAGGTCTCCGCGCCGCTGCCGATCGTCAGCACGCGCTCGCTCGCGCCGTGCGAGAGATCGGGACTGATGACGCGCCAGTGCTCGGCGCGTTCGGTGAGCGCGAAGACCCGGTTGCCCGCGAGGTACAGCTTGCGCGGGTCGTGGCGACTCGCGACGAACGGCGAGTTCCAGTGGAAGCGATACGCGACTTCGCCTTCCGAAGGTTTTGGCCGCAGGTTCTCGAGCGCTCCGGTGCGCACGTTGATGCGGTGGATCTCGCCCGACTGCGACTCCGCGTAGAGCACGTCGCGATCGTCGGGATCGAAGTTGCAGTAGAAACCGTCGCCGCCGTTCAGGTTGGTCCAGTCGCCGTTCGTGACGCCGTCCTTGGTGAACGTGCGGCTCGGTCCGACCCAGTTGACGTTGTCCTGCAAGCCACCGGCGATGCGATAGGGGACGCCGTCGTCGAGCGTGATCCGATAGAACTCGCCCATCGCGGCGTTGGCGTGGTGTCGCCACGTCTCGCCGTGGTTCCAGCTCTCGTAGAGTCCGCCGTCGGTGCCGAGCAGGAGTCTCGCGGGATTGCGCGGATCGATCGCGAGCGCGTGGCAGTCGGGGTGGATCTTGCCGAAGCGGTCCTCGCGGAACGTCACGCCCGCGTCTTCGGAGACGTGCAGCGCGTAGCCGAGCACGTAGACGCGGTTCGCATCGACCGGGTCGACGCGGATCTGGCTGAAATAGAACGGCCTCGGGTTCAGCGCGTTCTTGCGGACCCACGTCGCACCACCGTCGTCGGAGCGGAACACGCCGCCGCGGCGCGAGCGCACGTCGTCGATGTCGCTCTTGCCGCCTTCATCGGACTGGACGATCGCGTAGAGGATCCGCGGGTCCGCGGCGTGGAGCGCGAGGCCGATGCGGCCCGTCGCGCCGGGGAGACCTCCGCCGAGCTTCGTCCAGTGCGCGCCGCCGTCGGTCGACTTGAAGATGCCGCCGACGTCCCCGCCGGTCAGATCGCGGCCGTACGTGAACGACCACGGCGTGCGCCGGCGCGCGTAGAGCGTCGCGTAGAGCGTGTCGGGCTCGCGCGGATCGAGCACGACGTCGCCGCAACCGGTGTTGACGTTCGCCGGCGCCGGCGCCGCGAGCACCACGTTCCACGTCTTGCCGCCGTCGGTGGTCTTGAAGAGCCCGCGCTCGCCGCCGTCGTTCCAGAGATCTCCGAGCGCCGCGACGTACGCGACCATCGGATCGCGAGGGTGCGCGACGATGCGCGCGATCGACTTCGACTGCGACAGTCCGACGTGCTCGAAGGTCGCGCCACCGTCGAGCGAGCGATAGACGCCGTCACCCCAGCCCGAACTGTTGCGGTCGTTGGGCTCGCCGCTGCCGACCCAGACCACCTGCGGATCGGCGGGGGAGATCGTCACGGCGCCCATCGACGAGACGGCGGCTGCGTCGAGTGCACCGCGGAACGTCGTGCCGCCGTCGGTCGTGCAGAGCAATCCGCCGCGCCCGTAGGCGACGAGGAACTTCGCCGGATCGTGCGTCGCGAGCGCGATGTCCGAGACGCGGCCGCCCATGATCGCCGGGCCGATCGACCGCGCCGCGAGCGTCCGCACGAAGCGTTCGTCGAATTGGCCGTTCGCGGGCGACGCGGACGCTTTCGCCGGGTCGGTCGGCGCTGCGGCGTTGGATTCCGAGTCACCAGACTGCGAGCCGCCGGAACGCGAGCCGCCGGAACGCGAGTTGGCTGGCTCCGTGACGGAGCGAACACCTTCGTGCGACGCTCGGGGCGCCGCGGGCCGTTCGTGCGCGGCCGGCCCCGAACATGCGGAAAGGATTGCTGCGCCGATCCAAACGACGAGCCCATGCGTTCGCGCTCGAGTGTGCATGGGCGCGGAGTCTAGCGGCGGGCGCGACCTCGGCCCGGGCGTGCCGCGTTCGAGTTCCTTTGCGCGCTCCTATGCGGCCGAACCGAATTCCAACATCCGCCGGTTGACTCGGACCAAGTTTAGACATAGTCTAATCTCAGTGAAGCACGATATCGCACACCTCCTGCGCTCCCACGGCATCCAACCGTCGGCCCAGCGCGTCGCGATCGCCTCGTACGTGCTCGAGACCGACGAGCACCCTTCGGCGGACCAAGTGTTCGCCCGCGTGACGCCGTCGTTCCCGATGGTGTCGCGGGCGACGGTCTACAACACGCTCAACACGTTGGTGGAGAAGGGGCTCTTGCGCCAGCACGTGCTCGCCGAAGGGCGAGTCGTGTTCGATCCGTTCGTCGAGCCGCACCACCACTTGATCGACGAGGACACGGGCCGCATCCACGACGTGCCTTGGGATGCGATCAAAGTGTCGAAGGTCGACTCCCTCGAAGGCTTCGACGTCGCGGAGTACCAGGTCGTCCTGCGCGGGCGACGCCGCGGATCCAAGCGCCGCGCCTGACCCGTGGGGATCGATCGCTCGATTCCGAGTCGGCGCGTCGCACGCACTTGATTTAGACATCATCTAACTTTAGAAATCATCCACAAACAAGGAGTTCCGCCATGCTGACCGTTGGTGACCGTCTGCCGTCCTTCGCCCTGCAATCCGTCGTCTCGCTCGAGGTGAACGAGGAGTTCGCGGTGCTCACCGAGAAGAGCCACCCCGGCAAGTGGCTCGTGCTGTTCCTCTGGCCGATGGACTTCACGTTCGTCTGTCCGACCGAGATCGCGGAGTTCGGCAAGCGCAACGCAGAGTTCCAGGAGCGCGACGCGCAAGTGCTCGGGTGCAGCACCGACACGCAGTTCGTGCACCTCGCGTGGCGCAAGTCGCACCCGGACCTGAAGCACTTGCCGTACCCGATGCTCGCCGACACGAAGCGCGAGCTCTCGAGCGCGCTCGGCGTGCTCCACAAGCAGGAAGGCGTGCCGTTGCGCGCGACGTTCGTCGTCGACCCGGAAGGCGTGATCCGCTTCGCGAGCTGCAACGACCTCGCGGTCGGCCGCAACGTCGACGAAGTCCTGCGCGTGCTCGACGCGCTGCAGACCGGCGAACTGTGCGCGTGCAACTGGAAGAAGGGCGAACCGACGCTCAAGGTCTCCTGACATGCAAACGCTCGAACCGCTGCGCACGACGATCGGCGATTTCGGCAAGGACCTGCGGCTCAACCTGCAGGCCGTGCTCGATGGCGCCAGCGTGCTCGACCTCAAACAGCGCTGGGGCGTCGCGGTCGCGTGCGCGGCGACGCTCCGCCAGCCCGAGCTCTCGCGCGCCGTGATCGCGGATGCGCGAGCGGCGGTCGGAGAGGACGTCGTCGAGGACGGCCTCGCGGCGGCCGCCGTCATGGGCATGAACAACGTCATGTACCGCTTCCGGCACCTCGTGGAGAAGCCGAGCTACTCCACGAAATCGCCGCGCCTGCGGATGAACCGCCTCGCGCAGGTGCGCAGCGCCAAAGTCGATTTCGAGCTCTTCTCCCTGGCGGCGTCGAGCCTCGGTGGCTGTGCCGCCTGCGTGCAGGCCCACGAACGAGCCGTGCTCGATGCGGGCCTGTCCGAGGACCACGTGCTCGACGCCGTACGCATTGCCGCGGTCTTGCGCGGAGTCGCGATTGCCTACGATGCGACGCTCGCGTCGCGTCTCGATGCCACCCAAGCGATGGAGCAAGCCTGACCATGAAGAAACGAGCGAAAGAAACCCGAAAGCTGTTCCCGAGCCCGAGCCCGCTTCCGGCCGCCGACCGCGCGCGGATCGCGACCGAGCTCGAGTCGACTTTGCTCGACGGACTCGATCTCCACATGCAGATCAAAGTGGCGCACTGGAACGTCAAAGGACCGCAGTTCGCCGCGCTGCACCCGCTCTTCGAGACGTTTGCCGTGAGCCTCTCTGGCTTCAACGACGCGCTCGCCGAGCGCGCCGTCACGCTCGGTCTCGTGGTGCGCGGCACGGCGAGCGACGCAGCGGCCGCGTCGCGCATCGCGGCGCTGCCCGCGGGCACGACGCGCGACATGGAGCTCGTCGAAATGCTCGCCGAGCGGTTCGAAGGCTACCTCGACGGCGTGCGCGCGACGCGCGACGTCGCCGACGAAGCCGACGACCAGGACACGGTCGACCTGTTGACCGGCGTCATCGAGGAGTTCGAGAAGCACGCCTGGTTCCTGCGCGCCACGTTGGCGTGACGGTGACCTGCTCTCGGGGGACGCGCGGCGCGCGAACTCCGGGAGTCGAGCGCGGCGGCCCGTGAAACGCGGTCCGCCGCGCGTGCTTTTTCGGTGAACTCGCGCGCTCGGACCGTGCGTCGGCGGGCGCGCCCGATAGGATCGGCCGCCCACCGCCGCGGCGTCGTCCGGAGTTCGGGCGCGGGCGCGGCTGCACGAGCCGATGAGCGCCGAAACGCGCGCCGACGTGGTCCCCGAAGCGCATCCCGATCGCGAAGCCGAGTGGCTGCAGCAGACGTATCGGCGCGACGTGCGGCAGTTGACCGTGCGCGCCGTGATCGCGGGCATGGCGATCGGCTGCCTGATGTGCGTCTCGAACCTCTACGTCTTCTTCAAGACGGGTTGGTCGATGGGCGTGACGATCACCGCGGGCATCCTCGCCTTCACGTGTTTCCGGCTGCTGCAGAGCCTGCGGCTCACTCGCACGCCGCTCGGCCTGCTCGAGAACAACGCGCTGACGACCGTCGCGTCGGGAGCCGGGTACATGACCGGCGGCGGCAACATGGCGGCGTTCGGTGCGCTGCTGATGGTGACCACGGTGCGTCCCGACACGTTGCCAATGGTCGCGTGGTTCGCCGTCATCGCCGCGCTCGGCGTGTTCGCGGCCATTCCGATCAAGCGGCAGTTGATCAACAAGGAAGGTCTCTCGTTCCCGACCGGCACGGCGACCGCGGCGACGTTGCGGACGCTGCACGACGCCGGAACGTCCGGGGAAGGCAGCCGACAAGCCGCGACGCTCGGCGTGAGCGCGCTCTTCGCCGCGGCGCTGACCTGGTGTCGCGACGTGCGGGCCGCGTGGTGGCCGGACTTCCTCTCGGTGAAGAGCGCGTTCGACTTGCCGTTCACGATCGCCGGGCAGACGGCCACGAAATGGACGCTCGCGCTCAAGACCGAAGTCGTGCTGATCGGCGCAGGTGCGTTGATGAGCTTCCGCACGGCGTGGTCGCTGCTCTTCGGCGGGCTCTTGACGTACGGCGTGCTCGCGCCGGCGCTCGTCGAGCGCGGGCTCGTCACCACGATCAGCTACAAGTCGATCGTCGCTTGGACCGTGTGGCCTGGCGCCGCGATCCTGGTCGCATCGGGCCTGACGTCGTTCGCGCTCGACTGGCGCAGCATCGTGCGCGCGTTCAGCGGCATCGCGAGCGTCTTCCGCCGCGGCGGCGCGCGCTCCGAGCACCCGATCGAGGAAGTCGAATGCCCGCCCGCGTGGTTCCCGCTCGGGTTCGCGGTGCTGTCGCCGCTCGTCGTTTGGTTGATGGTCGTGTTGTTCCAGATCCCGTGGTGGGCGGGGCTCGTCGCGATCCCGCTCGCCGTGTTGATGGGCTTCGTCGCGGCGCGCGTCACCGGTGAGACCGACGTGACGCCGACCAAGGCGCTCGGGCCCGTGACGCAGCTCGTCTACGGCGTGCTCACGCCCGGCAACTTGTCGGGCAACATCATGTCCGCGAACGTCACCGGCGGCGTCGGACTGCACGCGGCCGATCTCCTGACGACGTTGAAGACCGGTTGGCTGCTCGGCGGCAGTCCGCGAGCGCAGTTCTTCGCGCAGCTTTTCGGCGTCGCGGTCGGCGCGGCGATCATCGTGCCCGCGTTCAACTTGATCATCCCGGATCCCGCGATGCTGGGTTCCGACGAGTGGTCGGCACCGTCGTGCGTGGTCTGGGCCGGCGTGTCGAAAGCCTTCGCGGACGGACTCGGTGCACTCGATCCGCTCGCGAGGCAAGCGATCGGCATCGGCCTCGTGCTCGGCGTGGCGCTCGCGTTGCTCGAACGCTTCGCGCCGAAACCCCTGAAGCCGCTCGTGCCGTCGCCGTCCGGTCTCGGCATCGCGATGGTCGTGCCCGGCAGCAACGCGATCGCGATGTTCCTCGGCGGCTTCGGCGCGGAGCTCCTGCGCCGCTGGCGCCCTGCGTTCGCCGAACGCTACGTCACGCCGACGGCGTCCGGCCTGATCGCGGGCGAGAGCCTGATGGGCGTCGCCGTCGCGTTGCTCATCGCGTCCGGCGTGCTCACGAAGTGACTACTGGAAGTCGGGGTCGTCGCACTCGGCCGAGAAGCCGAGATCGCGGCCGCCTCGCGCCGTGAACTCGACTCGCGCGCGGCCCGCGCCCACGTGCAGCAGGTCGACGCGCGTCGAGCGTGAACGACCGAACTTCGCGACCGCGCCTTCCTCGATTCGGATCGTGGTCTCGGCGAAGTGTCCCGACGCCAGACCATCCAGACTGTCGGTGAAGCGTTCCTGCACGGTCATTTCGATCGGCGCGCCGGCGAAGCAGCGGAGCTCGATCGATTCCGGCTGCTCGAACACGATCACCGCGTGACGTTCGAAGTCGACCGCGGACGAGAGCGACGCCGACGTGCAGCTCGTGAGCTGCGTGCCGAGCAGCGCGGCGACGGAAACGAGGCCGACGAGCGACGCGTGGTTCTGCATGCCGTCAAATGTGGATCGCACGGCCCTGCGTGGCAAGCGCGGCTTCCTTGACGATCTCGGAGAGCGTCGGGTGCGCGTGACAGGTGCGGGCGAGATCCTCGCCCGACGCGCCGAACTCGATCGCGACCGCGGCTTCGGCGATCAACTCGCCGGCGCGGGCGCCGAGCACGTGCACGCCGAGGATCCGGTCGGTGCGCTCGTGCACGAGGATCTTCACGCGGCCTTCGGTCTGGCCGAGCGCCTTCGCGCGGCCGTTCGCGAGGAAGGGGAACGAGCCCTTCTTGAACGGCACGCCGGCGGCGACGAGCTCCTCTTCCGTCTTGCCGACCGACGCGACTTCCGGCGCGGTGTAGACGATGCTCGGGATCGCGTCGTAGTGGACGTGGCCGAAGCCGGTCTTCAGGAACTCGACGCACGCGACGCCTTCCTCTTCGGCCTTGTGCGCGAGCATCGGGCCCGAGATCACGTCGCCGATCGCGGACACGCTCGGCAGCTTGGTTCGATAGTGCTCGTCGACCGGGATGCGGCCCTTCGCATCGAGCTCGAGGCCGAGCGATTCGAGTCCGAGCCCCGTCGTGTTCGGCCGCCGACCTGCGGCCAGCAACACGCGTTCGGCGTGGAGCGGCTCGGCGCCCGCGATCTCGACGACGCACTCGTCGCCGACGCGTTTCGCGCTCTGCACGCGCGCGCCGAGGCGGAAACGCAGGCCCTGCTTCTCGAAGATCTTCTGCGCTTCCCGCGCGAGCTCGCTGTCCATGCCGGGCAGGATGCGCTCGAGGTACTCGAGCACCGTCACTTCCGCGCCGAGCCGCGCCCACACCGAGCCGAGCTCGAGCCCGATCGCGCCGGCGCCGATGACGACGAGCGAGCGTGGCACTGCGGGCCACGAGAGCGCCTCGGTGCTCGTGCCGATGCGGTCGCCGTCGAGCTCGACGCCGGCGAGCGACGCGCTGACGGAGCCCGTCGCGACGATCACGTGGTCGGCCTGGACCGTCTCGACGCCGCGCGAGGACTCGATCGCGAGCTCGGTCGGCGACACGAAGCGCGCGTGGCCCTGATAGCGCGTCACGCGGTTCTTCTTGAAGAGCCCCGCGACGCCTTTGGTCAGGCCGTCGACGATGCGGTCCTTGCGCGCGAGCAGCGTCGCGAGGTCGAGCTCGACACCGCCGACCTTCACGCCGTGCGCGCCGAACGAGTGCCGCGCTTCGTGATAGAGCTCGCTCGATTCGAGCAGCGCCTTCGACGGGATGCAGCCGATGCGCAGGCACGTGCCGCCGAGCGCGGGCTCCTTCTCGACGCACGCGACGTCGAAACCGAGCTGCGCCGCGCGGATCGCCGCGACGTAGCCGCCCGGGCCGGCGCCGATCACGACCAGTTCGTGCTTCGCCATCGTCAGATCTCCAAAAGCAGCCGCGCGGGCTCTTCCATGCACTCCTTGATGCGCTTCAGGAACGTGACGGCTTCACGGCCGTCGACCAGCCGGTGGTCGTACGACAGCGCGACGTACATCATCGGGCGGATGACGACTTGGCCGTTGCGCGCGACCGGACGGTCCTGGATCGCGTGCAGGCCAAGGATGCCGGACTGCGGCGGGTTCAGGATCGGCGTGGAGAGCAACGAGCCGTAGATACCGCCGTTCGAGATCGTGAACGTGCCGCCGGTGAGCTCGTCGAGCGTCAGTTTGTTCTCTTTCGCGCGTTGGCCGAACGAAGCGATCGCGAGCTCGGTCTCGGCGAAGCTCATCCGCTCCGCGTTGCGCAGGATCGGCACGACGAGCCCTTTGCCGCCGCCGACCGCGACGCCGATGTCGAAGTAGTTGCGATAGACGATCGCGTCGCCGCGGATCTCCGCGTTGACCTGCGGCACTTCCTTCAGTGCGTCGATCGCCGACTTCACGAAGAAGCTCATGAAGCCGAGCTTCACGCCGTGTTTCTCGACGAAACGCTCTTGGTGCTGCTTGCGCAGCTCCATCACGGCGCTCATGTCGATTTCGTTGAACGTCGTCAGGATCGCGGCGGTCGATTGCGCTTCGACGAGCCGTTCGGCGATGCGCTTGCGCATCGGCGTCATCGGCACGACGTCTTCCTCGCGCGCGCCGCCGGTCGCCGTCCGAGTCGGCGCGCCGGCACTCGGCGACTTCGGTGCCGGTTGAGGCGCGCTCGGCGCAGCACTCGCGCCGCCCGCCACCGTGCGCGCGGCGGCCGCGCGTTCGACGTCTTCCTTGAGCATCCGGCCGCCCGGCCCGGTCGGCGTCACCGCGCTCGCCGCGAGCCCGGCGTCGTGCAACGCGCGTTTCGCGGCCGGCATGATCCGCGTGTCGCTCGGCTTGTCGCCGGCGGGCGACGCGGCGGCGTCCGCCTTCTTCGCCTCGCCTTTCTGCGCGACGGACTCGCTCTTGCCGCTCGCGGAAGCAGCCCCTGTTTCGAGCCAACCGATCACTTCGCCGACCTGCGCGCGTTCGCCTTTCTGCTTCAGCACGCGGGTGACGCGACCTTCCGCCGGCGCGGGGAGTTCGACGGTCACTTTGTCGGTCTCGATCACGACGACGGCTTCGTCGGCTTTCACCGTCGCGCCGACGCCCTTCAGCCAGTCGCCGATCTGCACTTCGGTGATCGACTCGCCCACGGCGGGCACACGCAATTCGACGTTCATCTCGCTGGTCCTCGGTTCAGCGTGCGGCGAACGCACGCGCCAAGATGTCTGACTGTTCGATCTTGTGGCTCGCGCCCGAGCCGGTCGCCGGCGACGCCGACGCGCGGCGCGAGACGCCGCGGAACGGCCGGCCCGCGAGCTCGTCGCCGAAGCGCACGCGCCAGAAGCGCCACGCGCCCATGTTCTCGGGCTCTTCCTGGACCCACACGACTTCCGCGCGCTTCGGGAACGGCGCGAGCGCACGTTCGAGCGCTTCGTCGGAGAGCGGGTAGTACTGCTCGATGCGCAGGATCGCGACGTCGAGCCGCGCGAGGCGTTTGCGCTCTTCGACGAGCTCGTAGTAGAGCTTGCCGCTCGTGAGCAACACGCGCTTCGCTTCCTTCGGCGTGATCGTCGTGTCGCCGAGGATGCGTTCGAAACGGCCGGTCGCGAGCTCGTCGAGCTTCGAAGTCGCTTGGGGATGGCGCAACAGGCTCTTCGGCGTCATCACGACCAGCGGCTTGCGCCACGGACGCAGCGCCTGGCGCCGCAGCAAGTGGAAGAACTGCGCCGGCGTCGTGCAGTTCGCGACTTGGATGTTGTCGTCGGCGGCCTGCGTCAGGAAACGCTCGAGGCGTGCGCTCGAGTGCTCGGGCCCTTGGCCTTCGAAGCCGTGCGGCAAGAGCATGACGAGCCCGGACAGGCGATCCCACTTGTCCTCGGCGCTGACGATGAACTGGTCGATGATCGGCTGCGCGACGTTGACGAAGTCGCCGAACTGGGCCTCCCAGAGCACCAACGCTTCCGGGAAGTCGAGCGAGTAGCCGTACTCGAAGCCGAGCACGCCGGTTTCGGAGAGCGGCGAGTTGTGGATCTCGACCGGCGCTTGGTTCGGCGCGAGCGCCGCGAGCGGCATCCAACGTTCGCCGGTCGCGTAGTCGTGCAAGACGGCGTGGCGGTGGCTGAACGTGCCGCGTTCGGAGTCCTGGCCGGTCAAGCGCACGCGACGGCCTTCGACTGCGAGCGTCGCGAACGCGAGCGCTTCCGCGGCGGCCCAATCGAGTTCGCGTTCGCCGCGCGCCATCTCCGCGCGCGCTTCGAGCCAACGTTCGAGCTTCGGGTGCACCTTGAAGCCCTTCGGGACGCGCGAGAGCTGCTCGAGGAGCCGCGCGAGCTTCTCGCGAGCGACGCCGGTGTCGACTTCCGGCGCCTGCGCGTCCGGGCCGCCGACGTAGGTGTTCCACACGGCGCCGAGCGGGTCCTTCGCGTAGACGTACTCGGGCGAGCGCGCGACCGAGAGCTCGCTTTCGAGCGCCGCGCGGCGCCGTTCCGCGATCTCGTCGGCTTCGGCGCGCGTGACGCCGCCGAGCGCGAGCAAGTGCTCGAGATAACCTTCGCGCGAGTTCTTGCGCCGCGCGATCGCTGCGTAGAGCTGCGGGTCGGTGAACGACGGTTCGTCGCCTTCGTTGTGGCCGCGACGACGGTAGCCCCAGACGTCGATCACGACGTCGCGTTTGAACGCGCGACGGAAGTCGAGCGCGAGCCGCACGACTTGCGCGACCGCTTCGGGATCCTCGCCGTTGACGTGGAAGATCGGGATCTGGAGCAGCTTCGCGACGTCGGTGCAGTACTGCGTCGAACGCGACTGGCACGGGCTCGTCGTGAAGCCGATCTGGTTGTTGACGACGACGTGGATCGTCCCGCCGGTCGAGTAGCCATCGAGCTCGGAGAGGTTCAGCGACTCCTGCACGATGCCTTCGCCGATGAACGCGGCGTCGCCGTGGATCAGGAACACGAGGCCCTTCGCGCGCTCGCGGTCGGCGTAACGATCCTGCTTCGCGCGCATGCGACCCAACGCGACGGGGTCGACGAACTCGAGGTGGCTCGGGTTGAAGCAGAGCGACAGGTGGATCGCGGCGCCGGCGCTGGTCACGTACTGCGTCGAGTGGCCCTTGTGGTACTTGACGTCGCCGCGACCGCCGATGTGCAGCTCGGGATCGGCGTCCTCGAACTCGCGGAAGATCTGGCGCGCGCCCTTCTTCAGGATGTTCGCGAGCACGTTGAGCCTGCCGCGGTGCGCCATCGCGAGCACGATCTCCTGCACGCCGTGCGCGCCGGCGTGTTCGATCGCGAGGTCGAGCAGCGGGATCAAGCTCTCCGAGCCTTCGAGCGAGAAACTCTTCGCGCCGAGGAACTTCTTCTGGATGAACTCCTCGAACATGACCGCGTCGGTCAGTTTGGTCAGGATGCGCAGTTGCTCCGCGCGCGTCAGCGCGAGGCGGTTGCGCGTGCGCTCCATCCGTTCCTGCAGCCAGCGTTGCACGGCGAGGTCGCCGATGTGCATGAACTGGACGCCGATCGAGCGGCAGTAAGTCTGCTGCAGCAGCTCGACCACGTCGCCGAGCGTCGCGTCGACGAGCCCCGCGATGCGCTGCGTCGAGACCTTGCGGCCGAGGTCCGCGCCGGTGAACCCGTAGTAGTCGAGCTCGAGCTCGGGCTGCGGCGCGCGCGGGAGGCCGAGCGGATCGATCTTCGCGACCGCGTGACCGCGCACGCGGTAGACGCGGATCAGCTGGTCGGCGCGGTCCTGGAGGTCGGCGGCTTCGCGTGCGGCGCCGGTCGCGGTCGGAGCCGGTCCCACGCCCGGCGGGTGGAAGAGGCTCCGCCGTGCGAAGCTCGGCCCGAGCCGAGCCGCGCTCGTGCCGACGCGAGCTTCGCCGTCGAAGTGGCGGCGCCAATCGACGCCGACCGAGTCGGGGTCGGAGAGGTACGCGGCGTAGAGCGCCTCGACGAACGCGAGGCTCTCGGGGTTCGACCAACTGGTGTTCATGGGTGGCGTCCGGGCGGTTTCCGGTGGCCCGTGTGCAGCGACGGCGAAGCGCAGTGGGCGCGGCAGGATAGCCAAGCGTCGAGCGCCGGATCAGTCCGGCTACCGGCATTTCGTGTTCGACCGCCGGCGCGCTCCCGACGCTCACCGACATTTCGGTGAACTGGGCGTCCGACCTCTTCGGACGGCGTGGGGTGAGCTTCGGCGGATTGATCCCGCGCGTCGCGCTGCTCGCATGGCGGCCGATGTCGTGGCTCTTTCCGACCGATCCCGAGCGTCAAAGGCGCCGCGATCGCTGGCTCGTCATTCTGCTCGGACTGCTGATCGTCGTGCTGGCGGCGCGCGCCGCGCGCAAGCATGACGGCGTGCTGCTGCGCAACCAAGAATTCGGCGCGCGCGTGCTCGCCGGCGAGGACCCGTACTTCGATCCGGCCCGCGGACACCGGGTCCACGGGCCGTACCCGCCGTCGTACGCGCTGGTCACCGTGCCGCTCGCGCTCGTGCCGACGCCGCTCGCGCGTGTCGGCTGGGCGCTCGCGCAAGGTGCGGCGCTGATCGCGGCGTTCCGTTGGCTCACGGCGCTCGCGCGCCGCCACGCCCCCCGCTCCGCCGAACACGCGCCGGTCTGGTGCGCGCTCGCGCTGCTCTTGGTCAGCCGCTTCCTATTGCGCGACACCTCGGGCGGCGGAGGCAACGTGATCTACGCGACGTTGGTGCTCGGCGCGTTGATCGCGGCGGAAAGTGGCCGAGCCGCTCGCTCGGGTTGGCTCTTCGCGTTGCCGCTCGTGTTGAAACCGAACCTCGCTCCGCTCGCGCTGTTCTTCGTCGCGACTCGGCGGTGGCGGGTGCTCGCCGCGACCACGCTCGCTGCGCTGGCGTTGTGGGCCTTGCCCGCCCCGTTCTACGGCCTGCGCGAGTGGTGGAGCACGAGCGCTCGGTGGGCGAGCGACGTCTACGCGTTCTCGACGCTCGACGATCTCCACGCGGACGAGCGCGTACCCGACGGTCTGCCGAAGAACGATTCGTCGATGAACCAGTCGCTGCGCGCGGCGCTCGATCGGCTGCTGCGGCCGAGCGCCTCCGAGCGCATCGACGACGTGCACGTCGCCGAAGTCGAGCCTGCGACGATCGCGTGGCTCGCGCGCGGTGTCGGCGTCGGTCTGCTCGCCTCGCTGACGTTCGCGGCGTGGCGCGCACGGACCGCAAGGGCGCGTTGGTGGGCGGCGCTCGGCTTCTTGCCGGCGTGCCTGCTCGTCGCGCCGATCGCGTGGAAAGCGCACCACGTCGCGCTCCTGCCGCTCTGCTTCGGTCTCGTGGGCGCGGCGCACGTCGCGCGACGGCCAGCGTGGGGGGTGGGGCTCGCGCTCTATTGGCTCCTCGCGAACGTCGCGAGCGAAGAGGTGCTCGGCAAGGGTGCGAAGAACTGGTTGCAGGCCGTGTCGTTGATCACTTGGTTCGACGTCGTGCTCGTCGCGATCGCCGTCGTGCTCGCGCTTCGCGATCGTGAGCCTGCGGCGGACGAGACGCGGGCTCACGATGCGCTACGGCCCGCCTGAAACGAGGGCGGGGCGCCCGGACCGGACGCCCCGCCACCTCGTGAGGGAGTGAGAAACCGCGTGCGTGGTTCAGGGCACGTCGATCACTGCGCGCAGGACGACCGTGCCGAGCGAGTCGGTGAGCTCCACCGTCGCGTCGACCGGATCGAAGTCGAGCAGCGCCTGCGAGTTCGAGGGCGAGCTCGAGAAGACGAGTTTGCCCTTGCCGTACGGCGTGCCCTTGACGACCAGCGAACTCGCGCTGAACGCACCGTCGACCTTCACGCCGTACGTGCCGGCGTCGAGGTCACGTGCGTCGATCGTCACGGTCTGTTTGCCACTCGAGTTCTGCTTCCACGTGACGCCGCCGCGCGCGTCGAGGTCGATCCCGGCGTTGACCAGGTTGACCTTGACCTTGTTCGACTTGAACGTCTCGTGCGAGAAGAGCCCGAGCGCGGACTGCACGGACGTCGGGAAGACCGTCGAGAGGATCGTGTTCGCGCCCGACTTCACTTCGAGCAGTTGCCCCTTCACTTCGAAGTCGAGGAGCTGCACGGCGCCCGCGGGCGAGGTGCTGTAGTCGAGTTGCGCTTCGCCGAGGCCGTTCGTCACGAACGTGCCTTGCTGCACGCCGGCGACGAAGAAGTCGTACGTGCCCGCGGGGACGTGCTCGATCTCGACTTCGAACTCGGTCTCGCCCGACTGCGAGAGCTTGGCCTTGCCCTTCGCGCCCGCGATCACGCCGCTCGACGCGAGCGAGACGAGCAACGAGTCGCCGCCCTTCTTGCCGAGGTCCTTCGAGCCCTTGCCGGGCTTCGACGGCGCCGAGGTGCCCGTCGAGCTGTTCGACGCCGGCAACACGCCGGTCAGGTAGACCGTCGCGCCTTGGACGACGTCGATCTGCGCGCCGAGCGGATCGAAGTTGAGCAGCGTCTTGCCCGGCTCGACCGGGTTCTGGAACTCGACTTCGACCGAAGCGGAGCTGACGGTCGTGATCTGGCTCACCGGCGAGCCGCCGACGAGCACGTCGTAGGTGCCCGGCGCGAGCTTCTCGACTTCGATCGAGAACTTGGTCTTGGTCGCCTTCGCTTCGTACTTCAGCTTGCCCTGCGCGTCGAAATCGGGGCCGACGTTGACCATGTAGACGCCGGTCTTGGTCTTGTCGCCGGAGCCGCCGGAGCCGCCGCCGCCGCCCGAGCCACCACCGGTAGAGCTGAACGTGTCGTGGAAGAACACGGTCGCGCCCTGGCGCACTTCGATGGTCTCGTCGAACACGGGGAAGTCGAAGAGAGGCTTCGCGCCGTCCTGCGGGATCGCGAACTCGACTTCGCCTTCGCCGAGCGAACCGACGGTGATCGTCGCCTTCGGCGAGACGAGGTCGGTGACGTAGAGCTCGTAGGAGCCGGGATCCATGTGGTCGATCTCGACGTTGAAGTCGAACTCGCCCGAACCTTGGTCGCGCCACCGCGCGCGCGCCGTGCCATTCGCATCGGCGCCGGTGCTCGCGAGGAATTGGATGACGACTTGGTCGCCGCCACCTTTGGCGGAGACCGACGGAGTGAGTGCGGCCGCGAGGCCGAGGAGCGTGAGCGCGGCGCCCGCGCGACGAAGTGCAGAGGTCATGGTGCGTGTTTCCTGGAGAGAGGTGTGTGCGTGCGAGCGCTCGGAATGCCGTCCGAGGCGCACGCGGAACCGGAACTCAACTCGTGTGCCACGAGCCGCCGCACAACTCCGTCACGCCGCTCGCCGCGTCGATCGGGAAAGTCGTGCGCGTCGAGCTCGCCGTGAGGGCCCGCGGAGCGGACGTGGAAACACGTTCGACACGCTGCGTGTGCCGGTGACACGCGTTTCATCCGGAAGTTGGACGCCGACGATCCGCCCGCCAGATCCGCCGGCCAGATCTGCCGGCCAGATCCGCCGGCCACATCCGCCGGCCACATCCGCATCGAGCCGCGCGCCGCGCGCGACGCGTCAGGCCGAGAGCGGCCGGCCGTCGAGGTCGAGGCGCGTGAAGTCGCCGACCGCCGCCAGGCTCTCGGCGATGCGCGCCGCGTCGCCGACGACGAGCACCGCGAGCTCGTCCGGTCGCACGCGCCGTGCTGCGAGCTCGACCAAGTCCGCGGGCGTCGCGCGGTCGAGCCACTCGAGGCGCGCCAGCGGATAGTCGTGTGCCCAACCGAAACGACCGACGTTGTCGGCGAGCGCGAGCCGCGCGCCGAGCGACTCGAACTGCCGCAGCAGCGACTGCGAGTGCGCTTCCTTCGCGAGCGCGAGCTCGTCGTCGCGCACGCCTTCGCGGATCGCCGCGATCTCCTTCAAGCACTCGACCAATGCGGGCGTGGTCGCTTCGGTGTGCACCGCGGTCGCCACCGTGAACGCGCCGGGCCGCCGATCGCCGTCGAAGCTCGAGTGCGCACCGTACGTGAAGCCCTTGTGCTCGCGCAGGTTCTGGTTCAGCCGGCTCGTGAACGCGCCGCCGAGCACGTAGTTCAGCACTTGCAGCGGGTAGTAATCGGGATCGCTCGCCGCGACGGCGAGGTGTCCGAGACGCAGCTCCGATTGCGCGGCGCCCGGCTTGTCGATCAGGAAGAAGCGCCGCGTCGTGTTCCGCACGAGCTCCGGTTCGCTCGGCGCGGCGTGGGGCGCGACGTGACGTTCGAGTCCACGGGCGAGCGGTGCGAGCGCGCGGAGCAACTCGTCGGACTCCTCGCGCGCGGCGACGACGAGCCGCGCGCGCCGCGACAGAGCCCGAGCGTGGAACCGCCGCACGTCGTCGAGTTCGATCCGTTCCAACGTCTCGGCGAGCCCGAGCGCGGGGAACCCGAGCGGCGAACTCTCGCCGAACACGAGCCGCGCCCACGCGTTGTGCGCGATCGTCTTGATCTGGTCGCCGCGCGTGTCGATCGCGATCCTCGTCTGCGCCTTCAGCCGCTCGAAATCGCGCTCGTCGAAGCGCGGTTCGCAGAGGGCCTCGGCGAGCAACGCGAGGCCGCTCTCGCGGTGTTCGTCGAGCACCGTGAACGAGTACACGAGCTCGTCGGACGTGACGTGCGTCTTGAAGCTCGCGCCGAGGAAGTCGATGCGGTCGGTGAACTCCGTCGTCGCGAGCGAACGTGTGCCTTCGGCGAGCAGACTCGCAGCGAGCGCGGCGAGTCCGAGACGATCGTGCGGCTCGTCGAGCCGTCCGCCCGGGAGCGCGACGTGGAACGCTGCGAGCGGAAGCTCGTCGTAGCGCGTGCCGATCGCGTCGAAACGGGGGCTCGTGTGCGTCCAGAAGCGCGGCAGGCGCAGCGCCGGTCGCGGTCCGGGACTCGGCGCCGTCGCGGGCCGCGCGCGCGGTTCGACGTCGGCGACCCGATCGATCGCACGCGCCGCGAGCTCCGGACGGCCCGCCGGCACGGTCGACAGCACGACGGCGGGTCGCCCGGCGAGGAAACGGCGCACGACGTCGTTCACGTCGTCGACGTCGACTGCTTGCAGACGCTCGAGAGCCGCGAGCGCCGCCGCCGGGTCCTCGTGCAACACGGCGCCGCGCGCGAGCTCCGACGCTTTGCCAGCGACGGTCTCGAAGCGCCACACGCCGTCGGCGCGCGCGCGGTGTTGCATGCGCTCGAGGTGCGCGCGCTCGACGCCGCGTTCGGCGAGCCCCGCGATCAAGCGGCGCACTCGGTCCTCGAGTTCGTCGAGCGAAGTCTTCGGCGCGGCGAGCACGTGGATCAGGAACTGGCCGGCGACTTCTTGGCTCTCCGCCGAGATCGACACCGACCGTGCGAGCAGTTCGTCGACCGTCAACGCGCGATCGAGCACCGCCGACTTGTTCTGCGAGAGCACCATCGCCGCGAGCTCGAGCGCCGCGACTTCGGGCGCGTCTTGGTGCACGGTGGGGAAGCCGAGCGTGAGCTGGGGGAGCTGCACGCGGTCTTCGAGCACGACGCGCCGATCGGCGGCGAGCCGCACGTTTTCTCGCGCCGGCCGGCCGACTTCGGGGCCCCGCGGGATCGGCCCGAAGTGTTTCTCGGCGAGCGCGAGGGCGCGGTGCGTGTCGACGTCGCCGGCGATCGCGAGCACCGCGTTGTTCGGCCCGTACCAGCGCGCGAAAAAGCTCTTGACGTCGTCGAGCGTCGCGGCGTCGAGGTCCGCCATCGAACCGATCGGAAGCCACGCGTACGGATGGCTCTCCGGATAGAGCGTCGCGTGCAGCACTTCGCGCACTCGGCCGTACGGCCGGTTGTCGTAGTTCTGCCGCCGTTCGTTCTTCACGACGTCGCGTTGGTTGTCGAGCTTCGCTTGCGTCAGCGCCGGCAAGAGGCCGCCCATGCGGTCCGCTTCGAGCCAGAGCGCGAGCTCGAGGTGCTGCGCGGGCAACGTCTCGAAGTACCACGTGCGATCGAACGTCGTCGTGCCGTTGAGCGTTCCGCCGGCCGCTTGGATGCGCCGGAAGTGCTCGCCGCCCGCGACGTGCTCGGAACCTTCGAACATCAAGTGCTCGAAGAGGTGCGCGAGTCCGGAACGACCGCGGACTTCGCGTGCGCTGCCGACGTGGTACGCCACTTGGACCGCGACCACCGGATCGGAATGGTCCTCGAGCACGAGCACGCGCAAGCCGTTCTCGAGGACGAATTCGCGGTACGGAAGTGCGAGCACGGCGGGCGCGGACGGCGGCATGGCGCGCATCGTAGGCTCGCGTCCGTGCGATTCGAACGCACGGTTCGCGGCTTGCCGCACGATCTCGCGAGCCGTTCGCGCGGCACGGACGTTTCGCCGGACGCTCGCGCGGCGGGTAGGCTGGTCGCCCGGTTCGGTGACTCCGTGAGGACTCGTACGCTTTCGTTCTGCGGCGCGCTCGCGCTGCTCGCCGCGTGTCGCGCGTACCACCCGCCGTTCCCCGACGTGCCCGACGAGGCCGTGCCGGCGCCCGAGCCGATCCACGAACGCCGCACCGAGTACTACGACAAGGCGGCGACTCGGAAGCGCCGTGAGTGGCACGTCTGGGTGTACGAAGGCGGCGTCACGTTGCGCGACGGCGAAGAGACCGAGTGGTGGCCGGGCGGCGGCGTGCGGGCGCGGCGAGCGTTCGATCGCGGCGAGCCGTCCGGCGTCTGGACGACGTGGTACGAGGACGGCACCAAGGCGTCCGAGTGCACGCTCGGGACCGACACGCTCCACCCGATGCGTTGGTGGCATCCGAACGGGGCGCTCGCGACCGAAGGTCAGGGCCGCAATGGCTCGCGCGAAGGCCTGTGGCGTTCGTGGCATCCGAACGGTTCGGCGGAGAGCGAAGGCGAGTACCGCGAAGGTCGCCGCGAAGGCCGTTGGACGTTCTGGAACGCCGACGGTGGCCTGTGCGAGACCCGCGTCTATCGCGCGGGCGTCGCCGTCGACGAGCGCTGAATGCCGCGCTCGTCGACCGGACGCGCGGAACTCAATCGCAGACGGTGTAGCTCTGGCCCGCGGAGAGCGTCGTGTTGTGCGGCGGCGAGAAGCCCGGATCACGACCCCACCACTGGGTGTGCACGACCGTGCCCACCACGGAGAGCTCGGGCAACGGCGCGCCTCCGAGCGAGCCCGCGGCGAACGCGTTCATGTCGATCGCAAAACGGCCGGTGCAGTCGTTCGCCGGCGACGCGCTGCCGCCGGAATCGACGAGCGGCGTGCGCTTGATCGGCGCCGCGACGCACAGCGTGCCGCCCTGGAACGGTGCCGCCGCCGGACCGTTCACGCCGTAGAAGAGCAGCCCAAGTTTCTGGTTGCGCACGCCGACGCAGTCGATGACGAACCCGCTCGGGCTCGACGCGCTCGAGCTGCCGTTCGCCGCGATCAGCGGCGTGCAGCCGAGCGAGTTGACCTTCGCCGTGCAGTAGGTCGCGAGCGAGCACGACGACGCGCTCACGGCCTTGCCGAACTCCGACGTCGAGCCGTCGGCGGCGGTCGCGGTCGCCGTCACGCTCCAACCTGCGGGCATGGCCGCAGCGAGCGACACGTCGAACGCACCATTGCCGGCGGCGTCGGTCGTGACGCTGCTCGAGCCGAGGACCTGCTCGCCTTCGCCGAATCCGCTCGGGTCCGCGGCCGCAGAGGCGAAGAAGTCGAGCGTGAAGCTCGCCGCCGGCGTCGATTGCAGCAGACCTTGCGCGCGCACCATCGTTCCGCTCGTCGTCACGGCTTGGAGCACGGGGAAGTTCTGCAGACCGTTGCCGCCTTGATCCAGATCGAGCAGGTCGTTCGGCGTCACTCCGGTCGTGTAGCTCGCATCGACGAGATCGATGCCGAGCGCGCCGTTCTCGTGGATCGAGTTGCCGTGGATGCGCACGCCGGAGTAACTGCCGGCGACGCTGATCCCCGGCGACGAGTGCCCGGCGATGACGTTGCCTTCGCCCGGGTTCGTGCCGCCGATCACGACGTTCTGCACCGGACCCAGGTAGTAGTCGCGGAGCGCGATGCCCGTGATGCTGCCGAGCACGGGCTCGTCGTTCGCGTTCAGGCCGATCGTGTTGCCGACCAGCGTGATCCCGTTCCCCGTGCCGTAGATGTCCACCGCGCTGCCGACCAACCAGCCGGCATAGTGCGGACCGATCCCGTGGCCGAGGATGCCGGCGATTCGGTTGTCGCGGATCAGCGCGCCGTAGTTCTCGCCTTCGAATCCGATGCCTTGGGTCGAGGCCTGGCTGCCCTGCGCCATGCCGTCCGGCGTCGTGCCGATCCAGTTGTTCTCGACCAGCAGACCGACCGTGTCGAAGACCTGGAGCGTCGTGCCGCCGGGATAACCTTCGCTGGTCCACGTGCCGTACCCGGTGAGGTGATTGCGTTCGCCGAGCGTCGGCCCGCCTACGCGCACGTTCGCGGCCGGCTGTCCGCCGGCGATCCAGCCGAGCACGCGCACGCGCTGCACCGTGTTCCCGATGACGACGTTGTCGCTCGAGCGGTCGATCTTGATCGTGCCGCCCGTGTTGCCTTCGCCGGGGTTCGCGCCGCCGACCACCGTGAAGGGCGAGTCGTAGACGTCGATGTTCGTCTGCGTGTTGCCTTGGATCACGTTCGCGGAACCGCCGCTCACGGAGACTGGCGAGTTGTCGAATCCGCGCATCACGCTCCCGACGTTGTCGACCAAGTAGGTCTGCTGCCAGATCACCACTTCGCCGCCGGCGGGATTCGTGTCGCCGGTGAACGCGGTCTGCGTCGTCGCGTCGAGGATCACCGTGTCGAACGTGCGGAAGCCGAGGAACGGGCGCAGCACGACTCGGCCGGGGAAGAGCCATTGATAGAGCCACTCGCTGTGCGGCACTTGGAAACCGATCGTCTGCACGCCCGGCGTGTTGTCCGAGGCGAGACCCGCTTCCGCCAGCGAGACCTTGCCGTCCGGGCCGGGCAAGTCGTCGACCTGTCGAGCACCGCCGAAGTCGATCACGTCCGCGGACGTGTCGACGTGGATGAGTTGTTGAGCGTGGGCACCACCGACCACGACGACCATGGAGGCCAAGACACGAATGCAGGATCGAGCGTTCATGCGAACGATGCTTTCTGCCGCCGGAGCGGCGCGGTGATCCCCTTGGCGCGGCGCGCTCGAACGCATGCGAATCGCTCGCGCAACGCACTTCGATCCGGAATGCTAGATCCGTGCCGCTGAGCGCCGAGCGCTGATTCGGTCCCTACGTACACGTTCGTCTCGCCGTGCGCGGCGTGCCGTACTTCCAACTTCCGGACGTGTCGTCCGCGTCGTCGACTCGCGGTTCACGTCGTTCGCGCGCGGGACGACGCGGCGATCCCGACGCGGAGCGAGCGACGTGCTCGCCACTCGACGTACCGCTTCGAGCCGACGCGTCTCGCGCAGCCTCCGAACCTATGAGCGCGTCGTCGCCGTCGCGGATCCGCGCGCCACGACCCGCCGAGTCGGCGAGGCGTCGCGCGCCGACCACGAACGCCGAAAGGAAGGAGTTCGACTCATGTCCACCGGTTCACTCCCGCGCCTTCGCGCTTTCCGCTCGTGTTGCGCCGCCGTCGGGCTCGTCGCGGTCGCACACGCCGACATCCACTTCGTCGATTTCTCGAGCGTCCAGGGTCTGCAACTCCTCGGCGACGCGAGCCAGGTCGGCGACGTCTTGCGCGTCGTGCCCGGGATCTACGACCAAACCGGCGCGGCGTGGTTCCTCGCGCAGCAACCGCTCGCCGGCGGGTTCGACACGCGCTTCCGCTTCCGCTTGAGCGGCACGAACCCCGCCGCCGACGGCTTCGCGTTCGTGCTCCAGAACGACGCGCCGACCGCGATGGGTTCGTACGGCGGCTTCCTCGGGTACAGCGCGGGCTTCGGGCAAGGCGGCGTTCCGTGCGGCGGGTCGGACGGCGTTGCGTTCGGCGTCGCGATCGAGTTCGACACGTGGTTCAACTCCGAGTTCGTGGATCCGCACGGCACGCACGTCAGCATCCACACGCGCGGCGAGCAGACGAACTGCGCGCACGAACAGTTCTCGCTCGGCTCGACCGCGAGCGTGCCCGAGTTCCTCGACGGTGCGATCCACGAAGCGCGCATCGTGTACTCACCGGGCACACTGTCGGTGTTCGTCGACGACCTCGGCGCGCCGGTGCTCTCGATCGCGCTCGACCTCGCCGCGCATCCGTGGCTCGCGAACGGTTGGGTCGGCTTCACCGCCGGCACCTACTCCGCGGCGCGCGACACCGACATCCTCGACTGGTCGTTCGTGACCGGAGGCGGCGCGAGCGGTCCGACGTTCTACTGCACCGCGAAAGCGAACTCACAAGGCTGCGTGCCGGTGCTCGCGACGGCCGGGCTCCCGAGCGCGAGCGCCGCGAACGAGTTCCACCTGCGGCTCGGTTCGGTGCTCGACGATCGTTTCGGCATGGTGCTCTACGGCACGAGTGGTCGCGCCGCCGTGCCGTTCGAAGGCGGTTGGCTCTGCGAGGCACTGCCGACCAAGCTCGCGTTGCTCTCGAGCTCCGGCGGGCCGCCACCGCTCGATTGCACGGGTGCGTTCGACGTCGAGTTCAACGCGCTCGCGGCGTCCGGCGTCGATCCCACGCTGGTCCCCGGCGCCACTGTCGACGCGCAGTTCTGGTCGCGCGATCGATTCGATGCCTTCGGCACGAACCTGAGCTCGGCGGTCGAGTTCGTCCTCGGGCCTTAGCGCGCAAGTCGCTCGCCGCAGCGCCGTTCAGCCCGTTCAGCCCGTTCAGCGCGTTCAGCGCGTTCAGCGCGTTCAGCGCGTTCAGCGCGCGGCGGGCACTTCGATCCACCACACGCGCTCGGATTCGAGCAGCCCGAGTTCGTCCTTCAGCACCCAGGGGAACTTCTCGCCGCGCAGTTCGGTCGTGTCCTTCGCGCGCACGACGATGCGGTAGCGGCCCGGCTCCAACGCTTCGCGCGAAAGCACGAACTCGTGGCCGCCGCCGGCAGTGGTGCGCGTCGACGCCCGCGGTTTCGCCGTGATCTCACCGAGCGGTCCACGTTGCGTGCGATCGTTCGCGCGTGCTCGCGGTTTGCCGCGTTCGCCCGCGCTCCGGCTGCGCCCGGTGGGGGCGCGCTCCGCTTCCGACGGCAGTTCGTCGCGCAGCACCCACCACTTGACTTCGAGCGCGTGCGTCGCGGGCTTCAGGACCTTGATCGAGAGCGTCAGCGGTTCGCGGCCGAGCTCGAGGAACTCGCGCGTCTCCGGGGCCGGCGGCGACTCCGAGTCGATCGGATCGACGCGCGCGTAGATCGCGAGTACCAGCGCTTCGCGGCAGACGACGCAGAAGCGTTCGTCGCTCGACATCACGCAGCCGGTCGACGTCGGCCGCCACGCGCCGCGCACGCGACCGAGTGCGCCTTCGTACACGCCGACGCCGGGGTGCTTCACGGCGATCCAATGCGCCCACGGCACTTTCTGCGGGTCTTCGTTCGCCGCGACGTTGATGCCGTCGCGCGCCGGCCCGGCGTCGTGGCTCTGTTGCGCGTCGTATTCGTCGCTCAAGCGGCCGAACGAGTGGCCGAACTCGTGGATCACGGTCTTCACTTCGCGTCCGCCGATCGTCGCGATGCCGCTGCCGCCGGTGCCGAGCACGCCGTTCTTCACGAAGACGATCGCTTGGCCGTCGGAGTCGGGGATCTTCGCGAGCACGTCGAACACGAGCTTGCGTTCGATGCCGACGTGCCCTGCGAACGTGCCGAGCGTCTTGCCGCCGAGCGCCGTGTCGTACTCGCGGCCGAATCCGTCGACGCCGGAGTCCTTCGAGACGAGATCGGCGCGCAGGAAGTTGAAGTACTCGTAGTACTCGCGGAACGTCGACTGGCGCTCGAAGAGCGGCGGCACGTCCGCGGCGAGCTTCGCGAACGCGTCCATGTGCCCGAGCTCGTAACCGTCGCCCATCAAGACGACGTCGACTCGATTCGAGGACGGCCCGTGGCGCACGACGTCGGCCCAGCCGAGGAACGCACTCGGTCGTGAGCGCTCGGCGGCCTCGCGGCCCGCCGGAGTGTCGGGGTACTTGGCCGCGAGCTTCTCGTACTCGGCGCGCGCGTCGGCGAACCGGCCTTCTCGCGCCCGCGCTTCGGCGCGCTCGAGCAGCTTCTGCGCCGCTTCGTCCGGCGTCTCGACGATGGCGTGGGGGTGCGACGTCGCGTGGGACGCAGGCGGAACCGCGCCGATCGTGCTGAACGTTGCGAGCAGACAAACGAGGCCGTGCATGCGCCCGAAACTAACCCGTCGAGGCCGGTCCGGTAGCGCCCGATCGGCTTCTCGACACCGGCCGAACGCTCGGGCTCGTCGTGCGCACGTGCGGCGCCGCACGCCGCTCGCGTGTGGCATCGCGCGGACGATGCCGTAGGCTCTCGCGCGGAACGCGGCAGACGAGCCGCCGTGGACGGACACGATGACGGCGAAGAAGAACGAGCCTTGGGTCGAGATCGTCGGTTGGATCGGCGCGGCGTGCGTGCTCGGCGCGTACGTCGGCCGGTCGCTCGGGCATTTGCCCGACGAGTTCGTCTACCAAGCGCTCAACGCCGTCGGGTCCCTCGGCATCCTGATCGTCGCGACGAAGAAGCGCGCGTGGCAGCCCGCGGCGCTGAACCTGATCTGGCTCCTGATCTCCGCTTGGTGCGTCGCGCGCCTCGCGGCGGCGTAGCACGAGCGACGCGTCGCGCCCCGAACCTCGCGCGCGAAACGACCGAGGCCCGACGCCTCTTCGGCGCCGGGCCTCGGATACGAGACCGAACGGACTCGGTCAGGAGCTCACGGCACGATCGTCAGGCCGTCGACGTTCGCGCCGGTCGGGACGCCGACCGTCGAGAGGTCGAGTTGGATCGAGAACGTGCCCGACGTCGCCGAACCGGTCGTGCCGGTGAAGCGCACGAGGTCCTCGTCCGCCCACGAGATGCCGGACGTGAAGTCGGCTTGCGTCGAGATCACGAGGCCCGTGCCGCCGACGAAACCGATGCCGTCGATGTCGCCGCCCGACGATGCGCCGAGGCCGACGTCGCTGCCGTCGAAGTAGTGGGTGAACGAGCCCGACGTCGCCGAGCCGAACGTGCCCGTGAAGCTCAGGATGTCCTCGTCGGCGAGGCCGGAAAGTCCGGTCACCGAGGGATTCCCGAGCGTCGAGAGGAGCAGCGCACCGCCCGCCGTTTCCGAGATCGCGTCGATGTCCTCCGACGAGCTCGTGGTCAACCCGACGTCCGAGCCGTCGAAGTAGAACACGAAACTGCCGGCCGTCGTCGCGCCGGTCGAGGTCGGCACGAAACGGATGACGTCGCGGTCTTCGACCGTCGTGCCGCTCGGACCGCCGGTGAGCCCGGTGACCGAGAACGTCGTCGAGTCGAACGACATCAGGATCGAGCCGTCGGCGCGCACGTGGAAGGCGTCGATGTCGGTGCTCGAGAGCCCGACGTCGGAACCGTCGAAGTAGTACGCCCACGCGCCGGTCGCAGTGTCGTAGTAGACGATGTCCTCGTCCGCGACCGTGCCGAGCACCGGCAACGTCGTGTTCGCTGCGAACGACACGTAGTAACGCGTCGACGCAGGCGGCGTGTTGACCGTGATGTAGTTGGTGCGAGTGAGCGCGTTGCTCCCGCCCGGCCCGGTCACCGTCAACGTCACCGAGTACGTGCCCGGCGTCGTGTAGACGTGGTTCGGGTTCTGAGCGGTCGACGTGCCGGTGTCACCGAAGTCCCACGCCCAGCTCGTGATCGAACCGGTCGAGAGGTCGGTGAAGTTGACCGAGAGCGGCGCGTTGCCGCTGGTCGGCGTGCCGGCGAAGTCCGCGGTCGGCGCGGTCGGCGCGCTGACCGTGACGTAGTTGGTGCGGGTGAGCGCGTCGCTCCCGCCCGGACCCGTCACCGTCAACGTCACCGAGTAGGTGCCCGGCGTCGAGTACACGTGGCTCGGGTTCTGCACGGTCGAAGTGCCCGTGTCGCCGAAGTCCCACGCCCAGCTCGAGATCGAGCCCGTCGACGCGTCGGTGAAGTTCACCGTGAGCGGCGCGGAGCCCGACGTCGGCGTGCCAGTGAAGTTCGCGACCGGCGCGACCGGCGCGCCGGCCGAACCGTTGTAGACGACGAGCGCGAAGTCCTGGTCGGTCGTGTCGGCGTTGCCCGGCACGCCGTCGCCGGCGATCGAAGTCGCCGTGACGGTGACCGTGAACGCGCCGGAGGTGCCGGCGGGCAGGAAGACGAGCTCGGTGTTGTTGCGGATGTCCGCGGTGCCGCCCGAGATCGAGTTGGCGCCGCTGAACACGTTCCCGCGGTACGTCGTCGCGCCGACGGTCACCGTGAGGTCGAGGTTGTTGACGTACGGCGCGCCGGTGGTGGGGCCGGGCGCGTCGGTCCACACGAGCGCGACGCGGAACGGCTTCGACGTGTCGGCGACGTTGCCGGCGACCGACCACGTCGCACCGCTCGCGCCGAGCACCTGCGTCTGGTCCTCGAGGATGCGCGACGCTGCGCCGATCGCGCGGGGCAGGTTGAACTGACCCGAGCCTTGGCTGTTCGACGGCAGCGTGTCGTTCGCGCCGACGCCGGTCATGTATTGGCCGCTGATCACGACCATCGCCTTGTTGAGCGCGGGGCTCGGCGCGGCGAGGCCGTTGTTCAGGAACCACTGGTAGATCAGCGCGGCGGCGCCGGAGATCGCGGGGCACGAGTGGCTCGTGCCACTCGACCAGCCGTAGAGCGTCTGCCCGGTCGGCCAGTACTGGTTGCACACCGACGAACCGTCGTAGTTCGTCTGCGGAACGCCCGCTTCGATGTGCGTGCCGGGAGCGATCGTCTCGGGCTTCCAGCGGCCGTCGCCGCCGGAGCTGTTGACCGGACCGCGGCTCGAGAACGAGATCACGTCCTGCCAACTGTTCGCGCCGGTGTTGCCGATGCCGCAACCATCGGTGCCGGTCTGGCGATCGTTCTCGCCCGCGCCGACGGTGATGATGTTCTTCGCGGTGCCCGGCGTCGAAACGGTGTTGGTGCCGGAGCCGTGGTTGCCCGCGGCGAACACGACCAGGTATTGCTGGTTGCCGGCAGTGCCGGTCTGCGCGTCGCGCGCGATGAAGTCGTACTCCTGGGAGTTCGCGTCGTAGTCGGGCACCGGACCGCCGGTGAACGTCTGGAAGCCCCAGGAGTTCGAGCTGATGCGCGCGCCGAGGCCGTAAGCCTGGCTCTCGTACGACGTCGCGGTCGCCGAACCGGCGCCGAAGATCGCCGTCGAACCGACGCGCGCCCAAGGCGCGACACCGAGGCCGTAGTTGTAGCCGCCGGTGTCCTCGACCGCGGTGCCCGTGCCGTCGTTGAAGCCGCCGACGATGTGCGCGTTGAGGAAACCGTGGCCGCCTTGCGCGCCGGTCTGACCCGTCGGGTTCAACGAGAAGGCGACACGCGAGCTCGCGAGGTCGGGATGTCCGGTGAGCGACGTCGCGTCGTCGGCGACGTTGACCGCGAAGCTCGTGAACTGCGACGAGTTGAAGCCGAGACCCGCGAGGAACGCGAGGTAGCCGGGCGCCGACGGACCGGTCGCCGTGACGTTGCCGGCCATGATCTGGCCTTGGCGTTCGTCGTAGCGCGTGATCACGCCTTGCGGTTCGACTTGGAAGACGTGCGGCGAGAGCGCGAGCGCTTGCGCGACCGCCGGAGTGATCTCGGCGCGCACGTTGACGTACGGACCGACGCGGCGCACGTCGACGACCTTCGCCGCGCTCGCTTCGATCTCGAGGATCGCGTCGGCGACGTTCGCGCCGTGGATCAACTGGATGGTGACGAGCCGCGGCTCGCTTTCGAAGTCGAGGTACGCGCGGCGCAGCTCGGCGTGCATGCGGAAGCCGGGCTCGTAGAGACCGACGTGTTGCACGTGAGCGCTCGAACGGGCGAGTTGGTCGAGCTCGGCGACGCGCTCGGGCGCGACCGCGACGACGTACGCGTTCAGTGCGACGTACTGACTGAAACTCGCGCCGACGCGGTCGAAGAGCTCGAGCCACGCGTCTTGCACCGGCCCGTCGAATTGGACGACGTAGAGACCCGCGAGCGGATCGAGCGCCGTCGCGTTCGGCGCCGACATGCGGAACGCCGGGTGCAGCGTCGAAAGCGTCGCTTCCGGCGCTTGGCCACGGAGCACGATCTCGTTGAAGACGACGAGCTCGTTCTCGTCGTGGAACTCGTAGCCGGCGGCGCGCAGCGCGTCGCGGCTCGGATACGCACGCTCGTCGATCACGGCGAGCGCGAACGAACCGTAGTCGTGCGTGCGGACGAGCCCTTGCTCGCTCGCGAGCCGCGCCAACGTCGCGGCCTTCGACTGCGTGTCGACGAGCACGCGGTGCAACGGACCGGGGCCGAACCACGCGTTCGGAATCGTGTCCGACAGAGGAGGCGTGCTCTCCTCGAAGCGGCGCAAGTCGGGAGGACCTTGTTCTTGCGCGGACGCGACGGGCGCGGCGAACGCGCCCAACCAAGCGACGAACGAAGCGGACAGGCAAATGAAGTTGCGTGTCCCAACGAAGCTGCGTGTCATCGGGGGCTCCGAAGGATGGTTCCGGAACGGAATCTTGGGGGTTTTGCGAGCCGACCAGAATCCGGGGACGCGGGGGACGGGCTCGAAGCTAGCGCGCTTTGGCGAATCGCGATAGGCGCGCGCGAATTCGCGTGACTCGAAGCAGGAGCAAGAGTCGAGAACGGGAAGTCGTCGCTCGAGCGCGTCGAAAGATTGGACTCCGATTCGGCGCTCGCGCGTGCGCAACTCGGAATCGAATCTCCGTCGTCGGTCCCTCAGAACTGCCGCTCGAACGCTCCGAGGTCGGGGAATGGCGCGGGGCCGAAGCCGACGTCAGGAGCGGTCGAGACGTCGCGGCGACGGGGCTTGCCCGCGTGGTCGAGGGGCGTCGGCTCGTGCGTGTTGGCGTCTTCGTCGACGTCGCCGAGATCGGGCGGCAGGCCCCACGAGTTGCCCGCGTCGAGGCACGGCGAGTCGGGCTTCAGTCGATAGACGTTGTCGAGGAACGTCAGGGGATCGCCGTCCGGTCCGTCGGGATCGACGAACTGCGGATCGACGTAGAGGATGCCGCGACCGAGCGAGAACGCGCAGCCAGAGCTCGCCTCGATCGATCCGGGCCCCAGCGCGAATGCGTCGGACTCGAACCGCAGCGGGAACTCGCTCGTCGCGGAGTACACGTCCGCTCCCAGCGCGGCGGAGTTGTCCGCGAAGACGCAGTTCTCGATCGTCGCGATCTCCGCTTCGGACGTGCTCTCGGCGCATACGGCACCACCGAGTCCCCCGACGGGAGCGGCACGATTGCCGACGAACGTCGAGTTCGTGATGCGCGCCGGTCCACCGACTTTGACGGCGCCTCCACCCTGTTGCGCCGCGTTGCCGAGGAACTGACAGTCGTCGATCGTCAGTCCCGGTTGACCGAACGCCCGGCAGAGGATCGCACCGCCAAAGGATTGGCCAGTCGCGGCGCCGTTCTCGGCGAAGCGCGAGTGCAGCACGCGAGCCGAGACGGCGCCATGGGTGCCGCCGAGCTGGAAGATCTCGATGGCGGAGTCGGACAGGAGGGAGTTCCGCACGAAGTCGCAGCGATCGAACTCGAAGCGGCCGAATGCCGTGAACGCGGAGAGGACCGAGGGCTGGGAGTTCCCCGCGAGGCCCTCGTTGTCGCGAAAGGTCGCACGCTCGACGCGCAGCCGCCGCGGCGCGTTCGACGCAACGAAGCCGATCACGGGGCCGCGACAAGCCTCGGCCACGCAGTCCACGAGCGCGAAGTCGGAGTCCTTCACGAAGACCACGGATGCCTGCGCGCCATTCCCGGCGAGGAACGTGAAGCCACGGACTTCGGTGCCGAGCTTCTCGCCCGAGTCGATGGTGAAGGCGCGGCCGGCGAGCTGCAGGTCGACGATGCAGGCTGCCGGTCCGTTGACGCTGCGCACGCGCAGAGTCTTGCCGCCGAAGTCGACGTTGCGGTTCGCGGCGCCGGAATAGACGCCGTCGGCGACGAGCACTTGATCGCCGTCCTGCGCGGAAGCGACACCCTTGGCGAGCGACGTGAACGGATGCGCGGCCGAGCCGTCGCCGCCCGGAGGCGCCGCCGCGTCGACGTACCAAGTGCCGTACGTCGTTTGGCACTCGTCGGGCACGCCGTCGACGTCGAGATCCAGGCTCGAGCCGATCGCGATTTCGCACGCGTCGAGCACTTGGTTGCCGTTGCAGTCGTGGCCTGCGAGCTCGCACGCGTCGGGCACGAAGTCGGCGTCGCAGTCGTCGCTCGTTTGCAGGTAGTCGAGCACTTGATTCGCATCGCAGTCGACCGGGCCGTCGGCGTTGAGCAACAGCAGCGTCGCGGTCGAGCCGAGGTGTGCGGCTCCTTGTGCGTCGAGCACGTACGCTTGCAGGAAGTAGGTCCGGCCGGTCTCGTTCGGCCCCAGCTTCGCGGGTAGCTGCTGGAAGGCAGCTTCACCGTTCGCCGCGACGACGGCGAGCGGTGTGAACGAGAGCTTCGCGGGTTGTGGCACGAGCCAGACGTCGCCGATCTTCGGCTGGTACGCGAAGCCGGGCGTCTGCGACCACGCGAGGAAGACTCGGTCGCCGGGCCGCCCGGCGACCGTCCAAGTCGCCGGTGCGTCGTCCGCCCAGACCCCCGGGCCGGAGAGTCCGCGGTGGGGGACCGTCGACTGCGTGAGCGCGCTGCCGAGATTGCGGATCGGGAGCCCATCGCTCCCGCAAAAGGACCCGACGCACTCGCGCAAGCCCGGCGTCAGTGGGCAGTCCCGCAGATCCACCGTGCTCCCGACGAGCTCCAACGCGTCGCCTCCGCTGCCGCCGGACGCCGAACCGAAAGTCGAGCAAGGCTCACCACCGTTGCGACCGACGAAGGCCGTGCCTCGCGCATAGAACGTCGAACCCGCGAGCTGCGCGCCGTCACCGCCCGGACCGCCGCAGTAGTCGGTGCCGCCAGGTGCTCCGCCGCGCACGGTGCACCCGAGTGTGATGATCGCGGAGTTCGTGCCCGCGATCCCGGGACCCCCGGGGAGCAAGCTGCAGAGGTCGAAGCAGTCGAACCCTCCGAGCCCGCCGACCAATGTGCAACGCTCGAGCACGACGCGCAGCGAGTTCCGAACGGACGCACCCGGCACGCCGCTGACGGCGAGGAGCACGGCGGCGCCGCCGGCGAGCGAGCAATCGCTGATGCGCACGTCACCGGCGCAATTGGAGACGTCGAGCGCTGGCGCGTCCACCGGCGCGGTGCCAACGAGTCCGGAAAGCACCACGCGCTGGCTCGCGCCGACGTTGCGCACGACGATCGCACCGTCGACGTGGACTCGCGCGCCCGGCGCGGCGAACACGGCGAGCGAGCGCCCGTCGATCGTGAAGCCGCCGAAGGTGCCTTCGTTGACGAGCAACGTCGCGCCGTCCGGCGCCGCGGCGACCGCGGTCGCGAGGTCGGGGAAGTTCGTCGAGGTGCCGACGAGCACCACGCCGTTCGCGGTGGCCGAAGCGCTCCACGCGAAACCGAAGCAAGCGAGTCCGACCGCGATGCGTCGGAGAAGGCACGAGATCATGGGGAAGTCCTCTCTTGGGCTGCCGAGTCGCGCTTCCCTCGAGCGCGGGCCGTCGGCGAACCCACGATGATCGCCGCGAGCCCGGCGAACGGTTCGGCGAACTCCTCCAAACGTCGAGTGGGGCAAACGAGGCGCGCCGGAGCTCGAGCGGCTAGCCTGCGGCGCCTCTCGTTTGGGTTTGCAGCATGGGAACGAAACGCAACGCCACACGCGCGCCGCGCACGAAGCCCGGGCAACGGTCGCACGGACCGTTGCCCCGCCTGCCTCGGGACGCGCACGACGATCACACGGAAGCCGCGGCGCAGGCGCGGCGTGGGCTCGTGCGCGCCGCGACCGGCGTCGAGCTCGACCTCGTCGCGCGCTCGCCGGTGCCGCCCGAGAGCGCGCGTGGCAACTGCGAAGGGCTCGTCGGCTTCGTCGCGGTGCCGCTCGGGCTCGCGGGACCGCTCTCGGTCGACACGTCGGCCGGCCGGCGCGAAGTGTACGTGCCGATGGCGACCAACGAAGGTGCGCTCGTCGCGTCGCACACCCGCGGCATGCGGCTGCTCGCCGCGGCGGGCGGCGCGTGCTCGCGCGTGGTGCGCGAGCGGCTGACGCAGTCGCCGATCTTCGTCTACGCGGATGCCGAGCACGCCCTCGCGGCGCGCGAGCGCGTGCTCTCCGAGTTCGAGCGGTTTCGTGCGCTCGTCGCGACGACGACGCGGCACGGCGCGCTCGTCGAGCTCCGCGCGGACGTCGTCGGGCGCCGGCTCGTCGTCGAGCTCGGTTTCACCACCGGCGACGCGATCGGCATCAACATGGCGGCGCGCGCGACCGAACTCGTCGCGGCGCGCATCGCGAAGCGGACGAAAGCGCTCGAGCACGCGCTCCACGGCCAAGACGTCGAGAAGCGCGCGAACGCCAAAGCGACGCACGAAGGCCGCGGCCGCAGCGTCGTCTGCGACGCGACGATTCCGCGCGCGGCGCTCGCCGAGCTCGCGCGCACGACGCCGGAAGCGCTCGTTGCGCTGTGGCACACCTATCAAGTCGGTTTCGCGCGGCTCGCGACGCAGAACCAGTGCGTGCAGAGCGCGAACGGGCTCGCCGCGGTGCTGCTCGCGTGCGGTCAGGACGTCGCGTACTTGACCGAATGCGCGACCGGCTTCCTCGACTTCGACGTCACGGCGGGCGGCGACTTGCATGCGTCCGTCACGTTGCCGTCGCTGCTCGTCGGCACGGTCGGCGGCGGCGCGCAGAAGGGCACGGCGGCCGAATGCCTCGCGCTGCTCGGCTGCACCGGCGCGGGCAGCGCGAACACGTTCGCCGAGCTGCTCGGCGCGGTCGTGCTCGCCGGCGACCTCTCTTTGATGGCGGCGTTCGCGACGCACGAGTTCGTCGCGGCGCACGAGAAGCTCGGCCGTAACCGCCCGAATTGACGTGGAGGGACCGCGGCGCCGCGCCGACCCGCGACTCGGATCGGAGCGCTGCGCACGCGGTCGGGGCCGGGTCCACCGCTACACTCCGCCGCCCTCGGAGCCCCCGCGTTGAATCCGACCCTGCTGCTCCTGATCGCGACGCTCGCGTTGGCGGTCGGGCCGTTGCTCGACCGTCTCGGCCGGCGTTTCCCGATCGGCGCCGCGCTGATCGACGGCGGCACCGTCGGCGCGATCGTCGCCGTCGCGGCGCTGCACTTGATGCCGGAAGCCGGCGCGCACATCGGTTGGTGGGCGCTCGCGCTCTTCTTCGTCGGCTTGTCGCTGCCGCGGATCACCGAACGGCTCGGCGAACAGAGTTGGCAGGGCTGGCGCGTGCTGATCGGCGTCGTGATCGCGCTGCTCTTCGTCGTGCACTTGCTCGTCGAAGGCGCGGCGCTCGCGTCGACGGCGAACGACGAACGCCTCGCGCTCGCGACGCTCTTCGCGGTCGCGAGCCACAACTTGCCGGTCGGCGCGGTGCTGTGGGGCCACACGAAGCGCCGGTTCGGACCGCTCTGGTCCGCCGCGGCGCTGGTGGTCGTCGGCGCGATCACGTGGTTCGGTCCGGTGGTGATCCCGGTCAGCGAAGGGCTCTTCACCGGGATCTGCTCGGCGCTGCTCGCGGGCGGCTTGGTGCACCTCGTGATCGAGCACTCGACGCCCGAGCACCGCGCGCTCGGCGAGCGCGCGTACAACGCGTGGTCGGGGATCGGCGCGTTGGCGGCGGTCGGGCTCGTGCTCGTCCACAACGCGCTGACGCACGACCACGGCGCGCACGAACACGGTCAAGGCGACCTGCCGGGCCAGTTCTTCGAACTGTGCCTCGAGACCGCGCCCGCCTTGCTCCTCGGCGTGATCGCCGCTGGCCTGATCGAAGCGTTCCTGCCGGACGCGACCGTGCGATTCCTCTCGCGCGGCAGCCGCTTCCGCCAGGCGCTCGCCGGCGTCGCGATCGGCACGCCGATGCCGGTGTGCTCGTGCGGCGTGCTGCCGATCTACCGCTCGTTGATCCAGAAGGGCGTGCCGGCGAGCGCGGCGCTCGCGCTGCTCGTTGCGGCACCGGAGATCGGCGTCGACTCGCTCTTGCTCTCGTGGAACCAACTCGGACTCGAAGCGACGCTGGCGCGGCTCGCGTGCGCCTTGTTGCTCGCGCTCGCGATCGGGTGGTTCGTCGGCAGGCTCGCGGAGCCGACCGCGCGCGCCGTGTCCGCTCCCGCTGCGCCCGCGCTGGCCGCGCCGCGGACTCGGCCCAGCCCGTGGCGCGCGATCGAACGGGGGCTCTTCGAGACATGGGGGCACCTCGCGCCGTGGATCCTGGTCGGCCTCTACGCGACGGTGCTCTTCGAGCCTTGGATCTCGACCGACTGGGCCGCGTCGATGCCGAAGCCGGTGCAGATCATCGTGCTCACGTTGATCGGCATGCCGACCTACATCTGTGCCGCCGCCGCGACGCCGTTCGCGGCGTTGTTGCTCGTGAAGGGCTTCAGCGCGGGCGCGGTGATCGCGTTCTTGCTGGTCGGGCCTGCGACCAACGTGACGACGATCGGTGCGCTGGCGCGCCAGCACTCGCGCCGCGTCGCGATCGCGTTCGTCGCGACGGCGCTCGTCGTCACGTTCGTGCTCGCGCTCGCGGCGGACGCGTGCCTCGGCGAACTCGCCGCCGCCCTGCCGGTCGAGGAGGCCGAGCACGAGCACGGCGGTCTGCACCTCGCGGCCGGTTGGTTCCTGATCGCGCTTTCGGCGTGGCTCGTCCTGCGGGTCGGGCCGCGCGCGTTCCTCGGGCAACTCGCCGTGCAGGGCCATGACGATCACGGAGCCCACGGCCACGCGCATGCGTCCGGGGAGGGTTGCGACACCCATGCGGCGTGCGCGACGACTCCCGCCGCGTCGCGTCCGCACGCGAACCAGCACGCGCACGGGCACGGGCACGGGCACGCGGACCCCGGGGCCGGTTCGTCGCCGGATGCCCAACCGCGCAGCGACGACGCCCGCGGGCGTCACGATCACGGTCCTCACGGGCACGATCCTCACGGGCCCCATTGACGGTTGAGGGCCGCTCACTAACCTATTTCGGCCTCAGAGATCGGCAGAAGCTCGCCGGCACCCGCCGGGGAGCGAAGCGCCGTTCGTACCTCCGCCGACCGTTCGCTCGCGTGTCGTTCCTCGACGCCGAGCCCCTCTCGAGTCGACCCACGTGTCGATTCCGCATCCGATGACCACGACCTCCATCGACCCCAAGTCCGCCTCCGCGACCCAGAAGCGCCTGCTCGCCCAGCGCAACATCGGCATCATGGCCCACATCGATGCCGGCAAGACCACCGTCACGGAGCGGATCCTCTTCATCACCCAGAAGATCCACAAGATGGGTGAGGTCCACGACGGCGAGACCACGATGGACTTCCTCGAAGAGGAGCGGAAGCGCGGCATCACGATCCAGTCCGCGGCGACCACCGTCGAGTGGAAGGGCACCAAGATCAACATCATCGACACGCCGGGCCACGTCGACTTCACGGCGGAAGTCGAACGCAGCTTGCGCGTGCTCGACGGCGCGGTCGCCGTGTTCGACGGCGTCCAAGGCGTCGAAGCTCAGTCGGAGACGGTGTGGCGCCAGGCCGACCGTTACGGCGTGCCGCGCATCTGCCTGATCAACAAGATGGACCGCACCGGCGCGTCCTTCGAGTACTGCGTGCAGACGATCATCGATCGCCTCGGCGCGCACCCGGTGCCGATCCAGATCCCGATCGGCGCGGAGAAGGAATTCCGCGGCGTCATCGACCTCGTGCGCATGATCTGCATCGAGTACCCCGACGAAGGCGACGGCAAGAACTTCAAGGAGCTGCCGATCCCGGAGGAGTACCTCGAGAAGGCGAAGAAGGCGCGCCACCAGATGCTGGAGGCCGCCGCGGAGTTCGACGACGAGCTGCTCAACCTCTTCGTCGAGGACCAGGAGATCTCGATCGAGCTCGCGAAGTCCGCTCTGCGCAAGGGCGCGCTTTCGATGCGCATCGTGCCCGTGCTCTGCGGCTCCGCGCTGAAGCACAAGGGCGTGGCGCAGTTGATCGACGCCGTCGTCGACTACCTGCCGTGCCCGCTCGACGTCAAGGCGATCAAGGGCACCAAGCCGCGCTCCGACGAAGAGGTCGTGCGCAAGCCGGACGATTCGGAGCCGATGTGTCTGCTCGCGTTCAAGACGATCGCGGAGCCGACCGGCGACTTGACGTTCGTCCGCGTGTACTCGGGCGTCCTCAACGCGAGCACGCGGGTGCTGAACCCGCGCACCGGCAAGACCGAACGCGTCGGCCGCATCCTGCGCATGCACGCCAACAAGCGCGAAGCGATCGACGACGTGCGCGCCGGCGACATCGCGGCGGTGGTCGGCCTCAAGAACACGTACACCGGCGACACGCTCTGCGACGAAGACAACCCGATCCAGCTCTCGAAGATCCAGTTCCCCGAGGCCGTGATCGCGATGTCGCTCGAGCCGAAGAAGTCGGGCGACCGCGACAAGCTCGGCGAGATCATCGCGAAGCTGATGCGCGAGGACCCGACGTTCCGCGCGCAGACCAACCCGGCGACCGACGAGCTCGTGATCTCCGGCATGGGTGAGCTGCACCTCGAGATCGTCGTCAACCGCATCCAGAACGACCACAAGTGCGAGGTCGTCACGGGCAAGCCGAAGGTCGCGTACAAGCAGCGTCTCGCGAAGACGATCGACGTCGAGTCGCGCTTCATCCGCCAGTCGGGCGGTCGCGGTCAGTACGCCGTCGCGTGGGTGAAGTTCGAGCCGGTGCAGACCGAGAACAACGGCTTCGAGTTCGTCGACGCGATCAAGGGCGGCGCGATCCCGCGCGAGTACATCCCGGCGGTCGAGAAAGGCTTGGAAGAAGCCTTCAACGGCGGCGGCAAGCTCGGCTTCCCGTTCATCAACGTCCGCGCGACGCTGCACGACGGCAAGTACCACGAAGTCGATTCGAGCGAACTCGCCTTCCAACAGGCCGGCGTGCTCGCGTTCCGCCAAGCGGCGGAGAACAACATCACGCTGCTCGAGCCGATCATGAAGCTCGAAGTGCGCGTGCCCGAGGAGTTCATGGGCGCCGTCGTCGGCGACTTGAACTCGCGGCGCGGCGAAGTGAACGAAGTCGACGCGATGGGCAACCTGCGCATCATCCGTGCGCTCGTGCCGATCGCCGAGATGTTCGCGTACTCCTCCGCGTTGCGCGGCGCGACCCAAGGCCGCGGTTCGTTCGCGATGGAACTCTTCGAGTACCGCGACGTGCCGCGCAACATCGCCGAGAAGGTGCTCGCGGAGGCCGCGAAGTAAGCTTCGCGACGCGATGACCCGCACTGCTCGCAGACGCTGGACGCGCGAGCTCCAGAACGAAGTCGACGGCATCGCCGTCGGCGAGAAGGGGCCGCTCCTGCTGCACTCGTACGACCAGCCCGCGGGCGGTCGTTGGGTCGACAGCGCGATCCCCGGCAAGCTCGGCGCGTACGATCGCGCGAGCGGCGAGCAACTGTGGCTCTCACCGTGCGAAGTCGGCTACGGCCGCGGTTTCGGCGCCGGATTCGGCGCGGCGAACGACGCGTTGGTGCTCGGACCGTCGTCGAGCGGCTCGTCGGGCCACCGCGTGGCGCGCATGTCGCTCGAGAACGGCGAGTTGATCGGCGTCGGCGAAGTCCCGGCGTTCGACGAAGCCTCCGTGTGGGGCGACGTCTGCGTCTGCGTCAGCGCGAAACGTGTCGTCGCGATCGACAGCCAGACGCTGCGCGTGCGTTGGAGCTACGACCGCGACGGCGAGCGCTATCACCACATCGGTCGCAGCGGCGACCGCATCTTCGTCGTCTACACGCAACAGTCGACGAAGAAACAAGGCGTGCTCGCGCTGGACGCGGCGAGCGGCGACTTCCAAGCGGTCGTGATGCAGCCGACTCCGGCTCGCATCCACGATCTCGTCGTCGAACCGGGCGCGCTCGTCCTGCTCGTCGGCGACATCACCGCCGCGCTGTCGAACGAAGCGCTGCTCGAGCTCCTGCAGAAGCACCCCGACAAGGATGCCGGCGAACTGCGCGGGCTCGCGTTGCACGCGCTCGCGCCGGCGAAATCGAGCGCGAAGCCGCTCTGGTTCGACATCTTCCAGTCGCCCGACGACGAAGACGATCTGCCCGAAGTCTCGATCAGTTCCGACAACGGGAAGCTCTACGTCATCCGCAACGCGTTCCTCGAGGTGCGCGACGCGTTGACCGGCCGTGCGCTCGGTGAGTGGACGGTGCCCGGCCTCGACGAACGCGTGGCGTGGAAGGTCTGCCAAGGCGCGGGCGTTCTCGCAGAGGAGACCCGCGTCTCGGTGTTCGAGCTTCCGGCCTGACGCGTCCGCCCGGCGCGCTCGGCCCGACCACGCGCCCGGCACGTGCGACGAGTACGGCGAGCGGCCCGGCTACTCGGGTTTTCGGCCTTCGGATAAGATCTCGCGCCTCATTGCCTCCCCGCGTTCGGCGCGCACCTGACCGCGCCGTTCGCACCGACCCCGATCGAGCCCGAGGGCCACAACCGTGACGTCCACGCACATCGTCGAGCACCTGTCCAAGGAGTTCTCCACCTCGAGCGAGCACGTGCGCGCGACGCTCGAGATGATCGACGCGGGCCTGTCGGCTCCGTACATCGGACGTGTGCGGCGCGCGGAGACCGGCGGTCTCTCCGAGACGATGGTGCGCCGACTGACGCGTCGGCGCGACGAACTCGCCGAGCTCGATCGCCGGCGCGCGACGATCCTGCGCATGCTCGAAGCAGGCGGCGTCACCGACGAGCCGACGCTCGCTCGCGTGCGCAACTGCGTCGATCGGTTCGAGCTCGAGGACCTGTTCCTGCCGCACCGTCGGCCCGAGCCCGAAGTGCAGCTCGCGCTCGATCGCGGACTCGGACACCTCGCCGATCTGCTGGTCGCTCCGCTGGCCGGCGCTCAGGCGACGGACGCGTCGCACGAAGAACACGAAGAGGGCGAGGAACACGATCGGCCGTCGCTCGCCGTCGCTCACGCGGCGCACGACGTCGCGGCGCCGTCGGAAGACGGCGACTCGACCGCCGCGCACGCCGGGGGCTCCGCGCACACCGGGGGCTCGGCGCACGCCGGGGACCACGCGAGCGCGCCCGAAGCCACGACCGACTCCGCGGACGCGATCGCCGACGCTCCCGAAGCGCGCGGAACCGACGACGCGGCAGAGCATGCCGGAGGCACCTCAGCTGCGGAAACGAACGTCCCGGCGCCGAGCAACGCGATCGAGACGGTTTCGACCGACGCCGGCGACGACGAGAGCGGCCACGTGCTCGTGCCGACCAACGCACACGAGTCCGCCGATCCCGCGCTGCACGCCGAGATCGAGCTCACCGCGGCGCTCGCGCGGGTCTGCGCGCCGTTCGTGCAGCCCGACAAGGGCGTGCACACGGAGATGGAAGCGTTGAGCGGCGCGATGCGCATCCTGTCGGACCGCCTCGGACGCAACGCGAAGCTGCGCGGGCTCGTGCGACGCATGCTCGAGAAGCACGGCGTGCTCTCGGTGCGTGCGTTGGTCGACGAATCGCGCCTCGGACGCCACAAGCCGCTGCTCAAGGTCCGCCAGCCTTTGCGCCAGATCCAAGGCCACCGCTTGCTCGCGATCCGCCAAGCGCAGAAGGAGCGCTCGGTCGCGGCCGTGATCAGCCTCGATCGCGCGGTCGTCCTGCCGAAGGTGCGCGCGGCGCTCGGCAAGCGCACGAGCCCCGACTTCGCGAGCGTGCTCGACACGATCGCGTTGCGCGCGCTCGAACGCCGGCTCCTGCCGACGGTCGACGCGGACGTGCGGCTCGAGCTCAAGGAGCGCGCCGACGACGAAGCGCTCCGGTTCCTCGCTCAGCATCTGCGCCAGGTGCTCTTCTCCCCGACGTTCCCCGGACGTTTGGTCGCCGGCGTCGACGTCAACGCGAAGGGTGACTGGACGATCGCGGTCGTCGACGGCGATTCGAACCCGGTCGGCGAGCCGTTGCGCGTCGAGGTCGGCGAGAAGGACGCAGCGGCGCTCGGCGCCGAACTCGCGGCGGCGTTCGCCGAGAAGAACGTCCGCGCGTACGCGGTCGGTCACGGCAAACTCGGACGCGGCGCGTTGGCGAAACTGCGCGCCGCGCACCTCGCGAGCGGTCTCCCCGGCGTCGTCACGTTGGTCAACGAATCGGGGCTCGCGTCGTACGCGAACTCGGACCTCGCGCGCCACGAGCTCGCGAGCTTCACCGTGCCGCAGCGCATGGCGTTCAGCCTCGCGCGACGTCTGCAGGACCCGATGGCGGAGATCCTCAAGGTCGACCCGCGGCACTTGGGGCTCGGTTCCGAGCAAGGGCTCGTCTCCAAGGCCAACGTGAAGCGCACGTTCGACGAAACGGTCGAATCCTGCGTCGCGCACGTCGGTTGCGACGTCAACCGCGCGCCGGCTTCGGTGCTCGCGCGCATTCCCGGGCTCTCGGCGGAGCTCGCGAAGAAGTTGGTCGAGTACCGCGCCACGAAGCCGATCGAGAGCCGCGAAGACCTGCGCAACTCGGGCCTGCTCACCGAGGCGCAGTGGGCGAGCGCGATCGCGTTCCTCCGTGTCCCGCAGAGCGCCGAACGGCTCGACTCGACGAGCCTGCACCCCGAACAATACCCGCTGGCGAAACGCGTGCTCGAAGCGACCGGCGCGTCGTTCGACGAGAGCTTCGGCCGGCCCGGCAACACGCGCGGGTTGAAGCGCGTCGACTTCGACGTCGATGAGTTCACCTGGCGTGACCTGATGCGCGAGCTCGGCTTCCCGGGCCGCGATCCGCGCTCGCGCAACTTCGAGTTCCGCCTGCTCGATCCCGCGACCGACCCGGTGACGATGACCAAGGATCGCGTCGTCGAAGGCGTCATCACCAACGTGATGAGCTTCGGCGCGTTCGTCGACCTCGGCATCGAGCGCGAAGGTCTCGTGCACATCAGCGAGATCTCCGACCGCTACGTCCGCGACGCGCGCGAGCTCTTGAGCATCGGCCAAGTGGTCCGGGCGCGGATCGTCGACGGACACGGTCCGCGCGTCGCGCTGTCGTTGAAGAACGTCCCGCACCCCGAACGCGAGCCGCGTCGTGGGCGCGGTGAGTGGGCCGAACGAGGCTCGGGCGGTGATCGCCCGCAACGCGGCGAGCGCGGTGGCTACCGCGGCGGCCGCGGAGAGCGCGGCCCGCGCGGCGGGGATCGCGGCGAACGGGAGGCGAAACCGGCGGCTCCGGTGCGCGCCGCCGTGTCGCGTCGCGACGGTCTCGTGCCGGGCAGCGGCCGGTCCGCGCGCGACCGGGACGAGCGTCGTGGTCGAGGGGGTCCGGGAGGCCCCGGTGGTCCGGGCGGTCCGGGCGGTCCCGGCGGCTTCGGGGGCGGCGGTCGCGGCCGTGGTCGCGGCGAACGCGGCGGCGAACGCGAAGAGGGCTTCCGTCCGGAAGACCTCAAGGCCGCCAAGTCCGGCCCGGTCAAGTTCACGCCGTTCGCGAACTTCTTCAAGCAGAAGGGCGACGAGTCGGAGTGACCGCGCCGCTCGGCGCGCAGCGACGACTCGGCCCGCGCCGACGCTCCAACGAGCGCGTGCGCGGGCCGTTGCGTTCGTGCGTGCGACGTCAGCTCGTGCGTCGCATCTGATCGAGCGTCTCGCGCAAGCGCTCGTCGGAGAGCAACGAACGCAACGCGGCGAGCTTTTGGTCGGAGTCGTCTTCGACGGCGTTCGCCGGTTGCGCCGGCGTCGCGGGCACCGGACGGATGCCGGTCGCCGAGAGCGGCACGGGACGGATGCCCGTCGCGGAGAGCGGCACCGGGCGGACACCCGTCTGCCCGAGCTGTGCACCCGTGTGCGCGTACGCGTTCGCGGGCTGGGCCTCGGCGACGCGCGGAGCCGGCGCGTCGATGCGCGGGTCGTCGAGTTGGTCGAGCAGCCCGAGCGGCACCGAATTCGTCGGCGTGTCGTACGCCGGAAGCGGAGCAGCCGGAGCCGTCGGAGCGGCATGCGCGGCCGGCATCTGCGCGTGCTCGTGCGTCGGCGTGGCGACGGCTCGCGCGACCGGTTCCGCGCCGCTCGCGCCTTGGAAGAGCTCGTCGACGTTGCGGCGCACCGAAGCGACGACGCCGTTCAGTTCGTCGAGGCTCGACTGCATCTGGCCGTACTGCGCCTTCATGCGCTGTTCCATGCGCGCGCCGAGTTGGTCGAGGCTCGCGGCGAGACGGAAGATCGCGTCTTCGCTGCCGTTGCCTTGCGGCGCGGCCTGCGGCTGTTGCGCCGCGAGTTGCTGCGGCAGCGCGTGAACCAGTTCCCCGAGCGATTGCACGTGCGCCTGCAGCAGGCCGACGTCGTTCTGCACGCCGTCGGTCGACTGCTTCGCTTGTTCGAGGCCGTCCTTGGCGATCAAGAGATCGTTCGCGATCTGCTCGAGCAGCAGCGCGTCGTCGTTCGGCTGCGCCGCGCGTTTGCCCAACGCCCGCGCCGCGGAACCGACCGCGGCGACGCACAGACCGCCGACGAACAGCACGCCGGCTTCGAAGCCGTACTCGCGAGCCGCGCCGAGCACGTCGCCGACGGGCGCCGGCAGGAATTTCTGCGCGGCGAGTGCGACGCCGACAAACGCCAGCGAGCCGCCGACGACCATCCAGCCGGTGCCGGACGGACGCGACGCGACGGTTCGGTCGCCGTGGTTCGATCGAGGCGTGGAACGCTTCTGCATGCCGAGGTCTCCAGGGATGTCGCCGAGCACGGATCGCGCGACGAACCTCTCGTCGCGGAGCGAACCCCGGCGGTCGGGAGCCTGGTCGAGTCCGCGGAGATCCGGTCTTGAGCCATTCGCACTTCCTTCGGGAGGAAGGCTTTTCCGCGGCCCGTGCGCGAGCGCCGAGCGGGCGCCGCCGCAGCGTTCGGGGAGGCGACTCGGTCCGCGGCCGGGGCTAGAGTGGGCCGACCTCCGTGCGACTCGTCCAAGGAACCGCGGTCTCTCCCGGGCTCGCCCTCGCGCCCGTCCATGTCGTGCGCGCTTCTCCGGCCGAAGTGCCGACGTGGTCGATTCCGGAGGACGAAGTCGTGCGCGAACTCGACCGGCTCAAACGAGCGCTCGACGAGGCGCGTGCGGAGCTCGCGGCACGCCAACGTGTGGTCGCTACCGAGACCGGCGAGAAGGACGCCGAGATCTTCGGCGTGCACCGCATGATCCTCTCGGATCCCGGAGCGCTCGCGCAGGTCCAGCGCACGATCCGCGAAGAGCGCATCAACTCGGAAGCCGCGGTGCAGGCGCTGGTGCGGCGCATGGAGCAGACGCTCGGCAAGCTCGAAGGTTCGAGCGTGCGCAACTACGCGGCCGATCTCTCGGAACCGTGGCGCTACGTGCTGGACGCGTTGATGCGCGTCGAGCGCGAGACCCTCGCGTCCGGCGAAACGCGAGTGATCCTCGCTGCCGCCGAGCTCACCCCCGCGCTGATGACGTATCTGCCGCGCGAGCGGTTGCTCGGCGTCGTCACCGAGGCCGGCGGTCGTTTCTCGCACGGCGCCGTGCTCGCGCGTTCGTTCGGCATCCCATGCGTCGTCGGACTGCCGCAGCTGCTCGGCCGGCTCGAACAGGGCATGTTGCTCGCCGTCGACGGCGAGCGTGGCCACGTGCAGTTGCGGCCCGCCGAGGCCGACGTGCGCGAGTTCGAAGAGCGCCGTGAGCGCCGCGCCGCGCGGGTCGAAGTCCTCTCGCGCGTCGCGGGCGAGCCCGCCGTGACGACGGACGGTCACCGCTTCGGCGTCCAAGTCAACATCGAGAGCGTGCGCGACTTCGACACGTTCGATCGCAGGCACACCGACGGCGTCGGACTGCTGCGCACCGAGTTCCTCTACCTCGAGCGGCCGCAGTTCCCGTCCGAGGACGAGCAGTTCCGGCTCTATCGGCGCGTGCTCGAGCGCATGGACGGGCAACCGGTCACGCTGCGCACCTTGGACATCGGCGGCGACAAACGACTGCCGTACTTCAAGACGCCGCCGGAGCCCAATCCCGCGCTCGGTTGGCGCGGCATCCGCATCACGCTGCAGTGGCAAGACCTGATGCAGGTGCAACTGCGCGCGGCATTGCGCGCGGGCGCGGGCCGACCGTTGCGCATCTTGTTGCCGATGGTGAGCTCGATCGAGGAGATCGAGCTCACGCACCGCATCTTCGACTCGGCGCGGGCGTCGCTCGTCGCGCAGGGACATGACGTCGAACGCGAGGTGCCGGTCGGCATGATGATCGAGGTGCCGTCGGTGCTCTTCACGCTCGAGCACCTCGTGAAGCACGTCGACTTCGTCAGCGTCGGCACCAACGATCTCGTGCAGTATCTGTTGGCGGCCGACCGCGACAACCCGTGGGTGGCGCGGCTCTATGAACCACAACATCCTGCGGTGATGCGCGCGCTCGCTCACGTCGCCCGAGTGTCGAACGCGGCGCGCAAACCGTGTGCGGTGTGCGGCGACATCGCCGACGATCCGGCGATCGCGCTCTTCTTGCTCGGTGTCGGCTTCGACTCGGTCAGCGTCGCGCCGAACTTCGTCGCCGAGATCAAGTACGCGGTGCGACGCACGTCGCGCGCAGACGCACGTGCTCTCGCGGACGCCGTGCTCGCATGCGACGACTGTGAGTCGGTGCGTCGCACGCTCGCCGACGCGCGAGCGCGATTGCAGTCGTGACGCACGTCCGAGCTTTGGGAAGTCGCAAAGCGATGTCTTCGAACGCGCGCGTGCGTCGCTAGACTCTCGCCGGTGAGTACGAGCGAAGGAGGAAGAGTGCAGGGTTGGCGTTGGCCCGAGGAGAAGCCGGCGAAGCCGCGTCGCGGTCGGTGGTCGGCGCACGAAGTGCAACTGCTGAAGGACTGGTACGGGCTGCGCGACAACGCTGCGATCGCGCGGGACCTGCACCGGACCCCGGACGCCGTGCAGAAGATGGCGGACGTCGTCTTCCGTTCCGCGAAACGGTCGGGTCCGTGGACGGCGCAGGAGGTGCAGGCGCTGAAGCGCTACCTCGGTGCGTCGACGGCGGAAGTGATCGCGCAGGTGCTCGGTCGTGACGTCGACGAAGTGCGCGGACAGATCACCGAACTCGGCCGCCTCCAGCACAACGGACGCTGGACGCGCGACGAAGTGAACGAGTTCCGCCGCCTCTACGGCACGCGCAGCGACGAGGACCTCGGCCTGATCTTCGGCCGGCCCGTCGAAGTCGTGAAGCGCCTCGCGCAACGCTTCTGCCTCGCGAAGGACAAGGCGTACGTGAAGAAACTCGCCGGTCGCGGCGCGACCCGCATGCCGCGCTGGTCCGAGCAGGAACTCGACATCCTGCGGCGTCTCTACCCGAACACGCCGAACCTCGAGATCGCGCGACGTCTCAACCGTTCGGTCAAGAGCGTCGTGTCGAAGGCGCATCACCTCGACCTCAAGAAGGACGTCGAGCGGTTGCGCGAGATGGGGCGCGAGAACGTCGCGCTGCGCTACAAGGTCGAGTAGCGCGTCGGTTCGCGGCCGTGCTCGTCAGAGCGGGCCGTGCGCGAGCTTCATGCAGAAGACCGAGCCTCCGGACTTCAGGAACTCGCTCGTGTCGAGCGGCACGACGTCGAAGCCGGCGGCGACGAGCTTCGCGATCGTGCGTTCGCACCGTCGTTCGATGAACACGTGACGGCCGTTCGCGCTGAACGCGTTGCACGCGAGGAAGCGGCGCGACTCGTCGGCGTCGGCCTCGATCGGGCGTGGCACGAGGCGTTCGATCAACGCACGCCCTCGGGCGTCGAACGCGCCCGGCCACCAGAGGCACGCATCGTCCGAGAGCGAGGCGAACGCCGTGTCGAGGTGGTACAGCGCGCGATCGACGAGCTCGAGCGCGACGATGCGCACGGGATACCGCTCGGCGAGTTCTCGCCACGCCGCGAGGTCCGAGCGCGGTCCGACGCCAGCGAAGAGCAAGGCGCGCCCGAGTTGCCAGATGCCATCACCCATGCCTTCGAGACGCTCGGACTCGCCGCGCAACGGTTCGACGACGTAGCCCAGCGCGCGCAGCGCCGCGACGACGTGGTCGACTTCGCCTCGGCGCTCGGCGTGCGCCATGCGCGAAGGCACGAGCCGCGGTCGCCCGTCCGCGAAGAGTTCACGAGGCAGCGGCAACGAAGGGTTCGCGCAGAACACGAGGTCCGGGTGCTTCGCGAGCGGCGCCACGACGTCGACGGTGAGCCCGCTCGCCGCGAACGCGTCGTGCAAGGCGCGCCACTGCCGCACCGCGAGCTCGCGATCGACGCGCTTCAGCTCGCCTCGCTCGTCGACCATGTGCGGGTTGATCGCGTACGCGCACTCGAAGTCCCGCGGGTCCGCCATCAACACGCGGTCGGGGTGCTCGATGCGCGGCAGGTCGGCGAAACGGAAGTCGAGCTCGTCGACGTTGCGATACAAAGTCATCGGGGTTCCTCGCGGTCCGGTGGCCGCGCATTCTGGCAGGCGCGAGCCGAGCGCGGAGTAGCCGGAAGTCGGGGGAGCCCCGCGGCCGACGGCGCAGCCGGCCTCGCGCGTTCCGAGTTCGTGGGCCACGCGCGGGCAAGCGGGGGAAGCTCGGTGGACGTGCACCGAGCTGCGACCGCGCCGAGGCGCCGACGGGCCGGGACGTCGAGGTGCCGGGGCGCCGATGCGGTCGGGCGCCGGGGCGCCGGGGCGCCGATGCTCCCGGGCGCCGGGGCGCCGATGCTCTCGGGCGCCGAGCTTCGACCGCGTCGAGCCGAGCCGCGGTCGTTCAGCCAGTGATGCGCTGGAACTCGACCAGGCGCTCACCGCGTGTGAACGCGATGCCCGTCACGCCGTTCACCATCGGGTCGTATTGGGCGCCGCGGCCGCGGAAACGGAACTCGCCTTCGCTGCCGTCCTGGAACCGCAGGCTGAAGAAGTAGTTGGTGGTCCCGCGCTCGGAGTCGGTCTCGCTGCGCCGGTCGAGCACGATCGCCGCGCGTCGCAGGAGCGCGCTCTGGCGCAAGGCGATCTGCCAAGCGCGCGAAGCGACGACGCCGACCACGCCGATCGCGACCAGTGCGTAGCCGACGAGCGCCCAAGTCCCGCCGAGCGGTTCCCCGCGCAAGAGCACCGCGGCGACCACCAGGCCGCCGACCACGAATCCGACGCCCGCGATGCCGCGCAACTTGAGCGCAGGTGCTTCGGCCTCGGCGTCGATCGGGAACCAGGCCTGCTTCGCCTTGAACTCGGGGTGGTCCGCCAGGCGTCCGAGACGCTTGGCGACTTCATCGTCGGGCGGCGTGGGCTTCGCGCCGAGCTGCAACGGGCTGCCGCAGTACGCGCAAAGCGAGAGGTTGGTGCGCTTCAGCTTGACGCCGCACGTCGGGCAGGTCGCTAGCGGGGGAGCTTCGGTGGCCATGGGATCCGCGTGGGCGCGGAAGGGTGGGGGATCGGAGGCGCGCGGAGTTCGTCCGCGCGCGAGCACCCAACCTTATCAGATCCCGCCGGCAGTTCCCGGCACGCATTCGCCCGGGCCGGACGCCCCTCTGGAGGGCACTTCGGCGCGTTCCTGCGCCTCGGGGGCGTGCCGAAGCGCGGTTTCGCGACTCGCCGCGCGCCGCGGGGGCGCCCGAAGGTCTGCGTCGCATGCTCCAGGGCCCGGCGGAGTCCGGGGGGCGAGCGGCGGCGGGTGCGCGGAGCCGCCGCGCGCCGCGGCCGTTGTGGAATCCTCGCCGATCGGGCAAAGTGGGGCTCGGCCGCGCCGCCCGCACCGGTTCGGGTGGTGGGCTGACGAACGATTGGAGAAGGGTTCGCGGCGAGGTCGGCCACGGCCGAGCCCTCGCGAAAGATCCTAACGGATACCTAACAGGTGTCCAGCCAGCCGGATCCGGGGGTGGCATCGAGCCGCCCCCGGTCACTTCAAGCCTCTGTCGTCCAAGGAGTTGCAACGCCGGTGGTCCGGCCGGAATCCGCATGGAGCTCGTGCTCGTCCACCCGGAGATTCCACACAACACCGGCTGCGCGGCGCGGCTCGCGGCGGCGCTCGGTCTGCGGCTGCACTTGGTCGAGCCCCTCGGGTTCTCGCTCGAGGACCGCTACCTGAAACGGGCCGGCCTCGACTATTGGCCGCTCGTCGAGTTGGTCGTCCACCGCGACTGGACCGCGCTCCTCGCCGAGCTGTCGCGCGCGGCGAGTCGGCCGGTCGCGGAACGGCTGCGCCTCTTCTCGGCGCGTGGCGGGACCTCGCTCTTCGCGACCGACTTCGCCGCGGATGACGTGTTGGTGTTCGGCTGCGAGTCGCGCGGTCTCCCGCCGGAGATCGTCCAGCCGTTCGCCGAGCGACGGGTCTACGTGCCGATCCGTCCGGCGGTGCGCAGTCTGAACCTCGCCAACGTGGTGTGCCTCGCGACCTACACCGCGCTCGTGCGCGCCGGCGTCGCGTTGCCGGAGAACCACGGTGCGTACGAGCCACACCCTCGCGCGAACGAGAACGTCCTGCCGATCCAGCGCGCGCGTCGCTCGAACGTCGACGCGTGAGCGGTTCGGGTGCTCGATCTTTCGCGGTCCTCCGATGAACGGCGCAGAACGCGCCCCGGCGTTTCGCAGAGCGAACTCTGGCCGCATACGAACTGAGCGCTAGACTCCTCCGCTTTCATCCCTAGACTCCGCGCGTTCGAGTCCACCTCCGCGAGTCCGGCGAACGTCCGGCCTCGACCGCGAGGCCGGCCCTCCCCGCGAACCCGGTCTAATGGCGCAGATCTTCCACAAGAGTTTCAACAGCATCTCGAAGGCGAGCATCGTCGCCGGCGGCCTCGTGGCTGCGACGTTGCTGACGTTGGTGGCGACCGCGAACACCAGCGCGTGGATCACGGCCGTCGGCGAAGCGCGGGAGCAGACGCCCCCGTTCAGCCACAAGCACCACGTCGCCGGCCTCGGCATCGACTGCCGCTACTGCCACACGACCGTGGAGGAAGCCGGCTTCGCCGGCATCCCTGCGACCAAGACGTGCATGACGTGCCACTCGCAGGTGTGGACCGACGCGCCGATCCTCGAGCCCGTCCGCGAGAGCTTCCGGACCGACAAGCCGCTCGAGTGGCTGCGCGTCCACGACCTGCCGGACTTCGTCTACTTCGACCACTCGATCCACGTCGCGAAGGGCGTCGGTTGCTCGACCTGCCACGGGCAGGTCGACCAGATGCCGCTGATGTGGAAGGAGAACACGTTGAACATGGCCTGGTGCCTCTCTTGCCACCGGGATCCTGCGCAGTTCGTCCGTCCGAAGGACAAGGTCTTCGACATGACGTGGACGCCGCCCGCCAACCAACGTGAGCAAGGCGAGGCGCTGATGCAGGAGTACCACATCACCAGCAAGACGAACTGCGGAGTCTGCCACCGATGACGTCACGCGACGTGTCCCCGACGAGCCCCCACGTGGACGCGCAGCGCGAGCACAGCACTGAGACGATCAGCGCCGCGCGCCCGACCCTCTGGAAGAGCCTCGAAGACGTCACGCCGCAGCGTGCCGAAGTCTCCACGGCGCCCGCGGCCGTGCGCGACTACGCCGAGCGGCAGTTCCCTTCGCTCTTCGCTCCTCTCTCCGATCCCTTCGCGCGTCGTGACGTGTTGAAGGTGCTCGGTGCTTCGGTCGCACTCGCCGGCTTCACGGCGTGCACACGCCAGCCCGACGAGAAGATCCTGCCCTACGGCAAGTCGCCGGAAGCGTTGGTGCCCGGCAAGCCGCTCTACTACGCGTCCGCGATGCCGTGGTCGAGCGGCGCGCTCGGTGTGCTCGTCGAGAGCCACATGGGGCGCCCGACGAAGATCGAAGGCAACGACAAACATCCGTCGAGCCTCGGCGCGACCGATTGCTTCACGCAGGCCTCGGTGCTCGGTCTCTACGATCCCGACCGTTCGACGACCGTCACGCGCGCGGGCCGCATCGCGACGTGGAACGACTTCCTCACGGATCTCACGGCGCAGATCTCCGCGCAAACCGGCAAACAAGGCGCCGGGCTGCGCCTGCTGACGAACACCGTGGTGTCGCCGACGCTCGCCGCTCGGTTGCAGGCGGTGCTCGCCGCGCACCCGAACGCGAAGTGGATCCAGTACGAACCGGTCCATCGTGACCAAGCTCGCGCCGGCGCGCTCGCTGCGTTCGGCGAAGACGTCGTCGCGCGCCCCGACTTCGCCAAGGCGAAGATCGTCGTCGCGCTCGAAGGCGACTTCCTCGGCAACGGTCCGGCGAGCGTCGCGACGACCCGCGAGTTCGCGAAGGCGCGGCGCGCGCGCAAGGCGCACGCGACGATCAACCGCTTGTACGCGGCCGAGTCCTCGATGTCGCTCACCGGCGCGATGGCCGATCGCTACGTCGCCGTCCGTCCGAGCGAACTCGTCGCACTCGCGGCCGAGCTCGCGAAGGCCGTCGGCGCGTCGTTCGGCGGCGCGGCCGGCACTCCGAGCGCCAAGGCGAGCGAGTGGGCGAAGGCCGCCGCCGCCGATCTCGTCGCGCACAAGGGCGAGTGCGTCGTGGTCGCGGGTGACGCGGCTCCCGCCGACGTGCACGCGCTCGTGCATGCGCTGAACGCGGCGCTCGGCAACGTCGGCAAGACGGTGAGCTACGTCGAGCCCGCCGCGCTGGTGTCGAGCGATCAAACGGCCGAACTGCGCCAGCTCGCGACCGACATGACGAATGGCGCGGTCGAAGCGCTCGTGATGATCGGCGTGAACCCGGTCTACGACGCGCCGGCCGATCTCGGGTTCGCCGCGGCGCTCGCGAAGGTCGCGTGGACCGCGCACCACGGTCTCTACCAAGACGAGACCGCGGAGCTCTGCCTCTGGCACGTCAACGACGCGCACTACCTCGAAGCCTGGGGCGACGCGCGTTCGGCGGACGGCTCCGTCTCGATCGTGCAGCCGCTGATCGCGCCGCTCTACGGCGGCAAGAGCGCGCTCGAGCTCGTCAACGCGTTGCTCGGCAAGGGTGGTCTCACCGGATACGAAGCGCTGCGCGAGCAGTGGCAAGCGACGCTCGGCGCGGACGGGTTCGAAGCGAAGTGGCGTTCCGCCGTCCACGACGGACTGCTGCCGACGCCTGCGTTCGCGGCCAAGACTCCGAGCTTGCGTTCGTTCTCGATCGCCGCGCAGAACGCGAACGGCATGGAGCTCGTCTTCCGCGCCGACGACTCCGCGTTCGACGGCCGCTTCGCGAACAACGCGTGGCTGCAGGAACTGCCGCGGCCCCTGACGAAGCTCGTCTGGGACAACGCTGCTCTGGTGAGCCTCGCGACGGCGACGCGCCTCGGCGTCACGAACGGCGACATGCTCGAGCTCTCGCTCGGCGGGCGTTCGGTGCGTGTGCCGGTGTGGGTCACGCCGGGCCAGGCCGACGAGTGCGTCACGGTGCAACTCGGCTACGGCCGTCGTCGCGCCGGCTCGGTCGGCAACGGAGTCGGCGTCGACGTCTACCCGTTGCGCGGCTCCGCCGGTCAGTGGGCGGCGAGTGGGCTCGCGGTCGCGAAGACCGGCGAGACGTACCAGCTCGTCAGCGCCCAGAAGCACCACTCGATGGAGAACCGCGACCTCGTGCGCGTGCGCGAGTCCGGCAACCTCGAAGGTCACGCGGGCCATGGCGCGCACGGCGAACATCCGACCGTCTGGACGCCGTACGAGTACAAGGGCAACGCGTGGGCGCTGGTGATCGACCTCGCCGCGTGCACCGGTTGCAACGCGTGCACGATCGCGTGCCAAGCGGAGAACAACATCCCGGTCGTCGGCAAGTCGCAGGTCGCGAACACGCGCGAGATGCACTGGATCCGACTCGATCGTTACTTCGAAGGCGACGACTTCGACACGGCGCGCGTGCGCTTCCAGCCGGTGCCGTGCATGCACTGCGAGAACGCGCCGTGCGAAGTGGTGTGCCCGGTCGGCGCGACCACGCACGGCGACGAGGGCCTGAACGAGATGGTCTACAACCGTTGCGTCGGCACTCGCTACTGCTTGAACAACTGCCCGTACAAGGTGCGGCGGTTCAACTTCCTGCTCTATCAGGACTTCGTCACCGAGTCGGTGAAGTTGCAGCGCAACCCCGACGTCTCCGTCCGCTCTCGTGGCGTGATGGAGAAGTGCACGTACTGCATCCAACGCATCAATCAAGCGCGCATCCAAGCCGGGCGCGAAGGCAACCGGCCGATCGCCGACGGCGAAATCGTCACGGCGTGCCAAACCGTCTGCCCGGCCGAAGCGATCGTCTTCGGCGACAAGAACGATCCGAAGAGCAAGGTGTCCGCGTGGCGCGCCGAGCCGCACCACTACGGCATCCTCGAGGACGTCAACACCAAGCCGCGCACGACCTACCTCGCGAAGGTCGAGAACACCGGCGAAGTCCACGGCGCCGCCCACGGCGCGGATCTCCACGACGGCGCGAGCGGCGCCGGTACCCACGGCGGCGCGGGCGCCGCCGGTCATTGAGGCCTGCTCCATGGAAGCGACCAAGGACGCCGCGGTGCACGAGCACCACGCTCTCGCGGGAGACCGCAAGGACCTGCCGGTCATCGGACCGGGTCACACGCTCTCGTCGATCACCGACAAGATCACTTCGATCGTGCTGCGTCGCGACACGCCGCTCGCGTGGGCGGCGAGCCTCGCGGTCGCGTCGACGGGCCTCTTCTTCCTCGTGGTCTCGGTCGCCTGGCTCTTGATCAAGGGCACGGGCGTCTGGGGTATCAACAACGAGATCGGTTGGGGCTTCGCGATCATCAACTTCGTGTGGTGGATCGGCATCGGCCACGCCGGCACGCTGATCTCGGCGATCCTCCTGCTGCTGAACCAGCAGTGGCGCACGTCGATCAACCGCGCCGCGGAAGCGATGACGCTCTTCGCCGTCGCGTGCGCGGGCATGTTCCCGCTGCTGCACGTCGGTCGTCCCTGGCTCGCGTTCTGGCTCTTCCCGGTGCCGAACACGATGGGCGTGTGGCCGCAGTTCAGGAGCCCGCTGCTCTGGGACGTGTTCGCGGTCTCGACGTACGCGACGGTCTCGGCGCTCTTCTGGTTCACCGGTCTCATCCCGGACCTCGCGACGCTCCGCGATCAAGCGAAGCACATCTGGGCGAAGCGCATCTTCGGGATGCTCGCGCTCGGTTGGCGCGGCGCGGCGAAACACTGGGAGCGCTACGAGATCGCGTACCTGATCCTCGCGGGTCTCTCGACGCCGCTCGTCGTCTCCGTGCACACGGTGGTGTCCTTCGACTTCGCCGTGAGCATCGTGCCCGGTTGGCACGCGACGATCTTGCCGCCGTACTTCGTCGCGGGCGCCATCTACTCGGGCTTCGCGATGGTGCTCACGCTGATGATCCCGCTGCGCTCGGTGTACGGGCTCAAGGACTTCATCACCGATCGACACCTGAACAACATGGCGAAAGTCATGTTGGCGACGGGCCTGATCGTCGCCTACGGCTACGTGATGGAGGCGTTCTACGCCTGGTACTCCGGCTCGCAGTGGGAACTCGCGATGATCAACAATCGCATGTTCGGCGACGCCTGGAAGTCGTACTGGGCGCTGATCCTCTTCAACGTCGCGATCCCGCAGTTGCTCTGGTTCAAGAGCGTGCGTCTGAACCCGTTCGTGCTGTTCTGGATCTCGATCGTCGTCAACATCGGCATGTGGCTCGAGCGCTACGTGATCGTCGTGACGAGCCTCGAGCGCGACTTCATGCCGTCCGCGTGGGCCGACTACTACCCGACCAAGTGGGACGTGATGCTCTACGTCGGCACCATCGGGTTCTTCTTCTTCGCGTTCTTCCTCTTCATCCGCTTCCTGCCGGTGATCGCGGTCTTCGAGATGCGCTCGCTGGTGCCCGCGCGTGATCCGTCCGCGCGCAAGGGAGCGGCGACGAGCTCCACTGCCAACACGGAAGGAGCGCACGGCTGATGCAACACGAGACTCCGACGCTCTACGGCGTGCTCGCCGAGTTCGCTTCCGCCGACGAACTGGTCGCGGCGTGCAAGCGCGTGAAAGCGGCCGGCTACGAGAAGGTCGAGGCCTACTCGCCGCTGCCCCTGCACGAGGTCAACCACGCGCTCGGTCACACGAGCAAGTTGTCCTCGCTGATCTTCTGCGGCGGTCTGACCGGCGCGTTGACCGGCTTCGGCATGCAGACGTACATCTCGGTGTTCGACTACCCGATGAACATCGGCGGCCGGCCGTACTTCTCCTGGCCGTCCTTCATCGTCATCACGTTCGAGATGACGGTGCTCTTCTCGGCCCTGACCGCCGTGATCGGCATGATCGCGCTCAACGGTCTGCCGCAGCCCTACCACCCGCTGTTCAACTCGGCGGCGTTCGAGCGTGCGAGCCGCAATCGCTTCTTCCTCTGCATCGAAGCCGACGATCCGCGCTTCGACCTCGCGGAAGCGAAGAAGGTGCTCGCGTCCACCCAGCCGCTCCTCGTCGAGGAGGTCCCTCACTGATGCGCGCCCTGTTCCTCACGGTGTTCGCGTGCGCGTTCGCGGCGGCCGGTTGCCGCCAGGACATGCACGACCAACCCAAGCTGCGCGGCATGCGCGGCTCCGCGTTCTTCGCCGACGGCCGCGGCGTGCGGCCGATCGTGCCCGGCACGGTCGCGCGCGGTCACCTCAACGAAGACGAGTTGCTCCACACGGGCAAGGTCGACGGCAAGCTCGCGGACGTCTTCCCGTTCGAGATCACGCGCTCCGACCTCGAGCGCGGCAAGGAGCGCTACGAGATCTACTGCACGCCGTGCCACGACCGCACGGGCACCGGCAACGGAATGATCGTGCAGCGCGGCATGAAGCGGCCGCCCTCGTACCACATCCAACGCCTGCGCGATCAACCGCCGGGCTACTTCTTCGACGTGATGACCAACGGCTTCGGAGCGATGTACGACTACTCCGACCGCATCAAGCCCGAGGATCGCTGGCGGATCGCCGCCTACATCCGCGTGCTGCAGCTCTCGCAGAACGGCACGCTCGCCGACGTACCGCCGGCCGAGCGCACCGTCCTCGAGAAGGAGCAAGCTCAATGACCGCGCTCAATAGCGACGCGCTGCGCGCCCGCATCGACGGCGTGCAGAAGCTCGCGCTCGGCGTCGGCGTCCTCGGCGCGATCGGCGCCGGCGTCGGCTGGTCACAGGACGCGACGGAGTTCTTCCGTTCGTACCTGTTCTCGTTCCTGTTCTGGATGGCGTTTCCGCTGGGCTGCCTCGGCCTGACGCTGGTCCACACGTTGACCGGCGGCAACTGGGGCATCGCCGCGCGCCGCGTGCTGCACGCCGGCATGCGCACGCTGCCGCTGACCGCGCTCTTCTTCATCGTGGTCGGCGTCGGGCTCCACCAGCTCTACGAGTGGTCGCACGCGGACGTCGTCGCGGCGGACCCGATCCTCCAGCACAAGTCGAAGTACCTGAACACGACCGAGTTCCACGGCTTCTACGGCCGCGCGGTCTTCTACTTCCTGTTCTGGATCGGCTACGCCTACATGCTCTCGGCGCGGCACGATCATTACGAGCGCACGCGCGACGAGAAGTACGCCGCGACGACGCGCAACCTCGCCGGCATCGGCACGTTGCTCTTCGTGCTCACCGTGACCTTCGCGGTCACCGACTGGGCGATGTCGCTCGAGCCGCACTGGTTCTCGACGATCTACGGCGTGATGTTCATCGTCGGCCAGGGTCTGTCGACGCTGGCCTTCACGATCGTGATGAGCGCGTGGCTCGCGAAGAGCGCGCCGTACTCCGCGATCATGCAGGCGAAGCGCTATCACGACCTCGGCAAGCTGATGTTCGCGTTCACGCTGCTCTGGGGCTACGTGACGCTCGCCCAGTTCCTGATCATCTGGTCGGCGAACCTGCCGGAAGAGACGCCGTGGTACCTGCACCGCGGCTACACGAGCTGGCGCACGATCCTCGTCGCGCTGCTCTCGCTGCACTTCGCGCTGCCGTTCCTGATCCTGCTCTCTCGCAAGGTGAAGCAGAACCCGGCGCTGGTGTCGAAGATCGCGCTCTTCATCCTCGTGATGCGCTTCGTGGACATGAGCTGGATCATCATCCCCGCGTTCCACCAAGAGGGCTTCCACTTCCACTGGCTCTACCTCGCGACGCCGGCGGCGATGGGGGGCCTGTGGGTCGCGTTCTTCATGCAGCAGTTGAAGGGTCGTCTCGCGAGCGCGCCCGCCGACTCCTACCTCGAGCGCGCTCTCGAAGTCGCGCCTTCGCACGGACACTGAGCCATGTCGACGCATTCTCCGACGACCCACTCCGCTTCGCATGCGGGCGCGCACGCCGCCGCGGTCGCGGCCGGCTACGAGAAGGAAGATCCGAAGGTCCAGCCGATCGTGATCTTCACGGTGCTGCTGACGATCTCCCTGGTGGTCACCTTCTACGGCATGAAGTGGACCAACGACGCGTACATGCACGCCGAGACGTCGAAGGACGCCGGCCTCCATCCGCTCGCCGCCGCGCAAGCCGAACCGCCGGCGCCGCGTCTGCAGGCGCAGCCGAACGCCGAGTGGAAGAGCTTCAAGGCCGAGCAAGACGCCGCCGTGTCGCGCTACCGCTGGATCGATCGTTCGAACGGCGTCGTGCAGTTGCCGGTCGAGCGCGCGCTCGAACTCGTCTCCGAACGCGGGCTCCCGCACCGCAAGTGATCGCGTCGAGCGCACGATGAAGTCCTTCCGGAACCTGACGACTTGGTGCGTGGCGGCGCTCGCGTTGGCGGGCGTCGCTGCGGCCCAGCGTTTCGATCCGGTGCAGCGCTTCAGCCCGGCGCAGGACGTCGGCATCGATCAGCGCCTGGGCGAGAGGCTCCCGCTCGAGCTCACGTTCCGCGACGAGACCGGCACGCCGCGCAAGCTCGCGGAGTACTTCGCGAAGAAGCCGGTGTTGCTCTCGTTCGTGTACTTCGAGTGCCCGATGCTCTGCACCGAGGTGCTGAACGAAGAGGTGCGCGTCCTGAAAGCGCTCTCGCTCGAGCCGGGCCGCGACTTCGAGATCGTGACGGTCTCGATCGAGCCGAACGACACGCCCGAGCTCGCCGCGAAGAAGAAGCAGAACTACGTTGCCGACCTCGATCGCCCGGAAGTGGCGCCTTACTGGCACTTCCTCGTCGGCGAACAGGCGGCGATCACCGAGCTCACACGCGCGGCGGGTTTCCGCTACGTGTACGACAGCGAGCAGAAGCAATACGCCCACGCCGGCGGCGTGATGGTCGTCGGGCCGGGCGGCGTGCTCTCGAAGTACTTCTACGGCATCGAATACAGCCCGCGCGACGTGCGACTCGGGCTGGTCGAGGCGGGCGACGGGAAGGTCGGCTCCTTGGTCGACCAAGTCCTGATGATGTGCTTCCACTACGACCCCGCGACGGGTCGTTACACGCTCGCCGTGATGACCGTGGTGCGCATCCTCGGGGTGCTCACCGTGCTTGCGATCGGATCGTTCGTCGTGCGCCACTGGGTGCGCGAGTCCAAGGGAGCCGGCAGCGTGCGTCCTCTGCCGGCCGGTGAAAGCAGGTAGATCCCCATGTGGAAGGGCATTCCCCTATTCCCCGACAGCGCTTCGACCTACTCCGACGCGGTCGACTATTTCTACTTGGCGCTGGTCGGCATCAGCATCTTCTTCACGCTGCTGATCGCGGCGTTGGTGGTCCTGTTCGCGATCCGGTTCCGCGCGCGCGAAGGCAGCGCCGGCGCCACGCAGATCCACGGCTCGCACGTGCTCGAGCTATTCTGGACCGCCGTGCCGCTCGTGATCGTGATGGCGCTCTTCGTCTGGTCGACGAAGATCTGGTTCACGATCACGCGTCCGCCGGCGCACGCGGAGCAGTACTACGTCACCGGCAAGCAGTGGATGTGGAAGATCCAGCATCCGACCGGTCAGCGCGAGATCAACACGTTGCACGTGCCCGTCAACGTGCCGATCCAACTGCGGATGATCTCGGAAGACGTCATCCACTCGTTCTTCATCCCGGCGTTCCGCGTCAAGCGCGACGTCTTGCCGGGTCGCTACTCGACCATGTGGTTCGAAGCGACCAAGGCCGGCACCTATCACCTGTTCTGCGCCGAGTACTGCGGCACCAAGCACTCGCAGATGATCGGCTCGGTGATCGTGATGGAGCAGGAGGACTACCAACGCTGGCTCTCTGGCGCCGCCGCGGGCGAGACGCCGCAAGTGCAGGGCGAGAAGCTCTTCGCCGCGATGCGTTGCGACACGTGCCACACCGGACAACCGGGCGCGCGCGGGCCGAAGCTCCAGGGCCTCTGGGGGCAGAAGGTCGACCTCTCCGACGGCTCGACGGTGGTCTTCAACGAGGACTACGTGCGCGAGTCGATCCTGATCCCGACGGCGAAGACCGTCGCGGGCTTCCAACAGCTCATGCCGACGTACGCCGGCCAGCTCGGTGAGGACCAGATCCTCTCCTTGATCGCGTACCTGAAGTCGCTCTCCGATCCCGCCCAAGGAGGTGCCAAGCCGTGAGCAGCACCGTTCAAACGCACGCGCCGCACGCGCACTCACCCCACGAGCACTCGGGCGTCGCGCACGCGGCCGAACCGAAGACCAACTACTTGACCGCCAACTACGGTTGGAAGTCGTGGGTCTTCTCGGTCGACCACAAGCGCATCGCGCTGATGTACTTGTTCACGATCGCCTTCATGATCCTGGTCGGCGGCGTGTTCGCGCTGCTCGTGCGCCTCGAGCTCGCGACGCCGGCGGGCGATCTCCTGCAGTCGGAGAACTACAACAAGATCTTCACCATGCACGGCGTGGTGATGGTCTTCTTCTTCTTGATCCCCGGCGTGCCCGCGGTGCTCGGCAACTTCCTGTTGCCGATCATGATCGGAGCGAAGGACCTCGCGTTCCCGAAGATCAACCTGCTGTCGTACTACGTCTTCCTCGTCGGCATCCTGCTGACGCTGACGGCGGCGGCGATGGGCGGCGTCGACACCGGCTGGACGTTCTACACGCCGTACTCGAGCACGTACGCGAACTCGCAGGTCGCTCTCGCCGCGGTCGCGGTCTTCATCACCGGCTTCTCGTCGATCCTGACCGGCCTCAACTTCGTCGTCACCGTGCACAAGATGCGCGCGCCGGGGATGACGTGGTTCCGCCTGCCGCTCTTCGTGTGGGCGAACTACGCGACCGGTCTGATCATCCTGCTCTCGACGCCGGTGGTCGCGATCACGATCGTGCTCGTCGCGCTCGAGCGGCTCTTCCACATCGGCGTGTTCGACCCCGCGTACGGCGGCGACCCGGTGCTGTTCCAGCACATGTTCTGGTTCTACAGCCACCCGGCCGTCTACATCATGATCCTGCCCGCGATGGGCGTGATCAGCGAGTTGATCGCCGCCTTCTCGAAGAAGCGCGTGTTCGGCTACCCCGTGGTCGCGTTCTCGTCGCTCGCCATCGCGGTGATCGGCTTCTTCGTGTGGGGCCACCACATGTTCGTGTCGGGTCAGTCGACCTACGCGGGCGTGGTGTTCTCGGTGATCACGATGCTGGTCGCGGTGCCCTCGGCGATCAAGGTCTTCAACTGGGTGTCGACCATGTACAAGGGCGACGTCCTGCTCTCGACGCCGATGTGCTACGCGATCGCGTTCCTCGGCTTGTTCACGGTCGGCGGGCTCACCGGCATCTTCCTCGGCACGATGGGCCTCGACATCCACATGCACGACACGTACTTCGTCGTCGCGCACTTCCACTACGTGATGGTGGGCGGGATGGTGACCGCGTTCTGGGGCGGGCTCCACTTCTGGTGGCCGAAGATGTTCGGCCGCATGTACCCGGAAGCGATCGGTCGTGTCGCCGCCGCGTTGATGTTCATCGGCTTCAACATGACCTTCTTCCCGCAGTTCATCCTCGGGTACATGGGCATGCCGCGCCGCTACCACTTCTATCCCGAGGAGTGGCAGGTGCTGAACCTCGTGTCGACGCTCGGCGCGACGCTGCTCGGCATCAGCTACTTGCTCCCGATGATCTACCTGCCTTGGTCGCTCAAGTTCGGCAAGGTCGCAGGCAAGAACCCGTGGGGCGCGAAGGGCCTCGAGTGGGAGGCCGACTCGCCGCCGACGACGTTCAACTTCGACAAGACGCCGATCGTGACCGAGGAAGCCTACGCGTACCCCGAAGGCGCGCGTCACCAACCGGAGGCCAAAGTTGTCTAGCGTCGACGCAACCGGGCTCGCCCATCACTTCGAAGATCTCGAGCAGCAGCGGGAGTCCGCGACGCTCGGGATGTGGGCGTTCCTGATCACCGAAATCATGTTCTTCGGCGGGCTCTTCGGAGCCTACGTCGTGTACCGCACGATGTACCCCGAAGCGTGGGACAACGGCAGCCGCGAGCTCGACGTGTTCCTCGGCGCGGTCAACACCACCGTGCTGATCGGCTCGAGCTTGACGATGGCGCTCGCCGTGCGCTGCGCCGCGAAGGGCAACAACAAGCAAGTCGCGGGCTTCACGCTGCTCACGATGGTGCTCGGCTTCGTGTTCCTCGGCGTCAAGGTCATCGAATACAAGGCGAAGTACGACCACCACCTGATCCCGGGCCCGGGCTTCATGTACGGCGGCCACGCCGGCGGTCACGAGCAGATCTTCTTCGCGCTCTACTTCACGATGACCGGCATGCACGCCTTCCACATGATCATCGGCGCGGGCCTGATGATCTGGGTCATCCTGCGCGCGCTGAAGAACAGCTACACGCCGCAGAACCACACGCACGTCGAGATGATCGGCCTCTACTGGCACTTCGTCGACATCGTCTGGATCTTCCTGTTCCCCTTGCTCTACCTGCTCGGTCGCCACGGACACGCGATCGGCGCCGCGACCGGAGGGCACCACTGATGAGTTCCGAACACTCCCACCCGCACATCACGCCGATCAAGATCTACCTCGCGGTCTTCGCGACGCTGATCGCGGGCACGTGGTTGACGTACTGGGTCGCGTACAAGGACTTCGGTTGGCTCAACACGCCGGTCGCGATGGCGATCGCGATCGTCAAGGCCGGCGTCGTCGTGCTCTACTTCATGCACGTGAAGTGGCAGTCGAAGCTCACGATGCTCTACGCCGCCGGCGGTTTCGTGTGGCTGCTGACGCTGTTCGCGTTCACGCTGCAGGACTACTTCACCCGCTCGTGGCTGCCGGTCTACGAGTGAGTTCCCACTGATCCGCATGCGACGGCGGCGGTCGTGAGACCGGCCGCCGTCTTGCTTTCCATGGAGCCCCGCGACGCAACCCAACCAATGAACCAACTGGGGACCCACCCGGGGACCCAACAGGCGCCCCAACCGGCGCCCCAACCGGCAAACGCCTGGCGGCCGGCCGGCGCGGACGAGCGTGGGCTGCCTGGCGCTCCTTCCTCGGAGCGCAAGCCGCGGCGCGGCGACCGGTTGATCGCGCGCCTCGAAGGCTTCGACGAACGCGGACGAGCGCGGGGCAAGGCCCAAGCCGCGAGCGGCGCGTACTCGGTCGAACTCGCGCGCGGAGTGCCCGGCGACGAAGTCGAGATCGAAGTGCTCGGCCGCCGCCGCCAAGCGCTGCACGCGCGCATCCTCGGCTGGCGTTCGGCGGCGCCGGCGCGTGTCGCGCCGAGGTGCGCGCATGCGGGCACGTGCGGCGGCTGCAGCTTCCAGGACTGCGCGTACGACGCGCAACTCGCCGCGAAGTCTCGGCTGCTCTCGCGCACGCTCGAGCGCGCGGGCCTCGACCCGCGGTCGTTCGACCTGCGGGCGATCGAGCCCGCGCCGCGCACGTTCGGCTTCCGTGCCAAGATGGACTTCACTTTCTCGTCGCGGCGTTTCGTGCTCGCCGACGAGCCGCAGAACGCTTCCGCCGACTTCGCGCTCGGCCTGCATCCGCGCGACTTCCACGGCAAGGTGATCGACGTCGGCCGCTGCGAGATCCAGTTCGAACGCGCGAACCGGATCCTGGCGACGGTGCGCGAGCTCTGCCGCGCGCATGGCTTCGAACCGTGGGACGTCGTGCGCCACACCGGCTTCGTCCGTCACCTCGTGCTGCGCGAGAGCCGGGCGACCGGCGAAATCCTCGCCAACCTCGTGACGTCGAGCGAGTCGCCCGAGCGCATGGCGCCGTTCGCGCGCGAGCTCGCCGCGCGACTTGAGTGCGTCACGACGTTCGTGCAGAACGTGCACTCGAAACCGGCGCAGGCCGCGCTCTCGGAGCGCGAGATCGTGCACCACGGCCCCGGCTTCGTGCGCGAACGCCTCGGTGCGATCGAGTTCCGCCTCTCGGCGCGTTCCTTCTTCCAGACCAACGTCGCGCAGGCCGAACGGCTGCTCGAGGTCGTGCTCGAGGAGCTCGCGGCGCCAAGCGACGCGACCGTCGCCGACCTCTACTGTGGCACGGGAGCGTTCGCGCTCAACGTGGCGCGGCGCGTGCGTGCGGTGCGCGGCTACGAGCTCGTGGAGTCCGCGATCGCGGACGCCCGCGCGACGGCGACGGCGAACGGCGTCACGAACGCGTCGTTCGTCGCCGGCGATCTGGCGCGCACGCTCGCCGAGGACTCGCCCACGGCGCCGATCACGTCGTCCGCTTTGGCGGCCCCGGCGGCCCCGGCGACCCTGGCGACCCTGGCCAACCCGGCAAACTCGGCGCCCGACGCGCCGCCGCCGGCGCGCGCGACGCACGTGATCGCCGACCCGCCGCGCGCCGGATTGCACCCGAAGACGCTCGCGGCGTTGATCGCACTCGCGCCGGAGCGGATCGTGCTCGTCGCGTGCCACGCACCGAGCGGTGCGCGCGACGCGGCCGGCCTCGTCGCGGCCGGTTGGCGGCTCGAACGCGTCCGGCCGCTCGACTTCTTCCCGCACGGACCGCACCTCGAGACCGTCTTCACGCTCTCGCGCACGCCATGAACTCCTGGCCGCCCGAGCCCTCGCCCGACCTGCCCGCGAACCTGCCGCACGTCGCTCGCGCGAGCCTGTGCGCCCGCTGCCGTCACGTGCAGTTCGTCGAGAGCGCCAAAGGCTCGGTCTTCCTGCTCTGCGGCCTCGCGAAGAGCGATCCGCGCTTCCCGAAATACCCTCCGCAGCCGCTGCTCGCCTGCCGCGGGTTCGTCGCTCGGCCGTGAACGCTTCGCGCGTTGCGACGCCGCGGACCCGCGCCTAGATTCGGGCCCATGTCGATGGACCTGCACGTCGAGCAGGGCACCCTGCTCGCGGCGACACCCGAGCTCCTGGACCCGAACTTCATGCACTCGGTGGTGCTGATCTGCCAGCACACGCCCGAGGGCGCGTACGGGCTCGTGCTGAACCGCAGGTCCGAGTACACGACGCGCACGTTGCTCTCCGAGCATCGAACGCTCGGCCGTTACGACCACCCGATCTACGTCGGTGGCCCGGTGCAACTCAACTCGATGCAGATCCTGCACTGCGTGCCCGAGCACATCCGCGACGGCGTCGAGCTCGTGCCCGGCCTCTGGATCGGCGGCGAGCTCGAGCACGTCGCGCACTACATCGCGGAACACGACGCGTCCGAGGACCACGTGCGGTTGCTCGTGGGCTACGCGGGCTGGGGCGCGGGACAACTCGACGCGGAACTGGCCGGCGGCTCGTGGCTGCCGGCGCCGTGCACGGCGGAACACGTGTTCCGGCGCGATCCGGAGAACCTGTGGCGCGACGTGATGCGCACGATCCGCGGCGAGCTCGCGGGCCTCGAGAACCAGCCGCCGGATCCGGAGTGGAATTGAAGCTCGCGTCGGTGGGCGGGCGTGCGTAGTCGAGCGCTGCGCGCGATCGACGCCGCGCGAGGAAGCTCGCGGCGGACGCGCCGGCGGCGAGCTGCGAGACGGCGGCCGCACGCAGCGGTGGACACGAACGAGCTCTCGAACGAGACGCAAGCGGCGGACGAGATGGACGGAGGTGGGTGGTGAAACGGCTCCTCAAGTGGTCGGCGATCTTGCTCGGGCTCCTGCTCGTCGTGGTCGCGTTGGTGGTGTTCGTGTTCCCGTCCGCGGTGGCGAACGCCGCGCGCGGTTGGATCGAGGACGATTTCGCGCAGCGTTTCCACGGCCGCGTGAAGCTCGGCGAGCTCGAGCTCGCGTGGAGCTCGCCGCAGACGATCCGTTCGGTCGAGCTCTTCGACGAACAGGGCACGCGCATCCTCGCGACGACGATCGTCGCGCCGTCGATCCGCCAACTGCTCGACGGCCAGGCGCTCGGCAAGGCGAAGATCGAGCTCGAAGCGGACCTCGTCGCCGACGACGCGGGCGTGACGAACCTCGAGCGCGCGCTCGCGCCGCGCGAACGTGCGCCGAGCGAGCCGGATTCCGCCGGCGGCTCGTCGGAGCCGACCGACTGGCGCCAGCAGCTCGCCGCGCTCGACGTCGAAGTCGAGCTCGTCTCGAAGCGCATCACGTGGAGCGACTCGCGCACCCGCGCGGCGGGCCGGACGATCGCGCTCGAGAACCTCGGCGCGACCGCGAAGCTCGAACACGGCGAGCGCGCGGAGCTGAAGCTCGGCGCAGAGCTCGTCGACGACTCGCCGCGGCCGCTCGCGCTCGACGCAGTGATCACGCACCCGTTCGCGGCGCCGGACGCGGCGGATCCGCCGACGCTCGAGCTCCAAGCGGACCTGCGCGAGCTGCCGACCGGACTCGTCGACGGTCTCGCGGGCCTCGGCGGGTTGCTCACGCAGGCGCTCGGCCCCGAAGTGACGTTGGTGGCTCGAGGCAGCGGCACGGCGCAGAGCGGCAGCCTCGACTTCGAGCTCACCGCGGCGCGCGCGACCGTCGAAGGCGCGGTCGAGCTCTCGGAAGGCGTGCTGCGCGGCGTCGGCGAAGAGCCGCTGCGCGCGGAACTGCAAGTCGACGCCGAGCTCGTGCAAGCGCGTGTTACGCCGCTCTTGCCGCCGGGCCTCGCGCTCGAACGCCCGGCGCCGGGCCGGGTGACGGTCAAGCTCACGCGCCTCGGCGTGCGGCTCGAGGACGTGTTGACGAAGCTCGCGCAGCAGGAGCCCGCGGCGACGACGGTGCTCGACGCGAGCGACGTCGCCGTGAGTTTCGATCTCGGCGGCTGGCGCGTGCGCGACGCGGCGAGCGGGCTCGACGTCGGCATCGCGCAGTTCTTCGGCCAGCTCGACACGCGCGGCGTCGCCGGCCTCGACCCGAGCGCGCCGAGGATCGTCCCGTGCAATGCGGCGATGTTCGTCGGTCTCGAAGGCACGAAGCAGGCAGTCGCGCTGCGCGTGCAGGCGCTCGACGTGCGTGGACTCGCCGCAGGATCGCTGAACGGCGTGGCCGCGACGTGGGACCTCGCGGCGCCGGAGTTGCCGACGGCGCTGCTCGCGCAACTCGGCGCGCCGGCGGCCGAAGGGCTCGGACTGAAAGCGAGCGGCGATGTCGGGATCGGCGCGCCTGTGCCAGGGAATGCGCCACCGAGCGCTGCGACGGCCGCGGCGAACTCCACGGCCGCTGTTCCGTTCGACCTCGGTCTCGTGCACGGCGAGGCCAAGTTCGAGCTCACGGCGACGCGCGTGCCGCTCGCGGAAGGCCTCGCGCTCGGCGCCACCCAGGTCACGGCGCACGCCAAGCTCGCCGACACGGTGAGCGTCGACGCGCGCGGCACGCTCGAGCTCGATGCGGGGAGGAGCTCGACCTTCGAGCTCGTGGCGACGACGTCCGCCGGGCTCGCGAAGCTCGTCGCGGGCGAGATCCCGGCGAGTTCGGTCAAGCTCACGGCGAATGAGCTGCCTCTCGCGCTCGCCGATCGGTTCACCGGCGACGCGTACGCGCTCGCCAAACGGCTCGGCGCGAGCGCCAACGTCGCGCTCGACGCGTCGGGCGACCTCACGAACGCGACGGCGAAGCTCGACTTCACGAGCGAGCACGCGGCGCTCGCTGCCGAGCTCGCGCTAGCGCAGCGCGCGCTCACGCTCGGTGCCGGCGGCGTGAAGCTCGCCGCGGACGTCGACGCGGCCACCGTCGCCGAGCTCGCGGGCCCCGCGTTGCCCGCGGGATTCCAACTCGCGCCCGGCGGCGGCCAGCAACGCATCACGCTGGACGTGACCGAACTTTCGACGTCCGTCGACGCGTGGCTGCCGAAAGCGCCGGAGGCGCCGCTCGATCTCGCCGCGGCGCTCGGCGCGACCCGCGCCCAGGCTCGCTTGGGGCTCGGTGCGTGGAACGTCGCGGATGCGACGCTGATCGCCGCGGGTCGTTCGCTCGCGCTCAGCGACCTCGGTGTCGTCGTCGAGCTCTCGAGCGCGAACGGCGCGACCCCGGCGAAGCTCGCGCTCGACGCTCGGCTCGCGGACGCGCCCGACGGTCGACTCGCGCTCAACGTCGACGTCGCGGACGCGACCGAGCTCCTCGCGCTCGGTACGCGGCGCGCGTTCGGCAAGCTCGGGATGCGCCTCGACGTGCCGGCGTGCCCGGTGGCGCTCGCCGAAGCGTACACGGGGCCGCTCGGCGGCAAGTTCGGCGAGCGCATCGGACTCGAACTCGCCGTCACGGCCGAATGGCCTCGCGGCGAGCGGCTGAAGAGCCGCGTCGACTGTGTGCTCGCCGCCGCGACCCCGACGCGCATTGCGATCGACGCGAGCGTCGCCGACCCGTTCGCGGCGCTCGAGCAGGGCGTGGTGCCGGAGGCAGAGCTCGTGCTCGACGTCACCGATCCGGCGCTCGCGCTCGGCTTCGTGCCGGCGGAGTACCGAGAAATCGCGAGCGACGCGCTCGGCGCGCAGTTCGGCCTGAAGGTCGAGAATCGCGCGAGCGCGGGCTCGGCGCAGTCGTTCCGCGTGGCGCTCGACGCGCCGGGCGCCAAGTTCGACGTCGCCGGCGTGCTCGACGGTCGCACGTTCCGCGCGAGCGGCGCCGATCGGCTCGCGGCGAGTTTGCCCTTGCGCTCGAAGACGCTTCAGCCGCTGCTCGCGGCGTACCTGCCGGCGGGCGTCGGCGTGGAGCTCGTCTCGGACGGCGAAGCGCTGAGCTTCAGCGCGAGCGAGCTCGAGTTGCCGCTCGACGCGTGGCTCCCGGCGCCCGGTGCAGAGCCCGAGCCGCTCGCCAACGCGCTCGATCGCGCGAAAGCGAAGCTCGAGCTCTCGCTGCCGACACTGCGCGTGCGCGCGCCGGCGGTGACGACGAACGGCGCGCCGGTCGACGTGACGTTGCGCGGTCTCGCGGTACGCGACGTCGAGTTCGCGCCCGGCAAGCTCGTCGGTGCCCGCGTCACCGGCCAACTCGACGCGACGCCACCCGGCTCGATCGAGCTGCGAGCGAGCGGAGAGCATCCGTTCGGCCTGCTCGCGACGGCGGATGCCGCGGGGAACCCGAGCATGGGCCCGAAGCCGAAGCTCGTGCTCGACGGCGACCTGAAGTCGATCCCGACGGCGTTGGTCGACGCGCTCGCGGCGCAGGACGGGCTCGTCGTCGACGTGCTCGGCGCCGGCGCGGACGTCAAGCTCCGCGGCGTGTGGCCGCCGGAGGGCGGAGATGCGCTGTCCGCCGAGATGCACTCGAGCAACGCGGACTTCAAAGTCGCGGCGCGCGCGGAAGACGGCGTGTTGAAAGTGACCGGCGAACAAGCGCTCGACGCGTCGTTGATCGTCACGCCGCTCTTCGGCGAACGTGTCGTCGGCAGTCTGGTGCCGCTGCTCGCCGACGTGCGCCAAGTGCCCGGTTCGAAACGCGCGTTGCTGACGGGCCGCAACCTCGCGTTGCCGCTTTCGGGCGACCTGCGCCAGCTCTCGGGCGAGATCACGTTCGATCCCGGCGCGCTCGAATATCGCTTCCTGCCGGGTCTCGCCGAGATGTTCGGCGACGAGGCGGCGCGCGCGATGTCGAGCGCGAAGCTCGAGCCCGTCCAAGTCAAGATCGACAAAGGCGTCGCGCGTTACGAGCGCCTCGCCGTACCGATCGGCGGCCAGGTATACGCGTTCAAGGGCAGCTTCGACATCGTCGAGCGCGCGTACAAGCTCGAAGTCGAGCTGCCGCTCGCCGCGCTCGGCAAGTCGGTGAAGAAGTCGCTCGAAGGCGCCGCCGACTTCCTCGATCCGGCGACCAAGATCCCGCTCGAGATCCGCGGCACCACGGGCAAACCGAAGGTGCGCATCGCCGAGGGCTTCTTGAAGAAGGCGCTCGAGGACGCGGCCGAACGCGCGCTCGAGAAGAAGCTGAAGGGCCTGTTCGACGACAAGGACAAGAAAAAGAAGAAGAAGGAATGAACCGCGCGTTGGTGGTGCCGCACGGCGACAAGTCGCCGCGTTTCGGGAAGGACGTGTTCCTCGCGCCGACCGCCGTGATCGTCGGCGACGTCGAGCTCGGGGACCGCGTGTCGATCTGGTACGGCGCGGTGCTGCGCGGCGACGTGCACTCGATCCGCGTCGGCGCCGACTCGAACGTGCAAGATGGCGCGGTGTTGCACGGGACCCTCGGAGAGTGGCCCGTCGCGATCGGCGCGCGCGTGTCGATCGGCCACCAAGCGACGGTGCACGGCGCGATCGTCGAGGACGACTGTCTGATCGGCATCGGCGCGCGCGTGCTCGACGGCGCACGAATCGGCGCAGGCTCCTTGGTCGCCGCCGGCGCCCTGGTGCGCGAAGGCATGCAGGTCCCACCGCGCTCCTTGGTCGTCGGCGTGCCCGCGATCGTCAAACGCGAGCTCACCGACCGCGAACTCGAGCTCGTCCGCCGCACGCCGCCGCGTTACGCGGCGCTTGCGACAGCTGCGCGTGCCTCGCTGCGAAACGAGGATGCACGGAATCTCGACACTGCGACCGAGCGGCCGCGCCCGATGTAGTCAGCTGCGCGCCTTTCCGGGTTGGCACCCGATGAGGCCACTTCAGAGTGATCCACTGAATTCGTTCCATGCGCTGGGATCCTGCCAGTTGCTCGAGAATCGAGTGCCGGCTCCCCAGCGTGGCGATCCGTTCACCCAGTCGACTGCCGGGCCCCATTGGATGCCGCTCGCGGAGAATCCCGAGTACATCCGCGTCCCGTGGGCAAACGCGCCCTCTCTCAGTGCCACGCCAGCAAACGACTCTGCGAGCGCGGAAGTGTTGCAGCCTGCAAACCACGCGTGAGCGTCGCGAGTGAACCAGCAACGCTTCGGCCCCTTGCGTGCAGCGGCCCGGTCGAAGGCGGGTGCTGGGTCAGGCAGCGAACCAAACACTGCCGCATTGAAGTAGCCACCCTCGGGATCGTTCCACTGGCTGTTACCTGGCGATGACGGATCTGGACCATACGAACCGCCCATTCCACTCGCGCCTCCGTGTCCGCTGAGCAAGAAGAAGCTCAGCGGCGTGCCACCCTCTCCGGAAGCTTGTTGAATGTTCGGACCAACTTGTGTCGTGCTGACGAGTCGACCTCCCATCGCATAGACATCGCTCGAGACGCTCAGTCTGAGTTCCGCCGCGCCCGGAGCCGGTACCGCCAGATTTCGTGCGTCGTAGCAGTCACCGGGCCAAATGGTGTCCGGATAGCCGTGGTCACCCGTGCTTGCCGTCGGCCACAGACACGGCCAGTTACTGCCGTGGGAGCCGTATCGTTCCAAGGCAGCCAGGCTCCACAGCGTGTCTCCGACCTCGGCCTCCCAGATGTCCTCTTTCACCAGTTTCCAGAATCCCCACGGGTCGACGGCATTCGGAACGAAGCTCGCCGCATAGAGGCTCTGTCGTTCGATCTGGCTGAGACGATCGCGCGTGACGAAACGACCCAAGACCGGTGCAAGCGATCTGCTGCGGAAGTGGAGCTCTGCCAGTTCTCCGTCGAGCGTGCGGCCGGTGAACCCCGCCGGATTCGCGATTCGCGACGAGCCCAGTGGCTCGGTCCAGTTCACCGAGTACGTGGTGGTCATGCCGTAGGCGTCGTACTCGTATCGTTCGAGCACTCCACCGCCCATGCCGCTCAAAGCGGCGACCGAGTACAGGCTGTTCGTGTGGTAGTAGTAGACGTTCGACGCCAGGATCGGCTTCAAGGCGCCGGGAAGTGGCGTGGGTGGAACGGGTACGAGGATGCGGCAGATCGGTTCGTCGATGTAGTTGCCGTAGACGTAGTGAGCGATGACGGTGCCGGCGAAGTTGCGTTCCTCGATCACTTGGTCGCCATCGAGGAAGTAGAGGCGCTCCTCGGGTGTCAGATGGTCGTGGCGGCGGACGCGGCGACCTAGCGCGTCATACGCGTATTCGCCGAGCACGAAGCCGTCGCTCTTGCGAATGGCTCGTTTCAGCTTGTCGTTGTAGTCCCATTCGTAGAGCGTCGATCCGTCGTCGATCAGGTTGCCGTTGTCGTCGTAGACGAGATTCACCGTGTCGCGACGAACGAGCTCGTTGACGGCATTGTGGTCACGGTCCTCGACGATTCCGTTGACCGTCGTGTCGTCCCAGTTGCCGAGGGCGTCGAGGTTCCAGAGCTGTGTCTTGCTCGGCGCGCCGCCGAGCGGGCCGCGCTTCCACTGGATCAGTCGATGGGCGGCGTCGTAGCCATAGGTCTCCGAGCGCTCGGGGAACGTCACGCTCTCTTGATGGAGCTTGTTGCCTTCGGCGTCGAACGCGTAGGCGAACGTCTGGATGTCGCTCGTGCCCGCCGTGTGGCGGATTTCCGTCATCCAGTCGCGAGCGTCGTACGTCATCGACGTCACGGCGCCGTTGCCGAGCGCCTTCCTGATCAGCAACCCGGCAGGATCGTATTCGTGGTCGACGCGTTGCCGTCCATGTGCGCTGACCCGGTCCAGTTCGCCGCGCTCGGTGAACGTGCGCACTGCGTCGAAGCCGGAGGGACTGGTGACCCGAGTCTTCACGCTCCGCCGATCCCACGCATATGCGATGACTTTGCCCGACTGGGTCTCCGTCGTCAGTCGGTCGGCGAGGTCGTAGGTCCGCGCGATCGGGAAACCCGTCGCGTAGAGACCGGTCGTCGCCGTCGCGAGTCGCCCGCCGGCGTCGTACGCGAACACGTCCTGAGTCGCGTCGGGGTAAGCGACGCTGAGCCGCCGGCCGGTCGGGTCGTACGCGTAGACGAGCTCTTGGGCCTTCTGATCCTTTCGGGACTTCAGCCAGCCGTTGTCGAACCACGTGAACGTGACCGTGTCGTTGTTCGGATCACCGTCGTGCTCGGCGTAGGTCTCGGTGAGCTTGCGGTTGGCTTCGTCCCACGTGAACGTGGTGACGTGGTCATCGGCGTCTTCGACCGAGATGAGGTTGCCGTTTGCGTCGTAGGCCATCTCCGTCTCGTGGGTGAGCTCGTCGACGCTCATCACGATTCGGCCTACGCCGTCCGTGAACTGCTTCGTCGTCGCGCCCATGCGGTCGACGACCGAAGTCTCGACCGTTCCTAGAGGGGTGAGGACGTCGAAGTACCACTGGGTGTCGTTGCCGACCGCGTCGATCACCTTGCAGCGGCGGCCCCCGCCATCGGCGACGGTCGTGGTGGTGTGCAGGTTCGCGTCGGTCACCGAGGCCGCGCTGCCCTGACCAGGTGCGAGCCGATCGTCGAACGGCGAGCCATCGTCGGAGTACGCGTACGTGGTCTCGAACGTCAGCGGATCGACGTGCTTCGTCACGCGATCACGGGCGTCGTACTCGGTGCGCCATACGAAGCCCTCGCCGTCGACGCGCGCGATCTGGTTGCCGTTGCCGTCCCAGAAGTACCGTTCGACGATGTCCTCGTCTGCGCCGTCGACCCCGATGCGGCGGGACTCCAGCCGACCGCAACACGTGTACGTGAAGTCGGTGACTCCGCCGGTACCGGCGTTCTGGACCTGCTTCACTAGATCGCTCGGGAAGTAGGAATACGTCAGCGTGTTGCCGGGCCCGGGCTCGGTTTCGGATTTCACTCGGTTGCGCGACGTGAACGTCCACGTGCGGGTGTGGCCTTCTTCGTCGGTGAGTGCGATGCGGTTGTCGTTCGCGTCGTAGCCGTAGCTCCTCGAGTGGAGCAGCGGATCCGTCTCGGTGATCACACGGTCCAACGGGTCGTACTGACTGCGCCAGAGGTATCCGCGCGGATCCGTTCGCTCGATGCGCCTCCCCTTGGCGTCATGGCCGAATTCCTCGGTCGAGAACGAGCTCGGCGCGACCTCGCGCGCGATGGCGGTCTCTCGACCCATCGAGTCGTACGTGGTGACGGTCTCGAATCCATGGGGGTCGGTCGACGTGGTCACACGATCGAGCTCGTCGTGAGCGTAGGTCGTCGTCAGCGAGGTGCTCGCGTTGGCCTCGAACGTCTCCGTCGACACGCGACCCTGCACGTCGTAGGTCCACGTCCGCACGTCGCCGGCGCGATCCTCGGACGCGAGCAGGCCGGTCTCGGGTGTGTATACGCGGGCGAGGACCTGGCCGATCGAGTCGGTGACTCCGATCAAACAGTCCAGCTTGTCATACTCGTTGTCGACCCAATGGTCGTTGCGGTCCTTGCGCCGCAGCACCAATCCGGTCGTGCCCGCAGGGTCGAGCGGATCGGACCCGTTCGTCCCGTAGACCACTGCTTCCGTGGTCCCATCCGCGTAGGTCGTCGCAGTGACGCGGTCCGCGTCGTCGTAGGTCCAGTGCGTCGTCCAACCGTCGGGATCGGTCGCGGACAGCGGCCGCCCGTTGACGTCGTGGACGAAGCTCCACTCGGGGTGCGTCGTTTCGTCCGCGTCCTTCGGCAGCACGACCGTGGCGACGCAACCAAAGGCGTCGTACTCGTAGCTCGTGACGAAGTCTCGTGCGTCGGTGTGACTGAGCACGTTGCCGAGCGCGTCGTAGGTCCACTCCTCCGAGACCTCGTCCGGCGTGCCCGCGGCGAGCGTCTTCTTCGTCACGTTGCCAGCCGCGTCGTACTCGTACTTCGTTTCGATCCCGAGCTCGTCGAGCGAAGACACCAAGAGGTGCCGCGCGTCGTAGGCGTAATCGCGGTACGTGCCGTCGGCCTGCTTCAACCCTTCGAGCTCCAACGCGACGTAGGTGAACTGCGTTTCGTGGCCGAGGTAGTCGGTCTCGGACTTGACCAGGCGGAAGTACTCGTCCCACGACGTCTTGCGCTCCGCGCCGGTCCAGTCGTTCTGCATGTACACCGGGAAACCGTTCGCGTTGGTGCCCCAGGTGCGGCTCTCGCCGTTCGCGTACTCGTAGCGGATCTGGCTCCCGGAGATCTCCCGAGGAACGAAGAGCAAGCGACCTTCGAGGTCGCGGATCCCGCGCACTTGGCCGCTCGCCGTGACGTAGACGCGGTGCTTGCGGCTGCCCGGATTGCCGCGGGCGTCGTTGAACACCCAGAACTGACCTTCGGCGTCGACCATGCGCGCGTAGCAGGCAGCGTCGCCGTTCGGATAGTGGACGAAGTACTCGTCCGGCGATTCGTGTTCGAAGCGGATCTCGCGTCCGTCGGGGAGACCGACGCGCGCGACGACGTGCCGCGACGGCCCGAGCTTCGTCCACGCGAAAGTCAGCGCGCGCCCGTAGCCGTCTTGGATGCGCTCGAGCCGATCGATGTCGTCGTCGATCGAGTCGTAGGTGAACGTCAGACGGAAGCCGTTCTTGTCCTCGATCCAGTCGGGCCGGAACCGGACGTAGAGGTCGTCGTCGAACGGCGCGAAGTGGTAGTGCTCGCCCCATTTGGTGGTGAGCAGGAAGGCCGCGCCGTCGGGAACGAGCGTCGCTTTGGTGGTCTGCGTCGCGTCCTGCGCGGCGAACACTCCAGTGTTGCCGACGTCGATGAACTTCCACGCCGTCGCGGTCGGGTTGGGGCCGCCCGGCCAAGTGACGATGACTTGCGTCCACTCGGCCGTCGAGTGGACCTCCAGTTGGTAGTCGTAGTTGTGCTGCCACATGCGCCCGAAGCCCTGGCAGGTCGCGGGCTGGAAGAGGCGGCTCTGGAACGTGCGCTCCAAGCGCAACACGAAGGGGCTGTAGCGCGCGCGGATCGGCGCTTCGTGGAGGGCGCCACCGCAGCTCCGGCAGCTCGTGCCCTCGTGCATCACGGTGTAGTCCTCGATCGAGTGCACGTACTCGCGGTTCGTGTTGACCGTGCCGCCTGGGAGGTTGGCGGTGAAGCTCTCCGCCGCGTCCTCGGTGTTCTCGCTCGGTTCCACGCAGTCGTCTTGGTGCTGGCAACTCGGATCCGGGGCCTGCGCGGCGCACTCCTCGCACTCCTTGCAGGGGTCGTTCAGCTTGTTCTGGTGGCAACCCTCTTCGGCGTTGCCGTCCAGCGCCCACGCGCCCCACAGCGGGTGCTGATCGCCGATCTGCGGCGCTGCCGCTGCGCCGCACAGCCCGAGGGCGCAAGCGGAGAGCCAGCGCGACCAAGCGAACGTCGACGCACTCGTGTTCACCAGCGCTTTCATGACTACTTCCCTCCCAGCAGCACGCTGCGTTCGCGGGCCTCTCGTTCCGTCAGCGCCTCGAGTCGGAACGACGCGGTTCCGCGCGTCTCCGGCGAGGCCGCGACGATGCGATACGTGCTCGCCAACGGGCCGAAGCGGAACTTCACCGCGGCGCGTCCGTGCGCATCCGCCTTCACGGTGATCGCGCGCTGATCGTTCTCGAACACGCCGTGGTCGGGCGCGAAGAACGTCACGGGCACGTTCGCAACCGCCTGCACTTCGAGAGTCCCGGCGTAGAGCTCGTTCGGTCGACCTTCGCCGTAGGTCGCGCCGAGCGATCGGATCGCTTCGGGCGCGGGCTCGTTCGCGCCCCGCGGACGACTCACGTCGATCCGAGTGTGATCGACCGTCGCGTAGTACGCGTCCGAGTACACGAAGTAGCGCGCGTACAGGTCCGACTTCGGATCGTCGAGCTCCGGATCGTTCGGATCCGGCGCCACCCACGCCGCCGACGCGAGCGTCGCGTCGACGTCTCGCGAACCCGTGCCTCCGATTGCAGGATCGAAGACGAGACGCGCCGTGCCGAGACTCCACGCGAGAGAGATGCCGCCCAACACCGACACGCCGACCACCCAAGGCTTCATCGCTTCCCCCTTGCTCGCGAACGAGCTCGCAGACGGTCGTCCGTGACTAGTCCGACACGTACTACGCACTGGAGTCGGCAAAAGAGGGCAGCGGCGTGCGTCGTCGCTCCGACGCGACGATCGCGCGAGCGAGGTCCCGCGTGCTCGACGGGCGCGAGCGCAGCGCTTCGGAGCGCACGCCAGCTCACGCTCCGTGGTGCCGGGCGCGCTCCCTGCTTGCCGAACTCGGCGCGGGGCGAAACGATGGGGCAGGAGGTGAGTTCATGCGGCTCGTGCTCGTGATCGCAGTTCTCGCGCTCGGTTGCAGCGCGCAGGCGCAGAACGACGAGTTGTGCGACGCCGCGCGACGTGGAGCGCGCGACGAAGTCGTGCGGCTCGTCGCGACGGGCATGTCGCTCGAAGTCGAGTATCAGGACCAGACGCCGCTGATGTGGGCCGCGAAGATGGGGCACCCGGAGATCGTCGCGGACTTGCTCGCTTCGGGCGCCGAGGTCGACCACCGTTCGGAGCGCGGTTGGACTGCGCTTGCGTACGCGAGTTGGAGCGGCGAGACCGACATCGTGCGCGGGTTGCTCGAACACGGCGCGACGGTCGGGCCGGGACCGCGCGGGTACGGCACCGAACTGCACCTGGCAGCGGAACGTGGTTCGCGCGAGCTCGTCGAGCTCTTGGCGCCGCACGTCGGCGACGTCGACGCGACCGTCCCGGAGCGGCGCAACCGCACGGCGCTGATGATCGCTGCGGAGCACGGGTCGACGGACGTCGTGCAGAGCCTGCTCGCGGCCGGCGCGTCACCGACGAAACGCACGCCCGACGGGGACACCGCGGCGCACTTCGCCGCCGTCTACGGACGACTCGAGACGTTGCGCGTGCTGCTCGAGCGCGCGCCGGAGCTCCTCACGGACACCGGCAACCTCACGGGCCGCACGCCGCTCGCGTTGGCGGCGCAGTTCGGCCACGCGGAGGTCGTCGCCGAGCTCGTCGCCCACTTCGGCGGTCGCCCGTGGGCTCCGCAGGAGTTGCTCGTGCTCGAGGATCGTTGGGGTTGGACGCCGCTGCACCTCGCTGCGGCGAGCGGCTCGCGCGACACGGCTCGAGCGGTGCTGCACCGGACCGCGCTCGAAGCGCGCACCGACCTCGGCCGCACGCCGCTCGCCATCGCGGCGCATGCGAAGGACGGCGCGATGATGACGTTCTTGCTCGGCTTCGACGCGCGAAGCGACGTGCGCGATCGGTTCGGGCTCACACCGCTCGAACTGTGGCGCGAAGCGGGCGCCGTCGAAAGTCGCTTGCTCGGCGCGTTGCCGCCGTCGAGCGTTCCGGCGCCTGGGATCGATCCGAGAGGAACCGCGACTCTGGAGCTCGAGCTCGAGTCGTTCGACGGCGGCCTCTTCTTCCGCCACCGGCTGCCCCTGGTCGTCTGGTCGGACGGAGTCGTGCTGTTCGACGTGGGCGGCGCTTTGGGCGCGCTCGAACGAAGGGTGAGTCGTGTGGCCCCCGAGCGTCTCGCGCGTTTGCTCGCCGAGCTCGACGAGACCGGACTGTTCGACGGTCCGCCGACGAGCCACTGGCATCCGAGCGCCGGTGAGGCGCGTATCACCCGCAGCGTCACCGACGCCTCGGGTCCGCGCGAAGTCGTCCGCGGTTGGGACGGCATCGATCAGTCGCTCACGTCGGAGATCGACGCCGAGTTCCGTGTCTTCGTGCGCGCATTCGAACGCGCGTGGTCGGCCGCGATGATCGCCGTTCCAGCGGAGTCGTGGCCGCTCTCGAGCATCGCTCCCGACGATACGTTCCGGGGGATCGGGCTCGCTCGATGACGCCGGCGCACCCGCTTCGGCGCGACGAGCGCGAGCCTCGCGCTCTCAGTTCGAACTCGCGACGGCCGCGCCCTTCGCGCGCGCTGCTTCGAGCTTCGCGAACACGTCGAGCGCCGCGACGCGATACGCCTCGGCGAGCGTCGGGAAGTTGAAGATCTGCTCGACGAACACCGACGCCGGTAGACCCGCGGTCATCGCGAGCTGCGCGACGTGGACGAGCTCGGACGCGCTCTCGCCGATCACGTGGGCGCCGAGCACGCGTTGGCCGTCGCCGGTCGTGACGAGCTTGAGCAAGCCGTCGCGGTCGCCGTTGATCTGGCCGCGGGCGAGTTCCTCGAAGCGCGCGAACCCGACGAGCACGTCGCCGTGCTTCTCCTTGGCTTGCGCTTCACCGAGGCCGACGCACGCCATCTCCGGAATCGTGTAGATCCCGATCGGCGTCGTGCCGGCGAGCGCGTCGGCTTCGAACCCGAACGCGTGCCGCGCGGCGCGCCGGCCTTGCTCCATCGACGTCGCGGCGAGCGCCGGTGGCCCGATCACGTCGCCGACGGCGTAGACGTGCGGCACTTCGGTGCGGCCGAATTGGTCGACCTTCAGGTAGCCGCGGTCGGTCGGCTTGAGCCCGGCCGCTTCGATGTCGAGTCCGCGCAGGTTCGCGACACGGCCGAGCGCGCAGAGCAACTTGTCGCTCTCGATCGCCTCGCCGTCGTCGAGCACGGTCGTCACCGTCGCGACGCCGTCCCAGTCGACGGTCTTCGCTTGCCTTCCGGGCCGATACCGTCCGCCGTGGCGCTCGAACCACGCGCAGAACCGTTCGGTGAGCTCGGGCTCCATGAACGCGAGCGGCCGCGGCGCCTTGTCGATCAACGTCACTCGCGTGCCGAGCGCCGCGAAGATCGACGCGTACTCGCAGGCGATCACGCCCGCGCCGAGCACCACGAGCGACTGCGGCACGTAGATCATCGAGAGGATCGAGTCGGAGTCGAGCACGCTCTCGTGATCGATCGGGATGTTCGGCGGCGTGCGCGGGCGCGAGCCGGTCGCGACGACGATCACGCGGCCGAGCGCGCGGCGCGTCGAACCGTCGACCGACGTCACTTCGATTTCCCACGGCGACGTGAAACGCGCGTGCCCGTTCCACACGACGATGCCGCAGCGATCGAGTTGATTGCCGATGTAGTGCTCGTGCGCGGCCGTGACGAGCTCCTGGCGCTTCATCAGGCTCGACGTCTCGACTTGGTGTCCGGTCTCGTGGCCGTCGCCGAGGCCGAGTTGCGCGCGGCGCACGCCGGCCATCGCGCTCTCGCGCAGCGTCTTCGAAGGGATCGTGCCGCGGTGCACGCATTCGCCGCCGACCGCGGTGTCGCGTTCGACGAGCAGCACGAGCTTGCCGAGCCGCGCGCCTTCGATCGCGGCGTTCTGGCCGCCGGGACCGGAGCCGATCACGACCAAGTCGAACTGCGGCGTGCTCGAACTCACGCGTATGCCTCCGCGACCTTGACCACACGATCGCGCGCACCGATCAACGCGTTCCAGTCGTCCGCGTAGAGGTTGAGCGCCGCGATCACCGGCAGGCGTCGCAGTTCCTCGACCTGGTTCGGATCGGCGTCCTTCGACCAGTAGGACAGACGGTCGGCGAGGCACGCGATGCGGGTGTCCTCGACGTGCTCCTTCGCCTGGCTCGGTTCGTGATGGTGGAGCATCACGCTCTGCATGAACGCAGGCAGCTTCCACTTCGCCGCGAGCAACGAACCGACGCGTCCGTGGAACGCGTCGAGAGCCGACTCCATCACTGGCCGTGCGACGCGCTCGCCGCGTTGATTGCAGAGATCGACGGCGGCTTGCAGGACGATCGGCTTGCCGATGTCGTGCAAGAGGCCGCACAGGAACGCGCCTTCGACGTTGTGGCGGCGGATGCGCGCGACTTCCTTGGCCCACGCACCGGCGGTCGCCGAGTGGTACCAGAGCTCGCGCAGGAGCTCCTCGTAGCCTTTGACCTGGAAGACCTTCGACTTGACCGCGACCGCCGTCGCGATCTGCATCAGGTTGGTCATGCCGAGCCGCGAAATCGCTTGTTGGAGCGACGCGATCGGCTCGCGTGGCGCGTACGCGGCGGAGTTGACGATGCGGAGCACGTGGCTCGCGAGCGACGGATCGCGCTGCAGGATCGGCGCGAGCTTCCTCGCATCCGCGTCCGGATCGTTGGCGAGATCCATGATCTGCGCCGCCGCTTCGGGCATCACCGGCAGTTCGAGCGAGCCCGCGTCGACGAGCTGACTCAAGGCGGTGAGCAACCAGACCTCGGGCGAGGTCGCGTTCGCAGCGATCGAAGTGTTTTCCGGGGCCATGAGAGGGGTCCCGCCTTTTCGGAGCTCGCGGGGGGCGGCGCTGAAGCGCGTGCGGCGTTTTCGCGCCGCGTCGGTAGACTCTTTTGCCCGATGCCGACCCTGTCGCTTTCACCGGAAGCCGTCGAGCGCGTGCTCGTTGCGACGGCGCTGCTGCTCTCCGTCGCGCTGGCCGTGCTCGGCGTCTGGCTCGTGCGCAACGCGCGCACCGTCGGACGGGTCGAAGTGCGCGTGCGGCGCCGCTTCGGCATCCGTCTCGCCCTGCTCGGAGCGTACGTCGTGTGCGCGGTGACCTTGCTCGTCGTCGCCGACACGCTGCCGAAGCTCGAACTCGCGCTGGTGGCGGGCTTGGGGTTCGCGCTGCTCGCGTTGAGCCCCGGCTTCCAGGACTCGAAGTTCGGCGCGACCGGCGTGCAGCGCGGCTGGCACGCGCGGCGCTTCGCGGAGCTCGAGGAATGGCGCCTCGCCGGCGATCACTTGCGGTGGAAGCTCTTCGGCGTCTGGGTCGCGAGCGACTTGCCGGCCGAACGCCACGCGGCGGCGCGCGAGAAGCTCGTCGCGCTCGCGGCGGACCGCGAGAGCCGTTTCAACCAATGAGCGCGCGCCCGTCCCAGTGCGGGGCGGGCGGCGTCGTCTGACGCCAACGGCCGGGCTCGCGGCGCACGCGCGCGAGCCACGCGGCGCGCACGCGCTCGACGTGTTCGACGAAGCCGCGCGGCTCGACCGGCGCGTGTTGCGTCGCGCGTTCGGCGACGTAGCGAGCGAGGAAGGCGCGCTGTTCGTCGACCGAGCAGAGGCTCGCCGCTTCGAGGAAGAAGCAGCCGAGGTCCCACGCCGCGTCGCGCCCCGGCAGTGCGTCGCCGCCGCGCCAGCAGTCGATGAACCAGAGCTCGCGCACGTCGCTCGGCGCGACGAGCACGTTGCGCAGGAAGAGGTCGCGGTGCACGAAGTGGAGCGCGTGCATCCGCGCCGTCTCGCGGGCGAGTTCGGCGAGCCAACGCGCGCGCGCCGGAGGTTCGGCGCTCGCGAGGGCCGCGTCGAGCGGCGTCGCGTCGGGCACGAGCTCGGTCGCGAGGAACTGGAAGCTCGGGAAGCCGAAGCGCGACAGCGTGCCGGCGACCAGCGGCTCGGGCGCCTGGAAGATGCGCTCGCGCAGCCAGTTCAGTGCGCGGAACTCGCGTTCACGCGGCGCCGGGCGCAGGAGCAGCTTCGCGCGCAGTCCGTGGCGCAGCCTTGCGCGGCCGCGCAGCGCGCTCGCCTTGAGCCAGACGCGACGCGAGCCGAGTTCGAGCTCTCGTGCGCTGCGACCCGGCGCGACGAACGCTTCGAGCAGTGTCGGCACGAGCGCCTCGAACGTCGCTTCGTCGACCGCGACGCCGGTGAGCCGGCCGAACTGCGTGTCGCGCGCGAACTTCATCGCTTGCACGCGAGCACGAAGGTCTGCTGAGACACGAAACGGAAACTCGCGCGGAACTCGCGCGCTTCGAGGCCGGCTGCGGCGAGGCGCGCGACGAGCTCGCGCCGCGGACGCGCGAGTCGGCCGCGTGCGCCTTCGCTGCGTTTCCAGCCGACGCGCGTGCGCCACGCCGGCCACGACGCGGCGTCCCAGAACGAGACGATCACGGCGCGGCGCGCCACGCGCGCGAGCTCGGCGAAGAGCCGGTCGAGCTCCGCGCCCGAGTGCAAGTGGTGCGCGAGCCGGCAGCAGACGACGGCGTCGAACGCGTTCGCGCGAAACGGCAGCGCGAGCGCGTCGCCGCCGACGCATGCGACGGCGTGCGCACCGCTCGCGCGGCTTTGACGCAACATCTCGAACGACGCGTCGACGCCGAACACTCGGCGGCCGTCGCCGGCGAGCGCCTGGAAGAGTCGTCCAGTGCCGCACGGCGCGTCGAGCACGCTCGCGACCGGCGGATCGAGCCTCGCGAGCAGTTGCGTCACGAGCGCCAAGTCGCGCTCACGCGCGCGGCGCGACGAAAAGCGCGCGTTCGCGTAGCGCTCGGCGACCTGGGCGTCCCGCCACTTGCCGGTCGCCGGGCTCGAGGGCCGTTCCATGGCCGCGATTGCGCCGCACGTTCAGCGCGCGCGCAAGCTCGAACCCGCGAGCACCGCGTTCTCGGGCACGTCGAGCTCGCCGCTCGCACCGCCAATGCGCCAGACGAGCTTCGTGCGCGCGACGCCTTCGCCGTTCGGCCGGTCGGTCGCGTAGGGGACGCGCACGGTCGCGAGCCCGTCCGCGCCGACGGTCGCGAGTCCCCGGAACACCAACGGCTCGTCGCGGCCGGGGTAGGCGAGCGTGAGTTCGACTTCGAGCGTCTCGCCGGAGAGTCCGCTCGCGACGACGCGCGCGCCGGGCACGCGTTCCCAAAGCGCGCCCGCGGAGAGCGGCTTGCGCGTCCGCGGGTCGTTCAAGCGTGTGTCGCGCAACGGCGACGCGTGCACGAGCCTCAAGTAGGGGATCGACGGCCCGAGCGCACGGAAATCGCGGTCGCGCGGCGCGCCGTCGCCGAGCAGCGCCGCGCCGAGCGTCGCGAACCACCGCGCGGTCGGCAACTCGGTGCCGTTCGGCGCGGTCGCGAGGTAGAGCGCGCGGTTCGCGGGCTCGGTCGCGCGCACCAACGTGCTCACGTTGAACGCGAGGCCCGCCGTGACGAGCACGTAGCGCACGCGGCGGCGTTCGAGCAGCGCTTCCGCCGCCAGCGGATCCTCCGAGAGGAAGAAACGCGGCGGATCGCGATAGCTGTCCTCGCCGACGTAGCTGCCGAAGTTGGTGGCGACCGTCGGCCGATCGGCGGCCCATTCGAGCGTGTGGCCCTTGTCCCAGTGCGCGAGCACGCACCAGTCGCCGCGCTCGGTGTGCGTGTAGAGCCACTCGCAGAGCAAGCGCTCGGCAAGGTAGTAGTCGGTCTCGGTCCCGACCGCCCAGTTCTTCGAGCGATCGAACTTGTCCTGGTGGAGCTCGATGCTCGGCCATTGCGCGAGCGCGACGCCGCCGAGCGCGAGCGACGCCCACGCGGCGCGCGGCAGCTTGGCGAACGCCGTGACACGCTCGCGGAGCCACGTCGCGAGCCACGCCGCGCCGAGCGCGAGCACCAGCGCCTGCGGCAGCGCATAGGCCTCCGCGAAACGCCGTTGGCCGAGCGCTTGCACGAACATCGGCGGCACGATCAGGGCGAGCAGCGCGAGCTCGTGCGCGCGACGCGCGAACGCGCGCCACGCGAGCACGCCCCACGCGACCAGCGCGAGCGGCGCCGCGTAACCGAGCGCCGAGAAGAAGATCCCGCTCTCCGCGCGCTCGCCGACGAGCGGCGCCGATTCCTTCACGACGTCCATGAACTGGTTCGTGCGCGAAACCCAGTCGAAGCCTTCGCGAATCCCCGCGGCGGGTCCGACGTCGAACAGCGCGATCGCGCCGCCGAGCAGCACGAGCGCCGCGCCGACGAGCCACGGATAGAGCCGCGCGAGCGGTCGGTCCGGCGCGAGCGCGCTCTTGCCAAGGAGCGCGAGCGGCGCGGAGATCGCGGCACCGAGCGCGAGCTCGACCGTGTGGAAGTTCGAGAGGTTGACGACCATCCACGGGAACTCGGCGCGCCACGGACTCGCGCTCACGGCGGGCCAGAGCACGACGAGCGCGACCACGTGGAACGCCAATGCGAAACCGCCGACGCTGCCGAGGCCGCCGGCTAGCCGCTCGCTCGCACGCCGCAGCATCCACCAGCCGATCACGGCCTGCGCGAAGAGCACGTAGACGAAACTCGCGACCCACGCGCCGACCGCGAAGCCGGCGAACAGTCCGGCGAGGGCACCGAAGAGCGTCGCGTTCCGCGTGCGCTGCAGTCCGTCCGCTCGCGCCGCGAGCACGAAACAGCCGAGCAGGCCACCGAACGCGAGCGTGACGACGGCGTGGTGGTCGCCGTTGCCCAGGATCTGGTAGTTGATCGCGCCGCGCGAAAGCGCGTACACGCCGCCGGCGACCAGCGCCGCGCCCGTGCCCGAGAGCACGAAGCCGAGCCACGCGACGAGCGCCGTCGTTGCGAGTCCGAGCACGAGCGGCGCGGTCGAGACCGTGCGCTCGAGGAACGCGCGGCGTGCGCTCGGCTCGTCCGGCGCGAAGGGGCCGAGCACGCGCGCGAGCGCCGCGTCGTAATAAGGCGGCCACGGGATCGCCGCGCCGTCGGGATAGTCGAGGTACGGGTCGGTGTCGGCGACCGAACCTTCGTCGAGCGCGCGGGCGACGCGGCGCGTGTGGTAGAGCCCGTCGGCGTCGCGCGAGAACCAAGGCTCGCCGATCGCACCGACCGAAGGCGGCGGCGAGTAGGGATGCGCCAGGCCGGGCACGTGCCGCACGACGAAGGCGACGCTCACGACCACCGCGAGCACGAGCAGGAGCTCGACACGACGCTTCGCGGGGGACATCGGCCGACTAGGATAGGCGCGCCGGCGGCGAGCCGCCACGAACTCGAGGCGCGCGCCGCGCGGCCGAGGGAGCTCGAGGCGAGGACATGCCGGACCACGGCGGTTCGTCGGGTCGCGTGATCCCGCCGGGCTCGACGGCCCGCCGAGCGCGTGCTCCCGAGCACGAGTTCGCAGATCGTGGGACGAAGCTCGGGGCCGCGGCGTCGGTGGGTTCGACGGCGAGCGCGGTCGCGCGGCCGCTGCGAGTTCCACGAGCCCGACACGCAGCACTTCGCACGGACGCCGAGACACGAACCCCGACAAACGCACGCCGAGAAACGCACGCCGAGAAACGCACGCACGGACACGAGCAGGCACGACGGGAGCGAACGAGCAGCGATGGCCCGAGGAGACCGCGAACGTTGGGACGCGAAGCACGAAGCCGCGTGGAATCGGCCGCTCGATCCGCCGGACGACTTCGTGCTCCGTTCGCTCGCGCGCCTGCCGGATCCACGCGGCGCGAACGCGCTCGATCTCGCGTGCGGCGCGGGCCGCCATGCGCTCGACCTCGCGCGTCGCGGTTACCTCGTCGAAGCGTGGGACGTCAGTCCGATCGCGCTCGAGCTCGTGCGCAAGCGCGCGACGCAGAAAGGGCTGATGGTCGCGACGCGCGAGCTCGATCTTTCGCCCGATGCCGCGTCCGGCGCCGAGCCCGGAGTCACGCCGGACGTGTCGACCGGCGCCACGAACGGCGCGGCGTCCGGGACGGTGACGAACCCGGCGCTCGGCGTGTCGTTCGAACCTCGGGCCGCCAACCGAGCCGCCAGTCGCGCCCCATCGCCGTTCGCCTTCCGCCGCAAACCGTTCTCGCTCGTGATCTGCGTCGACTTCCTCGACCGGGCGTTGTTCGTCGAGTTCGCGAAGCTCGTCGCGCCTGGCGGACACTTGATCTTCACGACGTTCACGCTCGATCGCGCGGGCGACCAGCCGTCGGCGCGCTGGTGTCTCGAGCGCGCCGAACTCGCGCGCGGCTTCGCGGGCTTCGAAACGCTCGCGACGCACGAAGCGTCGGGTCGCGCCGGTCTCTTCGCGCGGCGCACGAGCGAGTGACGCGTCAGTCGGGCTCGGGCTCGTCCGCCGGCGGCAGGATCAGCGTGGTCACGCGGTCCCACAGCGTCTTGCGCTTCGGCGGCGGCGGCGCCTCGGGCTCTGGCGCCGGCGCGGGCGGACGTTCGACGAGCTCGAGGCTCGGTGCGACGTCGGGCCGCGGCTCTGCCTTCGCCGCCTCTTCTTCCGCAGCGTCGGGATAGAGCTCCTGCATCGCTTCGACCTGCTCGTCGGTCTTGCGCTTCAAGAGCCGCGCGACGCGCAGGCGATCGTCGAACGAGAGCCCACGCACGAACTCGGTGACGCCGGAGTTGCCCGACTGCTGGAACGCGAGCTCGGCGGCGCCGAGGAGCTCTTCATCGGAGCGCGTCGAACCACCGAGCTTCGCGCGGCGCATGCCGGCCGCGCCGACGAGCTGCGGCGAGCTCGGCGCGTGCTGCGCGCGGACATCCGGTGCGTGACCACCGTTGGTGCCTGCAGTCGCCGGCGCCGGTTTCGCAGGCTGCGAGCCGTTGACCGGACTCCCGGCGGCCGCGCGTTCGACGGCCCCGGTCGCCGGGCTCGCCCGCGGCGCTGGCGTCAAAGTGTGCAGCGCACTCGGCGCCGCGGGCGTCGCCGGCGAGCGCAGCGCGTCCTGCACGTCCGCGAGCGAGCGCGACACGAACCCGAGCATGCGCCGGAGCTCCGGATCGTCGTGCCCGGCGAGCGCGAGCCAGAGGTGCGCCGGCTCGACCGCCGCGCCGCGCGTGCGCGACGCCGCGTCGATCGCACGTTCGAGCAACGCGCGGCCGTGCGGCGCGAGCGGCACGTCGTGGATGCCGGACAACGTCCCGCCGTCGACGTCGGCGCTCTGGCGCAGGTTGGCGAGCGCGTGGACGAGCTTGTCGACGCTCGCGACCTTCGCGACGAGGCGTCGCGCGCGCACGTCGCCGGATTCCGCGAGCGCGACGAGCACGTGCCGCGAGCCGACGCGGCGATTGCCGTGCACCGCGGCCCAATACCGCGAACGATCGACGATCGCGCGTGCCGCGCGCGTCCAACTCGTCTTGCGCAACACCAAGCTGTCGGCCTCGAGCGTTCATCGTAAGCCGCGGCGGCGGCCGTGCGAAGCCGCGAGTCAGCGCCCGAGCACTTGGATCCCGAAGCGCGAACCGGGCACCAGCGGTGGATCGCCGAGCGGCGGACCGAGCGGACGGAAGTTCTGGACGATCCAGTTCGCGAGCTCGCGGCCGTAGTCCGCGCCGAAGAGTGGAAATCCGTACTCGGTCGTGTCCTTGTGGACGAGGAGCACGCGGTCGGGCGGCGTCGCCTGGAAAGTTTGGACGATGCGCGTTTCACCGAAGAGCACGAGCTCCGGCGGCATGAAGTTGACGAACGGCGTCGGGTTCTTGCGGCGCGCGAGGTAGTTCGCCATCACGCCTTCGGGGAACACCGCGAGCGTCAGCGCCGGATCGTCCTCGGCGAGCCGCGTCAGCGCGCGATTCAGGAACTCGCCGCGCAGGTCGGCTTGGAACCGGTCGGCTCCGGAACCGACGACGACGGTCTTCTTCGCGAGCCGCGCGTTCGAGAGCTCGAGGAACGCTCCCGCGATCACCGCGGCGCCGGCGAGCGCGAACGCGCGGGCGAGCGTGGCGGCGTTGCCAGCGCGCCCCGCGCCGCCGAAACGGCCGACCCACAGAGGCAGATCGTGCACCGCGAGCATCACCGCGAGCGCGAGCGCCGGCAGCGCGAGCGCGAAGCCGTAGTGTTCGATTCGCGCGTTGAGGATCATCTTCGAGAGCAGCACGAAGGCCAGCGTCGCGAGCGCGAGCCTGGCGTGCGCGCCTGGGCGGCGGCCTGCGTCTCGTCGCGCGACCCAGCCCGTGAGCCACACGCCGAGCGCGACGAGCGGCAGCGGTCGCGCGAGCGCGAGCCAGTGCACGTGTTCGCGCGCGAACCACGCGCCCGACGCCGCGACGAGCGCGACGCACGCCGCGCCGACCGGACGCGCGAGCGCCGTCGCGCGCAAGGCGAAGCTCACGCCGCCGACCAGCGCGGCGAGCGCGAGCCAGCCGCCGGCGACGAGCGCGAGCTGGCCGAGATTCGCCACCGGCGCGTCGAGCCCCATGCCGACGCGGTAGAAGTCGAGCGACGCCGCTTCGTTCGCCGCGAGCCCGCGCCACGCCGTCGTCGCGGCGCGCCACGCTTCGCCGAGGCCGAGCGGTCGCGCGAGCAGCGCCGTCGCGGCGAGCAACGGCAGGAGCGCCCCGCCGAGGACGAGTGCGAGCGGCCGGCCTCGGCGTTCGAGCGCGACGCGCACGCCGAGCGCCGCGGTCGCGGCGAGCGCGAGCTCGACCTTCGTCAGCCACGCGAGCCCGAGGCAGATGCCGGCGCCGAGCCAGCCGCTGCCGCCGGCTCGACGTGCGTCGTCGGAAGTCGCATCGCTCTCGGCGCCGCGCTCCGCCAGCACGAGCGCCGCAAGCGCGCACAGCAGTCCGTGCGTCACTTCGTGCGAGTACGGCGCGACGAAGTTGTAGTTGCCGATGCCGACGAGTTGGCCGAAGCCGCACAGCGCGAGCACCACGAGGCACGCGACGGTCGCGGCGAGCGCGGAGCTCGCGCGCGCGACGAGCGACCAGAGCAACGTGACGAGCAGCGCGAAGAGCGCGAGGTTCACGACGAAGAGCGTGCGCAGGCTCGCGCCGCAGAGTTCGAAGCCGAGCGCGTTGAAGTAGGGCGACAGTGGCCCGTTGAACCACGCGAGGTCGCGGTAGAGCACGTCGCCTTCCGCGAGGCGCCACGGCGCGTAACACTCGCGGCCGAAGTCGACGAGCACGTCGGGCCAGGTGCCGTAGCTCCACCAGGTCAGCGCCGCGAACGCGAGCGCGAGCACGACGAATCCGAGCCAGCGGGACGCGAGCACGCGCGCGCCACGTCCGCCGGTCGAAGCGTCGGCGCTCAGTACCCGAGTTGCTTCAGTCGATCCTGCAGCCACGGTTGCACGACCGCTTCACCGGGTTCGCCGATCCGGCGTTGGAGTTCGAGCGACTCGTCGGCGAGCCCGTGCAGCCGCTCGAGCGCCTTCTTCATGTTCGGCCACGTCGGCTGGAGCGGATCGCTCTCGTCGGGATCCTTGTCGAGCCGGAAGCCGCCGACGTCGCCTTGGCTCTCGCTCGAGAGCGCCTTGATCGTCTCGGTGCGCAGCGCGCGGAAGTCGAAACTCGCCATCCACAGTTCGAGCATCGCGGGTTCGGTCGGAATCGAGCCTTCGTGAGCCAAGAGCCCGAGCAAGTCGCGGCCTTGGACGTAGGCCGGCGCCTCCGCGCCCGCCGCCGTCGCGAGCGTCGGGAAGATGTCGATCGTGCGCACGAGCTCGTCGACGACGCGACCCGGAGCGACGTGACCGGGCCAATTGACGATCAACGGCACGCGCACGACTTCCTCGAAGAGCGAGATCGCGTGGCCGCGCTGCGCGTGCTCGAAGAACTCCTCGCCGTGGTCCGCCGTGACGAGCACGAGCAGGTTCTCCGGGCCGCCGGCCTTCTGCCGCAGCAGCTCGACGATCTTGCCCAAGTGCTCGTCGGTCCAGAGGATCTCGCCGTCGTAGAGCGCGAGCAGGTGCTCGAGGTCGCGCGGATCCATGTCCGGACGGATCGCCGGGTTGCCCATGTAGTCGCGTGGATCGAGCGAGCCCGTGTAATCGGGATCGAAGCGTTTCCAGTACTCCGGCGGCGGGATGTAGTCGTAGTGCACGTCCCAGAGGTGCACGAACGCGAAGAACGGACCGTCGCCGGGTTCCGCGGCCCACTTCGTGATGCTCTCGAGCGTGCGCGGGCTCGTGACGTCGGCGTGCGACGGACTGACCGCCTTGGTGACTTCGCGGCGCAGCTCCATCGCGTCGATGTCCGCCGGGATCGTCGTCATGCAGCTCGCGTAGACGTCGAAGCCTTGGCTCAAACCGTAGATCGGGTGCAGGTACGGTCCGCCGAAGAAGCCCGCGGTGCGGTAACCGGCGGCCTTGAGCGCTTCGGCGAGCGTGACGTGTTCCTCCGAGAGCGCGAGGCCGTTGTCGATCACGCCGTGCGCGGAATCGTAGAGCCCCGTGAACATCGCTGCGTGCGCCGGCAACGTCCACGACGTGGTCGACACCGCGGTCTGGAAACGAACGCCGCCGGCGGCGAGCGCGTCGAGCGTCGGGCTCGTCTCCTTCGGATAGCCGTAGCAGTGCACGTGGTCGGCGCGCAGCGAGTCGATCGACACGAAGAGGATCGAAGGCTTCACGCCGGCCGCGGCGCCCTGCGTCGTCGTCGGTTTCGAGTCGTCGTCCGACGAACACGCAAGGAACACGAGGCTCGCGGCGAGCCACGCGCTGCAACCGAGCACGCGTCGCACAGTGCGGTTCATTTGCCCCCCGTGTATCCGAGTTGATCCAGCCATGCTTCGAGTTTGGGGTCGACGGTGGCGCGCTCCGGATCGGCGCCGAGACGGTCGTTCAAGGCGCGTGAGCTCTGCACGAGCCCGTGCAACGCTTCGATGCCGCGCGCAAGCTCGGGATCGTCGGCCGCGAGCGGCGTCGTCTCGCGCGGATCGCGGTCGAGCCGGAAGCCGAAGCGCTTCTTCTCACCGCCGCCGACCGAGCCTTCGCCGGTCTTCAGCGACTCGGTGCGCAGGACGCGCAGGTCGTAGGGCAGCACCGAGAGCTCGAGCAACGCCGGTTCCTTCGCGAGCGCGTCGCCGCGCGAGAGCGGCCCGAAGAGATCGCGGCCTTGCACGAACTCTGGCGCCTTCGCGCCGGCCGCCGTCGCCAGCGTCGGCATGAGGTCGATGAGCCTGGCCTGTTCCTTCACGACGCGTGGGTTGCCGAACTTCGCGGGCCAGCGCGCGACGAGCGGGACCTTCACGACTTCGTCGTAGAGCGTCTGTTGGTGACCCTTGCGGCCGTGTTCGAAGAACTCGTCGCCGTGGTCGGCCGTGATCACGACGATCAGGTTCTCCTTCTCGGCCTTCCATTCGAAGAGCGCGAGCAAGTCCTTCACGTGATCGTCGGTGAAGCGGATCTCGTTGTCGTAGAGCGCGATCACGTGCTGCAAGTCGCGCGGGTCCATGTCCGGCTTGATCGCCGGGTTCAGGAGGAACGCGGACGCGTCGAGCGAGCCTTGGTAGTCGGGATCGAAGAGCTCGAGGATGCCCGGATGCGCGAGGTAGTCGTAGTGCACGTCCCAGAGGTGCACGAACGCGAAGAACGGCCGGTCGTCCGCCTGTTCGATCCACTTGCGCACTTCGGCGACCGTGCGCGGGCTCGTCACGTCGCGGTGCGACGCGGCGAGGCTCTGTTTGGAGCTCTCGCGGACCGCTTCGCCGGTCAAGTCGTCGGGAAGCTGCGTCATGCAGCTCTGGTAGTGCTCGAAGCCCTGGTGCAGCCCGTAGGTCGGGTGCAGGTACGGCCCCCCGAAGAAACCCGCGGTCTGGTAGCCCGAGTCCGCGAGCAGCTCGGCGAGCGTGACGTGGCTCGGCGCGAGCGCGAGGCCGTTCTCGACGAGCCCGTGGGCCGAGTCGAAGAGCCCGGTGAACATCGCCGCGTGCGACGGCAGGGTCCACGAAGTCGTCGAAACCGCCGTTTCGAACCGCAGCCCTTCCGCGGCGACGGCATCGATCGTCGGGCTCGTCGGTTTCGGGTACCCGTAACAACCGAGGTGGTCTGCACGCAGCGAGTCGATCGAAATCAGCACGATCGACGGCCGTTCGTCGCGGCCCGGACCGCAGCCGGTGGCGGCGAAGGCGGCGCACACGCCGAGCAGCGCGAACGCCGCGGACGCGCGGCGCGCAGGGTCGCACGGACGCGGCGGGAACGAAGGCATCGGAGAATCGTAGCCGTGGCTGAAAGTGGGGACAAACCGCGCGAGTCGCGCGACTACGCGCACCTCCGCGGACCGTGAGCGCCGCTTGGCGCGGCGTGCGACACGCGCCGTGCACGGCGTGTGCGCTGCGAGCGCCGCGAGTGCCGCGAGTGAACACGGGGGGGCGCGACGCTTTTTCGCACCGCCTGCGAGCGACGGGTCGCCGAGCGCGGGAGCGCGGATAGACTGCGCCGTTCCGACGCCGCCGATGCACCCGTCTTCCCGACCTCGCCCCGATCTGCCCCGTCTCTTCGCGGACGAACCTGCACCGAGCGTGGAGCGCAGCTCGCCGGGCGCCCGATCGCAGACCGGTGCGCCCGGTACGCCCGGTGCGCCCGGTGCACCAGGTGCACCAGGTGCACCCGGTACGCCCGGCGCGCCCGATCGAACCGGCGCGCCCGGGGCACACGATTCCTCCGGCGCGCCGAGGCTCCCCGGCGGCCCGGCCGTCGCTGGCGCCGCGAGCCCGCAGAGCGCACGCGGAGTGCCGCAGGCCGCGCGAAGCGCCGGGTCGGCCGAGCTGCTGCGCGACCTCAATCCGGCACAGCGCGCCGCCGTGATCCACGGCGACGGGCCGCTCTTGATCCTCGCAGGCGCCGGCTCGGGCAAGACGCGGGTGATCACGCGGCGGATCGCGTGGCTGGTCCGCGAACGCGGCCTGCGGCCCGACGAGATCGTCGCGATCACGTTCACCAACAAGGCGGCCGGCGAGATGCGCGAGCGCGTCGAGCGCCAGTTCGCGGAGTGGGGGCTCGACGTGCGCGCCCGCGGCATGTGGATCTCGACGTTCCACTCGATGTGCGCGCGCATCCTGCGGCGCGACATCGAGCAACTCGGCGACTTCACGCGCGACTTCACGATCTACGACACCGACGATCGCAGTCGAGTCATCAAGCAGATCCTCGAGAAGGAAGGCTGGGACACGACGCGTTTCAAGCCGTCCGCGCTCGGCGCGTGGATCAGCCGCGAGAAGAACGTCTCGGCGGCGACCGACGGGCCGGCGAACCTCGAGCTCGACACCGGCGACCTCGAACGCGACGTCTACGCGCGCGTCGCCGTCGCGTACGAAGAGACGCTGCGCCGTTCGAACGCGCTCGACTTCGACGACTTGCTCCTGCGCGTGCTCCAGCTCTTCGAGAAGGAGCCCGGCGTCCGTGACGCGTACGCGCGCCGCTTCCGCCAAGTGATGGTCGACGAGTACCAGGACACCAACCGCGTCCAGTACCTGCTGATGCGCCACCTCGCGAGCCACCACCAGAACCTCGCGGTCTGCGGCGATCCCGACCAGTCGATCTACGCGTGGCGCGGCGCCGACGTGCGCAACATCCTCGAGTTCGAGCGCGACTTCGCCGCGACGAACGTCGTGCGCCTCGAGCAGAACTACCGCTCGACGCAAAACATCCTCAAGGCCGCGCAAGCGGTGATCCGGAACAACCGCCAGCGCAAGGAGAAGGACCTCTGGTCGGAGCGCGAGGCAGGTGCCTTGATCGCGGCGATCGAATGCGGCGACGAGGACGACGAAGCTCGCGAGATCGCCGCGCAGGTCCAAGGGCTCGTCGCCCGCGGCGCGACGCACGATCGGATCGCCGTCTTCTACCGCGCGAACTTCATGCAGCGCGCGATCGAACGAGCGCTCCGGCTCTCGTCGATCCCGTACCAGATCGTCGCGGGCACCGAGTTCTTCCAACGGCGCGAGATCAAGGACCTGGTCGCGTGGCTGCGCTTGCTCGTCAACCCGGCGGACGACGAAGCGTGCCGGCGCACGCTGCAAGCGCCGTCGCGCGGCATCGGCGACAAGACCGTCGACGAGCTTTCGCGCTGGGCCGAGAACCGCCGCGTGCCGCTCTCCGTCGCCGTGCGTTCGACCGAAGCGCGTGGGCTCGTCCGCGGCAAGGCGAAGAACGCGCTCGCGGAGCTCGCGACGCTGTGGGACCGGTTGAAACCGTTCGCCGAGGGTCCGGCGCACGCGGCGCTCGACGAGATCGTGCGCAGCATCGAGTACTGGAAGTGGCTCGAAGCCCAGGCCGAGCGCGACGACGTCGACCGTGCCGCCAACGTCGAGGAACTGCTCGCGAACGCGCGCACCTACGACGAAGCCGAGCCCGACGGACACGTGCGCGGTTTCCTGCAGGACATCGCGCTCGTCAGCGACGTCGACGGCCTCGCGGAAGGCGCGGCGAAAGTGTCGTTGATGACGCTGCACGCGGCGAAAGGGCTCGAGTTCCCGTTCGTGTTCATCGCGGGGCTCGAAGAAGAGCTCCTGCCGCACTCGCGCGCCGTCTCCGAGTCGGACGAGCCCGAGCTCGCGATCGAAGAGGAACGGCGACTCTTCTACGTCGGCATGACGCGCGCGCAGGAACGGCTCGTGTTGACGCTCGCGAAGGTGCGCCGCCACTTCGGTCAGACCGCGTGGTGCGAGCCGTCGCGCTTCCTCGGCGAGATCCCGACCGAGTTGCTCGAGGGACGCTCGGGCCGCGCAGGTCGTGAGGGCGGCGACGACTTCCCAGCCGAGCCCGAGTACGTCGCCGAAGTCGACGACGATCCCGCCGAACGGCTCGTCCCCGGCGTGTGGGTGCAGAGCGAGCACTTCGGCCGCGGCGTCGTGCAGCGCATCTCCGGTTCCGGCCCGAACACACGCGTCGTCGTCCGTTTCTCCCTGCACGGCGAGAAGACGCTGATCCAACAGTACGCCAAACTGCGGCGGCTCGACGCCGACCCGGAGGACTGATTTGACCCGATCTCGACTCGCCGACGAGTTCCGCGCGCGCCTCGAAGCGTTGCTCGCCGACGCGAAGACCGCGGGCGTGCTCGACGACCTCCGCCCGATCTTCGAGGACATCCTGCGACCCGCCGCCGTGACGCCGATGACCGACACGGGCGCGATCCCGATGCGCTTCGGGATGATCGGCGACTCGCCGCCGATGCGTCAGATGTTCGCGTTGCTCGAGAAAGTCGCGCAGAGCGACGTCGCGGTGCTGGTGCAAGGCGAGACCGGTACGGGCAAGGAGCTCGTCGCCCGCGCGCTCCACGAATACGGTCCACGCAAGAAGAAGCCGTTCCTCGCCGAGAACTGCGCCGCGGTGCCCGCCGACCTGCTCGAGAGCGAACTCTTCGGTCACAAGCGCGGTTCGTTCACCGGCGCCGTCGCGGACCGCGATGGACACTTCGTGGCGGCGAACGGCGGCACGGTGTTCCTGGACGAGATCGGCGACATGCCGCTCGCGATGCAGGCGAAGCTCCTGCGCGTGCTGCAAGAAGGCGAAGTGCGGCCCGTCGGCTCGAACAAGATCGTCAAGGTCGACGTGCGGATCGTCGCGGCGACCAACAAGGACCTCAAGGCGATGACGAAAGTGGGGACGTTCCGCGAGGACCTCTACTTCCGTCTCAACGTCGTCGCGATCCACTTGCCGCCGCTGCGCGAGCGCAGAGGCGACGTGCGTTACCTCGTGCGCTTCTTCCTCGAGAAGGTCGGCAAGGAGATGGGGCGCAGCGCGACGGTCAGCGAAGAGGCGCTCCAACTCTTGGAGCGTTGGCGCTGGCCGGGCAACGTGCGCGAGCTCGAGAACGAGATCCGCCGCTCGGTCGCGTTGAGCCTCGGTGTGATCGGCCCGAGCGATCTGTCGCCGGTGATCCAGAAGGGCGCTTGACCGACGCCATGCCGGGCGGAGCCGAGCACGGAGGGCACGTGGCGGGCGGCGCACCGTCGTCCGAGCCCGCGCACGCCGCCGCACACACGTCGGCGCCCGTCCGCGACGCGAACCCGCGGCACGTGCGCGTGATCCTCTGGCTTGCGGCGCTCTTCGTCTGCGCGCTCGGGTTCCCGCGAGCGCTCGACACGTGGCACGACCAAGTGCTCCACCCAGTCGACCTCGTGCTCGAGAGCCCGAGCCTCGCGACGCTCGACTTGCTGCGCGACGGCGCGAACCCGTACGACCCGGAGGTCTACGCGGGGCCGCCGTTCTGGCTCTCGATGTACACGCCGCTCTACTACCAGCTCGTCGCGGCGCTGCCCTCGCATCCCGACAACCCGTTCTTCACGGGCCGCCTCGTCGACCTCGCGTGCGTCGTGGGCCTCTTCGCGCTGCTCTTCTTCGTGCGCCAGAGCGACAAAGCGCTCGCGCTCCTCGCGTGCGGCGCGTTCGTGCTCGTCCGCGTCGTCATCAACAACGCGGCGCTCTTCAAGAACGACTTCCTCGGCATCTTCCTTTCGGCGTGCGCCGTCGTGCTCGCCGACCGCGCGCGCGGCCGCACCGGTTGGATCGTCGTCGCCGCGCTCGCCGCCGCGCTCGGCTTCTGGTGCAAGCAGTCGTTCCTCGCCGCCGCGGCCGCGTGCGGGCTCTTCTTCCTCTTGAACTCGTTCCGCCAAGCGCTGCTCTTCGGCGCGGTCTTCGCGGCGAGCGCCGGGCTCCTGCTCGGCGGCGCGCTGCTCGTGTGGGGCCGCGGATTCTGGTTCTCGGTCTTCGAAGCGCCGCAGAACCCGCTGAACGGCGACGTCTTCCGCGGGCTGTGGCTCGAGATGCTGATCCAACCGGTCGCGATGCTCAACCTCGCCGCGGCGCTGGTGCTGATCGGCTGGGCATTCGTGCGCGAGAAGAAGGCCGCCTTCGCGAGCGATCCGTTCGCGCTCTACACGCTCGTCTCCGCGGCGGTCCTGATGGCGACCGTCGGCAAGGAAGGCGCCGGCGCCAACTACTTCAACGAGTGGGAGTTCGGCGCGCTGCTCGTGCTCGTGCGCTGGGTGCCGAAGTGGATCGACGCGACGAAGCCCGTGCTCGCCGCCGCGAGCTTCGCGAGCGTGTTCGTGCTCGGCTCGGTCGCCGAAGTCGCGCTCGCCGAGCGCAACCAGTACTCGTACACGACCTCTGAGATCTCGCCGCAGGCGCGCGCGCTGTCGGACTTCGTCGGCGCGCGAGTCACGGCGCTCGCGGGCGAGAACCCGCGGCTCCTGAACCTCTACAGCGCGAGCATCGTCGGCAGATTGCCAGCGACCGTCGAAGTCAACGACCCGTTCCTCTACGGACTCTTGTGGGGCGCGGGCAAGTTGGATCCCGAGCGCCTGCGCGAAGCGATCCGTTCACGCCGCTACGACGGCATCCTCGCGCCGCCGGGCATCCTCGACGGCATCTACCCGTATCCGCCGCCGTTGCTGCGCGCGCTGCAACGCAACTATCGCCTCGGGGAACGCATCCCGGCGGGCGACCGCCCGTTCGACGTGCTCGTGCGCCAGCCGGACTCGAACCGCTAGCCGTCGACGCTCGAGCGGGGTCGGCGCCGCTCAGCGCAGCCAGTCGCGTTCGAGCGCCGCGGCGCGCTCGGCGCGACCGGTGCCGGGCTCGAGCAGGTCGAGCGCTCGGTACACGTCGCGCAGACCCGCGGCCGCTTCCTTCCCGAGGTCGCGCAAGGCGCCGCGTGCGTCGCGCAGCGCGGACACGGTCTCGGCCAACATGGACTCCGCTTCGTGGAGCTCGCCGAGGGTCGTGAGCGCGAGCCCGAGGCCGGTCTGCGAGCGCAGCGTGAGCTCGTGGGTCGGTCCGAGCGTGCCGCATCGACCGGCGAACGCTTCGCGGTAGAGCTCCACCGCTTCTCGCGCGCGGCCGCTGCGCCGCAGGCACGCAGCGTGATCGTGCACGCTCTCGAGGATCTCGCTCGGCTCCGCGTCCGTCGCTCGACGTCGCGCGAGGAGCTCGCGGTAGAGCGGCTCGGCTTCGGCGAAGCGTTGACGTGACCGCAGCACCGCCCCGAGGTTCGCGAGCGTGCCGAGCGTGGTCCGGTCGGTCTCGCCGAGGGCTCGTTCCATCTCGGGCGCGAGGGCGCGCCAGAGGCTCTCGGCTTCCTCCGCGCGGCCGAGGTCGAACCACACGGCGGCGAGCAGGTTCCCCGCGACCAACGCGTCGCGCGAGTCCGCGGCCGACGCGTCCACCCACCCGGCGTAGGCGTCGAGGGCGTAACTCTCGGCCTCCGACGCGCGGCCGAGCGCTCGCAGCGCGACCGCCAAGTGCTGCTTCAGCATGCGCACGTGCGGATGCGCGTCGCCGTGGACCACGCTCAGACCTTGAAGCGCGTGGCGGAAGAGCGGCACCGCTTCGGCGGGTTTGCCCTGGCGCGACAAGATCAGGCCGAGCGTGTTCTCGAGGCTCAGCGTGACCGGATGTTTGTCGCCGCGCTGCTCGCGTGCGACGGCGAGCCCCTCGCGCGTCGACGCTTCGGCCTCGTCGAGCCGCCCGAGCGAACGCAGGAGCAGCCCGACGTCGTTCCACATCGTGAGCGTGTCCACGCTGCCGTCGCCGAGGCTCTCGCGCGAGAACGCCAGAGCTTCGCGCAGCAGCGGCTCGGCCTCTCGGAAGCGCTCGTGCTGCGAGTAGAGCTGGCCGAGGTTGAACTTGGTCGTGTTCGTGCTCTGGTCTCGCTCGCCGAACAGCGCGCGTTGGCCCTCGAGCGCCTTGCGCAGCAACTCCTCGGCTTCGTCGTCGGCGCCGCGGGCGCGCAGGATCAACGCGAGGTTCGAGCGCAGCGTGGGCACGACGACTTGCTCGAAATCCGTCATGTCCTCGAGCCCGGCGATCACCTCGCGCAACAGAGGCTCGGCTTCCGCCGCGCGTCCCAAGCCGCGCAAGTGCAGCGCTAGATTGGCCTTCGCGGCGAGCGTCTCGCGATGGTCGTCGCCGAGCACGATGCGTTGCGCTTCGAACGCGGCGCGCGCACAACGTTCGCCCGATTCGTAGAGCGCGAGGTCGCGCAGGATCGTCGCGAGCGGCGCGTAGAGCAACGCGCCGAGCCGCGGTTGGTCCGCGTACTCCGCGTCGATCGAGCGCACCGCGGGCGCGAAGAGCTGTCGTTCGAGCAGCCGCTTCGCCACGTTCGTCGAGTTGACGCTTTCGAGCACGACGTCCAACGACGCGAGCGCCGTCTCGACGGTCTCGTCGTCCGCGCCGGCGCGACGCCGCGACTCCTCGAGCTCCTGCCGCAGCCCTTGGACGAGGTCGCGGCCGAAGTCCGCGAGCGACAAGCCGGACAGCATGCGCGTCTGGAAGTCGGCCACGACCTTGGTCTCCTCGGCGTTCCGTTCGGCCTCGGTCTGGCGTTCGCGCGCGAGCGCTTCGGCGCGTTCGGCCGCGCCGCGCCGTTCGTCGGCGACCCGCGCGAGCTTCGCGGCCTTGTCCGCGTTCTCCCGCGCGATGCGAGCGTTCTCGTCGGCCTCGCGACGCAGGACGACGGCGATCACGAGCCCGGCGACGACCGCGAGCGCGCCGGCGGCGAGCGCGCCGGCGAGCGCTCGGTTGCGCTTCATCCAGTTGCGCGCTTCGGCCCACGCACCGGTGCGGTAGGCCTGGACGACGCGGCCCTCGAGGAACGCCCGGAGGTCCGCGGCGAGCGCCGTCATGTCGGGATAGCGCCGTCGCCACTCGCGTTCGAGCGCGTGCTCGCAGATCGCGACGAGCTCCGGCGGCGCGTCCGCGCTCGACAGCGGCGCGGGATCGTCTTCGCGCACGCGCCGCCACAGTTCGGAGACCCCAGGATCCTCGCCGACGCGGTGGTGGGGTGGGTGGCCGGCGAGGAGCTCGTAGAGCATCGCGCCGAGCGCGTAGACGTCGGTCGCCGGACCGAGCTGGGCGAGCTCGCCGCGGGCTTGTTCGGGCGACATGTACGCGAGCGTGCCGAGCACGTCGCCGTCGAGCGTGCGCGAGCCGAGGACGCCGTCGTCCGAGAGCGACGCTTCCCGTCCGGCGGCCGCGTTTGCCGGCGGTCGTGCCGCGGCTTCGCTCGGCGCGCCCGAGTCGCCGCGATCGACGACTCGCGCGAGGCCCCAATCCATCACGTGCACTTCGCCGAACGCGCCGACCATCACGTTCGCGGGCTTCAAGTCGCGGTGGATCACGCCGTTCGCGTGGGCGTACGACATCGCTTCGCAGACGCGCAGCAGGATGTCGAGCGCGCGGGTGCGGCTCCACGCCGCGTCGCCGGCGCGCACGCGCTCGAAGACTCGCTCGAGCGTGACGCCCTCGACGAGCTTCATCGTGAAGTACGCGCGGCCTTCGGCGTCGACGCCCACTTCGTGCACGGGCACGATGCCGGGGTGCGCGAGGCGGCCGGTGACCTGCGCTTCGTCGACGAAACGCGCGAGCCGAGTGCGTTCGCGCGAGTCCCGCGACGCCGAGCCGTCCGCGGCGTCCGCCGGCAACACGCGCTTCATCGCGAGCTCGCGGCGCAGGTCTTCGTCCCACACGCGGTGGATCGAGCCCATGCCTCCGCGCGCGATCTCACCGCCCATCCGATAGCGCTCGTCCGGCCGGGCGCGCGCCGCGATCCGCGCGAGCGCCTCGAGCGTCGCGTCCCGCTGGCGACCGTCGGTCGTGCCCGCCGCGGCCCGCGTACGGCCCTGGTCGGGCCGCGTGCTCACGGAGTCGCGACCGGCCTGGAACGCGCGTTCCCATTCGGCGCGGGACGCACGCGCCTCGGGCCGCCGCTCGAAGAACGCTTCGACGTCCGCCGAGCTGCCGCTCTCGCGCAGCGCCAGGAACTCGCCCAGCAGTCGCTCCCGCCCCCGATCCTCGGTCATGGGCCGTGAGTATTGCGGCCCTGCGGGCATCCGCAAGCTCCGTCGTGCGAGCGCTGGACGAACGGAACGCCGCGTGCGCCGCTTGCGCGGCAATCGCGCGGCGTCGCGCGTGCGGCGTCCGGTCAGTCGAGCGCGCGACGCAGCTCGTCGTCGGTGAGCTCGAACACCAGGATCGAGCCGTTCAGGTTGGCGACGGGCTCGAGCGTGCGCACGTGGTTCATCAGTCGCGCGAAGCGCAGGTTGTCGTGACCGACGACCGCCTGCATCCAGGCCTGTTCCGGCGCTTCGCGCAAGCACGCGGCGCGCGCCGCGGGATCGGACTGGGCGGCGAGCCAACGTTCGGCCTTCGCGCGCGCGTCGCGGTACGCAGCCTCGTACTGCGGCTGCCACGGCCCGGGCGCGGCCGTGCAGATGCCTTGGACGAGTGTCGCGCTGACGAGGTACGTGCCGGCGCGCGGCGTCGGGTACGTGCGCTTGTCCCACACGTCGAGGTCGGTCCAGCCGGGCAGGCGAATGACGTCGATGCCGTACCGCGTCGGGCTCGCCGAGCCGAAGTACGCGAAGTACACGCGCTCGGACGGCTGCGAGTCCTGCTTCGGCCGCGCGTCGAGCCACGCCTTCACCGCGGGCAAGTCCTGGCCCCAATCGAGCGAGCTGTCGACGAGGTGCTTCCAGCCGTTCGTCGTGCCGCCGGCTGCGCGATTGAAGAACGCGAGGTAGTTGGGGAATGCGAGCGCGCTTTCGACCGCGAGCCCTGCGAGCAGCGCGAGCGGCAGCCACTTCGCGCGCGAGCTCACGAGCCAGTTCCCGAGCGCACCGAGCAGCACGAAGAGCGCCGGATACGTCGGCAGGATGTGGCGGTGGCCGATGTTGATCGTGCTCGCGAGCGAGAAGGCCCAGTAGACGGCGATCAACAGGAGCCACGGCACGAGCGGCCGCACGCGCGACCAACCGAGCCCGAGCTTCGCGAAGGCGCCCAAGGCGAGCGCGAGCAGGCCGAGCAGCGCGAGCTCGGTCTTCGCGACGAACGCGTAGGGGAAGAACGCGGTGAAGCCGGTGTGACTGAAGGCGCCGTTCAGGAAGCTCGGCCGTTCGGTCGCGTGGTAGACGACGTAGTTGAGGCCGTAGAGGAACGCTTCGGGCAGGAGTTGGAACTCGCGCGCGAAGCGCACCGCCGCCGGCACGAGGCCGGGCGCGGCGAGCATCGGTTCCCACGGCTCGAAGAACCGATCGCGGCCGGGCACCGCGTCGGCGAACGTCGAGTAGCGGAAGCCGTACGCAGCCCAGATCGCGAGCCACACGACCACGAGCGCGCCGGCGCAGAGCGCCGCGAGCGCGCCGAGCTTGCCGAGCCGCGTGGTGAGCGTGCGCGGCGCGCCGAACGCGAGCTCGAGCGGTTCGGGCTCGACGATGCGCAGCACGAGCAGGAGCCCGAGCACCGGCACGACGATCGGGAAGGAGAACTTCGCGAGCGCGAGCCCGGCGAATCCGAGCGCCGCGAGGACCCAACGCACGGGCGTCGCCCGTTCGAGCGCGCTCCAGAGGCTCGCGACCGAAAGGAAGAAGAAGAGCGCCGCGCACGTGTCGGTCGTCGCGAGCCCGGCGTGCGCGAGCAACGTCGGCGAGAGCGCCGCGGCGCACGTCGCGAGGAACGCGCCTGGACGCCCGAACGTGCGCTTCGTCACGCACCAGATCGCGAGCACCAAGCACGCGCCCACGAGCGCCGTCGCTCCGCGTGCTCGAGCGAGGATCGCGTCGTGGTCGTTCAGCGGAGAGTTCAGGAACTCGAAGCCTTGGAACCAATAGTTCGCGCCCCACCAGTTCGGGCCTTCGTGCGCGGGCAGCCGCGCATCGGAAAGCGCGACCGGCCACGAGACCAGGCGCTGCTGCAGGTTGCCCGCCTCCGGGTTCATGCGGAAGTCGCCGGTGCGCCAGATCGTGACGCCGCCGAGGACGTGCGCGATCTCGTCGGACGTGTTCGACTTCGAAAGCGTCGCGGTCCAGGCGAGCAGCGCGTGCAACGCGGCGAGCGCGACCGCGAGCCAGACGCTCGAGAGGACTCGCCAAGCGCCCGAGGGCGCGTCTTCGAGCCGCGACGGCTCGGCCGAGCTCGAGCTCATGACGCTTGCGCCGCCGGCCGGTACACGTCGCGCGGGATCGACGCAGGCCGCGGGCGTTCGGCGATCGACCCGGGCTCGCGTTCGAGCACCGCGATCAGACTCGCGCCGTGGCGATACGCGACGCTCTCGCGATCGAGCGTCTTGACGAGCGCCGCGCACTCGCCGGCGAAGAAGTTCTCGAGCAGGCGATTCGCGAACGCCGGCGGCATCGCGAAGTCGGTGCCCGCGCGTCCGGCCGCCTTGCCGCGCGCCGACGTGACCGCGCGCACGGCGCGGATCACCGGGTAGAGCCGCGCGTTGTAGCCCGAGAGCAGGCGTTGCTTGACCGCGAGCCCGCGCCACGTCGCGGCGAGCCGTTCGAGCTCGTAGCGGCGCCAGTGGCCGAAACTCTCGTCGTGCGGCGTCCAGAGGCGCGGATCGGCCGGCACCGTGATCACGACCTGCGTGCCGGGCGCGAGCGGCGCGAGCAGCCGCGACAGGAAGAGGAAGTCGTCCTCGACGTGCTCGAGCACGTCCATCAGTAGCACGACGTGCGCTTCGCCGAGCCAGTCCGCGCGGCGTGCGAAGTCCGACTCGCACGCGAACTCGACCGTCGGGAAGCGTGAACGCGCGTGCTCGATCGCGGCGGACGACGCGTCCATGCCGCGGCACGCGTAGCTCTCGGCCAGCGCCGCGACGTTCGCGCCCGTGCCGCAGCCGACGTCGATCACCACGGTGCTCTTCGAAGGCGGCGCGAGCCGTTCGACCAACGTCTTGACGATCCGCCGGCGCGCGGCGAACCACCAGTGGCGCGTCTCGATGTCCGCGTGCAGGTCGTATTGCTCGGCCTGCATCTCAGTCCTTCGGCGCGTCGACGCCGTGGCGGCGGCGCACGATGTAGAGCGGCCGTTCCTTGACCTCGTCGTAGATGCGGCCGAGGTACTCGCCGAGCAGACCGATGCCGATCAACTGCACGCCGCCGAGGAAGAGCACCAGCGTGACGAGCGTCGTGAAGCCCATCTGCGCGCGCTCTTCGCCGATCAGGCGCCAGACCACGAAGAAGAGCGCCAGCAGGAACCCGATCGCGCTGACCAGGACGCCCGCGAGCGTCATCAAGCGCAACGGCTTGTACGAGAAGCCGAACACGGCGTCGAGCGCGTAGCGCACGAGGCGGCGGAACGTCTGCTTCGGCGCGCCGGCCGCGCGTTCGCTGCGTTCGTAGTGGACGCTCGCGCGCTTGAAGCCGATCCACGATTGCAGGCCCGGCAGGAACCGGTGCGATTCGCGCAGGCCCTTGAGCTCGGCGTGCGCCGCGCGGTCGAGCAAGCAGAAGATGCCGCTGTCGGGCTGCACGGGGAAGTCGCTCAGCCACGCGAAGACCTTGTGGAAGCCGCGCAGGAGGAAACCGCGCAAGCCGGTCTCCGCGCGCGCCGTGCGCACCGCGAGCACCACTTCGCCGCCGGCGCGCCACGCGTCGACGAGCTTCGGGATCAACTCGGGCGGATCCTGGAGGTCGCCGTCGATCAGGACGACCGCGTCGGCGTCGGCGTGCGTGATCCCGCAGGTCAGCGCGCTCTGGTGGCCGAAGTTGCGCGAGAGCTCGAGCACTTTGAAACGCGGATCGCGCCGCTGCTCGGCGAGCGCGAGCTCGAGCGAACGATCGCGCGAGCCGTCGTCGACGTAGAGCACGCGCCAGTCGACGCCTCCGATCGAGTCGAGCGCCGCCGCGAGCCGCCGCGACAGTTCGCCGAGCAGCTCTTCCTCGTTGAAGATCGGCACCACGACGTCGAGACGCGCCGGGCCGTCGGAGCGGGCGTGTGTCGGCCGAGCGACGAACTCTTGGGTGCTCGATCCGGGCATGGGTATTCGGGATCGAAACGCGCCGGAGGAGGGGCGTCAAGCCGACGGCGGCGCAACCGTCCAACTTGCGCTGGAAAGTTCGGCCGGTCGGGCAGCGAGGTCGACGGAACGACCTGTCAGACCTGCAACGTCGGGCGTGCGCGAGGGGCCCGCGAAGTCGCGAGCCTGCGCCTCAGGCGCGCGGAAGCTCCGGCCGATAGCGCTGCGCCCGCGTCACCCGAACGCGTCCGCCTCGCATGACCGCAGCTCCGTCGCTCGCGCGCGTCTCGTCCGCGCAGAAGCTCCGCGTGCACTACCTGCTCGCGGCATTCAACCTGCTGACGGTCGTGCTCGGCGTCTACCTCGTGCAGCGGAGCAGCGCGAGCTACGAACGTTCGATCGGGCTCAGTCAGGCGCTCGCCGAACACGGCGCCGGCGTGTCCGCGCTCGCGGATCTCGCCGCGGAAGTCAATGCGCCCGGCAACGACGTGTTCGAGTCGCACGACGTGCCCGGCGAACGGCGCCGGCTCGAAGCGGCGCTCTCTCGGTTCGAGACGCGGCTCGACCGCGTGCGTCAGGAGCTCGAGCGCGCGCCGGCCGAAATCGGCTGCGCGGACGTCGCGGCGAAGCTGCACGAAGTGGGGCGGACGGTGCTCGCGCAGGTCGCGGAGGCGCAGCTCATCTTCGGGCACCTCGAACGGCACGAGCAGGAGCTCGCCGCCGAGCGCATGGCGACGATGGACCGGCGTTCGGCCGAGGTCGGGCGCCTGCTCGGCGCGGTGCGCGGCGAGTTGCATGCGCGCCAAGTGGCGACGTTCACGGAGCAGGCGCAAGCCGCAGCGACGACGCACCGGCTCGGGCTCGTCATCGCGTTCGCGATCCTCGTGCTCGTGGTCTTGGTGACGGTCTACGGCCACCGCGTCGCCGGCGAGATCGAACGCAATCGCGAGCTCGTCGAAGCTCGCGATCAAGCGCTCGCCACGTCTCGGTTGAAGTCCGAGTTCGTCGCCAACATGAGCCACGAGTTGCGCACGCCGATGAACGGGATCATCGGCATGACCGGGCTGCTCGCCGACACGCCGCTCTCGCGCGAACAACGCGAGTACGCCGACACGATCCGCAACTGCTCGGAGTCGTTGCTCGTCGTCATCAACGACATCCTCGACTTCTCCAAGATCGAAGCGGGCAAGCTCGACCTCGAATCGCTCGAGTTCGATCTGCGCACGTTGGTCGACGAGACGATCGACTTGATCGCCGAGCGCGCGCGAGAGAAGCACCTCGAGTTGCTCTGCGAGTTCTCGACCGACGTGCCGCGGCACGTGCGCGGCGATCCGGGGCGCGTGCGCCAGATCTTGCTCAACTTGCTCGGCAACGCGATCAAGTTCACGGCGACCGGCCACGTGCACCTCGAAGTGCAGCGGGAGAACGACTCGGATGGCGCCGTCCTGGTGCGCTTCTCCGTGCGCGACACCGGGATCGGCGTGCCGCCGGAGCTCCGCGAGCACTTGTTCCAGCCGTTCTCGCAAGCCGATGCGAGCGTGACGCGGCGATTCGGCGGCACGGGGCTCGGGCTCTCGATCTCGAAACGGCTCGCGGAGCTGCTCGGCGGCGCGATCGGCGTCGAATCCGCCGGAGGCCGCGGCGCGTGTTTCTGGTTCACCGTCAAACTCGAGCGTTCGACGCCGCGCGAAGAGTTGACGGCGATCCGTGCGCGGCCCTTGCGCGGCAAACGCGTGCTGGTCGTCGACGACAATCCGATCAACCGGCGCTTGCTCGAAGAGGTCCTCGGCGTGCTCGGCATGCAGCTCGAAGTCGGCGACGACGGTCCAGTCGGGCTCGAGCTCGCGCTGCGCGCCGCGGCGGAAGCGCGCGTGCCCGACGTCGCGATCGTCGACGCCGAGATGCCCGGCATGCACGGGCTCGAGCTGATCGGCCGGTTGCGCGCCGACGCACGCTTCGCCGGCATGCCGATCGTGCTCGTGACGTCGAGCGCGACGCGTCTGGACGTCGAGGAACAACGGCGATTCGGCGTGTTCGCGACGTTGCACAAGCCGCTGCGCCGCCGCCGGCTCGTCGAAACGCTGCTCGAAGCGTTGTGTCTCGGCGAGGCCGATCCGGCGACGTCGACGGCGCAGCCGAGTGCCGCCGGCGCGCCCGGCTCGGCGTTGCCGAGCGCCGAGTCGCCCGCAGCGCCGCAGTCGACGAGCGAGGGTCTCGAACACGCGCCGCGGGTGCTCTTCGTCGACGACAATCCGGTCAACCAACGCGTCGGCGCGCGCATGCTCGCCAAGCTCGGCCTCGAGTTCGAGCTCGCTGCGAGCGGACGCGAAGCCGTCGCCGCCGTGCGGGCCAGACGTTTCGCCGCGGTCCTGATGGACTGCCAGATGCCCGACATGGACGGCTACGAAGCGACGCGCACGATCCGCGCGCTCGACGACCCCGCGGCCCGCGCCGTGCCGATCGTCGCGATCACGGCCTCGGCGATGCGCGGCGACCGCGAGGCGTGCCTCGCGGCCGGCATGGACGACTACTTGCCGAAGCCGATCCAACTCACCGAGTTGCGCCGAGTGCTGGCGCTCTGGGTGCAGCCTTCGCCGCGCTGAAGCTGCGTCCCGGTGTGCTTGCACGCGCGCAGCGGCGCGCAGCCGCACGAGCTCGCCGCGTTTGACGCTGCGTTGCTCGCGTCTTGTCGATCGGCGCGGACACTCGGCTCCGCGTCGAAGCTCACGTCACGCACCGAGATTCCTCTCCACGAGTTTCGTCGCGATCTCTCCCAGAACCTGCTCCGACAGCGGGCCCGGTCGCCGCGCGTGCGGCGGTCGGGCCCGTCCTTTCGAGTCTCGTTCGCCGGCGCGGGTGACTTCGGTCGCGCGCCGGATCAGCTCGCCGGGCGCGGCGCGTTCGGGTTCGGCGCGTTCGGGTTCGGCGCCATGGCGACGAGCAGGACGAGCCTGGCGCTCGACGTGTTCTCGACGCCGTGGCTCTCGCCGGGCTCCGACCACGCGAGGCCGCCGGTCGCGAGTTCCCGCCGCTCGTCGCCGACCGTGAACGTGCCGCGGCCTTCGAGCACGAAGTAGAACTTGGTGGCGCCTGGATGCGCGTGGGGTTTCTGCGCTTGGCCGGGTTCGAGGCAGTACACGTCGCAGAACATCTGCGCGCTCTCGAAGAGGTTCAGCTTCGCGAGCTTGTCGGGTTGGAAGCCGCGCCGCGTCGTCGTGTCGAGGAATCCCATGCCGCGAGCGTAGCGTGGCGCGCTACGCACTTCGACGGGGGCCGAGCGCCGGTCTCGTTGGCATCTTGCGCCGCTCGATGTCACGCGTCGCCGCCGCTCGTTCCGTCTCGTTGTCGCAGGCCCGTTGGTTTCCGCCGACGAGCCAGCGCCCGGCTGCGCTCCGACTCGAACGCCGCGGCGCCAAGCTCGGCGCGGTCCAGGAGATCTGCGACGTCGCGTGCGGCGACGAGGAGCTCGAACGCCGCTGGTCGACCGATCGACCGATCATCTTGCGCGGTCTGCTCTCGCCGGGCCTCGGCAAGCAACGCGCCGCGCTCCGTCGGACGCTCGCTTTCTTCGAGCGCGTCCGCGGCGGCGAGACGTTCCAGGACGAAGTGTGGAAACGACTCGCGGGTTCGCGCGAGTTCGAGCCGGCGGGCGCGGTCGTCGACCTCGGCGACGAACGTGAGATCGAGAAGGTCTTCGCGCATCGGCGCGCGAAGTCCCGTCGCATCGCCCGCGACCTCTACGGCAAGCTGTGCTGGATCTCGGTCGACGAACGCGACGTCTCGTTGCGCGTGCGCTTCTCGTTCGGCGCCGAGTCGTTGATGGAGTGGTTCGACGACCCGACGCGCGCCGCACACGCCGACGCGTTCGCCAAGGCCGTGTTCCCGGAATGCGCGGTGCTCGACCAGAATCGCGAGCTCGGCGCACTCCTCGAACGGTTGATCGGCCACTCGGTGCGGCTCTCCGAGCGCATCGTCTACAACAACGCACCCGGCGGTGGCGCGATCTTCCACCACGACGCGGAGCCGTGGCAGCTCGGCGTCGTGTTCGGCCAGCTCGTCGGCGAAACGGCATGGTTCGCGCTGCCGAAACGCGAGCTCGCCGAGCTCGTGCCGCCGTTCGCGAAGTCGCGCAAGGCGAAGCAGAGTTTCGGCACCGCGGCGAAGGCGCTGCGCGCGCTCGACTGCGAAGACGCGGACGAACTCGCGAGCGTGCTCAACACGAAGCCAGAGTTCGCGCGAACGCTCGTCGAACGTGGCCACTTCTTCCGGTTGCGCGCCGGCGACGCGCTCTTGATGCCGTCGCACGGCATCGACGACGTCTGTTGGCACTCGGTCTTCGCGCTCGGCGAAGAGGCGAGCCTCGCGCACAGCTACGGCATCTTCTCGGCGCGCCGCCGCGCGGACGACCCTCTCGCGCAACCGCCGCGCGCCTCGAGCCCCGGCGGCGAGACCCGGCTGTCGACGTGACGACTAGTGCGCCGCGGCTTCGGTGCTCCTGCGCATGCGGAAGCTCAGTCCGACGAGCAGCGCGCCGCCGAGCACGATGGCGGTCGACCACGCCCACAGAGCGTCGACGTGGCGTTGCGACACGGTACCGACCGTGATCGGCAACGCGAGCGCGGCCGGCAACACCAGTGCGTTGCGGCGCAGCCCGAGTCCGAGCAGCAGGTAGGCGAGGCTCGTCGCGATCAGCGCGATTTCGACCACGAGTGAGCCGCCGACGCAGTACGCCGCCGCCGCGCCCAAGGTCAGCGCGAAGCCGAAGAGCAACGGCGGGCTCGCGAGCGCGCGCTGGAGCGCGCTGCCGCGGAAGTGCAGCCAGAGCCCCGCCGCCGTGGCGAGCAGCCCGTGCACGAGGGCGCTCGCGGTCTCGGCGCGCGACTCGGCACCGTCGAGCCACAGTCGGGCCGGCACGCCGAGACCGGTGTAGTTCAGCGCGGCGACGCAGAACGCGAGGAAGCCGAAGCCGTAGAAGGGGAAGGCGCGCTCGCGTTCGAGTCGGCGCTCGAACGAAACGCCGAGCGCCGCGGTGCCGAGAGCTCCCGCGAGCACGAGCGCCCAACGTCCACTGGCCGGGAGTTCGCCGAAGCCCGCGCGCAGCGCGCCGCACGCGACGGCGCCGATCCCGGCGAGGCAGGCGAGCCACAGGAACGCCGCGGCGCGCAGGCGCCGATGCAACGCCCAAGCGGCGGCGAGCGTCGCGACCGCGGTCACGCCGAGCTTCCACTCGAGCGGCGCCGAACCTGCGCGTTGCCACTCCGGCGCCGCGTCGCCCGCGAGCCACATCGGGCCCGGCACGACTGCGTGCGCCACGCCCTCGGCGTCGACGACGGCGCGCAGAGCCGGCACGAGATCGGCGAGGCAGAAGGTGACGGGCGCGACGAGCAATCCGACGCCGAGCCAGCACGCGAGGGCGCCGCGCGGATCGCGCGCGCGCCGGCGCGCGACACCGAACGCTGCGAGCGTGACGAGCGGCGCGAGCGGCAGACCGATGCGCAGGGCGTGGCTCTGTTGATCCCACGTCGCGGAGAGGAGCACGACCGGACCGAACACCGACAACAACACGCCGACCAGGAGCAGCACGTTGGTCAACGAACCGAAGACGTGCGCGAGCAGCGCACGCGGACGTTCCTCGGCGTGCTCGTACGCGCGCTCGAGTTCGGCGCACGACGCGTCGTCGAGCAGGCCGTCGCGTTGCCAGCGCGCGATCTCGTCGAGATGCTGCTCGACCTTGCGCCGCAAGAGTCGCTGCGCGCGCAGAGGCAGCGCGAGCACCGCTTCGCCGGCGAGGAAACGTTCGAGGTCGAGCGCGAAGTCCGCCGCCGAGGCGTAACGGTCCGCCGGCGCGCGCTCGATCGCCTTGAGACAGATCGCTTGCAGCTCGCGCGGGATCTCCGGCCGCTTTCGACGCAGCAGCGGCGGATCGTCCTCGCGGATCGCGCGCAGTTTCTCGGACAACGTGTCGGCGGGGAACGGCACTTGGCCCACGAGCACGCGGTAGAGCGTCGCGCCGAGCGCGTAGACGTCGCTCGCCGGCGCTGCGGGCTCGCCTTGGACGAGCTCCGGCGCAAGGTAGTCCGGCGTGCCGCACAACGCGCCGTCGCTCGCGCCCGCGGCGCCGAGGAACACGCTGCTCGCGAGTCCGAAATCGACCCAGACCGGCCGGCCGTCGCCGCCGACGAGCAGGTTCTCGGGCTTGACGTCGCGGTGCAACACGCCGCGGTCGTGCGCCGCGGCGAGCGCACGTGCGGCGGCCGCGAAGACGCGGGCGATCTCGAGCGGCGCGGCGTGGGCGAGCGCGCGCTCGACGCTCTCGCCCGCGACGAGACTCATCACGTAGTACGGGCCGCACTCGGCTTCGCCCGAGTAGTGCACGGCGACGATGCCCGGATGCTCCAACGTCGCGAGGATCCGCGCTTCGCGAGCGAAGCGCTCGGCGATCGCCGGATCCGCGCGCAACGTCCGGTGCAGCACCTTGACCGCGACGTCGCGGCCGAGTTCGACCTGTTTGGCGCGGAAGACCGTGCCCGTCGCGCCGGCGCCGAGCGGCGTCACGTCGGCGAGGCCCAGGAACGCCGGGGAGACGCGCGTGTCCGGAGCGCTCGGGCCAACACGGTCGCTCGAGAGCGGCGCGGCCATGGTTCAGCGCTCCGGAGCAGCCGAGCCGGCGCGGGCCGGCCACTGGCGCGCGAGCCCGCGGAGCACGACTTCGGTGCAGCCGTCGACGTCCTTGGGCTGGACTTCCCGGAACGCGTCCCAGTGCGAGTTCCAGAGCGACACGTCGACCACTCGACCTTCGCCGTCGACGACGACCACGTGGACGCCGCCGACGCCGTGCGTGCCGAGCAGGTAGTCGGCGATCAGCGCGTAGCGCGTCTCGACCGGGTGCTCGCGCACGAAGTCGGCGAACGCCGCGGCGCTGTCGCCGAGCATCTTGGCCTCGTTCATGTACCAGGCGGTCGGCAGCGAGACGTGGGAGCTGCTCGTGCGCGCGTCGAACCAACCGCGCTCGTTCGCGAGCGCCGCGATCCGTGCGGCGGCGCGTTCGTCGAACTCCTCGCCGCCGGCGCGGTTCACGTGCGCCGGGAAGACGGTGACGGTGGTGCGACCGAGTTCAGCGAGGAAACGTTCCTGGGCGGCGCGGTCGACGTTCGGACCTGCACAGCTCGCCGTCGCGAGGACGACCAAGCCGGCGAGTTTCGAGAGAGAGTGCATCGCGGACCTCCTGGGGTTGGGCGACCGCACGCATCATCGAGATCGAACCCACCGCGGTCGCCGAACTCCCTCCGAGCCCGGCGATTCGCGCGGCGAGTCGAACTCGGTCCATGGGACATCGGCCGGCGAGTGGCGACTACGTACAAGAACGGAGACGGCGAACCCGCGCGAGGAACCGCGGCGGTGAGCCGGATTCCGTTATCCTCCCGCCGCCATGAAGATCGTGTGCATCGGCGGCGGCCCGGCGGGACTGTACTTCTCGATCCTGATGAAGAAGGCGTACCCGCGAGCTCGCATCGCGGTGTACGAGCGCAACAAGCACGACGACACGTTCGGTTGGGGCGTCGTGTTCTCGGACGAGACGCTCTCGAACTTCGAAGACGCGGATCCCGAGAGCTTCGACGAGATCAAGAAGTCGTTCGTCTCGTGGGGCGACATCGAAACGTGGTACGGCGGCCAATGCGTGCGTTCGTCGGGCCACGGGTTCGTCGGCATCGCGCGCCGGCGCCTGCTCGCGATCCTGCACCACCGAGCGCACGAGCTCGGCGTCGACGTGTACTTCCAGAACGAAGTCGCGACGCTCGAGGAGCATCTCGGCGCCGACCTCGTCATCGCGTGCGACGGCGTCAACAGCTTCGTGCGCACCAAGTGGGCGGAGCACTTCCAACCGAACATCCACTGGGGCAAGTGTCGCTTCGCGTGGCTCGGCACGACCAAGGAACTCTCGGCGTTCACGTTCCTCTTCCGCGAGAACGAGCACGGCCTCTTCCAAGTCCACGCGTATCCGTTCCAGGCCGGGTTCTCGACGTTCATCCTCGAGTGCCACGAAGAGACGTGGAAGAAGGCGGGCCTCGATCGCGCGAGCGAAGAAGAGACGTTGCGCTACGGCGAGCGCCTCTTCGCCGACCACCTCGACGGGCACCGGCTGCAGGCGAATCGTTCGGTGTGGCGGTCGTTCCCGACGATCTCGTGCGCGAGCTGGAGCCACCGGAACGTCGTGTTGATGGGCGACGCGGTGCACACGGCGCACTTCTCGATCGGGTCGGGCACCAAGCTCGCGATGGAGGACGCGATCGCGCTCGTCGACGTCTTCCGCGAGCGCGGCACCGCCGACGTGCCCGGCGTGCTCGCCGAATACCAACGACGCCGCGAGACCGAAGTCATCCGCATCCAGAAGGCCGCGCAGACGAGCCGCGAGTGGTTCGAGAACTCGCGCCGCTACCTCGGGCAGCACCCGGTGCAGTTCCAGTTCAACTTGATGACGCGCTCGAAGCGCATCACGTGGGACAACCTGTCGAAGCGCGACCCGAAGCTCGTCGAGGACACGCGGCAGTGGTTCGCGCGTTCGATCGGCGCGAAGCCGGCGAGCGACGGTCGCATCCCGGTCCCGGCGTTCACCAAGCTCAAGCTCCGTTCGGTCGAGCTCGAGAATCGCATCGTCGTCTCGCCGATGTGCCAGTACTCCGCGACCGACGGCGTGCCGAACGACTGGCACTTGGTGCACCTCGGCAGCCGCGCGGTCGGCGGCGCGGGTCTCGTCTTCGGCGAAGCGACCGCCGTCACGCCCGAAGGTCGCATCACGCACGGCTGCACCGGCATCTGGAACGACGCGCAAGCTCGGGCGTGGAAGCGGATCGTCGACTTCGTGCACGCGCATTCGCGTTCGAAGATCGGTCTGCAGATCGGCCACGCCGGTCGCAAGGCGTCCGCGAGCCGGCCGTGGGAGGGCGACGCGCCGCTCGTCGGTTCGACTGCGTGGCAGACGCTCGGACCGTCGGCGACGCCCTACGCGGCGCACTGGCCGACGCCGAAGGCGCTCACGCGGGCGGACATGGACGCGCTGTGCGGTGCGTTCGTCGCGGCCGTCGGGCGCGTCGATGGCGCCGACTTCGACGTGCTCGAGCTGCACATGGCGCACGGTTACCTGCTCTCGAGTTTCCTTTCGCCGAAGTCGAACGAACGCACCGACGAGTACGGCGGCAGCCTCGAGAACCGCATGCGTTTCCCGCTCGAAGTCTGCGCCGCCGCGCGCAAGGCCTGGCCGAGCTCGAAACCGCTCTTCGTGCGCATCAGCGCGAGCGACTGGCTCGACGATGCGGGCGGCTTCACCGTCGACGAAGCGGTGGTGTTCTCCCGCGAGCTCGGCGCGCGCGGCGCGGACGTGATCGACGTGTCGTCGGCGGGCAACACGCCGCAATCGCGGCCCGAGTACGGCCGCATGTACCAACTGCCGTTCGCCGAGAAGATCCGCGCCGAGGCGCCGATCCAAGTGATGGCGGTCGGCGCCATCCAATCGATCGATCACGTCAACACGATCGTCGCCGCCGGCCGTGCGGACCTCTGCGCGATCGCGCGCGGACACCTCTCGAATCCGTACATGACGCTCGCCGCGACGCGCGACTACGCGTTCGTCGACGGCCCGTGGCCGGACCCGTACGCCGCGGTCAAACCGCGCCCGGGCGTCGTGCTCTAGCAGCCGGTGGAGGGAGTCGCCCGCGCGGTGTCGTGCTGCGGCGAGTGCTTCGACGGACCGCCGGCGACGCGAGCGTTCCTGCGGCGCATTTTCGGTCGCTCAGGGGCGCTCGTGGAGCTGCCAACGCGGCGAACCGACGAGCTCCAGCGCGTAGCGTCGCAGCGGATGGCCCGACGCGTCGCGCATGTACGGCGCGACGAGGTCGTGCTCGCGCGCGACGTCCCACGCGTCCGCCGCGGTCTTCGGCGGCCGTTCGACGCGGGCGGAGAGCAACGTGCCGTAGTGCGCGACGAGTTCCGCGCCGAAACGTCGCTCCCAACTGCGTGCGAGCGCGATGTCGAGCTCCGCGGGCCGGGTCGCGCTGCCGTACCACGACAGGTACGCCAACGCGTCGGCGCCGCGCACGACCGGCAGGAACAGCAACGTCGCGTGGTCCGGTCGGTGCCAATCGCAGAGCCCGGTCGCTTCCGCGCGTACCCCGTGCGACGTCTCCCAGTCGAGCAGGAACCGGTCCAAGTCGTGGGCGCAGCCGATTCTGCGGCCGAACACCTCTGCCGCATGACATTCCTCCCACGTCGGATGCGAGCCGACCGCACGCTCGGTTTCGGCGAGTTCGACGCCGGCGAGCTCGTCGAGGTCCTCGTCTTCCGCCCGTTCTCTCGCGAGCTGCTCGAGGAAGCGTTCCACGTCCACGCGGTCCGCTCGGGCGAGGATCGCACGCGGCGACACGTCCGCGCCGGGATCCGCTTGTTCGAAGTAGAAGCGCGAGAACGGATCGTCTTCGCGCAGGCGCTCGATCCAAGTCGTTCGATCGCTGAACGACGTCGTCACCACCGGCCAGCGGCCCGTGCGTTCGAGGAGCCCACGCGCTTCGCGCCACGCGTCCTCGAGTTCGTCGACTTGGACTTCGACGGCGAACGCGAGCTCGTCGCCGTCGAGCACCCGTAGCGCCTCGATCGGGCGTGTCGCGAAGCGACTCTCGCCCAGGGCGCGCTTCAATTCTGCGAGCGTTTGGAGCATGCCGACACGCTAGCGCTCGCGACGCGCCTGCGAACCGTCCGAGCGCCGCGTTCGCGCGAGCGTCCCGAGGTCGGGGCGTTGCATCGACCCCGAGCCGGTCCGTTCGTAAGCTGCTCGGGCGCTACGCGCGCGTCGCATGATCGGGCACAGCTTCGTCAAGCCGCTGATCTCGCCGCCGGGCTGTCTGATGCTCGTCGGTTTCATCGGTTGGCTCGTCAAGCAGCGCCGGCCGCGGCTTGGACGGAGCCTGATGCTCGGCGCGGCGCTCGCGTTCTACGCGCTGACGACACCGCTCGTCTCGATCGGTTTGCTCGCGGCGCTGCAACGGCATCCGCCGCTCGACCCGGACGCCTTGCCGAAGGACGTCGGCGCGATCGTCGTGCTCGGCGGCGATCAACGCACCGCCGCGGACGAATTCGGCGTCAAGGAAACGCTGTCGATGCTCTCGCTGGAGCGCGTCCGCTACGCAGCGTTCCTCTCGAAACGCACCGGCGTGCCGATCCTGGCGACCGGGGGCACGCTGCGTCCGAGCCAGACGGCGCTCGCGAACCAGATGAAGCGCGTGCTCGAGAGCGAGTTCGGCGCGGACGCGCGTTGGGCCGAGGACGCTTCGCGCGACACTTGGGAGAACGCGGCCTTCTCGAAGGCGATCCTCGAACGCGACGGCGTCCGGAAGGTCGCGGTCGTGACGCACGCGTGGCACATGCCGCGCGCGGTCTACGCGTTCGAGCAGAACGGCTTCGAAGTCGTGCCTGCGCCGACCGCGTTCCGCACGCTCGACCAACTCGACCTCGTCGACTTCCTGCCGTCGTCGCGCGCGCTGCACGACTCGGCGCTCGCGCTGCACGAGTGGCTCGGCGGCGTGTGGTATCGCGTGCAGTACTAGAGGAGCTCGATGGAACGTCTTGCATCGATCGTGCTGCTCTCCGCGTGCTCCGCGTGTGCGCTTTCGGCGCCGCCCGCGAGCGAATGGGTCGGCCGCGAGCCGAGCGTCGCGTCCGAGCACGCGCCCGAACTCGCCGAGCTCGCCGAAATCGACCGTGCGGCGGCGGACGCGCTCGCCGCGAGCGCGGCGGAACCCGACGACGCCGGCCTCGCCTTGCGCGCGGCGCAGACTTGTTTCCTCGCCGCGGACCTGCGCCTGCAGTCGGGCTCGGTCGCGGCGCTCGACGAGCTCGCGGAGCCGACGCTCGAGCAAGTGTTGCGCGCGAGCGAGCGTCTCCCCGAGGCGTTGCGCATCGAGATCCTCTCGCAAGCGACTGCGGGCCTCGAAGCCGCCGACCGCGCCGCCGCGCGGACGGCGCCCGAGCGAGCGGACCTCGTCGCCGCCAAGGTCGCGATCGAGCTCGCGCGCGGCCAACACCTCGCGTTGATCGCGTGGGCGAACGGACCGACGCGGTCGCTGTTCGCCGGCTACGGTCCGAAGCTCGTGCAAGCGATCGACGCCGCGGTCGCCGCGGATCCGACGTTCGACCACGCGGCGCCGCTGCGGCTCGAAGGCCGTTTCCGTGGCGAAGCGCCTCGACCGTTCGGCGACCTCGTGCGCGCGCGCAAGGCGCTCGAACGGGCGGTCGAACTCGCACCGCTCGCGGTGAACCACCTGTTCCTCGGCGACGTGCTCTGGCGCGCGAACGACCACGCCGGTGCCGAACGCGAGTGGCGCGCGGCGAGCACCGCGGACGGCGACGCGTCGACGCGCGCGTCGACACCGTTCCTGGCCGAGCTCGCGCGCCGCCGCCTCGCCGCGCTCGCGCGAGTCCCGGGCCGGTAGGTCGAGCTCGTTCCGCCGCGTCCGTGCGTCGCACGGTGCGAGCGAGCGAACGTCAGTCGAGCGTGATCTCGAGCGGCTGGACCTGCTCGTCGGTGACGTCGATTCGTCGCGACTCGACACCTCCGGCGGTGAACATGTACTTGCCTTGCGGGAGGCCCCAGATGCAGAGCTCGCCTCGTCGGTCGGTCACGGGGTGGAGGGTCTCTTCGAGGACACGCGCAGCCCAGTCCGGTTGCGTGTCGGCCGTGGCCACGTGGACGGTTTGCCCCGCACTGGGCGTGCCGCCCGGCGAAAGTGCGACGCGTATCATGTGCGAACCCACTTCCAGGTCGGTTCGGACGCGCGTGAACGGCGGGACTTCCACGGTCCGAGCACCGATGCCGTAGCGGGAGCGGTCGCGGCTCATCCCGATCGCGGCGACGAGCTTCCGGCCCGGCGCGACGCCGTTCACTTCGAAGTGTCCGTCCGCATCGACGGGCGCCGACGCTTCTGGCTCGGTCTGCAGGTCGGCATCCAAGACGAACACTCTCCAATTCATGGGGACCGGCTCCGACGGCAGTTCGACTCGGCCTTCGAGCGCCGTGCTCGAGAGCCCTGCGCTCGTCTGGAACGCGATTTCGACGTCCTTGCCGTCCGCGATCGTGACCGAACGGCCGGCGACGATCGGCAATGCGCCGTCACCCAAGTCGTCACGAAGCTCCAGTCGATACGTGCCGTCGGCGAGACCGTCGAAGCGAGACTCTCCTTGATCGCTCACTCGGTTCACGCACCGCGGGCCTGGGCCGGAAAGCCACACCTGTCGGCGGTGACCCGCGGAAGCCGTGTGATCCTCGACGACCCGCACGAAGATCGCGGCGCCCCGGGTCAACTCGACGTCGATCGGGCCGCGCAGGACTCCTGGTTCGATCGCGATCGGCTCCGTCAGGAAAGGTCGACGCGCGGGTGCGATGACGAGCAGTCGTGCGTTCCGCGGCGGCGCGTGTCGGATGGAGAACGATCCATCCGACTCGGACAACGCTTCGCATGCGCGTGGATCGGCTTGGTAGGCGTCGTCGTCCTCCTCTCCCGACATTTGCAGCGCACCATCGAACCGCCACGCATCGAGCGCCGTTCGTTCGGCATCGATGATGCGTATGACCGCGTGTTCGACGGGCAGTCCGGTGTCGGCATCGACGACCCGTCCATACACGGAACCGGTGACCGACGCTCGGTCCGCGACGTCGATCACGAGGTCCGAGATCCAATGCGTGCCATCGAAAGCCAGCCAATCCGTGGCGCCGCGCCCCGCACTTCCGGCGTCGACGAGCAGTCGAACTTCGTGGCCCCACGTGTGAATGCCGGAGATGCAGAATTCACCCTCGGCCGAGGTGAAGTCGTGTGCAAAGAGCTCTCCACGCATCTCGCCGCCATCTCCCGTGGCGATGCGTGCTTCCAGAGTGATCCGGAAGCGTTGCAGACCCTGGGGCGATCCGTTCGCGAAGACCCAACCTCGCACTCCGTTGACGGCGAGGGCGCGCAGTTTCACGTTCGGCTCACCGCGGTCGGGAGCGACTTCCACCGTGCTGCTGACTCGCTGCCACGCGCGACCGTGGCCCGTGACGGTGTAGCGACCGGGCGCATCCAGCGGGATGCTCGTCGAACTCGGGAGTCGTGCATCGTAAGTGACTTGCCCACGTTCGTCGGTGACGAGCCCTTGGAGCGGCGTGGCGGGAACACCTTCGAATTCGACGTCGATTCGCAGCTCGAGCCCTGCGGCCAACCGTCTCGGCTGCGACTCAGCGGAACCCGCGACGCTCTCCAGCGCGTCGGGGCGGAGCTCGCTGCTCGGATCCTCGGCAACGAAGGCGTCGCAATGCGGATCGACGGCCGCGCGGGGGCGCTCGGAGGAGACGAAGGTGATCGCGAGTGCAGCTACGGCTGCGAAACACAGCGAAACGGCGTGGAGCTTCATGGAACGTGGACTCGGAAGGTGGACGGCGCGAAGGAGGGCGAGCAACGGTGGTTCTCGGACGATCGAGCGCGATCGTCCGAGAGCTCACGCGGACATCACGGGCAGTCGCCGGCCCCGGCAGGGCCGTTCTTGAGCGCGCTTGCGCCGGTCGGGGAACACGTCCAGCCGTACCAGTGGGACTCGCAGACGAACTTGTAGCACTTCCAGATGCACATCCCGCCCGGCACCGTTTGTTCGCTGCACGACGAAGTGGAGTGACCCGTCGAGACCGTGATCGGACTGCCGCCGCCGACGTCGACGGAGACTTCGTCGCTGTCGCAGATGGATAGCGTCGCGTCGCTGGTCGTGCAGTTGCACGTCTTGGGTCCGCACGCCCACGAGTAGAGCCCGCCTCCTCCGGGCGCGGCCCCGCCGAGCGGCGCAGCATTGGCTGCGTTGGAGAGGAACGCGGCCGAGACGGAGAGCACGACGAAGCAGAACAAGCTGGCGAGTAGGGTCTTCATGTCACTTCCAGAGTCGAGGTGGTTCGATCGCACCGATCTCGACGGAGACTCGCGTGCTCGGACCGGGCATGGGTGAAGGCCGACCTCCGAGGAAAGTTTCAGGAATCACCTGTTTTCGCGCAGCGCTCTCGAACCGAACGCTCGATTCGACTCCGCGCCGTGCGCTCAAGGCGCGTCGAGGTCGAGCTCGAGCGTCTCGCCGACGACGAGCTGCACGTCGCGGCGCTTCTCCGTGCCGTTCGCGTGCGAACGCCAGGCGAGCGTGAGCGGCGCCGCGGGCACGACGATCCAAGTCGGCGCGTGCGCGCCGACGTCGACGTCGGCGAGCGCGAATTCGTCGCTCGTGATCGCGACCGAGAGCTCGCGATTCTCGCGCGTGACGAGCTTCAGCCGCCCGCCGCGACGCAGGACGACCCGCGCGCGCGTCGGATTCGCGCGTGGATCGACGGCGATCCGCGCGAAGCCGATCGCTCCGTCGGCGTTCGTCGCGACGAACTCGACGATGCACGCACCGAATCCGCCGAGCTCGACTTCCGGTCCGCCGGGCGCGCGCCACCAACGCCGCTCGGCATCGTCGGACGCGCGCCAACGCAGTTCCGCGGTCGTCGGCGTGCCGCGTTCGTCCTCGAGAGAGAGCACGAGCGTCGCCGCGGGCTCGAGCACGAGGCGCACGTCGCGCGCGCCGGCGCGCGCCGAGACGGGCCCGCGGCTGCGCCACTCGGTGCGCGTGCTCGCTTCGAGCCGGCATTCGCCCGGAAGCAGCGGGCCGAGGACGAAGCTGCCGTCGACGCCGCTCTCCGCCGCGAGCGCGCCGACGCCCGGCGCTTGCGTCGTCACCACGGCGTGCGCGATCGGCGCGCCCGCCTGATCGACGACGGTGCCCGAGATCGAGAGCCCGACGTACGCCGTGAGCTCGACTTCGACGTCGCGCTCGCTCGCGGAGAGCGTGCGCCGCACCGGTCTGCCGACCAGCCCCGAGCCGGCGGCGGGCTCGCTCTCGCGCCAGCTCGGCGCGGGCCCGAACCAATGCGTTCCTGCGCCGACGCGCGGGAACTCGAAACGCCCGTCGGCGTCGGTCGTCGCCGTCGCTTCGTGGATGTCGGAGGTCGAGAACGCGTCCGAGTGATCGCGGCGTGCGACGCGCCAGACCTCGCGGTCGGCGAGCGGCCGGCCTTCGGGATCGCGCAACGTGCCGCGCACCGTCGTGCCGGCGCCGAACGTGAACTCGAGCCGGCGCTCCTCGCCGGGCGCGAGCACGATCGGGTCCGCGGAATGCGCGAGCACGGTCGTGAACGCGCGCACTTCGACGCCGATCGGCGTGCGCGCGGGCAAGTCCTCGATCCGCGCTCGGCCCGCGGCGTCGAGCACGACGCGCCACGAGTGCAAGCCGACCTCGAACGGATTCGCGCCGCTCGCTTCGACGGCGAGCGCCACGCCGTCGACGCGCAGGTTGACGGTGAACGGCCCTTCGAACGCGCCGAAGTCGCCGAGCGCGAGCACGTCGAGCGTGCCGCCACGGATCAGGCGCACCTCGACCGCTTGGTCGGGCGTGTCGTGTCCGTCGCGCATCGGCACGTAGCGCGGGCCGTAGCCTTCGGCCTCGACGCGTACCGTCGGCTGCCACCCGGTGCGCTTCGAACCGACGAGCTCGAAGACGCCGTCCCCCGCCGCGAACGCTTGGGGAAACGCCGGATCGTCGTCGGCGTTCTGACCGCTCGACCACGCGCCGCGTCGCACGGCCGCGCGCGCGCCGGGGATCGGCCGCAACGTCTCCGCGTCGAGCGCGCGGCCGAAGAATCGCGCCTCGACCCACTGCGACTCGAACGGAATCGAACCGATCGCGCGCGCCGGCCCGGCGTACGACCACTCGGGGCGCACGAACGCGGGCGGCGGCTCGTCGTCGGTCGAACTCGCGCGGCGCGTTTCGCCTTCCGGCGGAGCGAGTTCGTTCGCGGTCGACGCCGGACTCGGTGTCGCGTCGCGCGTCGCGACCAGCGGGCTCAACTGCGCCTCGCGCGCGCCGCCGAAGAGTCGCCAAGCGACGACGCCCAAGACCGCGACGAGGACCACGCTCGCGAACCAGGCGCTGCGTCCGCCGCGCGGTCCGTGCGAGGGGCCCGTACTCGGCGAGAGCGTCGGCGTTCGCGACGTCGAAGTGGGGGACGAGCGCATCGGGCGAGAGTCTAGCCGCGCCGAGCCGTCACTCGCCGTGCACGAGACTGGTGACCTCGCCGCTCGCGAGGCTTGCCGTCAGCACCGCGAGCTCGTCGCCTCGAGCGTCGAGCACCCGCAACGCCAGCGCGCTCGAGTTGCAGCACCAACGCTCGATCGCGCGTCTCGTGCCCGGCGACGATCGGCGTCGCGACCGGCGAGAAGCCTGCGGCGTCGACGTGCAGCGACTCGTTGCGCCACGACGGGCTCTGCACGACGGCGTGACCTTCCGCGTCGGTCGTGACGACCTTGGTCTCGTCGACATCGAACATCCAACCGCTGTCGACGCCGTGGAAGCCGGGCCGATCGCTCTGGAAGACCCGCGCGCCGGCGATCGGTTTGCCGCTCTGCGCGTCGACGAGGCGCAGCCAGAATTCGCGGTCGGGACGGTCGGGGCGCTCGATCACGAGCTCGCGTCGTTCGCCGGGCGTGAGTGGCTCGATCGTGACCTTCGTCATCGCGTACGGCGCGGTCCGTTGCACCACCGACGCTTGGAGCATGAGGCCCGACGGCACGTCGCCGAACTCGACGAGACCGTCCGTGTCGGTCCAGTGCCGACCGTCGCGCGCGCTGCCGACGGGATGCGGCGTCTCGGTGCCGCTCGCGTCCGCCGGCGTGTCGCCGCCACCCGTGTCGCCGCGGCCCGTGTCGCCGCCACCCGTGTCGCCGCGACCCGTGTCGACGGCGCCGAGGAACAGCAGGACGTCGGCGACCGGCGCCCGCGTCGTGCGTGCGAGCACCGTGAACCGAAGCGTCGCCGTCGCGAGTTCGTCCGTCGCCGCCACGAGAGGCGCGTCGAGCTCGGTCCTCGCCGGATCGCGAGCGCCGTTCGCACCCGGCTCGGCGAGTTGCGGCGTGCTCGCTTCACTCGCGCCCGCCACCGGGCTCGCGACGCTTCCGTGCGCGCGATCGCTCGCCGAGTCGACGTCGCGCGTCCGCAGCACGAACGCGGCGAAGATCACGACCGCCGTGATCACGACCACCAGCAAGCCGACCTTCGCGCGAGCTCCCACGCCCGCGAGGCTACTCCGCACGGTCACTCCGCGTCGAGACGCTCCGTGCGACGCGCACCGGCCACGAGCGTCAGCTCGCGTTCGCGCACGACGCCGTCGGAGGGCGTGCGCCACGTGATCGTCACGGTGCCTGGAGGCACGAGCACGCGCTCGCTCGCGCCGCGCGAGAGATTCGTGCCCGCGACTTGCACTTCGCCGGAGCGCACGACGACGGGCACCCAGCGCTCGTTGGTAGCGAGCCGCAGTTCGACGCTCGGTGCGACCACGATCCGCAACGGTGGCCGCGGCTCACCGGACACGATTTCGACCCGCGCGAAGCCGAGCTTGCGATCGCGGGTCGTCACGACGACGTCCCACACACCCGGCGTGAGCCCGTCGATCCGCGGCGCAGAGCCGATGAGGAACGTCGACGCGCTGGGGAAGGCTCCGAGCTCGGCGTCGGCCCGGCCGTAGCTCACGGTGCCTTCGACGTTCGTTGCGCCGCTCCCGTCGACGATCTCGATCGCGAGCGTGGCGGCGGGGCGCACGACGAGCTCCACGTCGCGCGCGCCGACCCGAACGTCGACGAAGTCGCACACTTGCCCAGACTGGCCAAGCTCGACCCAAACTCGCGCGCGCGTCGCTGCGAGATCGGCGAGCACGAAGCTCCCGTCCTCCTCGGAGTCGAGCATGACTTCGCCGAGCGCGCGGCCGAGCCACGTCGGATCGAGCGGCGCGGCCCGCACTCGCACGCCGGCCGCGGGGCGGCCAAGTTGGTCGACCACCCGACCCGCGATCGTGCCGCGGCGTTCGGCGACGATGTCGACGCGCAGCTCCTCGTCCAACGGCGAAACTTCGAGCTCGATGGGCGAGGACCAGAACTCGGTGCTCGGGTCCGCGTCGTCGGGCCGCGCCGGCGCGAGCCCGAGCTTCCACCGGCCGACGCCGAGCTGAGGCAGCGCGAACTCGCCTTTCGAGTCGCACGTGAACGCCCGGCCCTGGCGAAGGGAGTCGGATCGTTCGGTCGCGGAGTCGAACCAGACTTGCGCGTGACCGACCGGCTCACCGGCCACCGTGCGCACGGTGCCGACGACGCGCGCGCCTCGACCCCCGAGCAAGTCGAGCTCGCGGCGCTCGCCGGGCTCGAGCACGATGGGGTCGGGCTCGACCACGAGCTCGCGGCGACCGGCGACCACCGCGAGCCGCAGCGACACGTCGGGCGGCAAGTCGACGAAACGCGCGCGGCCGAACTCGATCGGCGCGTCCCAACGCTCGATCGCCGACGCGAAGGTGTCCGAGTCGTCGTCCGGTTGCCGGAGCGCCGCCAGCGAGCAAGAGAGGCTCACACGAGTTTCGACGTCGGTCGGAACCTCGCCCGCGACTCGCACGACGAGCTCGGCGCCGCGCGCGAGTTCGATGGTCATGGCGTTCTCGAGTTTCCGGTGGCGGCGATCCAGCACTGCGAACTTGAGCCCGAAGCCCGCGCGTTCGACGCGAAGCGGCACGGAGTGAACGAGGTCGTTCGGCCAGGCAAACGTGCCGTCTGCCGCCGTGTACACGACCGTCTCCGGCTCGGCCGTCGAGCGGCGCACCAGCGGTCTGCGGCTTCGCGAGACGCACGCGTCGACGATCGGAGTCCCGTCGTCGGCGGTCACGACGCGGCCGTGGTACGCGAAACCCTGCGTCGAGACTTCCCGCTGCACGTCGCTCGCCGCTCGCGCTTCGCTCGCGGTTGGCCGCGGTTCGGCGACAGGCGCGTCGGCCGGCGCACGCTCGACTTCGAGCTCCGGCAGCGACACGGCTTCGCGCGCGTCGGCCGCCGCCGTCGCTGCAGGTTCGGCCTCCGCCACGAACGTGGGCTTCGCGTCACGCGCGAGCCACCACGCGACGAACGCGACGCACACCGATCCGACGACGAGCGCGAGCTTGCGCATCGAGACTCTCCGCCGCCAGGCTAACGCCCAGGTATCGAACGCGCGATGCGGTGCGTGCGGTGCGATGCGGTCCGCGCCGCGCGAGCCTCACGCCGCCGTCTGGCGGTCGATCCAGGCGGCGAACGTGCGCGCGAACTCGTCGAAGCGGCCGGGCGTGAGCTCGGCGATCACTTCGCGGCCGTGGATCACCTTGATCCGGGCGTCGAGCTCGACCGGTCGGTTCGAGCCCGCAGCGCCCGGCGGGCGCGGGAGCGTCGGCTCCTTCGCGACCTCGGCGCGCGCTTCTGCGCGCGCTTGGTCGACCGTGCGGTTCGCGTGTTCGGCAAGCGGACGCGCGGAGAGCTCTTCGCCGGTCAAGCGCTTCACGAACTCGCGGAACGTGCGCAGGTTGCCTTCGCGCCAGTAACTGCGCGCGAGGTCGGGGCCGATCGCCGGATTGTCGACCAAGTGTCCGTCGCGCTTCTGGAAGAAGTCGCGCGTCTGGTGCACCGCCATCTCGGCGAGCACGTAGCCGTGGTAGTACGCGCTCGACTCGCCGGCGAGCAGGTGCGGCACCGCGAGAATCGGCCGCGGCGCGCCGTGCTCGAGGAACAGGATCCGTTTCTCGACGTCGCGCAGCGCGGCGAGCACGTTCGCCTTGGTCCGTTTCTCGCGCGGCATTTCGTAGATCGCGCGCTCGCCGTAACACACCGCGAGCATGCCGCGCGCTTGCCACGCGGCGAGCGGTTGGCTCGCTTCGAGCGCCCGTTCGATCACGCCGAGCGGCATCGGCTCGCCGGTGCGCGTCCTCGCGTAACGCACGCGCCAGTCCGCGTCGCCGAGCAACGAATCGCAGAACATGCTCTGCGTCTCGGAGAAGCCGACCGACGTCGGCGCGAACTCCTGGCCGAAACACGGCGCAGGCATGTCGATGTTCGCGAAGTGCGCGGCGTGACCGCCTTCGTGGAAGAGCGTCTCGAGCGCGCGTTGGCCCGAGCCGACCATTCCGGGGATCGCGTTCGCCGTGAAGTGGATGCGCGCCGGCACGCGCTCGCCGCGGCGGCGCCAGCCGACTTCGGGACCGTGCATGAAGCCGTTCTCGTACTTGCCGCGGCGGTCGACCAAGTCGAGCACGAGCGTCGCGCCTTCGTAGCGGATGCCGAGGCCGGCGAACGAGCGGCCCCACGTCGCGAGCGCTTCGGCGAACGGGAAGTACGGATCGGTCGCCTTCGTGGTGTCGCCGAGCGTCATGTAGAGGAAGTTCCACGGCTCGAGCACGCTCGCGCCGTGTTTCGCGACCAGCGCGTCGAGCGAGCGGCGCGCGGGCTCTCGGGTGCGGGCCTCGAGCTCGTCGAGCAGCTCGAAGATCTCGTGCTTCGTCATCCGTTCGACGCGCCGCACGGTGCCGTCGTAGAAATCCTCGCCGCCGAGCGCGCGACCGAGGCGATTGCGTTTCTCGACGACGTCGAGGAAGCCGTGGTCGAGCACGAACGGCTCGATCGACGCGAGCGCGTCCCACGCCGACCGGCGCACCGCGGCGTCGGGTTCGCTGCGCAGGAGCGCGGAGAGTTTCACGCTCGACGCGCGCACGGTTCGGCCCTGGGCGTCGCGGTAGCCGAGCTCGAACTCGCCGCGCGCGCGCTGCAAGCGGCCCTCGTCCTCGACGAGCTCCTCGAACAGCGCGCGACCTTCCGCGCATTCGATCACGTGCGAGCGGAACGTCAGCTCCCAGCCGCGCAGCGCGACGCGTTCGCTTTCGCTCGCGTCGCTCGCAGGTTTTTCAGCGAGCGCGAGCACCTCGCGCGTGCGAGCCAGGCGTTCAGGGTCCTTCAAGAAGCGTTGAAGCTCGATCTCGCGCGCGTCGAACTCGCGCTGCGCCGCGTCGGCGTCGTCGGCGAGGCCCATCTTCGTCGTCCAGAAGAGGTCCTCCTTCGCCGTGTGCAACCGCGCGTAGGTGGTGTCGAGCTCGTCGAGGTAGGCCCGTATCGTCTCGTTCATGGCGAGTGCGACGCTACGCGCCGTTTCGCCCGCGTTCAACTTCCGCCCACACCGTCGCGCGTCCGCGTCGTTCGGCGTAGCATCGCACCGGGTGGCAGGCATGAGGAGGACGACGGGTTTCGCAGTCGCCGTGTGCGCGTGGACCGGACTCGCGTCCGCGCAGTCGACTTCGCGGGCGAACGTCACGTCCGAAGGTTGGCCGGCGTGGGCTCCGGCGACCGAAGTCGAGCTCACGAGCAACGGCGCAGAACTCGTGCTCTCGAGCGCCGCGAACCTGACGCCGAACGTGCCGACGCCTTACGGCCAGGTCTACGTCTACTCGCGCGCCACCGGTGCCGTCGCGTGCGTCAGCGTGGCCCAGGACGGTTCACCCGCGGACTTCGGAGCGGGTCGGCCCGCGTGTTCCGCGGACGGTCGCTTCGTCGCATTCGCGAGCGTCGGCGCGAACCTCGTCTCGGGCGACTCGAACGCGACGTTCGACGCGTTCGTGCGCGATCGAGTCGCGAACGTGACCGACTGCGCGAGCCGCGCGAGCTCCGGCGCGTTCGGCACCGACGCGTCGTTCCCGACCGGCGTCTCGAACGACGGGCGTTTCGTCGCGCTCGAGAGTTGGTCGTCGAACTTCGATTCGAGCGACACGAACGGCGTGCTCGACGTCTACGTCCGCGACCGCACGAACGGCACGATCGAGCTCGTGAGTCGCGCGCTCTCCGGCGGCGCCGGCTCGTTCCAGAGCTTCGGCGGCGGCCTCTCCGGCGACGGACGTCACGTCGTGTTCGAGAGCGACGCGTTCGACCTCGTCGCCGGCGACACGAACTGGCTGACCGACGTCTTCGTCTTCGATCGTGCGCTCGGCGTGACTCAACGCGTCAGCGTCACGTCGGGCGGAGGACAAGTCGGCGGCGCCTCGCACTCGTCGTGCATCTCGAACGACGGCCGCTACGTCGGCTTCGTCAGTCTCGCGCCCGAGCTGGTACCAGGTGACACCAACGGAGTCGCCGACGCGTTCGTCCACGATCTCCTGACCGGGCAAGTCGTGCGCGTCAGTGTCGGGCCGGGCGGCGTCGAAGCCGACGGCGAGACACTCGACGTCGGGCTCTCCGGCGACGGCCGCTTCGCGGCGTTCACGAGCGCCGCGCGCAACTTGATCGTGCCGCTCGACGTCGGCAACGAGCTCGACGTCTTCGTGCACGAACTGTCGACCGGCGTCAACGGACTCGCGAGCCGCGGCCCGCTCGGCGGCAGCGCGAACGGCGCTTGTTTCCATCCACGCGTCTCCGACGACGGCCTGTCGGTGGCGTTCGCGAGCGACGCGACGAACCTCGTGTCCGGCGACGCGAACGGCGTGCGCGACGTGTTCCTCGCGAGCGCCGGCAACGTCGGCTCGGTGGTCACGTACGGCACGCCGAAGACGAGCAGCGCGAACTGCGAGAGCTTCGTCACCGTCGCGGGCTTTCCGCGAGCGACCGGCGACGATGCGTGTTTCGTCGTCGCGAACGACGTGCTCGAGAAACGCTGGGGCTTCTTCTTCTGGAGCCGCGCGCCGTCGAACCTGCCGTTCGCCGGCGGCACGCTGCTCGTGCAAGCGCCGTTCGTGCGGACGAACGCGCAACTCGCCGACAGCGGCACGGCGAGCGGCGCGTGCTCGGGGCATCTCTCGTTCCACTTCTCGCAGAGCTACATGGCGAGCGAGAACGTGCTGCCCGGCGACGTGCTCTTCGGCCAGTTCTGGTACCGCGACTCGGGCTTCCTGCCGCCGGACAATCTCGGACTGTCGGACGGCGTGCGCCTGGTCGTCGGGCCGTAGCGTCGTCCGTGTTCGACCGACGGGTGCGTCCGAAAGGCGATTTCTCGCGCCACGGGAACCTCGCGCTCGACAACGATCTGCGCGGACAGGTCTGGCGCGCGCTCGCACCGCTCGTCGGGCCGCCGCCGGTCCGCGAACCGCTCTTCGGGAGACGTCGAGCCGGAGCGTTCGCCGTGGAACCGATCACCGACGACGAGTGGCGCGAGCTGAGAGAACGGGTGCGCGCGCTCGGCGGCGTGCATTGGGACGCGAGCACGCAGCGCTACGCGGCCGGGCCGCGCCAGTAGCCGTATCGCTGGGTCCGCCGTTCGCCGCACGGTGACCGCGCGCCGGGGCGGCGGTAGTTTGCGCGCATGCTCTCGGTGCTGCTCCTCGCGTGTGGCGCGCAGTCCTCGCTTCCGGCGAACGAGCTCGAGTCCGAACGGACGAACGCAGTCGCTTGCCCGACCGACTGTCTGCGTGCGCCCGAGTTCACGCGGCTCGCGCCGGTGGTGATCGAGCGCGCCGAGCCGCAGGAGTTGCGCGGACGGATGGAGCTCGCGGCGCCGCTCGAGACGTACCTCGAGCTCCGCGCGCCGACGCCCGGAAGCCGCGCGGCGAGCGAGCCGGCGTGGCAAGCGCTCGCCGACCCGCGCGAACGTGTCGGCGTCGTGTGGGAGCCCGTCGCGATCCACGAACATCGGCCGGCGGAGCTGGGGCGATTCGAAGGTGCGTACGTGCGGCTCGCCGGGCGACTGACGTGGCGCGCGGAAGACGGACGCACACGGCCGTTCACGTGGCCGGTGCCGGCGCTCGTCGTGATCGCGCGCGAGCCCGGCGTCGCGCTGGATCCAACCGTCGAGCCCACGCTCGACGACGTGTGTTTCGAGCCCACGGTGGTCGACGCACACGGCCGATTCGTCGCTCACGTCGACGCGGCCCAGATCCAACGGATCCCCGAGACGCACGCGACTTTTTCGGTGGGCTTCGTCCTGCCCGCGCTCGAGCCGACGAGCGACTACCCGGGCCCGCACCGCGTGCTCGCCGGAGCGGTGCACGCACTCGACGTGCCCGGCGCGCCGGCCGTGCCCGCGGAACTCGCTTCGATCCACGCGAGCGCCGGCCCGTTCGCCGACGACATCGATCCTGCGGCGTACGTGCGCGCCGTCAACGAACTGCGCGCGCTCGGCGAGGATGGCGCGAGCGCGCGCCTCGCGGCGTATGGCCGGCTCGCGCGCGCTGCAGATCGGCACGTCGCGCTGGGGCCGAGCCTCGATCATTCCGACGTTCGGCGCGTGCACTTGCTGTCGAGCTTGGTCTTCGAGACGTCGCCGGGCCGAACTCGGCCGAGCTTCTCGATCGGACTCCTGCGTCCCGATGCGACGTTCGATCGTCCGGCGCCGGACCTGCACCATCCGCTGCTCGTGCTCGACGGCTTGCCGCTGCTCTGTGGCGCGTGGACGGAAGGTCGCGTGGGTCCTCCCGATGTCGATGTCGAGACGCTGCTCGAGGCGCTGCGTCCGGTCGCCGACGTTCCGCAGGTGCTGCTCGTGCCGACCGACGATCCGCTCGCGGCGGTCGACCGTGTCTTCCCGCGGCTCGTGACGACCCGAGGGTCGACCAACGGCAATCTCGCAGTCGACAACGACTTTCGCGGTCAAGTCTGGCGTGCGCTCGCACCTCTCGTCGGCCCGCCGCCGCGGCCGCGGAATCCCGGGCGCTCGCCGCGAGGTGTCGCCGAAGCGCCGATCACCGGTCACGAGTGGCGCGAGCTGAAAGCTCAGGTGCGCGCGCTCGGCGGCGTGCATTGGGACGCGAGCACGCAGCGCTACGCGGCCGGGCCGCGCAAGTAGCTCGGGCGTTCGGCGTCGGCGTTCGTTTGGCGCACGCTGTCGCATCCGAACGAGCGAAACGACTCGCATCGACGCTCTCGCGCTCGTTGCGCCGAACTCGACCGAGCGCGACCGCGCGTCGCGTCGAGCGTCGCGAGCGCGCTCGCACGCGCGATGCGCCGTGACGCAGCTCGAAATCCGGGCGACGAGGCTCGGCCCGCCGTCGACCGTCGCGCGCACGCCGGGTAGGCTCGTCATGCTCGTCTCCGCCGCACCGATGCCCGCCACGACCATCCGTCTGATCGTCGAAGACGCCGGGCGGCGGCGTTCGTTCTCCGTCACGCCCGGCCTGCTGTCGATCGGCGCCGGCGTCGACGTGCAGCTCAAACTCTCGGGCCCCTTGATCGCCGACGAGCACGCCGAGCTCGACATCGGCGACGACGGCGCGATCCTGCGCACGAGAGCCGGCGCGCAGCTCCCGCTGGTCGGCGGTGCTCCGCAACGCGGCGACGTGCGCATCGCGCCGAACACGAGCTTCGTGCTCGGCAGCGCGACGTTGACGCTGCAGTACGAGCGGCCCGCCGAAGTCGCTGCGCCCGCGCCGCCGGTGTCCACGGCGCCGCCGCTGTCGAAGGCCGAGCGTCAGGTCCACCGCCGCAAGGCCGCCGACATCGTGCACCGCACCAAGGCGCGCAACGTCGGGACGATGATCGCGTTGCTGATCATGCTCGCGTCGGGGCTTGGTTCGGCGTACTGGCTCTTCTGGCGCAAGGACCCGAAGATCGAGCGCACGTTCGCGCGCGGCGAGGCGCGGCTCGTCCAAGCGCGCCAGCACCGCGATCACGCGCAGTGGGACCTGCTCGAGGCGGACCTCGCCGCGTTGCCCAAGGACTTCGCGGCGGATCCGGAGATCGCCGGCGAAGTCGCCGTGCTGCATGCGGAGCTCTCGAAGGGCCGTGCGCTCGCGAACGCGTTGCGCGCCGACGAAGAAGCCGGTGTGTGGCACAAGAACTTCATCGAGAGCTTTCCGCCGCGGTATCTGGTCGAGCCGATCGATCCTGCCGCGCCGCGGGCGTACGTGCGCCGCCTCGACACGTTCCTGAAGCAGTGGCCGACGCATCCGAAGGCCGCCGAAGTGCTCGCCGAGCGTGCGAAGTTCCCAGGCGTCGACCTGGCGACGCCGGCGACGTGCGAAGAAGTGCTGTTCGACGCGAAGGCGTTGACTCGTTCGCCGGCGTGCCCGGAGTACGCGGAGGCCCTCGCGCTGCTCGACGGTTTCTCCGTGCGCGCGGACGAGAGTGAATTCGTGCGCGTCGAGGAGCTCGCGAACCGCATCAAGGCCGAGCGGCTCGCTTGGGCCCGCGCGAGGCTCGAGCAAGCGGAGCGCGACGTCGAGCTCGGCCAGCTCTCGCCGGCGTTCGAGTGGCTCGTCAACGTCGTCGTCTATTGCGGCGATCCGGACCTCGCGAAGATCGCGGCGACGCGCATGCTGGGCTTCGAGGACCTCGAATCGCGGCTCCTCGGGTACCAGCAGTACCGGCCGCTGACGTGGCAGCGTCTGCTGCAACAGCCCGATCTCGCGCAGTGGGCGAGTCGGCCGAGCCGTTGACGTCGGCGTCCGCCCATTCGGGCTCGCGAGTCCGTCAGCGCCGCGCGCGCCGCGAACGTTCGAGCGACCACCGCGGTTGATGCCACGCCCATTGTTCGGGCGTCGCGCGGATCCAACGTTCGAAGACGTCGTGCAGGCGTTGCGTGAGCTCGGTGCGCGCCGCGGCGTGGCCGAGCTTTGGATCGAGCTCGAGCGGCGGCTCGAACGACAAGCGATAGCGCCGGCCGATCGCGACGCAGCGTGCCGGCAGGATCGGCGTCTTCGCCGCGCGCGCGAGCGCCGCCGGCGCGGTCATGCACAGCGCCGGATGCCCGAAGAACGAGAGTGTCTCCGCCGCGATGCGGCGCGGCGCGAGATCCGCGAGCACGCCGAGCACCGCGCCTTCGCGCAACACGCCGAGCGCGCGTCGTGGCGGCGCCGCTTGGTCGAGCGTCTCGATGCCGAACGCGGCGCGCAGCGCCTCGAACCACGCCGCGATCGGATCGTTCGGTTTTCGGCGCGCGATCACGGCGCCGGGGAAACCCGCGAGGCGGATGCCAGCCGCGAGCAGTTCCCAGTTGCCGAGGTGCGCCGTCGCGATCAACACGCCGCGGCCCGCGCGCGACACGCGCTCGAACTCCGCGAACGTGTCGTCGAACTCGACGGTCTCGCGCACCCACGTTGCGAGTTCTTCGCGTTTCTTCGCACTCCCGGCCGCGCGCGAGAGTTTGAGCCACTCGCGCACGATGCGCGCCGTGTGCGCGCGCACGCCGCGGGCGAGCGCTCGATGGTCGCCCGGGCCGAGTGCGAGCTCGAGGTTCGCGCGAGTCTGGGCCTCGAAGCGCGAGAAGCGCGAGAGTTCGCTCGCGCCGCGCAGCGCGCCGGCGAGCAGGAACTCCGGCGCGAAGTCGCTCGCGCTCGCGACGAGCTCGAGTCCGCGCACCCGCGCGCGGCGCACGAAGCGCTCAGCCATCGGCGAGCTCCGCGCCGAGTCCGGCGGCCAGCGCTCGTTCGATGCGCGCCGCCGCGTGGCCGCGGTTCGCCGCCGCGAAGCCTTCCGCGAGGACTTGGGCGTCGAGCGCGAGCCGCGGCCTCGTGCGCCGACCCATCCGTGCGGGCCACGGCACCAGTTCGCGCGGCGCGACGAGCACGCCGCGGCTCGCGCCGCGCGCGCCATTCGTGCGCTCGACGACGAGGTCGTCCTGCGCGAGCCCGGGCACGAAGAGCCCGCGGTCGAAGAGCGTGCCGAGGAGTTCGGCCACCGCGCGGGCGGCGGACTCGCCCGAGGCGTCGGCGTAGGGCCTCGCGTCGGCACCGAGCTCGAACGCCGCGGCGCACGGGCGCGACGTCTTGCACGCGAGCGGCCGCGCGACGGCGACGGCGTGCTCCGCGAGACGCGCGGAGGCAAACCACGCGCTCGCGACGCTCGGTCGGTCGCCGCGCAGGACGAAGATCCGCCGCGGACCGGCGGGGGAGTCGAGTTCGAGCGTGCACGAGTCCGGACCGGTCGCGTCCGAGAGGCACGCTGCGAGCGGTGCGTCGAGTTCGGGCGGCGCGTCGTGGCGCACGATGCACTCGCCTGTCTCGCGCACGGCGTTGCCGCCGCGCCACGAGCGGCGAGCGCGTTTCGCCACGACGGCGATCCGGCGAGCGCGCGACGCAGCGTCGAGCGCGGCGCCGCGCAGTACGTGCGAGCCGAGTGCGCCGACGCCGACGAGCCACGCGCCGAGCAGGGCCTCGCGCGCCGCGAGCGACGTGCGCTCGCGCAACGCGGCTTCGAGCGAGATCACGTCGCGGGCGAGTCGGCGAGCGCTCGGCCGAGCGCGCCGGTGGGCCGCGTGGAAGTCGATCAACGCGATCGTGCCGTTCGGCGCGACGAGCACGTTGCCCGGATGCAGGTCCGGATGGTCGATCGCGAGCAAGTGGAGCGCCGCCAGCGCGTCGCCGAGCGCGCGAAAGGTCGCGATACCGGGCTCGCAGCGTCCCGATCGTGCGGCGCCGGGCTCGGCACCGGGCTCAGCGCCGGGCTCGGCAGGCAAGTCGGCGAGCAGCTCGGCGAGGCTCCGATGGCCGTCGAGCAGCTCGGTTGCGACTTCGAAGCCGCCTTCGCGGCGCACGAGGCCGAGCGGCTGCGGCACGGGCACGCCGCTTCGATGGCAGAGCTCGAGCAGCTCGAACTCGCGCTCCGCGCGCCGGCGGTCGAAGAGCCGCGCGAGTTCGCCCTTGCTCGCGAAGCGCTTGACGATGCGTGCGCGACCCGCGTCGTCGGTCTCGACGCGGATCGAACGCGAGCGGCTCGACTTCAACACCTTGCGCTCCACGCATCGATCGTAGCCGGCGCTGCGGTTCGATTCGCTCGGGTCCCTGCGACTGGTTCCGCGCGCGGCGCGCCCTAGAATCCGACCGCGCGTGACGCTCTTCGTCTACATCCTGCGCCAGCTCGCGTTCGGCGTGGTGCTCGCCGTCTTCGGCATGTTCTTCATCGCCATTCCCGGCGTGGCGGTCAGTGCGTTGCACAAACTCGGCGGCTCGGGGCTCGGGCTGTTGCTCGGCTACCTGCCGATCGTGCTGCTCGACTTGGTCCCGTACCTGCTGCCGATCGGGTTCCTGCTCGCCGTGACGGCGACGTACGGCCGGCTCGCGGCCGACAGCGAGTGGACGGCGATCCGCATGGCCGGCACGCATCCGTGGCGCGCCATGGCGCCGGCCGCCTGCGTCGCGCTCGCGTGCAGCGGCTTGCTCGGCGTCCTCGCGCACCACGTGTCCCCCGAACTCTCGCTCAGGAAGCGCGAGTACCTGAAGGAGTCGGTGGTCGAGGCCTTCAAGGACCTCGCGCCTGGGCAGACCGAGCTTTCGATCGGGCAGTTCTATCTGAACGCGCCGTTCCGCGAGAAGAACACGTTCTACGAAGCGCTGATCCACGTGCCCGCGGGCGACGGGCGACCCGATCGCACGATCCTCGCCGACACCGTGCACATCTCCGTCGCCGGATCGAAGGTCACGATCCGTTTGACGCACGCTCGCACGGTCTACGGCACCGCGGACACGACCATAGGTGAGCCGACGTTCGTGCTCGACCTCGACGAGCTCCTCGACACCGACCGCAAGGTCAAGAACTCGTGGCGCTACCAAGCGACGCCCGAGCTGCGCCGGCTGATCGCCGCAGGCAAGGTGCCCGAGAAGGACGTCACGTACGCGAAGTACGAGATCCAATCGCGTTGGGCGCTCGGCCTGACGCCCGTGCTCTTCCTCTTGCTCGGCATGTCGACCGGGCTCTTGATGAAGAGCAGCACTCAGCTCGCCGCGCTCGCCGTGTCGGTCGGTTACGCCCTCGTCTACTACATCCTGTCGATGCGCATCTCGAAGTCGCTCGCGCAGGAAGGCGCGGTGCACGAATATCTCGCCGCGTGGACCGTGCCCGCGCTCGTCGCGGTCGCCGGACTCGTGTTGTGCCGGAGGGCCTTCCGCCAATGAGGCTCTTCCGGGCGCGCTTCGCGGGCCATCTCGATCGTTACATCGGCCGGCTCTTCGTCGCGTCGTATGCGACGGCGTTGCTGCTCGTCGTCGGGCTCGCCGTGATCTTCGACCTGACGTCCCACCTTTCCTACTTCGAGCGGTGGGAGGACGGCACGCAGCCGAGCACTTGGACCGTCGCCCGCTACTACTTGCTCAACACGCCGTTCGTGTTCCTGCAGGTCGCGCCCTACGTGACGTTGACCGCGGGCCTCTTCACGCTCTCGCGCCTGATCAAACACAACGAGATCACGGCGAGTCTCGCGGCAGGCGTCAGCGCGCATCGCACGTTGTTGCCGATCCTCGGCGGCGCCGTGCTCGCGGCCGGGGGCATGTTCTTCCTGCGCGAGTACGCGACGACGACGCTCGGACCGCTGCGCGATTCGTTGCGCGACTATCTCGAGGAGCAGCGGCTCGAACCGGTCCACGAGAAGGTCTGGGTCCGTGACCAGGCCGGCAACCACGCGCGCATCGCCGAGTTCCGGCCGCACGCGGGCGAGTTCGGCACCGCCGAGATCCGCGGGCTGCTCGCCGTGATGAAGGCTCGCGGCGCATGGACGCGGATCACCGCCGAGCGCGCGTTGTGGCAGGCTCGCGGCGACGGGACCTTCGGTTGGCTCCTGGTGCACGGCGAGCGCGAGATCGTCGATCTCGAGGCGTCGCGCCAAGGCGTGCAGTGGCTCGACGACATCTCGATCACGCCCGAAGACATCTCGCTCTGGATCAAGGGCCGCGAGCGCGCGCTCGAACTCTCGTTCAGCGAAGTCGACGCCTTGCTCGCGCGTGATCCCGACAACGCGGCGTACCAGACGCTGCTCCAGTACCACCTGACGTTCCCGCTCGCGAACTTCGTGCTCTTGCTCGTCGCGCTGCCGTTCCTGCTCGGCCGCGAGCGCGGCAAGGCGATCGAAGGGATCATGCTCGGGCTGCTCTGCTGCGTGTTCTACTTCTGCACCGAGTTCATGGCGCGCGAGCTCGGCGTCGAAGGCGTGCTCTCGCCGTTGCTCGCGAGTTGGCTGCCGATCCTCTTGTTCGGCAGTCTCGGGTTCGCGCTGTTCGACTCGATGCGCACGTGACCGCGCCCGCGGGTCGGCTCGCACGGTCTGCCGTGCGCCGTTCGGCCCGGGGCCCTGGCTGCCGAGCGCCAAGCGCCAAGCGGCGTGCGGCGAGCTGCGAGCGGCGTGCGGCGAGCGCCGAGTGCCGAGCGCAAGACGCCGAACGTCGAACGCGCCGGGCTCGGAACACGCCGGGCTCCGAACGCACCGGCACCTTGCACCGCGCTGCTCTCCCGGGGCGCAAGCCGTGCGTCGCGCGGGAGCCGCCCTTCAGGGGAAGGATTGGACGTCTCCGGCGTCCTCGGGTACATCCAGCCTCCCATGCGCCGTCCGATGCACGACCGCCGTTCGCTCCCCGTCCTTTCCGGTCTCCTCCCCGCCATGTTCCTCGCCGCCTGCGCGGCACAGGAGCAGCAAGTCGAAGCGGACGTGCCCAGCCTGGTCGCCCACGGACGGTTCGCCGAGGCGCTGCGCGTCGCGCAGGCCCGGGCGAGCGAGCATCCGGACGACCCGGTCGCCGAGGAGCAGTACCGGCTCGCGTCGGTGGCCGTGCTGCTCGAGCAGGGCCGGCGCGCGTGCTTCGAGGACCGCGACGAGGAGGCGCTCGGATACGTGCGGGCGGCGCGCGAAATCGCTCCCGGCGACCGCGTCGTCGAAGCGTGGCACGAGAAGATGCTGGTCAAGCTCGCGGACCGTGCGCGGTTCCAGGCGATCGAAGCCCACGCCGGGGACAACCTCGAGCTCGCGAAGCAGAAGTTCGAGGAAGCGTTGTCCTACGTCCCGACGGACCAGCGCGCGAAGAACGGCATCGCGCAGGTGCTCCTCCAGATCAACTACCGCAACGGCATGGGGGAGTCTTACTACCGCGAAGGAGCGCAAGCGCTCTCGACGTACTTCCTCCACGAAGCGCGGACGCTCTTTTCCTACACGATCAAGTACCAGCCGAAGAACGAGCGCGCGACCGGCCGTCGCGTCGAAGTGTCGACGATGCTCGCCGAGGACCGCGCGGCGATCGCGGCGGATCTCGAGGCTCGCGGACTCTACGCGGCGGCGGAGAACGAGTACCGCATCGCGCTCTTGATCGAGCCGACGCTCGTCGCGGCCCAAGAAGGCCGTGAACGCGCCAGCCGCGAAGCGAAAGCCGTCGCGATCCTCGACGAAGCGGAACGGTTGACGCTCAGGCGGCGCTTCGAAGATGCTCGCACGTTGCTACAGACGAATCGCGGCACGTCGGAAGCGTTGAACGAACGCTTCGACCTCGCACTCGCGGACGTCCAGGACGCCGAACTCGAGACGATCTACCAGGACGGCATCACATACCAGGCCGACGGGCGCTACCCGGAGGCCCGCGACGCCTTCGCGAAGGTGCTCGAGCTCACGCAGTACTACAAGGACGCGATCACGCGCCGCGAACTCGTCGAAGGTTTCATCCAACGCGCGGAGCAGAAGTACGCGCAAGCCGCCGCCGCGCAGACCTCGGGCGAGAAGCTGCAGCTCTTGCGCGAGATCTCGATCTTCTGGCCGGACTACAAGGACGTGCGCGAGCAACTGAAGGCGCTCGGCGCACAACGCCCGTAACGGATACTGCCCCGCATCACTGCGCCAAAACCGGCTTGGAAACGGGCCGAAAAACGCGCCAGCGCAGCAGCCTCTCGAC
>JAKLKU010000009.1 GCA_023150475.1 Planctomycetota bacterium
CGGATGCGGCGTTTCTCGAAGCTCTCGAGCTCGTCGAGGGAGAAGCTCTCGCCCAGGCCGCCGAGCTTGCGGACTTCGTCGAGCTTGGCGGCGTGGAAGTCGGTGCAGTGCTGGACGAGCAGGCGGAAGTGGCGCTGTTCGGTCGTGCGGGAACAGCGGTGGTTGCGAGCGGATTGGCGGTGCGTGACCTTGGAAACCCGGTCCAAGTAGAAGGGCACGAGCAGGTCGGGGCGTTTCAAGCGGTAGTCGAGGCGAAAGGTCTGGGAAGAGAAGCCGCGCGAGCAGGTGACGCAGAAGAAGCGCTCGACCTGGCGGGTGTCGCAGCGGCGGGTGTAACGGCCGCGCCGGCGGTAGTGGAACGGCGAGCCGGAGTGCGACGGACAGTCGGGCAGCGGACAGAACTTCGGATGGAAACGCATCGGTGAGCTCCTCGGGAATTCCCCGTACACCGAGCTCAGACCGCTCCAACTCGCCGCGGTGTCAGCCCTTCCTCGATTTTCTGGCCAGCGAAGCGAGGCAGTAGCGTGGTGCCGACGGTGTGGGGGCGTGGGTGGCGCGTGGGCCGGCGTCGGTAGCTCGACCCTTGGCCACGAACTAGACTGGCTCGACGCCATGAACTTCGAGACGCTGCGCCTCGTGTGCTTCCGGTTCGGCCTCGTGCTCGGCGCGCTGCTCTGCGTCGCGGCGCTCGCGAACGGGCAGTCCGACCCGATCGCCGACTTCAAGAAGTACTACAAGGAGTACGCCCGCGAATACCAGAAGGCGGGCAAGGACGAGAAGGAGCGCAAGGCCGCCGTCATCACGATCCGCGAGACGGTGTTGACCTTGAAAGGCCTCGAGTCGGCCGAAGTGGTCGACGCGGTGCTGCCGACGCTCAAGCACGAGGAGCCCGACATCCAGACGGCCGTCGTCACCGTGCTTGCGAGCTTCAAGACCGAGCCGCCGGTCGTGCGACTCGTCGAAGTGATGGCGACCGAACGTCACGAGCCGACGCTGGTGACGTGCCTCAAGGCGTTCCAAGCGGCGAAGTACCGCACCTCCGTGGCGTCGCTCGGCAAGTTGCTCAGCAGCAAGAGCTGGGAGGTGCGGCGCGCCGCGGTGCAGGCGCTCGCGACGAGCGGCGACGCGGATGCGCCGAAGTCGATCGCAGTCGCGTGCAAGGACGAGGAGCCCGCCGTGCGTTTCACGGCGATGGACGCGCTGACGAGCTTGAAGTCGCCGTTGGTCCTGCCGTTCGCGATCTCGAGCCTCGCGGATCCGATCTGGCAAGTGCGCGCGAGCGCGATCCGCTCGCTCTGGACCGTGCGCAGCGTCGATGCGATCGATCCACTCATCCGACGACTGGATCAAGAGAAAGGGCGCCTCACGCCTGACATCGTCGAAGCGCTCGCCCGACACCTCGGCCGCGACTTCGGTGACGACGCGAAGGCGTGGCGCGCGTACTGGGACAACCTGAAGGACGGTTACATCCTGATGTCCGAGGAGCGCGTGAAGGAGCTGCGCGCGGGCCTCGGACCGACGACCGGTGTCGACTCGTCGGGCAAGAAACGGCTCGGCGGTGACGGCGATTTCGAGACCAAGGCCGTCTCGTACCACGACATCACGACGCCGAGCATCTCGATCATCTTCGTGATCGACGTGTCGGGCTCGATGGAGAACGAAGTGGTCGAGCGCGATCGTTTCGCCGACGGCAACTATCCGTCGATGATGCGCATCGACATCTGCAAGACCGAACTCGCGCGCACGATCGACCGGCTCGAGCCGAACGTGCGCTTCAACATCCTGTCGTTCGCGACCGACGTGAAGCCGTGGAAGAAGGATCTGGTCGACGCGTCGCCGGCGAACAAGACCGCGGCGCGCGATTGGGTGTTGCGACTCGAAGCGATCGGCGGCAGCTCGAAGGACGATCTCGCGCGCGTCGGGTTGGTGGGGGCCGCGGGACTCGACGGTGGGCAGACCAACACGTTCGGGGTGCTGATGACCGCGCTCGGCGTGCCGGAACGTGGCGCGACCACGCCGGCGACGTACGCCGTCAAGGTCGACACGGTCTTCTTCCTGTCGGACGGCCGGCCGTCGACGGGCGAATACGTCGACACCGACGACATCCTCCGCGAAGTGCTCGCTGCCAACGAACTGCGCAAAGTCGTCGTCCACACGATTGCGATCGGCGAATTCCAGAAGGACTTCATGAAGGCCCTCGCCGAGCAGAATGGGGGCATCTTCGTCGACCTCGGGCGGTAGTTCGCCCGCGCCGACGCCGGTCGAGCCCGACGCAGGGGTTGACGATTCGAGGCCTCGCGCCTATCGTGCTGCGCTCCCTACGTCGGGGTGTGGCTCAGCTTGGCTAGAGCGCTGCGTTCGGGACGCAGAGGTCGCTGGTTCAAATCCAGTCACCCCGACCACCTTCCGAACCTGCGCGCGTCCATTGGGCGGCGCTGCCGGAGCCAGCCGATACCGGGATCGGTACTGCGCGCGCCGCGATCGTCCGAACTCGGATCCCATCCGGATCCCAGCGCGTTCCGAAGACGCCGCTCCGCGCCGAGTCTGCCACGCACGTTCGGCGCGTCCGGCGCGTGCCACTCGCTACTCGATGAGTCTCTCCGCGGAGTATGGCCGCCAAGCGGCTTGGCGTGACTGGCCGAGCGTTTTCGGCGCGCTGCCAGCGCTCGCCGGAAGCACCGTGATCGATCTCGGTTGCGCGATCGGCGACGTGAGCGCCGAGTTCGTGCGCCGGGGCGCGAGCGTGGTCGGCGTCGACGGCAACGCCGAGCTCTTGCACACCGCGAGTTCGCGCTCGCTCGCTCGCGCGAGCTTCCGTCTCGGCGACCTGCGCCGGCTCGACGAGCCGGACGCGTCGTTCGATGGCGCATGGTCGAGCTTCTCGTGCGCGTACTTCGTCGACCTGCAGCCGGTGCTCCGCGAGTGGCTGCGGGTCGTCCGCCCCGGTGGCTGGCTCGCGCTCGTCGAAATCGATGACCTGTTCGGGCACGAGCCGCTCGCCGCGGAAGCCCGCGAAGCGCTCGCTGCCTACGCCCGCGAGGCCCTCGCCGCCGGGCGGTACGACTTCTCGATGGGCTCGAAGCTCGCGGCCCACGCCGAGGGTGCGGGCTTGCGAGTCGTGCGTCGATTCACGCTCGTCGACCGCGAGCTCGCGTTCGACGGTCCCGCGGACGCCGCGGTGCTCGACGCGTGGCGCGCGCGCTTCGATCGCATGCGCCTGCTGCGCGATGCATGTGGTCCCCGTTTCGAAGCGGTGCGCGACGCGTTCCTCGCTTGCCTCGCGGCGAAGGAGCACCGCGCGCGGGCCAGCGTCCGGTGCGTCATCGCCGAGCGCTGAGCCGGGGCGCGCGCAGGCCACCCGCGCGAAGCCCCTTCCGCCACGCGACGGCCGTGGAGCGCGGAGAATTCTCGAAAAGGCCATTCCTACGGGGGCGTGGATCGGGCATGCTTCCCTCCGTCGCCGAGAGCTCGCAGGTTCCGGCGGCCCCTGGACCCCTCGGGTTCCAGCCTCCCAGCAGAGGCTCTCGATCGGCGGCTCCGAGTGAGCCGTGACTCCCCGCGAAACCGGCCTCGCCGGCGCACGCGCCGGGAGCCGACGCAGAGCCCGGGAGCACCTGGAAGCGCGGCGTGACGCGATCGCGTTCCGCTGCGCCGCAGACGACGCGGGTCCGGTGGAGTTCACCGTCGACGTGCGGATGTCCTCGCGCTACCGCCTGAACGGCGGCCGCGAGGGGCCGCGTCCGATGGACGCGGGCGTTCGATCCGCCGCGCCGGTGCGACGCTCTTCCTGCGCTCGGCGCGACGCCGAGCGGCACGCCACGACGAAGTGTGCGGCGCCTGCTCTCGACCCGCCGCCGAGTTCCGATCTCCCACGAGGTCCAACTTGACCGATTCAGCAGCAGCTCAGAGCGGAGACCCCGACGACGCGCCGTTTGGCGCGATGATCTTCGGCGACGCAGCGTCGTCGAAGGGCCGGGAAGGCGGCGGCGAGCGCCGCGATTGGCGTCGCGACGAGAATCGTCGTGGCCACGGTCGCCGAGGCGGCCGGCGTCGCCGTCGGCACGAGCGCGCCGGCGCACCCGAAACCGAGCGCGACCCGGCAAGCGCGGAGGACCGAGCGGCGCCTGGTCCGACGGACGGCGGTCGCGAACCGGACGAGCGCGGCGCGGCCGAGCGGGGCCCGAGCGGCTCGCGCGGCGACGCAGGCCCGCGCCGCGAACGGGGCGCGCGCGCGGCCGACGGTCGATCCGGCGAGGGGCCGTTCGACGGCGGCAGCGAACCGCGCGGCTTCGCTCCGCGTGCGTCGAGCGAATTCCGCGGCGGCGAAGGTCGTGGCTCGGCCGACTCCGAGCGACCTGACCGGGCCGACAGGCCCGACCGGGTAGACCGGGCGGACCGGGCGGACCCGGCGCAGGCCGATGCGCCGTCGCAAGCAGGCGGCGGCCGTGACGGAGGTCTTGGCGACGGACGTCAAGGACGCCGGAGGCGCCGCCGCCGTGGGCGCGGTGGACGTGGCGGATTCCAGGACGGCGACCGTGCGGGCGCAGGTCCGGCGACCGTCGGCTCGGCGAGCAGCGCCGGCGCGAGCGCCGACGCGCCGCAAGGCGACGACTCCGGCACGACCGCGACCGAAGCGTATGCGCCGCGCCGCGACGAACGCCCGGGCCGCGAACCGCTCGCACCGGCGCGCGGCATGTTGGTGCTCGAGAAGGGCCACTTCGGTTTCCTGCGGCGCTTCGAGAACGATCTCCTGCGCGCGCCCGACGACGTCTTCGTCGGTCAAGCGCACGTGCAGCGCCACAAGTTGCGCGACGGCGCGCTGATCGAAGGTCCCGTCGGTCGCGGCGGGGGACAGAGCAAGTACCAACTGCTCGACGTCACGACCGTCGACGGCAAGCCGCCGCGCGAAGTCGCGAACCTGGTGCCGTTCAAACGGCTCGTCAGCATCGATCCCGACTTCCACTATTCGGTCGGCGATCCGTCGGGCGACGTCAACTTGAAGATCCTCGACGTGCTCTGCCCGATCGGTCGCGGCACACGCGGTTTGCTCGTCGCGCCGCCGCGTTCGGGCAAGACGATCCTGATGCGCAAGTTCGCGAAGGCGATCGAGGATCACTATCCCGACGTCGAGCTGATGGTGCTGCTCGTCGACGAACGTCCCGAAGAAGCGACGGAATGGAAACGCTCCGTCGAACGGGGGCACGTGTTCGTCAGCACGAACGACGAGCTCGCGGAGCGCCACTGCCAGGTCGCGGAAGCCGTGCAAGCGCGCGCGCAGCGTCTGGTGGAGCTCGGCAAGGACGTCGTGTTGCTGCTCGACTCGATCACGCGCCTCGCGCGCGCCTACAACTCGGCGCAAGCCGGTTCGGGTCGCACGATGTCGGGCGGCATCGATTCGCGCACGATGGAGAAGCCGAAAGCGTTCTTCGGTTCGGCGCGCAACACCGAGAGCGCGGGCTCGCTGACGATCCTCGGCACGACGCTCGTCGACACGGGCTCGCGCATGGACCAAGTGATCTTCGAGGAGTTCAAGGGCACGGGCAACATGGAGCTCGTGCTCTCGCGGCGCCTCGCCGATCGCCGGATCTTCCCTGCGATCGACATCGAGAAGTCGGGCACGCGCAAGGAAGAGAAGTTGATCTCCGCCCGCAAGCTGAAGCAGATCCACATCCTGCGCCGGGTGCTCGCGAAGATGAACCCGTACGAAGCGATGGAGCTGCTGATCACCAAGCTCGAGGACATCAAGATCGAGGACTTCTTGAAGCGCTTCGAAGTCGATCCCGACGCTTGAGCGGACCCGCGACCGCAGAGTTCGGAGCTTTCGCGTGAGCTTCAAGGCGATCCTCGGCGCGTTCCTCGTGCTCTTGCTCGTGCCGTTCGCGCTGCGGCTCGTGCCGATCGGGCACGGCGCGCCGCGCAACTACGTGCCCGACACGCACGTGGTCAAGAACGCGCTCGGCATGGCGAAGGACAAGGACCTCGTCCCGCCGGTCGGCAAGTACTCGTCGTACCCGTACTTGGTCCCGTACCTGTTGCTGCCCGTCTACGGTGGCGAGTTCGTGGTCGGCCGCGTGTTCGGCGCGTGGCACTCGACCGAGGAGTTCAAGGTCCGCGCGCTCGACGAGCCGGCGCTCGTGCAGATCCCGGCGCGTGTGTTGATCGCCGTGTTCGGCGCGCTGTCCGCGCTCGCGGCGTTCGCTGCGGCGCGTGCGCTCGGGCTCTCGGTCGGCGCGTGGGCGGCGGCGTTCCTGGTCGGGACGTCGCTCCTGCACGTGCAGCTCTCGACCCACGAGCGACCATGGGTGCCGGTCGTCTTCTTCGGCTTGCTCACGGTCGCGAGCGCGGCGAAACACGCGACCGACGGACGCTGGTTCTCGTTGTTCGCCGCGGCGCTCTCCGCCGCGCTCGCCTTCGCCTGCCATCAGTCGGGGCTCGTGTTCCTCGGACTGGTCGGGCTCGCGTGGGCCTTCGCGCCCACGATCGGCGCGAGCGCGTTCTCGGCGGCCGCCTTGCGCCGGCGCGTGTGGCGCGGCGTGCTCGCGGTCGCGGGTTTCGTCGTGCTCGCGCTGCTCGTCGGGCATCCTTACTACTTGCGCTACGGCCGCGTCGAGCAGCACCAAGTCGTCGGCGCGGACCAAGCGGCCGGCGAGTTCTCGGTCGGCGGCCAAGCCGTGCGCTTCGGCGTCTCGTGGGACTCGGTCGAACACCTCACGACGTCGTTCTTCGGTTACGACCCAGCGCTCGCGGTGCTCGGCGTGCTCGGTTTCGTGTTCTTCCTGCGCGAGCGGCGGTGGTTCGTCGTGTGGCTCTTCACGCTCGCGGCGGGCGTGTTCTTCCTGACCAACCCGAGCGACCACGTGCGCTACTTGCTGCCGGTCGGCGCGTTGCTCGGATTGTTCGCGGGCCGGATCGTCGAACTCGCTTGGACGCGTCCTGCGACGCGCGCGCTCGTCTGCGTCGTGCTCGCGGTGCCGCTCGTGCAGGCGGTGCGCTTCGACGCGGTGCTCGCGCGCGAAGACACGCGCGCCGAGGCCGAACGCCGGCTCGCCGCGCTGCCGGCGGGCGCACGGATCGCGATCGATCACTACGGGCCGGCGATCGACCTCGATCGTCCGTCGCTCGAGCGGCTCGCCGAGTTGCGCGAGCTCCGCCAGCGCGAAGCGAATCGACTCGAGTTCCTGAAGCTTGGTCTCTACCCGCCCGAGCGCCTCGGACTCGACGCGTGGTTCGTCGAGGAACTCTGCGGCGTCGATCCGGCGAGCGGGGAGTACGGCGTGCAGCCGGCGTGGCGCGCACGTGGCGCGACGCCGGACGAGCTCTTCGCCGCGCTCGGGATCACGCACGTCCTCTTGGTCGACCGCGATGGAGCGGGCTCGCGACTCGACGGCCTCGGCACGCGCGGACGCGAGCTCTGGCGCATCTCGCCTGGTTGGGAGGGTCGCTCGGTGGACGGCCTCGAAGCGTTCTTGCCGACCGAGATGCGCTTCCCGCTGACCGCGCTCTGGCGTGTGGAGCGACCGGGCCCGAGCCTGCGATTGGTCGAACTCGTGCGCTGAAGCCGCCCGACGGGAAGTCACCGCGGGCGAGGCCCGCCCGGCTGCGTCCACTGGACGTGGACTGGCCGCATGCAGAACGAAGCCGCGTCGCCGAACCGGAGTGAGAGACGAGGGAGACGGATCGGTTCGACGACGCGGCCCACGCCATCCACGCCGCGGGGGCGTGCCAGGGTTCAAGTTTTTCCGGATCGTCGGCAACCCTCGCGGTCGCGACCAGGCGAGTACATTGGTCCAGGACCGAATTCCGGGTTCGGCAGGACCCAGGAACTCGCGCGCGGCATGCAAGGCGACGACTCGCACCTCGAACCGCACATGGACTCGGGTTCACCTGAAGCGCTGCTCGCGCATTCGTCGTTCGTGCACTCGCTCGCGTCGCGGCTCGTCTTCGACCGCGACGAGGCCGAGGACGTCGCGCAGGACGCGTGGGTGTCCTTCCTGCGGACTCGGCCGGACGCGTCGCGTCCGCTGCAGGGTTGGTTCCGTCGCGTGGTCCAGAACCACGCGCTCCAACGCCGGCGGGGCGCGGGTCGGCGCGGCGCACGGGAGCAGGCCGTCGCACGCCCCGAAGGACTGCCCTCGACCGAGGAGATCGTCGAGCGCGAGAACGCGCGGCGCGCCGTGATCGACGCGTTGGTCGCGCTGCGCGAACCGTACCGCACGACGATCCTGCTGCGGTTCTACGACGATCTGCCGCCGGCGAAGGTCGCCGAACGCCTCGGCGTGCCGCTCGAGACGGTGCGCACTCGACTGAAGCGCGGGCTCGCGCTCTTGCGCGAACGACTCGATTCGTCCGCCGGTGGGCGCGAACAGTGGACGTTCGCGCTGCTCCCGCTCGCGCTGCCTCGCGAAGGCGGCGCCGTCGTCGCCCGCGAACTCGCGCGCGGCGCGGAACGGGCCTGGCGCGCGAAACTCGCGGCGCTGCTCGGTGTCGTGTTGGTGGCGTTCTTCTTCGCTCGGTGGTGGTTCGGCGCCGACGCGGCCGTCGCGATGGCCGAGTTCACGCCGAACGAGGCGACCTCCGCCGTCGAACCGCTCGCCGAACAAGTTGCTGCACCGCCGTTCGAGCCCGAGCCCGCGCGCACGGCTTCCGTCGTCGCCGAACCAACCGAGACGTGGCACGTGACGGTCCTCGACGACGTCGCTCGCGCGCCGCTCGTCGGGCTGCCGGTCAGGGTGCGGATCGCAGGGCTCGAAGCGCTCGAGCGCGCGTCGGACGAGCGCGGCCGGATCGAACTCGCGGTGCCGTACGGGCGCTCGGTGGCGCTCGAGACGTCGGGTTCCCGCTTGGCGTTGGGTGGCAGGCTCGACGTCGCGGCGAGTCCGGCGAAACACGCCGACGAGCCGGCGCTCGACGCGACCGCCCTCGACGAGCGCGCAGCGGCGGCGCCGGTCGAACTGCGCAACCCGGGCGAGCCGCGAAGCATCGAGTGGCTCTTGCCCGCCGCGTCGTCGCTCGTCGGCCGCGTCGTCGACGCCGACGGGTTGCCGGCCGGAGGCGCGACGGTCTGGCTCTTCCACGGATTGCACCCGATCGTCGATTCGGGCGCCCCGGTGGATCCTGCCGCGTCGGTCGTCAGTGCGTCCGACGGCAGCTTCGAGTTCGCCGGACTGCCGCGCGAGTTCTCGGTCTTCGCGGAGCGCGGGGACGAAGTCACGCAGGCGGGGCTCGCCGCACAGCTCGAACGGCCCGGGCACGTCGACGCGATCGAACTGCGGCTCGCGCCGGCGTGGCGCGCGCGTGGTCGCGTCGTCGACCTGCGCGGCAATCCGCTCGGCGGAGCGCAACTCTCGGCCGCGAACCACGATCGCCGCGGTCGCGGGCGTTCGGCCGGCCATCCCGGCGTGAGCTATCGCGTGCTCGTCCGCCAGCGCACGACCTCCGACGCGGACGGTTCGTTCGCGTTCGAGCGACTCGCGCCCGCGCAGCACGAGTTGACCGCGGCCCTGGATCCGTACGTCGACGGGACGCTGCAACTCGTCGCCCCTGGCGACGACCTGCAGTTCGTCCTCGGCTCCGGCCGCGAACTCGCGATCTGGGTGATCGACGCGGCCGGCGCGCCGCTGCGCGACGCGCGAGTGCGCGTGCTCGGGACGGCGCGCGATCCGCGCGTCGAAGCGGCGGTCGACGGCTCCGGCCACGCGTACTTCTCGACCGACGGCGAGGAGGGTTTCTTCGTGCGCGCCGTCGCGCCGGGTTTCGCCGTGCGCTTCGAAGGTCCGTTCACGGCGGCGGGCGCCGTGCGCGAGCGCGTCACGCGGCTCGAACGCGCCGCGCCGATCCGAGGTCGCGTGCTCGACGCGGAGGGCCAGGCCGTCCCCGGCGCGGTCGTCGAAGCGCGGATGCCGAGCGAGCGTGTCGAGCACTTGCGCGAGCTCTGGGCACCGAAACTCGACGAGACGCTGATCGTCGCGCGCGTCACGACCGACGCGTCGGGAGAGTTCGTGCTCGACGGCACCGACGGACGCGAGTACGAGCTCGCCGCGTACCCGCCCGGCGCGACGTCGGCGCGCGCGCTCGCGCGGGCGAACGGCGGAGCGAGCGGCGTCGAGCTCGCGTTCGGCGCGCGCAGCAGCGACACGCTCACGTTCGTCGGGCGCGTCTTCGACAGCGAGTTCGGCGCGGCGATCGACTCGTTCCGTGTCGTGGCGCAACGCGCGGGCGAACAAGGCGAACGTGCGGTCGCCGCGCAGACGTTCACGAGCTCCGACGGAACGTTCGAGCTCTTCGCCGGGCGTCCGGGGCCATGGTGGATCTGGGTGCGTGCGGAGGGTTTTGCTCCGTGGTTCCTCTCGACCCGCGACTACGAGCCCGGCGAGCCGCTCCTCGCCTGCGAACTGACCCGAGCGCTCGACGTCTCGATGCGCGTCGTCGACGCGCGCGGCGAGCCGGTGACCTCCGCCCGCGTGATCTGCAGCAGCCCCGACGGCCGGCCGCTGCCGACGATGATCAGCTCGGGCTACTGGATGAACTCGGTGCCGGCCGACGCGCGCGGCACCGCGGAGTTCGTCGGTTTGCCTGCGCGGCCGTTCCACGTCGAAGTCCGCGTCCCGGAGTTCCGCGAGCTGTTCGCGTTCGACGTCGATCCCGCGACGGCGGCGGAGGGTGTCGTCGAGCTCCGCTTGCCCGTCGACGTGAGTTCGCCGCGCCGACCGCTCGAACTCGCGTTCGTCGCCGAGAGCGGGGCGCACGCGAACGACGATGCGCATGCCCCGTCCGGCGCGCCGTGGTCCGGCCGCGGCAGCGTGCGGGTGTTCGACGCCGCGGGCAAGGTGTCGGCGAGCTTCGCGGGCGAGTTCGGCCCGCAGGGGTTCCGGCAGGACAAGCCGTTCCAGTACTTCATCGTCAGCGTCGACGGCGGGACGACGACTTCGCACGTCTATCAGCGCATCGAACACGTCGACCCGGCGGGGCTTCGCGACGGTCCGGAGTCGCTCGCGGACGGGCGCCTGCGCGTCGGCCTGCCGCTCGACGCGGCGTGGCTCGAGTTCACGCCGGAGGGCGGCGAGCCACGACGCTTCGCACTCGATGTCGCGCGCGACGCTCGGCTCGTGCTGCGCCTCGAGACGCGCTGAACGCGCGCGCTCTCGTCAAGGCCGCGCGTGCGCGCCGGCGAAGTAGTAGAGCAACGCGAGCGCGGTGAAGCCGTCGGCGATCTCGCCGCGACGCAACCGCTCGCGCACCGTGTGCGCCGCGCAGCGCTGCACCAGGATCTGCTCGCTGCGTTCGGGGCGCGCGCCGTCGTTCGGCGTGCAACCGAGCGCGACGAACGCGTGCGCGTAGTGGGGGCTGATGCCGTTGATCGGATAGAAGCCGGGCAGTCGCACGAGCTCGCGCGCGACGCAGCCCGCTTCTTCGGCGAGCTCGCGCGCGGCGGCGGCTTCCGGCGCCTCGCCCGGCGCGATGCGGCCTGCCGGGACTTCCCAATGCGACTTGCCGTGCACGTAGCGGTACTGCCAGAGCAGCGCGATGTCGCCGTTCTCGTACACCGGGACCACGACGACGGCGTCGTCGACTTCGAAGACGTGGTAGTCCTGCTCGTGGCCGTCGTGCAGTCGGATCCAGTCCTTGCGCAGCCCGCACCAACGCGAGTCGTAGATGCGCTCGCTCGCGAGCCGCTCGAACGGACGGAACGGCTCGGGCGACGACCCTTCGGGCTCGGCACTCATCGCAGCCACGCGAGCGTCAGGGGCAGGAGCTCAGTGGCCGGCCTGCGGCCAGAGCGCGCGCCAGTCCCGCCGCGGCGGCGGCGTCCTGCCGGCGAGGCGTTCGACGAGCTCGCGCGGAATGCGCAGGTCCTCGAGCGCCGTTTCGGCGAGCGCTTGTCCACACGCCTCGACGATCGAAGCCGCGTCGAGGTGTTGGTACGCGTAGATTTGGTCGGGCCGGCCGCACTTCGAGAACTTGCGCACGGCGAGCGTGCGTTGTTTGACGCCGACGATCGAACCGATGTTGTCGACGAGGCCCGCCTCGCCGTCGCAGACGGCGACGATCGGCACGCGTCGGCCGGCGAGCGAGACCACGTCGGCCGAGTCGGCCGTCGTCGCCGCGGACGGCGCGGCGTGGAGGTCGCCGTCGATGCCGAGCCCTTCCAGCAAGTGCCGATAGCCCGACTGTTCCCCGAGGATGCCGAGCAGGAGCTCCGGCGAAGTGATCACGATCACGTTCGCGAAGATGCCGCGCTCGAGCAACTGCTTCGACGCTTCGAGAGCTTCGGTCGCGGGCGAGCCCATCACGAAGAGCTGGACGACGTTCTCACCGGGCTCGTAGCCCGCGTAGCCGCGCCAGTCGACCCAGTAGTAGGCGCCGGCGAGCGCGTCGGCGCGCAGGGCCTCGAGGAGCTCCACGTCGGGCTTCGCAGGCAACGTCGCTTCGTCGACGGCACCGCCCCAGGCGGTCCCGGCGCTCGCCGTGGCCTGCGGCGCGAGCGGCGCGTTCGGCGCGACGGCTTTCGACTTCGCGTGCGTGCGCACGTGCTCGAGCAAGAGCTTCTGCGGGATGCCGCGCGTCACGGCGCGGATCAACACGCCGCGGCGGCCTTCGTTGGTGTCCTCCATGTGGCGCTTGATCGCGTCCGCGAGGATCCAATCGACTTCGACCGCGAACAGCGGCTCCCACGTGATCAGGTTCGGGATCTGGATGTCGCTCTTCCACGAGTGCTGCGCACCTTCGGAGGAGAGCGTGACGCCGCTCGGCGTGCCCATCAGCACGAACTCGGCGCCCCAGTAGAGGTTGTAGTAGAGCTGGTCGAGCGCGCGTTTGATGAAGAAGTCGTACACGGTCATGATCGGGAAGAACGGCAGGCCCGTGTAGTGGGCCATCTTCCCGAACGCCGCGACCGCGCTCATGCAGTTCGCTTCGGCGATCTCGAAGCGGATGTGACGCGTCCAGACTTCTTCCTGCGTGACGAGCTGCGGGTGGCGCGCGTCGACTTCGAGCTCCTCGTCGAGCGGCTCGGCGATGTCCGGCCCGTAGATGCGGCTGTCCATCGCGGGCGAGATGTTGGTCGACGTGCCGACGTCGGGCGAGAGCGTCAGCACGAAGTCCGCCGCGGTCTTCCAGCGTTGTTCTTCCTCGGAGAGCGCCTTCGCGCTGGTCGCCGTTTCCGGTCCACCTTCGTCGGCGGTGCCGATGCGCACGAGCTTCGCGGCGATCTGGCCCCACATCCACTGCGTGTGGGCGACCGGGAAGAGCGACAAGTCGATGCCGAGCGTGTCCGGGATGCCGCCGTCCTTGTCGATCGCGCGGCGGATCCAGTCGCGGTTCTCGGCGCGCAGGCGCACGTGCTCCTCGATGCCTTTGCGGAAGAGCTCCCGGCGTCCGGCGAGCCACCGGCCCTCGGCCGAGTCCTCGGGGAACAGCGCGAACGGATCGTCGAGTGAGAGGCCCGCTTTCGTCAGCAGAGCCTCGACTTCCTTCTTGTTGGGCAGCGCCGAGTGGTTGGACGGGTTCGCTTCGCACTCGAGGTTCCAACCCTTGATCGTGTGCGCGATCACGAGCGTCGGTCGCGCGCGTTCGTTGCGCGCTTCGGTCAGTGCGTCGATCAGTGCGGCGAGATCGTGTCCGCCGACGTCGCGGAAGAGTCGCACGACGTCGTCGTCGCTCATGCGCGCGAACGCCTTCTCGGTCCGCGGCACTTTCTGGATCGAGCGCCGGCGCATGTCGCTCGGATCACGCGCGAGCATCAACATCTGATACTCGTAGTCGCTGAGCGCGCCTTCGAAGAGCTCGCGCAACGCATCCCCGTCGGGTTCGGCGAACCAGCGCTTGCGGAAGCTGCCGTGGCGCACCTGGATCACGCGCCAGCCGTTGGCGGCCGCGGTGCGTTCGATGCGGTCGCAATCCGCGCCGCGGAGGCTCTTTTCGTTCGGGATGCGCGTGCCGTCGAGGTTCTGGCGGTTGTAGTCGACGATCCACGTCACGCGCGCGAGGTCGCGCTCCGCGACGTCGGGCAGACACTCGAGGAGCGAGCCTTCGCGGAACTCCGAGTCGCCGATCAGCGACCAGAAGTGCGCGCTTTCCGGCACGCGCCAACGGTGGTCGGCCGCGTAGCGGTACGCCAACGCGAGGTACACCGACACCACGGGCGGGATGCCGACCGAACCGGACGGCAAGAAGTGGAAGGAGTCGGGATCGGTGCGGGCGTGATAGCTCTGGAAGACGTCGGGATCCTCCGCCGTCGCGAACTTCCGGAGGTTGTGCATCACGCGCTTCTGCTCCGCCGGCGTGAAGTAGGTGCCGTTCTCGCGCCGGAAGAGCTGCATCAAGTGGTGCAGCGAGTGATCGACCGGCGACGCGTGCGGCTTGCAGCACACGAAGTCCGCCGGCCGGCGCACGAAGAGGTGCAACGCCGCGAGCACGTGCATCGCGCTCGCGCACGATGCCGGGTGTCCGCCCACCTTGGGGTCGCCGGGCCGCTTGTCCTTGCGGGTGTTGGCGACATGGATCATGTACTGGGTCTGCGCGAACGCACGAGCGGTGATGCGCTCGATCGCGACGAGGTCGGGCTGGCCGACGACGGCGGTCTTCATGAGCAGGGCGAGCTTGCTTTCTTCGCCGGGGGCGCCGGGTTCGATCGGCGGGCGTTGGAACGGAACGTCGCGGAAGGTCGTGTTTCCTTCGGGTTGCGTCGGCATGGCGTGGAACGGGGGGAGTGCGGCGCGGAAAGCCCGCGGCGCGTTGCGGTTTGTGGGCCTCGACGGGCGCAACGCAGCCGAGCAACCTAACCCATTCACCCGCGCACGCAAGCTTTCGAGTTTGCTCCGCTGCGAGCGGCTCGCCCGCGTGCCGTTCGACCGTGCGCGGTCGACCTGAACGTGGCGAAACAGAACGTGGCCAAACAGAACGTGACGGGCCTGATCGAAGCGGACCCGTGCGCCGCGCCCACGCCGCGACGCAGCCATAGCGGGCACGCGTGGCCGGTGTGCGGCGGCGGGGTTCGCGACTACCATGGGCGGCCGAGGGGTCCGAAGGAGTCCAACGCTGCGCCGGGCGCAGGGAAGGGCAGACCATGAATCCGTCGAGCGAATCCGGTCACCTCCTGGCGGAGATCGAGCGTCTCAAGGCGCGTGAACGCGAGTGGTTCGCCGTCGCCGAGGCGGCGATCGCGCGGGAGAAACGCGCGCTCGAGTTCGCGCGAGCCCTCGCGCAACTCTCGCGCAGTTCGACGCTCGAGGCCCAGGGGTTGCGCGCCGCGCTCCTCGAGTTGCTCCAACACGCCGGTCGAGCGCTCGGCGCGAGGCGCGTCGGCGTGTGGATCTTCGACGACACACGCCGGCACCTCGAGTGCCTGCAACTCGTCGACTTCGAGGCTGGACACGAGGAGGCGGGCCAGCGCATCGACGCGGAGACGTACCCCGCGTACTTCGCGGCGTTGGAGGAGGAGCGCGTGATCGCAGCGGGCGAGGCGCGCCGCGATCCGCGCACGCGGGAGCTCACCGCGAGTTACCTCGAGCCGTTCGGGCTCGAAGCGTTGCTCGACGCGCCGGTGCGTGTGTTCGGTCGCGCCGCGGGGGTCGTTTGCCACGAGTTCACGCGCGAGCGGGACTTCGGCACCGATCAGCAGACGTTCGCCGCGACGATCGCCGACTTCGTCGCGCTCGCGCTCGAGCGCCGTCAGCGGCGCGAGGCCGAGGACATCGCGACGGCGAGCGAGGCGAAGTACCGCCACTTGGTCGAGTCGTTGCCCGCCGTGATCTACTCGTTCGATCCGCGAGGTCGGGTGCTCGACTACGTCAGTCCGCAGATCGAAGCGCTGACTGGCGTCGAACCGCAGAACTTCCTCGCGGCGGGTCGCCGGTGGTGGGACACGATCCAAGCGGACGACCGTGAAGCGGTGCGCGCGAAGATCGAAGCAGCGATCGCGCGCGGCATGCCGCTCTCGCTCGAATACCGCCTCGCGACGGCGACGGGCGCCGTGCGTTGGGTGCGCGATTCGTTCCGGATCGTGCGCAACGCGGAAGGCGCGCCGCTCGCGTTGCAGGGCATGCTCGAGGACGTCACCGAACTCAAGCTCGAAGCGGTCGCGCGCGCCGAGCACCAGCGGCGGTTCAAGAGTCTGCTCGATTCCGTGCAGGCGATCGCCGTCGTGCTGGATCGCCAGGGCCGCGTCACGTACGTCAACGACTTCTTCCTGGGGCTCGTGCACCGCACCCGCGCCGACGTCGTCGGGCAGGACTGGTTCGATCTGCACTTGCCGCCCGAAGAACGCGAACGCGTGCGCGCGCTGTTCCTCGACGATCTCCGCCGCGGCGAAATCGTGCCGCGCTACGAGAACCACGTCGTCGCCGCGGATGGCGAGCGACGTCAGGTGCTCTGGAGCAACACGTTGCTGCGGGATTCGAACGGCGAGGTGGTCGGCACCGCGAGTCTCGGCGTCGACGTCACCGACAAGGTGCGCATCGAGGAAGAGCGGTTGCTCGCGCAGAAGAAGGAGAGCCTCGGCCGAATGGCCGCCGGCGTCGCGCACGACTTCAACAACCTCTTGACCGTGATCCTCGGCGGCCTCGAGTCCGCGTTGCTCGAGACGTCGGTCGCCGACCACGCTCGCGCGGACCTCGAACGGGCGCTGCTCGCCGCCTCGCGCGCGAAGGACCTGACCGGCTCGCTCCTCTCTTATGCGCGCAAGCGCACCTTGGTCGAACGCACGTTCGAGATCGATCCGATGCTCCGCGAGAGCGTGCGGCTCCTGCGCTCGTTGGTGGGACCGACGGTCGACCTCCGGCTCGAACCCGACGCGGAGCATGCGAGCGTGCGCGCCGACCCCGCGCTGCTCGAGCAAGTGATCGTCAACCTCGGCGTCAACGCGCGCGACGCGGTCGGTGGGCACGGCACGGTGCGGATCTCGAGCGAGGTCGTGCTCGTCGACGGTCGCGCCGCGCGCGCGCCGACGAATCTCGAGCCCGGCCCGTACGTGCGCATCGCGGTGACCGACGACGGACCCGGAATCCCGTCCGAGCTCGTCGCGCGGATCTTCGACCCGTTCTTCACGACCAAGGCCGAAGGCACCGGCGTCGGGCTCGGCCTCTCGTCGGCGCTCGGTTTCGTGCAGCAAGCGAAGGGCGACCTCGTCGTCGAAAGTGCGCCGGGTCGCGGCGCGACGTTCGCGATCTACCTGCCGCGCGTCGCCTCGTTGCCGGACGCGCTCGCGAGTCCCGCGCCGTCGTTCGTCTCGCCCGAAGGCGGCGAGCGCGTGCTGCTCGTCGAGGATCAAGAGCTCGTCCGGCACTTCGTCGCGGCGTCGCTCGCGAACTTCGGCTACGACGTCCGGAGCGCCGCGGACTTCGACGAAGCGCTCGGCATGGCGCTCTCGAACCCCGATGGGATCGACGTCGTCGTCACCGACCTCGACTTGCCGGGCGGCAGCGGCGTCGAGCTCGCACGCCGGCTGCAAGCGATCCTCTCGCACGCCGCGGTGCTCGTGATCTCGGGGTTCGGCGACGTCGCCGAGCGCGCAGCGGCGATCCCGGGCGTCTCGGTGTTGCCGAAGCCGTTCACGCCGGTGGAACTCGCGAGCCGCATCCGCGAACTCGTGACGCGACCGGAGAGCTGAACGCGGCGTGCGTCAGCGCCCGTCTCGCCGGTCGGCGCCCGTCTCACCGGTCAGCGCCCGTCTCACCGGTCAGCGCCGGCCGTGACGGTCGCGACGGCCGACCGCGTCGGCATAGAGCGTGCGATACGCCGCGCGCATCGTCCGTGCGTCGAAGTGCGCTTCGACGTGGGCGCGGTTCGCGGCGCCGAGCGTGCGCGCGAGGCCGCGGTCGCGCGCGAGCGCCACGAAGCTCGCGGCGAGCCGCGCCGTGACGTCGGGCCCGAGCGGATGCACGTGCACGCGATTCGGCTCCGAGACCATCGAGCGCACGTCGCCGACGTCGGTCGAGACCGCGGGCAGCCGGCACGCGAGCGCTTCGAGCAAGGCGAGCGGCTGTTGCTCGGTGTCCGACGAAATCGCGAACACGTCGAGCGCGCGGTAGTGCGCGCGAGGATCCGCGTGGTAGCCGGCGAAGTGCACCCGACCCGTGAGCTCGGGAGCCTTGGCGCGCGCTTCGAGTTCGGCGCGTTGCACGCCGTCGCCGAGCACGAGCAGACGCACGTCGGCGTCACGCGCGGCGAGTGCGACCGCGTCGAGCAGCCGGGCCACGTTCTTCTCGGGCCGCAACTGACCGACCGCACCGACGAGCAGCGCTTCGTCCGGCACGCCGAGTTCGCGGCGCAGCACCAGATTGCGTTCGCCCGGCGCGAAGCGCTCGAGGTCGATGCCGTTCGGGACGAAACGCACGACGTCGCGCGGCAGCCGATAGCGTTCGAGCGCGATCCGCTCGAGCTTCTCGCTGATCACCACGACGGCGTGGATGCCGGCGAGCGCGAACCAACGCAACCACACGCGCCGCGGCTTGAGTTGGCGCGCTTCGTCGGGGTTGAACCCGTCTTCGTGGTGGATGCACGGCAGCGACGCGAGCTTCGCGGCGAGCACCGCGTCGACCGCACCGAAGTTGTAGGTGAGCACGACGTCGGGGCGCTCGCGCCGCAGGAGACGCTCGAGCCGGAGCACGGTCTTCGGCGTGCCGGCCTTCGGCGGAGGCTCGACGAGCCGCACGTCGACTTCGGGCGCGATGCGCGCCGCGGCGCTCGTGACGCCGTCGAGCGCGAGCACCGCGTGGCGGAACTCGCGGCCGAACGCGTTCATCAACGCGATCGTGCGAGTCTGCGAGCCCGCCGCCGAGAACGTCGGGAAGACGTGCAGCAGGAGCGGCGCGCGGTGGTCGGCGGCCGTCATGCACCGCCTCCCGGAAGCCGTCGAGCCAGGCTCGCCGCGTCGACCCGACGGCGCTCGGCCCGCGCCGTGTCGCTCGCCGTGTCGCTCGCCGTGCGCTCGCGGGCGGGACCCGCAGCGTGCGTCGCGCGATGCCCGTGCGTCGCGCGATGCCCGTGCGTCGCGCGATGCCCGGCGCGCGGAGTCGAGACGACGCGCGGAGTCGAGACGGCGCAGGGGACCGAGGGCATGGAGCGGCGCATGGTAGGGCCGAGGGACGAGGGCTCCAACGCGCCGGCGGGCCGCGGGAGCTCGGTGCGAGGATCGGCCGGCGCGCCTCCGGGAGTCGAGTCTCGTCGAGGCCCCGGCGATGGTCCATTCCCGCGAGGGTGGGGACGGTCGGAACTTCCGTCGTACGACCGGCGGCAAGCCCGCGCGTGACCCCGATTCGGAGCTCGGCGGGCGGAGAATCGAGCGTCGGAGTCAACCCGCGGCGCGTCCGCGACCGACAAGCCGCACTCTCCTCCTTCTTTTGGGCCCGGCGCTCGCCTCGTGCGTGCGTCCGGGCCCTCTTCGTTCGTCGGCGCTCCGGCGCCGAGCCGTCGTCGAGCCGGCGCCGAGCTGGCGCCGAGCCGGCGCCTCGCTGCGGCCTCGACGGCGCCTCGCGGCGCAGGCGTGCCGCGAGCGCGGCGTCGCGCTCTTCCTCGGCTGTGGCGTGCGGGCTACACTCGGCCCTTTCCACTGCGTCGCCGAGAGTGTCGCCGAGGGTGTCGCCGAGAGTGTTCGGAAGCCCTCCGCGCGGTCGAGCCGGAGGCAGCGCTTCGCGCGCGCTCTCGAGAGCGGCGGGTGGGGAGGAGACCCATGCCGACCGACCTGTCCGACGATTCGCGCGCCCCGATGACCCTGGGGTTGACCTTCGACGACGTGCTGCTCGTTCCGCGGCACTCGGACGTGATGCCGCGCGACGTCGACGTGCGCTCGCGCTTCTCGCGGCACGTCGCGATCAACCTGCCGTTGGTGTCGGCCGCGATGGACACGGTCACCGAAGCGGAGCTCGCCGTCGCCCTCGCGCGCGAAGGCGGGCTCGGCGTGATCCACCGCAACCTCTCGATCGAGGGCCAGGTGCGCGAAGTCGAGAAGGTCAAACGTTCGGCGAACGGCGTGATCCTCGATCCCGTGACGCTCCCGCCGACCGCTCGTGTCGGCGAAGCGCGCGAGATCATGCGCAAGCACAACATCTCCGGCCTGCCGATCGTCGAAGGCGAGACGGTGGTCGGCATCCTGACGAGCCGCGACTGCAAGTTCGAAGCGAGCGAGGACGTGCCGGTCGCGCGCCTGATGACGTCGGAGAACCTGGTGACGGCTCCGCCGGGCACCTCGCTCGCCGCCGCGCGCGATCTGCTGCACAAGCACAAGGTCGAGAAGCTCCTGATCGTCGACGAGCGCATGCACCTGCACGGCCTCATCACGATGAAGGACCTGAAGATGCTCGCGGCGTATCCGCACTCGGCGCGCGACGAACGCGGTCGCTTGCGCGTCGGCGCCGCGGTCGGAGTCAAGGACTACGAGCGTTCGGAGGGCCTGGTCGCGGCCGGCGTCGACGTGCTGGTCGTCGACACGGCGCACGGGCACTCGAGCAACGTGCTCGCGACCGTGCGCGAGCTCAAGAAGCGCCTCAAGGTCGACGTCGTCGCCGGCAACATCGCGACCGCGGAAGCCGCGAAGGAACTCGCCGCCGCCGGTGCCGACGGCATCAAGGTCGGCATCGGTCCTGGTTCGATCTGCACGACGCGCATCGTCGCCGGCATCGGCGTGCCGCAGCTCACCGCCGTGATGGACGTGTGCTCCGCGGTCCAGGGCCAAGACATCCCGGTGATCGCCGACGGCGGCATTCGCTTCTCCGGCGACATGGTCAAGGCGCTCGCCGCGGGCGCATCGTGCGTGATGCTCGGTTCGCTCTTCGCCGGCCTCGAGGAGAGCCCCGGCGAAGTGATCCTCTACAAGGGCCGCTCGTTCAAGTCCGTGCGCGGCATGGGCTCGCTCGGCGCGATGATGCAAGGCGGCAAGGAACGTTATCGCCAAGGCGACGTGAAGGAAGTCGACAAGCTCGTCCCCGAAGGCATCGAAGGCATGGTGCCGTACAAGGGCAAGCTCTCGACCTTCACGTACCAGTTCGTCGGCGGCCTGCGTTCCGGGATGGGCTACGTCGGCGCGAAGACGATCCGCGAGCTCTGGACGCGTGCGCAGTTCGTGCGCGTGACGTCGGCCGGCGTGCGCGAGAGCCACCCGCACGACGTCAGCATCACCAAGGAAGCTCCCAACTACTACCACCACAACCAGGAATGAGCTCCCTCGTCCGCGGCGTGCTCGTCGTCGATCTCGGCGCGCAGTACGCACAACTGATCGCCCGGCGCGTGCGCGAAGCCGGTGCGTACTGCGAGATCGCGCCGGCCGCGCGCGCTCTCGAGCACGCGAAGAAGATGGACCTCGCCGGCGTGATCCTCTCCGGCGGGCCTGCGTCCGTGTACGCGCCCGACGCGCCGCACCTGCCGCGCGGGATCCTCGAGCTCGGCGTGCCGGTGCTCGGCATCTGCTACGGCATCCAGTGGATGGCGCAAGCGCTCGGCGGCAAGGTCGAGCGCGCCGACCGCCGCGAGTTCGGCCGCACGCCGATCTCGATCGTCCGCTCCGAGGACGTCTTCGAGGGCGTCGGCGGCCGCACGGTGGTGTGGATGAGCCACGGCGACCAGATCTCGCAGCCGCCCGCGGGCTTCGAAGTCTACGCGAGCTCCGACACGTGCCCGTTCGCGGCGATCGGTGACGCGAAGCGCGGCTTCTTCGGCTTCCAGTTCCACCCGGAAGTCAGCCACACCGTCCGCGGCCGCGAGCTGATCGAGAACTTCGTCCTGCGCACGTGCGGACTCTCCGGCGATTGGCGGCCCGCGTCGATCGTCGAACGCGAGGTCAAGGCGATCCGCGAGCAGGTCGGCGAACACGGCGAAGTCGTGCTCGGCCTCTCCGGCGGCGTCGATTCGTCGATCGCGGCGATGATCGTGCACCAAGCGATCGGCGAGCGACTGCACTGCATCTTCGTCGACAACGGCTTGCTGCGCAAAGGCGAGCGCGACGTCGTCGAAGAGACGTTCCGTGGTCACTTCCACATGGACTTGACCGTCGTCGACGCGACCGAGCGCTTCCTGACGAGCTTGAAGGGCGTCACGGAGCCCGAAACGAAGCGCAAGTTGATCGGCCGCGACTTCGTCGAAGTGTTCAAAGTCGAAGCGAAGCGCTTCAAGAACGCGCACTTCCTCGGCCAAGGCACGCTCTATCCCGACGTGATCGAGTCGGTCAACGTGCACGGCGGCAACACGGCCGTGATCAAGAGCCACCACAACGTCGGCGGCTTGCCGAAGGACTTGAACATGCAGCTCGTCGAGCCGCTGCGCGAGCTCTTCAAGGACGAGGTGCGCCAGATCGGACGGTTCCTGCGCCTCGACTCGCGCATCGTCGATCGCCAGCCGTTCCCCGGGCCCGGCCTCGCCGTGCGTTGCCTCGGCGAAGTGACCGCGCCGCGGCTCGCGGTGCTGCGCGAAGCCGACGCGATCGTGCGGGAGGAGATCGAGGGCACGGAGGCGGCGAAGACTCTGTGGCAGTACTTCGCCGTGCTGTTGCCGGTGAAGTCCGTCGGCGTGATGGGCGACGCGCGGACGTACGAAGAAGCGTGCGCGATTCGTCTGGTCGAGTCGCAGGACGGCATGACCGCCGACTGGAACCTGCCGCCGCGCGAAGTGTTGCAGCGCATCAGCTCGCGCATCATCAACGAAGTGCGCGGCATCAACCGCGTGGTGCTCGACATCTCCTCGAAACCGCCCGCGACGATCGAGTGGGAGTGAGCGTCGGTCGCGCCGGGAGCCCTCCGGGATCCGCCGGTGTGACCGAGCTCGTCCACGCGCCGGGTCGCGGGGTCCGCGGCGTCGTGACGATTCGTTCGCCGTGGCAGAATGCCGGACGCCGTGCCGCAACGTGAGCTCGAGACCCGGGTCGAAGCGACCACCCGACTGCTCGTCCTGAGCTTCGAGCGCTTCCTGAAGCGCGTGAAGTCGATCGCGAGCGGCGCGCGTGAGCACTTCCAACGCGGCGACTGGCACGCGATCCAGCGCGACTCGCTGCGCCGGCTCGACCTGCACGGCGATCTCGTCGAGGACACGCTGTGGCGCCTCTCCGAGGAACTCGGCGAGGAGTGGGACGAGCGCGAGCTCTGGCGCGCGGTGCGCACGCGCTTCGCCGCCGCGACGGGCTCGCTGCCGGAAGCCGAACTCGCGGAGACGTTCTTCAACTCGAACGTGCGTCGCGTCCTGCGCATCGTCGGCGTCGACGCGGAAGTCGAGTTCCTCTCGCCGATCGAGCCGCAACCGCCCGCCGCGCGCGCCTGGTCGCACACGCTCACCGTGCCGTGCGATGGCAAGGTCGAGCGCGCGATCCGGCGATTGCTCCCGAGCCTCGCGTTCGAGCTGCCGTGGTACGACTTCGAAGGCGACGTCGCGATGTTGACGTCACGCCTGCAGGCGGCCTTGCCCGCCGAGCGCGTGCTCGCATTCGAAGTCGGCCGCGAGCCGTTCTATCGCGGCCGCAGCGCGTACGTGGTCGGCGAGATCCGGCTCTCACGCGCCGACGGCGCGGAGTCGCAGCCGTTCGTGCTCGCGCTCGCGAACGTCGGCAACAAACTCGCGGTCGACGCGGCGCTCTTCACCGAGGACGAAGCGTCGATCGTGTTCAGCTTCGCGCGGGCGCCGTGCCTCGTCGCCGCCGAACGGCCGGTCGAACTCGTCGATTGGCTCGCGACGATCCTGCCGAAGAAGCCGCGCTCCGATCTCTGGAACGCGATCGGCTTCCATCGCCACGGCAAGACGCGGCTCTATCGCTCGCTCTTGCGCCAACTCGCGACCACCGAAGCGCGCTTCGAAGTCGCGCCAGGCAAGAAGGGCATGGTGATGGCCGTGTTCGTGCTGCCGGGCTTCGACGTCGTGTTCAAGGTGATCCGCGATCGCTTCGAGTACCCGAAGACGGTGACGCACGCCGAAGTGCGCGAGAAGTACGCGCTCGTGCACCGCCACGATCGTGCGGGGCGGCTCGTCGAAGCGCAGCACTTCGAGCACCTCGAGTTCCCGGTGTCGCGCTTCGAGCCCACGTTGCTCGAAGAGCTCGTGACGAGCACCGCGGAGACCGTTCGCGTGCACGGCGACAACGTGGTGATCGAAGAGCTCTACACCGAACGCCGCGTCGAGCCGCTCGACCTCTACCTCGCGCGCGTCGACTTCGAGGAAGCGCGCCGCGCGGTGCTCGACTACGGCCAAGCCGTCAAGGACCTCGCGGCGAGCAACGTGTTCCCGGGCGACATGCTGCTCAAGAACTTCGGCGTGACACGCCACGGGCGGCTCGTGTTCTACGACTACGACGAGCTGTGTCTCCTGACCGACTGCCGCTTCCGCGACCTGCCGAAACCGCGCTTCGACGACGAGGAGACCGCAGGGGAACCGTGGTTCTTCGTCGACCCGCACGACGTGTTCCCCGAGGAGTTCGAGCGCTTCCTCGGGCTCGCGCCGGAGCTCCTCGAAGTGTTCGTCGCCGCCCACGGCGACCTACTCGATCCTGCGTATTGGCGGGGCCTCCAAGAGCGCATCCGCCGCGGCGAGATCCTCGACGTGTATCCGTACCGGAATTCGCGTAGATTGCGCGCTTCTCTCCCCTGATCCCACGAAGTGCCAAGCCCCGCGGCTCGCCGCGCGCGAGCCCGTACGACCCAGCCATGACTGCCACGCAAGGCCAACCCATCACGCTGAAGAACGACAAGCTCATCACGCCCGATCAGCCGATCGTGCCGTTCATCGAAGGCGACGGCACGGGCGCCGACATCTGGCGCGCCTCGGTGCGCGTGTTCGACGCGGCGGTCGAGAAGGCGTACGGAGGCAAGCGCAAGATCCACTGGCTCGAAGTGCTCGCCGGCGAGAAAGCGTTCAACCAGACCGGCAATTGGTTGCCCGACGCGACGCTCGACGCGTTCCGCAAGTACTTGGTCGGCATCAAGGGCCCGCTGACGACGCCGGTCGGCGGCGGCATCCGCAGCCTGAACGTCGCACTGCGACAGATCCTCGACCTGTACGTCTGCTTGCGGCCGGTGCGCTGGTTCCAAGGCGTGCCGTCGCCGGTCAAGGATCCCGCCGCGGTCGACATGGTGATCTTCCGCGAGAACACGGAGGACATCTATGCCGGCATCGAGTTCGCCGAGGGCAGCGAAGACGCGAAGAAGGTGCTCGCGTTCCTCGAGCAGAACTTCCCGTCGATGTACAAGAAGGTGCGCTTCCCGAACTCGTCGGGCATCGGCTTCAAGCCGGTCTCGCGCGAAGGCAGCGAGCGCCTGATCCGCGCCGCGATCGAGTACGCGCTTTCGCAGAAGCGGAAGAGCGTCACGTTCGTGCACAAGGGGAACATCATGAAGTTCACCGAAGGCGCGTTCCGCAACTGGGGCTACGCGCTCGCCGCGCGCGAGTTCGGCGATCGCGTCTACACCTGGGAGCAGTGGGAGCAGACCAAGGCGGCGAAGGGCGAGGACGCCGCGAACGCGGAACAAACCGCCGCGCTCAAGGCGGGCCGCGTGCTGATCAAGGACGCGATCGCCGACATCACGCTGCAACAAGTGCTGACGCGCCCGAAGGACTTCGACGTCATCGCGACGCTCAACCTGAACGGCGACTACCTCTCCGACGCGCTCGCCGCGCAGGTCGGCGGCATCGGCATCGCGCCGGGCGGCAACATCAACTACAAGACCGGCCACGCGGTCTTCGAAGCGACGCACGGCACGGCGCCGAAGTACGCGAACCTCGACCGCGTCAACCCGGGCTCGGTCGTGTTGTCGGGCGAGATGATGCTGCGCTACATGGGCTGGAACGAAGCGGCCGACCGCATCATCAAGGGCATGGACGGCGCGATCGGCTCGAAACGCGTCACCTACGACTTCGCGCGCCTGATGTCCGGCGCGACGGAGATCAAGTGCAGCGAGTTCGGCGACAACATCATCCAGCACATGTAGTCCGCCGCGAGGCACGGACGATCCGCAGCGAGGCCGGCGAGTGCGAGCTCGCGGGCCTCGCGCGCTTTCGGTGAGTCCTGAACTCGCGCGTCGCAGCGCGCACGGCGCGTCGCGCCACGCCGAAGCTCGCAGGAGCTCGCCGGTCGCGTCGGTCCCTCAGCGCCGCAGCCCTTGCGCCGCGAGCCAATCATGGAGCTCGCGCGCGACGACCGTGTTGCCGACGCTCGATAGGTGGGCCGCGACGTAGAGCGTCGCCTCCTCCTCGCTCGCTTCGAGTCGGGCTTCTTCCGCGGCGAGCGCCGGCGCGAGGTCGAGCACGTCGATGCCGCGGCGCACGAACTCGTCCGCCGCGTCGCGCCAGTACGCGACGCCGCTCGCGCGGAAATCCGCGAGCTCCTCCTTCATCGGGAAGAGCAACACGACCGTGCGTTTCGCGCCGAGCGCGAGTGCGTGCGCCCGGAAGCGCTCGACCAGCGCGAACGTCACTCGCCGCGGCTCGCCTTCGCGGTCGAGCCACAGTTTCTCCGGCGACCGTTCCCGATAGGCGAGCACGCCGCCGAACACGCGGCCGAACGCGCTCCACTCGCCCGTCCAGAGCTCCGGCTTGCCGCGCCAGAATTCGTGCTCCTCGAGCCGCGCGAGGATCGAACCGTCGCGCACGGCGTCGGCGAGCTCGCGCGGCGTCGCGAAGGGCTGCGGCACGAGCTCGAGCGCGTCGCCACCGAGCACGAAACGCGGCTTCGCGAGCGGCGTCTCGGTCCGCGGCGTCCAGAGCGGCCGGTATCGATTGACGTTGCGGCCGATGTTCTCGAGCAAGAGCCCGAGCACGGCGACGTGCGCGCCGTGCAGCCCTTCGCGGTCGAAGCGCAACAACGCCTGGTCGGTGCCGAACGCGGGCACGCCGAAGTTGAGGGCTTCGATCCGCGGATCGAGGCCTTCGAGCAGCGCTTCGAACGTCCACTCGTCCTTCACTTCGTCGCCGAACGTGAACGAGTCGCCGAAACAGACGAGCCGCACGACGCCTCGCGGCGGCGACGCGGCGTAGTCGCGCGGTCCGCGTGTGCCGAGTGGTCCGATCCGGCATTCGCCGCTCGGCGATTCCGAGTCGGGCTGCACGCACCACCCGAGCTCGCGATCGAAGACCGTCACCGTCGTTCGGTCGGGCCGCTCGATCGTCAGCCGCGCGAGCGCCGCGGCCTGCGCGTCGCCGGAGAGTTCGCCGAACGGCGGCAATGGCCGCTTGCCGAGCTTGCCGTCGGCGAGCCACGTGCGCGCGAGCACGAGGTCGAGCGCGACGAGCGCCGCGACACCGACCACGAGACGCCGCACGCCGTGCCTCAGACGCATCCCGAACATCCGGCCGAGCATAACGGACGTCGGCCCGCGTCCGTACGCGGCGCGCGGTCGTCGACCGCTCGTGGACGATCGAGTAGAACCTGACGTCCTTCCGACGCCGCCATGCACCACCGCAAGCTCCTCGCTCGTTCGAACGTTTCGTTCGCCAATCTCCTCGTCGTCGCGTCCAGGCCGCTCGTGATCGCGGCCGGCTTGCTCGCGCTCGCACCGCTGCCGGTCCCGCGCGCCGCCGACGTGCCGCTCGAAGTCGGCGAAGCCCTGCTGCTCGCGAAGGACGGCAAGGCGGACGAGGCCTACGCGAAGATCCTCGAAGGCCTCGAGCGCGCGCCCGACGACGTCGACGTGTTGACGCTCGCGTCGAACTACGCCGATGCGGCGGGCAAACGGGACGAAGCGCTGTGGTACGCGCGGCTCGCGCTCGAGCGCGTCGAGCCCGGCAAGGAGGCCGCCAAACAGACCGAAGCGCTGACGAAGCTCGTCCAGGCGCTCGATCCGTTCTCGGCGCAGCCCGCGACAGCAGGCGCCGCCAAGGACGCGACGCCGACCGATGCGTGGGCCGCGGCGCTCTTCGAGCTCGCGCGCGCGGCGGCGGGGCGCAAGCTCTGGGTCAACGCGGTCGACCTCTTCGCGCGCCTCGAGGACACGTCGCTCGGCGACAAGGCGGCGGCCGAGCTCGCGAAGATCTACGCGAACAAGAACGCGGTCGCGGTCCTGCTCGATTCCGGCCTCGCGGTGCCGCTCAAGGCGAAACGCAGCCGCAAGAGCCCCGAGCAGATCGCGAAGGAAGACGCGAAACACGCGACGTGGGAAACGCGCCGCAAGCTCAAGGGCGACAACTACACGCTCGAGAGCAACATGAACCTCGAGACGGTCGAAGCGATGGCGAGCGCGATGGAACAGATGAACAAGTTCTATCGCAAGGTCTTCAAAGTGAAGGAGCGCGGCGGCGACACGGCGCGCGTCACGATCAAGCTCTACCGTTCACGCGCGGAGTTCGACGCGAACGAGACGATGGGCTCCGGCCCGATCTCGCCTTCGGTGCGAGGGTTCTTCTCGCCGTCCGAGCTGAAGGTCGCGACGTACGACCACCGCACCGACGGCCTCGGCCTCTCGTTCACGTGGTCGACGCTGTTCCACGAAGCGTCGCACCAGTTCACGCACCTGATCTCCGCCGATCTCGTGCCGGGTTGGTTGAACGAAGGCACGGCGAGCTACTTCGAAGGCGCGCGGCTGCTGCCTAACGGCACGATCGAGACCAACCTGGTGCCCGAAGGCCGCCTCTCCGCGCTCAAAGCGAGCCTCGACGCGTACGAAACGTCGTCGCGCGGCGGACAACCGACGTTGAAGGACGTCGTCTCGTACTACCAGCCAGGCTCGTACGACGGCGCGTACTACCCGTACGGTTGGGGCCTCGTCTACTTCCTGCACAACTACGAGGACGACGCGTGCCGCCGGCCGTACGTGCCGATCTACGCGGACTACGTCGCGAGCTACCGCACCGGCGGCAAGCACGATCCGTTCGAACGCTTCTGCGAGTTCTTCGTCACCAAGGCGAAGCAGCCCGGCATCGACTCGTTCGAGCAGTTCGAAGCCGTGTGGATCCGCTGGATCAAGGACCTGCACGGCCTCTACTTCGGCCCGCCGTCGCGCGCCGACGATCTCGTCGCGCGTGCACGCAAGCAGCTCGCGGCGAAACAGCAAGAGAACGCGATCGAGAGCTTCCGGTGGGCGCTGCGCAAGCGGCCCGGCGATGTCGCGGCCAACCTGGAGCTCGGCGACCTCTTCGCCGCCGAGAAGGACAAGGACCGCGCGTTCTTCCACTGGCGCGCCGCGCTCGAAGGGCTCGCACGGCTCGGCGACGACGCAGCGGCGATCGCGAACCGCACCGAGAACTCGGGCGCGCTGCGCGCGAGCCTCGAGACGAAGCTCGTCGGGCTCGACAAGGACTTCGCCAACGGGCTCGCGACGAACCGCACCAAGTTCACGAACCTCGTCGAGGAGCGCGCGAAGGCCTACCTCGAGAAAGCCTTCCCGCGCGCTGCGCTCGCGCTGATCGACGTCGCGAACCACGTCGACGGCGAGACGGCGTCGAGGCTCGCGCTTGCCGCCGAGATCGAGAGCACGTCGGGCGTGAACCTCGAGCGGTGGCGGCGCCTGCCGGTGACGAGCGACCTCGCCGGTTGGGACGGCTCGCCCGCGTTCTCCGCGCAGGACGGCGCCGTCGTCGGCAAGTCGAAGGGCCTCGCGTCGATCGAGTGGACCGGCGCGCTCGCGCGGCACTACCGCTTCGAGACGCGCATCGCGAACGCCGACGGCGACGGCGTGTGGGGCGTGCAGTACAGCGTCGGTCCGAACGGCACGTACCTCGTCGCGTTCTTCCCCGACGGCCACGCGCAGCTCGTGAAGCTCGCCGAGGAACAAGAGAACCTCGGCGGCTTCCCGGCGCCCGACGGCATGGATCCGAAGGACTTCGTGTTCGCGCTCGAGCGCCACGAGGATCGCTTCGAGTTCTTCGTGAACGGCGAGAAGGTCGGCGAGCGCGAAGCGAGCGGCGACGAGCTCGCCGGCGGCTTCGGCCTCTTCCAACAGTCGACGAAGGTGCGCTTCGCCGACTTGCGCCTCTTGCAGGAGTGACCTTCAGCGCCCGGGCGGACGCGTGGTCGTCAGAGCTCGGTCTGGATGATCCGCAGCAGGATCTCTTGGACCTTCTGCGGGTTCGCGGAGCCCTTCGAGGCCTTCATCACTGGGCCCATCAGCGCGGCGACCGCTTTGGTCTTCCCGGCCTTCACGTCGGCGATGACCTTGTCCTTGCCGACGAGCGCTTCGCGGCACCACGATTCGAGTTGGCCTTCGTCGCTGACCTGTTCGAGGCCCTGCTCCTTGACGATCTGCCGCGGCGACTTGCCGCTCTCGAACATCCCGCGCAGCACGGTGCGGCCGACGTTGTTGTGGATCGTCTGGTTCGCGACGAGCTCGATCAGTTCGGCGAGGTCGTGCGCGCGGAACGGCAGCTCGTCGACCGACTTCGCCGTGATCGCCGGGTCGGAAAGGTTCGCGAGCACGCCGTTGGCGATCCAGTTCGCGCTCTCCTTCGGATTGCCCGACAGCTTCACCGTCGTCTCGAAGAAGTCGGCGAGGGCGCGTGAGCTCGTCAGGACCCCGGCGTCGTACGCGGAGAGCCCGAATTGGCTCTGGTACCGAGCGCGGCGGGCGGCCGGCAGCTCGGGCAGCATCGAGCGCTGCTTCTCGACGAATGCCGGGTCGAGGTGGAACGGCACCAGGTCGGGCTCGGGGAAGTAGCGGTAGTCGTGCGCGTCTTCCTTCGAGCGCATCGTGCGCGTCGTCTGCGTCGTCGCGTCGTAGAGGCGCGTCTCCTGGACGGGGAATTTCGACTTGTCGCCCGACTCGTAGGCTTCGATCTGGCGCTCGATCTCGTGCTCGATCGCGTCCTTCACGTTCTTGAAGGAGTTCAAGTTCTTGAGTTCGACCTTGGTGCGCCAGCCTTCGCCTTCGGGGTGTACGGAGACGTTGACGTCGCAGCGCAACGAGCCCTTCTCCATGTCGCAGTCGGATGCGCCGACGTACTGGAGGATCTCCTTCAGCGCGGTCAGGTACTCGTACGCCTCGTCCGAAGTCTGCATGTCGGCGTGCGTCACCGATTCGATCAACGGCACGCCCGCGCGGTTCAAGTCGACGAGCGTCATGTCGCCGCGATCGTGGATCGCCTTGCCGGCGTCCTCCTCGAGGTGGATGCGCACGAGCCGCACGCGTTTGCCGCTCGCGAGCGTCACGCCGCCGCCGGTGCAGAACGGTTGGTCGTACTGCGAGATCTGGTAGCCCTTCGGCAAGTCGCAGTAGAAGTAGTTCTTGCGGTCGAACTTGGTCCGCGCCGCGACGTCGGCGCCGAGCGCGCCGGCGACGCGCACGGCGAGCGCGAGCGCTTCACGGTTGAGCACCGGCAGCGCGCCGGGCTGCGCCGTGCACACCGGACACGTCAACGTGTTCGGGCTCGCGCCGAACTCGTAGCGGCACGAGCAGAAGAGCTTGGTCTCGGTCTTGAGCTGACAGTGCACCTCGAGACCGATCACGGGGATCCAGCGCACGCCGGTTTTCTTCGACACGACGCCGATCGCCGGCGCGGAAGTGGTGGGGCTCATGCTCCGGCTCCTTCGAGCGAGTAGATCGCCGCTTGGTGCTTCGTCGCGCTCTCGAACACGCGTGCGGCGCGCAGCACGCGAGCATCGGCGAGCGACGGTCCGATGATCTGCAGCCCGACCGGCAGGCGCTTGCCTTCGAGCGAGACGAAACCGCAGGGCACGCTGACCGCCGGCAAGCCGGCGAGGCTCGTCGGCACCGTCATCACGTCGGAGAGGTACATCGCGACCGGGTCGTCGGCCTTCTCGCCGATCTTGAACGCCGCGGTGGGGCTCGTCGGACACACGACGAGGTCGACCGACTCGAACGCGCGGTCGAAGTCGTTGCGGATCAGGCGCCTGACCTTCAACGCCCGCACGTACCACGCGTCGTAGTAGCCGCTCGAGAGCACGTACGTGCCAAGGAGGATGCGGCGCTTCACTTCCGGACCGAAGCCCGCTTCGCGCGTCGCGGCGATCATGCCTTGCAGCGAACCGTCGCCCGGCTTGCGCGGCCCGTAGCGGATGCCGTCGTAGCGCGCGAGGTTCGACGACGCTTCGGCGGTCGCGACGACGTAGTAGGTCGGGATCGCGTACTCGGTGTGGGGGAGCTCGATCGGCACGGTCGTCGCGCCGAGCTCGACGAGCTTCCCGATCGCCGCTTCGACTTCGCGCCGCACGTCGGCGTCGAGCCCGCTCGCGAAGTACTCCTTCGGCACGCCGAGGCGCAGGCCGCGCACCGAGTCGGAACGCTCGGGCTCGAGCGGCGCGAGGTCGAGGCACGTCGAGTCGTGCTCGTCCGCGCCCGAGATCACGCTCATCACGAGTTCCATGTCGCGCGACGAGCGCGTGAACGGGCTCACTTGGTCGAGCGACGAGCCGAACGCGACCAGGCCGTAGCGCGTGATGCGCCCGTAGGTCGGCTTGAAACCGACGATGCCCGCGAGCGCGGCGGGCTGGCGCACGGAGCCGCCGGTGTCGGAGCCGAGCGAGAATGGCACGAAGCGCGCCGCGACCGCAGCGCACGAGCCGCTCGAGGAGCCGCCGGGCGTGCGCGCGAGGTCCCACGGGTTCCTCGCGGCCGCGTACGCCGAGTTCTCGCCCGACGAGCCCATCGCGAACTCGTCCATGTGCGTCATGCCGACGAGCACGGCGCCTTCGTCGAGGAGCCGCTGCACGAACGGCGCCGTGTAGGGCGGCCTGTAGCCCGCGAGGATCTTCGAGCCGCAGTTCGTCTCGACGCCTTCGACGCACATGTTCGACTTGAGCGCGAACGGCACGCCGTGCAGTCGGCCCGTCGGCTCGCCTTTCGCCAGCGCTTCGTCGAGCGAGCGCGCGCGAGCCCGCGCTGCGTCGCCGAGCACCGTGTGGAACGCCGAGAGCCGCGGATCGAGGGCCGCGATGCGCGCGAGCGCCGCCTCGACCACTGCGGACGCGCTCGTGCGCTTCGAGACGATCGCGTCGGCGAGGCTCGTCGCGTCGAGCTTCGGATAGTCGGCGAAGCCGCTCATGACTCGCCTCCGACCGTCTTCGGTACGTCGTAGTACTCGCCGTCCTGTTTCGGCGCGTTGGCGAGCACGCGTTCGCGCGCGAGCGACGGCTTCGAGCGGTCGTCGCGTACGACGTCCGAGAGCGCGGTCGCGCCGGTCATCGGCTCGACGTTCGCGACGTCGAGCTTCGCGAGCTTCTCGAACGCGTGCAGGATGCGTCCGAACTGCTCGCCGAACTTGGCGGCCTCCGCTTCGCCGAGCTCGAGTCGCGCGAGCTTGGCGGTCTTCTTCACGATGTCGAGATCCGACTGCGTCATGCGCGCAGTCTACGCGGCGTCGCGCGCGACTCCAACGCGGCGCCGCGTGCGTCACTGGTTCGTCACGGACACAGCGTCACGCGCAGCCCAGGTGTAGCGATGAAGTCGTCCGGAGGTGCGAAGCCGGGATCGCGCGCGACGACCTGCACGTAGAACGTCGAGCCCGCGCCGAGCCCGAGGTCGGCGAGCCGCTGCGCCGGCAGCGGAAAGCGCGCCTTGCCGGAGCAGGGACGGCCCGGGTGCCCGGCCACGTCGCTCGCGCGCAGACGCAGCACCGGCGTGTCGACGCACAGTGTCGCGCCGTGCCACGGCGTGGCTTGCGCGCGTGCGCCGAGCAGCAGGAATGCGTCCGCGTGCCCGATCAGATTCCAGCCGCGGACCTCCAACGTGTCGGCGCCGGAGAGCGACGTGCTGCCCGCCCAATCGATGCGTGGGAGACAGCCCTGCGAATTGAGCTTCGCAGTGCAATATTCGAGCGGCGGAAGCGGAGAGGGCGAGTAGACGTACGCCGCGCCGTCGAAGAAGGCGCCGACTTGCGCCTGCGGTGAACCGACGACGATGTCGTCGAAGCCGTCGCCGTTCATGTCGCCACCGCCGCTGACGGCGATGCCGAAGGCGGAACCGACGTACTCACCGAACACTTTGAAGAGCAGCGTTCCGTCGCGGCCGGAGTACACATGTGCCGCGCCGATGATCGTGTGGTCCGGCTCGTTGTAGGCGCCAACCAGGATGTCGGCGTAGCCATCCGCGTTGGCGTCGCCTGCGCCGGAGACTTCGCGACCCAGGAAGTCGTCGGGGTCGGTTCCGTAGAACGAATAGAGCAGAGTTCCGTCCGCTCCCGAATACACGTACGCGCTGCCGGACCGAAACGCAGTCACCGATTCATCGGGCGCGCCGACCACGAAGTCGGGGACTGCATCGCCGTTGACGTCGCCGGTGCTCGCTACGTATCGGGCGTAGTTCGCGTAGCCCCACTGGCCGTGCACTGAATAGAGGACCGCGCCGGATGCACCTGAGTAAACGATCGCGGCGCCAGTACTCGGTCCAAAAGTCGAGTCACCCACAGCGCCGGCCAGGATGTCGGCGTGACCATCGCTGTTGACATCGCCGAGAATCGCAACCGAGGCGCCCATCGCCGCTCCGGGCGCCGGTCCGTGCAATGCATGGATCAACGCACCGTCCTTCCCCGAGAACACGTACACGGTTCCCGAGAAGAAACCAGCGGTCGCGTCGCGGGGAGCGCCGACGACCACGTCTGCGACACCGTCGCAGTCCACGTCACCACCACTCGAGACATCGGCACCGAATCGGTCGTCGGGAGAATCGCCGCTCCACACGTAACGGAGCGCTCCGTCCGCGCCGGAGAACACGAAAGCAGAACCGCCTTCCGACGCGCCGAGGTCGCTGCCGATCGCCCCGACCACGAACTCGGCGCGTCCGTCGCCGTCCAGGTCACCAATGTTCGCAATCGCATCTCCGAAGATGTCGCCGCTGGCCCACCCGTTCACGACATAGAGGAGCCCGCCAGTTCGACCCGAACAGGTCCGCACGCTCCCCGTCTGGGGGCCGAAATGCTGATCGTTGGGACACCCCGCGAGGAAGTCATCGAGTCCATCGCCGTCGACATCGCCCAGCCAACTGACCGCCGCGCCGCACTTGTCGCCCGCAGAGTCTCCATGCGTGCTCGCGAGCAGAGACTGCGCTGTGCTCAAGGAGCCGAGCGATAGCAGGGCAAGCGTCGTCGCAGTAGCGCTGCCGCATGACTGATGTAGGACGCACGAACTCAACATGGACGTGGACTCCACGAGTTCAGTTGACGTTGTGAATGGCAACGAACGCGTCGCTGTCGCCACCGATGAAGTTTGGATCCCGAACCGCGTTCGGTCCGGACTTCGGGTACGTGGGGAAGTCAGTCGTGTCCGTGTCGCCGCAGCACAGCACACGACCATTCGGCATCAACATGAGACTCCGCACCCGGTCTCCCTCGTAACCAGGACAGACTGTAGGGTTGCTCGCCTGCAGTCCTACGCATTGCGAAGGGCATCCGAGTTCGCTCAGCGTGCCGCCGCCGAAGTAAGTGGAGTAATTCAGGCTTGCGCTCGGGCCCGCGAAATTCACGTTCAACTTCGCGATGAACGCGTCGCCGTTCCCGTCTCCACCGTACGTCGAGTCGTAGGCGCTGCCGGTCAGCGGAAACGGAATGGCGCCTGACTGCGAAGAGCACGTGTTCCCGCCGAAGTAGATGTTGCCGACATCATCCGTGGCGAGGCCGCTCGGCTCTTCGGGTCCATCGCCGCCGAATAATGTGTGGAACTGGAGCGTCACGAGGTGGTCGGAGTGGAGCGCGATGCAGTCGTCGATGGCGCCACGGAACACGCGTCCACGGTCAGCGTCAACGACGGGTTGGCGGACCGAGCCGCTTTCGCCGTTGCGCATCGCCGACTTGATGACGAGATCGATGCTCGTTCGCCGGATGGGCAGCGCACGTGCACCGCCACTCGAGTCTCCACCGTTCCGGAGTTTCCCGCAAGACCACCTACGCCCCTCCGCCGGGCGACTCTCGTGATCGCGCGAGGCTTGATCGGCGGTTGCGCGGACGAGCGGATCGCAGCGGTCGCCGTCGGCGCGTCGAGCACCGCGCCGCAATGTTCGAGTACGCCCTAGTTCGGCGTCACGGCCCGACGACGTATTCGAGGGCGTCGGAGAGTTGCACGTTCTGCGGCGGCGAGAAGCCCGGGTCGCGGCCCCACGTCTGCACGTCGATCGTCGTGCCGGGCACGGACAGCGCAGGCGACGGGTTGCCGCCGAGTTGGCCGGCGGCAAACGCGTTGAAGTCGAGTTGCAGCACGCCGGAGCAGTCGCTCACCGGCAAGCCGGTGCCGCCCGTCGAGCCGAGCAATCCGCGCTTCAGCGGCCCCGCGACGCACAAGAGCCCACCGCCGAACGGCGTGCTCGCGCGACCGGCGGAGCCGTAGAGGAAGAGCGCGCTCTTCTGGTTGCGCAGGCCCGTCGTCGTGACGAAGAAACTCGCTCCGGCGGCGACGCCCGACACGCCATGTCCGGCGATCTCAGGCACACAACCGTTCGACGTGACTTTCGCCGTGCAGTACGTCACGAGCGGGGGCGTGGCGAGCCGCCGCAAGAGGAACGCACGCGACGCTCCGTTGAACGTGCCGCGACCGACGATGTCGCCCGCGTCGGAGATCGCGTTCGCGACGTCGAGCGTCCAACCCGAGCCGCTCGCGACGAGCGTGTTGAGGTCGTGCCACGCGCCGTTCTGCCACAGCGCCGCGAGCTGCACGCCGGTCACCGTCGACGCGTAGCCCACGATGCGTCCGAACGCGTCGATGTCGAGCGCAGTGACATCCGGATGCGGCGCGAGCGTCGGCAGCGTGCTCTTGCCGGCGGGGAACCCGTACTTCGCGACCGGCAGCCACACGATCGCGCGCACCTGGAAGCTCGCCGTGAGCTCGGTGCCGGCGACTTCGCCGTGCACGTTGATCGCGCTCGCCTCGGTGAAGACGCTCGCGCTCGGCGTGAGGTCGTTCAGGCCCGCGGAGAGCCCGTACTTCGCGCTCGGCAACCACAGGAACGCGTGCGTCGCACCGCCCGCGATCGTCGCGCGACCGACGCACTCGCCGTGGTCGTTCAAGTCGGCGCCGAAGCTCGAGCCGCCGCTCAGGATCCCGAGCGAGTGGATGCCCGACGCTTTGCCGTAGTTCGCCGCAGGGAGCCAGAGGAACGCCGTCTGATCGCCCGGGTTGCCGCCGAACGACGTGCCGACGATCTCGGCCTGCGCGTTGATGCCTTCGCCGCGGCTCGCGACCTGCGTGCCGCCGAGCGTCGGCAGCGCGTTCATGCCCGCCGGGAAACCGAACGCTGCAGCGGGCAGCCAGAGGAATGCGCGCTGCGAGAACGCGCTCGACGCGGTGTACGTGCCGCCGGTGACTTGACCGAGCTCGTTGATGCCTTGTCCGTCGCCGAACGTGCCGCCGAGCACGCCGAGGTCGTGGAAGCCGGGCGCGAAGCCGTACTGCGCGGGCTCGGTCCAGAGGAACGGATGGCGGTCGCCGACGAACGGCGTGTCGTGGATGCCGACGACGTCGCTGCGCGAGTTCAGCGCGTACGCCTCCGAGTCGCCGACTCCGGGCGCGCCGAGGTCGACGATCTCGTACTGCTGGGCAGGCGCGGACCGAGCCAGCGCCGCCGAGAGCAGCGCGCCGAGCGCGAGACTGGATGCGAAACGAGACGGAGCGAGGTCGAAGAGGTTCTTCATCGTTGGCTTGCGGAGTGTGCGTGGCGCGCGAACGCGCTGCGTCGGGGACGAGGCCCGGAGTCCGCGGTGGTCGACACGCTGCGTTTCGCGCGATGGTGCGGGCTCGCTGTGGCTCCAGCATACGACTACGCAAGCAGCGTTCGCGTCGGATGGCGCTCGCTGCGATTGCGAGCACGCGAATGCGCCCCGCCCGCGACGTGGAGTTCGCGAGCGGGGCGCTTGCGCCGCGCCGAGGCGGCCGAGCCGAGGCTCAGAGATCGCGCACCGTGATCGTGCGCCTACCGGTGAGGTAGATGAGGCCGGGGAACGTCGGCCTCGAGACGCCGCCCTGCACGAAGTAGGTGAAGCCGACGAGCGACGGTTGCGCCGGCAGGCTCTGCAGGTCGACGTCGCCATTGATCGCGACCGGAGCGCCGGCAGGCGCGAGTGCACCGAGCATGTTCGGCGCGATCGCGCTCGGCAGGATCGCCGTGCCGGGATCGACCAGCAGATTGCCCACGAGCGGCGCCGTCGCCGGCGCGAGGCCCGGCACCCAGAACGCGTTGAAGAGCGTGCCGCCGCCGAGCTCGTGGAAGTACTGCACCGTGAACGGCCGTCCCGGGCGCGCGGGCAAGCCGAGCGCGACTTGTCGCAGGAGGTTCAGCACGATCATGCCGTTCGACGAGACGTAGTCCGGATCGCCGTCGAAATCGACGTCGGCAACCGCGGGCGGAGTCGAGAGTTGCGCGGGCAACGGCGACGCGGTTCCGAAGGTACCGGCGCCGTTGTTGAGGTAGAGGTTTCCGACGGTGCCGAGGTTGCCGAGGATGTCGAGATCCCCGTCACCTTCCACGTCGGCGAGCGCCGGCGAGAAGAGCCATGCCGGTACCGTTGCAGCGATGCGTGTCGGAGCCGCGAACACGTTCGCCGCCGTCTGCAGATACACGTCGGAGCCCGCGACGACGTCGAGCCAGCCGTTGGCGTCGAGGTCGCCGATCGCGAGGCGGTTTCCACCGGACTGAGGTGTGCCACCCGAGATCTGCAGCAGAGCCGGGAACGCAGGCGCCGTGTTGGTACCGACGTTTCTCGCCACGAAGACGAGTCCATTGACGGTCGTCGCATTCGTCGAGAACACGACATCGTCTGCGCCGTCCGCATCCATGTCGACCACCGCGAGCCCGTTGATCGTGACCGGCGCGGGCGCGATCGAGGGCGTGAGGACCGGATTGCTTCCGAAGCTCGCGTAGAACCCGACTTGCAAACCGCTCACGACGGCGAAGTCGGTCCCGTTGGGTGAACTCGCGACGCGGGAGACGGCGGCGGGCAGCCCCACGACGGACAACGGAAACGATGCGGCGAACGGCGACGCGGCGTCGAGCGTGATCGTCGCGACTCCGGCGACGTTCTCGATCGTGTCGGCGGTCGGATTGCCGTCGAGGTTTCCGACGAAGAGCAAGTTCCCCGAGAGCACCGTGCCAGCGGGCGGGACGGGCCACGTGTAGAGACCGTCTCCGTCGTTCGTCGCCACGATCGGCAGCGGGACGGAGCCTGAAATCGGCGACACGACCGATCCGGCGAAGACGTCGAGGTCGAGGTCGCCATCAGCGTCTCCCAAGCGATACGCAACCGGGACGCCGCCGCCGCCGAGCCCCGGTGCGGGGTCGGACGTCGCGGCGATCACGGTCGGGCCACCCGTCGTGTTGAAGACGAGTCGCGTCACGTTCGGTCCATTGGCGCGGGTGTGGATGCCCGCGAAGTCCTCGTCGAGATCGCTGTCGAAATCCCCGACCAACCCTTGGCTCGCGAACACGCCAAGGCTCGGCGCCAGCGGTGTGAGTACGGCGCTCGGGTCGCTGCCGTACCACGTGGTGCCGAGCGTCGGATGCGATAGGTAGAACGTCGGAGCACCGACGAGTCCGGGGAGCACGCCTGGCGTTGCAGGCGCCGAGGTCGGAATCGCTCGGAGCGGGAACGTCGCCGCGGTCGGGAACGCCAAGCCCAAGTTGGGCAGCACGTTGCCGACGAACGCGATGTCGATCATGAATTCGGCAGGCGCCTGCACGAGCCCCGGCGCCGACACGGGGAAGAACACCGCGTCCGGCAATCCGTTGCCGCTGAAGTCGCCGACCGCGAAGCTCTCGGCGAGCGGTGTCGCCGGCAGGAGGCTGCCGACGAGGGCAGTCGGCTGGAACACGCCTCCGAGGTTCAGCAGCAACTGACGTCTCGAACCGCCCACGAGCGGTTCCGCGGAGAGCAGGTCCATCGTTCCGTTTGCGTCCGCGTCGAACGCCGCGAGTTGGATGGAACCGAGCACGACGCCATTCCCGGCGGGAAACGCGATCGCCGTGTTGTTGACGAATCCGCCGGCCGGCAGCCCCTGCAAGAACACCGGCAGTCCCGCAGGTGTGGTGGCGAGCACCAGGTCGTCGATTCCGTCGCCGCTGAAGTCGGCTGCGACGAGCGCACTCACGCCGGTTCCAGGCGGCACGGGCATGGGAACCGGCGCCGTCGTGCCGGGGAGGAAGCCGCCTGCGCCGTCGTTCAATCCGACGAGCGGCGTCACGCCGCCGGCGAATCCGACCATGTCGACGAGCACGTCCGCGTTCACGCGAACGGCCACGAAGTTCGGCTGGATCGGAGCGATGCCGAGCACGTTCGGGATCCCGGTCGCAGGCGGGATGGAAGTCGGCGTCGGCGTCGCGGTGAACTGTCCATTGCCGTCGTTGAGCAGGACGCCGGGAGCGCCCGCGGTCAGCAGGTCGACATTGCCGTCGCCGTCCCAGTCGACGACCGCGAACGGCTGCGCGCCGCCCGTTAGCGTGGGAGGCACGAGTTCCTCGGGGAAGCCGAAGCGTTGTGCGTGCGCGAGCGACGTGCAGACGAAGACGAGCGACGTCGTGAGCGCCGCGAAGCGGCAATGCGCGAAGCGCCGCGTGGAAGTCGATTTCGACCGATGGAGTTGCTGCATGATTTCGAACCCGAAGGTGGGGACACGAGACGCCGGCACGCGCATCGGTGGATGCTCGAGCTCGTCGACACGCTGCTCCGCGGGCGCTCGGGCCGTGTGTCCGGTCCCGGTACGGAACGCTCCGCGAGCTCGTCGGGAGTTCGCGCGAAAGGGCGGAGCGGCGTGCTCCGCGCGCGGTGCGTCACGACGCGCGTGAGGCAACGAAGCGGAGTGCAGAGTGCGTTTCGCGGCGCACGTCCACGGTGCGCCGAGTTCGCGAAATCGCGGTCCAGCGGTTCGTTCGTCGCGCTTGTTCGGTGTCGGCGCGTCGCCTAACTTGACCGGCGATGCTCTCGCTCGTCACGCGCGCAGCTTCGCTCGGGGACCTCGACGGTCGCAGTGCTTGGGGAGCGCCCGACGGACACGTGCTCGGTCCGGCGCTCGCGATCCTCGGCGTGTTCCTCGTCGCGAACGGGATCCTGACGCGCAGCTCGAAGAGCCTGATCGAAGAGCGCTTCGGTGGCCGGCGGATGAAACTGCGTTCGATCCGCGAGCTCGTGTTCCAGCGCGTGCAGATGATGCTCGGCTTCGGATTCCTGATCGCCGGATTCGGCGCAGAACTCTGGGGCGAGCTCCATCCACGTGCGGCGGATGCGGAACCTTCGTCGGCGAGTCTCTGGATCGGCGTCGTCGTCGTGCTCGGTGTCGCGAGCGAGCTCGGTGCGTGGTGGTTCTCGTTGCAGTCGTTCCGCTCCGAGCTCCAGCGTTGGTTCCGCGCGAACCCGCCGGATTTCGAGACCGATCTCGCGCTCGCACGCGAAGTCGGCGACGCCTTCGGCGTCGAGTCGAGCGGCGACGACACCGTCGAGTCGTACTGCGCGAGGGTGCGCAAGGCGCTCGGTCTCGCGCCGCGGCCGGGCGTATCACGGCACGCGGGCCGAGGCTTCGACGGGCTCGACGAAGACGGCGAGCCCGGCGACGACGTGCCGCCGACGTAGCGTCGGCGCCGCTGCACGCGCGCCGGCCGTGTGGCGGCCGTGTGGCGGCAGGTGTCTCGGCCTCGCCGAAGCGGACGCGCGCGATTCGGGAGAAGCCGCGCAACCGTCGGGAGGCGCAGCAGTCTTCTCCTGCATGGACGCCGTGCCGCGCGCGTGGATCGACGAGCTCTTGGGCGCGATCTATCCGCCCGCGTGCTGGGTGTGCGGCGGATGGGCTGCCGACGCGTTCGCGTGCACCGAGCACCGCTTGATCCGGCCGCCGCCCGCAGCGCGTTGCGGCCGCTGCGCCTTGCGTCTGCCGCGCGGAGTGCCCGACGGCGAACGTTGCCTCGAATGCCGCCGCGCAGCGCCGGCCTTCGCATGCACGTTCGTCTGGGGCGATTGGGGCCCCGGGCCGCTGCGTGAATGGGTGCTCGCGTTCAAACACGGCGGCCGCCGCGACCTCGCCGCACCGCTCGCGAGTGCGCTCGTTCAGGCGCTCGCGCGGGCGCGTGACGGGTCGCTTGGCGGGCTACTTGCCGGGCTACTTGCCGGAGCGCGCGACGGCGCGCCGTCCACGTTCGACGTGCTCGTGCCGGTGCCGCTGCATCCCTGGCGGCGACTGTCGCGCGGCTACGACCAGGCCCATCTGCTCGCGAAAGAGGTCGGCCGTTCGCTCGGGTTGCCGACGCGGCGCTGGCTCGTGCGCCGGCGTGCGACGCCACCGCAGGGCGGGCCTGGCTCGGCGAGCCGTGCGGCGAACGTCCGAGACGCGTTCCGCGCCGCATGGCTCTCGCGCCGCTCGATCGCGGATGCTCGCATCCTGCTCGTCGACGACGTCGTCACGTCCGGCGCGACGGTTCGCGAGTGCGCGCGGGTCTTGCGCGCGGCAGGCGCCGCGCGCGTCGCGGTGCTCGCGCTCGCACGCGCGTCGCACGGCCACGCCGAACCGGATGCGTCGGACGAGACCGGCGCGCTCGTCCCCCGGCCGATGCCGTTCGGCTCCGCGTCGAGCGCGAACCGCGACTTCGACCCGCCGCCCGAGTAGCATGCTCGGCGACGGCGCGAGTTCCGCGCGCGACGGCGCAGACGACTTTCAACGGCATGACGGCTCTGTGGATCGAACCGTTCGGCGGCATCGCCGGCGACATGCTGATGGGGGCGATGCTCGACCTCGCCGACGTGCGTTTCACGATCGACGACGCGCGCAGGCTCGCGCGTGAGCTCGTCGGCGGCGAAGCGTCGATCGAAGTCGAGAAGGTCTGGCGCGGTTCGCTCTCCGGCCGCTGCGTCACCGTGCGCACGCCGGAAAGCGTGCAGTCGCCGCACCGCGGACTCGCGGAGTGTCTCGCGTTGATCGAACGCTCGTCGCTCACGCGAGCCTCGAAAGTGCGCGCCGGCGCCGTGTTCCGCCGCATCGCCGAAGCGGAAGCGCGCGTGCACGGCACGACCGTCGAAGAAATTCACTTCCACGAAGTCGGCGCGGTCGACGCGCTCGTCGACGTCTGCGCGAACGTGCTGGCGCTCGAGCGCCTCGCCGTCGACCGGGTGTTCGCGACGCCGCCGCTCGTCGGTTCAGGCCTCGTGCGTTGCGCGCACGGCGAGATGCCGGTGCCGGCGCCGGGCACGGCCGAGATCCTGCGCGGCTTGCCGTTCGAGTTCGGCGGCGGTCCGGGCGAGCGCACGACGCCGACCGGCGCCGCGCTGCTCGTCGAGTTCGCTGCGCCGTTCGAACGCCCGCGGAGCTTCACGTCGCTCGCGCACGGCTACGGCGCCGGACACAAGGAGTTCGCGTCGGGCCCGCCGAACATCCTGCGCGTGTCGCTCGGCCGCGTCCGCGAGGAACGGCTCTTCGCGGAAGCGTGGTTGCTCGAGGTCAACCTCGACGATCAGAGCGCCGAGGAGATCGGGTACCTCGTCGAGCGGCTGCGCGAAGCCGGCGCGCTCGAGGTCTGGACCAGTGCGCTGCAGATGAAGAAGGACCGTCCGGGCACGCTGGTCAGCGCGCTGGCGCGCGCCGAGCACCGCGTGCCGCTCGAGGACGCACTGTTCGCGCATTCGACGACGCTCGGTTGTCGCTGGCGCGCGGTCGAGCGCACGGAGCTCGCGCGCGAGATGCTCACCGTCGAAGTCGACGGCCGAGCGGTGCGTGTCAAGCGGCGGGTGCGCGACGACGTCGAAGCGATCGATCTGAGTCCCGAGTACGACGACTTGACGGCGCTGGCACGCGAGAGCGGCCGCAACCTGCGCGAGCTCGAACGCGAAGTCGTGCTGGCGGCGCTGCGCCAGCTCGGCGTTCAGCTGTAGAGGTTCTCTTCGCGCACGCCTTCTTGGTGCGCGGGATCGGTCAAGCGGCGCGCGACGCGGTTCTTCTCGTCGAGCAGCACGACGATCGGCGGGTGGGGCGTGTTCGTGACCTCGAAGGTCATGATGATCACTTCGTCGCCGCGTTTGACGAGGTGTGCGGCGGCGCCGTTGATGCAGATCACGCCGGACCCACGCTCGCCGGGGATCACGTAGGTCTCGAGCCGCGCCCCGTTCGTGTTGTCGACGATCAGCACCTTCTCGAACTCCTGGATGTCCGCCGCGTCCATCAGGTCGCGGTCGATCGTGACCGAGCCGACGTAGGCCAGGTTCGCTTCGGTGACGGTCGCTTTGTGGAGTTTCGAGCGCAGGAATATGCGCATGGTGGTCGTCGCTTGGGGGCTCGCGGCGGAGGTGTCCGTGGTCGCGGATCCGCGGCGGGCGAAAAAGAATAGCCGACCCGGCAAGCGAGCCCAACCCCGCGGTCGAGGCCGGCCACCCCGCCGGCGTCGACCAACGCCGGCGAATCGCCTAACGCCGGCGAAACGTCCCGAGGCCCGCCGCGACGCGGCCGAGCGCCGCGCGCAGGTCCGCGGGCGCGAGCCCGCAGCCGAGCCTCAGGTGCCCGGGGCGCCCGAAGAATTCTCCGGGCACGACGTCGACGCCGTGTTCCGCGACCAAGTGCCGCGCGAAAGCCCGCGTGTCCGCGACGCCGACGATCCGCGGGAACGCCGTCAGTCCGAGCGCCGGCGCGACCGCGTCGATCCCGGGCGTCTCGGCGAGCCAGCGCAGGAGCACCGGCTTCTGGTCGCGTTCCATCACCCGCAGCGGCTCGCGCAGCTTCTCGAGGACGTCGAGCGCGCGCACGCCGAGGCGCAGCGACACGGTCGGCGGGTCGACGTAGTTCAGGTACTGCATGTCGACGAAACGCGCGCGCTCCGCGGCGAGTCCTTCGCCGAGCACGATCCAGCCGATGCGCAACGCGCCGAGCCCGTACGCCTTGGTCAGGCTGCCGATCGACACCGTGTTCGGCGCGAGGTGGCAGGCGAACGTCCGGCGCGCGGGGTCGAGCTCGTACTCCATGTAGATCTCGCACGACACCAGCACGCCGCCGACACGTTCGGCCGAGCGTGCGATCGCGCGGAGCTCGTCGGCGCTCGAACGCGCGCCGGTCGGGTTGTTCGGGTTCGTGACGAACACGTGTCCGGTGCGCGCGCCCGCGAGCGCCCGGTCGACGAGCTCCGGTTCGAGCCGCCAGCCGTGCTCCGGCCGACGCTCGAGCAGCGCGAGCTCCGCGCCGAAGTAGGGGGGCAGCGCGCGCAGCGGTTCGTAGGAGGGCGTCTCCGCCGCCACTCGCGTCCCGGGCCGGAAGAGCGTCGTCGCCGCGAGGTGCAGCGCGCTCGACGCGCCGACGGTGACGATGACGCGCGAGCGGTCGACGCCGACGTGGCGCGCGAGCCGTTCCTCGAGCTCGGGCAGCGCCTCCTTGCCCGGCCAGCCGAGATCGACGGGCAGCGTCGATCCGAGCCACGCCGGGTCCGCCGCCGGCATCCCGGACGACGTCAACGAGAGCGGCGAACGGAAGGCTTCCGTGCGCGCGAACTCCATGTACGGGAAGAGCGGTTGGTAGTCGGTCGCCACGGATTCGAGCGTCGGAAGAGGACGGATTTCGCGCGCGGACGCGCTGTGGAACGAGTGTGGTTCTCTCGCTAGGATCCGCCGCGTTCTAGCACGTTCCGCGTGGACGGGCGAGGACGCGAACGGGCTCGAGTTCGCCGACCACGAACCGCCGGATGGAGCCGCACGAGTTGCACCGCTCCGCCGGCGACACCGCGACACGACAATTAGAGACACGACCCTCGCGAAGACGGTCGGACCCGCGCGCGCTCGCGGGCCGCGAGCTTCGCGATCCACGACTCGCGCGCGACGCTGAGGCGCACAGGAAGACGTCGATGAAGATTTCGCTCTCTGGCTCGATCCACTGGACTCTCGTTGGCTGCGCGAGCGCGTTGCTCGCCGGCGCGGCCGCCGCGCAGAACGCCACCCCCGCGACCGCTGCGCCGGCTTCACAAGACGCCGCGGCGCAAGACGCGAAGCCCGACACCGCCGCCCGCGTGCGTTACCTCGCGGCCGGCGCGAACGGCACGAAAGCTCGCAACTTGCCCGACTCCGGCGCGCAGGTCGTGCTCGACGTGCCGGCGGAGAGTGTGCTCGCCGTCTACGGCGAACGCGCCGGCTGGTCGGAAGTCGAAGCGCCCGGCGGTTTCAAGGTGTGGGTGTTCGGTGAGTACCTGCGCGCGACTTCCGAGACCGGCGTGCTCGAAGTCAGCGCGTCCGGCGTCAATCAACGTCCGTCGCCGTCGTCGGGCGCCGACGCGTATCCGTTGAAGCCGGTGCTCGCGCGCGGCGCGCGCTTGACGTTCGTCTCGCGCAAGGACGAATCGAAGCCGCTCTCGGAGGATTGGGTCCAGGTCTACTCGGCGCCGGGCACGCGCGCCTGGGTGCCGACGAACGAACTCGTCTCGCTCGCGTCGGGCCAAGACGGCTCCGCGGCGTGGGCGAAGGCCGTCGTCGAAGCGAGCAAACGTCCGGCGATCGCGGTGCCGGGTGCGTCGCTCGCCGCGGCGACGCCGAAGTCCGACAAGTCGCAGAAGTCCGATTCGACGGGCGACCAGCCGGCGAGCGGCGGAACCGCTGCCACGGGCTCCGCGCCCGAACGCGCTCGCGAGATGATCCGCACCGCGGACAAGAAACTCGACGGCGAACGCGCGAAGCTGAAGAGCGGCGTCGCGCCCGACTTCGCCGGCGTGCGCAAGCTCTACGAAGAAGCCGTGCTGTACGCCGGCGACGACAAGGACCTCGGCGACACGCTGAAGAACCGCCTCGCGGAAGTCGACACGCTCGCCGACGCGGCGAAGCTGCGCCGCGAAATGGAAGCGAAGCTCGCCGAGACCGAAGCGGCGAAAGCCGCGCGCGACCGCAAGGTCAAGGAAGCGGCGGCGGTGCGCGACCCGTTCGCCGGACGCTTCGACGCGCGCGGCTGGGTGGAGAAAGTGACGTTCGCCGGCCAACCGACGAGCTACCGCCTGCGCTACGGCGGCGAAGTGGTCGCCGAGATCGTCTGCAACTCGGGCCGCTACGACCTCGACGTGTTCCTGAACTTCGACGTCGGCGTGAACGGCCTCGAGCTGCGCACCGAGCAGCCGGGCACGACGGGCATCGCGACGACGCCGCGAGTGCTCGACGTGCGTCGCATCGAAGTGATCTCGGGTCGCGCGGCGCGCTGACCCCCGCGCGCGATGGCGTTCTTCGCCGCGCTGCGCGATTTCTTCCGCCGGCTCCTCGCCTTGGGGCCGGCGGCGCCGCTTTGCGACAGTTGCAAGTGGGACTACGGCAACGTGTGCAAGCGGCCGGAGCGGCCGAACGCGCGCCGCTGTCCGGACTACACGCGGCGTTGACGTGGGGCGGCGCGTGAGTCGCGCGCGCGACGAGCTCGTTCGTCCACGACTCGCGGGCGTGCGCCCCGTGGGCGCAGGGCGCACTGGGCGTACCGGGTGAACTGGTCGCACCGGTCGCACCGGTCGCAACGGCTGCAACGGCTGCACCGGCTGCAACGGCTGCACCGGCTCCACCGGCTCCACCGGCTCCACCGGGGCGACGCGAGGCTCAACTCTCCGCCGGCAACACGCGCGCCATCTCGGTCTCGACGCGTGCCGCGAGCCGCGCATAGCCGCCGCGTTCGAGCGCGGCGCGCAGCTCGTCGAAGAGCGTGTGGAAGAAGCGCAGGTTGTGCAGCGTGAGCAAGATCGCGCCGAGCATCTCGTCGGACTTCGCGAAGTGTCGCAGCGCGCCGCGTGAGAAGCGCGCGCACGCCGGACAGTCGCACGCGGGATCGAGCGGCCGCGGATCACGCGCGAAGCGCGCATTCTCGATGTTGACGAGGCCTCGAGACGTGAACGCCTGTTTCGTGCGGCCGTGGCGCGTCGGTGTCACGCAGTCGAAGAGATCGACGCCCTCCGCGACCGCTTCGACGAAGTCGAGCGGCGTGCCGACGCCCATCAAGTAGCGAGGGCGATCCTCGGGAAGTTCGGGCGCCGCGGCGCGCACCGCGATGCGCATCGCATCGCGTGTCTCGCCGACCGACACGCCGCCGATCGCATACCCGACCAAGTCGTGCTTCGTCACGGCTTCGACCGAACGTTTGCGCAGGTCCTCGAACGCGCCTCCCTGGACGATGCCGAAGAGCGCTTGGCCGCTCGCTTCGCCGTCGAGCTCGCGATGGCGTCGCACGCAGCGCTCGAGCCACCGATGGGTGCGGTCGGTCGCATCTTCGACCTTCGCGCGATCGGTCGGATCGTCTGCGCAGTGGTCGAACGCCATCGCGACGTCGGCGCCGAGGGCGCGCTCGATCTCGATCACGCGCTCGGGATCGAAGCGCAAGCGCGCACCGTCGATCACCGATTGGAACGTGACGCCGCCTTCGTCGAGCTTCATCAGGTCGGCGAGGCTGAAGACCTGATAGCCGCCGGAGTCGGTCAGGATCGGGCCGTCCCAACCCATGAAGCGGTGCAGCCCGCCGAGTTCGCGCACGGTCTCTTCGCCGGGCCGCAACGCGAGGTGGTAGGTATTGGCGAGGATCATCCGGCTGCCGAGCGCGAAGATCTCGGCGGGCTCGACGCCTTTCACCGTGCCGCGCGTGCCGACCGGCATGAACGCCGGTGTCGTCACCACGCCGTGCGGCGTCTCGAACACGCCGACGCGTCCGCGGTTCTCCGTCGAACGCGCGAGCACGCGGAAGCCGAAACCGTCGCGGACGAAGCTCATCGCGCGAGCACGCCGACCTTCGCGCCGGGGAAGTAGTGGTCGAGGATCCGTTCGGCGCCGTACCCGCGTGCCGCGAGTCCGCGGGCGCCGCGTTGGCAGAGACCGATGCCGTGGCCCTTGCCGCGGCCGGCGAGCACGGCGCGACCCGACGGTTCGAGTCGCACGGCGACCAGCCAATGGCTCGCGAGCCGGCTCTCGCCGATGCGCGCGCGGAACGCCGCGAACGTCAGCGTGCGCGTTTCGTCCGCGTTGCGCGCTTCGACTTCGAGCCAGCGGCCGCGACCATCGTCGCGAGTCGCGGCGAGCCCGGTGAGCGGTGGCGCGAGCTCGAAGGCTCGAGCGAGTTCCTCCGCGCCGAGTTCGACGCGCCAGCCGACGTCGTCGGTGCGCCGCGCGGCGGCTTGGAGAGGCCTCACGTAATCGTCGGAGCACGGATCGCACTCGACCGGTCGCAGGCAGTCGAAGTCCGCCTCGGGCGCGAAGAGCTTCGCGTCGGCGGTGCGGCCTCCGCACGCGGCGGAGAACCGCGCGTCGACGACACGCTCGCTTTCGAGCAGCACTTTGCCGCGCGTCGCCGCGAGCGCCGCCGCGAGCCGAGCCGCGACTCGGCGAGCTTCCGCGCCGCGGCCGAGTTGCGGCGGACCTTCGAACACTTGGTCGCGCGTGTCGGCGAAGAGGTACGGAGTGGGGGAGCGTTGCGAGCGTTCGCGCAGCGCGCACACGGCGTAGCTGCGCGCCGCGATCGCTTGCGCTTCGATCTCGGCCGGCGACGCGGACCAGAGCGAGAGCTCTCCGGCGAGCACTCCTTCGACGTAACGTTCGAGATCGACCAACGCATCGATCTCGAGCCCGCCGCCGCGCGCGGCGCGGATCGCGAGCTCGCCGTGCACGCGCGCACCGAGCACTTCGAGCGCCGTTTCGTCGGACGGCGCGCCGGTCGGCGCAGCGACGCGCACTTCGCGCTCGGGTTCGCGTTCGCCCAAGCGGACCCGTTCGCCCGTGCGCGCGACGCGCAACGTCGCGCCCGCTCGCCGCACTTCGAGCACGTCCGACCTCTCGCGTGCGACGAGGCGCACGCGCACCGGCTGCGCCGGCGACCACGTCGGAAAAGTCGGCGCAGGTTTCGCGCGCGACTCGGGCGCGTTCGCGCTGTCGTTCACGCGTGCGGGCGCGTGGCTCGATGCGTGGCTCGATGCGTGCGCCGCGCCGGGCGAAGCCGTGTGCGCCGGCGTGCGCGCTGGTGCCGCGCCGGGCGCGCCGGCGGAACTGCACGCCGCGAGCGCGAGCAGCGCGGCACGGATCGAACTCGCGTTCACGCGAAGAGATCGCCGCCCGAACGCACGACGTGTTTGGGGTCGAGCCCGAGCGCGCGCGCACCGAGCTCCGCGAGCGTCCGGCCGCGCGCGGTCTTCAGCACGAGTCCGGTGCGCAGGAGATGGGGCTCGAACACTTCCTCGATCGTGTCCTCGCTCTCGCCGACGGCCGCGGCGATCGTCTTCAGTCCGACCGGCTCGCCGCGTGCGTCCGCGAGGCAGCGCAGGATGCGCCGATCCATCTCTTCGAGGCCGCGCGCGTCGACACCGAGCCGCGCGAGCGCCTCGAGGGCGAGCTCGACGTCGACCGACTTCTTCTTCGCGACGAGCGCGAGATCGCGCACGCGCCGCAAGAAGCGGTTTGCGACGCGCGGAGTGCCGCGGCTGCGTTCCGCGATCGCTCCGAGCGCGTCGGTGCTCGCCTTCACGGCGAGGATGCGCGCCGAGCGCGCGAGGATCTCGACCAGCTCCTCGGTCGGGTACGCGTCGAGACGCTCGAGGTGTCCGAAACGTCCGCGGAACGGCGCGGAGAGCAGGCCCTCGCGCGTGGTCGCGCCGATCAACGTGAACGGCGCGAGCTCGAGCTTGAGCACACGCGCGTTCGCGCCCTGTTCGAGGGTCAAGTCGACGGCGAAATCCTCCATCGCCGTGTAGAGATACTCCTCGACCGCGGCGGGCACGCGGTGGATCTCGTCGATGAACAGCACGTCGCCGCGCTTCAAGTGCGTGAGGATGCCGACGAGATCGCGCGCGCGCTCGAGCGCCGGCCCGGTCGTCGAGTGCAGCGTCGAGCCGAGCTCCGCCGCGACGATTTTCGCGAGGCTCGTCTTGCCGAGGCCCGGCGGGCCGGAGAAGAGCACGTGATCCGGCGGTTCGCGGCGGACTTTCGCGGCCGTGATCGCGACGCGCAGGTTCTCGACGACGCGCGCCTGACCGACGAACTCGGAGAACGTGCGCGGACGCAGCGAGTTCTCGAGCTCGCGTTCGGCGCCCGCGACCGCGCTTTCGGCGTCCGCGGCGGCCGCGCGCTGGAACACCGAGCGGATCTCCTCCATGCACGTACCTTAGCTCTCGGCACGTCTCTCGTCGCGAACGCGACGGCGCGCGAGCTTCCGCGACGACGTGAACCGGCGGCTGCACGTCCGCCTCGGCGCCACGTCGATCGAGACTCGCGCCGGTCGTCGCGCTCGGGGTCGCGCGCGGGGTCGCGCCCGGCGTCGCGCGCGGCGTCGCGCTCGGGGCCGGCCCGCGACTTCGAGCCTGCACGGTCGGGCTCGCTGCGTCGCGCTCACGGCGTCGATCTCACACCGTCAGCCCCGCAGGGTCGTGCTCGCAGTGTCAGGCCGGACGCGCCGAGCCAGGCGGCGTTCGGCCGCGGCGACGACGCGGGGCTTCCTGCAAGGACCGACGTGACGCCGTTCGGTTGCGGCCCGCGCTCGATTTCCTGCGCAACGAAAGGTGGCAGTAGTGCCGGCGGATCCGAGCTCGACCGGCAACTCGCCCGCGTCGCGGGCCGCGACTCGGCCCGCGCGCTTCGTGTGCCCGCCGCCGACTCGCGCCGCGTGGGTGCGCCGACCCGGTGCGTCGACCCGGGGCGGAGCGAGCACCCGTACCGGTCCGCACGCTCGGTTCCGCACAGGCGGCGAGCGTTCGGTCGCGCGTCGACGCGCAATGCACGACGCGCGCACTCGGGTCTTGACGAGCGCGTAACCCCTTCTACCGTAACGCCTTGAACGTGGGCTCCCACACCACGGCGAGCGCGCCCTCGCGCAGGGCACGTGCGTTGTTCCGTGCGGACCTTCGGTTCCCTCGGACGCGGCGCCCTCCGCCCGAGCACCCCGCGCGACCCGCCCCAGCTTCGGACCTCCAGGCACGCCTGGCACCGAACCTGAGCGGTCCGCGCGCGAGGCGCGAGCGCTGCTCCGGGTCGTCGATGCGGACGGCCGCTCCCGGTAACTCTGCGCCGGCTCGAACTAGTTCGGGCTTTCGTGGGGGGGTGCCGTTAGACTCTCGCACCCTCATCACCTGCAAACACACGTCGAGGCGTCTCCTGCAATGAACCAACGGCTGGCTCTGGCTCTGGCAGGCCTTTCCGCACTGATTTTCCCGAACTGCGGTGGCGGTTCGTCGTCTTCCTCCGGCGGAGGGAGCACGATGGACCTCGAGCAGATCTCCAACGGCTTCGGCCTGATGGTGCCGCACCAGGCGTTCCGCGTGAAGAACGGCGTGATCACGCAGGAAGTCGTGCTCATCCGTTCGGAGAAGGACCTGCTCGCGAACGTCACGGCATCGAACCCGATCCTGCCGACCACCGAGTGGCCGACGACGGCGACGCTGCCGAACGGCGACGCGGGCAACCACTTCGTGTACGCCGAGTTCAACCGCGAGATCGACGTCGGCTCGGTGATGACGCCGAGCGTCGCCGCGGGCGTGAACTCGCAGCTCACCGGCGCGATCTACGTGATCGAAATCGATCCGGCGTCGGGCGCGTCGGTGCCCGTCAAGGGTCGCGCGTTCGTCGGTGGCAAGACCTACGCGGGCACGCCGGTCAACGGCGAGTACGAACTGCAGACGTGGATCCAGAACCAAGGCGGCAAGCCGGTCGCGGTCGACGTCGATGGTGCGACGCCTGGCCTCGGCTTCCCCGGGACGGAGAGCGCGGTCGGCTTCACGGGTTCGAACGTGCTCTCGAGCCCGAAGACCTTCACGTTCGTCGTCGACAGCGACGGTGACCTGACCACGCACGAGACGTTCACGCCGAATCGCCAGATCCGAATCGTCGCCACGACGTCGGTGTTCGGCAAAGGCAGCGTGCCGCTGGTCCGCCAAGCGGTCGGTTCGACGACCGTCGGCGCGGACTCGCTGCCGATCGAAGTCGCGACCACGCCGCCGCCGGCCGCGGTGCCCGACACCGATCCGTCGTTCAACGACCAGGACGTCGACCCGCAGACGTCGATCACGGTGCGCTTCACCGAGCCGCTCCAGCCGTGGACGTTCGGTCCGTTGCCGGTGACGAAACAAGTCCCGGTGTTCGGCTCGGCGGCGATCACGTTCGGCCCGTCGGCGTCGACCGTCAACGTGCCGTTCACGATGACGCCGGTCAGCATCTACGACTTCACGTCGTGGAAGCTCAAGCCGGCGTTCTCGTTCCCCGGCTCCGGCCCGGATGCGTTCCAGTGCGGGACGTTCAACCAAGTGTCGTTGAGCTTCAAGGCCGCGGCGTTCACCGACACGGCGTCGGTCGGCGGTGTGCTCGGCGCGGGCAACAAGAACCTGCTCGGCGCGAACACGCACTTCTTCACGGGTGAGGGCCCCGGCCTCGTCAACGCTCCGGTGACGCCGGGCGCGATCATCGTCGCCCGCGCAGGCGCGCAACCCGGCCTCTCGGTCATCGACTTGAACGGCTTCGGTCAGGGCTGCGGCAACCCGACGTTCATCGACTACTTCACGTTCGCGAAGGGCAACTCGAACTTCCCGAACAACCCGAACTTCCGCTTCCAATCGTCGGCGCTCAAACCGCCGCTGCTGCCTGGCGACTGCACGATCAACGGTGGTTCGGCGGGTCCGTACACGCTCGCGCTCGACAGTTCGCTGAACGACCTGCTCGTGCGCGCGCCGATCATCGAGTCGATCGGCGACATGGCGATCGGCTGGTCGCTCGACCTCGTGTTCAACAACGGCCTCGACGCTTCGGGTTGCCAGTCGTCGCTCGGCGGCAACCTGTGCTCGGTGCTCGGCAAGAAGCAGGTCGTCACGGCGTTCTCGACCAGCACGACGCTCGGTCCTCCGGGGCAAGGTCAGATCCCGGCGGCGTTCGTCGACGGTGGTCCGAACCCGATCTCGTGGGAACCGCACCCGAACCCTCCGCCGCTCGTCTTCCCGCCGCTCTGCGTGTCGCCGTACATCGGCGGACAAGAGCCGACGTCGATCGAGACGGTCGCGACCAACCTGCTCGTTCCGGGTGGCAACCCGATCGGTGATCCGCTGAACGGCGTTCCGCCGCAGTCGCCGCTCGCGAAGCTGCAGAACTCGTTCTTCGTCGGACCGGGTCTGCCGGGCAAGACGCAGATCGGCCAGTGCCCGACCTACCAGTTCCGCCAGCAGGTCGGTCAGTTCCTCTACATGGCCGACCGCGGCCGCCGCGAGATCGTGGTGTTCAACTCGAACCGCATGTCGGTCGTCGAGCGCATCTCGGTCCCGGATCCGACCGACCTGGCGATGAGCCCGAACCTCGACTTCCTCGCGGTCTCGAACCAGAACGCGGACTCCGTGACGTTCATCGACGTCAACCCGACGTCCTCGAACTTCCACCGCGTGGTGAAGACCGTCAAGGTCGGCCGCGCGCCGCGCGGCATCGCGTGGGATCCGGGCAACGAGGACGTGCTCTGCTGCAACGAACTCGACAGCACGGTGTCGATCATCTCCGCGTTCGACTTCAACGTCCGCAAGACGGTGCAGTCGAGCTTGAACCGTCCGTTCGACGTGGTGATCACGCAGCGTCAGCAAGGCTTCGGCTTCCTGCGCAACGTGTACTTCGCGTGGATCCTCAACCGCTCCGGCACGCTCGCGCTCTTCGAATCGGGCCCGAACGGCGTCAACGGCTGGGGCTACGACGACGTCGTCGGCGTCACGCCCTTCACGTTCAACAACCCGAAGCGCCTCGCGGTCGACTTCGGCAACCTCGGCGGCTCGATCTGGGTCGTCCACGAGAACCAACTGAACTCCGACGGCACGCAGTCCGGCCTGCAGGGCGGCGCAGTGACCAACGTCGTGATCGACAGCGCGATCTTCGGCACGCTGCCGCTCAACTTCACGTCGCTGTCGATCCCGCAGTTCCGCGACATGTCGTTCAAGGTCGGCCTTTCGGTCGGCCCGTCGCAGCTCACCGGCGTGCCGGTCGACATCGCGCTCGACGACTTGGCGAACCTCGGTGCGATGCAGAACTTCTTCCCGCAACAGGCGGCCGGCTTCCCGGTGCTCCTGAACGGCAAGTCGTACGTGCGTCCGCCGGCGCTCGCGTCGAAGACGCCGAACTTCATCTTCGTCGCCGTGCCGAACTCGTCCGAGGGCACGGGCGTCGTCGACGTGCTCAGCATGGTCGGCGGCACCCGTCAGGACACCGACGCCTACACGCCGGGCGTCCAGTCGATCCCGGCCTCGGGCGCGACGTTCCTCTGCGACTACTGGCGTCAGTGATCCGCTGACGCGCGTCTCGACGACGCCCGCGACCTCGCGCGCAAGCGCCGGCCGCGGGCGCCGTTGTTTTCGCGCGCTCCGATCGCGTACATCTAGCGCATGCCGGACCCGCGTGAGGTGCGGTCGATGTTCGCTCGGATCGCCGGGCGTTACGACCTCTTGAACCGTGTGTTGTCGCTCGGGATCGATCGCCGGTGGCGCACGCGGACGATCGCTGCCGCGGGCGAGCTCGAAGGCCGCATCGTCGTCGATGCGTGCTGCGGCACGGGCGACCTTTCGCTCGAGTTCGCGAAGCATGGCGCGCGGGTCGTCGGCGTCGACTTCACGCCGGAGATGGTCGCGCTCGCGCCGACGAAGCTCCGCGGCGGCCGAACGACGTGCGTGTTCGCGACGGGCGACGCGCTCAGGCTGCCGGTGCGCGCGGCGAGCGCCGATGTCGCGTCGGTCGCGTTCGGCGTGCGCAACCTCGCGGATCCGCGCGCAGGGCTCGTCGAACTCGCCCGTGTCGTCAAACCCGGCGGACGGGTGCTCGTGCTCGAGTTCTCGACGCCGAAGAGCCGCGTGATCGGCGCCGCGTACGGTTTCTACTTCACCCGCGTGCTGCCGCGGATCGGCGGCTGGCTCTCCGGCGACGCCGAAGCGTATCGCTACTTGCCGCGCACGGTGCTCGCGTGGCCCGGTCCGGACGAGTTCCGCGCTTGGTTCGAGGAAGCCGGCCTCGTCGAGTGCGGTTACCGTTCGCTCTCGTTCGGCATCGCGTACCTCCACTGGGGCCGCGTGCCGGGGCGCGGCGCGAGCCGTGGCTGACGACGAACTCGACGACTCCGACGACGCACCGCCGCGCAAGAAGAAGCGCGCGTCGAGTTCCACCGAGCCGGGTGCGTCGACGAGTCTCGCGCTCGGCTTCCTCGCGATGGGGCCGATGCTCGCGGCCTACGAGCTCGCGCTCGTCGAACTCGACGCGCCGCCGCGCAACACGTGCGAGTTCCTGCTCACGTTGCCGCTCGAGCTCTTCGGTACGACGTGGTTGCGCTGGCTCGTGCTCGCGGTGCTCGCGCTCGCGGCGCTCTACGTGACCCGCAGACGCGGCGCGAGCTCGCGCTGGGGCGTCGCGCGCATCGCGCTCGAAGGCGCGCTGTTCGCCGTGCTGCTCGGGCCGTTGCTCGTCGCGCTGGGCGCGCTGCTCCGAACCTGGCTGCCGACCGCGGAGCTCACTTGGAGCATGCCCGACGCGGCGCCTCCGTTGCTCCCGGCGCTGATGCTCTGGGGTTCAGGTGCCTGGGAGGAGCTCTTCTTCCGCGTCGGCGGCTACAGCATCGTCTACCTGCTCGTCCTGCGCTCGCTGCTCGCGTTCGACGCCTCGGAGGGCTTCTCCCGGGGCGTCGCCGAGGTCCTGGCGCTGTTCGGTTCGTCGCTCTTCTTCGCCGCGTTCCACTTGGAGGCGGTGACGGGCTGGATCGGAGCGGGCGGCGAGCCGTTCGACGCCGGGATCTTCACATGGCGAGCTCTCGCGGGGATATTGCTCGCGTTGGTGTTCCGTCTCCGCGGACCGGGCGTCGCTGCCTGGACGCACGGGTTATTCAACGTCGCGTTGCTGGTCGGCGCGGGTCCGGACGTCATCCTCTAGCCATGGTTCGTTACTTCGTCGGCATCACGGGAGCGAGCGGTCACGCGTATGCGGACCGCTTGATCCGCGGCTTGCTCGAAGCCGGCCACGACGTCGATGTCTCGGTCACCGAAGCCGGTGCGAAGGTGATGCGGCACGAGCTCGGCATCGATCCCGGCGCGCGCGGCGAGAAGCTCTCGGGCGAGCTCACGCGCTGGCTCGGTCCACTCGCGGCGCGCGTGCGGGCGTTCGCGAGCGACGCCGTCGAAGCGCCGCCGTCGTCGGGCACGTCGCTGACCGGTGGCGTGATCGTGTGTCCGTGCAGCATGGGCACGCTCGCGCGTGTCGCCGTCGGCTTCAGCTCCAATCTCGTCGAGCGTGCGGCCGACGTCGCGCTGAAGGAGCGGCGTACCCTGATCGTCGTGCCGCGCGAAGCACCGTATTCGGAGTTGCACCTCGAGAACATGCTCCGGCTCGCGCGCCTCGGCGCGACCGTCCTGCCGGCGAGCCCCGGCTTCTACCATCGGCCTCGCTCGGTCGACGAACTCGTCGGTCACGTCGTCGGCAAGGTGCTCGATCGCCTCGGCGTCGAGCACGCGCGCGCCGTGCGTTGGCAGGGTCTGCCCGACGACCAGCAGGACGCAGGCACCGGCCGGCGACTGCCGCCCGATCCGTTGAGCGACGCGCCGCGCGACCCGCAGAGCGGCGGAGCGCCAGGCATGACCGGAGCGCCGGCATGAGCGGAGCGTCGCCATGAGCAGTTCGTTCGCGCTGCGCATCGGGCGTTGGTTCAGCCTGGTGCGCTTCAGTCACTCGATCTTCGCGCTGCCGTTCGCCCTCGCAGGCGCGTGGCTCGCCGCGCGCGGACGGCCGAGCTGGCAGACGCTCGGCTGGATCGTGCTCGCGGCGGTCGCCGCGCGGACGTGCGCGATGGCGTTCAATCGTTGGCTCGACGCCGAGATCGACGCGCAGAACCCACGCACGCGTTCACGCGAGATCCCGTCGGGCGCCCTGCCGCGCACCAGCGTCGTCCTGCTCGCGCTGCTCGCCGCCGCCGTCTTCGTCGCTTGTTCGTTCGCGATCAATCGGCTCTGCGGATGGCTCGCGTTCCCGGTGCTCGCCGTCCTCTGCGGCTACAGCGCGACCAAACGGTTCACGTCGGGCGCGCACCTGGTGCTCGGTCTCGCGCTCGGTCTCGCGCCGCTCGGTGCGTGGCTCGCCGTGCGCGGCGACTTCGCGGGCGACCTGTGGATCCCGATCGCGCTCGCCGGGGCCGTGCTCGCCTGGGTCGCGGGGTTCGACCTGATCTACGCAGCGCAGGACGTCGAGTTCGACCGCCGCGCGGGACTGCACTCGATCCCGGCGCGTTTCGGCGTCGCGAATGCGCTCCGGCTCTCGCGCGGCTTGCACGTCGTGACGGTCGGGTTGCTCGGCGTCGTCGGTTGGCGCGCGGAGCTCGGCGTCGTCTACTTCGGTGCGTTGTTGGTGGTCGCCGCGTTGCTCGCGTGGGAGCAGTCGCTCGTGCGCGCCGACGACCTCAGCCAGGTCGACCTCGCGTTCTTCACGATCAACGGGTGGGTCGGCGTGCTCTACTTCGCAGGGCTCGCCGTCGATCTCGGCTTGGAGGCGATCTAGTGGCGCGCGAAGCCGATCCCGCGACGCAAGTGCGCGAGCTCGCGAGTCGCCTCGCGGGCGCGAACGAGCTGCCGCGCGCGATCCTGATCCGTGGCAACGAGAATTGGTTCCGCATGCGCGCTCTCGACCTCGTCGTCGCGCGCGCGAAGGAACTCGGCCACGAGATCTGCCGGCACGACGCCGAGAGTCCGGACTTCTCGCCGCAGAGTCTGCTCGGTGATCTCTGTTCGCCCGGACTGTTCGCGCCGACGCGTTTGGTCGTGCTCGAAGCGCCCGAGAAGGTCGCGAAGAAGGACTCCGTGTTGCTGAAAGGCATCACGACCTTCCTGTCGAAGGCGGATTCGCCCGGCGCGCTCGTCTTGCTCGCGGACTCGCTGCGCGCGGATTCGGCGCTCGCGAAGGCCGTGGCGGCGGTCGGCGGAGTCGCGCTGAACTGCCGCAAGCTCTGGGATTCGCCGCCACCGTGGGACGCGGCGCAGGATCCCCGCAAGTCCGAGCTCGCGCAGTGGTTGGTGGCGCGCGCGCGCGAACGCCAGATCAAGCTCGACCCGAACGGTGCCCTGGTGCTCGTCGCGGCGAGCGGCAACGACCTCGGCGCGCTCGATGCGCAGCTTGACCGCCTCGCGGCCAACGCGGGTGGGAGCAGCGGCGCGAAGCTCTTCGAACTCGTCGCGAGCGACGCCGCGGGCTCGCCGTTCAAAGTCGCGGACGAACTGGCGCGCGGCGACGCACCGAACGCGCTCTTCGGGCTGACGACGCTCTACACGAACGGCGTGCGCGAAGACGACGGCACGAAGAAGCTCGACCGCACGGCGCTCTTCGCGATGCTCGCGCCGTCGCTCAAGCGGTCGCTGCGGCAAGCCCTGGTCGGCGCGCGTGCGCTGCAGGCGAAGAAGACGCCCGCCGAAGCCGCCGAACTGGCCGGGGTCGCGCACCAGGAAGCCGCGCAGCGCGCCTTCCACGCGACGCTTTCGGCGCGCAGCGCGGCGGAGCAGCGTGCGATGCTGGAGGACGTCGCGCGGCTCGAACGTCTGCAGCGCTCCGGCGGCGAAGTCGACGAGAACGAGCTCGTGCTCTTCGCGCTGCGTTGGCGCGCCAAGCCTCGCGGCCGCTAACATCCGGGCATGACCCACGAGCGCGACCTCACGGGCGGCTCCGAGCCCCGGATCCGGGTGTTGCCGGAGCTCGTGAAGAACCAGATCGCGGCCGGCGAAGTGATCGAACGGCCCGCGTCGGTGGTCAAGGAGCTCGTCGAGAACGCGCTCGACGCCGGAGCGACGCGGCTCGTGCTCGATCTCGAAGAAGGTGGCGCGAAGCTCGTGCGGCTCGTCGACGACGGCGTCGGCATGGGCGAAGCCGACCTGCGGCTCGCGTTCCATCCGCACGCGACTTCGAAACTCGCGGACGCCGCCGATCTCGAGCACATCGCGACGCTCGGCTTCCGTGGCGAAGCGCTGGCTTCGATGGGTTCGGTCGCGCGTTGTCGCTTGTTCTCGCGGCCGCGCGGCGCCGCGCTCGGAGCCGAGCTCGAGAACGAAGGCGGCAAGGTCTCGGCCGTGCGTTCCGCCGGCGGGGCCGAAGGCACGCGCATCGAAGTGCGCGACCTCTTCTACAACACGCCCGCGCGCCGGCGCTTCCTGAAGACGACCGCGACCGAACTCGCGCGTTGCCTCGACGTCGTGCAACGGCTCGCGCTCGCGCACGTCGGCGTCGGCTTCGTCGTCACGCACGACGGCCGGCGCGTGTTCGACGTCGAAGCGGGGATGGACCTCGGCGCGCGCATCCGCCGCATCTTCGGCGCCGAGCTCGCGAGCGGGCTCGTGCCGGTCGGCGAGCTCTGGCAAGGGATCGAGCTTCGCGGTTACGTCGCGCCGCCGCGCTTCGCGGCCCGCGACACGTCGCGCCAAGTGTGGTGCCTGAACGGTCGGCCGGTGCGGGACAAGTTGCTCGTGCGCGTGCTGAAGGAGGCGTACCGCGGCTACTTGATCGACGCACGCCAGCCCGCGGCGGTGCTGTCGCTCGCCCTCGATCCTGCGCGGGTCGACGTCAACGTCCACCCGGCGAAGTCCGAGGTGCGTTTCCGCGACGAGCGCGCGCTCTTCGGTTTCTTGGTCGCGGCGCTGCGCAAGGCGGTGGCGGCGACCGACATGGCGACGCCGGGTGAAGGGCTGCTCGCCGTCGCCGAACGCCGCGAAGCGTGGAGCGCACGTTTCGCGCCGCCGAGCGCGGGCTCCGCGGCGACGACTTCGTTCGAGTTCGATCGCGCCGGCGCGATCGCCGAGCGCTCACCGTTGCGTCCCGCGCACGAACGCCAAGCCGAGTTCCGCGACGCGGCGCCGTTCGTGCCCGAGCCGCCGCTCGCGCCGCGGCCGTCGTTCGCCGCGGCGGCGGAGCCGGAGCCGCCGCTCGTGATCGCGGCGCGCGAAGTCTCGGCGCGGCCCGGCGAACGGCGCGAGCTCGACGAACTCGCCGGCCCGTTCCTGCAGATCGCGAAGACGTACCTCGTGCGCGCGACCGCGGACGGGTTCGAGATCGTCGATCAGCACGCGTTGCACGAACGCATCAACTTCGAGCTCCTGCGCGAGGCCGCGGCGACGGGACGCGTCGCGCTGCAGCGGCTGCTCGCGCCCGAACTCGTCGAGATCACGCGCGCGCAGGCCGAGCTCGTCGACGAACACCGCGAAGCGTTCGCGAAGCTCGGTCTCGAGCTCGAACGCTTCGGACCGACGACGGCGGCGGTCCACGGCGTGCCGGCGCGGCTCGCGAAGCCGGACGTCTCGGCGCTCGTGCGCGACGTGCTCGCGCTCGTCGAAGAGAGCGGCCGCGCGCCCGACGCGCCGGAGCTCTTCGAGGAAGTCCTGCACCGTGCCGCGTGCCGCGCGTCGGTGATGGCGGGGGATCCGCTCTCCGAAGACGAGATCCGCGAGCTCTTCGCGCGTGGTCGTGGGCTCTCGAGCGACCAGACCTGTCCTCACGCACGGCCGACGCGCGTGCGTTTCACGCTCGCGGACCTCGAGAAGGCGTTCCACCGGCGCTGAGCGCCGGCGCCCCGCGTCACTTCTTCGGCGGCGTGAAGTCGGCTTCGGTGAACGCCGGCCGCAGCGTGCCGCCGGATTTCAGGCCGAGTTCGAGCGACGACCAGCGCGTGTAGCGCCAGAGCAGCGGACCGCCGCGGTCCGGCGAGTTCGGCCCACTCGTCGGCGCGGCGATCGAGTTCGCGTCGACCGCGTACGTCGCGAGTTGCGACGGCACCTGCAGACCGTCGAGCGGCGTGTACGCACGGAACTCGACCAGCATCGCGCTCTCGGGGCGCATCGAACTCGCGCCGATTTCCGTGATGCTGACGAGCTCTGGCAGGTTGGTCGTCGCGCCGAGCCCGAGCTCGACGCGCCAGTTCGCATTCGCATCGGCGGTCTGCGATTGGAAGAGCCGGAAGTCCGGGCTCTCGAGCGCGAGCCACACGAGCTTCGCGGCGCGCGCCTGGAGCGTCGCAGGCAACGCGGCGGGCGGCGCGGGAAGGAGCTCGAGCTTCGCGAGGCGCAGGTTCTTCGGATCGGAGAGCGCGAGGAAGTTCTTCGCGATCGAGAGCTCCTCGCGGATCTGCCGGCGATCTTCGTCGTGCTCTCGGCCGGTGAGTTGGACGACTTCCTTGCCGTCGATCACGAACATGCCTTTCGGTCCCGCGAGGCGTTCGCGGCCGCTCGCGAGGATCGAGAGCCGCACCCAACCGCGTGGATCGAAGCGGTAACGCGTCTTCGGGAAGTCGTTCGACTGCCGTTGCGTCGGATGCACGGTGCCTTCGAACGTCAGGTCGAAGCCGGTCGGCGAAGCGGCGTTCGGGTCGGTCCGCGTCGCCGCGACGAGTTTCGCGAACGACGCGCGCGCTTCCGCCGACGCGTCGGCAGGCAGTGTGCCGCGCACGAGCTCGGCGCGCGCCGGCGTCGTCGGCGTCTGCTCGGTCGGGCCCGCGCTCGGCGGCGACTGCGGCGGAGTCGTTTCGGGGACCGGCGGTGCCGGGCTCGGGACCGGATCCTGCGTGAGGGCGAGGAGCGCGAGCGCGATGAGCGAAATCGTCATGTCGGCGAGGCTACGGGCGGCGGTGCGCGACTGCTAGGATCCGCCGCGTTCGACCCCGGTGAGCGACTTCGACGAGCGATCCGACGCCGCGAGCGGTTCGCAGGCTCTGCCCGATCCGCTCGAACGCGACACGTTGCGCTTCCTCGTCGGCGCGACGGCGACCGGGAAGAGTCGACTCGCGCTCGAGCTCGCCGCGCGCACCGGCGCAGAAATCCTCTCGCTCGACTCGATGCTCGTGTACCGCGGGCTCGACGTCGGCACGGCGAAACCGAGCGCCGACGAACGTGCGCGCGTGCCGCACCACTTGCTCGATCTGGTGGAGCCCGATCGGCGCTTCACGGTGCAGGACTACGTCGCCGCGGCGCGCGCCGCGCTCGCGGACCTCGCTCGCCGCGGCCGGCGTGGGTTCTTCGTCGGCGGCACGGGCCTCTACTTGAAGATCCTGACGAGCGGCATGTTCGAAGGGCCCGAAGCGGATCCCGCGCTGCGCAAGGCCCTCGAGGCGCGTTACGACGAACTCGGGGCGGTTGCTCTGCACGGCGAGCTGCTGCGGATCGATCCGACCGCGGCCGCGCGGCTCCACCCGAACGACAAGAAGCGCGTCGTGCGCGCGCTCGAAGTGTTCGAGCAGACCGGGCGCACGCTCTCGGAGTGGCAGACCGAGTGGCGCGCGCCGAGCCGGCGGCGTTGGCGCATCGTCGGACTCGAGCTCGCGGTGCCCGAGCTCGATCGGCGCATCGCGGAGCGCACGCGTGCGATGCTCGACGCGGGCTGGGCGGACGAGGCGCGGCGGATTCGCGAACACCCTGGCTTCGGCCCGACCGCGATCCAGGCGCTCGGATACCGCGAAGTGCTGGAGTTCGTCGACGGACGGAGCGATCGCGAGGAATGCGAGCGGCGCATCGCGCTCGCGACGCGGCAGTTCGCGCGGCGCCAGCGCACGTGGTTTCGCAAGTTCGGCGAGACGGTTTGGTTCGACGCGAAAACGCCGGACCCCGTCGAGCAACTCGACGGGGTCCGGCGCGTGTTCGAGTTCTGAGGCGAGCGGCGTGTGCGTCCGTCGCCGAGCGACGGCGGGCCGCGCCGCGATCAATCTTCGTCGTACGGGTTCTCGGGCGCCGGCGGCGGGGCCGAGCGGTGACCGACGTCGCCCATCAACGGGTTCTTCGGGTCGTAGATCGAACCGAGCATGTGCTGGCGGAACGTGACCCAGATCGCACCGGTGTCCTGACCGACTCGGCCGATCAGGCTCTCGTCGCGCTGCGCGTCGTAGCCGAAGCCGTGTTTGCCGACCGCGGGGACGATCGAGTAGGCGTGCCAGTGGTTGTTGACCTCGGGCGAGCTGCAGCCCGTGGTCAGGACGCCGGCGAGAGTCAACGCGGCCAGGGTGATCGAGGCGGGGAGGGACTTCATGAATCGAGGTGGGGGAGCGGTGCGGGACCCGATCGCTCGTCGGACGAGCGCGGCGAACGCGAAGGGCGGGAGTATGGACGGGACCCCGGTCGAGCGTCAAGGCTGCAGGCCCTCGGCGTGGGCGCCGGGCGGGCCCTTCGGCCCGTCTTCGGCGCGCGTGCGCGTCGCGGCCCGTCCGAGTCGCACGAGGCTGCGCCGGCCGGAGGCGCGAGCCGCTATGCTCCGCCCCGGATGGCACCGGAGTCCCGTCCAGACGAGTTCATGCTGCCCGCCGCCTGCCGAAACGACGCGCGCTTGGACCTCCGGACGACCGTCCCTCGGTCCGCGGAACGCACGGCGCGGCGGCTTGGGCTTCGAGCGAGCGCTTCTACCCGCCCGACCCCGCGGGTAACCCGCGGCGAACCCGTCGCGGCGGGCGGGCGTCGCGACCGACGGATGCGCCCCGGCGGACGGCCGACACCTTGCCGCGGAGGCCGCGCGTGAGCGGAGAGCTCGTGCCGCCGCCCTTCGCGCGCGTGCGGCGGCTCGGCCTCTTCGGTGGTTCGTTCGATCCGGTCCACCTCGGCCACGAGCACGTCGCCCGCAGCGCGACGCAGGCGTTCGCGCTCGAACGGGTGGTCTGGATGCCGGCGGCGCGGCCGCCGCACAAGCCGGAACGCATCCTCGCCGATGCGGCCGACCGAGTCGCGATGCTCGAGCTCGCGCTCGAGCACGAACCGAGCTGGTCGGTGTCGCGGCTCGAGCTCGACCGCGCCGGGCCGTCGTTCACCATCGACACGGTCCGCGCGCTCAACGGCGTGCTCGGCTGCGCGAGCGACGTCGAGCTCTTCCTCTTGATCGGCGGCGACAACTTGGTGGGCTTCGCCGGCTGGCGCGAGATCGAAGCGTTGCTCGCGCGCGTCCAGCCGGTCGTCGTCGTGCGTCGCGGCGACGAACGGGAAGCGTTGGCGGAGCTCGTCCGTGGGCTCCCCGAACCCCTGATGCGCAAGGTCGAGCGCGGGATCGTCGCCGCAGCGCCGGTGCCGATCTCGTCGACCGAACTGCGCGCGAAGTTCGCGCGTGGCGAACCGGTCGACGCGCTGCTTTCTCCGCGGGTCGCGGAATACATCCACGCGCGCGGCCTCTATCGCCCGCGGCACGCATGATCGCTCTCGACGCGGAGGACGGCCTCGCCGCTGGCGCCGCGGTGCTCGCGGCGAGCGCAGTGATCGTCGGCGTGCTCGCGTGTGGACCGCTGCGGCGGCGGTTCGCGCGCGTCACGCGCCGCGCGCCGCAGGACGACGAACGTGCGCTCGTGCGCGTCGGTGGTCTCGCGCTCGCCGCGGGCGTCGCCGCGGCGAGTGCGTTCGTCGGCGAGCCGCAGTTCGAGCTCGAGGGTTTCCTTTCCGCCGGCCTCGGACGGGGCATCGAGCTCTGGCCGACGCTCGCGTGCGTCGCAGCGTTGTGCCTCGGTCTCGTCGACGACCTCCTGCCGCGTGGCCTCGGTCCCGGCGCGAAGTTCGTCGGACAGCTCGCGGTCGGTGGCGTGCTCGTCGCGCCGCTCGTGCTCGAGTACGGCGATCCGACGCGTCTCGCCGTCGCGTTCATGCTCGTGGGCTGCGCCGTGGTCGCGCAGAACGCCCTCAACACCTTCGACAACGCCGACGGTGCGGCGGGCGGGCTCGCGTTGCTCGCGCTCGGCGCGAGCCTGTTCCCGTTCTCCGCGGCCCTCCTCGGCTTCCTCGGCTTCAATCTGCCGTGGCGCGGGCGCACACGAGCGTTGCTCGGCGACGCAGGTTCGCATGCGCTCGGTCTCGCGTTCCTCGTGACGCCGTGCGCGTGGCCGGCGCTCGCGGTGCCGCTCCTCGATCTCGCGCGCGTCGTCCGCGTGCGCCGCCGGGAAGGCCGGCCGATCTGGCGCGGCGATCGAACGCATCTCGCGCACCTGTTGGCGGCGGCTGGCCTCGCGCCGTTCGCCGTCGCGCTCTGGCTCGCCGCGCTTTCGGTTCCGAGCGCCGTGCTCGGCGGCCTCGGCGTCGCGCGCGGAGAGCCGTGGCTCGTCGTCACGGGCGTCGGACTCGGCGCGCTGGCGTTCGCGGCCACGCTCGGCTGGCTCGCGCGGCGCGAGCGGCGCGCGACGGCGTGTTGAGGGCCCGCCGCCGACGTGGCGCCGGGCTCGCACCGCGGCGCGGCCCACCTCCGGCAGCGACCGCGAGCGCGAGCCGAGCCCGTGGGCAGGCTTGCCGCTCGCGAGGTCGCTCTGGATAATCCTCGGCCCTCTCGGGTTCGCGCCCGTGCCTCGACGCGCGCACGGCTTCGAGACGTCGCGCCTCCGCCCCCCGCACGTGGACTACCCGCTCACCGCTCTGATCTCCGATCTGCACGGCAATTGGCCGGCGCTCGCGACCGCGCTCGCCGATGCGGAGGCGCGCGGTGTGGAACGTTTCGTCTGTCTCGGCGACGTCGTCGGTTACGGCGCGAAACCGCGCGAGTGCCTCGAGCGCGTGATCCAACTCGTCGCCCCCGAGCGCGTGAATGGCCTGAAGCCCGGCATCTGCCTGCTCGGCAACCACGAACAAGCGTTGATGCAGTCGGCGTCGGAGTTCAACCCGAACGCTCGCGCGGCGATCGAGTGGACGCGCGAGGAGCTCTCGCGCGGCGAACGCGCGAGGAACCTCGCGCTCTGGGACTTCCTCGATTCGCTCCAGCCGTCGCGCTCCGAACCCGGCGCGATGTTCGCGCACGGCAGTCCGCGCGATCCGGTGCGCGAATACCTGTTGCCCCGCGACATACGCGACGCCGCGAAGATGCGCGCGAACTTCGCCTGCATGACCGAACCCGTCTGCTTCGTCGGCCACAGCCACGTGCCCGCGATCTACTACGAGGACGGGACGTTCTACCGGCCGAAGGACACCGAAGGGCCGTACGACCTAGCGGTCGGCGAGCACCGCAAGGCGATCGTCAACGTCGGTTCCGTCGGTCAACCGCGCGACGGCGATCCGCGGCTCAGCTACGCCCTCTTCGACGGCCGGCACGTCACGTTCGTGCGGCTCGCCTACGACATCGCCGCGGCTCAGCGCGACATCCGCGCGCAAGGCGCGCTACCCGGCTACCTCGCCGACCGCTTGGCGGTCGGGCATTGATCCAACGGAGCACGAGGCACTTTGGAAAAACGACTGCCGATCTTCCTCGTCCTGACGCTCGGGCTGCTCGTCGGCTGGACGCTCTTGTCGAACAAGCTGTGGCCCGCGCCGCCGCCGAAACCGGCGCCCGCGGCGACCGCGCCGGTCGATGGCGACGTACCGGCCGGCGGCTCGACGGCGAACACTCCGACGTCCGCGAACGCCGGCGCGCTCCAGAACGGCGCGGCACAGGCGCCGTCGATCGTGAGCGACGGACGCGCGGACGTCTCACCGCGGGTCGGCGAGACCGAAGAGCGCACGCTGGTGCTCGACGTCGGCAAGCCGGGCGAAGCCGGTTCGTACCGCGCGGTCTTCTCCAACCGCGGCGCGAGCCTGCTCGAACTGCGGCTCGGCAACTACTACGTCGACGAGCACATTCGCGACGACGCGCGCCTCGATTGGCACAACTGGACGACCGTGCTCGCGTCGGCGCGCACCAGCGGTCGCGACACCGGTTCGTTGTCGTTGCGCACGATCGCGGCGAGCGACGGCTGGCGGCGCGAGCCGCTCGAACAAGCGCTGTGGACGATGCGTCCGCTGGACGGCAACGCGGGCGTCGAGTTCGAGCTCTCACCCGGGCTCGGCGTGCGTTTCAAGAAGACGGCGCGCTTCGTGCCGGGCACGTACCGCATCGAAGTCGATCTCGCGATCACGAACGAAGCGCTCGACGCGCCGGCGCAGCGCACGAGCTTCGTGTTCCGACCGGCCGAAGTCGTGCCGCTCGAAGCGCGCGATCGGTTCTACCCCGAGCCGCTCGCCGTCGCCGCCGGACGCACGCCGGAGATGAAGTCGTTCGAGCTCGGCGAGTTCGAGGCCGAAGTGCCCGACGCGGGCGGCCGGCGGCTCAAGGGTTCGCTCGACGTGCCGGGCGAGCCGCTCTCGTACGCGGGCGTCTCGAACAAGTACTTCGCGTGTCTCTTCCGCGGCGCCGACGAACGTTCGAAGTCGACGCTGGTCGGGGCGGCGTTCGAGCACTTGCGCGACGACGTGTACGCGGCGGGCGACGCCAGCGCCGCGGCGGCGCCGTACCGGCTCTCCGCAGCGGACGTGATGCTCTCGCTCGAAGTCCCGGCGAAAGGGCAGACGTCGACGTGGAAGTACGCGGTGTTCGCCGGTCCGAAGGATCGCGAACTGCTCAAGGCCGAGCATCCGGACTTCGAGACGCTGACCGAGCACGACCTCAGCTACTTCAACGGCATCGCGCGGCTCCTGCTCGCGATCCTCGGCTTCTTCCACGGACTCGTCGGCAACTGGGGCGTCGCGATCATCCTGCTGACGCTGACCGTGCGTTTGATCCTCTTCCCGATCAACCGCAAGTCGCAGACGGCGATGGCGCGTTATCAGAAGAAGATGAAGCGCGTGCAGCCGGAGCTCGACGCGCTGAAGAAGAAGCACGCGAACGATCCGCAGAAGCTGCGCCAGGAACAGGCCGCGATGATGCAGCGCGAAGGCCTCTTCCCGCCGCTCGGCGGCTGCTTGCCGATCTTCCTGCAGATCCCGGTGTTCTTCGGGCTCTTCTCGGCGCTGCGCACGGCGATCGAGTTGCGTCAGTCGCCGTTCTGTCTCTGGATGACCGACCTCGCGAAGCCCGACCGGTTCATGGAACTCGGATGGAATCTGCCGTTCGGCATCCACGTCGAGCACTTGAACCTGTTGCCGCCGCTGATGGTGGTGCTCTGGGTCTGGCAGCAGCTCTTGATGCCGAAGCCGACCGACGAGCAGCAGGCCAAGATCCAGAAGCTCATGGTCTTCATGCCGATCATGATGGGCTTCTTCCTCTACGAGTACGCGGCCGGTTTGTCGCTCTACATGATCACGCAGTCGATCTTCGGCATCCTCGAGATGACCGTCGTGAAGAAGATCTGGCCGATCGACGATCGCGAACAACCGCCGTCGAAGGGCGGCATCTTCGCGAAGCTCGCGAAGCTGCACGAGGAGCAGCAGAAGAAGCTTGCTGCGCGTACTCAGACGCAGAAGCCCGGCGACAAGAAGACCAAGAAGGGCAAGTAGGCCGCGATGGTCGCCGTGCGTCCGACGATCGTCGCGATCGCGACGCCGGCGGGCGGCGGCGAACGCGCGCTCGTGCGCCTATCGGGCTCGCGAGCGAAGGAACTCGCGCTCGACGTCGCCACGCCGAAGCTCGACCCGAGTGCGCTCGCCGGACGCGGCGTGCGCGACTTGCGCGTCCACGACGGACGCGGGGAACAGCCGGCTCGCATCGTGTGGTTCAGTGCGCCGCGTTCGTACACCGGCGAGGACACGGTCGAGTTCCACGTCGCTGGCGCTCCACCTCTCGCGCGCGCGCTCGTCGCGCGACTCGAAGCACTCGGCGCGTCGCCGGCGGAGCCCGGGGAGTTCACACGCCGTGCGTTCGAGAACGGCAGACTCTCGCTCGATCAAGCGGAAGCGGTGCTCGCGCTCGTCGAAGCGCAGAGCCGTGAAGCCGCGCGCGCCGCGGAAGCGTTGCTCGCGCCCGGCGCTTCGCGCGAGCACGAGCGCGTGCGCGAGGCGCTCGCCGACTTGGTCGCGCTCGGCGTCGCAAGCCTCGATTTCGCCGAGCACGAGACCGGCGACGTGCCGGTGGAGGCCTTGCGTGTCGACGTCGAGCGCGTGCTCGCCGACGTGCGAGCGCTCGCGAGCGCCGGCGCGCGCCGCCCGGCGGAACGCGGTCACGCGCGTGCGGCGCTCGCGGGCGCGCCGAACGCGGGCAAGAGTTCGCTCTTCAATCGGCTGGCGCGCCGCGGTGATGCCGTGCGAGCGCTGGTCAGTCCGCACGCCGGCACGACGCGCGATCCGCTGGTGGGGGAACTCGGCGACGGGCGCTTCACGGTCGAACTCGTCGACACGCCCGGACTCGAGCCGCTCACGAGCGAGCCTGGCGATATTGGCGAGCCCGGCGACACTGGCGAGATCGGCGACATTGGCGCGGCCGCGCAGGAGCTCGGACTCGCCGCGCGGCGTTCCGCCGCCGTGATCGTCTGGGTCGTCGACGCGACGACCATCTCCGGCGGCGACGATCCGCGGCTCGCCGCCGAGCGGCAGGCGCTCGGGGCCACCGTGCCGGTGCTGCTCGCGTGGAACAAGATCGACCGGGCTTCGGCGGCGCCGCCTCCGCGCGAGCTCACCCCGCTTGGCCTCGCGGCGATCCTGCCGGTTTCCGCGGTGTCCGGCGTCGGCCTCGACGCCCTCGCCACCGAGGTGGTCCAGCGCGCGTCGGCGGTCGAAACCGGGCTCTCCCGGGAGCTCGTCGTTCGCCGGGCCGCCGCGCTCGAGCGCGCGGTGGGCGCGCTCGAAGCCGCTTGCGCTGGGCTCGGAACCGGTCGAGGCGCTCGGCCGGGCGCGGGGCCGGACGGACGCGCCGCGAGCGGGGGGGCCGGCGGGCTCGCGTTCGACCTGGTCGTCGAGCACCTGCGCGACGCGCTCGACGCCCTCGACGAGCTCTCCGGCCGCGGCACCCCGGAGGAGCTGCTCGAGCGGATCTTCGCGCGCTTCTGCATCGGCAAGTGAGCCGGCGGCGTCGCGCGCCGAGGCGCGTCCGCGGGACGGAGCTACGCGCCGCAACATCTAGGCGGCCTCGCGCGTTGACACACAAGGGATGGCGTGTTTTCCTCTTGGCGGGACGCGATCTCGCCGGTTCGCGCGCCCCCGTCCGCAGACCGCCCGGCCACCTGGCGAGCCGTGTGGCGAGCCGCTTCGACCGCCCCTCGTCCCCGCAGCTTTCGTCCACCCCGACCGACCCGTCCCGGCCGTCGCCCGGCCGCCCCGTTCCGCCCCTCTCGCCACCCCCCTCTCACTCCGTCCCTCCGTACCCCGATGAAGTGCCCGCGCTGCAAGAAGGACAACGACCGCGTCGTCGACTCGCGCGCGGCGGGCGAGGGCAGCGCGATCCGGCGGCGGCGCGAGTGCCTCGAGTGCTTCCTGCGCTACACGACGTACGAGCGCGTCGAAGAGACGCCGCTGCGCGTGATCAAGAAGAACGGCGAGCGCGTGCGCTTCGATCGCGACCGCGTCCTCCAAGGCATGATGCGGGCGTGCGAGAAGCTGCCGGTCTCGACCGAAGCGCTCGAACAAGCCGCCGCGCACGTCGAAGCGCGATGCCACGAAGAGTACGACCGCGAAGTGCCGAGCACCGTGATCGGCGCGCTGGTGATGGAGGAGCTCAAGCGGCTGAACCAAGTCGCGTACGTCCGCTTCGCGAGCGTCTACCGCGAGTTCAAGGACGTCAGCCAGTTCCTCGACGAGCTGAAACCGATCCTCGAGTCGCGTCGGGAGGGCGAGTAGTCCGTGGCCCTGACGCGCGTCAAGAAGCGCGACGGCCGCGAAGTGCCGTTCGACGCCGAGAAGATCCGTGCCGCGATCCAGAAAGCGATGGCGGCGGTCGGTGACGAGGACCCGCACTTCGCCGGGGAAGTCGCGGGCGTCGTCTCGCTGACGCTCGAAGCGCGTTACGACGCCGGTGCCGCGAGTGCCGCCGGCGCCGCGATCGGCGGCTCGCCTGCGCCGGGCCAGAGCGGCGCGCACCTGCCGAGCATCGAAGAGATCCAAGACCTCGTCGAACAGGCGCTGATCGAGCTCGGTCGCGCGTCGGTCGCGAAGGCCTACATCCTCTACCGCGATCGGCGGGCGAAGGTCCGCGACGCGCTCGCGGTGCATCGTTCGACGTCGCGGCCGTTCATGCGCACGCCGCTCGTGCACGAAGCCGAAGCGGCGTCGACGTGGAGCAAGGGCCGCATCGTCGCGGCGTTGATGAACGAAGCCGAGCTCGCGCGCGACGTCGCCGAAGAAGTCGCGTCGCGCGTCGAGGCGCGCGTGTTCGACGCGGGGTTCAAGCGCATCTCGACCGGGCTCGTGCGCGAGCTCGTCGACAACGAGCTCGTCGAACTCGGGCTCGCGGGCGCGCTCAAGCGGCAGATCACCTACGGCGTGCCGGCGCACGACCTGCGCGGCATCCTCGCGGGCGGCGACGGCGCGCTCGATCCGACGCGCGCGGCGAGCGGCGAGAACTTCAGCGAACGCACGACCGAAGCGCGGCTCGCGGCGGAGGTGCTGAAGCGCTTCGCGATCGACGAAGTGCTCGACGAGCGCGGCGTCGAGCGGCATCTCGCGGGCGACTTCCACTGGATCGACCTCGCGCGTCCGCACCAACCGCTCTCGCTCGCGGTGCCCGCCGAACTCGTCAGCGCCGCCGCGCCGAGTCCACGCGCCGCGTTCGAGGCGCTCGACGAACTCGCGCGGCTCGCGAAGCTCGCGACGTTCGGCGTCGTGGTCGAGAACCCGGCGGTCTTGCTCGCGCCGTTCGTGCGCGAGCGGCGTTCGACGTCGGCGGGTCTCGCGGCGTGGCTCGTCGCACTCGCCGCCGCCGCGCGCGGCGCCGAACGGCGCATCGACCTCGGTTCGTCGGGCCTGCGCGGCGTCGCGGTCACGAGCGAACTCGTGCGTGAACTCGCCGGCCTCGCGTCGACGCCGTTCGTCCCGCGGCTCTTCCTCGACGAACTCGAACTCGAAGCGTTGCTCGAGTCGTTCCCCGAGCGCGAAGCCGATCTCGAGCGACTCTTCGCGACCGGTCGCGTGGTTCCGACGTGGAGCAGCGAGCGCGAGAGTTTCGCCGCGCCGGGCTGCGTGCGGCTCGAACGCGAACGTGGCGCGCTCGCCTGCGTCGGAGCGGTCGCCCTCAACTTGCCGCGGCTCGCGTGGCGCGCGGGCCCGTGGCGCGAGGACCGCTTCCTCGAACTCGCCGCGGAGCTCGTCGGCGACGCGCTCGCGTCTCTCGCTCGCGGCGTCGGTTTCCAACACCAAGTGCGCGGCGATCGAGTCGGCGACCTGCGTGCGCGCGGTTCGGTCGCGCTGGTGCCGGTCGGCTTGCGCGAAGCGCTGCAGCTCCTCGGCGACGGCGAGGTCCGTCCCGACCAAGGCGCGCGGCTCGTCGGGTTCTTCTCCGACGCGGCGGCGCGACTTGCGGCGCCGGAACGCCTGGTCGCGACCGTCACGCCGTTCTTCGGCGAACGCGCGGCCGCGCGCTTCGCGGAGCTCGACCAACGTCTGCCGCAGAAGTCGCAGGCGTTGCTCTTCGAACTCGGCGCCGCCGAAGTGCGCCGTTCGAACGAGCCGTACTCGCTCGGCTTCCGTCTCTCTCCTGCCCCCGGTCGCGGACCGTGGACCGCGGAGGCGGAGCTCTTGGCGTCGCTCGCCGTCGGCGCCCTGCATCCGTTGCCCGAGGACCGCTCGCGCGGCGAGCACCTCGGACTCGTCCCGTCCTGGCGACGCTTCGCCGGGCTCCGTCGCGATCCCGTGTCGCGTGAACTGCAGCCGGCGCGTCCGGCCGCGGCGTTCGCGCGCGAACTCTTCGATCGCGACGCGTCGCGATCCACTCCTTCCGTCGAGAACTTCTGAACGATGCGCCTGAAACGCCTGGAGCTCTTCGGCTTCAAGTCCTTCGCCGATCGCACGACGCTGTCGTTCGATCATTCGCTCGTCGGCATCGTCGGCCCGAACGGGTGCGGCAAGAGCAACGTCGTCGACGCGATTCGCTGGGTGCTCGGCGAGACGCGGCCGACCTCGATGCGCGGCGGCGAGATGACCGACGTCATCTTCAAGGGCTCGGTCAGCCGGCCCTCGATGAGCATCGCCGAAGTGTCGCTCGTGCTCGACAACTCGCAAGGCGAGCTCGGTGACCGCGGCGCCGAAGTGTCGATCACGCGGCGCGTCGATCGGTCCGGCGAAGGCGAGTATCTGATCAACGGTCAGCGCGTGCGGCTCAAGGACGTGCGCGACATGCTGTACGACACCGGCCTCGGCAGTCGCGGTTACGCGGTGCTGGAGCAAGGGCGCATCGACGCCGTGCTCTCGGCCGATCCGCTCGCGCGGCGCGCGATCTTCGAGGAAGCGGCGGGCATCAGCCGCTATCGCCAACGCAAGAAGGAGACCGAAACGCGCCTCAAGCGCGTCGAGACCGACGTGCAGCGGCTCGACGACATCCTGCGCGAGCTTTCGTCTCGCGTGCGTTCGCTCAAGATCCAGGCAGGCAAGGCCGAGCGCTACGTCGCCGCGCGCGACGAGTGGAAGACCGAGCGCACGCGCTTCTTGAAGCACCGCGTGTGGCAACTCGACGGCGCGCTCGTCGCACTGCGCACGAAGATCGGCGCGCTCGAAGGCGAGTCGACGCGCCTGCGCACGCAGCGCGAAGGCGAAGAGTCCGACGCGGCGGCCCGCGAGCAGCACCAACGCCAACTCGCGGCCGACGTCGATCGGCTCGCGGACGAAGTCGCGCGACTCTTCGGCGAAGGCCGCACGCTCTCCGAGCGTTCGGCGCAGATCGGCGAGCGCGTCGCGGCGTGGCGCAAGGCCGCGGAAGAGGAGAACGACCGCGCGCTCGGTCTCGCGCAAGCGGCGGAGACGCGCGAAGCCGAAGTGGAACGACTGCTCGCCGAGCGCGCGCAGAAGGAAGAGATCGCGGCAGCCGCGAGCCAGACGTTCGGCGTGATCGCGGGTCAACTCGAGGACGTGCGGCGCACGACCGGACGCGTGCGCGACGATCACGAGCGGCAGAATCAGGCCGTGTTGCGGCTCTTGCACCAGAAGACCGCCGCTCAGAACACGCTCGTGCACCTCGACGAGTCGCAGAAGCCGCTCGCCGAGCGCCGCGAACGTGCCCGAGTGCGCTTCGAGGAATCGACGCGCGCCGCCGACGAGCTGCGCGGCGCGGAAGGCGCGGCGCGGGAACGCGTCGCCTCGCTCGAAGGCGACATCACTCGCGGCGAAGCGGCTCGCGCCGAGATCGCGGCTCGCATCGGCGAGCACGATCGCCGGGCGCAGGAGCTCTCCGCCGAGAAGAACCGGCTCGACGTCGAACGTGCGCGGCTCTCGAGCCGCATCGACGCGCTGCTCGACTGGGACCGCGAACGCGAAGCGCTCGAAGCCGGCGCGCGAGCCTTGATCTCCGGCGTTTCGCGCGGCGAGACGCCGGTCGGTTCCGACGCGTTGCGCGGCGTGCTCGCCGACCACTTGCGCACGTCGACGCGCTTTGCGCGAGCGCTCGACGCGGCGCTCGGCGAACGTGCGCTCGCGCTGGTGGCGACCGACGGCGCGACGGCGGCGACGCTGGTGCGTTGGTTGTCGGAGAAACGCGCGGGCTCGGTGCGGCTCGTCGTGCCGGGCGCGGCGCGACGCGAGCGGCGCGCCGACTTCGCATTCGCTGCGGAACACGCGGAGCTCGTGCAAGGACGGCTCGCGGAAGCGCTCGAGTGCGCGGACGACGTGCGCGTCCTCGCCGAAGTCCTGGTCGGCGACGTGTGGCTCGCGCGCGACATCGCTGCGGCGTTCACGCTGGTCGGCGCGTATCCCGAACTCCGGTTCGTGACACTCGAAGGCGACCTCGTCGACGCGGCGGGCGTGTTCGGCGGTCACCGCGAGATTGCGCAAGGCGCGGTCGGACGGCGTTCGACGGCGCAAGAGCTCGAGAAGACTCGCGACGAAGTGGTCGCGCGGCTCGAACGCGTCGTCGCGGACCTCGAGGAGGCTGCGCGCGTGCGGCGCGAGCTCGAGTCGGAACGTCAGAGCGCCGAAGCACGCGTCCAAGCGCTGCGCGAAGCGTTCGGACAAGCGAAGAGCGAGAGCCATACCGTGCGCGCCCGGCTTTCGGACCTCGAGGACGCGCTCAAGGCCCACGGTCGCGAGTGCGACGCGCTCGCGCAGGAGACCGAGCGCCTGCAACGCGACATCCGCGACGCCCACGCACGGGTCGTCTCGGTCGAAGACGAGTACGGTCGGGCCGCGACGAAACTCGCGGAGCTCGAAACGGCGCGACGCGACTTGGAGGTCCGCCGCGACGAGCTGCAACGCGCGCACGGACAAGCCGAAGTCGAAGCGACACGGGCGCGGACCGAGCTCGGTTCGATCCAAGCGCGGGCTCGCGACCTCGAGCGTGCGCTCGCCGAAGCGAAACAGGAGCTCGAACGCACTCGGCGCCTCGCGACGGAACACGCCGAGAGCGCGCGAGCCGGCGCCGAGGAGTCGACGCGGCTCGCCGCCGAAGCGTCCGCGCTCGAGGCGAAGCGCGCCGAACGGGATCGCGAGCTCGGCGAACTCCGCCGCACCGAACGCGCTGGGCGCGACGCGATCGAAGCGTTCCGCCGCCGGGTCGACGCCGTCACGCGCGAGCTCGAAGGTCTGACCGCGGATCTCTCGACGCAACGGCTCGACGAACAACGGCTCGGTCTCGAACGCGCCGATCTCGTCGGCCGCGCGCGCGAGGAGCTGTCGCTCGGTGAACAGGAGCTGCTCGAGAACTTCACGCCCGAAGACGCGCTGCTCGCCGAGGGCGCGCTCGCGTCGCTCGAAGCGCGCGTGGTCGAGTTGAAGCAGAACCTCGATCGCCTCGGACCGGTCAACACCGAGTCCGTCGCGGAACTCGCCGAGGCGGAGACGCGCTTCGACTTCCTCGACGGCGAACGCAAGGACTTGGCGCGCGCGCGCCAGACGCTCGAAGAAGCGCTCGCCGAGATCAACCGCGAGAGCGAGCGGCTCTTCCTCGAGACGTTCGAGGACGTGCGCACGCACTTCCAGACGCTCTTCCGCCAGCTGTTCGGCGGTGGCAAGGCCGACCTCGTGATGATGCCCGGCGAAGGACCGCTCGAAGCCGGCATCGAGATCACCGCACGGCCGCCGGGCCGCGAAATGTTGCCGATCGGACTCTTGTCCGGCGGCCAGCGGACGATGACGGCGCTCGCGTTGCTCTTCGCCGTGTTCCAGGCGCGACCGAGCCCGTTCTGCGTGCTCGACGAAGTCGACGCGGCGCTCGACGACGCAAACGTCGGGCGGTTCCTCGGCATGCTCGACAACTTCCGCCGCCACACGCAGTTCGTCGTCGTCACGCACAACAAGGGGACGATGGCCGCGTGCTCGGCGCTCTACGGCGTCACGATGGAAGTGAAGGGCGTGTCGCGCCACGTCGCGGTGCAGTTCGGCGACGTCGATCGAATCGACCCGCAGGCGACCGGCAACGCGTCGGCCGCCGTCGAAAGCCGCGCCGAAGTCCGCGCGCGTGCAGACGCCGAGTCTCCGGCGGACGCCGAGGCTCCGGACGCCACGGCGCCGGGCCGCGAGCCGCGGCACGGCGCGGCCGGAGCTGGCGACCACGGGAACGGCGTGCCTGGCGACGGCGAGACGGCGGACGGCGAGACCGAACCGGTCGTCGAGCTTGCGCCCGCCAAGCGCGCGTCCCGCGCGAAGTCGGGATCCAGGGCCTCGCGCAACGGCGGGCCGCACGGCGATTCGAACGGCCACCCGGTCGACGCCGAGCCGACGCCCGGGTCGGAAACGGCGAGCGTTGGCGCGTCGGACGCCTCGAACGGCGCCGCCAGCGCGAGCACGGCAACGCCGCCCGATACGGCCGACAACGCGGCCGACAACCCGGCCGAGAGCGCGGCCGACAGCGCGGCGGCCAACACGGCCGCCGAGATGCCGGCGAGCTGAGCGGTCCGGCGCTCGGGCGTCGGCCATGCGACGCCGGCTTGCGTCGTAGGCACTTCGCCAGTGTCGTGGCGGGCGACCGCGGCCCGGGTTTGCGCGTCCAAGGCTCCGCGCGCCGCCCACTCGGCGCGTCGGTCGAACTCCGGAAAAAGCCCAGTTTGGAGCGCCCGTTGCCGATCCAGCGTGCGTAGATCCGCCCGTCGCGCGGTCGGACGTCGGCCGCGCGCGGTTATCCTTCGCGGTCTTCGGGGAGTCTTCGCGGGATGTCGTCACGCCAGGTCCGTCGCACGGCCACAGGATTCGTCGCCGCCGTGCTCGCCGCGGCCCTACACGCCGCGGCGGGAACCGCCGCAGCCGGCGGCGTGGGCCATGCCACCGCCACGGGCGGCCGTCCCGACGAACCGCTCCGTGTGCCGCGCCTGCAGGCGCTCGAGCGAACCGCGGGTGCCGACGCCGCCACGCCCTACGCAGACGCCGCCCAAGAGCCGGTCGCGGCGCCGTCGAGCGGCGCGTCCGTGCCGAGTCAGGATCCGCCGCAACCCGAGCCGGTGCCCGAAACGCCGCCCGAGCGGCCCGTGGAAGGTCCGGACAAGGCGCCCGCCGGCGGCAACCCGACGGGGCAACAAGGCGAACCTGCCGTGGTCGCGGTCGAACCGCCGAAGGATCCGACGCACGCGAACGAGCCTCTGCCGTTGCCCGCGTATGCGCCGAGCTACCGTGACTACGCCGGCGTCGTCGCGCTGGCGAACGGCTGGTGCGCCGCGCGTCCGGACTCGGTGCGCGCGCTCGACCTCGGCCTCCAAGGGCCCGGAGGGCTGCCGTGGTGCGTGCTCGAACTCGCGAAACCGGGGCCGATCGCGCCGCAAGATCGACCGACGGTGTTCCTGATCGGCGGACTCGACGGGCTCGCGCTCGCGGGCGGTGAAGCCGTGCTCGCGAACGTCGCGGAGTTCCTGCAGGACGACACGTTCTCGAACGACGTCACGTTGATCGCGATTCCCTGGGCGAGCCCGTTCGCGCTCGAGCGCGCGTTCGCGAGCGACGTCGACGACGGTCGCGACCTCTCGCCGTTCGACGACGACCACGACGGCAAGGTCGACGAAGACGGTCCCGACGATCTCGACGGAGACGGCGCCGTGCTCTCGATGTTGATCGAAGACCCACGCGGTCCGTGGACACGCGCGTCCGACTCGCGTTTCCTCGTGCCTGCGGGTGCGAACGACGGTGCACGCTACCTGCTGTGTCGCGAAGGCCGCGACGACGACGGCGACGGACGCTTCAACGAGGATCCGGTCGGCGGTGTGGTGCTCGATCGCAACTTCCCGTTGTCGCGCAGCGGCGCGCGACTCGAACCGCTCGAAGGCGTGCTGCCGCTTTCCGCGCCGCACGCGCGTGCACTCGCCGACCTCGCGCTGTCGCGACGCACGGTGATCGCGGTCTTCGCGCAAGGCAACCACGGCATGCTCGCGGCTCCGGGGTGTGTCGCGCTCGATGCGCGCGAGCTCGTGGTCGCCGACGATCGACCGCTCTACGAGCGCGTCGGCGACGCGTTCCAACTCGCGACCGGCCGGCGTCAGAGGCCGTACCTGCCGCTCCACGAAGCTCGCGGCGCGTGCCGCGGTGGCTCCGCGCTCGATTGGTTCTACGCCGTCGAGCGAGCGCTCGCGGTCGAAGTCGCGTGGTGGGGGCCGACCGTCGAGTTCGCCGGCGACGTCGCTGCCGCGGACGCGCGATATCGGCCGGGGAAGAGCGGCAGCGAAGGCGACGTGGCGGACGGCGCGAGCGCCAAACCACACGCGCGCGGCCTCGGCAACGGTCGGCCCGCACCCGGCGAGAGCGACCGCGCGTGGGCCACTTGGCTCGACAACTCGAAGGGCGGCATCGGCTTCGTCGAGTGGAGCCCGGTCGATCTCGAGGACGGCGTGCAAGCGTGGGTCGGCGGCTTCGAGTCGCGCACCGTCGTCAACCCGCCGGCGGAGACTCTGCCGCGCGTGCTCGCCGGTGCGAGCGGGTTCACGCGCCAACTGCTCGCGGGGTTGCCGAAGCTCGACGTGAAAGTGCTCTCCGCCACGCGCGACGGCGACGTGTGCCGGGTGCGTGCGCGGGTGCGGAACACGGGCTTGCTGCCGACCGGACTCGCGGCGCGTGGCGCGCCGGCACCTTCGACCGCGGCGCGTCGTCCGGCGCCGACCGACGCTGCGGCGGCGTTGTCGCTCGAACTCGGTCTGCCCGTCGGCGCCGAGCTCTTCGCGGGCCGGCAACGCGTCGAACGTGCGCGGCTCTTCGGTGGCGAAGCGAGCGAAGAGTACGAGTGGGTGGTGCTCGCGCCCGAAGGCTCGACGTTCACACTGACCGCTCGCGCGGAGTGGACTCCGACGGTGGTGCGAGAGGTGAAACCGTGAGCGCGATTTCGTTCGCGTTCGCGGCGCTGCTCGCGCTGCAGGATCCGTCCGCCGCGGGACGACTGACGAGCGCGCCCGACAAACGCGTCGAGCTCGACTTCCAGCACTACTACGACGTGCCCGAGCTCGTGAGCACGCTCGAGAAGCTCGCTGGCGCGTACCCGGAATTCGTCACGCTCGAAACCGTCGGCGAGAGCTCGGGTGGACGACCGCTGCTCTTCGCGACCGTCGGCGAACGATCGCGCGGACCTCTCGAGACGCGCCCCGCGCTCGTGTGGGTCGCCGGGCTCGACGCCGACGACGTCGTCGGCACCGAACTCGTGCTCTACGCGCTGTACGACCTCCTGCAGAACCACGCTCGCGATCCACGCGCGACGGAGCTCTTCGCTCGCACCACGCTCTACCTCGTGCCGAGCGTCGACCCCGATCGTCGCGCGGAGCTCTTCGCCGGTCGGGCGCGGGCCGCGGAAGCCGGTGCAGGCGCCGTGCGGCTCGACCGCGACTTCCCGAGCGCGTGGGATCCATTCGCGGAAGGCGCGGGCAAGTACCCGCTCGCGACGCCGGAGACGCGCGGGCTCGTGACGGCGTTGCTCGCGCGCGAGAACACGGTGATCGCGCTCGCGAGCGTCGCCGGTGTCGGGGCGCGAGCGGTGGATGCTGCTGCGCCGCGTGCGGGACTCGCCGCCGACGACCATGACGCGTTCGAGCGCGTGCTGACCGGCCTGTCGGTGCGCGATCCTCTCGGCGTCGCGAGCTTCGCGTTGCGTCCTCGAGTTCGCGGCGACTTCCTCGAGTTCGCGTTCGACGCGCTCGGCGCGTATCCGTTCGAGTTGCGGCCCGCACTGGGAGACGGCGTGCCGCCGCCGACGGAGATTCCCGACCTCGGCCGTGCCGCGACCCGTGCGTTGCTCGAGTTCGGCGCGGCGTTGCCGCGGCTCTCGATCGAGAAGCTCGCGAAGACGCGGCTCAAGAGCGATCTCTGGCAAGTCGAGTTCGAACTCGCCAACTCTGGCCGCATCGGTGGCACGACGCGCTTCGCGCGCGAGCGTGGTTTCGCCGACGACGTCGCGCTCGACGTGTCGGGTGCGCGGCTCGTCGCGCTCGGCAGTCGGGACACGGACGCGAACGAGTTCACACCGATCGTCTCGCGCGCGAACGAAGCGCCGGTGCTCGCCGCGCCCGGCGGCGGCGAACGTCGTCACGTGCGGCTGATCGTGCAAGGCGCGGAAGGCGCGGCGCTCGTGCTCCGGGCGCGAGGCGTGCGCTACGGCGAAGTCGAACTCCGCGACGTGTTGCAGTGAGCGTGCGCGACGACCGCCTCGAGGCGGTCGTCACGGCGAAGCCGGCGCTTCAGGGCCGAGTGCGGTTCACCGTCTCGCGAATCGTTGCCACTCGGGCAGCGCCGCGAGCACCATCCGGCCGATCACGTCGAGGCTCTGCGGCGAGCAATGCGCGAGTGTGTCGTCCGCGGTGTGCCAGTAACGATTCGCCGGCCCGTACTCGAAGTCGATCAGGTCGAGCGCCGGGATGCCCACGGCCAGGAAGGACAGGTGGTCGTCCTTGATCTGCTCGGCGCGCTTCCCGATGTGTTTCTCGAGACCGAGCGACTTGGCCGCGTCGCGGAAGATCTGCATCAGCTGCGTGTCCGAGTACGTGTCGGGCGTGAGCACGAGCTCCGCGTCGCCGATCATGTCGAGCAGGATGCAGGCCTTGACGCGCTCGGCTTCGCCGCGTTCGACCAACGCTTTGACGTGGTGCCGCGAGCCGTAACGATTGTCGGGGTCTTGCCAGTCGAAACGGATCGCCTCTTCGCCGTCGAGGAACAGGAGCCGAGTCACCACGTCGCGATTCGGCGCCGACGCGATGACGCGCGCGAGCTCGAGCAACACCGCCGTGCCGGAACCGCCGTCGTTCGCGCCGACGAACGGGAAGCCCAACTTCTTGGTGTCGTAGTGCGTGCACAGCACGACGATCGGCAACTTCGCCGAGTCCGCGCCCGGCGCGACCACGTCCGCGAGGACGTTGGTCACGCGTATCGGTCCGTACGGGGCTTCGGGGCAATCGAAGGTCTCGCGTCGCGGCTCGAGCCCGACCGCTCGCAGTTGTGCTTCGAGGTACTGGCGCGTGCTTTCGAGCGCGTCGGAGCCCGCGGGGCGAGGCCCGAAGGCCACTTGGGCTTCGAGGTGCTTCCACGCACGAATCGAGTCGAACGCGATCGTCGGAGCCGACGCGCCGCTTGCGTCGCAGCTCGTGCCGAGTCCCGCGCCGGAGCAGGCGGCGAGTCCGGTGAGCGCGAGCGCGCGCACGGTGGAGCGGATCGAACGACGCGGCGAACGGTGAAGCATGCGGACGAGCTTAGGACGGGGGTGCGACATGCGCCACGCTGGCCCGGGCCGACGAACTGCCCCGCCTCGTTGGGCACGAAATCGAGGAGCGGGTGCAACCGATCCGCCCAAACGGAGTCCTGGTCAGGTGGCCCCGCAGTGTCGACGCCGGATCGGGAGCGCAGGAAACCGGCGTCTCCAACGCCGCGGTCGACGCCCGCGAGGCACACGCGCCGGTGCGCGACGCGCGCTTTCGCAGCGCGCACCTTCCGCGTCGCCGCCATCGCGCGTGCCACGCGTCGGGCTGGGCGGCGCGCACGCGGAGCAAGGGCCCGGAACGGCCCGCGCGGGCGCCGGGCCCGTCCTGCGGGCCCAACCGACGAGGCCAGTGTCCGCGGCGCGTGGTCGCCGCGCGGGATGTCGGACTCGTCGGTTCGGACGGCGGCGCTTTTCTCGCTTCCTGGATCGCTGCGACGCGTGGTGAGGGGCTGGCAGGCCCGCCGCGCGTGCGCGAGCGGTTGACGGCTTCGGCAGGGCCGTCGTGGCGGTGCGACGTCTCAGGTCGCCGCGCGATCCAGTCGAAGTTCGGTCCGCCCGACCCTCGACCCTCGCGCTCGGCGCCACGCGCCGGGCGACGTGGGATCAGCCCAACGCACCACCATGCCCGACGCTCCGAAGTCCCTGTTCGACACCGTTCGCGCCCGCTGTGACCGCGCCAAGTACGCCGCGTTGCACTGGGAGGGATCGTTCGCGGACTATCTCGCGATCCTCGAGCGCGATCCCTCGCCCGCGCGCAACGCGTGGCAGCGGCTCGTCGACATGATCGAGAGCCACGGCTCCGAGGTGCCCACGAACGTCCGCGGCGGACGCGAACGCGCGCGGCGCTGGAAACTGTTCGACGACCCGTTCGACGCAGGTCGTGACGCCGTCTACGGGCTCGATCAACCGCTCGACGAACTCGTGCAGACGATCCGCGCCGGCGCACGTGGCTTCGGGCCGGAGCGGCGCGTGCTGCTGCTGCACGGACCGGTCGGTTCCTCGAAGAGCACGATCGTGCGCCTCTTGAAGCGCGGGCTCGAGCGTTACTCGTACGACGAGCAAGGCGCGCTCTACACGTTCGAATGGCACGTCGACGGCGTGGTCACGCGGTCGCCGATGAACCAGGACCCGCTGCTGCTCGTGCCGCACGAAGCACGCGCATCGGTGGAGGAGAAGCTCGAGAAGCACAATCGCCGCGAGTACAAGCTGACGATCCAAGGCGAACTCGATCCGGTCAGCCGCTGGTACTACCAGGACTTGATGGCACGTTACGACGGCGACTGGAGCAAAGTCGTCGAGCACGTCCGCGTGCGACGGTTCGTGCTCTCCGAGAAGGACCGCGTCGGCATCGGCACCTTCCAGCCGAAGGACGAGAAGAACCAGGATTCGACCGAACTGACGGGCGACATCAACTATCGGCGCATCGCGGAGTTCGGCTCGGATTCCGATCCGCGCGCGTTCAACTTCGACGGCGAGTTCAACATCGCGAACCGCGGCCTGCTCGAGTTCATCGAAGTGCTCAAACTCGACGTCGCGTTCCTCTACGACTTACTCGGCGCGACTCAGGAGCATTCGATCAAGCCGAAGAAGTTCGCGCAGACCTCGATCGACGAAGTGATCATCGGGCACACGAACGAGCCCGAGTACAAGAAGCTGCAGTCGAACGAACTGATGGAGGCGTTCCGCGACCGCACCATCAAGATCGACATCCCGTACAACCTGCGCGTCTCCGACGAAGTGCAGATCTACGCGCGCCAGTTCGCGCGGCGCGACATCGGCGGCCGTTCGATCGCGCCGCACACGCTCGAGATCGCCGCGTTGTGGGCCGTGATGACGCGGCTCGACGATCCGACGCACCCCAACCTCTCGGTGCTGCAAAAGGCGCGGCTCTACGACGGCGGCGAAGTCCAGGGCTTCGGGCCCGAGCACGTGCTCGAGATGAAGAAGCTCGCGCAACGCGAGGGACTGGTCGGCATCAGTCCGCGCTACGTGCAGGACAAGATCGCGGCGGCCTTGGTGAGCGAGAAGACGTCGCTCGGCGCGTTCGACGTGCTCGAGAAGCTCGAAGCAGGCCTGTTGCACCACTCGTTGATCTCGAACGAGGACCAGCGGCGACGTTTCATCCAATTCGTCGCCACGGCGCGCGAGGAGTACGAAGAGATCATCAAGCACGAAGTCCAAGTCGCGATCGCGTCCGATCGTGAAGCGATCGATCGACTCTGCTCGAAGTACGTCGACAACGTGCGTGCCTACACGACGCGCGAGAAGGTGATCGACCCCGCGGGGCGCGCGACCGATCCGGACGAGCGCCTGATGCGCTCGATCGAGGAGAAGATCGAGATCGCGGAATCACGCAAGGACGATTTCCGCCACGAGCTGATGAACTACGTCGCGGAGTGCCAACGCGAAGGCAAGATCTTCGACTACCGCCAGAACAAGCGGCTCTCGAAGGCGCTCGAGCTGAAGATCTTCGAGGACCGCCGCGACTCGATCCAACTCACCACGTTGGTCTCGAGCGTCGTCGACCCCGACACGCAGGAGAAGATCGCCGTCATCCGCGACCGGCTGATGCGGCAATTCGGATACGACGAGCCGTCGGCGGACGAAGTGTTGCAGCACGTCGCAGGACTCTTCGCGCGCGGCGACGCGAAAGGGCCGCTGCCGGAGGCCGCGTGAGCGGCGGAGACGGCCCGTGTTCCGCATCGAAGTCGACCGAGCGCGTTTCCGCGAGATCGTGCGCGGCCGCATTCGCCAAGACCTGCGCAAGTACCTCTCGAACTCCGAGCTGATCGCGCGCCAAGGCGAACGCGCGGTTTCGGTGCCCGTGCCGCAGATCGAGTTGCCGCACTTCCGTTTCGGCGAGAATCAGAAGTCCGGCGTCGGCCAAGGGCCCGGCGAGAAAGGCGACGCACTCGGCGACCAAGAGGGCGAAGCCGGCGGCGAAGGCGCGGCGGGCGATCGCGAGGGCCAACACATCCTCGAGGTCGAAGTCGAGATCGAGGAACTCGCCGAGATGCTCGGCAAGGAACTCGAGCTCCCGAACATCCAACCGCGCGGCAAACGCGACGTGTCGACCGAGGGGGGCCGCTACAACGGCGTGCGCCGCTCGGGCCCCGATTCGTTGCGGCACATGCGGCGCACGTTCAAGGCCGCGCTCCTGCGCACGATCTCGGCCGGCGAGTGGGATCCGAACGATCCGCGCGTCGTGCCGAACCGCGAGGACCAGCGCTATCGAGCGCGCAAGTCGTCGCCGGTGCCAGACTCGTCCGCGGTGATCCTGCACATGATGGACGTGTCCGGTTCGATGGGCCGCGAACAGAAGGAGATCGTGCGCATCGAGGCCTTCTGGATCGATACGTGGCTGCGGAGCCAGTACAAGAACCTCGAAGTCGTCTACATCGTCCACGACGCCGTCGCGAAAGTCGTCGACCAAGAAGCCTTCTTCCACTTGCGCGAGTCGGGCGGCACGAAGATCAGCTCCGCGTACGAGCTCGCTCTCAAGTTGATCCAGGAGCAATACCGTCCGGAGGACTGGAACATCTACCCGTTCCACTACTCCGACGGCGACAACTGGTCGGCGCGCGACACCGAACGCTGCATCTCGCTGCTCAAGGACGAGCTCCTCCCGCGAGTCAACCAGTTCTGCTACGGGCAAGTGAAGAGCGCGTACGGCTCGGGCCAGTTCAAGAAGGACCTCGACGAAGCGCTCGGTTCCGACGAACGGCTCGTGACGAGCTCGGTGGCCGATCGCGGCGACATCGCGGGCGCGATCCGCCAGTTCCTGGGCAAAGGTCGGTGAACGTGCAGTACGCGCGCCGACGTTCGGGTTCGTTGACGCCGGAGCTCGCGCTCTGGGCGGAACGCATCGAGAAAGTCGCGCGCGGTCACAAGCTCGACTTCTTCGCGATCGATTTCGAGTTGCTCGACGCGAAGGACGTCAACGGCATCGCGGCGTACGGCGGCTTCCCGGTGCGGTACCCGTCGTGGCGCTTCGGCATGGAGTTCGAACGGCTCGAGAAAGGCTACGAGTACGGCCTCTCGAAGATCTACGAGCTCGTGATCAACAACGATCCGGTGGTCGCGTACCTCGTGAAGTCGAACTCGCTGCTCGAGCAGAAGCTCGTGATGGCGCACGTGTGCGGCCACGCCGACTTCTTCGCGCACAACTGTTGGTTCCAGGCGACCGATCGACACATGCTCGACACGATGGGGCAGCACTCGACCGCGGTGCGCCGCATGATCGACCGCCAAGGGCTCGAGCGCGTCGAGCGGTTCCTCGATCAAGCGCTCTCGATCGACAACCTGCTCGACCCGTACCTGCCGCTGCGCGAGCACCTCGCGAAGACCAAGCCGACGTCGCTCGGCACGCCGCCGACGTACGACATCCTCGGTTTCCTCTGCGAACGCGCGCCGCTCGACGATTGGCAACGCGAGATCCTGCGCATCGTGCGCGCCGAGGCGTACTACTTCCAGCCGCAGCGCATGACGAAGATCATGAACGAGGGTTGGGCTTCGTTCTGGCACTCGCGCATCCTGACCGGCGGCGTGCTCGACGCGAGCGAGATCGTCGACTTCGCGGACTGCCACAGCGGCGCGACGGCGCGCGCGCCCGGACGGATCAATCCGTACAAGCTCGGCATCGAGCTCTTCCGCTACGCCGAGGAGCTCGGCCAGGACGTCTTCGCGCTCCGCCGCCGGCACAACGACGCGAGCCTGATCGACGAACTCGTCGACGAGACGTTCGTCGAGCGCGAGATGCTGTTCCTCTACGGCAAGAACCCGCGCAGCGCGCGCACCGAAGTCACCGAGCGCGACTGGCGCAAGGTCAAGGATCGTCTGCTCGGCGATCTCGCGTGGGGCGGCTTGCCCCAGATCGAGCTCGTCGCGGTCGACACCGAGGGACGCGGCGAGCTCGTGCTCCGTCACCATCACGACGGCCGAGACCTGCAGCTCCAGAACGCGCGCGAGACGCTCTTGCGCCTCGCGGCGATCTGGAAGGGCCCGATCGAGCTTTCGACTCGCGAAGAAGGCGAGGGGCGCGTGCTCGTGTGCGACGGCAAGGACGTCGAAGTGCGCGAAGTCCCCGGCGCGCCGCCGGCGAGCAGCGGCGATTCGAGCGGCGAGCACTGAGAGACGCGCACTTCGGGATTCGGGCGCGCCGTCGCACGTTGGCGGGACTTGCTTGCACGACGTGTTCGCGCCGGGCGCTCGCCCCGCATGCTTGCCCCGCATGCTTGCACGAGACTCGCGAGCGGCGGAGACTGGCGCCCATGATCCACGCTCCGCGCTCCGTTGCGTCGCTCGTTCCCGCGCTGTCGCTCGTCGTCCTTTCCGCGTGCCGCGACGGCGAGACGGAAACGACTCGCGCGATCGCGATCGTGCCGTCGCCACTCGCCGCCGCGGGCTGCACGGGCCCCGATCAGGTCTTCACGGCGCCGCAGACGCCGAGCCAGGTCGCACTTGCCGTGCTCGACATCGGTCCGACGTCGCAAGTCTGCGCGGCGGGGGACTCGGAGACGCTGTTTGCCACGGGCGATCAGGCGCAAGTCGTCGCGCTCGACGTTTCGGGCGGCGCCCCGGTCGAGACCGAGCTCGTCGCGGCCGGCACGATCGCAGCGTTGCTCAACACGCTCGGCGTGACGTCGCCGCCTGAGCTCGGTGGCATCGCAGTGCTCGACGCCGACACGTTGCTCGTGATCGAGATGACTTCGAACACGATCCTCTCGGTCGATCGCACGACGCCCGACACGGTCGAGCTCTGGGCCGGTTTGCCGTCGGAGACACCGGGTTTCGCCGACGGGCCCGCGGTCACGGCGACCGCCGACTGTCCGCTGGGCTTCGCGCGTTTCGGATTCACGACGCCGACCGCGCTCTGCCCGACCGGCACGACCGGCGGAAGCGTGTACGTCGCCGATCCCGCGAATCACGCGTTGCGGCTCGTTTCCGGCGGCTGCGTGACGACGGTGTGCGGGCTCGGCGCGCCGCAGTCGCTCGACGGAACGCTCGGGATCGCGGGCTTCGACACGCCGGTCGGGATCTCGACCCGCTGCGCGGGTGCGTTGCTCGTCGTCGAAGCGGGCGGCAACAAGCTGCGCGAGCTCGGCTTCACGTCGGGGAGTTTCGGCGTGTCGGGCTCCGTGACGACGCTCGCGGGCGACGGGACCGAAGCGACGACGCAAGGCGACGGTGAAGCGGCACAACTCGCGGCGCCCGTGTCGGTGCTTTCGACGAGCGAAGGCGACGTGTACTGGCTCGACTCCGCGACCGGCATCCTGCGGCGCATGTCGGGGGCGGCGGACTCGGTCGATTGCCCGCTCGCCGTCGATTGCGCGAGCGCGATCGCGGACTTCACGCCAGGCGGAGTGCTCTCGCTCTCGCAGACTCCCGCCGGCGCGCTCTACGTGCTCGACGCCGACGCCGACACGCTCTTCCGCGTCACGCCCTGAGCCACGTGCAACGCACGCGGCGGCGCGCACTATGGCGCGCGTGCTGGCGTCGCTCGGTCTCGCCGTCTTCGCGTGCGGATCTCCAGGACCGAGCTCCGGGCCGCGGTACGTCGATCCGACGACGTACGCATCGCCGAACGGCGAGCACGAGCTCCGCGTGGATCCGTCGAGGCACTTCGGTGCGGGCCCGGCGCGTTATCGCGCGAGCGTCGGCACTGCGGTCGTGTGGGAAGGCGAGCTCCCGTGGACGCTCTTCGACGCCGAAGTCGACGACGACGGTTGGACGATCGGCTGCGCGTACACCCTCGGTGACACCAGCTTCCCCGAGCGTGGCAGCTTCGGCGACGTGCACCTGGTGGTGCTCGCACCCGACGGGTCGGTCATGGTCGACCTCGTCGAGCCCCGCATCGCGCTCAAGTACGTCGACAGCGGCCCCGAACCGAGCGTCGAACGCTTCGTGCTGGCTCGTGAGTTCGATCGGGCCGTTTTCGTGCTGTGTGGACACGCGGACCGCGACGTCGGTCGACGTTGGTGTTCCGCGCGGATCTCGGACGGTGCGAGATGGCCCGACGTCGACTTGCAGGCCGCGTTGAGGACCGAAGTGCGCGTGCAGCATCCACTCGGATTGCGTCGCTTGCCGGGAACGCCGTGGCTCCTCGCGCAGTACCACACGGGGCGGCCGTACGGCGGCTCGCTCACGGTGCTCGTCGATCTCGACGGGCACGAGCTCTGGTCGCGCTTCGACTCGGCCGAGTTCTCGACGGCGAAGGGACCCGTGGCGTTGCCGTGGCTCGACCGACGGCAAGGTTCGCTGTCGATCACCGAGCCCGGACGCTTCTCGCTCGTGTCGTTCGTGCGGCGCGAGCGCGAGACCTTCGCCGTCGCACTCCGTCCGACGCTCGCTTCCGGGCCCACCGTCGAGAGCGTCGCGTGCGAGGAGTTCGACACGGAGGCCTTCGTGCTGCGTGCGGCGCAGCGACCGAGCGACGTCGAGCTTCCCGTCGCGCCGTTCGACTTGGAGCTCGTCGACGTGCAGGCGCTCGAGCTGCTTGGTCGACGTCAGACGGAGCTCGTCGGCAGCGACGGACACCAGCGGCTCTTCTTCGCCGAACGTCGCGGCATCGAAGTGCTCGAACTCGCGCTCGACGGCCAGTTCGTGCGCGCGTGGCGCGCAGCAGCGGACACGCGCCGCTTGGATTGGGCGAGTGTCGAGTTCGTTTCGGTGACCGCCGACGGAGGGCTGCTCGTGCAGACGCACTGGGACGAACGTCAACCCGCGTGGTCGTTCGCCGCCGACGGCGGCTTCGCGGGCGAGCGCGCGACCTGCGGCATCGAGTGTCCGCGTGCCGATGGCGCGAAGTGGGTCACCGGCCACTACGACGTGCGGCTCGAGGCGGCGGACGGGACCGAGCGCGTGCGGCGCTCGAGGTCGGCGAGCGGTCGTTGGCTCGGGAACCAGTTCTTCGGCGCACGGTCGCTCGGGCCCGACGGCTCGCTCGCCGTGCAAGGTCGCGAGCTCGCGCTCTTCGGTGCCGACGGTGAGCCGCGCGCGGCCGGTGCGTGCCTCGGCTTCCCAGGTGCGACCATCGCCAACCGCGGCGATCGGGTCTTCGGATTCCGCGACGGCCGTGTGCTCGTCTTCGATGCCGCGACGGGTTCGACCTTCCAATGGGACGTCCGCCGGGACGTGCCGCCCGGCGCTCGGCTCGCGCCGGTGTGGATCGAAGCGCGAGGGGAGCTCTGGCTCGTCGACGCACCCGGTGGATACGCGCTGCGCTACCGCCCGAACGGCTGACGGCCGCGGACGGCCGGTTCCAAAGGGGCACGTCGGGGCCGGGCGGCGCCGCACGAACCGGACGCCGACGGTGCGACGCGGCAGGACGGCCAGTCTCGCCCCGCATGGTTTCCACTCGCTCGGCTTGATCTCCGGCTGACGGAAGGATCGAATCTCGCGCCGTGAATCGCCGCGAGATGGGTGACAGCGCGCCGCTTGTGGAAGCGCCGGTCGAGAGGCCGGAGCTCGACGCGCCCCCATCGAATCAGCCTCCACCGTTCGGGCGGAGTCTGCGACCGGCGAGCTTGCGTTGCGCGCGCCATCCGTGGCTCGTTTCGAAGCGCGCGACGCGGGCGAGATCACAGCGCATCGGCCCCGAATGCGCGCTCGGAACGAGGATCACACGAGCCCTTCGATGAAGCTCGAGTCTCCGGGTCCGGCGCTCGGCCGACGCGTGGTGCGTCGCGGCCGAGAGCACTACTACCCGCACGTCACCGACGCCGAGTGGCACGACTGGCGTTGGCAGTTCCGCCACCGCGTCACGTCGCTCGCCGACCTCGCGCGCTTCCTCACGATCCCGCCGGAGGAGTGGAAGGCGCGCGAGCAGGTGCTCTCCGACTTCCGGATGGGCATCACGCCGTACTACCTGTCGTTGATCGACGCGGACGATCCGCGCGATCCGCTGCTCCGGCAAGTCGTGCCGCTCGCCGAGGAGAACCTCTTCCGCGCAGTCGGCGACGAGGACCCGCTCGGCGAAGAGAAGTTCTCGCCGGTGCCCGGCATCACGCATCGTTATCCCGATCGCGTGCTGATGGTGCTGTCGAACAACTGCGCGATCTACTGCCGCTACTGCACGCGCAAGCGGACGATGTACGACGGCGCGACGCCCGACGTCGAGATCGACCGCATGGTCGATTACATCGCGCGGACGCCGTCCGTGCGCGACGTCGTCGTGTCCGGCGGCGATCCGCTCAACTTCGCGACGGCGAAGCTCGACGCGATCCTGACGAAGCTGCGCGCGATCCCGCACCTCGAGATCATCCGCATCGGCACGCGCGTGCCGGTCGCGTTGCCGCAGCGCATCGACGACGAGCTCTGCGAGATGCTCGCGAAGCATCACCCGCTCTGGATCAACGTCCACTTCAACCATCCGAACGAGTTGACGCCCGACGCCGCGCGCGCGTGCGACAAGCTCTCGCGCGCCGGCGTCCCGCTGAACAACCAGGCCGTGCTGCTGAAAGGCGTCAACGACGACGTCGCGACGATCAAGGCGCTCTGCCACGGGCTGATGAGGATGCGCGTGCGGCCGTACTACCTCTATCAGTGCGATCCGGTGCGCGGCGCGGAACACTTCCGCACGCCGATCTCGAAAGGCATCGAGATCATCGAAGGCCTGCGCGGGCACACCAGCGGTCTCGCGGTGCCCACCTACGTGATCGACGCGCCGGGCGGCGGCGGCAAGATCCCGGTGCAGCCCGACTACTTGCTCCAGTACGACCGCGAGCAAGGCCGAGCGCTGCTGCGCAACTTCCAAGGCAAGCTCTACGAGTACTTGGAGCCGCGCGCGAACGAGGACGTGCTCGTGCCGGTCGCGCCGCCGATTCCGGCGAGCGCCCAGACGCCGCCGATCGTGCTCGCGGGCTCGAACCGCAAGCGCGCGGAGCCGGAGTCGAACGGCAAGGCGCAAAGCGCGAACGGCAACGGCCACGCGAGCTCGAGCCCCGGGGCTACGAACGGCGCCACGAACGGCGCGAGCAACGGCGCCACGAACGGCGCGAGCAACGGCGCTGCGAACGGCGCTGGCAACGGCGCCATGAATGGCGCGGGCAACGGCGCCGCGAGCTCGGCGAAGAACGGCTCGGCGCCGGTCGTCGGCAAGAGCAAGTGGGTGCACCGCGGCTCGACCAAGGCCGAGCGCGCGGCTCGCGCGAAGAAGCGCACGTCGTAGGCGTCTCGCGGAGCGCGCGCATGGAAATCGGGATCGCGTTCGATCTCAAGGCGGACTACGTGTCGGCTGCCGACGGCGCTCCGCCGATCGTCGGTGGCCACGCGGGCGGGCCCGGCGCACTCCCAGACGACCTCTACGAGGAGTTCGACTCGATCGCGACGGTCGAAGGCATCGAGCGTGCGCTCGCGCGTGGCGGGTACAAGACGCGACGGCTCGGCGGCGGCCGCCGCTTCCTCGAAAGCGTGCTCACGAAGCCCTGCGACCTCGTCTTCAACATCGCCGAAGGCTTCGGCACGCGCTCGCGCGAAGCGCACGTGCCGAGCGTGCTCGAGATGCTCCAGATCCCGTACACGCACAGCGATCCGCTGACGCTCGCGACGACGCTCGACAAGGAAGTGGCGAAGCGGCTCGTCGCGTCGCACGGGCTCGCGACGCCGCGATTCGCCGTGATCGAGCGCGCGGACCGAGTGCGCGACGTCGAACGGCTCGCGCTCCAGTATCCGCTCTTCGCGAAGCCGCTCTTCGAAGGCTCGAGCATGGGCGTGCGCAAGAAGTCTCGCGTGCGCGACGCCGCCGAGCTCGCGGAACGCGTCGAGCGCCTGCTCGCGGACTACCGCGAGCCGGTGCTCGTCGAAGAATTCTGCTCGGGCCCGGAGTTCACCGTCGGACTCGTCGGCAACGGCGCGAGCCTGCGCGTGCTCGGCGTGATGGAGATCGTCTCGAAGGCGGTGCCGCAAGCGGAGTTCGTCTACTCGCTCGAAGTGAAGCGCAACGACGACTGGCACCTGGAAGTCGACTACCACGTGCCGCCGCGGCGCGCGCCGGAGCTCGTCGAGTGCGTCGCCGACCTCGCGCGCGGCGCGTTCCGTGCGCTCGGCTGCCGCGACCTCGCGCGCATCGACATCCGCCTCGACGGCGCGGGCTCTCCGAGGTTCCTCGAGTGCAATCCGTTGCCCGGACTCAAGCCCGGCTGGAGCGACCTCGCGTTGCTCTGCGATCGTGCGGGCATCGAGTACGACACGCTGATCCTCGACGTCGTCCGCGCGGCGCGCGAGCGGTGGAGACTCTGATGCGCGTCGCGGTGGTCTACAACCTCGACGATGCGCTGGCGGGCGGCACCGCGGAGGACGCGGTCGCGGTGCAAGCGGTGCAAGCGTGCGCGCGCAGCGTCGCCGACGCTCTGACGGCGCACGGCGCGACCGTCGCTCTCGTGCCGGTGCGGCCCGAGCCGAAACGGCTCTTGCGCCTCGTCGCCGAGCTCGACTGCGACCTCGTCTTCAACCTCGTCGAGTCCGTCGGCGGCGATCCACAGCTCGAGGCGGCGTTCGCGGGCACGCTCGAGCTCGCTGGGCTCGCGTACACCGGCTCGGGGCCCCGCACGCTCGCGCTGTCGCTCGACAAACCGCTGACGCGCACGTTGCTCGCGGCCGCCGGCGTGCGCGTGCCGCGTGGCGCGGTGCTCGAAACGGGCGACGAACCGCTCGCGCTCGACTACCCGGTGATCGTCAAGCCGGCGCGCGAGGACGCGAGCCACGGCATCGAGAGCGCGAGCGTCGTCGCGAGCGAAGCCGCGGCGCGCGAGCGTGCGCGGCTCGTGATCGAACGTTATCGGCAGCCCGCGTTGATCGAGGAGTTCGTCGACGGCCGCGAGTTCAACCTCGCGTTGCTCGGCGCAGGCGACGCCGCGGAGATCCTGTCGTTCGGCGAGATCGACTTCGCGTTGTTCCCCGCCGGCGTGCCGCGGATCGTCACGTACGCGAGCAAGTGGCTCGAAGGCAGCGAGGACTGGAACCGCACGCCGTCCGGCGGCGCGAAGGCGCTCACCGAGCCCGAACGCGTCGAGCTCGAACGTGCCGCGCGCGGCGCGTGGTGCGCGCTCGGCGGACGCGACTACGGGCGCGTCGACCTGCGGCTCGATCGTTCGGGGCGCGCGTTCGTGATCGACGTCAATCCCAACCCGGACCTCTCGGTGGACGCCGGCCTCGCGCTCGCGGCCCAAAGGAGCGGAATGAACCATGCCCGACTCGTCTGGCGCATCGCCGAGCTCGCGCTCGCGCGTCGTCTTGCGCGGTCTCGAGACGCGTGACCGCACGCCGCTCGAACGCTTGCTCGTCGGCACGGATGCGTTCCGTCCGGACGAGATCCCGGTCGCGCTCGAGTTGATCGATCTCGGCCTCACGCCGGGTGGCGGCGGGTATCGTTTCGTCGTCGCGGAGCTCGCGGACGACGTCCGAGGCGCGGCGGTCGTCGGTTACGCGTGTTTCGGCGCGACGCCGTGCACGCTCGGCACGTTCGACCTCTACTGGATCGCCGTCGACAAGGCGCGCCAAGGGCTCGGCATCGGCAAGCTCCTCGTGCGCGCCGTCGAGGACGCCGTGCGCGCGGACGGCGGGCGGCTCGTGCTGATCGAAACCGGCGGGAAACCTTCGTACGCGGCGCAACGCGCGTTCTACGCGTCCGCCGGCTATGTCGAAGTCGCGCGTGTGCCCGACTTCTACGAAGAAGGCGACGACCGCGTGATCTACCGGAAGAAGCTCCGATGAAGCCGCAACGTGCGAAGCAGCGTCCCGGTCCGCCGGACGTCGAGAACCTCGCGAGTGCGACGTTCGATTGTGTGTTCCCGACCTGCGGCGGCGTGTGCTGCAAGAACGGCCGGCCGTCGGTCGAGCTCGACGAGCAGCGACGCATCGAACGCGCGCTCGCGAAGTTCCTGCCGCACCTCACCGAGAAAGCCCGCGCGCGGATCGAACGCGACGGTTTCGTGACCGCGCGGCGCAAGGAAGGCCTGCCGATGCTCGCCGTCGTCGATGGTTGGTGCGTGTTCGCGAACGAAGGTTGCGTGCTGCACAAGGTCGGCGCCGCGGAAGGCGATCGCTTCCGGTACAAGCCCTGGCGTTGCGCGGTGTTCCCGCTCGAACGCGACCGGCGCACGAAACGCTGGCACGTGCGTCAGTGGGGCGTCAAAGGCGAGGCGTGGGACCTCTTCTGCCTGAACCCGCGCGAGTCACGCAAGTCCGCGGCGAAGACGCTGTCCGGCGAACTCGAGCACGCGGCAACGGTCGATCGTCGGCTCGCGGACGACGGCCGAACGCGCTGACACGCAGCGCGGCTCATTCTCGGCGCAGTCGGGGCGCGCACGGGACGCACGTTGCGCAGCGGGTGCCGCCGGCTACGATCCGGCGGCCGATTCCCGCCCCAAACGAGGAGGAGCTCTTGGGTCACGCCCCTGCACCCGCACCCACGCCGGCACCGACGGCCGAGCACAAGCCGTTCGTCGCGCCCGAGCAGAACCTGCCGGAGTTCACGCCGAAGGCCGTGATCTTCGGCGCGATCTTCGGAATCCTCTTCGGCGCCGCGACCGTGTACCTCGCGCTGAAGGCGGGGTTGACCGTTTCGGCGTCGATCCCGATCGCTGTGCTGTCGATCTCGGTGCTGCGCGCCTTCGGGCGGCCGACGATCCTCGAGAACAACATCGTGCAGACGATCGGCTCCGCCGGTGAGTCGGTGGCGGCCGGCGTCGCTTTCACGATCCCGGCGTTGCTCTTCCTGTCGCCGGGCGCGAACGGCGAGGCGTTCTTCGAGTACGCGCAGATCATGACGCTCGCCGCGGTCGGCGGGATCCTCGGCGTGCTGTTCATGGTGCCGTTGCGTCGCTCGTTGATCGTCGGCGAGCACGGCACGTTGCCCTACCCGGAAGGCACGGCGTGCGCCGAAGTGCTCGTCGCCGGCGAGAAGGGCGGCAACATGGCGAAGCTCGTCTTCCAGGGCGTCGGCATCGGGGCCGTCTACAACGTGCTCATGAAGTGCTTCGCGTTCTGGAAGGAAGCACCTGCGTACGTCAGTGCGAAGACGGCGACTCTGCCCAACGCGACCGTCGCCGGCGAGCCGACGGCCGAGTACCTCGGCGTCGGCTACATCCTCGGGCCGCGCGTCGGCGGGATCATGGTCTCGGGCGCGATCCTGTCGTGGATCGTGTTGATCCCGTTGCTCTCGCTGCTCGTGCCCGAATCCGAGCTCAACGCCGCGCTGGCCGCTCTGGGCCGCAGCGACGAGTGGATCGCCTCGACCGGCGGCCCGCGCAAGGTGTACGAAGCGTACGTGCGGTACATCGGCGCGGGCGCCGTGACGATGGCCGGCATCATCACGCTCGTGAAGACTTCGCCGACGATCGTGCGCGCGATCCGCGAGTCGGCGTCCGCGATGACGAAGAGCAAGTCGGGCGCCGGAACCGTGAAACGCACCGACCGCGACATCCCGATCTGGGTGGTGGGGGCCGGCGCCGTGCTGTTGGTCGGTGTGCTCGTCGCGCTGCCGCTCTTGCCGGGTGGTTTCACCGGCAAGCTCGCGATGGCCGTGTTGATGATCGTCTTCGGCTTCCTCTTCGTGACCGTGAGCTCGCGGATCGTCGGCATCATCGGTTCGTCGTCGAACCCGATCTCCGGGATGACGATCGCCACGCTGCTCGGCACCGCGCTCGTGTTCCTCGCGCTCGGTCTCGGCGGCGAAGCGAACCAACCCGTCGCGTTGTGCGTCGGCGCGATCGTGTGCATCGCCGCGGCGAACGCCGGAGCGACCAGCCAAGACCTGAAGACCGGCTTCCTGGTCGGCGCCACGCCGATCCGCCAGCAGATCGGCCTCGTCGTCGGCGTGCTCGCTTCGGTGCTCGCGATCGGGTTCACGATCAAGATGCTCGACACCAGCATGGCGCCGGAGGGCATGGCTCACGGCATCGGCTCGGAGAAGCTGCCTGCGCCGCAAGCGACCCTGATGGCGACCGTCATCAAGGGCGTTCTCGCGCAGAACCTGCCGTGGGGTTACATCCTGGTCGGCGCGGGGCTCGCGGTCGCGGTGTTCCTGCTCGGCGTCTCGCCGCTCGCCTGGGCGGTCGGCGCGTATCTGCCGTTCCAGACGTCGTTCACGATCTTCCTCGGCGGCCTGCTGCGCGGCGCCATCGACAAGAAGCGCGGAGCCGCTGCGGAAAGCGATGTCAGTCCGGGCATGTTGTACGCGACCGGCTTGGTCGCGGGCGGCGCACTGACCGGCGTCGTCGTCGGCGCGCTCTATGGCGTCGACATCGTCGACGAAGGCAAGGAGAAGTCCTTGATCGCGTACTTGTCGGGCCCCGGCGAGCGCTTCCAGCACTGGCTCTCGCAGTACGGCACGTACACGCCCGACCTCGTGTCGACCGGCATGTTCTGCGTGCTCGGATACCTGCTCTACCGTGCGGCGATGAAGAAGAGCGAAGCGTGAGCGCGCGCCGCTCGTGAGCGAGACGGCTTCGAGCTTCCAACCCGCAGTGCCGGCGCACGAGAGTGCGCCGGAGTTGACGCTTCGCGCCGTCGCGCTCGGAGCGTTGCTCGGCATCGTGTTCGGCGCGGCGTCGACGTACCTCGCGTTGCGCGTCGGGCTCACGACGAGCGCGTCGGTGCCGATCGCGGTGCTCGCGATCTGGGCGATCAAGAAACGCCGCGACCAACGCGCGATCCTCGAGCACAACATCGTGCAGACCACGGGCTCGGCCGGCGAGTCGGTCGCGTCCGCGGTCGTGTTCACGGTGCCGGCGTTGATCTTCCTCGGCTTCCCGCTCCAGGTCGGGCTGACGACGTTGATCGCGGCGACCGGCGGGATGCTCGGCGTCTTGATGATGGTGCCGCTGCGGCGCTACTTGATCGTCAAGGAGCACGGCAAGCTCCGTTACCCGGAAGGCAAGGCTTGCGCGGAGATCCTGCAGGCGGGCGAGAAGGGCGGCACGTCGGCTTCGAAGGTCTTCTACGGGCTCGGCATCGGCGTCGCGTTCAAGGCGGTCCAAGCGATCTTCAACGGCGTCAAAGCGTCGATCTCGGTGCCGCTCGCCGGCTTCAAGGGAGCGGTCGTCGGTTGCGACGTCGCGCCGGAGCTCCTCGGCGTCGGCTACATCATCGGCTACCGCACGTCGGTGATCATGGTCGCGGGCAGTCTGCTCGCGTCGTTCATCCTGATCCCGTTGATCCTGTGGATCGGCGCGGCGTCGGACGTGATCGTCGCGCCGGGCGCGGTGCCGATCCGCGACATGACCCCCGACGACGTGTGGGACGCGTACGTGCGGCACATCGGCGCGGGCGCGGTCGCGGCGGGCGGCATCTTCGCGCTCTTGCGCGCGTTGCCGGCGATCGTCTCGTCGCTCTCGGCGTCGGCGAAGTCGCTCTTCGGCGGCGGTGGCGCGGGTTCCGTGCTGCGCACCGAGCGCGACACGCCGCTCCCGGTGCTCGTGCTCGGCGCGCTCGCGATCGTCGGGTTCGTGTGGCTCGTGCCGACGTTCGAGATGAACTTGATGGGAGCCGCGCTGATCCTGGTGCTCGGTTTCCTCTTCGCCGTGGTGAGCTCGCGGATCACCGGCGAAGTCGGTTCGTCGTCGTGCCCGTTGTCGGGCATGACGATCGGCGTGCTGATGGCGACGTGCGGGCTCTTCCTCCTGCGCGGCTTCGAAGGCGCGGAGTACAGCCGGCTCGCGCTGATGATCGGCGCCGTGATCTGCATCGCGATCTCGAACGCCGGCACCTGCTCGCAGGACCTGAAGACCGGCTTCCTCGTCGGCGCGACGCCGGTGAAGCAGCAGGGCGCGCTGCTGGTCGGCGTGCTCACCAGCGTGCTCGCCGTCGGTTGGACCGCGTACGCGTTGAACCTCTCCGAGACGACGGAAGAGCCGCTCGCGCAGCCGTTCCCCGTCGCGTCCGCGCTCTGGCAGGACGCCGAGAGCATCACGAGCATCACGGCGAGCGACCCGACCGAGTACCGCTTCGTGCGACTGACGGCGAGCGACGTGCCGACCGGAGTGCCCGAAGGCATCTACCTCGTCGATCCGACGAGCGGCGAAGCCGAGATCCGCCGGCTCGACGGCATCGGCGCGGGCAAGCTGCGCGCGCCGCAGGCGAAGCTGATGTCGGTGGTGATCGACGGGCTCCTGACGCACAAGCTGCCGTGGGACCTGATCCTGCTCGGCGTCGCGATCGCGGTGTTCGTCGAGCTCCTCGGCTTCAACGCGCTGACGTTCGCGGTCGGCGTGTACTTGCCGCTCGCGGGCACGTTGCCGGTCTTCCTCGGCGGCCTTGCGCGCAAGCTCGCGGATCGGCGTTACCGGCGACCCGCCGACGCCGAGGACGAGCCCGAAGGCACGCTCTTCTCCAGCGGCCTGATCGCCGGCGCGTCGATCCTCGGCATCGTCGCGGCGTTGCTCACGTTCGTGCCCGGCTACGACCGCGACCACGGGTGGTTGCCGGCGCTCGCGATCCCCGAGTTCTTCGCGTCGACCGACGCGGCGGGTGAGAAGGTCTTTCCGGAGTTCTTCTCGAGCGACCTCGCCGCCGCGTGCCTGCTCGGCCTGCTCGTCTTCCTGATCGTCCGCGCGGCGGCCGGATCCGGTGCGGGCGCGAAGCCGGGAGACGGTCCCGGCTAGTTCCTCCGGCGCGGCCGTGGGGCATACTAGTAGGCCCCGATGTCCGCGCCGCGCCTTTCGATCCTCCTGCCGACCTACAACGGCGCCGACGATCTCGAGCGGCTCCTGCCGGCGCTCGCGGCGCAGAAGGTCGACGGCGGCTTCGAGATCTGCGCGATCGATTCGAGCTCGACCGACCGCACGCGCGAGTTGCTCGCCGCCGCCGGCGCGTCGATCGAAGTGATCCAGAAGAGCGAGTTCCGCCACGGCGCCACGCGCAACCGTTGCGCATTGCGTGCGCGCGGCGAGCTGCTCGTCTTCCTGTCGCAGGACGTCGTCCCCGAAGGCACGCGCTTCCTCGCCGAACTCGCGAACGCGTTCGCCGATCCGCGCACCGCGGGGGCGTACGGTCGGGTGCTGCCGTTCGAAAGCGACGATCCGCTGACCGCGCGCACCGTGCTCGACCTCCCCGAGGCCGAAGAACGCGAGCTCGTCCGCGACCTCGACCACGTCGGCGGCCTCCACGAGCTCTCCGGCACCGAGCGCGCCGAGTTCGTGCGCTTCAACAACGTCGCGAGCGCGATCCGCGCGGACGTGTTCCGCAAGCTGCCGTTCCCCGACATCGCGTTCGGCGAGGACTTCGCGTGGGCGGCGCGCGCGTTGACCGCCGGCTGGCGCATCCGCTTCGTGCCGAAGGCGATCGCGCGCCACGCGCACCACTATTCACCGGCGAAGGCGTACGAGCGTTATCGCGTCGACGCGGCGTTCCACCGGCTCGTGCACGGCCACCGGCTGCGGCCGACGCTCGCGTCGGTCGCGCGCGGGTTCGCCTACGAAGTCGCGGCGGACGCGCGTTATCTCGCGCGCACCGAGCGCCGCGGCAAGTGGAGCGGTTTCCTGCGCTCGCCGATCCTGCGCGGCGCTCAGGTGCTCGGTCAGTGGGTGGGCAGTCACGGCTACGCCGGCGGGCCGCGCGGCGAAGCGACCGGCCGCATGCGTTGAGGCGAGGCCCGAATCGCCCCGTCGAGCTTCCTCCTCCGAGCCACCGTCCCGCGTTGTCGCAGCGATGTCCCGCGTCCAATCGATCTCGATCCACTTGCCGACGTTGAACGGCGAGGCGTTCCTCGAGCGCGTGCTCGCCGCGCTCGCCGCGCAACGTTGCGACGTGCCGTGGGACCTCTTCGTCGTCGACTCGGGCTCGACCGACCGCACGCTCGCGATCCTCGAGGACTTCCGCGCGCGTTTCCCGGTGCCGTTCTCGATCGAGCGCATCCACGCACTCGAGTTCGACCACGGAGACACTCGCAACCGACTCGCTTCGCGTTCGCAGGGCGAGCTCCTGGTCTTCCTTACGCAGGACGCGATCCCGAGTTCGCCCGACTGGCTCGCACGCCTCGCGCGCAACTTCGAGGATCCGCGGGTCGCCGCGGCGTACTGCCGCAACGTGCCGCGGCCGGACGCGGAGCGATTGACGCGCATTCTGAGCGCCGCCGATCCGGGCTATGCGAGCGAACGCCGCGAAGTGCGCTTGCCGCCCGCCGAAGAGTACGCGCGGCTGGATCCGCACGCGAAGCGGCTGCTGTACAACTTCAACGACGTCGCGTCGGCGCTGCGGCGGTCCGTGTGGGAGCTCTGTCCGTTCGCGCGCACCGAGTTCGGCGAGGACCTGCTGCTCGCCCGAGCGCTGCTCGAAGCCGGACACACGCTCGTCTACGACGCGGAAGCGACCGTCGAGCACAGCCACGACTACGGTCCGGTCGAGCTCGGCCGCCGAGCGGAGATCGACGCGCGCTTCAACGCCGAATGGCTCGACCGGATCTGCGTCGCGAGCGAGAAGGACGCGCGCACGTTGACCGACCGGTTCGTCGCGAGCGATCGTGAAGCGCTCGCCGCGTCGGGCCTCTCCGGGACGGAGCTCGAGCAGGAAGTCGAACGCGCGCGGCGCTTGCGCACGGCGCTCTTCGACGGGCTCTGGCGCGGCGGCGCGTCGCGCGTGCGCCGGCCGAAGCCGCGGATGCTGGAGCGCAAGGACCTCTCGGTGCTGTTCGTCGTCCACGGCTTCCCGCCGGAGACGTGGGCCGGCACCGAGGTGTACACGCTGACGCTCGCCAAGGAGCTCGCTCGCCGCGGCCAGAAAGTCGCGGTGCTCGCGCGCAGCGCGCCGAAACTCTCGCCGTCGGAAGGCGGGCCCGCGGACTTCGCGCTGTCGCGCGAGACGTTCGAGGGGCTGACCGTCTGGCGTCTCGCGCATCGGCTCGACCACCAGAGCCTGCGCGACACGTACGCGCATCCGGAAGTCGAGCTCGGCTTCGAGCGCGTGCTCGCCGAGCAACGACCGGACGTCGTCCACTTCCAACACCTCTTGCACTTGTCGGCGGGTTTGATCGGCCTCGCGCAACGCCACGGCGCCGCGAGCGTGCTGACGCTCAACGACTACTGGGGTCTCTGCGCGCGTGTGCAGCTCGTGCGCCCCGACGGCGTGCGCTGCGAGGAACCGCAGGGCCTCGGTTGCCTCGTGTGCGTCAAGAACAAGGACTACTCGAGCATCGAACGCGCGAAGGAGCTCTATCCGCTCGCGAAGCCGCTGGTGAAGCTCGCCGAATTCGCGCTCGCCGTGCCGAAACTCCCGAGCGTCAAGCTCGAACGGATCCTGCACAAGCGCCGTGTGAAGCTCGGGCGGTGGGCGCGCGCGTACCGCGACGTGCAGGCGCGGCCCGACGTCGTGCTCGGTGCGATGGCGAGCGCGGACCTCGTGATCGGTCCGAGCCGGTTCCTGCGCGAGAAGTACTTGGCGAGCGGCCGTTTCGACTCACGGCGCTTCTTGTACTCGGACTACGGGATGGTCACCGACCATCTGCACGCGCTCGAGAAGACGCACGACCCGCAGGGTGCCGTCCGCTTCGGCTACGTGGGCTCGCTCGTCTGGTACAAGGGCGTCGACGTGCTCGTGCGCGCGATCGCGAGCCTGCCCGAGAGCGCGAACGCGAAGCTCGCGATCTTCGGCGCGTTCGACCCTGCGCGCGATCCGTACCACGCGGAGCTCGCGGACCTCGCCGCCCGAGCGGCGCCGGGACGCGTCGTGTTCCGCGGCCGCTTCGAGAACGCGAAGCTCGCGGAGGTCTATCGCGAGATCGACGTGCTCGTCGTCCCGTCGGTGTGGTTCGAGAATTCGCCGCTGACGATCCACGAAGCGTTCCTGCTCTCGACCCCGGTCGTGACGAGCGACATCGGCGGCATGAAGGAGCTCGTGCGCGACGGCGTCGACGGTCTGCACTTCAAGGTCGGCGACGCCGCCGATCTCGCGACGAAGCTCGCGCGTTTCGTCGCCGAGCCCGATCTCGTCGCGCGGCTCTCACGCGACTTCCCGCGCATCAAGACGATCGCGGAGGACGCGATGGACATGGAATGGCGCTATCGCGGACTCGTCGCGTTGCGCCCGCCGAACGTGAGGCCGCAGGCGGCCGCCGGGGCGGCGACGACGACGCCCGCCGTGCTCCGCGGCAACGGCGTGCACGGTTCCGCCGGGCCCTCCGAGCGCGTAAGCTCTCCCGCCCCTTCCGCGATGCGACCGCTCCGCTCGATCTCGGTGTTGATGCCGACGTGGCAAGGGGAAGAGTTCCTCGAGCGCGTGCTCGCGGCCCTTGCCGGCCAGCGCTGCAAGTTCGCGTGGGACTTCCTCGCGATCGACTCGGGCTCGACCGACCGCACGCTCGCGATCCTCGCAGCGTGGCGGGAGCGTTTCCCGGTGCCGCTGCGCATCGAAGCGATCCACAAGTGCGAGTTCGACCACGGCGACACGCGCAACTTGCTCGCGTCGCGCTGCGACGGCGACTTGCTCGTCTTCCTGACGCAGGACGCGATCCCGAGCTCTCCAGAGTGGCTCGAAACGCTCGCCGCGAACTTCGCGGACGAGCACGTCGGCGCGGCCTACTGCCGCAACGTGCCGCGGCCGGACGCGGAGCTCCTGACGCGGGTCTTCAGCGAGACCGATCCCGGCTACACGCCCGGGCGGCGCGAAGTGCGCCTGCCGCCGAAGGACGCGTACGCGCGGCTTGGACCGCACGAGCGCCGCTTGCTCTACAACTTCAACGACGTCGCGTCGGCAGTGAGGCGCGAGCTCTGGGAACGCCATCCGTTCCCACGCGCCGAATTCGGCGAGGACCTGCTGATGGCGCGCGCGGTGCTCGAGGCGGGCTACACGGTCGTGTACGACGACCGCGCGACCGTCGAGCACAGCCACGACTACACTCCGGCGCAGATGCGCGCTCGTGCCGCGATCGACGCGAAGTTCAACGTCGAGTGGCTCGAGCGCGTGTGCGTCGGCTCGGAGAGCGATGCGCGGATCCTGACCGAGCGCCAGCTCGTGCGCGATCGTGAGGCGCTCACTGCGACGGGCCTCTCGGGCAACGCGCTCGACGCGGAGCTCGGCCGCGCGAAAGCGCTGCGCGAGGCGGCGTTCTTCGGGCTCCACGAAGGTGGGCTCTCGAAGCGGCGGCACGCGCCGACCCGGATGCTCGGCCGCACGAGCCTGCACGTGCTCTTCGTGGTGCACGGTTTCCCGCCGGACACCTGGGCGGGCACCGAGGTGTACACGCTGAACCTCGCGCGCGAGCTCGTGAAGCTCGGCCATCGGTGCACCGTGCTCACGCGTGCGCCGGCGAAGCAGAGCGTCGCGGACGGCGGCCCCGCGGATTTTTCGCTCGAGCCGAGCGAGTTCGAAGGTCTGCGCGTCTGGCGCATGACGCATCGTCTGCAGCACGAGAACCTGCGGCAGACCTACGACCAACCGAAGGCGGTCGCGGCGTTCCGCGAAGTGCTGCTGCGCGAGAAGCCGGACGTCGTGCACTTCCAGCACCTGATCCACCTGTCGGCCGGGCTCGTCAAGCTCGCGCGCGAGTTCGGGCTGCCGACGGTGCTGCACTGCCACGATTACTGGGCGATCTGCTCGCGCGTGCAGTTGATCCGCCCCGACGGCGAGCGCTGCGAGGAGAACCAAGGCGCGGGCTGCTTCGCGTGCATCAAGGACCGCGACCTCTCCTTCATCGGCCGCATGCACGAATGGGGGACGCGCGCGCACGGGCTCGTCGACGAACTCGCGCGGCTCGAGCACCGCGGTCAACCGATGGCGGAGAAGAGCCGCGCGCGGTGGGAAGGCTTCGGCGACTTGATGGCGCGCCAGGAGTTCGTGCTCGACGCGTACGCGGCGGCCGACTTGCGCATCAGCCCGAGTCGATTCTTGCGCGACAAACTGCTCGCGACGGGACGGTTCGAGCCGCACACGACGCTCTACTCCGACAACGGCACGCGCACGGACCTCGTCCGCGCGTTGGCGAAGCGCCCCGATCCCGCAGGGCGCGTGCGTTTCGGGTTCGTCGGCTCGCTGGTCTGGTACAAGGGCGGCAAGGTGCTGATCGAGGCGCTGAACCGGCTCGCCGGCCGGCCGTGCGTGCTGCACGTGTGGGGCGACTTCAAGCCGGAGAGCGATCCGCATCACGCCGAACTCGCCGCGCTCGCGCGTTCGAGGAACGTCGAGTTCCACGGCCGTTTCGACAATCCGCGGCTCGCCGAGGTCTACGCCGACATCGACGTCCTGATCGTGCCGTCGCTCTGGTTCGAGAACTCGCCGATCACGATCAAAGAAGCGTTCCTCTTCCGGACCCCGGTGGTGACGAGCGACATCGGCGGCATGCGCGAGTTCGTCCGCGACGGCGTCGACGGACTGCACTTCGCCGTCGGCGACGCCGAGGACCTCGCGCGCAAGCTCGCACGCTTCCTCGACGAGCCCGACCTCGCCGCGCGGCTCTCGCGCGACTTCCCGCGCGTCAAGACGATCGAGGAGAACGCACGCGAGATCGAGTTCCGCTACCGCTCGCTCTGCACGCGCGTGCGCGAAGCGAAGCCGCGGCTGCTCTTCGAGCGCAAGGCGATCGAAGCGACGGCGCGGCTCGGGCCCGTCGAACAACAGGGCGCCGACATGTTGCTACTGCGCCCCGGCGGCGCCGCGATCGAATTCGACGCGTCGCTCGTCGGCGCGGGACGGCGCGAGTTCGAGATCGAACTCCTCGCGCTCGGTCAGGAATCGCGCGTGACGCTCGGCGGTCGCGTGCTGATCGACGGCCGCGAGATCGGGCGCATCGCGCCGTTCTCGGCGGAAGGCCACGATCGTTCGGTCGTGGTGCGTTTCGAACACGAGCTCTCCGCTGCACCGCGGGTCCTGCGGCTCGAAAGCCGGCCCGCGGAACGCGAGCGCGAGCTCTACTTGCGTGTGCGCCGCGTCGCGGTGCGCGAACCCGCCGCTCCCACGCTCAGTCAGCTCGCGGCGATGGACGCGTCCGTCGCCACTCCTGCATGAAACGTTTCCTGAATCGACTGCTCGGCGAGCGCGGCGCGCGCGACGGCTCCGGCGCATCGTCGTCCGCCGGCGGTCCGGCGCGCCTCGACGAGCTCGTCGTGACGCCTGGTGGCCCCGTGTCGGACTCGGCGCTGCCGCGCGCGACGTTCGTGATCCTGAACTACAACGGCCGCCACCATCTCGAGCTCTGCTTTTCGAGCCTCGCGAAGCTCGATTATCCGCGCGAGAAGCTCGAAGTGCTGCTGATCGACAACGGCTCGGACGACGGCAGCGTCGAGGAGATGCGCGCGAAGCACCCGTGGGTGCGGCTGCACGTCAACGATCGCAACCTCGGCTTCGCGCCAGCGTGCAACCAAGGCGCGAGCCTCGCGACGCGCCCCGAAGTGTTGGTGTTCCTGAACAACGACATGCGCGTCGATCCCGCGTTCCTGAAGGAGCTCGTCGCGCCGCTCGTGCGCGGCGAGTGCGACGCGACGACGGCGAAGATGTTCTCGTGGGACGGCAAAGTGATGAACTTCGCCGGCGGCGGGATGAACTTCCACGGGCTCGGCATCCAGTACGGCTTGAACCGTCCGCCGGGGCCGGAGTTCGACGTGCCGCGCAAGTCGCTCTTCCCGTGCGGCGGCGCGATGGCGATCCGCGCGCGCACCTACGACGAGGTCGGCGGCTTCGATCCGGAGTTCTTCGCCTACTACGAAGACGTCGACCTGGGTTGGCGACTCTGGGTGCAGGGCAAGAGCGTCCACTACGTGCCGTCGTCGGTGTGTTGGCACCACCACTCGAGCACGTCGAAGAGCTTTCCGCCGGAAGTCGTGCGCCTCCTGCAAGTGCGCAACCCGATGTACGCGTGCTTCAAGAACTACGACGACGAGAACCTGCGCAAGGTGCTGCCGGCGATGCTCGCGCTCGCGCTGCGCCGCATGCTCGTCGTGTCGGGCATCCCGTCGGACGAGCCGTTCCGGATCGAGAAGGCCTTCGCTCGGCCGTCGAGCCTCGTCGGCAAACTGATGGAGAAGGCGCACAAGCAGCTCGAAAGCGACATCCCGATCCGCCGCATCGCCGCCGCGGATCTGATCGGCATCAACGACCTGCTCGCCAACTGGGAGCATTGGATGGAGCGCCGCCGCGAGGTACAGTCCCGCCGCGCGCGAGCCGATCAGGAGATCTTCCGACTGTTCCTGAAGCCCATGTGGTGCATCGAACAAGACCCGGCCTACCGTGCGCTGCACAGAGGCGTCTCCGAGTTCTGCGGGGTCGACGAACTCTTCCGCGGACTCGAGTTCTTCCCTGGCGAGCCGCACAAGTGATGGCCCGCGTCCGCGCTTTCGAATTCACGCGATGAAGCTCTCCGCATGAAGCTCTCGGTCGTCATTCCGGTCTACAACGAAGAGCGCACGCTCGCGGAGATCGTCAAACGTGTCCAAGCGACGCCCTTCGAGAAGGAGCTCGTGCTCGTCAACGACTGCTCGAAGGACAAGACGCGCGAGATCATGGACGCACTCGCGAAGCAGTACGACAACGTGCGCTGCTTCCACCACGAAGTGAACCAGGGCAAGGGCGGCGCGCTCGCGACTGGTTTCTCGAAGGTCACCGGCGACGTGGTGTTGATCCAGGACGCCGACCTCGAGTACGACCCGGCCGATTACCCGGTGCTCCTGCGGCCGATCCTCGAAGGCAAGGCCGACGTCGTGTTCGGCAGCCGCTTCCTCGGAGGCGCGTACAGCCGCGTGCATCTCTTCTATCACTACGTCGGCAACCGGATGCTGACGTTGATGTCGAACTGCTTCACGAACCTCAACCTGACGGACATGGAGACCTGCTACAAGGTCTTCAAGCGCGAGGTCGCCGACAAGCTGAACATCAAGTCGCGCACGTTCGCCGTCGAGCCCGAGATCACGGCGAAAGTCGCGAAGCTGCACGTGCGCGTCTACGAAGTGCCGATCAGCTACGCGGGCCGCGACTACTCCGAAGGCAAGAAGATCGGCCCGAAGGACGCGTTCATCGCGTTCTACGCCATCGTGCGCTGGAGCCTGTTCTCCTGAGGAACGCCGGGCGCGGACCGCGGCTTCCGCGCGACGAAGAGTCGGCGCCGTAGGCCCACGCGCAGCGACTCGGGCCCGGCGCCCACGGGTTCCTGGGCTGCACGGAAGTCCCCGTTCGGTCGCGCGGGCGCGTACGCCCGCGCCGCGCGTGGACCGTCGAGTCGCCGCCGCTCGGTCGCTAGCATCGCCGCCGCCGTGCGAGCTTCGCGCGGCGGCGCACGCATGGCCACGATCGAGCGGATCTTCCTCGGCTTCGAACGGCCGTTCCTCGACCACGTCGCGGAGCGCTGGTGCGCCGCGCTCGGGCCCGCCGACGATCCGTCGCGGACGCTCTTCGTGCTGCCCGGAGCCCGTGCGGCGCGCGAACTCGAAGCGCGGCTCGCGCGCCGACTCGACCTGTCGCGGCCGCCGCCGCGCGTGATCACGGAGGGCCGGCTCGCCGAGGCTCTGTCGCGAGTGACGTTGCGGCTCGCGTCGCCGCTCGAGCGCACGCTCGCGTGGCGCGACGTGCTCGCCGACCTCGCGCCATCGGAGCGCAACGTGCTGTGGCGTGGGAGCGGTCCAGTCCCCGAGGCGCACGGTGCACCGGGCGGCGGGCCGCTCGCGCGAGCCGCGGCGCGTGCGTTCGCCGAGCTCGCTGGCCACGCGTTCGAGCCCGACGAAGTCGCGGCGCACCTCGAGCGCGCAGGTCGCCGCGACGCCGCCCGTTGGCGTGCGTTCGCTCGGGCGACGGCGGCGTACCGGGAGCGTCTCGCCCGCGGCGGCGCCGTCGATCCTGCCGACGCGGCGCGGCACGTGCTCGATCGTGGGCTCGCGCGCGCCGACGTGCGGATCGAACTCGTCGGCTGCGTCGACCTGCCTCGGTCCGCGCGCCGGCTGGTCGCGGCGCTCGAGCGAGCCGCGCGTGCGTGGGTGTACGCGCCGGTGGAGCTCGACGAGACGTTCGACGAATTCGGCGGCCTGGTGCTCGACGCGTGGGCCGAGCGCGACGTGCCGCTCGCGACCGAACGTTGGCGTGTCGCGCGCGGTCCCGACGACCAGGCGCGGATCGTCGTCCTGGAACTCGCCGAGCTCGCGCCACGCTTCGCGCCGCACGAAGTCGCGCTCGGCGTGCTCGACCGCGAGATCCGGCCGTTCCTCGAGCGACGCCTCGCCGAAGCCGGCGTCGACTCGCGCTGGGCGGCGGGTCGCCCGTTCGCGACGACGGCGCTCGCGCGTTTCCTCGGCCTCGTCGAGCGTTTCGTCGCCGACCGCCGCTTCGAGGACTTCCGAGCGCTGCTCGTGCATCCCGACGTCGAAGCCGCGCTCGAACGCGACCTCGGCGGCTCGCTCTCCGCGCTCGCGGACACCCTCGACTCGTACGCGGCGGCGTGCGTACCGGCGCGCCTCGCCGAAGGGTTTGCGCCCGGCGCCGAGCAGTCGGACGAACTCGCTCGGGCGCGGGACGCGCTCTTCGCGTTGCTCGGCGAGTTCGGCCGCGATGCGCGGCTCTCGCTCGCGGCGTGGGCGGACGAACTCGCGCGCCTGGTCGCCGAAGTGTGCGACGAAGTCGACCTCGGCGCGGAGGATCCGAGCGGTTGGGACCGTGCGCGAGCGTTCGCGGCGTTCGCCGAGCTGCTCGAAGAGCTGCGCGACACCGCGGTCGCCGGTCACGTCTGCGACGCGCGTGAAGCGCTCGCGTTGGTCGCCGAACGGACCGCGGCGGTCGAGCTCCCGCCGCCGCCGCGGATCGGCGCGCGGCCGACGCTCGACTTGCAGGGCTGGCTCGAGTTGCCGCTCGATGCCGCGCCGGTCGCGTTCGTCGCCGGCTTCGACGAAGGCAACGTGCCGCGGCCCGCCTCGGAGAGCGCGTGGCTGCCGGAGCGTCTGCGCAGCGAGCTCGGGCTCGGCTCGGCGCGCGCGCGCGTCGCACGCGACGTCTGGATCGCGACCGTGCTCGCGGAGACCCGCACGACGTGGTGGGTGAGCTCGAAGAAGAGCCTTTCCGGCGATCCGCGCACGCCGAGTCGCCTCGTGTTCCGCGCCGAGCGCGACGTGGTCGTCGAACGCCTCGGCCGTGCGTTCGTCGACGAGGCGGAGACCGCGACGCCGGCGGCGGCGACGGCGCTCGACTTCGTGTTGGCGCGTGCGCCGACCCCCAAGCTCGAGCGCGTGCGGGTCACGGCGTTCCGCACGTACCTCCGTTCGCCGTACCGCTTCTACCTCGAGCACGTGCTCGGGCTCTCGACGGTCGCGCCGCGGGTGCTGGAGCTCGACGCGTTGCGCTTCGGCGTGCTGGCGCACGACGTGCTGCAAGCGTTCGGCGAGAGCGAGCTCGCGCGCTCGCGCGACGCCGACGCGATCGCGGGCTTCCTCGACGACCGTCTGCGGCGCGCCGTCGCGCATTCGTTGGATCCCGCGCGGCACGCCGCAGTGCACTTGCAGGTCGAGCAACTCGCCGCGCGGCTGCGGCGGTTCGCGGCCTGGCAAGCGCGCACGGTCACCGAAGGCTGGACGATCGAACACGTCGAATGGTCGCCGCGCGAGCCGGTGCGGATCGAAACGCCGCGCGGAAGCCTGCGGCTCTCCGGTCGGATCGACCGCATCGATCGCCACGCGGCGAGCGGTCGTTGGCGAGTGCTCGACTACAAGACTTCCGACGGCGGCAAGAAGCCGAGCCAGACGCACCGTCGCGGTGGGGAGTGGATCGACCTGCAGTTGCCGCTCTACCGGCACTTGGCGCGCGAGCTCGTCGGCGACGCTCCGCTCGCGCTCGGATACGTCGCGCTCGACGCCGGGAAGGACGAGGACTTGGAGGCGCTCGCGGATTGGAAGCCCGAGGACCTCGCGCGCGCCGACTTCGTCGCGCACGAAGTCGTCGAGAAGGTGCTCGCCGGCGTCTTCGACGAAGTCGGCGACGACGAACCGGACGAGCCCATCTTCGCCGCGCTCTGCGGTTTCGGCCTCGCCGCGGCGAGCGACCGTGCCGACGCGGAGGGTGACGCATGAGCGCGCCCCGTGGAGCCTCGGTGGTGCTCGCGTCCGCCGGCTCCGGCAAGACCTATTCGCTGACGACGCACTTCTTGGCGCTCGTCGCCGCGGGCGTGCCGCCGGAGCGGGTGCTCGCGACGACGTTCACGCGCAAGGCCGCCGGAGAGATCCTCGATCGGATCTTCGCGCGGCTCGTGCGCGCCTCACGCGACGAACGTGAGCGCGCGGAGCTCGACGCCGCGCTCGGTGGCGCCGTGCCGAGTCGCGCGCGCGCCGCGGAGCTCGCGGCTGGACTCGCGAGGCACGTCGAACGTTGTCGCGTGATGACGATCGACTCGTTCTTCGTCGTGTTGGCGCGCGCGTTCGCGGCGGAACTCGGGCTCGCACCCGACTGGCGCATCGCCGACGAGTTCGATGATGCGCGCGCGAGAGACGCGGCCGTCGCCGCTGCGCTCGAGGACGGCTCGACCGAGCGTTGGATCCTGCTCCTGCGCGAACTCGAACGCGCGAAGACGTCGCGCGAAGTGCACGCGACGCTCGTCGCGCGGGTCCGCGACGCCCACGAGCTGTTCCTCGAGTCGCGCGCCGAAGCGTGGTCGGCGCTCGCACCGCCGCCGCGCGCGGACGCAGCGACCGTCGAACGACTCGCGAAGCGCCTCGCGGCGCTGGCGCCGCCGCTGACCAAACAAGGCAAGCCGAACCAAACCTGGGTGAACGGCCTCGCCAAGTTGCGCGGACGGGCCGCGGCGGGCGAGTGGGAGGCCTTGGTGAAGGACGGCATCGCCGCGAAGGTGATCGCCGGCGAAGAGAAGTACGGCTCGGCCGAGATCGGCGTCGACACCCGCGCGCTCGTCACGGAGCTCGTCCGTGTCGCCGCGGCGGAACTCGGCGCGGTCCTCGAGGGCCAGAATCGCGCGACGCGCGAGTTCGTCGAGCACTTCGCCGCGCAGTTCACCGCACGCCTCGCCGAACGCGGCTGGTTGCGTTTCGCGGACCTCCCGCGGGCGCTCGCGGCGGACGCGACCGAGGCGCGAGACTTCGCCGAGGAACTCGCGTGGCGGCTCGACGCGGAGCTCGATCACCTCTTGCTCGACGAGTTCCAGGACACGTCTCCGGCGCAGTGGCGCGTGCTGCGGCCGCTCGCCGAGGAACTCGCGGCCGACGGCTCGGGCGCGAAGAGCTTCTTCTGCGTCGGCGACACCAAGCAGTCGATCTACGGTTGGCGCGGTGGCGATCCGCGCCTGCTCGAAGGCGTCGCCGCGTGGCCGACCGTCGAGCGCCGGAGCCTGACGGTGTCGTACCGTTCCGCGCCGGTCGTGCTCGCCGCCGTCAATCGCATCTTCGCGGACCTCGCCGCGTCGGCGGCGTTCGCGGACAGCGAGGCGGCGCTCGCCGCGGCGCGGAAGTTCCGCTTCGACGCGCACAGTGCGGCGAAACCGAAGTTGACGGGCGTGGTGCGCGCGTTGTTCGTCGATGCACACGGCGAAACGGGAGTTGGCGACACGGGAGCTGGCGACACGGGCGCCAGCAATTCGGGCGCAGGCGGGCGCAAGGGCGGTGGCGCGGACGCCGTGCGCGCGGCGTGCCGCGCGGCGGCGGTCGAACACGTCGTGGAGCTCGCCCGGCGCGCGCCGCGTGCGACGATCGCGATCCTGGTCCGGCGCAAGGCGCAGGTCGGTCCGTTGGTCTACGCGCTGCGGCGGCGCGGGCTCGCGGCGAGCGGCGAGTCCGGCAATCCGTTGACCGACGCGACGGCGGTGCAAGTCGCGCTCTCGGCGTTGCACCTCGCGGAGCATCCGGCGGACACCGCAGCGTGGTTCCACGTCGCGCATTCGCCGCTCGCGGCGCCGCTCGGCATCGCGTGGGGCATGGACCGCGCCACGCTGCGGACGCGGGCGCGCAAGCTGCGCGAACACGTGCTCGAACGCGGCTTCGCCGAGACGCTCGAGAGCTTCCGACCTGCCTTCGGCGCGGCGAACGCTTGGGAGACGCGGCGTTTCGAGCGTTTGATCGAGTTCGCGATCGCGCTCGAGAACGATCCGCTCGCGGCGGCGAGCGCGTCGATCGACGAATTCGTCGCCCGAGTGCGCGACGAACGTGTCGAGGACCCCAGCGCGGCGGCGATCAAAGTGATGACGATCCACGCCGCGAAAGGGCTCGAGTTCGACGCCGTCGTGCTGTGCGACCTCGCGTTCGAGTTCGAGCGCGTGCCGGCGGCTCTCGTGTGGCGGCGTGTCGACGAAGATCCCCGACGGGAGATCGAAGCGGTGTCGCGTCACGCTGCGAAGGAGTGGCGCAATGCGCTGCACTTCGTCGGCGCGCCGCGGCTCGCGGAACTCCACTTGGCGACGAGCACGCGGGCCATGTACGACGAACTCTGCGCGCTCTACGTCGCGACGACGCGTGCGAGGCGGGAGCTCGTCTTCGTGCTGCCGCCCGTCGATCCCGCGGATCCGAGCTACGACTCGGCGGCGGTCGTGGCGCTCGCGCTCGGGATCGCGGGCAAGCCACCGGGCGAAGCGTGGGTGCTCGACGGCAGCGACGAACGCTGGGTCGCCGAATTCGAGGCGCCGAAGGCAGCGAGCGCGGCCGGCGGCGACGCGGCGCCCGCCGTGCGTTTCCGTGAACCGTCTTCCGCGCCGGCGGCGGCGAGCGTCGCTCCGTCGAAACGCGGGCCCGGTGCGCCGCTCTCGCTGCGGCTCCATTTCGCTCCGACGACGGCGGCGCGGCGCCGCGGCTTGCGTTTGCATCTTTGGCTCGCGGAGGTCGAGTGGCTCGAAGCGTTCGCGCGCACCGATGCCGAGCTCGTCGAACTCGCTCGCGCGGCGGACCTCGGTGGTGTCGGGCTCGAACGCGACCTCGCGGACTTCCGCCGCTTGCTCGGCACGCCTGCCGCGCGTGACGTCCTCTCGCGCGCCGAGAATCCGGGCGACGTCGAAGCGTGGCGCGAGCGGCGTTACCTCTTGCCCGCCTTCGCCGCCGTCAGCGTCGGCGCCGGCAGCGACGGCGGAGCTGGCCCCGACGGCGAAGTCGAACGCGGCGCGTTCGACCGCGTGCTCGTCGAACGCGGCGCGCGGCGGGCGCGGATCGTGGACTTCAAGTCGGACGCCGGCCTCGACGACGAATCGCGGCTCGCGGAGCGGACCGCGCACCACGCGCCTCAACTGCGGGCGTACCGCGCGGCGCTCGCGCGTCTGCTCTCGTTCGCTCCCGACGCGATTCGCACCGACGTGTGGTTCCTCGAAGCCGGCGTCGTGCGCACGATCGAGTGAGCTTCAGACTTCGAGGCTCTCGCCGATCCGGTCCTGTTCGGCGACGAGCACGCGCACGCGCTGCGCGATGCCGAGGCGCTCCAACGTCGTGTGCGCGGCCTCGAGCGCGAGCTCTCGAGTGTTGTTGGTCTCCGACAGGTGCGCGAGGACCAACGTGTGCAGATGCTCGCTCGCGAGTGCCGTCAGCATCGTCGCGGCTTGCGCGTTCGAAAGATGCCCCGCGTTGCCGAGGATGCGGCGTTTCAACGTCGCGGGATACGGTCCGGCTTCGAGCATGCCGACGTCGTGGTTGAACTCGAGCACGAGCACGTGCGCATCGGCGAGCGCGCGAGCGACTTCGACCCGCGGATGGCCCATGTCGGTCAGGATCACGACGCGCCGCCCGAGATGCTCGAGTTTGAACGCGAGCGTCGGCACGGCGTCGTGCGGCAGTGCCACGCTCGTCACTTCGACCGTGTCCGCGCCACGCCGGCCGACGACGCGATAGGGCGCGCCGACCGGCAGCGCAGCGAGGTTCTTCGAACGGCGGATCGCCGCGTTGCGCATCAGGCCTTCCGTGCAGTGCAACGTGCAGCGGGCCTTGCGCGCGATCGCGCCGGCGGCACGCGCGTGATCGAGGTGCCCGTGCGTGACGAAGACGTGGTCGAGCCCTGGCGGCGCGAAACGCGCCGCGTCGAGGCGCTCTTCCATGCCGGCGACCGTCAGTCCGGCGTCGACGAGCACGTTCGTCTCGCCGGCGCGCACCAAGGTCGAGTTGCCGCCGCTGCCGCTCGCGAGCACTTGCAGCTTCATCGCGACGAGGGAGGCTCGACCGGCGCGCCCGCCGTGCGTTCGACGCTCGCCGCGAACTCGGCGAGCAGGCCGCGCGCCGCGCGCCAGTCGGGGACCGACCAAGGCGCGAGCGACTCGCCCGGACCGACGTGGACCCGCACCGAGTCGCGCGGCAGCGCCGCGAACAGGTCCTCGTCGGTGCGGTCGTCGCCCAGCGCGAGGATCCGCGTGTCGTGGCTCGCCGCGAGCATCAGCCTCGTCGCGAGCGTGCCTTTGTTCTCGCCGTGCGGCCGGACTTCGACCACGCGGTTGCCGAGCAGCACTTCGACCGGCAGGTTGCTGCAGAGCGCCTGCAAGACGAGCCGCAGTTCGTTCGCCTGACGTTCGCCGAAGTCCGGGTCCGCGGCGCGCCAGTGCCACGCGTAGCCGACGCTCTTCTTCTCGACTCTCGCGCCCGGCGTGCGCTCGGCGAAATCGGCGAGCAGGCGCTCGATCGAGCGGCGGTGCTGCAACTCGATGCCGCGGGCCATCGACCACGTTTCCGCGCCGCGTGGACGCGTCCACAGTCCGTGTTCGGCGTGCAAACCGACGTCGAGTTCCGCGAGCCAGCGTTCGAGTTCCAGCGGCGGACGGCCGCTGACCAAGTGGACCTCGGTGTCGGGAAGCGCCGCGAGACGCGCGAGCAGCTCGCGCAGCTCCTGGTCGGGCTCGGCGCGCAAGGGGTCGATGTCGAACGGCACCAGCGTGCCGTCGTAGTCGAGCAGCACGAGCCGCTTCTTCGCGAGCGCCAGTCCTTCGAGCGGCACCGGCCCGGGCGCGGCGGGCGGCATGTCGGAGCGTTCGGACGCCGTCTCCAACGTGGCGAGGAATCCGCGCGCCCACTGATCGGCGTCGGCGGCGAAGACGCGGGCTCGCATCGCGCGCATCCGCTCGCGCCGCTCCTCGCGCGGCATCGTCAGGGCGCGGTGGCACGCGTCCGAAACCGCGCGCGTGTCGAACGGATTGACGAGCAGCGCGCCGGACAGCTCTCCCGCCGCGCCGGCGAACTCGGAGAGGACCAGCACGCCGTCCTCGTCGTTGCGCGCCGCGACGAATTCCTTGGCGACGAGGTTCATGCCGTCGCGGATCGGCGTCACGAGCATCACGTCCGCCGCGCGGTACAACGCGACGACTTCGCGCGACGAGAGCGCGCGGTGCAAGTAGTGCACGGGCACCCAACTCGCCGTGGCGAACATGCCTTGGATCCGGCCGACGAGTTCGTCGATCGTCTGACGCATCGCGCGGTAGACCTGCACGGTCGTCCGCGACGGCACGGCGACTTGCACGAGCCGCACCAGGCCTCGCAGTTCGACGTGCCGATCGAGCAGCTCCTGCAGTGCGAGCAGCCGACGCGGGATGCCCTTCGTGTAGTCGAGCCGGTCGATGCCGACGAGCAGTTTCTCCGGTCCGGTGCGCAGTCGCTCGGTTTCGTCGCGCACTTCGGGTTCTTCGGCGATCGCCGAGTAGCCGCGCGCGTCGATGCCCATCGGGAACGAGCCGATCGACACGGAGCGATCGTGCCAACGCACGCGATCGACGGCGACTTCGAGCCCGAGGACGTGCAGCAGCGCGGCCGCGAAGTGCCGCGCGTAGTCGTGCGTGTGGAAGCCGACGAGATCGGCGCCGAGCAACCCGCGCAGGAGCTCCGCGCGTTGCGGCAGCACGCGCCAGATCGGCGACGCCGGGAACGGGATGTGGAGGAAGAAGCCGATGCGCGCTTGAGGCAGTTTCGCTCTCACCAGCGCGGGCACGAGCAGCAGTTGGTAGTCGTGGATCCAGATGCGATCACCGGGCCGAGCGTGCGCGACGATCGCATCGGCGAACCGCTGGTTCGCTTCCGTGTAGAGCTCGAAATCGTCGCTCGAGAGCGGCAGCGACTCGAGCATCGAGTGGAAGAGCGGCCAGAGCACGCCGTTCGCGTAGCCCTCGTAGAAGCCCTTGACCAAGCGACCCGGGAGCTCGACGCCGACCAAGCGCCGGCGCGCGAGTTCGCGTTCGAGTTCGGCGTGGCCATCGAGATCGAGCTCGTCGGTCTCGCCGGGCCACCCGATCCACAGCGCGTCGCCGGTTGCGTGCACCGACGCGAGCCCGGTCGCCACGCCGCCGACGCTCGCGTGGACCTCGACGTGGGAACCTCGCGCCCGCACGTGGATCGGCAGGCGGTTCGAGACGATCAGGACTCGGCTCATGGACCGGGGTGCTTTCGTGCAGGGGACGAAGTGGGGCGGAAGGCGGACGATGTTCGGCCGGACTCGGACTCGGCGCCCGGCCGGGACGGTGCTCGGCCGGGACGGCGCCCGTCCGGGACGGCGCCCGATCGGGACGGTGCTCGGCCGGATCGGGCCGCTGCGACGCCCGAACGCGGCGACGCCCGAACGCCGCGACGCCGGAACGGCGCGACGCATGCGATCCCGCGATTCGCGCGATCTGCGGCGGATGGGCTCGTCCGGGGCGAACGAGCACGCCGCGCAGTCCCACTGAGCGGTGATCCGTGACGCGTCGGTCCGGCGCGCGCCGCAACCTAGCACCGGGTCCGCGCCGGGGCCAAGTGCGGAAACCCGTTCATTCGACGAGGCGAGCCGGTCGAATTCGCGAGCCCAGGATCGCGCACACGAATCCGAGGACCGCGAGGCACGCTGCGAAAACGTACGAGCGCGGCAAGAATCTCGCCCGCACGACGAGGCCGTTCCGCGCGGGAAGTTCGACGCCGAGCAGCGCATGGTCGGCGGGTGCGACGCGAGCCGCGGGCTCGCCGTCGATCGTCACGTTCCAACCAGCGTGGTACGCGGCGGAAACGACGAGCCAGCCGCCGGCGGGCGCGTCGACGCGAGCCTCGAACTCGCCGAAGCCGGAGTCGACGAATTCGACCACGCGCGCGGTCGCGGCAGAGTCGCTTTCCGGGCCGGCCGGTTCACGCGGAGTGCCGAGCGGCACGTGCGCGTCCGCGGCGACCACCACGCACTCGCGCGCCGGAAGGAAGCGGGGACTCGCGAGTTCGGCGAGAGCGCTCGTTCCGTCGGCGACGAAGCGCGGCGCGACGACGCGCGCGCGGCCGAGCGCACTCGTGCGGCGATACACGTGGAAACGCTCGCGTTCGAGCACCGGTTCGAGCGCCGGGTGGCGTCGCGGCGAACGCGAGAGCACGGCGCGCACGTCGAGCGCGTCGAGCAATGGATGCGCAGCCAGCGCTTCGAGCGAGAGGCGACTGATGCCGGTGCGATAGCCCGCGAGCGGATCGAGCGCGCGCACGAGCTCGACGAGCCTGCGCTGGCTGAAGACGACGTACGGCGTGAGGTCGGCGATGCCGTACGCTTCGGGCAAGTTGGGTCGCGCGAGCACGAGCACGTCGTCGATCCCAGAACCACTTTCGTCGAGACGCACGACGCGTCCGTCGCCCGCGGCTGCGGCGAGCGCAGCGAGCGCGGGCGAGCTCGGGAACGGCGCGCCGAGGCTCGCCGCGCGCGGCACGAGGTGCGCCGCCGACGCCGCGACGCCTTCGACGAGCAGCACGGCGAAGAGCGGCAACCACGGCGCGCGCGCCGTTTCGCGACGGCGGCTCCACACGAGGAAACTCGCGGCGACGGCGGTCGAGAGCGCGACCAGGGCGAGGCGCTCCGCGGCGTGGGCGAGCCGCTCCGCCGCGCGGACCGCGTCGTCGTGTGCGATCAGCGCGCGCACTTCGCCGAGCGTCACGCCGTGGCGTTCGGCGAGCTCGAGCTCGCGCGCTGCGGCGAACGCCTCGGCCTCGAGCGTCGCACGGAAGAGCCCGCCGCACGCCGCGAGTCCGAGCACCAGCGCGAGCACGGTCCACAGCGCCCGCGGGTGGCGCCGCAGCAGCGCTTCGACGCCGAAGCCGGCCGCGAGCGGCAGCACGACCCAGAGCACGCTCGCCGCGCGCGCCGGCGCGCCGACGTCGAAGAGCGGCAAGCGATAGAGCTCGCGCACGAGCGGCCAGCCCTGCACGAAGCCGAGCGCGACCAGCGCGAGCAGCGCGAACGCTCGCACGTCGCGGGGAAAACAGACGAGCCCGGCGACGGCGAGCGCGAGCGTCGCGACGCCCGCGAAGAGTTGCCACTCGAGCGGGTTCGCGTTCTGCGCCGCGTCGCGTTCCTCGCGCGACGCGAGCCACCACGGCACCGGCAAGTGGGGCGCGGCGAGCGGTTCGTTCGGGCTGCCGGCGAGGTCGGGTACGACGAGGCCGAGCGTGCTCGCGAGCGGCAGGCTCTCGGCGGTGAGCTCCGTGACGGTGCGCTCGGCGCGCAGCGATTCGCTCGCCGCGTCGAAGGTCGGCACGAGCTGCACGCTCGCGATCGCGAGCCCGCAGGCCGCGAACGCGCACGCGCGGCCAAGAGGCAGCGCGACGCCGTCCGCGAAGCGCCGCACGAGCGCGTAGAGCACCGCGGCCGCGAGTCCGAACGCCGCGATCGTCGGGAAGCCGGCGAGGAAACTCGCCGCGATCGAGCCCGCGAGGGCGAGTCCGGCGCGCGGCTTCCTCGCGGCGAGTCCGTCGAGCGCCCACAGCGTCCACGGCAGCCAGAGCGCCGCGTCGAGCTTCATCCGGTAGTGCAGGTTCGCGAGCGCGAAGCCGCCGATCTGCAGCGCGAGCGCGCCGATCGCCGCGGCGCCGAAGCTCGTGCCGCGCCGTTCGAGGAAACTCCACGCGCCGAGCCCGGCGAGGAAGAGCGAGAGCGCCGCGAGCCACGGTCCCGCGCGCACCGGATCGGTCGCGTAGCCGATCCAGTTCGGCGGATAGAGCGGCCCGACCAACGTGCCGCCGACGAGCGGCAGCCCGAGGCCTTGTTTCGCGTTCCAGAGCGGCAGGCTGCCCGCTCGCAGCGCCGCTTGGATCGTGAGCTCGTCGGTGAGGATCGGGAACAGCCGATCGGACGCGAGGTAGTTCGCCTGCTGCCACGCGACGGCCGCGTCCTCCGGTGCTTCGCTCGCGAGCGGCTCGAGCCCACGCGGTGCCTGCGGCAGGAAGAGCGCGCCCGAGAGGACGGCCGGCAGGACGAGCACGAGCGGCAGCGCGAGGAGGAGCGCGAGCTTCGCGAAACGCCGCATGGCGCGCCATCATGCGGTCCCGCGCGGGCGACTCAACCCCGAGAGATGACTCGGCGTCGGTCGGAGGCGTATCTTGGCGCCATGCCGACTCTCCGCACCGCGCCGTCCGTCGCGTTCCTCTTCGTCCTCGCGTCCGTCGCTTGCACGAGCACCGCTCCGAGCGCGCCGGCGGTCGCGGACGCCGAACGCTTGCTCGCCGACGTCACGTGGCTCGCCGACGACGCCCAAGGCGGTCGGCGCGCAGGCACCGACGAAGCGCGCCGCGCAGGCGAGTGGATCGCGGAGCGCTTTCGCGCGCTCGGGCTCGAGCCGGCCGGCGAGGATGGCTTCCTGCAACGCTTCGAGGTCGGTTTGCCGGCGACCGACGGTGGCGACTCGCGGCTCGTCTGCGGCGACTCGACGTGGAGCGGCGCGACGCACCTCGTGCCCGCGTACTGCTCCGATGGCGCGACGGCGAAAGGCGAACTCGTCTTCTGCGGTTACGCGGTCGAACACGAGCCGCTCGGCTGGAACGACTTCACCTCGCTCGGCCTCTCGGCGAACGACGCGCTCGCGGGCAAGGTCGCGCTCGTCGTGCGCGGCGCGCCGCCGAAGCGCCCGACGCCGACGCGCGCGACGCACGATCCCGCCGCGCCCGCGCAGACCGAAACGGCGGCGAACGTCGTGCGCGGCGACGACTGGGGGACCAGCACGTCGCTCTTCACGAAGACGATGAACTGCAAACGCCGCGGCGCGGTCGCCGTGCTCTTCGTCGAGCATCCTGCGCATCCCGAGGGGCTCACGCCGTTCGATTCGTCGGCCGCGAAGCAGTCGTCGCTGCCGGTGCTCCTGCTCTCCGGCGAAACGGGCCGGGCGCTCGCGCCGGAGTGCTTCACGGTGCTCGAGCGTTTCGTCGATCCGCCGACGCCGACCGGCGATGCCGTCGCGTACCCCGCCCGGACCGTCGAAGTGCATGCCGACGTCGAGCGCAAGAAAGGACCGGCGTTCAACGTGCTCGCGCGTCTCGCGGGTCGTGATCGTTCGCGCGGAATCGTGATCGGCGCGCACTACGACCATTTGGGCCACGGTGGGCCGGAGTCGATGGCGCCCGGCGATCGTTCGGTGCACAACGGCGCCGACGACAACGCGAGCGGCACCGCGGTCTTGCTCGAGCTCGCGCGGCTCTTCGCTCGAGCGCCGCGGCCCGACTGCGACATCGTGTTCGCGGCGTGGTCCGGCGAAGAGCTCGGACTGCTCGGCAGCAAGCACTGGACGGAGCAACCGACCATCGAGCTCGCGCGCGTCGAAGCGAACCTGAACCTCGACATGGTCGGCCGTGCCGGCGCCAAGAAACTCGCCGTGCTCGCCACGGCGAGCGCCGCGCCGTTCGAAGCGTGGCTCGGCGAACTCGGCCGCAAGCACGGCTTCGAGCTCCAGCTCTCCTCCGGCGGCAACGGCGTCGGCGGCAGCGACCACCAAGCGTTCCTCGAGCGCAAGATCCCGGCGCTGCACTTCTTCAGCGGCGTGCACGCCGACTACCACAAGCCCTCCGACGACGTCGAACGCTTCGAAGCGGCGGGCGCGGCGGCGGTGACGGAGCTCGCGCGCGACCTGGTCCTCGAAATGACGGCCGCCGGCGACCTCGTCTACGTCGAACCGCCGAAGCCGGAGGGCGGTGAAGCGGCGCGCGCGACGCCGACGCGCTCGAACGGCACGTGGTTCGGTTCGGTGCCCGAGTACGGTTTCGAAGGCAAAGGCGTCAAACTCGCCGGCACTTCACCCGGCAGTCCGGCGGAGAAGTCAGGACTCAAGGCGGGCGACGTGCTGAAGCAGGTCGGCGACGTGAAGATCGACACGATGCAGGATTTCGTCTACGCGCTCGGGCTCTACAAACCGGGCGACACGGTCGTCGCGAAGTTCGAACGCGACGGCAAGGAAGAGAGCGTGCGCGTGTTGCTCACCACTCGGGCGAAACAGTAGGCGGGAGGTCGACCGAAGCGAGCCCGGACGGTCATGACCCACGATCCGAAGACCGTCAAGGTGCCGCCGGAGATGCGCGCGCTCTTCGCGCGCGCCGAAGAGACCGTCGCTGCGTACTTCGCGAGCAGGCGCGAGGCTCCGGAACACGGCACGATCGAAGTCTTCGACGAGCGTTACGTGCTCGTGCGCGGCGCGTCCTTGTCGGTCGAGTTCTTCAAGGTCGCGCGCGACCTGTACGGTCCGGGGCGCGAGGAGGAAGCCCAACGTTTCGCGCGCAACATCCTCTTCGACCTCGCGCACGCCATCGGCAAGTCGGACGCTCAGGCCTTCCACCGCAAGATGGGGCTCGTCGAGCCGACGGCGAGGCTTTCCGCGGGGCCGGTGCACTTCGCACACACCGGTTGGGCGTTCGTCGACATCCACCCCGAGTCCGCACTGACTTCGGACGAGCACTGCTTCAGCATCTACGACCACCCGTACTCGTTCGAGTCGCACGCTTGGCTCGCGGCGCGCGAACGCGCCGATTTCCCGGTCTGCATCATGAGCGCGGGATACTCGTCCGGGTGGTGCGAGGAGAGCTACGGCGTCGAACTCGTCGCGGCGGAGATCCTCTGCCGAGCCCGAGGCGACGAATGCTGCCGTTTCGTGCTCGCCCATCCGAAGCACATCGAGTCCCGCGTGGCGAAGTACCTGCATTCGCGGCCGGACCTCGTGCCGCGCGCCCGCAACTTCGAGATCCCGGACCTCTTCGCGCGCAAACGGCTCGAAGAGGAGCTCAAACGCAGCCGCGACGAGCTCGAAGTGCGCGTGATCGAGCGCACCGCGGAGCTCGTGCGCGCGAACGAGCGTCTGCAACGCGAACGCGTCGAGCGCGAGGTCGCGGAAGGACGTCTGCGCCAAGTCGACAAGCTCGAAGCGATCGGCCGCCTCGCGGGTGGGATCGCGCACGACTTCAACAACTTGCTGACGGTGATCGACGGGTACGCCGAGCTCGCTCGCGGCTCGCTTTCGGGCGACGCGCCCGCGCATGCCTGCGTCGAGGAGATCCGCGCCGCGTGCAGCCGCGCGAAGTCCCTGACCGCGCAGCTCCTCGCCTTCAGCCGCCAACAAGTCGCCGCACCGACGGTCGTCGACCTGAACGCGTTGATCGCGAACCTGGTCGTCATGCTGCGCCGTCTGATCGGCGAGGACGTCGAGCTCGTCGTCGAGAGCGGCCATCCGCTCGAACGCGTCTGGGCGGACCCGACGCAGCTCGAACAAGTGCTCGTCAACTTGATCGTCAACGCGCGCGACGCGCTGCCGAACGGCGGACGGATCGTGGTCGCGACACGCAACGTCGACGTCGAGCCCGAACGCCGCTTCGGCTTCGACACGCTCGCTCCGGGCCGTTACGTCGAGCTCTCGGTGCGCGACGACGGCGTCGGCATGGACGAGACGACGCTCGCGCGGCTCTTCGAACCGTTCTTCACGACCAAACCGCGCGGCAAGGGCACCGGGCTCGGGCTCGCGACCGTGCACGGCATCGTCACGGCCACCGGTGGCGCCATCACCGTCGCGTCGCGGATCGGACGCGGCAGCACGTTCCGCATCGGCCTGCCGAAGTGCGACGGCGAGCACCCGGGCCGCGGCGCCTTGGGGGCGGTCGCCGGCGGCTCGGGGGTCGGGGGCGCGCAGAGCGCCGGTCGCAGCAGCGGACGCGGCAGCGGACTCGTGCTCTTCGCGGAGGACGAACCGTCGCTGCGCCGCTTGGTGCTGAACGCGCTCCTCTCCGTCGGTTACGACGTCCTCGAAGCCGCGGACGGCCGCGAGGCGCTCGAGCGCTTCGGACGCGAGAAGGACCGCATCGACTTGCTGCTCACCGACGTCGTCATGCCGCACTTGAACGGACGCGAGCTCGCGGAAAGGGTCCGCGCCGAGCGTCCCGACCTGCCGGTGCTCTTGGTTTCGGGCTACACGGACGACCTGATCGACCGGCGCGCGATCGCCGAGGCCGGGTTCGACTTCCTGCCGAAGCCGTTCACGATCGCGGAGCTGCTCGCACGCGTCCAGAGCGTGATCGGCGCGCGAAGTTAGACCGCGGGCTTTACGCTCGGGCCTCGATCGGCGAACCTCTCGCGCTTCGCGCGCGGGCCGCAAGCGCGCGAGAGACGAGCCCGATGACCGACACCACTCCCGCACCCGACCCGCGACTCGACGAACGCGCGAGCGAACGAGCCGCCGAACGCGCCGACATCGCGCGCGAGATCTCGAAGCGCCGCACGTTCGCGATCATCTCGCACCCCGACGCGGGCAAGACGACGCTGACCGAGAAGCTCCTGCTGTACTCCGGCCTGATCCGCACCGCCGGCATGGTCAAGGGCCGCAAGGGCAAGCTCGCGACCTCCGACTGGATGGGGATGGAGCAGGAGCGCGGCATCTCGATCACGTCGTCGGCGATGCAGTTCCCGTACAAGGGCGCGTTGATCAACGTGCTCGACACGCCGGGCCACCAGGACTTCAGCGAGGACACGTACCGCACGCTGACCGCCGCCGATTCCGCCGTAATGGTGCTCGATGCCGCGAAAGGCGTCGAGACGCAGACGCGCAAGCTCTTCGAGGTCTGTCGGCTGCGCAAGATCCCGGTGCTGACGTTCGTCAACAAGCTCGACTTGCCCGGCCGCGAGCCGCTCGACTTGATGCACGAAGTCGAAGAAGTGCTCGGCATCCACTCGACGGCGCTCAACTGGCCGATCGGCCAAGGCCGCGACTTCGCCGGCGTGATCGAGCGCAAGCCCGAAGGCGGGCTCGGCCAAGTGTTGCTCTTCACCAAGACGGCGGCGGCGGGCGCGCAGAAGGCCGAGCTCGAGCGGCTCGACTTCGACGATCCGCGGCTGCTCGAGCGCGTCGATCCGGCCGTGCTCGAACGCGCGCGGCACGACCTCGAGCTCCTCGACGTCGCGGGCAATCCGTTCTCTCGCGCGGCGTTCCTGAAGGGCGAAGTCACGCCGGTGTTCTTCGGCTCCGCCTTGACCAACTTCGGCGTCGAGCCGTTCTTCGACGCGTTCGCGGAGCTCGCGCCCGCGCCGTCCGCGCGGCCGGTCGACTTGCCCGACGGCGGCGAACGCGCGCTCGATCCGGTCGCGGAGCCGTTCAGCGGCTACGTGTTCAAGATCCAAGCGAACATGGACAAGCGCCACCGCGACTGCCTCGCGTTCGTCCGCGTGTGCTCCGGACGCTTCGAGCGCGATCAGCTCGTCCATCACCATCGGCTCGACAAGGACGTGCGCCTCTCGCGGCCGCACTCGATGGTCGCGCAGGAGCGCAACACGCTCGACGCGGCGTATCCGGGCGACATCGTCGGCCTGATCAACCGCGGCACGTTCCGCATCGGCGACACGATCTCCGAGCGCGGCGGCTTCGAGCACAAGGCGTTGCCGCACTTCCAGCCTGAAGTCTTCGCGCGGATCTCGCCGAAGGACCTCGGCAAGCGCAAGGCGTTCGACAAGGGGCTCGAGCAGTTGATCGCCGAAGGCGCGGTGCAACGGCTCTACACCGAGGAGCGCTCGAACAGCGACCCGTTGCTCGCCGCGGTCGGCAAGCTGCAGTTCGAAGTGCTCGAGTACCGGCTGCGCGACGAGTATGGCGTCGACACGCGGCTCACCCCGTTGCCCTACGAGTGCAGCGCGTGGCTCGAAGGCGATCCGAAGACGTTCGTCGAGCCGACGACGTCGATGTTGACCAAGGACGACAAGGGCCGCGTCGTCGTGCTCTTCATGACCGAGTGGGAGAAGCAGTCCGCCGCGCGCCGCAATCCGCAGCACAAGCTGGTCGACATCGCGTGAGCGAGCCGGCGCGAGCTCGCCAGCGTTCGCGCGCCGCGGAGCGAGGCTGGACCGTCTACGTGCTCGTCTCGAAGGTCTCGAACCGCACGTACGTCGGCATCGCGCTCGATCCGAAGGTGCGGCTCGCACAGCACAACGGCGAGCTCCCCGGCGGCGCGAAAACGACCCGCGCGCATCGTCCTTGGCGACTCGCGAAGCGCTACGGCCCGTTCGAGGCCCGCGGTGAAGCGCAGCGCGTCGAACACGCGGTCAAACGCCTCCGTGGTCTCGCGCGTTGCCGGGCGCAAGTCGAACTCGACTGACCGCGCGTGATACGGTCCGACGAGCTGGAGCGGTCCCACGGCGGACCTCGGTCGCTGCGCACCCCGACGGAGACCGCACCGCATGGAACGGACGCGCACGTGGGGCGAGATTCGACGCCGAGGCTCGCCACCGGAGGAGGTCGTGATGTCGCTGCTCGGCGTGAGTTCGGTGCTCTTGGGGTGCGCGACGGTCGCGGCGGGCGGCGTGGGGTTCGAACGGAGACTCGAACTCGTCGCTCCCGATGGTGCGCCGCGCGACGGCTTCGGCACCGCGGTGGCACTCGACGCGGGGCGCGCGCTGGTCGGCGCTCCGGGCCGTGACGGCGCGGCGGGAGTCGACAGCGGCGGCGCGTACGTCTTCGAGCGCACGTCGACGGGTACGTGGGCGTGTGCCGCGGTGCTCGTGCCGAGCGACGCCCATTCCGGAGCGCGAGCAGGCGTCGCCGTGGCGCTCGACGGCCAGCGCGCTCTGGTCGGGGCGCCGCACCTCGGCAAAGGGTTCGCCTACGTCTTCGAGCGGTTGCCTTCGGGCGCATGGCTCGAGACCCAGAAGATCGTCGGGTTCGACGCGCAGCCCGGCGACCTCTTCGGCGCCTCCGTCGCGCTCGACGGCGACATGCTGTGGTGCGGCGCGCCGCTGAACGACCATGGCGCCGGTCCCGACTGCGGCATGGTGTACGACTACCGCTTGGTCGGCTCGAGCTGGGTGCACGTCCAGGAAACGCAGAGTTACGAGGGCGATCGACTCGGATCGGCGGTCGCGCTCGACGGGCTGCGCGGAATCGCCGGCGCGCCGGAAGCGCAGAAGACGTGGAACGAACGCACCGGTCGATTGCTCGTGCTCGAGTGGGACCCGGTCGAGCTCTGGAAGCACACCGCTTGGTTGGTGCCCGCCGGCGCGCAGGTCGCCGATCGCTTCGGCGACGCGCTCGCGCTCGACGGAGCCCGGATCGTCGCCGGCGCGCCGGGACACGCTGCGTCGGGTGTGCCGGACGCCGGAGCGGCATACGTGTTCGAACGCTCGGCCGACGGCGTGTGGAGCGAGATCGCGACGCTGCTGGCGCGTGATCCGACGAACGCAGCGGCGTTCGGGTGCTCGGTCGCCCTCCACGGCGAGCGAGCGTTCGTCGGCGCCGCGGACGCGCCGAATCCGTTCGGCGCGCGGGCGGGCGCCGTCTACGCGTTCGACCGCGCCGCCGACGGCACGTGGCACGAGTCGGCGAAGTTCGCGCGGCTCGACGGGCGAGCCGGTGATCGGCTCGGTGCCGCCGTCGCGATCGACCGCTCGCGCGGCGGAGCGGCCGGGCCAGTCGGAACGCTCGCGCTGCTCGGGGCGCCGGGAAGCACGAGTCCGGTCGCCGAACGCGCCGGCATGGCGTGGCTCGTGCTGGTCGCGGCGGAGGAGTGACTCAGCGCCACTCGGCGACGAACAAGTTGGTCTCGCCTTGTTCGGTGCCGCCGCGGTTCGACGCGAACACGAGCCACTTGCCGTCCGGCGAGAAGATCGGGAACGAGTCGAAGCCCTTGTACGTCGTGATGCGCTCGAGGTTCGAGCCGTCGACGTCGACCGCAAAGAGGTCGAACTCGAACTTGCGCTCGCTCGTGTCGTGGTGGTTCGTCGAGAAGATGATGCGGCGATCGCCGGGGAAGAAGTACGGCGCCCACGACGCGCCGTCGAGGTCGGTGACCTTGCGCCGGTTCGAGCCGTCGACGTCGCACACGTAGAGGTCGAGCCGGTGCGGCCGGATCTTGTGCTTCTTCAGGAGCTCGACGTACTGCTCGCGCGTGCCGATCATGTCGCCGTTCGCGCCAGGTTCGACGAAGTGCGTGGCGCGGAAGACGAGCTTGGTGCCGTCGTGGCTGAAGAACGCGCCGCCGTCGTAGCCGAGCTCGTGGGTGACTTGCTTCAAGTCGCCGCCGGCGAGGTCGCAGGTCCAGAGCTCGATGTCCCCGGAGCGATCCGACGTGAACACGATCCGGTCGCCTTTCGGCGAGACGGTCGCTTCGGCGTCGTAGCCCCACGTGTCGGTCAGCCGGCGCTCGCGACCGCTCGTGAGCTCGTGGATCCAGATGTCGTACTCGGGGTGCAACGCCCACACGTAACCGTCGGACTTGTCCGGCGGCGGCGGGCACACTTCGTGGAACGCTTGCGTCGACGCGAAGAGCACTTCGCGGTCGCCGGGCATGAAGTAGGCGCACGTCGTGACGCCTTTGCCGTTCGACACGGGCTCGAGCGGCGCGATGCCGGTCGAGTCGCCGCCTTTGGCGTCGGTCACGAAAATGCGGTCGCACTTCTGGTCGCCGAAGCGCCGCTGCAGGGAGAGGCGATCACCGGCGAAGCTCCAGTAGCCTTCGGCGTTCTCGCCGCCCTTCGTGATCTGCCACAGATGCGCGAAGTGTCGTTCGTCGGGTTGGATCAAGTGATCGACCGAGCGCAGGCCGGCGATCGGCGGCGAGCTCTCGCGCGTCTTCGAGCTCGCGCACGCGGCGAGGGTGAGACCGAGGGAGGCGCAGGCGAGCCGTTCGAGCGGCTTTCGGAGCGAGTTCTTCATCGCTTGGGCTTCGGAGTTTCGGGCACGGGTTCGGTGGTGGGTCCGGGCGCGGCGTTCGTCGCGGGGCCTTGATCCGACATCCCGCGCTCTCGCACCGGCGGTTTCAAGGGGCCGGCGTGCCAGAACCTGCGCGGGAGTGCGACGGGCACCGGGTCGAAGCCTTCGCGCGCGAACGGTTGGCAACGCAGGATGCGCCACAGCGCGAGCCACGAGCCATGCCAGGCGCCGTGACGCGACAGCGCTTCGATCGCGTATTGACTGCACGTCGGCGCGAAGCGACAGGTCGCGGGCTTGAGCGGCGAGAGGAAGCGCCGGTAACCGCGGATCGGCCACGCGAGCACGCGTCCGACGAGGCTCACGGCGCGGACTCGCGGCGTGGGTCCACCGGAGCCGGCGCGGGGGCCACCGGCGCCGGGCCCGGCGCCGCAGAATTTGGCGCCGCAGAGTCTGGCGCCGCGTCGCTCGCGCGGCGCGCGTCTGCGATGGCGTGCGCTCGGCGTTCTTCGGCGCGGGCCGCGGCCTTGCGCGCGAGCCGCACGAGCTCCTCGCGCGTCGGCGCGAGCTCCGGTTCGAGCTTCGGCGCCGCAGGGATCAGGACGAAGTCGAAGCCGAGGGGCAGGCGCGTCTGCTCGAGGCGGAACGCTTCGCGAAAGATGCGGCGGATGCGATTGCGGCGCACGGCGCTCTTCCAGATCGCCCGGCCGACCGAGAGACCGAGACGCGAACGATCGAGGCCGTTCGCGCGCGCGACGACCGTGAGGATCGAGCCTTTCGCTCGCGAGCCTTCGCGATACGCACGCTGGAAGTCCACGAGCCCGCGCATGCGCGCGGCACGCGGATGCTTGGCGCGCGCGGCGCCGCGGCTCTTCTCGTTGGTGCCCATCGACGAGCCGCCTATCCTAGTGCGCGGTCCCCCGACCTCGTTCGCGGATGTCCCAAGCCGAGCCCGTTCCGAACCCGTCCGCGACGCCGAGCGCCGCAGCGCACGCGTGCGCCGGGCACGCGTGCGCCGGGCACGTGAGCGCCGGGCATGTGAGCGCCGGGCACGCGATCTGCGGTCACTGGATCGGCGGCGCGTGGCGCGCCAGTACCGGCGACATCGACTTCACGACGCGGCATGCGGCTCGACGCTGGCCGCGCGGCAACGCGCAGGACGCGCTCGTGGCGCTGGACTCGGCCGCGAGCGCGCTCGCGAAGTGGACCGCGAGCGCACGACGCGAACGGATCGCCGCGCTGCGTCGTCTGCTCGGCGCGCTCGAATCCGACGGCACGCTCGTCGAGAGTTTCCGCGCGGCGTTCGCCTGCGACGACGACGAAGCGCGCTCGTGGTGCGAGCGCGAGCTCTTCGCGGCGCGCCAAGCGCTCGAAATCGTCGCCGACGACGTCGCGGAGCGCCGCGAGCTCGTCGTCTGCGGCGCACACTGGAGCGACGGCGTCGGCCGGCTCCTGGCGCGCGTGATCGGCGCGCTCGCGTCGGGCGCGACGCTCGCGGTTGCGTCCGACGGGCTCTTTCCCGACGGCGCCGCGGCGTTGGCGCGCGCGGCGCAAGCGAGCGAGCTCCCGCCCGGCGTGATGAACATCCTGTTCGACGACGGGCGCGCGGTGCTCGACGCGTGGCTCGGCGATCCGCGGGTCGACCGGGCGCGCCTCGCCGGCACCGAAACGCGCCTCGCGGCGCTCGCGCGGGCCGCCCGGCCGGGGCTCGTCCTGGCGCTCAAACCGGCGGTGTCGACGTCGCTCGCGCTGCCCGACGCGTGCGACCCTCGCGAGGCCGCGGCGGCGGCAGTCGAGACTTCGTTCTCGCGCTCCGGTACACTTTCCGGCCAGCTACCCGGCCGTCACGGCCGGGTCCTGTGCCCCAAAAGGCACTTCTCGCGCTTCTGCGAGGAGCTCCTGGCGGCCCTCGATCGGCACCCGGACGTCGCTCGTCCGCTGCCGCTCTTCGAGCCCGACGCCCTGGAGAGCCTGGAGGAGGCCTGGTTCCTCGGTCTGGACGAGGGGGCGACGCCGCTTGCGGGCGGCCCGCCCTGGTTCGTGCCGCAGGAAGGCGATCGGGGGGGCGGCCCCGGCGGGGACCGCAGGAGCGGGCGCCGCGCGCTCGGAGTGCGACCGGTGGTGTTCACCCACGTCGACCCGAAGTCGCGCAGCGGACGCTTCCGGCGGGCCGTGCCGGTGCTCTGGCTCATGCGCGTGCCGGACGCGCGGGCGGGCGAAGAGCTCGCTCGGCGGCTGGACGCCTGAGCCGGGGTCCTTCGGTGCGAGGCCGGAGGCGGTCGATGGGGGACGGCGACGTCCGGGTGACCGGGCGGCGCGCCATGCCTCGGCTTTGGACTCCAAACGCACGACGAACGCCATGCAGATCCACCCTCACAACGTCCTCGAGGTCCTGAAGCGTCACCAACTGGTCGACGGCTTCCCGTTGGTGCTCGATCTCGAGCGCTCGCACGGTTCGTGGCTGGTCGACGGCAAGACCGGCGACGAGTACCTCGATTGTTTCACGTGCTTCGCGACTTGGCCGGTCGGCTACAACCACCCGCGGCTCTTCGAGAAGGACTTCCAAGCGGAGCTCGCGCGCGCGTCGACGCACAACCCGTCGAACTCCGACTTCTACACGGTCGAGATGACGCGCTTCGTCGAGAGTTTCGCGACGCGCGTCACGCCCGAAGGTTACCCGCACCACTTCTGGGTGTCCGGCGGCACGCTCGCGGTCGAGAACGCGCTCAAGGTCGCGTTCGACTGGAAGGCGCAGAAGCTCGGGCGCCGCGACCTCGGCGAGAACTGCGACGATTTGGTGATCCTGCACTTCCGTGAGGCGTTCCACGGACGCTCGGGCTACGCGTTGTCGCTCACCAACACCGATCCGACGAAGATCGGCTTCTTCCCGAAGTTCCGTTGGCCGCGCGTGCACAACCCGAAGATCGAGTTCGATCTCGACGGACGCGTCGCGAACGACGTCGAAGCTTCGGAACGGCGCGCGTGCGAGCAGATCGAGCAGGCGCTTTGCGACTCGCGTTGGCGCGTCGCCGCGATCCTGATCGAACCGATGCAAGGCGAAGGCGGCGACAACCACTTCCGCCCCGAGTTCCTGAAGAAGCTGCGGCAGTACGCGGACGACAACGAAGCGCTGCTGCTCTTCGACGAAGTGCAGACCGGCTTCTTCGGCTCCGGCCGCGCGTGGATGTGGCAAGCGAAGGGCGTGCGCCCCGACGTCGTCGCGTTCGGCAAGAAGAGCCAGGTCTGCGGTGTCTACGCGAACTCGCGCGTCGACGAGATCGCCGACAACGTCTTCCACCGGCCGAGCCGCATCAACTCGACGTGGGGCGGCAACCTCTCGGACATGGTGCGCGCGCGCCAACTGATCGACATCATCCTCGGCGAGAAGCTCCACGAGCAGATCGCCGCGCGCGGCGAACGACTGATCCGCGGCTTGCGCCAACTGGGCCGCGAGCGCGGCGGCTTCACCAACGTGCGCGGCATGGGCTCGCTCGTCGCGTTCACGCTCGAGAGCCCGGCGGCGCGCGATGCGATGTTCGCTTCGATGCGCGACCAGCGGCTGCTCGCGCTCAAGGCGGGCCCGCAGTCGATCCGCTTCCGCCTGCCGTTCGTGATCACCGAGGCGGAAGTCGACTCGATCGTCGCCCGCGTCGCGGACGCGTTGCCGGCGCGCGTGCGCTGACGCCGATCCTCCGTCGCGAACTTCGTTCGGCGCGCGCCTCGCTCGTGGGGTGCGCGCCGAACCCCATTCGGGCGCTCGTCGAGTAGGCTCGCGGCACCCGAGGGCGCCTCCGCCGTGCGTCGCCAACGAACGCCGGGAACCCCGGGGGCCACCGAAGGAAGCGCGATGCTCGAGCTGCGACCGAACTGCGAACACTGTGGCAAGTCCCTGCCGCCCGAGGCCGTCGACGCGCGCATCTGCTCGTTCGAGTGCACGTTCTGCGCGGACTGCGTCGAGCGTGTGCTCGAAAACGTCTGCCCGAACTGCGGCGGCGGTTTCGAACGGCGTCCGGTGCGTCCGCGCGCGTCGCTCGCGGAACACCCGGCAAGCGCCGTGTCCGTCGTGCGGGCGCTCGATCCGGCGCGTTTCGAGCCTCTCAAGCGTGCGCAGCGGGGGATTCCGCCGGCGGCGCGTTGACCTTCGGTCCGCGCCACAACGCGAACGCCGCGGCGACGTTCCATGCACCGACGCAGAGCGCGACCAGGCCGAACGCGTGGACGTCGAGACTGGGATGCACGCCGAGGATGCCGAGCTCGAGCGCCGCGGCGGCGCAGCCGGCGTAACCCAAGCCTCGTCCGAAACGCCGCGTCCGCACGAGCTCGAGCGACCAGGCGACGAGCGCCAACGCGCCGCCGACGACGAACACGCGCGCGCAAGCTTGGTTCACCACGAACGTGTAGTGGAGCAACGTGCTCCACGCTTCGCGCTCGGCGCCTGTCGAGCCGAGCCTTTCGCGCACGCAGTCCGTGAAGACGAGTCCACTCGCGGTCGCTGCGAGTGCGACGGCGCCGAGCGCGAAACCCTGTAGCACCAAGCCGGCGAGCGCGAGCGGAGTCGCGAGTTCGACCGTGAGCGCGAGAGCGCCGACGAAGAGCAGCGGCGCGCTGAGCAGCCCGAGTCCGTGCGCGAACACGTTACGCGCGGCCACGGCGCCGAAGCGACTCGGCTCGAGCCATTCCGGGCCGTGCGGGTGTAGGCTCATCGTCACCGCCAGTGCGAGGACGCCGGCGAGCAACGCGCCGGCTCCGAAACGTCGTGAGTGCATGACGGCGCACGTTCGAGCGCCTCGCGAGCGGCGTCAAGCTCGCGCTGCCTCGTCGAACGCGATCCCGAACGAAACCCCCGCGAATGTCCGGAAACTCCCCGCAGGACGCCCAACCCCGCGACGCGCGCGTGCGCCGCACGCGTGATCGCCTGGGCGACGCGTTCGTCGAGCTCGTGCGCGAGCGCGGCTTCGACGCCTTCACGGTGCAGGACGTCCTCGAGCGTTCCGGCGTCGGCCGTTCGACCTTCTACGCGCACTTCCGCGACAAGGACGACCTCTTCTTCAGCGACGCCGACGAGTTCTTCGAGCACATGTCGCTCCTGCTCTCGCGCAAGCCCGACGCGGGCGAACGCGTCGCGCCGGTCGCGGAGATGCTCACGCACGTCGTCGGCATGCGTGACTTCCACGACGCGCTGGCGGATGCCGGGAGACTGCACGAGCTGCTCGATCTCGGTCGTGCGCACTTCGCGCGTGGCATCGGGACGAGACTCGCGGTCCTGCCGCGCGCGGCCCATCTGACTCCCCGGTTGCGCGACGAACTGTCGACGGCGTTCGCGGGCGCGTGTTTCGCGCTGCTCCAGGGCGCGCTGCGCTCGGGCGAGGCTTGCGATCCGACGGCGACCGACGCGCTCTTCCACCGGCTGGTGTGGGGCAGCGTCGACGCGCTGCGCGTGCGCGATCGCTGAACCGCGCGGTCGCCTCGCCGCCGTGTGGCTCAGGCCGCGCTTTCGGATTCGCGCGTGACGTTCGCACCCACCGCCGACGCCCGCGGTGCCGTTCGCAGGCCGCCGCGCACGACGAGCGCGACGCCGATCAGGATCGCGGCGCCTCCGAGGAGCATGCTCGCCGCGAGCGGTTCGCCGAGGAACAGCGCGCCCCAGAGGATCCCGAAGAGCGGGATCATGTACGTCACGGTCATCGACCGCGACGCGCCGACCGCCGCGAGCAGGCGGAAGTAGAACACGTACGCGAGTCCGGTGCAGACGACGCCGAGCACGCCGGCGCACGCCCATGCGCGCCACGTCGGCATGGCCGACGGCAGACTCGCCAGCGCGAACGGCGCGAGCAGGATGCTCGCCGCGATCTGGCTCTTCGCCGCGATCGCAAGCGGCGCGACGTCGTGGAGTCGGCGCCGCGCGACGTGCGCGGAGAGCGCGTAGAGCACCGCGGCCGCGAGCCCCGCGGCGACGGCCGTGCGGTCGCTCGCGATCGAGAGTTTCTGCCACACGAGCCCGAGCACGCCGCCGAAGCCAAGCGCCAGACCGAGGATCCGGAGCTTCGCGAGCCGCTCGCCGAGCCAAGCGAAGCCGATCACGGCGCCGAAGAGCGGCACCGTCGCGTTGAGCACCGACGAGTAACCCGCCGGCAGCGACAGCGTCGCGAACGCGAAGAGCGTGAACGGGATCGCGGAGTTCAATGCACCGACGAGCGCCAAGTCGAGCCAGCGGCCGTTCAAGGCGGAGACGCCGCGTTGCGCGACGAGCAGGCTGCTCAGGAAAGCCGCTGCGACGGTCACACGCAGTGCGATCAACGCGATCGGACCGAACTCGGGCGCAGCGACGCGCATGAAGAGGAACGACGAGCCCCAGATCGCCGCGAGGAGCACGAGTTCGCTCGCGCCGCGCACGTTCATCGCGCGACGCTCCGGCCGTTCGACGACGTCTGCCGACCGTCGGACGCCGCGCCGCCGAGCGGCAACACGGCGGTCTCCTTCAGCGTGCCGAGCACGATCGTCGTGCGCGTGCCGCGAATCGTCGGGATCGATTTGAGCCGCTCGTTCAGGAGCCGCGCGAGATCGTCGGTGTCGCGCGCCCGCAGTTTCAGCAGGTAACAGTCCTCGCCGGCGACTTGATGGACCTCTTGGACCTCCGGGATCGCGGCGAGCAACTCGCCGGTCGCGCTCGGACCGTCGCGTTCCTCCGCGCGCACGAACACGAACGCGGAGAGGCCGAGGCCGAGCCGTTTCGGCGAGAGCCGCGCCTCGTAGCCTTGGATCACGCCGCGGCCTTCGAGCTTGCGCACGCGCTCGAGGATCGCCGACGGCGCCATGTCGAGCTCTCGGGCGATGTCGGCGTTGCTGATGCGGCCGTTCTTCTGGAGCAGGGCGAGGATGCGGCGGTCGACGTCGTCGAGCATGGTGTTCGGCTTTCGGTCGAGGCGGGAGATGGCCGAAGCTATGGCCTGCGAGGCGATCCGTCCATGGTGGATCGTTCGGTATCCGGCGGCTCATTTCGACGATCGTTCGGGGCCGGGTCGCGTCCACGGAGGGCGCGGATCGGCCTCGGCGCCCGGCGCGCACCGTTCGCATCGGCGGGCCGCGAAGCGTAACGTGCGCGGTCTCTTCGAACCCCAAAGGAGATCCACGATGCGTGCCCTCATTGCCTTCGTCGCGCTCGCCTGCGTGGCGGGCTGCAAGCTGCAATCGAACGCGCCGACGCGCGCGGAATCGACCGGTGTGATGCGAGCGCTCGGCGTCGCCGCGAACTTCGAGGACGCCGTGGTCGGCGTCCTGCCCGACGGCTGGAAACCCGTCGAGACGAACGGCACCGGCACGCCTGGCGTGTGGAAGGTCGACGCGGACGAAGACGGCAAGAATCGCTTCGTGCGCTTCGGCGAAACGACGAACCGCGGCGCGACGTTCAACGTGTTGCTCTCGAAGACCGAGATCGCGGCCGACTTCGAGCTCTCGGTCAAGGTGCGCGCCGACGGCGGCGTCGAGGACCAAGGCGGCGGCGTCGTGTGGCGCGCGAGCGGCCAGAACGACTACTACGTCGCGCGTTGGAACCCGCTCGAGAAGAACCTGCGCACGTACAAGGTCGAGCGTGGTCGGCGCACGATGCTCTCGAGCGTCGACCTCGACGCCGATCCGAAGGAGTGGCACGAGCTCGCGATCCGTTCGCGCGGCGACGAACACGAGATCTCCTTCGACAAGAAGCGCATCGCGATCGTCGACGATGCGACCTTCATGAACGACGGCAGCTACGGCTTCTGGACCAAGGCGGACGCCGCGACGTCGTTCGACGACCTGCGCGTCAACTGGACCGAGGAGACGAAGCGCTAGCCGCGCGCACGCGCAGTTGCCCGCACGCCGCGTCGCTCTCGACGCCGCGCGACCAACGCACGGTCGCGACGACGCCGCGCTCGACCAGCGTACGGTGCATGCGTTCGACGGCCTCGGCGCTCGGTCGCGCGTACTCCGAGTCCGTGACCGGGTTGAACGGGATCAAGTTGACCGTGCAGCGGCGTCGGCGCAGCCGTTCCGCGAGCCGCCGCGCGTGTTCCGCCGTGTCGGTGACGCCGGCGAGCAGCACGTACTCGTAGGTGACTTCGCGCCCGGTGACTTCGAACCAGGCGTCGGCGGCCGCGAGGACGTCGTCGATCGGGACGCCCTTCATCGCCGGCACGAGCTCGTCGCGTTGTTCGTCGAACGGCGTGTGCAGCGAGATCGCGAGTTGGAAGCGCGGCTTCGTCGGCGCGATCGCGCGCAGACGATCGGGGAAACCGACGGTCGAGACCGTGACCTTGCGCGCGCCGAGCCCGAGCTCGTCGTGGACCACGTCGAGCGCGGCCGAAACCGCCTGGAAGTTGAGCAGCGGCTCGCCGATGCCCATGACGACGCTGCGCGAAAGCGCCCCGAGCGCACGGCCGCGCAGGTACTGCTCGACGATCTCGTGGCTCGCGAGGTTGCGCGCGAGTCCGAGTTTGCCGGAAGCGCAGAACGGGCACCGCACCGGGCAACCGACCTGCGACGAGACGCACAGCGTCGCGCCTTTCGTCGTTCCGCGCTCGCGCGGTGGGATGTGCACGGTCTCGACCGCGCCCGAACGACCGCCGGTTTCGCCGAAGCCGCCGAAATCGACCAGCAGTTTCGTGGTGCCGTCGCTCGCGGTCGACCGCGCGACTTCGGTGCCCGCGAGGATCGGCGCTCGTTCGGCGAGCGCGCGCCGCAGCGGTTTCCCGAGTCCCGTCATCGCGTCGTAGTCGAGCACGCCTCGTTCGAGCACCTCGCCGCGCACGACCTTCGCATGGAACGGCCTTCCGCCGAGCTCGACGCACAGCGCGGCGAGTTCGTCGTGCGTCAACGAGAACAGCGGGCGGGGTGCGGGCGTGGACATCGCGGGCGACGATTCTCGCTCGCTTTCGAGCACGCGTCGAGCACGGGCTTGCCGAGGGCGCGAGGCGGACACACGATGCCCGGATGACGCGGGGGGGAGCCGTGAGCACTGAGCGGGCGAAGGTAGGCATCGGCCTGGCGGCGAGCGCCTGCGCGGTGCTCGCCGCGTTCGCGAATTCGCTCGACGGAGCGTTCGTGCTCGACGACCTGCCGAACCTCGTCGCGAACACGAAGCTCGCGCCGCTCTGGCCACCGACCGCCGACCTGTGGGCCGAACCGGGCCGCGGTTTGAGCGGACGGCCGGTCGCCGCGTTTTCGTTCGCGCTCGACCGTGCGTTGTGGGGGCTCGATCCGCGCGGCTTCCGCGTCACCAACGTCGTGATCCACTTGCTCGCGACGTGGGCGCTCTTCGCGCTCGTCCGTGCGGTGCTCGCGCTGCCCCGCGCGCCGGAAGTGCTGCGCGCGCGCCGGACGCTCGTCGCAGCGGCGATCGCCTCGGTCTGGGCCGCGCATCCGTTGCACGTCACGGCGGTCACGTACGTCGTGCAGCGTTGCGAGTCGTTGATGGGGCTCTTCGCGTTGACGAGTCTCGTGTGCGCCGTGCGCGCGTTCCGTGCGTCGACGGCGCGCGCCGCCGGCGCGTGGACCGCGTGCGCGACGCTCGGGATGCTCTTCGGTGCGGCGGTCAAGGAATCGATCGCGGTGTTGCCGCTCGTGTTGATCGTGCTCGATCGTGGATTCGCGAGCGAGTCGTTCGCCGAAGCGCTGCGCAAGCGCCGGCGACTCTACGCCGCGCTCGCGAGCGTCTGGCTCGCGATCGGCCTCTCGGTCTTCTTCGCGGGCGCGCACCGTGCGTCGGCGGCGGGGATCCTGCCCGAGCTCACGTGGTGGGCGTGGCTCCGTTCGCAAGCGGCGGCGCTCGCGCACTACGCGCGCTCGACGTTCTGGCCGGACCCGGTGCTGATCGACTACGGCTGGCCGATCCCGCAGGAGCTCCTCGGCTGGCTCCCCGCGGCGCTCGTCGTCCTCGGCGCAGTCGCGTTCGCGCTGGCCGGCGCGTGGCGCGGCTCGCGGGCGGCGGTGCTGCTGCTCGTCGCGTTCCTGTGGCTCGCGCCGACGTCGAGCGTGTTGCCGATCCCGTTCGAGCTCTGGGCGCTGCACCGCATGTACCTGCCGCTCGCCGCGTTGGTCGCGCTGATCCTCGGCGCGCTCGCGTCGCGCCTGCGTCCGTCGGCGGCGCTCGTGGTCGTCGCCGTCGTGCTCGCCGGTCTCGGCGCGTGGCGGACGCACGTCGCGAACCGCACGTTCGCGAGTCCGGAGATCCTCTGGACGAAGCACGTGCAAGCTCGCGAGGCGAACGACCGCGCGTGGTTCCAACTCGGCGAAGCGCTGCGCGCCCGAGGCGACGCGCGCGGCGCGCTCGCGGCGTATCGCCGCGCCGTCGAGTTGCACCCGACGTATCCGCTCTGGCTCAACAATCTCGCGACGCTCGAGCTCGCGCTCGGCGACTTGGACGCGGCGATCGCGCACTACGCGACGGCGTGCGCGCTGCTCCCGGAAGCGACGCTCGAGCGCTCGAACCTCGTCGAAGCCTTGCTGCAACGCGGCGAGCTCGCGCGTGCAGAACGCGAGCTCGAGCCGCTGATGCCTCGCGCAGACGAACTGCCGATCGTGCGGCGGCTCGCCGCGCGCATCTTCGCGCGCACGGGACGCGAAGCGGCGGCGTTGAGCGCGATCCAGCGTGCGCGTGAGCTCGCGCCGGGGGACTTCGCGGCGCTCGAGACCTGGGTGCTGCTGCGTGCGAGCGCGGTGGATCCTCTGGTCCGCGACGTCGCGGCGGCAGAGCGGCTGCTCGCGAGCCTCGGAACGCCGCCCGCGGCTCGTGTCGCCGAACTCGGGCGGCTGCGGGCGGTCGTCGCGGCCGCGCTGGGACGTTTCGACGAAGCGACGGCGCTCGGGAACGAAGCTCTGGCGCGCGCGCGGCTCGAGAATCGACCGCAGCTCGCCGCGGCGCTCGAACGCGAGCTCGAAAGCCATGCGCGGCGCGAGCCGCCGCGTGCGTTCGTGCGCTGATGGAGTCGTGCGCGGCCGCCGTCAGGCGCGCCGCAGCAGGGCGCCGCGCAGCTTCTCGGCGATCTCCGCGGCCGTGCGCCGCGCGGCCGGCAAGTCCGGCGGATTCGCGCCGCCGACCGCTTTGTGTCCACCGCCGCCGTAGCGCTCCATGATCTCGCCGATGTGCACTTCGACCGGCGGCGGATTCCAGGGGTTCTGACCGCACGAGACGTGGAAGCCCTGGCGCGTCGGGATCACTCCGACCGCGTAGTGGATGTCCGGATGGTGGTAGAACGGCGCGAAGCGTTCGCGGCGGATCGTCGGACTCGACGCGTCGTAGAAGAGCACGCCGTCCTGCTTCGATTCGACGGTCGGGGGGAACTGTTGCAGCGCGCGGTCGCGGTTGCGCGACGCGCGTGTGAACGCCTTGTCGACCTCCGTGCGGCGCGCGAGCTCGTCGAGTGTGTCGCGCGTCATCCACTCGACCACTTGGTTCAGCCACTCGGAGTTCGGCGCGACGGTCAGGGCTCGCGCGATGCGCAGCGCGGGCTCGTCGCCGAACACGGCTTGCTCGACGTCCTTGTAGCGTGCCGCGTCGACGATGTCGGACCAGTACGCCATCTCGGCGAAACGGGTGTCGGTCTCGAAGCCCCAGTGCTCGCGCGCGTGCCGCAGGATCAGCGGCGGACACGACGGCGACGTCTCGTCCCAGCGCCAGCGCTCGTTCGGCGTGTACGCGGCGCGCAGTTCCTCGGAGAGGAACGTCGTCGGGTGATGGTCGAACCAGTACTCCGCGCGCGGATGGAAGTGGAAGTCGACGATCGCGAAGCGTTCCCCGAGGCGGAAATTCGGCCAGTCGGAGCGTTGGTCGTAGTTGATGTCCGACCACGTCGCGTTCTCCCCGCGGCTCGACTGCAGCGCCACGGCCAGCACCGCGGCCGAGACCATGCCGTCGAAGTCGCGGTGGTAATGGATGCAGAGGCGGTCGGCCATGGGGCGCAGAGCATACCGCGGTCGGGGGGCGAGTTTCGCGCTCCGACTCGGCGGAACCTCGCCGACGCGCGCACTCGCGGGCGCAGCGAGCTTGCTCGTCTGGTTGGCGCGCAGGAGCGCTGCTGCTGAGCGGATCGCGGCGCGATCGGGTCGGCTCTCGGGCCCGGGCGATCTCGCGCCTAAGCGATCTCGCGCCTAAGCGATCTCGCGCCTAAGCGATCTCGCGCCTAAGCGATCTCGCGCCTAAGCGATCTCGCGCCTAAGCGATCTCGCGCTCGGCGCGCTCGGCGTCGTCGGCGAGCTTGCGCGCGCGGCCGTGTTCGTCGAGATCGTCGACGGAGAGCCCGAGCGCGAGCGACGCATCGCCGCGAACGTGGGTGTCCTCGACGACGAAGCGCCGCGTGTCGGTGCGCGACGGCAGTTCGAAGAGCAGGTCGGTCAGGAGCTCTTCCACGATCGAGCGCAGCGCGCGCACGCCGGTCTGGCGCTGCAAGGCGAGTTCGGCCATCGCGTCGAGCGCTTGCGTCGTGAACTCGAGCTCGGCGCCGGCCATCGCGAAGAGTCGCTGGTACTGCCGGACGAGCGCGTTGCGCGGCTCGGTGAGGATGCGCACCAGCCCGGCGCGGTCGTGCGAGGTCAACGTCGCGACCACGGGCAGACGACCGACGAATTCGGGGATCATGCCGAACTCGATCAGGTCGCGCGGCTCGACCTGCGCGATCAACGTGTCGCGGACGGCGGCGTCGGCGAGGTCGCCGCGCACCGGCTCGGCCGGGCCGAAGCGTCCACGCTTCTTCGCATCCTTCGTGCGTTGGAAGCCGATCACGTCGCGACCGACGCGCCGGGCGACGATGTTCTCGACGCCGGTGAACGTGCCGCCGCAGATGAAGAGGATGTTCGACGTGTCGACTTGGATGTACGCCTGCTCGGGGTGCTTGCGACCGCCCTGAGGCGGCACGTTCGCGACCGTGCCTTCGAGGATCTTGAGCAGCGCCTGCTGCACGCCTTCGCCGGACACGTCGCGCGTGATCGAGACGTTGCCGTACGTGCGGGCGATCTTGTCGATCTCGTCGATGTAGATGATGCCCTGCTGCGTGCGCTCGATGTCGAAGTCGGCGTTCTGCAGGAGCTTCAGCAGGATGTTCTCGACGTCCTCGCCGACGTAGCCGGCTTCGGTCAGCGTCGTCGCATCCGCCATCGCGAACGGCACGTCGAGCATCTTGGCGAGCGTGCGAGCGAGCAACGTCTTGCCGGAACCCGTCGGGCCCACGAGCAGCACGTTCGACTTCTCGATCTCGATGTCGCCGGTCGCGGCCGGATTCTGCGCGACGTGGCGCAGGCGGCGATAGTGGTTGTAGACGGCGACCGAGAGCACCTTCTTCGCGCGGTCTTGGCCGATCACGAACTCGTCCAAGTGGCGCGAGATCTCGAGCGGCGTCGGCAAGCGGCGTTCTTCGCGCGCGGGCGTGAAGCCGGCGCGGCGATTCTGTCCGCCGGGACCCGTCGGTGCGGCCGTCGGAGCCGCGCCGCCGTCCGGGCGGCGGCGTTGCTCTTCCTGGAGGATCGAGTTGCAGATCTCGATGCACTCGTTGCAGATGTAGACGCCGGGAGGCCCCGCGATCAGCGATGCCACGTGGTGGCGCCGCTTCTCGCAGAACGTGCAGCGCTCGACGTGACGGCCGCGATTGGACGAAGGGCTCATTCGACCCGGATTCTAACTCCTCAGGCCTTGTTCGCGGGATAGCTGACGATGTGGTCGATCAGGCCGAATTCCTTCGCCTGTACGGGATCCATGAAGTTGTCGCGCTCGCTCGCCTTCGCGATCTCCTTGGCATTGCGGCCCGTGTGCTTGCCGAGGATCTCTTCGAGAGCTTTCTTCAGCTTCAGGATCTCGTTGACCTGGATTTCCATGTCGATCGCCGTGCCCTGCGCGCCGCCCCACGGTTGGTGGATCATCACGCGGGCGTGGGGGAGTGCGAAACGTTTTCCCTTCGTGCCACCGGCGAGCAGCACGGCGCCCATCGACGCCGCTTGGCCGAGGCAGTAGGTCGCGACGTCGCACTGCACGAACTGCATCGTGTCGTAGATCGCGAGGCCGGCGGTGACCGAGCCGCCGGGCGAATTGATGTAGATGTTGACGTCCTGCGTCTTGTTCGCCTTGTCGAGGAAGAGCAACTGCGCCATCACCGAGTTCGCGACGATGTCGTCGATCGCGGTGCCGATGAAGATGATGCGGTCTTCGAGGAGGCGCGAGTAGATGTCGTAGACGCGCTCGCCGCGGCCGGTCTTCTCGATGACGTAGGGAACGATGTAAGACGCGTTCGCGCTCATGAGCTTCTTCTCGTGCGTGGCTGGCCGGGAGTCCGGCGGTGACAGGGGGTCGTGCTTCGTAGAGTGCCTCGACGCTCGCCTCAAGCCTTGTTCGCGCCGGTGAGCGACGCGTTCTCGCGCAGGAAGGTCCGCACCTTGCGCTCGACGATCTCCATGACGAGCTGGGGCATCAGATTCTTCTCGCGGTAGTACTTGTGGACTTCGTCGAAGGTCGTGCGGTTGCGTTCGGCGATCGAGCGCAGCTCCTTCACGACCTCTTCATCGGTCACTTTCAGGCTCTCCTGTTCGGCAATCTTTTCGATCAGGAAGTAACCGCGCGACATCCGTTCCGCTTGGGTGCGCACGGCGCCCGATTGCGCCTCGACTTGCTGCTCGATCTCGTCCGGCGCCGTGCCCTTTTCGGCGAGGTCGCGGCGCAGCGCCTCGAGGCGGGTGCGGGCGTTCTCGGCGACCATCGGCTCGGGCAGGTCCATGGAATGCGTGTCGATCAGTCGCTCCATCGCGGCCTGCTCGACGCGCCGGTGCTCCATCTCGACCGCCGCTTCTTCGAGTTTCTCCCGGACCTTGGCGGCGAGCGCCGCTTCGTCGGCGAGCTTGAGCGCCGAGACGAGCTCCGCGCGCGTCGGCACGACGACCTTGAACGCTTGGTTGACGGTCACGCGGCAGATGCCGGATTGTCCGCGGGCTTCGGCCGGCTCGACGTCGTTCGGGAACGTCGCCGGCATCTCGATCACGGCACCGTCCTTCGCTCCGGTCAGGGCTTGCTTCGAAGCATCGGCGTCGACGCCGACGATCGGGGAGCTCGGCGAGAGGCGCAGGCCGTCGCGCATGAAGAGCTTCTGGCCGTTCCACTCGAACTCGACCTTCGCGACCGCCATGCCGTCCTCCGGCAGGCCGGCCTCGCCCGCCGGTTCGGGCCGCGCGTTGTTCTTCGCGACTTGCTCGATCGCGGCTTGGATCTCCTCGTCGGTGACCGGTTTCTGTTCGCTCGGAATCTCGAGGCCCTTGTACTGGCCGAGCTTGAACTCGGGCCGCAGGTTGATCGTGAAGTCGTAGCGGTAGCCGACGCCCGCGAGCACCGCACCTTCGCCGAGGTCGACGTTCGGGTTGGTCAGCGGCTTGAACTTGTGCTCCTGGATCGCGCGCTCGAACGCTTTCTGCACGAAGCTCTTCTTGGTCTCTTGCTCGACTTCCTTGCCGTAGAGCTTCTCGACGACTTGGGGCGGCACGTGGCCGGGGCGGAACCCCTTGACGCGCAGTTGGCGCCCGGCGGACGCGAGCATCTTCTGCTTCTCCGAGGAAAACTCCTCGAAGGGCACGGCGAGCGAGATCTTGGCGACACAGGGCGCGGGGCGTTCGACGGTGACTTCCACGGCGACGGCTCGTTCTGACGGACGGACAGGGACTGGAAAAGTCCCGGAATCTAACCCGCCGGAGCGCGGGAAGTCCAACGCGAGCTCGCAGCTCGCGCTCGCTCACGTTCCGCGGCGTGTCGTTCCGACGCCCTCGACGGAGCGCGCCGCGCCCGCCGACGGCCTTCAGCGCCAGGCAGGCGTGGCCCCGCCCGCGGCGTCGATCCGCTGGGGCGCCCAGGCGAGCACCAGAGCGCGCACCGAGATCGCCGTCTTCTTGGGGCGCAGCGTGACACGCTCGATCTCCGTGGCGAGCGCTTCGTACCGCGCCGTTTCGTCGGCGAGCGCCGCTTCGACCTCCGCTTGCAGCGCGGCGAGCTGCGCGTCGACCGCTTGGACGTCGGCTTCCGCGCGCCCGACGTCGCCGGATTCGCGCACGGAACGACTGACGCCGCGCGCCGCGGTCGCCGCGCGCCCGACGCTGCCGGAGACGGACTTGCGCCCGAAGAGTGCGCCGAGCAAGGCGCCGCCGAAGGACAGCGCCGTCGACAGTTTCGCATCCCGCGCCTGGGCCTGTTGCACTTCGACGGCCTGCTCGCGTTTGCGTTTGCGCTCTTCGAGCGTCGCGACTTTCGGCGCGTACTTCTCGCGCAGTTTCTCGAGCGCGGCGTCGCGCCGCTCGCGAGCGACCTGCGCGACGCGCAACCGGAAGTCGCGCTCGCTTTCGTTCGGCGCCGACACGAGGTCGAGTTCGCGGTGCGCGAACACCTCGAGCTTGCGATTGCGCAGGAGCGCGTCGGCGTAGGCGCGTTTCCAACCGTCGTACGACTTCGGCTTCGCGGCGTCCGCGGGCAGCGCAGCGAAGCGCGCGCCGGCGACGGGTTCCGTCGAAAGCGCGGCTTCGTCGAGCTCGCAGTCCTCGGCCGTGTCGAAATCGACGGCGACCGGGCCAGAGCCGAACGCGAGCAAGCTCGCCGCGAGCGCGTCGCTCTCGAGCTTCGTCTTCGTGTCCGAGAAGCCGATGCGCGCCGAACCGAAGAGCACCGGGCGGTACTCGATCGTCCCGCCGAGCGGGCCGCGCACCGGCAGGAAGTACTGCGGCACTTCGGGCGGGAGCACGGGTCTCGTCGCTGCCCCACTCGACGCGGCTGCGGACGCCGGCGCGGGCGCAACGATCGGCGCCGGCGTGCCCGAAGCGGCGCTCGGCGAACGCGGCGAACTCGGCGTCGGCGTGGGCGCCCGAGCCGCGCTCTCGCGCTGCGCGAGCGCCTTCAGCTCGACGCGTGTCATCGGGCCACGCAGGTACGACAACGCCCAGCGGGTCTCGAACACCACGGGCGCATCGTCGTGCACGTTGTTCAGCAGGAACACGCGCGGACCGAGCGACGAAAGCGTGCGCTCCATCGTCGCGCGATCGAAGCTCGCGCCCGAACTCGCGAGCGCACCTTCGAGCCCGTCGAGCAACCGCGCCTTGTCGCGTTCGGTCTGCAGCCGTCCGACGAACCAGGTGCCTGCATTCGCGAGGCCCTTGTAGTCGAGATCGACCGGGTTCTGCGTCGCGAGCACGATGCCGACGCCGAACGCGCGCGCTTGCTTCATCAAAGTGAGCATCGGCGCTTTCGACGGCGGGTTCGCGACCGGCGGGAAGTAGCCGGCGATCTCGTCCATGTAGACCAACGCGCGCAACGCCGTCGTGCCGCGTTGGCGGCGCACCCACGCGAGCACTTGGTCGAAGAGCAGCGCGACGAAGAACATCCGCTGCGCGTCGGAGAGGTGCGCGATCGACACGATCGACACGCGCGGTTTGCCGTCCTGCGTGTAGAGCAGCGAGTCGACGCTGAGCGGTTCGCCTTCGAGCCACGCGGCGAAACCCGGCGATGCGAGCAGGTTGTTGAGCACGAGCGCGAGCTCGAAACGCTCCTTCGCCGGGTAGAACGATTCGAGGTCGAACACGCCGACGCGCTGGATCTTGGGATCCTGGATCGCGCCGATCAGCGCGCCGAGGTCGAGATCGAGGCCCTCGCTCCACGAGCGCTGCACGATCGTCGAGAGCAGGATGTGCTCGCGGCTCTTCAGCGGGTCGGCTTCGATGCCCGCGAGCGCGAGCAGGCTCGAGACAGTGGTCGCGACACGTTCGCGGAACGCTTCGGCGTCCTCGCGCTCCTCCGCGGTCGGCGCCTTGAAGCTCTCGACGATCGAGAGCGAGCGTGCCGCCGACGAACCGGGCGTGTAGACGGCGAACTCGGTCGTCTGGTGCATGCGCCGGATCCGTTCGCCGTCCTGGCCCCAGGTCGCGAGGCCGTCTTTCCAGCGCGTCGCGGTGCTCGCCGCGAGCTCCGCGACGGACTTCTGCTTCGTGCGCGCCTCCTCGGGATCGATCCACGGCTCGAAATCGCTCGCGCGAAGCTCGGGGAAACCGAGCAGCAAGTTCGCGAGGTCGCCCTTCGGATCGATGACGAGCACCGGGATGCCGTCGATCGCCGCTTCTTCGATCAACGTCGTGCAGAGTCCCGTCTTGCCGCTGCCCGTCATGCCGACGCAGACCGCGTGCGTGACGAGGTCCTTCGCGTCGTAGAGCAGGAGCTCGTTCGTCCGGGCGCCTTGTGCCCGGTCGTACCTCGCGCCCAGATAGAAAGTGCCGAGGCCTTCGAAGTTCTGCATCGTTTCGCTCCGCTCGTTTCGAGGGAGCGCGACGCTAACGGGGGGCTCGAGCGACGGCAACTGACGCCGGCGCGAGCCGGCGCGGAATCGGTCTCAAGCGCCGAACACGAGCGCGAAGAGCCGCCGCACCGAGTCGTCCGTCGCGAGCCCGAGCTCCGCGAGCTCGCGCGGCCGGACCCAGCGCAGCGCGTGCGACTCGTCGCTCGCGAGCTCCGCCGCGTGCGGCGGCGCGAACACGACGAAGCGCGTGTCGAGGTGCAGGTGCTCGGGCTCGTCCTTGCGCGCCGGGATCACGTGGATGTCGAGATCGAGCGGCGTCGGATCGATCGCAAGCGTTTCGATGCCGGACTCCTCGATGCACTCGCGCAGCGCGACCCCGGCGAGGTTCGCGTCGCCGTCGCAGTGGCCGCCGAGCTGCAGCCAGCGCCCGAGCTTCTTGTGGTGGGTGAGCAACGCAGCGCCGCGCGCACGATCGACGAGCAGCGCGGACGCCGTCAGGTGCCCGACCAGGAGGCTGCGCCGGTGCGCGTCACGCGGCTGCGCGTCGACGAACGCGAGCATGCGCTCGCGTTCCGCGGCTTGCGCCGCGTCGCGCGGCACGTAGCGCTCGAGCGTCCGGCGCGCGAGCGCGAGGTCCTCGTTCGCCGCGACGCGCGGATCGCCCGCACGCCACGCGCCTCGCTCGCTCGCCACGAGGTCGAGCATCAGTCGCGCCAGAACTGGCGGTACTTGCCGGCACGCGAGATGGGGCCGATGCCGCGTTCGGCGCGGTTCTTCTCGCGCGTGAGGTCGTTCGTGTGGCTCAATGGATCCGTCTGAGCGTGTTTCGCGAGCAGGTTAGCGCCGCAGGAGTTCGGTCGCACCCGCCGGCCCATCTCCGTCGCTTGGAAACGACTTCGGTCCGAGCCCCCGGAGGCTCCGAGCGCGTCGGAATCGGCGCAGCACACGTCGTTAGGAGGTAGCGACCGAGAGGTCGGACGGCTCGTAGGTGTGGCGACGAGCACGGCGATGTCGACCTGGAGACTCGAACCGAGTACGGGTTCCAAGGTCTGCGCTTCGTGCGGTTCGACGGTCGTGCGACGCGGGTTGACCACACGAGACGAATCGACGCCGGCCGCGACTCGAGAGATCGGTGTGCGCGAGCGCGTCGGCGCAACGCAGCGGCGCTGCAGTACGGTGTTGGTCGCCGCTCGTCGAGCTCGTGGACGCCAAGTCAATGACTTCGGCCGCACGTTCGCGCGATTCGCGCCCAGTCGCACGAGACACCGTGCGGAACCACGGGTGCCCACCTAGCCCAAGTTCCGCAGTTGGAGGAAAACGAGCGGGACTTTGGAGGTTGGCAGCGGCGCCTGGACGTCGCGGAGCGCGCGATCGACGACGGCGGAGTGGCTGAAAGTCGATGTAGTGACAACACACCCCGTTGTTCGGGGTCCGTGAGTGCGCGAGAAATTGCTCGCGAGAGCGAGCGATGTTCCTTCGGCACACCACGGTCCGGCGCGGCGCCAAGACGCACGTGTACTGGAATCTCGTGCGCTCGATCCGCGTGGGCGGAAAGGTGCGGCAAGAGGTCGTCGCGAGCTTGGGGCGGCTGGACGCACGCGGTCCGATGCGGGCTCAACAGTTGGCGGACAAGCTCACGGGCAGGCGTTGCGAGCCGTCGCTGTTCGAGCCCGACGACATCGACGACGGCGAGACGGCGGAGATCGAGCTGCGCAAGTTGCGCGTCGAGCGTTCGCGTCGAATCGGCGACGTGTACCTCGCGCTCGTCTTGTGGCGTGCATTGCAACTCGACCAGCTGTTCGACGAACTGATCGAAGAAGGCCGCGAAGACGTGCGTTGGTCGACGCTCGCCGCGATCCACGTGATCTTGCGGCTGTGCAGCCCGTCGAGCGATCTGGCCTTGGCCGAGGACGTCTATCGCAAGACAGCGCTCGAGGATTTGCTCGGCGTGCCGGCAGAGAAGGTCAACGACGATCGCGTGTGCCGTGCGCTCGACAAGCTTTTGCCGCACAAGCCCGCCGTCGAGCAGCATCTGCGTGAGCGTCTGGGCGAGCTCTTCGCGATCGACTACGACTTGCTGCTCTACGACGTGACGTCGACGTACTTCGAGGGACTTGCGGAGTCGAATCCGCAGGCCAAGCGCGGCTACAGCCGCGATCACCGCCCCGACTGCAGGCAGGTCTGCATCGCGCTGGTCGTGACGCGCGAGGGGATCCCGCTCTCGTACGAGGTGTTCGACGGCAACACGGTGGACGTGACGACGGTGGAGAAGATCGTCACGACGATCGAGGCGCGCTTCGGCTCGGCGGATCGCGTGTGGGTGATGGACCGCGGCATGGTGAGCGAGAAGAACGTCGCGTGGCTGCGCGGTGGCGGTCGACGCTACTTGATCGGCGCGAGCAAGTCGGAGCTGGGTCGAATGCAACAGCGGATCGTCGAAGACGCCGACTGGATGCGCATCCGCGAGGACGTCGAGGTCAAGCTCGTGCCGCGCGAAGGCGGCGACGAGACCTTCCTGCTGTGCCGCTCCGAGCAGCGCAAGGCCAAGGATCGCGCGATCGTGGAGCGCTTCGGCGCTCGGCTGAAAGAAGCACTCGACCGGCTGAGTGCGCGCTTGGAGCGCTCGCGAAAGACCGTCGATCGAGCGCAGGTCGAGCGTCAGATCGGACGGATGCTCGAGCGCAACTCACGCGTCGCCGACAAGTACGAGATCGTGGTCGAGGAAAGCGCCGTGCGCGCGAGCGGGCTGCGGCTGGTGGTGCGCGAAAACGAGAGCTGGGTGGCGCGCAGTCGTGCGCTCGAAGGCTGCTATCTCCTGCGCACGAACGTCACGAACTGGACCGAGGCCGAGCTGTGGCAGACGTACATCCAGCTCACTCAGGCGGAGGCGGCATTCCGGGTCCAAAAGAGCGACCTCCAGATTCGACCCGTGTGGCATCGCAACGAGGAGCGCGTCCAGGCGCACATCTTCATCTGCTTCCTGGCGGACGTGCTGTGGAAGACGCTCGAGCAGTGGACGCGACGCGCGGGCTTGGGCGATACGGCGCGGACTGTGCTCGACGAACTCGCTCAGGTCCAATCCGTCGACGTCGTGCTGCCCACGACGGATGCGCGCGAGCTGCGCATCCGCTGCGTCGTCAAACCCGAGCCGCCGCAGGCGATGCTCCTGGAACGGCTCGGGGTACGACTACCGCGACGACTGAACGCACGACGAAGTGAGGTGAGCGCGCGCGTGTAGTGACAACTTCCGGCCTTCGATGAACGCAAGTCCTTGCCAGGACTCGTGTCGCTCGGACGAACTGCGGAACTTGGGCTAGTGGTCGACCGAGAGGACGAACTGCTTACGCACCTCGGTACCGCACGTCACGGCCACCTCGACGTTCCCTTCCTCGCTCGGCCGTGCCTTGGGGAACCGGAATCCGACGCGGTACGCTCCCGGCAGCAGGGCGCCGATCGAGTACGGTGCACGGTCGAAATCGAGCTCTCGCAGCTCGTTGAAGAACTCCGACGTCGTCGCCGTGCCGGCAGCAGGGAGAATCACGACGACGGCCGGGCCCGAGTACGCCAGGCCCATCTCGTCTGTCAACTCCAACCGCAAGCAACCGAGTGGGCTTGCGTCGACCACGATTCGGGCACACTCGGTTTCCTCTACCCGAATTCGAACGGGGTTCTCCTCCACTGGCGGCCAGACGAACGAGCTCACGCGACTCGCCACGCGCGCGACATAGTCGCCCACGGGAACGTCGTCGATGCGATACTCACCAACGCTGGCTCCATCGAGATCATATGACGCGCGCTCCGCGCCCGTCCCGAGCGCCAGGTGGAGCTGAAGCAACGACTGCTGCGCGCGCGCGTGGATCGAGCCAGCGACCTGCGGCGAATCCAGTTGGACGACGATGCTGCCGCGCCGGGATTCCGTCGGCGTGAGCTCGATGCGAGCTTCGGTCAACGTGGAGCTCACCGGCGGCGCGAAAAGCTCGATTTCGAGCGGCAGATAACCGGGGAGGTTGACACTGCAGCGGATGGGGCCGACGACCTCCGGATGGCTCTCCGCGGAATACAGCATCAGAGCCTCATACGGCTCGGAGTGCGCCGCCGGTGGAACGAGGCCACTCAATGCGGCGAGCCAGTGCGGCACCTTCTGGACGCCTGGGGCGGCGCGGACCAGTTGCATCGTCACGCGGGCGTCGGCCGTGGCCTGCCGAGAGGACCGCACCGGTCCGCCGGTCGCATCCGCGAGTCGGCAGCGCACGCCGTACAGCGCCGAGAGCCGCAGCTGCACCGGATCACCATCCACGACGAGTCCAGTGACCACCGCAGGTGTCAATCGGCCTGCGCCGCCGGCGGCGAGCGAGTATCGAGGCCGGGGATCCAAGTCCTCGAAGATGAAGCTGCCGTCCCCAGCGGTGGCGACGGTGGGGACGTAGGGGTCGCCGAACAAGCCCACCGATGTGTGCCGACTCGTGGGGGCCCGCAGGGAATCAGGCCATGCCATCACGATCGACCCATCCGTTACCGCTCGGCCGGTTGCATCCACCACCACACCGCGAATCACCCCGCCGGGCACCACCCGAAGCTCGATCATGTCCGACGCACAGTCGTCGAGATGCGCGACTTCGCTCCAGAAGCCTCGTTTGCGGGCTTGGACCGCGCCTTGGTGCCCGAGGTGCGCCGGAATTGGAAACGTTCCCTCCGTGTCCACGCGCCCCAGCCTTTGCACGCCGCTCTCGCTGAAGTGGACGATGTCGGCGTCAGCGACCGGGGATCCCGACGGCGTTACCACCCGGACCACCAGGCCGGACGTCGACTCAGGCAGTGAATCGGTCGGTAACTCCGGGTTGATTCGCGAAGTCGCCGTCGCGGGCAGGGCGGCGCGCTCCGGCGAGATGGGCGCGCTCGAGACCCCGCTGGTCTCGGGAGCCATGGGCCGCTCGGGAGACGAAGCCGTCGATGTGGGACGCCGCGCGATCAAGAAGCCGATGAAACCGAGGGTCGTGGCAAGCGCGCCGATCGTCGCTGCGCGTACCACGTTGCGTCGCATGTGCGCCTGTCAGTCAGCGAGGTTGCGGAACGAACTTGCACTTGCCGACGGCACCCCACTCGTCGGGACCCGCGGTGCCGACGCCAGCACCCTGTTCCGAGACGCACGATTGGCTCGACGTGCCAGGGCAGTAGGGAAACCCACAGTAGCCGATGGCGATCCCCGCCCCGCTCGAGCTCGGCGGCGAAAGGACGGCCTGGCAACAGTAGTTCTGTTGCCCTGCACCCGAGCATCCGCAAGCCGCGACATCGTACGGACCGTTTGGGCCGACGATCGTGACGACATAGCTGGAGCATCCCTCGGCGCATGGATCGGTACACACGTTGGTCGCCGGGCCCGTCGGAAGCCCATTCTCATCCAATGGGATGATCACCTCGCCTTGGCAGGTTTGCGATGCAGCTGCCGCGGGAACCGCCCACGCCGGATGCGGAGCAGCCAACAACGTGATGTAGCCACCGACGAACGCCGCAGAGACGAGTGCGATCAGCTTCACGAGACTTGTCCTCGCTTTTCCTTCTGGCACTTACTCGGGCTAGTCGCGTGATTCGCGGCCGCCACTCGCGATCGACGAGTTCAGATTGCCCCCCCCGACCGAACCGGTCAAGAGGAGCCCGGGAGTTCCGCGGCGAGTGCCATTCCTGCGCCGATCGCCGAGTCCCCAGCGCGCGGAGCCCATGCCCGGGCTCCGACGTTCTCGTCGAGTCGATCAGCGTCGCCTAGTCGCGCCAGAACTGGCGGTACTTGCCGGCACGCGAGATGGGGCCGATGCCGCGTTCGGCGCGGTTCTTCTCGCGCCATTCGTGGTAGGCCTCGAAGTCGCCCGAGTAGAAGTTCACTTCGGGACCCTTGCCCTCTTCCACTTCGCCTTCGAACGCGAGGATGTGCGTCGCGACGCGGTTCAGGAAGTAGCGGTCGTGGCTGACGACGATCGCCGAGCCCGGGTACTCCTGGATCGCTTCTTCGAGCACGCGCAACGTCTCGAGGTCGAGGTCGTTGGTCGGCTCGTCCATGATGATCACGTTCGCGGGCTCGCGCAGCATCTTGGCCAGCAACACGCGGTTGCGCATGCCGCCCGAGCACTCGCCGAGCAACTTCTGTTGGTCCTCGCCCTTGAAGTTGAAGCGTGCGACGTAGGCTCGCGCATCGAGCGTCTTGCCGCCGTAGTTGATCTGGACGTTGCCCTCGGTGATGTTGTCGAAGACGCTCTTCGCGTCGTCCAGGATCGCGCGCGACTGGTCGAGGTAGCGCAGCAGTACGGTGCTGCCGAGCGTGACCTTGCCGTCGTCGGGCTTCTCCTGCCCGAGGATCATGCGCAGCATCGTCGTCTTGCCCATGCCGTTCGCGCCGACCACGCCGAGCACGCCGCCCGGCGGCAGCTCCCAGGTCAGGTTGCGCATCAACGTGCGTTCCTTGAAGCCCTTGGTGACGTCGCGGAACTCGATCACTTTGTCGCCGAGGCGCGGTCCCGGCGGGATGCGCAGCTCGATCGCTTCGAGCGCGTCTTCCGCCTTCTGCTCGATTAGTTCCTTGTAGCGCGAGAGGCGCGCCTTCGAGCGCGTGGTGCGCGCCTTCGGCGTCTTCTGGATCCACTCGAGCTCGCGCGCGATCACCTTCTCGCGAGCCGCGTCCTGACCCTTCTTGACTTCGAGCGCCTTCTGCTTGGTCGTCAGGTACTCGGAGTAGTTGCCTTTGTACGGGATCGCGCGACCGCGCTCGATCTCGAGCATCCAACCGACGACGTTGTCGAGGAAGTAACGGTCGTGGGTGATCAGGATCACCGTGCCGTGGTACTCCTTCAGGTAGTGCTCGAGCCATTCGACGGTGTCCGCGTCGAGGTGGTTCGTCGGCTCGTCGAGCAGCAGCAGGTCGGGGTGCGACATCAAGAGCTTGCACAAGCCGACGCGCCGGCGCTCGCCGCCGGAGAGCTTCTTCACGTCGGCGTCGAGCGGCGGCAGGCAGAGCGCGGTCGCGGCCTGTTCGAGTCGGCTGTCGAGCTCCCAGATCTCCTTGTGCTCCATCTCCTCCGAGAGGTGCATGAACTCTTCGTTCAGCTTGTCGGCCTCGTCGCCTTCCGCAGTGCCGAGCAGTCCGCTGACCTCGTGGTAGCGCGCTTCGATGTCGAGCAGCGGCTTGACCGCTTCCTTCAAGTTGCCCGCGACGTCGAGTGCGTCGTTGAGCGGCGGTTCCTGCGGCAAGTAACCGATCGAGAGCGCGCCGACCGCCTTCGCGGTGCCGTCGAACTTGGTGTCGACGCCGGCGATGATGCGGAGCAGCGTCGACTTGCCCGCGCCGTTCGCACCGATGACGCCGATCTTGGCGCCTTCGAGGAACGCGAGCGTGATCCCTTTCAGGATCTCGTCCTGGCCGTAGTGCTTCCGCAGGTCCTGGAGCTGGAAGATGATCTTGTCCGCCATAAGGGGCGAAGAGGATAGCGCGCGCTCCGCGCCGGCGCAGCGGAACCGCCGCGTTCTCGACGCCCGGCTCGCGCGGGCGCGCCGCGGCGCACTGCGCCGGTGTGCCCGGTATGCATCGGCGCAAGACGCCGGGCTGCATCGCGCTCGCAGCACCGGCGCGCTTTGGCGCAGCTCGACGCGCGAGCTATCTTGGTCGCCCGAAATTCGCGCCCAAGGAGCGCTTCACATGGCCCAAGCGACCGCACCGCGTCACGACTTCCTGAAGAAACTCGGCCTCAAGGCGGAGAACTCCGGCGCCTACGACGGCGCTTGGCGCAAGACGCGCGGAAAGCTGCTCGAGAGCAAGAACCCCGCGACCGGCGAAGTGATCGCGAGCGTGCGCCAAGCGACGCGCGAGGACTACGACGCGGCGGTCGCGGCGGCGCACGCGGCGTTCTTGCGCTGGCGCGAAGTGCCTGCGCCGAAGCGCGGCGAGATCGTGCGGCGCATGGGCGAGCGCATCCGACTCCACAAGGATCCGCTCGGTCGACTGATCAGTTTGGAGATGGGCAAGATCCTCCAAGAGGGCCTCGGCGAGGTGCAGGAAGCGATCGACATGTGCGACTTCGCCGTCGGGCAGTCGCGCATGCTCTACGGCCTTTCGATGCACTCGGAGCGGCCCGGCCACGCGATGCGCGAGAGCTGGCATCCGCTCGGCGTCGTCGGCGTCATCACGGCGTTCAACTTCCCGATGGCGGTGTGGGCGTGGAACTCGATGCTCGCGTACATCTGCGGCGACGCGTGCGTGTGGAAGCCCGCGGGCACCGTGCCGCTCTGCGCGATCGGATTGACCAACGTCGTGCGGCCCGTGCTCGAGGAAGAAGGCTTCGGCGCGCTCGCGTCGCTCGTGATCGGGCCGTCGGCGGAAGTCGGCGAGCCGATGCTCCACGACGCGCGCGTGCCGCTCGTGTCGTTCACCGGTTCGACGCAGGTCGGGCGCAAGGTCGCGAGCTCGGTCGCGGCGCGTTTCGGCCGCACCATCCTCGAGCTCGGCGGCAACAACGCGCTCGTCGTCATGGACGACGCCGACCTCGACCTCGCGCTGCCCGCGATCGTGTTCGGCTCCGTCGGCACCGCGGGGCAACGCTGCACGACGACGCGGCGCTTGATCGTCCACGAGAAGCTCGCGGCGGAAGTCGAGCGCCGGCTCGTCAAGGCGTACTCGACCGTCAAGGTCGGCGATCCGAGCGTCGACGGGACGCTCTGCGGACCGCTCGTCACGCCGGAAGCCGTCGAAGAGATGCAAGCCGCGCTCGCGAAAGTGAAGGCACAAGGCGGCGAAGTGCTCTACGGCGGCGAGCGCCTGAAGCTCAAGGGCGCGCTCGCCGGCGGCAACTTCGTGCGGCCGGCGATCGTGCGCGCCGAGAACCACTGGCCGATCGTGCAGGAAGAGACGTTCGCGCCGATCCTGTACGTGATTCGGTGCAAGGACGTCGACGACGCGATCGCGAAACAGAACGGCGTGCCGCAAGGACTCTCGTCGGCGATCTTCACGCTGAACGTGCGCCACGCGGAGAAGTTCACGTCCGCGATCGGCTCCGACTGCGGCATCGCCAACGTCAACATCGGCACGAGCGGCGCGGAGATCGGCGGCGCGTTCGGCGGCGAGAAGGAGACCGGCGGCGGCCGCGAGTCCGGTTCGGACTCGTGGAAGGTCTACATGCGGCGGCAGACCAACACCGTCAACTGGTCGCGCGCGCTGCCGCTCGCGCAAGGCATCCAGTTCGGTTGAGCTCGCGCGCGGTGCGCGGGACTTCCGCGGGAGCTCACCGCTCGCGGAAGTAGCGCTTGCGGATCGCGCGCAGTTGCCACAGCGAACGCAAGAGGTCGAGCGGCTTGACCTTCGAGCCCGCGACGTCGATCCAGCGCGTCAGCACGAACTCGTAGAGCACGGCTTCGACGCGCGCCAGACCGCGCTCGCGCGCGAGCCGTTGTCTGCGCGCGAGGATCTCGATGTCGAAGACCCAACGGCCGACGAACGGTTCGGCGAAAAGCTCCTTCGTGTGCGGCAGGACGCGGAAGAGCTTCGCGCCGCACTGCGTGTCGTAGATCGGCAAACCGAGCGTCAGCGAAGCCGCCGTCGCGAAGACGCGCCCGACGTAGTGGCGCAGCGGTTTGCGATCGACGTGCCGTCCGAGCAGCGCGACGCGCGCGCCCGTCAGGATCTCGAAGTCCGCATGCACGTCGAGCCAGCGCCGGAAGTCCTCCGCGACCTCGATCGGCGTCGCGAGGTCGGCGTCCCAATAGCCGACGTAGTCGGGGCGGCGCGCGAGCGCGGCGAGCAGGCCGAGCCGGACCGCTTCGGCCTTGCCTTGGTTGGTGTCGAGGCCGAGCACTTCGACGCGCGCTTCGAGCCCGCGCCGCACTTCCTCGAGCCGAGCGCGCGTCTCGTCGCGCGAACCGTCGTCGACGAGCACGTAGTCGACTTCGGGCGAACGCGCGAGTTCGCCCCGCAGCCGAGCGACGTCGAGCCGCGCGGCCTCGTTGAAGCACGGGATCACGATCGCGGCGCGGGGCATGGGGATCCCTGGGATTCTAGGCGCGCGAAGCCCCCGAAGTGCTCTGCGAGCGCGGTTCGTGGGCTCGCGGCCGTCTCGGACGTGGAGAGAGCGGACGCATCGGACTATTCTCGACGCCGTCCCCCGACCGAACGGAGTTCCATGACGACGCTCTTCCCGTGGCTCCTCGCTTCGCTCTTCGTGCTCGCGCCGCAGGATCGCAACGCCGGTCGGCGCGCTCAGGGCGAGCCCCAAACGCAGCCGCAGGTGCTCAACATTACTTGTTACCCGGATCGCGTCGAACTCGACGGCGTCGGCACGGTGCCGACCCAGAATCCGCTCGCGACGGCGCTCGCGCGATCGGGGCCGGGCACGCGCATCCTGGTGCAGCCCGGTGACTATCCGGCGTTCGGCATCGGCTACTCGAAGGCGTCGCCGTGGAACGCGCAGACGAGCGGCGGCAACTCGAATTCGCCGGTGACGATCGAGGGTCAAGGCGAAGTCTGGATCCGCGCCGGCAAGGCGAGCGACACGATCGGCGTCGGCCAGGCGATCCCGAACGGCTGGTTCACGTTCAAGAACCTCAAGATCGAGTGTGGTTATCGCGCCGGGATCTTCTTCACCGCCGACGGCGGCAAGTCGACGCACGCGGGTTATCGCTTCCACGACTGCGAGTTGTGGGGCGGTTGGGACCACCTGACGCAGACCGGGCAGAAATCGAAGTGGGGGGTCTACGGCTCCGGCCTCGCGCAGTTCGAGTTCCGCGGCGTGAACCGCCGCGCCATCGTGCGCGACACGAAGTGGGAGCACGGTTTCTACCTGCAGAACCTGAAAGGCGACGTGCTGATCGAGAACGTCGACGCGACCCGCCTCGGACGCACGTTCTGCCAGTTCACCGCGCGGCCGAACGAAGGCCCGCCGGGCGTCGGCACGATCACGATCCGCAACTGCCGGATCACCGACGTGGGCATCTCGTCGGGCGACAACTTCAAGGGCGGGTCGGCGTTGACGTTCGCCGGCCGCCACCGCGGCGACATCGTCGTCGAGAAGAACGTCTTCCGCGCGGGCTTCGCCGCGGAACTGAGGACACTGACGCGCGCGGGTTCGCCGTACGGCACCGGAGCGCTCGTCGCGTGGGACCGCGGCGTGGGGGAAGCGAACGGCACGTTGATCCTGCGCGACAACGACTTCGAGATGGCGCCCGGGTGCGGTGATCGCCCGCTGGTGTCGCTCGGCGGCTGCCGTGCGGTCCGCATCGAAGGCAAGAACCGCTTCGTGTCGGCCGCGCCGAACGCGCCGACGCTCGCGATCGATCCGCTCGGCGACGACGGCGAAGTCGTGAACAGCCTCGTCGGCTCGGTCGCCGTTTCGAACGACACGATCGTTCGCGGGCGGGTCACGCGCCGCGGCGCGGCGGTCGAGCTCTCGTCGCTCTTCGCCCGGCCGCGCTGAACTCGGTCCGCCGCTTGGAACGAGGCCGGCCGCCCGGCTCGCCCTTCGAGGGACGACGCCGAGCGGCCGGATGCGGACGGTCGCCGATCGCGCTGCGTCAGGGCAGCCAGATCAGTTGGGCGAGCGCGAGCAAGCCCGCGCGGTTCTCGTGGTTCGTCCAGCCCATCGCCTGCTGCGCGTTGAGCAGTCCGGGCGTCGAGCTCGCACCGCTCATCTCCGCGGCGCGTTGGAGGAACAGCGGATCTCCGGTCACTTCGTAGGCGTACGCGAGGCTGTTCCACGACTGGAATTTGTCGGCGTCGGGCGAGTTCGCCGGCGTCGTGTCGCAATACGGGGCGCCCGAGAGCGGCGCGACGGCGATCGTCGCGTACGGACCCTTCTGCGAGTTGCTCCAGGAGATCGGACCGATCTCGCCGTAGACCTGTTTGGCGAGGACCTGTTCGAGAGTGTGGGTGCGCGCCGGATCCGCGCCGCGGAAGACGGACTCGATGATCGAGATCATCGCTTGGTCGAGCATCGCCGTCTCGGTCTGACGTCGCGCGAAGTACTGTCCGTTGAAGTCCTTCGACGACTTCAGGCTCATCAGGAACCCGTTGCAGCGCGATTGACCTTGGCGGAAGAGCTTCGTCACGTTGACGAACCAGTCCCGAGCCCGAGCTCGCCACACCGGCGGCGCGATCGAGTAGGCGGCGCACATGCCGTCGATCGTCCAGGCTTCGCCGCGGCCGACGCCGAAGCCCTTGCCCGAATCGACTTCGACGGAGTGCATGTCGAACAACATGCCCGACGGAATCGCGCCGCCGTTCGGCGCCGTCGCGTACTCGTGGTAGGAGAGCCGCAGGATCTCGGCCTCCATCAGCAGGTCGTCCTTCGCGAGCGCGTCGTTGCCGAGCCACGTCAGGACCTTCGGCGAGCGCAGCCAACGCACGTGGTGCTGAACGTCGACCGGCTTGTACGAGAGCAACTCGGCTTCGTACGACGGTGCGCGACCTTGGTTCGCGACTTCGGTGACCTGGTACTGCGGCGCCGTCGCGAAGCCGAACGGATCGGGGCCGGGCAGCAGCTTCAGGTAGAACTCCATGTGGACGTACTGGAACTGCGGCCCGTCGACGAGCCACGTGTCCAGAGTCGTCGGTTCGCCGTTCTTGTCGTAGAGCACGACCGCCTGGCGATCGGTGTAAGAGCGGTGGCAGAGTTCGGCGTGCCGATAGCCTTCGTTCGACGCGGCCCACGCCGTGAGCACGCCGTCGTAGAGGTAGATGTCCGACCCGCCGGTCATGCCGCCGTACTTGGTGCCGTACGGGTACGCCCAGCCGAGTTGCGGCGAGAAGAACGGGTAGGCGTTCTTCGAGATGCCTTGGAGGACCCAGTCGACTTCGGAGTTGTACTCGCTCTTCAGCTTCGAGAGCGCCGACGTCTTGCCCTTGAAGTCGAAGCGCGGCAACGCGTGACGTTGCGGGAAGTAGCGCGCCGTGAAGCGGTTCCACCACGAGTAGTACGGACCGGTGGCGTTCGCTCCGGGTTGGCAGAAGCCGAGCCACTGTTGCTTCACGACTTCGGTCGCGCGCACGAGCGCCGTCGCGCGTGCGAGCACCAACCTCCGGTGGAACTGCGCCTGGACGGGCATCACGTGGAGCGTGTTGCCCGGTTGCGCCTTCACGATCGGTTGCACGGTGTTCGTGCCCTGGATGGTCGGAAGTCCCCAGCCGACGTCCACGAGGTCCGGGATCACGACCCAACCGAGCGGAACGACGAGCTCGAGTTGATCGAAGTAGAGCGCCGCTTGCGGGTCGTCGATCGGATCCTGTTTGTCGGCGCCGCTCGAACCGTTGTGCACGCGCAGGTCGATGCTGACGAAGTCTTCGCCGGCCCAGGTGCTGACGTACGAGTGCACGCCCATCATGCGCCGCAACGGTCCGTTGGGCGGGCCGTAGTTGGTCGTCGTCGGACGCATCACTTCGTAGAAGCGAGTCTGTTCCCGGTACTCGCCCGAACGCAGGAGCCGCGTGTCGTCGGCGCCGCGGAGGAGATCCGCGACGTAGGTGTGGCCGAACACGTCGCGCGTGCGCAGCGTGACGGCGCCAGGCGTCGTGAAGAGCGACTGCACCGCCGCCGTCGGCGTGAACGTCGACGGGGTGTGCGGCGTCGCCACCACTTGGTACTTCACCCGCGTGCCGACCACCGTGCCGAGCGGCAGGTGGACGGGCGCCGTGAGTTCGACGACGTCGGCACCGTCGAGCACGTCGTTCGGGAAGAAGCTGACCGCGTCGACCTGCGCCGGGATGATCGTCCCGTTCGAGTCGCGGAGCGAGAACGGGATCTTGCCGTCGGCGCGCGGGAACGTGCCCGGCAACAACGGCAACGTGCCGCGCAGCACGAAGGAGCTCGACGCCGGAGCGGCGAGTTCGAACTCGCCGATCACGGTGCCGGGTGGCGGGCCGCCGGCGCCTCGAGCCGGTGCCGCGGATCCGGCCGCCACGAGGCCGACCAAGAGCGCGAGCCCGGCGAGCCGAGCGCGAACGAAGTCGCCGAAGCGAGCGTGGCACGGAAATCCGAGAACGGTCGAAACTCGCAAACGCGAAGCTCCGCCGAGAGCGGCCCTCGACATGGTGATTCCCCTCTTCTTTGGTGTTGGTTCCGAGTCCGCGCGACGGGCTTCCCGTTCGCCGCGCGGCTGCGTCCCCCCGGGAACACCGACCGACCGAGTCGCGTGCGGGCGAGGATCGGTCGGTCGCGGACCTCGACGAGCGTCTCGGATCGATGCCGTTCCGAGAGCAGTGGGGTGGGCGCGTCTTGGCCTAGGCAATGGCCGTGCCACGGCGTTCGGGCGCGGCGCCGAAGGGACGGACTGTCATCCGAAACACCCGAGTCGTTTCGAGTCGAAGTGTGATGCGTCGGTGAAAGCGCTGCATCGACGCGGTTCGATCCGCGTTCTCGGGCCCGTGCGGAGCCGCTCCGCAGCGGGAACGAGCGGTCACGCACGCGCGAATCGTGCGCTCGCGCCCGTCGTTCGCGCGCCGAAGAAATCGAGCGGGCGCGGCGAGCTCTCGCTCGTCGCGCCCGCTCGCGCAGAACTCACGCGGCTGATCAGGGCACGCCGTGTTGCACGAGTGCGAGCAGCGCGGCTCGGTTCTCGAGCGTGTTGTAGCCCTGGCCTTCGAAGATCGCGAGCAGGTTGCCGCCGGCCATCAGCTCGGCCATGTCGATGAACGTCGAGTCGCCGGTCAACTCGAAGCCGTACGCGAACGAAGACCACGTGTAGTACTTGTCGGGCTTGCCGGAGTCGCCGTTCGGCGGCAGCGAGCCGCAGTAGATGTTGCCGCCGGAGAGCGGCGCGACCGCGGTTTGCGTCCACGGAGCCTTCTGGCTCTGGCTCCAGCCCATCGGGCCGATCATCGCGTAGAGCGACGCTTCGAGCGCGGCTTCGATCTCGTGTTGGCGCGCGAGGTCGACGTCACGCAGCGCGACTTCGATGGCGCCGAGCAGCGCGTTCTCGCAGATCGACTGCTCGAACGACTGGCGCGCTTGGTAGGCGCCGTTCAGCCACTTGCTGTTGACCTGCGCTTGCCAGAAGCCGTTGCACGTGCCTTGGCCGGCGATCACGAGGTCCGCGATCTTCTGGTACCACGGCAGCACTTCCTGGCGCCACTTCGGATCGTTGATCGAGTAGGCGACGTTCATCACGTCGATGCCCCAACCTTCGCCGCGACCGAAGCCGAAGCCATCGCCCGGGGAGTTGGTGACCGACTTGATGTCGGCGAGCAACCCCGAACCGTTCGCGTTGCCCTTCGCGTCGTTCGCGTACTCGCAGTACGAGAGGTGGAAGAGCTCCGCGTCCATGCGCGCGTCGTCTTTCGCGATCGCGTCGTTGCCGAGCCAGATCAGCACTTTCTCGGACCGCGTGCGGCGCACGTAGTGCTGGAAGTCGATCGGGCCGTAGCCTTTCAGGTTCGTTTCGTAGGGCGGCTGTAGGCCGTTCGACGCGACGTAGTTCGTCTGGTACGTCGGCGCGAGTTTGAACCCGAACGGGTCGTTGCCCGACTGCAGCTTCAAGAAGAAGTTCATCGGGATGTAGTCGCCGTTCGAGCCGTGGATCACCCAGTCCGCGACGCGCGTCGGATCGCCGTCCTTGTTGAAGATCGTCGTCGGTTGACGGTCGGTGTACATGCGGTGCATCGCTTCGTAGCCGCGCCAACCTTCGTTGGACGCCGCGGCCGCCGTCGTGAGCCCGTCGTACATGAAGATCTCCTGTCCGCCGGTCATGCCGCCGTACTTGGAGCCCCACGGGTACGCCCAGCCCATCGCGCCCATCGTCGGATAGGGGAACGCGTCGGGTTGGCCCGTCTTGATGCGCGTCTCGGTCGTCGCGAGTTCCGCTCCGAGCTTCGCGCGCATCTGCGGCGCGCCCAAGTGATCGAGGTTCGGCAACAGGTGCTTCTGCGTGAAGTAGCGCGCCGTCGCCGGGTTCCACCACGAGAAGAGGTCTTGTCCGGTCGGAGCGACGCCTTCCTTGCAGAACCCGAGGTTCTCGGCGCGGGCGTAGGCCTTCGCTTCCGCTTGTTTGCCGGTCGGCGCGATCGTCAGTCGCCGATGGAACTGCGCCTGCGACGGCATCACGTGCAGCTTGCCGTCCGCGCGTGCATCGACGAGCGGATACGCCGTCCACTTGCCGGCGTCGTACGACGGGCCTTGGGCGGAGTCGGCGAGCGAGCTTTCGATCGTCCAACCCTTCTTCACCCAGAGTTCGAGCGACTCGAAGTAGAGGTCGCCGAGCGGGTCGTCGTTCTTGGTCGTCGCGTCACGGCCGCTGAACCCGTTCGAGATGCGCAGATCGAGCGAGATCACGTCGGACTTCGCCCACGTGCCGATGTACGCGTGCGCGCCGAGGAAGTGCGGCAGCGGGCCGTTCGGCGGACCGCTCGGCGTCGACGACGTCGGCAGCAGCACGCCGTAGGTGCGGATCTGCGACGCAGCGTCGCCGATGCGCAGTTGGCGCGTGAGACCGTTGGAGTACGCGAGGCGAGTGTCCTTGACGAGGTCGAGCGTGTACTGATGGCCGAAGCAGTCCTTCGCGACGAGCATCAGCGTGCTCTGCTTGCCGAGCATGCCGAGCACCGGCTTCGTGACCTGGAACTTCTTGATCGGGTGCGGATCGTCGACGATCGGGTAGGTGACGCGCGTGCCGACCGCCGTGCCGGGAGCCAAGTTGACGCGACCCAAGACTTCGATCACGTCCGCGCCGTCGGCGTCGTTCGGGTAGCGGCTGACGACTTCGCACTGCGTCGCCACGGGGTTGCCGTCGAAGTCGAGGATCGTGAACGGCGCGAGTCCGTCCTTGCGCGGATAGGTGCCCTTCGGCACGGGCACGGTGCCGCGCAGCACGAAGCTCGAGATGCTCGGCGCCGCGAGCTCCAACTCGGCGACGACCTGTCCCGTGCCCGCCGCCGTCGCGGCGAGCGTCGTGCCGCCGCCGTCGTCCGCGCCCGGGCCCGCCCCTGCGCCGCAGGCCGCGAGCGCGAGGCAGAGCGCGATTCCGCCGAACGCGCGCACCGTCTTCCCGCCGCGGCGCTTTGCCTCGCCTTCCGTGCGCTGCATCGCTTCGATCCATCCTCGGGCGAAGGCGCCCGTGTTCTCTTCCCGTCTGCTCTTCATCCAGAACCTCCCCGTCAGGACCGCCTCCCCAGGCGGTCGTCCACACGCTTCCGGGCGGCACTTTCGGATGCGCTCGTTGGGACTCTGTAGCAAAAGCGAATTCGATCGTTCGCTCCTCGCGGAGCCGTTCGGGAGTGCTTCCGTGCGGCCCGAGCCCCCCGGCACGCAGCGGGCTAACCGAGCCGGCTCTCGACCGGGACGCCGCGAAGCCGATGATCGGGCGCCCCCCGGATGAGAGTGCTCCTCCTCGCGCACAAGCCGCCCTTCCCCCTGCAGGACGGCTACAACCTGCACAACTACCACCATGTGCGGGAGCTCGCGCGTCGTCACGAGGTGCACCTCGCGGCGATCGGCGCGCCGCCACCGGCGAAGGAACTCGAGCCGCTCTTCCGGTCGATCCATCTGTTCCCGTCGACGCCCGCACGCCGGCACGGCAACCCTGTCGGCCGAGCGCTGCGCTCGTTCTCGGTCCATGAAGTCTTCGAGTTCGACCCGCAGGTGCTCGCGGCGATCGAAGCGTTGCGGCCGAGCGAGTTCGACGTGGTCTGGACCGGAGGCATCAAGATGCTCGTCTACTCGCATCGGCTCCGGGGCGTGCCGGTGCTCGGCGACGTCGCGGACGACGAGACCGGTCCCGCGCGCACGCGGCTCGAGCAGAGTCGCGGTCCCGTGCAGTACCTGCGCAACCTGCGCGACCTCTCGAAGATCACTCGCTACCAGCAACTCTTCTTCCGCCACCTCGCCGTGTGCACCGTCGTCGCCGAACGCGACCGCGACGCGATCGCGGAGCTCAATCCGGGTCTCGACGTGCGCGTCGTGCCGAACGGCGTCGACCACGAGTACTTCGCACCGCGCGCGGAGCCCGAGGAGGAGCAGTCGCTGGTTTTCGAAGGCAACATGGGCTTCGCGCCTAACGTCGAAGGCGTGTCGTACTTCGCACGCGAGGTCTTTCCAGCGCTCCGCGAGCGCGCGCCGCGCGCCAAGCTCTGGGTCGTCGGCAAGGATCCCGCACCGGAGGTCCGCGCGCTGCACGGCGACGCGATCCACGTCACGGGCGTCGTCGACGACGTGCGGCCGTACCTCGCGCGCGCGACGCTCTTCGTGTGCCCGATGGTCAGCGGCACCGGCATCAAGAACAAGATCCTGCAGGCCTGGTCGATGGGCAAATGCGTCGTCGCCACGCCGAAGAGCTGCGGCGGACTGGTGCTCGAGGACGGCCGCAACCTGGTCGTCGCGGACGGAACCGATGCGTTGGTGCGCGAGATCCTCGCGCTGTTCGAGGACCGCGCTCGTCGTGCGGCGATCGGTGCCCGCGCCCGCGAGACCGTGCTCGCGCACTACACCTGGGCGCAGAAGTGCGCCGAGCTCGAAGCGGCGCTGACCGCGGCCGCGAGCGCTCGGCCCTCGCGGGTCGGCGCGTGAAGCCGGCGTCGGGCTCCGGCTCCGCGCTCGGCGGGCTGGTCAAGCACTCGCTGGTCTACAGCCTGGTGCCGCTCCTGCAGCGCGCGCTCAACCTGTTCCTGGTGCCGCTCTTCACGTACGCGCTCAACGTGGCGCAGTGGGGCGCGTCGGAGCTCGTCGATCTCCTGATCGTCGCGGCGACGCAAGCGGCGGGCATGAACCTGCTCGCCGGCATGACGCGTTTCTACTTCGACTACCAGGACGAGAAGGACCGGCGCGAAGTGATCTCGAGCGCCGTGATCGCGCTCGGCGTCTTCTCCTGGCTCGTCGCCGGCGCGTGCATCTTCTTCCGCGTCGAGCTCGCCGGCTGGGTTTTCGAGACCGCGGATCCGCTGCTCGCGCACGACGACTTGCCCGCGTGTCTCGCCGTCGCGCTCGCGACGATCCCACTCGCGATGACCAGCGAAGCGGGCTTCCGTTACCTCCAGACCGAGAAACGTTCGCAGCTCTACTCGACGCTGCGCACGATCAAGTCGCTCTTCGAGCTCGTGCTCAAGATCGCGATGGTCGCGTGGCTCGACTGGGGCGTGATGGGCATGGTCGCGAGCGTGCTCGTCGGCGAACTGGTGACGTCGTGCGCGCTGACCGGCGGCATCCTCGCGCGCATCGGCCCGCGCGTGTCGTGGGCGAAGTTGCGGCCGATGTTGGTCTACGCGGCGCCGCTCGTGCCGGTCGGTCTGATCCAGGTGGGCCTCCACCAAGTCGACCGCGTGATGCTGCGCGCGCTCGCGCCCGAAGCGTTGGCGATGACGTGGGTCGGCATCTTCGGCCTCGGCTACAAGGTCGGGTTCATGGTCCAGCAGATGGGCATGGGCTCGTTCATGCAGGCGTGGCAACCGTCGCTCTTCGCGATCACCGATCGGCGAGAACGGGCGAGGCTGCAGGCGCACGTCGACGGCTACGCGCTGCTCTTCGTCGCGGCGACGAGCCTCGTGCCGATCGTGTTCGCCCGCGAAGTCACGCAACTGCTCTCCGGGCAAGCGGCGTATCTCGACGCGCACCGGGTGCTGCCCTGGGTCGCGGCGGCGTACGTGCTCTACGGGATCTACGCGCTCGCGCAAGTGACGCTGCTCGCCGAGAAACGCACGTGGCCGCTCTTCTGGCTCAACGCCGGCGCGCTCGGGCTCAACGTCGCGCTCGATCGGTGGTGGATCCCGAGCCTCGGCTACGAAGGCCCTGCGATCGCGAAACTCGTCGCGTTCGGCGCGCTTGCGCTCGTCTGCACGCGGCTCTCGAACTCGATCCGAGGCGTGGAGAGCGAGCACGCGCGTTTCGCGAAGATCCTCGCAACCGTAGCGGCCGCCACGGCGTTCGCCGTGTGGTGGGAGCGCCGCGACGCGGCCGCGGAATTCGCGTGGGGGACCGCCCAGCTCTTGAAGGCCGTCGTGCTGTCGGCGATGCTCGCCTACTTGTGGTTCGGCGTGCTGACGCGCGACGAACGCTCCGCGGCGGGCGCGAAGCTCGCGCGGCTGCCGGTCGTGGGACGCTGGTTCGCGCGGGGCTAGCCGCGCACGGGCTCAAGACCGACGCTCGCCGCGACCGACACGATCTCGCCCCGCACCCTGGAAACCGTTTCCGTCCCGATGACCCGTCCGCTCTTCGCCTACTTCGGCCACCACAAGTGCGCCTCGACGTGGATCCACTCGATCCTCGAGACGATCTGTTGCGACGCGGGCCTCGAGATCGCGTACCTCTACGCGCCGCGCAACTTCCAGGACGACTTGCCTCGATACGTCGAGCAGCAGGGCGTCGACTTCATCTCGTACGTCAACGCCGACGCGGACTTCCTGAAGGGTCTGCCGCCGTATCGCGGTTTCCACGTCGTGCGCGATCCGCGCGACATCGTCGTGTCGGGCTACTTCTCGCACAAGAACAGCCACCCGACCGACGACTTCCCGGAGCTGCCCGCGCACCGCGAGAAGTTGAAGAGCGTGCCGAAGGACGAAGGGCTGCACGCGGAGATCGAGTTCTCGTTCACGCGTCAGGTGCTCGGCGAGATGTCGAAGTGGGACTACCGCCAACCGCACGTGCTCGAGCTGCGGCAGGAAGAGCTCACGCCCGATCCGTATCGCGGGTTCCTCAAGATCCTCGCGCACCTCGAGCTGCTCGACGAGACTCACGTCGGCATGCGCCAACGCCCGTGGCTCTACGCGCGGCTCGCGCTCAACGTGTTGCACTGGCACCACGAGACGCTCGTGCCGTTCAAGTCGCGGCTCGTGCCGTTCCCGGCCGAACGCTTGCTCGGCATCGTGCACGACCATCGCTTCTCCAACTTCGCCGGCGGCCGCAAGGAGGGCCAGACCGACGAGAAGAGCCACTACCGCAAGGGCGTCGCCGGCGACTGGAAGAACCACTTCACGCCGGAACACGTCGCGCACTTCAAGGAGGTCTACAAGGACCTCGCGGAGCGGCTCGGCTACGAGTCGAGCGCCGACTGGGGCGTGCTCGCTCCCGCGAACGCTCGGTGAGCCGCGTTCGTCAACGCGCCGCGTAGACGCGCAGTTCGCGGCGGGTCGCGACGAGTAGATCGCCGCTGCCGTCGCCGTCCACGTCGCCGAGCGGCGCGAAGTGTCCGCCGAGTTCGTCGAAGTCCGCCTCGTCGCGCAGTTCGAGCAACGTCTCGAGCGTCCTGCCCGAGTGGATCCACGCGCGACCTCCGGCCGCGCCCTGTCCGTGGTCCTCGTACTTCCACGTCGAGGCCGCCACGAAGAGATCCGCGCAGCCGTCGCCGTCGACGTCACCCGGCGCGCCGAGGACATCGCCGAAGGTTTCGAGCCAGTTGAACGTCTCGCGTGGAGGCGAGCCGATGCTCGCGAGCCGCCGGCCGTCGCGACCGGAGCGCAACTCGACGCATTGGGACGTGAAGTCGTCGCCTTCGTTCGTGGCGAAGTCGAGCCACCCGTCTCCGTCGACGTCGCCGAACGCGCACAGCGTGCGTCCGAAGCTCCGTGAAGCGCCACGCGCCACGAAGAGCAGGGTTCCCGTCCGAGCGGAGTGCGCGCGGACGACACCGGTCTCGCCGTCTTCCACCGCGCTCGCGAGCCAATCGCGTAGTCCGTCGCCGTCGACGTCGCCCAGTGCGGCGATCGACGCGCCGAGGCACGAATCCTGACGTTCGCCGTCGAGGGTCACCAGCGGCTCGAGCGTGCGACCCGAGACGACTTCGACGCGACCTCGCCTGGTCCACGAACCGTCGCGAGGACGTCGCGCGTCGAAGTCCGGTGCCGCGACGACGAGCTCCGGCGCGCCGTCACCGTCGCCGTCGTCGAGCCGCGCGAGCGCTGCGCCGAATCTGTCCCCGGAAGACGCGCTCACGCGGTTCGCCAGCACCCGGCCGTCACGGCCCGAGTGGAGCACCACCCGGCTCGCGGACCCGTCGGATGCGACCGAGTCGCCCGTGGGCGAGCCCAGCGCGATGTCGGCTCGTCCGTCGCCGTCGACGTCGCCGCAGACGACGGCGGTCGAATCGAGCCGCACGTCCGCAACCGCGAGCTCGAACACGATCGCGCGCGTGCGGCCCGAGAAGACGCGCACGGAGCCCCGTCCGGCCGCGTCACGGTCGTCCACTTGGATCGCGATGACGTCGAGGCTGCCGTCGCCGTCGAAATCGCCCGCCGAGCCCGCGAACACGCAGCGTGTCGAGTCCGCGTCCGCATGGCTCCCGAGCACGCAGGTCGGCGCCGGACTGGGACCCGTCGCGACGAAGGCGCGCGCGAGCACGACGACTGCCGTCGCGCCGAGCACCAGGACGACGCTGCGCGCGTTCATGCCGAACCACGCTACCACCGCCGCTCGCCACGCGGGCCGAGCTTTGCCCGGGCGTGTATCGCGTGCCGCGCGACGGAGTTCCTGCGACTCTCGGCACGCTCCGACCACGCCGCGAGCGCCGACCGAAGCGTGCTCGCTCCAGCCGGCGCCCGGTGAAATCCTTCGCGTTCAGAGATCGAGCCACACGCCAGGGGTGCCCGCGCCCGACTCCGCCATCCACGCATAGCTGCGGCGGAACGGTTGGACGCCCGGTGGCGTGATGGCGACGCGCGCGCGCGACGCCGAGCCCTTGTCGAGGACGTCGACCGGCGTCAGCGTGGCGAAGGGATTGTCGCGATCGCCTTCGAGCGCGAAGACGGTCCTCGCGCCGCCGACGTCAGGCAGTCCGAGCACGGCGACGTACGCGTCGCTCTCGTGCGCGAGGATGTCGGCCTCGCCGAGCGCGCGGTGGTAGAGCGGCGAGAGCTCGGTGAAGAGCCCGAGCGGCGTCCCTGCGTACCACGTCATCAGCGCGGTGCCTTTCGAGTCCAGCGCTCCCGCGCGGCACGTCAAGTTGACGTCGTTGTCGACGGCGACGATCGCGGGCTCGTACTCGGGCCTGCCGTCCTTCGCGGTCTCGAAGATCTCTTGGAACACGCCGCCGGGCGCGCTCGAACCGATCCGCACCGTGCCACGGGCAGGATCCTCGAACGCGATCAACGTCGTGCCGCCCTGGAAGTCCGTGCACGCCGCCGGGTGATCGAATTCGCCCGTGTCGAGCACGCTGCCGTCGAGGGCGATCATCGTGCCGCCGCTGCCGGCGACGCGCTGCTCGTAGGCGAACGAGTTGCCGTAGTTCAACGACGTCGCGCGGTAGATCGTGCCGTCGTTCGAAAGCGTGCCTTCGACGCACTTGACGAACACGTCGACGGCGTAGTCGGTCCAGTCGCCGTGTTTGGTCGGCGTCAGCGTCAACGTCGGATGGCGTGAGCCACCGAAGTTGCTGCCGTTCGGCGGACTGTTCTGGAAGTACGCGATGCTGACGCCCTTCTTCGTGAACCAGCCGCGGGCGAGCGCCGTGTACATCGTCAGCGTGTTGCTCCCCGATTGCGGCGGATCGATCATCGACATCGCGACGTACCACCGGTCACGCAGATTCTCGCCGTACTTCACGGGCGGAACCGCGAGCTCGATCGCATCGATGTTGTCGATGCCCATGACTTGGTCGCAGAGCTTCGTCCACACGCCGGTCGCGGGGTTGAAGTCGCCGACGATCAACGCGTCGCTCCAGTTCGGTCGGTACTGCACGAACGCGACGAGCAGGTGCCCGTCCGCCGTGTACGCCATGTCGAACGTGTAGAGGTCGGAGTTCTGCCAGTTCCGTTTGAACTGGAGGAACACTTCGACGTCGGTGTCGTCCTGCGCGGCGGCGGCGCCGGCGGTCCAGAACGGGGCGAGGACGAGCGCGGCGAAGAGAGTCAGCGTTTTCATGGCGTCGTGGGGAGCAGGGGGCCTGGAGGGGCTCGAATGGGCCTGGCGGGGTCTCCCGGCTCGAAAACGACGTGCATCGACGCGCAACACCGTGTGTGGCGAATTCCGTGCTGCTCGGCCGCCTCACGGCCGCCGTCGCGCGGAACGATCAATCCGCGCGCAAGGTCAGCAGCGTCACTTCCGGCGGGCAGAGGAAGCGCACCTTGGGCGCGCAGATGCGCTCGCAGCCGACGCCGCGCGAGACGTAGAGCGGCCGGCGAGCGAGCTCGTGGAGCCCGCCGCCGGCGACCGCGCGCGGCACGTCGCTCAACGTCAGGAGCGGGCCAAAGAACGGCACTTGGACCTGGCCTCCGTGCGTGTGCCCCGCGACGGTCAGGTGAATGCCCGGTTCGTCGTCGAGGCCGAGCAGCACGTCCGGGAAGTGCGCGACGAGGATGCGCAGCTCGGTCTCACGTCGACGGTCGAACGCACGGACGAACGCGCTCGAACGGTCCGCGTCGGCGCCGCCGATCGCGATCTGCCGGCCGGCGAACTCGAACGTGGCGACTTCGTTGCGCAGGAGCCGCACCGGCGTGCCTTGGAGCGCGCGGAGCACGAGCTCGTCGTGGTCGGTGTTGCCGAGCACGAAGTAGGTGCCGAGCGGCGCGACGAGCGGCATCAAGAGCTCGCGGAAGTGCTCCGCGACTTCCGGGCGTGCGTCGCGGCGTTGGATCAAGTCGCCCGGCAAGAGGATCAAGTGTGGTTCGAACGCGAGCGCCATGCGCACGGCGCGTTCGAGGTGCCGGTCGACGTCCGGTGACTGCATGTCGGCGAGCACCGCGATGCGCAGCGGCTCGCTCGGCGCGATCGCCGGATCGACGCGGACCTCGACGCGCTCTTCGACCAAACGCTCGGGCTCGACGAACGTCGCCCAGACGCCGATCGGAGCGAGCGCGAGCCCGAGCGATGCCGCGACGCGGGCGCTGGACGTCAGTCCGCCGCGGTCGCGGAACGTGAGCACGAGGAGCGCGACGAGCGGCGCGACGACCACGACGTCCACGTAGAGGAGGTGGATGACGTAGAAGCCGTTGTGCGCCACCCGCGCGAGGATCGGCGCCTTCGCGGCGAAGACGACGAACGTCCCGGCGAGCGCCAACACGAGCCTCGCGAGCCCGAGCGGTCGCGTGCGTCGCCAACGCAGCAGGCCGAGCAGCACGGCGCCGTCGAAGCAGGCATTCAGCACGAGCAGGGTCCAGAGCCACGGGGTCATGCTTTCTACTTTATCATGCAAAGCATGCGCGCGGTCGGTCGCGCTCGCAGGTCCTCCAAAGCGACGGGCCGCGCCCCGAATGGGGGCACGGCCCGTGTGCGGCGCACGACCGCCGGTTCAGAGCTTGACGTACTCGAACTCGGCCGGTTGTTCGTTGATGCCCTTCGCGGGGGCGGCGATCCAGCTCGCGAACTGGCCGGGCTTGTAGCACGGAACCATCAGCGACTTGACCTTCGTGCGATCGGCCTCGGTCGGCAACCACTCGCCGACGCGGCGGTTCCACGTCGTTTCGTCGAGCGCGTTGCCGTCGAGATCGAAGCGGTGTCCCGCATAGACGCCGATCTTGCGGTTGAAGCGGCGGTGGGGCAGTCGGAAGCGGAACTCGACGCCTGCCTTCTCGCAGATCTTGTTCCAGTAGACGATGCCCTTCTCGTTGTCCTTGACGTACTCGTCGCGCAGCACTTCGTTCATCGCGTTGCGCAGCGGCACGTCTTCCTTGACGAGCTTGCCTTCGACGCAGTTCTCGAACGCGTACGTGCCTTCGAGCGCCTTGTGATCGGTGTAGCGATCCTCGTACGCGCGGCCCTTGAGGCCCGAGCGGAAGAAGTTCGCCGAGTTCGACGACACTTCCGCGCCATAGAGGTCGGTCGAGGAGCTCGCCCAGAAGTTGATGTACTTCTGGATCACTTCGAGCGGGATCGCGCCGTACTCGAACGGGTTCTTGCCCGGATGGGCCTTCATCACTTCGCAGGTCTTCTGGATGACGCGGCCGACGCCGGTCTGACCGACGAACATGTGGTGCGCTTCTTCCGTGAGCATGAAGCGGCACGTGCGGGCGAGCGGATCGAAGCCCGACTCGGCGAGCGCGAGCAATTGGAACTTGCCGTCGCGGTCGGTGAACATCGTGAAGCAGAAGAACGAGAGCCAGTCCTCGCACGGCTCGTTGAACGTGCCGAGGATGCGCGGGTGGTCGGGGTTGCCCGAACGGCGCTGCAGCAGCTCTTCCGCCTCTTCGCGGCCGTCCTTGCCGAAGTAGGTGTGGAGCAGATAGACCATCGCCCAGAGGTGCCGGCCCTCTTCGACGTTCACTTGGAAGAGGTTGCGCAGGTCGTAGAGCGACGGCGCGCTGTGACCGAGCAGGCGTTGTTGTTCGACCGAGGCGGGTTCGGTGTCCGCCTGCGTGACGATCAGGCGGCGCAGCCAGTTGCGGTATTCGCCCGGCACTTGTTGCCAGGCGGGCTCGCCGAAGTGGTCGCCGAAACCGACGACGCGCTTCTCGTCGCGCGGTTCGAGGAAGATGCCCCAACGGTAGTCGGGCATCTTGACGTGGCCGAACACGGCCCAGCCGTCGGCATCGACGCTGACGGCGGTACGGAGATAGACGTCCTTCGTGTTGAAGTCGGTCGGACCCATCTGCGCCCACCACTCGAGGTAGTTGGGCTGCCACGCTTCGAGCGCGCGTTGCAGGCGCTTGTCCGACGCGAGGTCGACGTTGTTCGGGATCTTCTGCGAGTAGTCGATCGTGGCCATGGCGGTTGAGGAGTGGGTCAGGTGCGGAGCGTGTTGAATTCGGGCTTGGTCGGAGTGCCGTAGCACGTGAGTGCTCCGCGCTCGCCGACCGCGTTCGGGCGTTGGAAGATCCAGTTCTGCCAGGCGGAGAGCCGCCCGAAGATCTTGGTCTCCATCGTTTCGGGGCCGGCGAAGCGCAGGTTCTGCTCCATGCCGGTGAGTCCGTCGGGCGAGAAGCTCGCGCGCTCTTCGATCGCGAGCCGCAGTTCGTCGTCCCAGTCGATCGAGTCCGGCGCGACGGTCGCGAGGCCGAGTTCGTCCGCGGTCGCGGCGTCGAACGTGGTGCCGGCGCGCGCGAGCACCGCGGCCACGCACTCCGGTGCGCCGAGGAACCGCGTCGCGAGCCGCGTGAGCCCGTTGGCCATCGGGTAGAGCCCCGCGTGGACTTGGGTCACGCCGAGTTCGACCGGACGGTCGGCGTCGTTCAGCACGTAGATGCGATCGCAGCCGAGCGCGAGCTCGAGCGCCGTGCCGACGAACGTCGTGCCGTCGTCCGCGATCGCGTAGAGGCTCTTCGCGCTGCCTTCGAAGCGCTTGAGCACGCGCTTGACGAGGTGGCGCGTCTCGACGACGAACCAATCGGTCGCCGCCGCGACGAGCGCGTCGGTCGCCTGCCACGTCGCGGCCGGGCCTTTGACGCGCAGCAGCACGAGGCCGATGTGCGGTTCGTTGAAGCGCAGTTGGCAGATCGCGTCGTCGAGCTCGCGGAACGCGCGCAGGTACCACCACCCAGCGCCTTGCGCGTGCGCGTCGGCTTCGGTCTTCGGGCACGCGTCGGGCGCCGTCAGCGTGAGCTCGGCCGTGCGCTGCTCGCGGTCGATCTTCAGCTCCACGAAACGGTAGCGCAGCGTGTCGCCTTCGTGCGCCGCTTCGATCTCGTCGAGTTCGACGCCGCGGTTCGCGCGCGCCTTGACTTCGCTCGCGAGCTCCTTCGCCATCTGCGCGACCGCTTCGTCCCACTTCGAGAGCGGCGCGATGCGGTCGACGAGGTTCCATTCGACCGCGCGTTTGCCCTTGACGCCTTCGGCGACCGTCGAGAAGACGTCGGTGCGGTCGCGCCGGATCTTGCGCTTGTCGGCGATGCGCGTGAGTCCGCCGGTGCCGGGCAACACGCCGAGCAACGGCACTTCGGGGAACGACACGGCGCTGTTGCGGTCGTCGACGAGCAGGATCTTGTCGCAGGCGAGCGCGAGCTCGTAACCGCCGCCGGAGGCCGTGCCGTTCAGCGCCGCGAGGAACCGCAGGTTCGAGTTCGCGCTCGCGTCTTCGATCGAGAGGCGCGTCTCGTTCGTGTAGCGACAGAAGTTGACCTTGAAGCCGTGCGTCGACGTGCGGAGCATCACGATGTTCGCGCCCGCGCAGAACACGCGATCGCTCGTGCCGGTGATCACGCACACGCGCACTTCGGGATGTTCGAAGCGCAGGCGCAGGAGCGCGTCGGCGAGCTCGACGTCGACGCCGATGTCGTAGCTGTTCAGCTTGAGCTCGTAGCCTTCGCGCTGCGGCTCGAACTGCTTCACGTTCATCGCGAGCGTCGCGACGTCGCCTTGGAACGACAGATTCCAGTGGCGGTAACGCGACGGGTGGGTCTGGAAGACGACGCGCTCGGGCAGGGTTGCGGATTCGGCCACGGAGATGCCTCGTGTCTTGCGGGGAGCGGAGCTGGGCAGTATTCTGCTCAGGTCAGGGGTTGAGCGGGAAGGATAGAGCTCACTTCGGCGAACCGCAATGGACGAGCGCACGATTCTGATCGAGCTGGGCCGACGCCTGCGGGCGGCGCGGGAGGAGTCGCTGCTGACCGTGAGCGAGCTCGCCCGCCGCTCCGGCGTCAGCCGCCGGCACGTCACCGAGGCCGAGGCCGGCCGCGCGAACCTGACGGTGACCAAGCTCTGCGCGCTCGCCGACGCGCTCGGCGTGCGCACCAGCCGCTTCCTCGAGTTCGAAGTCGAGTCGCCGCGCGCGCAGCGCATCGCGCTCGTCGGATTGCGAGGCGCGGGCAAGTCGACCGTCGGCAAGAAGCTCGCGCTCGCGCTCGAAGTGCCGTTCATCGAACTCGACCGGCGGATCGAAGAGCTCGCCGGCCTCTCGCTCGCGACGATCTTCGACTTGCACGGCGCGGCGTATTTCCGCCGGCTCGAAGCCGAAGCCCTGGAGAAGGTCCTCGGCGAAGGCGAACGCTGGGTGCTCGCCGTCGGAGGCTCGCTCGTGAGGTCGCCCGCGACCTACGCGAGACTCTTGCAGACGTGCCGCACCGTGTGGCTCAAGGCGAGCGCCGCGGCGCACTACGAGCGGGTCGTCGCGCAAGGCGACCAGCGGCCGATGGCGGGCAGGCCACGCGCGATGGAGGAGCTGCGCACGTTGCTTGCGGACCGCGAAGGCGAGTACGCCCGCTGCGAGGCCGTCGTCGAGACGGACGGCCGGACGCCCGACGAGATCGCGGCGTCGCTCGCGCGTCGATTCGAAGCTTGAGCGAGGCGGCGCGGGCCTGGATTTTCGACCTGCCCGGCGCGGCGGGAGGTGAGCACAATGCCTTGGCGGCGCGGTCGCGCCGCGTTCCGTTCCCCGAGGTTCCTTGCCGAGGATTCCGACATGCGTGTTCCGCTGCGACGTTCCGCTCTGCTCGCCTTCGCACTTTCGACCACGTGGTTCGCGCTCGCTGCGAACGCGGCGGACATCCCGCCGCGCATGAAGGCGATCGTGATGGGCGCCACGAAACAGCCGTCGCGCACCGTGTTGCTCGACGGCATCCCGTTCCAGTCGATCGGACCGTTTTCGAGCCATCCGTATCTCCTCTGGCGCGCCGATCCGACGCTCCCGGTCGAGTTCGCGCGGACGCACGAAGGCGGCGCGGCGTGGCTGATGCGTTCCGCCGAGGTGCTCGGGCTCGAAGGCTACGAATTGGTCTTCGACCAGGAGACGCAGTGGCTCGGCGAAGAAGTGTGGGTCTACGGGCTCTTCGTCAACGGCGTGCGCATCCTCGACGCGAAGGTCGAGCTGCACTGGAAGGGTGGTGAACTCGAAGGCGTCGTCAACGCGTTGCCCGGTGACGTGCAATCGGTCGAGCTGCCGCCTGCCTTCTTGTCGCCCGAGCGCGAATGGACGTATTGGTCGCGGCGCGATCCGCCGCAAGTGTGGCTCGAACTCGGTTGGATCGAGCGCGAGATCGGCGCGCAAGGCGAGGTCACGCGCATCGTCGACGACGAAGGCGTGCACCTGACGCGCATCCGTCCGCCGGAACTCGCGGCCGCGCCGACCGACTTCACGTTCACCGAGTGGCCGACCGGCAACTTCCCCGACCAGATCGGCGTCGACAACCAGAACAACATCTGGTTCTCGCAGCCGAACGCGCCCGGCAACTCGCTGACCAAGTTCGACCCTGTGACGCAGCAGTTCACGACGAACTCGGTGTCCCCGGGTTCGGGCCCCGACGGCATGAAAGTCGATCCGCTCAACCGCGTGTGGAGCGGCTGCTACTACTCCGGACAACTCGCGGAATGGCGCATCTCGACGTCGACGCTCAACTTGATCCCGGTGCCGTACGCGCCGTCGAATCCGGCGATCCCGCTCTTCAGCCGGTCGACGCACGTGTGGGTCACCGACCACCAGAACAATCGCATCAGCGAGTGGGACCCGAACACGAACACGTGGCTCTCGAGCATCGTGATGCCGACGCCGAACTGCTGGGTGGTCGAAGGCACCGAAGACTCGAGCCGTCAGACCATGTACTTCTCCGAGTACAACTCGTCGCAACTCGGCAGGAAGCCGTGGGTCGGTCCGGTCACCGACATCGTGCTTCCCGTCGGCGGCTGCGCGTTCCCGGTCTACTACCGTAGCCGCGTCTTCTACTCGAACTGGAACACCGATCGGATGGGCGTCTACAACGTCGTCACCGGCGGCATCGTCGAGTTCAGTTACCCCGTCGCCGGCGAAGTGGGCGGCCCGATCTGCAAGACCAAGAACGGACTGATCGCGGTCGGCACGCGCAACGTCGGTTACATCATGGTGTTCGACACCAGCGTCGGGCAGTTCACGGCGTACAAGATCCCGACGGCGTTCGCGGGCCTGAAGGACGGCATCACCGCGGACAAGAACAACGCGATCTGGTTCACCGAGACCGGCGTGAACAAGCTCGGCCGACTCGTCCTGCCGTAGGCCGCAGCGCTCGTCCGTCGTTCGCGAGGGTCGGTCCATGGGGGCCGGCCCTCGTCGCGTTCATGGTTGCACGTCGACGGCCAGGCCGAGCTTGCGGATCTCCGCCGCGAACGCTTCGAGCCATTCACGCGGAAGGCGCGACAGTTCGGGCGCTTCGGGTTGCAGCGACGGCCGCGCGAGGCCGTAGAGCAACACTCCGCGCAGCGGCACCCCGCGCGACACGAGTTCGCCGACGAACTCGAGATAGGCACGGCGCTCCGCGTCGTCCGGCGGCGCACCGCGGCGCGCGAACACGCAGGTCTGGATCCACGTCGGCGCGCTCCGCGCCGCGAGCTCGAGGTTGACCCGGGTGCGTTCGGGGCCGAGCGCGATCGTGTTGATCGCACGCTGGCCCGCTTCGGTCGCGCTGTCGAGCTTGAACCACACTTCGCCGTTCGCGCGCGCGAGGGCGACGAGACCCGCCTGCACGTCGGGTTTGTGCACGAGCGAACCGTTGGTGATCAAGACGAGCTTCAGACGGCCGACGAGTCCGCGCCTCTCGAGCACTCCGACGACCGTGCCGACGGCCGCGGCGAACTGCGCGGAGCTCGTCGATTCGCCGTTCCCCGAGAACGCGACGTCGTTCAGACGCCGCAGACCGTCGGGCGCGTTGGCGGCGAGCCATTCAGGCGACGTCGCGCGGTCGAGCACGGCGTCGAGCTCGCGAGCCAAGAGCTCGAGATCGATCGTCGGAGCCGCGCCGAACACGAGGTTCGGCACCTGGCAGTACACGCACCGCCAGTTGCACGCGTGGTTCGGGTTCAGGTTGACGCCGATCGACACGCCGTGGGCGCGACGCGACACCACGGGGTACACGTAGACGAGCCCCGCGCTGGAACGATCGTGGTCGTGGACGTCGAGCGTCATCGTCGACACGTTAGCAGGCGCAGGCACCGAGCTTCGCCCGCGCGCGTCGCCTGCCCGCGGAAGGCGCTCTGCCCCGGCGTGCGCGCCGAGAACGACCTGCGCGTCCCACCGCGTTCACGCGCGTTTCGGCGCGCCCTGCGAGTCGGGCGAGCGCGGGCGACGTGACCCGTGATCATGTGACCAGGGACGACGTGATTGGGGGGCGCCGCGGCTCGGCTTGCCGCGGAGGCGGCGTGGGGCTATCCTCCTCGCCTCTCGCGCGGAGAGGTGGCTGAGTGGCCGATAGCGGCGGCTTGCTAAGCCGTTGAACTCGTTATTTCGGGTTCCGCGGGTTCGAATCCCGCCCTCTCCGCCATTCGCACGTTTTTCGGCGCGACGCGCGTGCGATTCGTCGGAGCGAGCCCCTCACGCGTACGGCTCGGGTGCCGACGAACTTCGGCACGTCCAGACTGCACGGACGTTCGCCACGCGATCGATCGGGCGGCGCATCCCACCGGGGGCGTCGCCGACGACGGGGGCCCAACCCCAGGGGAACGACCGAGGAGGAGAGAACCTCGTCGCGCACCCGGGCCGCTCGCGCCACGACGACGCGTGCACGCCGCCGCTGTGTGCACGCCGCGGACGCTCTCGAGCGCCTTTTCACGGCCGCTTGGCACGGTCGCTCTGCACGGCCGCTCTGCACGGCCGGCGCTCTGCACGGCCGGCGCCTGACACGCATCGCGCCACGACTCTCGGCGCGGAACTTGGCGGCGCGCCCGCACGTGCGCCGAGCCGGCCCGCGCAGCGCGTTCGCAAGCGCGGCGTTTCGGCGGAGTCACTTGTCGCCGAACACGGCGCCGTACTTCGAATGCTCGCGCAACTTGGCGAACACAGGGTTCGACGCGAGCAACTTGAGCTCGTCCAACGTGATCGGCGCGCGTTCGAGCCACTCGGCGGCGTCCTTGAGCCGGCCGAGCATCGCGTAGCACTTCGCTGCGCCGACGTAGTAGTCGGGCCGCGGCGTCGGATCGTTCTTGCCGACGGCGATCGCCGTGGTGAAGTCCTTGGCGGAGGCTTCGAAGTCGCGGATGCGATAGAGCACCTCCGCGCGCTCGCCCCAGGCCGGCGCCCAACGTTCGTTCTTCTTGATCCGCTCGTCGTACTCGCCGAGCAGGTCCTTGCGCGCCGACTTGTCGCCGAGGCACACCCGGGCGACGAGCGCACCTTCCTTCACTTTGCGATCGCGCGCTTCCCCGGCGCGTTCGAGCACCTTCTTGAGTTCGGGGAAGAGCTTGTCGACGAGCCGCGGCAGCGCGTCGAGCACCAACACGCGCCGTTCGACTTCGAGCTCCGGGAGCGTCGCGAGTCTGGCGAACGCGACGACGTCCTTCTCGCGCAACGATCCCGAGATCGCTTCGAGATAGTCGGCGAGTTCGCGCACGAGCGGCGCGACGCGTTTGGCGTCGCCGGCGAGACGCTCGACGGCGTCGAGCAGCCCCGGTTGGCGACTCTCCGCGAGCGCACGCAACGACAGGCGCGTCAGCTCGGGATCATCGCCGAGCAGCACTTCCTGCACGAATCCGGCGTCGTCGCCGGCGCCCAACGTGAAGAGCGCGCGCAGCGCGGCGCTCTGGAGCGCCCCGTGCGAACCGCGGAACGCGCCGAGCACCACGGGGCGCACGCGTTCCGGTTCTTTCGTCGTCTCGAGCACGCGCAACGCGTTGATGCGCCCCTCCGAAGTCCACGTCGTCAACGCGGCGAGCAAATCCTCGAGCGCGGCGGAAGTGTCCATCCGCATCAACGCGTCCGCGACACGCCGGGCGCGCTGCACCACGGCTTCCGCGGCGTTCGGACCAGGCTCGAGGTAGGGCACGAGCAGCGGGACCGCTTCGCCACCGAGCGCGACGACGTCGGCGAGCGCGCGTTCGAGCTCGCCGGGCCGCGCGAGCCGCTCGGACGGCTCGAGCCGCGCGACGCGATCGCGCACGTCGCCGCCGAGTTTCGCCTGGTTCGCCTCGCGCTGCGCGCGGACACGCGCGAGGAGTTCCTCGAACGACTCGCGAGTCTGCGTTCCGCGTGGCTGTGAGTCCTGGGCGCGCAGCATCGGCGCCAGCGCGAGCGCCGATGCCAGGGCCAGCGCGAAGCCGAGGGCTTGGTTCCGAGATCGCGGCATGCGCAGAGAATACTCGCGGCGCGGGTGAGGTTGCACGTCGGTTCGCGCTCACGTGTCGGATCGTTCAGCCGGGACGGGCGGTCGCACGGAGGACGCCGCGAGGCGCGTCGTCGTGCGGACCCGTGTGCCGGCCGCGGTCGCGCCGCGCCGGCCGCGGTCACGCCGGGCGGCGCGCGGCGCGCGGCATCGGCCGCAACACGACGTGTTTTGCCGTACGTTCGACGAAGCCGCGGGCTCGACTCGCGTCGGACGCGTTCGGCGCGGCGGGCGCGAAGCGGGCGCCGGGCAACGGCGGCGGCGGGACGCGTCCGTAGATCTGGAGCAACCGCGCGCGGTGCCTGAAGATCCACGAGTGCATGGCGAGCGGTTTCGGCCTGGCACTCGACGCCGATGAAGACGAGTTGCCGAAACTGCCGCACGCTCGCTGCCGGCGGCGTTCGCCCGCCGACCGCGTGGCGGGCAAGGCGCGTGCGGCGGCCGTCGCTCGCGCGTTCTGACGGTGACTCTCGCTCCGCGAAGGTCGACGCGCAGGCCGCGAAGGCCGACGCGCGCGCCGCGAAAGTCGACGGGGAGCGGCCGCGACGGTCCAATGTTCGGCCCTTCGTCCACTGCGATGAACCGACCGGAACGTTCTTCCCGCGCACACCCGCACCCGCCGCCGCCGCGCGCCGATCGTGGCGTCGCGGACGTGCTCGTCGTCGGCGGCGGGCACGCCGGGATCGAAGCGGCGAGCGCCGCAGCGCGCGTTGGAGCGAGCGTCGTGCTGATCTCGTTCCGCGCGGACAAGATCGGCGAGATGAGCTGCAATCCCGCGATCGGCGGGCTCGGCAAGGGCCAGCTCGTGCGCGAAGTCGACGCGCTCGGCGGCGTGATGGGCGCCGCCGCCGACCGCACGGGGATCCAGTTCAAGATGCTCGGCACCGGCAAGGGACCTGCGTCGCAGGGGCCGCGTTGCCAGAGCGATCGACATCTCTACCGCGAAGACGTCACGCGCGTGATCGCGTCGACGCCGAACGTGCGGGTCGTCGAAGGCGCCGCGGACGGCTTCCTCGTCGACACGAGCGGCGAGCGCGGGCGCGTGCGCGGCGTGCGGCTCGCAGACGGACGCGAACTCGCGGCGAGCGCCGTCGTCGTGACGACGGGCACGTTCTTGCGCGCGGTGATGCACACCGGCGAAGCGCAGAGCGCGGGCGGGCGGATCGGCGAAGGCACGAGCGGCGGGCTTTCCGCCGAGATGCAGCGCCTCGGCGTCGAGCTCGGTCGGTTGAAGACCGGCACGCCGCCGCGGCTCGACGCACGTTCGATCGAGTGGGCGCGACTCGAGCCCGAACGCGGCGACGCGCAGCCCACGCCGTTCTCCTTCGCGACGGACCGCAAGACGTTCCCCGCGTTGACGCAGATCGCGTGTTTCGTCACGTGGACGAACGCGCGCACGCACGAGCTGATCCGCGCGAACATCCACCGCGCGCCGATGTACGCGGGCCGCATCCACGGCGTCGGCCCACGTTATTGCCCGTCGGTCGAGGACAAAGTGATGCGCTTCGCCGACAAGGAGCGCCACCAGATCTTCCTCGAGCCCGAATCGCTTTCCACCGACGTCGTCTACGCGAACGGCATCTCGACGTCGTTGCCCGCCGAAGTGCAGGAAGAGCTCGTGCACTCGATCGAGGGGCTCGAACGCGCACGCTTCCTGCGCCACGGCTACGCCGTCGAGTACGACTTCGCGTTGCCGGCGGGGCTCGATCCGACGCTGGCGAGTCTCACGGTGCCGGGGCTCTTCCTCGCCGGGCAGATCAACGGCACGTCGGGGTACGAAGAAGCGGCCGCGCAAGGTCTGATCGCGGGCGCGAACGCCGCGCTGTGGGCGAGCGACCGCGCGCCCTTCGTGCTCGGTCGCCACGAGGCCTACCTCGGCGTGCTCGTCGACGACCTCGTGATCAGTCGTCCGGTCGAGCCGTATCGCATGTTCACGAGCCGCGCGGAGCATCGACTGCTGTTGCGCGCGGACAACGCGGATCGCCGGCTCGTGCGGCTCGGACACTCCTACGGTCTCGTCGGCGACGCTGCGCTCCGCCGGCTCGCGGCGCGCGAGGAGCGCATCGCCGCAGCGCAGCGCGTGCTCGCTTCGGTGCGCGCGCCGGAGTGGGGGCACCGCACGCTCGCCGAGGTCCTGAAACGGCCCGAAGTACGCCTCGGCGAACTCGTCGCGAGGCACGCGGAGCTCGCGGCGCTCGAACTCGATCTCGACGACGCGACCGCCGTCGAAGTCGACGCCAAGTACGCGGGCTACATCGCCCGCGAAGAGCGCGACGTCGAACGCCTGCGCCACCAGGAGGACGTCGAGATTCCGCTCGACCTCGACTACGCGTCGCTCGCCGGGCTCGCGAACGAAGCGCGCGCGAAGCTCGCCGCGCAGCGTCCGCGGACACTCGGCGCCGCGAGCCGCATCGCCGGCGTCAGGCCGCCCGACGTCGCGTTGCTCGCCGTGCACCTCGCGCGGCGGCGGCGCGAGCGCAAGTCGTGATCACGTGCCGCGGCGCAGGACGACCGTCTTGATCGTGTTGAACAGGATCGAGAGGTCGAAGAGCCACGACTGGTACTTGATGTAGAAGAGGTCGTACTGGAGCTTCTGCAGCGAGTCCTGCACCGTGTTCCCGTACGGGTAGTTGATCTGCGCCCAACCGGTGAGTCCCGGCGTCACGATGTGCCGTTGGCCGTAGTAGGGGATCTGGCGCGTCAGGTCGTTCACGAACATCGGTCGCTCCGGGCGCGGACCGACGAGCGACATGTCGCCCGCGAGCACGTTGAAGAGCTGCGGCAGTTCGTCGAGACGCGTCTTGCGCAGGAACCGGCCGGCGCGCGTGATCCGCGGGTCGTCCTTCTGCGCCCACACGGCGCCGGTCTTCGCTTCGGCGTCGGCGCGCATGCTGCGGAACTTGTAGAGCGTGAAGTTCTTCCCGTCGCGGCCGACGCGCTCCTGCGTGAAGAGCACCGGGCCCGGAGAGTCGAAGCGCACGATGATCGCCGTGGCGAGCATCACGGGCCACGTCAGCACGATGCCGAGCGCCGCGAGCGTCACGTCGAGCAAGCGCTTCGCGAGTTCGCCTTGAGGCGTGCGACCGAAGCCGTCGTTGAAGATCAGGTACGACGGCCGGAGCGCTTCGACGGCGATGCGGCCGGTGATCAACTCGTAGAGCGCCTCGCGCTCCTTCACCGCGATGCCGGCGAGGCGGCAACGCAGGAGTTCCTCGACCGGCAAGTGTCCGCGGCGGTCTTGGAGCGCGACGGCGACGACGTCGACGCCGAGGCGCTCGACGAGTTCGAAGAGCGGCTCCGAGAGCGGCTTCGAATACGCCTCGGGTTCCTCGGCGAGCGTCGCGACCGCAGGGATCGGCTCGAGCAACAACGCTTGCGACGGCGCCGCCGCGGTCTCCGCGTGCGAGCCATTGGACTTGCCGTTGCCTCCGTGGGCCGAACCGTTGCCTGCGTGCGCCGCAGGAGCGAGCGCGGCGAGACCGGAGCTGCGCAAGAAAAAGTTGGTCTCGCTGGGGCCGTCGTCGCGCGGCGCGAGCGGCGCTTCGGGCAGCATGCCGACGACTTCGAAGCCCGAGTCGGGCCGCTCGAGGATCTCCTTCGCGAGCGAACGGGCCTGCTCGCCGGCGCCGAGGATCAGGACACGCGCGGAGAAGTTCCACTTGCGCAGCACGAAGTGGAACGCGCCGCGCCAGAGGTACATCAATCCGAACCCGAGCAGCATCGTGAAGACCAAGGTCTGCACGAGCTGCAGGATCGGCATCGGCGGGAAATCGAGCACCCGCTTGAGCTCGACCGCGCGAGCGAACACGACGGCCGCGAGCGCGACCAGGATCGCACTGCCCGCCGAACCGACGAAGCGCGATGCGCGGTCGTACCGCGAGGTCGAGATGCGGAAGTTGTAGAGCTCGTTGAAACTGATCGCGACCTGCGAAAGCACCGTCAACAGGAACGCCGAAATCGCGCAACGCCAACGCGCGGCGTCGATCGAAAGTCCGAGGTTCACCAGGCCTTCGAGCGTCGCCTTGCTCGGGTCGAGCAGGTGCGCCGACATTCCGGCCGCCAGCACGACGGTCAGGAGCACCGTCTCGCTGAAGACGAGCAGAGCCCGCCTCAGGGGCAGGTAGTGGCGCAGGACGCGGAGCATGTCGATCGAGGCTCGCGCCCGCGCGCCGCCCGACCGAGGCGCGACGCAGGGACGGAACCGCTCTGGTGGGGGTCCTCGGTTGGACGGAGGGGTGGGATCAGGGGTGCTGCGGGACCGGAGGAACGCGCTCGATCGCGAATCCGCGACCAGTCTAGTGCGCCCCGCGGGCAACGGTCCAACATCGTCCCGGGCCGCCCGCCGGCTAGAGCCTGACCGTTCGGTTAGCCGATCCGCCGGTCGACCGAGCGATGCTGCGCGAGTGCGAAGCGTTTTCCGTGGGCGTCGATCCAGACCTCGACGACGTCACAGCGCACCGAGGTCGGGCGGCACGGAACGCGTCGCGCGAGTTCGTCCGCGGCACGCCGCTGGCGGGCGACGCGGTCGTACCCGACGCGGTCCGCCGGCCGCCAGCGGACCGGCGCGCCGTCCGGTCGGGCGGTCGACGTCTTGACCTCGACGCACGCGATGCCCAGCGCATCTTCGACGACCAAGTCGACCTCGACGCCGGCGAGGCGCAGCCGACGCGCGAGCACGCGGGCTCCCGCGCGCGTGAGCTCGCGCGCCGCGAGGCATTCGCCGAGCCACGCGAGCGCTCGCGGATCGTTCCGTGACGTGCGCGAAAGCCGGAGCGCGAGCACCGGGGCGATGCGCACGAGCCGAACGCGCAGTCCCTCCCACAGACCCGCGCGCAGCGCGGCGAAGAGCCGCCGTGCGTGCACGCGTGGAGCGTCGCCTACTTCTTCGCTTCCGCCGTCGCGCCGTCCTCGAGGACCTGCGTGATCGCTTGGCGCGAGAAGCGGGCGCGCACGCCGTCGTCGATCTGCAGCGTGATCTCGTCGCCGTTGATCGCCGCGATCGTCGCGTACATGCCGCCCGAGGTCATCACGCGGTCGCCCTTCTTCATCGCGGTCAGCATCGCCTCGCGCTTCTTCCGCGCCTTGCGCTCGGGCACGATCATCACGAAGTAGAAGATCGCGAGCAGCGCGACCGGCATGATCCAGCCGGCCCACCACGGAGCCTGGGCGGCCTGTCCCTCTCCCGTGGCTCCTTGCGTCGCCGGCCCGGCGGTCCCTGCGGCTTGGTCTTGGAGGAAGAGGAGGAAGGCGTGGATCGACATCGTCGTATGGCGGGGCGCGCGTGCCGGGCGGAATGGAACCCGGGCGCACGCTGCCCGAGCTCCCCGCGTTCCAAGGGGGCGAAGAGGCTACTAGAATCCGCGACCGCACGAAAGCGCCGATCCGCCGCGCGACCGCCCACGCGCCGCCGCGCGACCGCCACGCGCCACCGCGCCCTTTCTCGGGATCGTCATGTCGTCCTCCGACAACTCCATCCTTGCTCCCGCCGGCTCGGCCGCGCTCGCCGAGCGTGGCGTGGTCGTCGCGATGAGCGGCGGCGTCGACAGTTCGGTCGCGGCCTGGCTGCTCAAGGAAGCCGGTTTCTCGCTCGTCGGGCTCTTCATGCGCAACGGAGTCCATGTCGGCGAGCACGAGTCCGCGAAGAAGTCGTGCTGCTCCGTATCCGACGCTCGTGATGCCCGGATGGTTGCGGCCTCGCTCGGGATTCCGTTCCAGTCGGTCGACCTGAAGGACGAGTTCGGCGGGATCATCCGTTACTTCCTCGCCGAGTACGCGGCCGGGCGGACGCCGAACCCGTGCGCGGTCTGCAACCGCGACTTGAAGTTCGGCAAGCTCCTGAAGTTCGCGCGCGAACTCGGCGCGGCCGGCGTCGCGACCGGGCACTATGCGCGGCTCGATCGCCACGAGGGCCGCGTGCGCGTGCGCCGCGGCGTCGACCGTTCGAAGGACCAGTCGTACCAGCTCTTCTCGGTCGCCGAAGCGGACCTCGCGTGCGCGCACTTGCCGATCGGCGGGCTCGAGAAGCGCGAGGTCCGCGCCCTCGCCGAACGTGTCGGTCTGCGCACTGCGCACAAGGCGGACAGTCAGGAGATCTGCTTCGTGCCGTCGAACGACTATCGGCAGTTGCTCGCGGAACGAGGCGTCGCGCTCCACCCGGGCAAACTCGTCGACACGTCGGGCCGAGTGCTCGGCGACCACGCGGGGACCGAACACTTCACGATCGGCCAGCGTCGCGGCCACGGCATCGGCGGCGGCTCACCGCTCTACGTCGTCGCGCTCTTCGCCGACACGGGCACGGTCGTGCTCGGTTCGCGCGAGGAGTGCCACGCGGCGTCGATGCGCGTGCGCGAGCTCAACTGGATCGGTTTCGACCCGCCGGAGTCCGGCGAGTTCGCGTGCGAGGTCCAGGTGCGCTACCACCACGCGCCGGCGCGCTGTCGAGTCGCCGTCGCGGGCCGCGAGGCGCACGTCGAGTTCGACGAGCCCCAACTCGCGGTCGCCGCGGGCCAAGGAGCGGCGTTCTACGCCGACGAGCGCCTGCTCGGCGGCGGTTGGATCGCCGCGAGCAACTTGGTGCGCGCCCATGGCGACGCTCGAGTCGCGGCCGCGCCCGTCGCGCCCGTCGCGCCAGTCGCGAATGCCGGCGCTCACGGCGGCGCTCACGGCGAAGAGAACGCCGGCGCCGGGCCCGGACGAGAGTGACGATGCTCGCGCGAGCGCTGCTCGGGCTCGGAGTGCTTGCTCTGGTCGCCGGTGCGTGGCTCGCGTCTCCGCGCTTCGCCGCCGACCGAGCGCGCCCGGAGCTCGCGCTCGCGTGGATCGACGTCTCCGCGAGCGTCCGGCGCACGCGTGACGGCGCCGACGCTCACGCGACGCGGATCGCGCTCGACCTCGCGCGTTCCGCCGCGTCGGCGGGCCGCGAGTTCGGTCTCGTCACTTCGGGCCGCGACGTGACCGTGCGTCGGTCGCCGGGACCGGCGGAGGACGCGGTGCGCGCGCTCGCGGCGGGCGAACTCGATTTCGCGCGCGCCGCACGTTCCGACGAAGGTGGCGACGACGCCTCGGCGCTCGCGTCGGCCGCCGGGACGGTGGCGCGGCTCTTCGACGAGCGCGGCGGTGGCGAGCTCGTGATCGTCAGCGACGGTCGAGCGACCGACGGCGACTGCGCGAGCACGCTCGCTCGCCTCGCCGAGGCGGGGGTCGCGATCACGTTCGCGCCGCTCGCGCCGAGGACGCGCTTCGACGCGGCGCTCGTTCGGCTCGTCGCGAGCGACACGGTCGAGCCCGGCGCCGAACTCGTGGTGCGCGCCGAGCTCGAACTCACCGGGCCGCTTCCACGAGCGGCGGGCGGTGCGTCCGTCGCGCCGGCCCTCGCGGTGCGCGTCGATGACGCGCAAGGCTCGCGCACCGTGCGCCGGCGCGTGGACCTGGCGGATGCGGCGCCGAGCGAAGCGCCCGACACGAGTTCGTTCGCGCTCGCGGTCGCGTGTGGGCCTGCGACTCCGGGCACGATCCGGATCGCCGCGTGGCTCGAGCAGGCGGCGCCCGACGCCGTCCGCGAGAACGATTGGGCGGAGACCACCGTCGATTGCGGTTCTGCGTTGCGCGTGCTGGTCGTCGGCGATGCGCCGTGGCTCGAGGCTCGCGATGAAACTGGCGCGCCTCGAGCACCTGGCGCACCTGGTGCACCTGGTGCACCTGGCGCAGGCGGGTCACTCGCCGGCCTCGCATTCGAGCCTTGCGCGCCGGAACGCCTCGCGGAACGGCTCGGCGCCGCGGAGCTCGTGCTCGCCGCCGACGTCGATCTGCGCAGCCTGCCCGCGGCGCTCGCCGACTTCGTGCGCTTCGGCGGCGGCCTCGTCGTCGTGCCGGGCGAGCGTTCGCTCGCGAGCTGGCAGGCGCGAGGCCCCGTGTCGTCGCTCCTGCCGCTCGAGCTCGATCGCGACGACCCTCGGCCGAGAGGTCTGCTCGTCCTGCTCGACGCGTCGGGCAGCATGTCCGGAGAGTCCGATCGAGCGGCGCGAGAAGCGGCGCTCGAGCTCTCGCGCGCCGCCGCGGAGGACGAAACCGTCGCGGTGCGGTTCTTCACCGACACGCTCGGGCCCGAGCACACGCTCGGCGCGCGTGAACCCGCGGCGCGGCGCGCGGAACTCGACGCGCTGCTCTCGGCCCGCACGCCGTCGGGTTCGACGGCGATCGTCGGCGCGCTCGAGACGCTCGCGGACGAACGCGCGCGGCTGCCGGCGAACACGAACGCGAGCACGACGGAACGCTGCCTCGCCTTCCTCGTCAGCGACGGTCGCGACGAAGTCGGCGCCGACGAGCCGGCGGCGCGGCGCGCGCGCGCCGCGCTCGCCGCGACCGGAGTCGAGTTGGTCGTCTGTGCGCTCGGAGACGCGGAGTCGACGCCGCTCCTCGAAGCGTTGCTCTTGCCCGGGGAGCAGGCGCTCCACGTCGAACGCACCGACGAGCTCGCGCGCGTCTTCGCGCGCGAAGCGGCGGATCGCCGCTACGTCGTCGAAGGTCGCTTCGCCGCCGTCGTGCGCGGCGCGAACGAGTTCACGTCGCTCGGCGCGAGCGAGTACGAAGCACGGATCGTCGCCGGGTTGCCGACGGAGCTCGCGGCGCTCTCGCGCAAGGCGCGTGCGCGGGTCGCGCCGCTCGCGAAAGCGATCGTGCTCGACGAGAGCGGTGCGCCGCTCGTCGCGCTCTCGCGCGTCGGACTCGGCGCGAGCCTCGCGCTCGGCGCGGCGCCCGACGCGTCGTGGTCCGAAGCGCCGGCGAGTTGGCGCGACTTCGTGCTCGCCGCGATCCGCGAACTCGCGCGGGCCGCGAGAGCGCACACGGCGACGATGCCGCGCGCACGTTTCGTCGCCGCGGCGTCGACGGCGATCGAGGGCTCCGACGGAAGCGTCCGAGCGACGCAGCTCGAGCTCTCGAACGTGCCCGCTGGATGGCCCGCGGACCTCGTGACGCGCCTCGAACCGCTTCCTCGAGTGCACGGCGGGCCGAGCGACGCCGTGCGCACGCTCGTGCTCCATCCGAGCGACGGCCGCGACGGCTCCGATCCGCGCACGGTGCGTCGAGGCACCCTCGACGGGTCCGAGCCGCTCGCGCGCGGCGTGTACAAGTTGCGGGTGCTCGCCGGCGGCGACACCGTGTGGATGGGTGCGCTCGCGTTCGAGCCTCGCGGGGAGTTCGCGTCCGGTCCGATCGCTTGGCCGCCTGCGCTGCCGACGACGGGGCGAGCGGGCTCGACGGCCTTGGGCGTCGGAGCGGACGACGATCGGGCTCGGAACGGCGCCCGCGGGCTCGGACCCCATCGCTGGGCCTGGGTGGCGCTCGCCGCCGGCGGGCTGCTGGTCTTCGCGGGCGCGGCCCTGCGGCTCTCGGGCCGCGGCTAGCCCGATCTCGGGCCGGCGGCGGCGCCCGGCACGTCAAGGCGGAAGCTCTTTCCGCCGATAGGGGCCGGCACGCGCCGACCGAAGGCGCGCCAGAGAAAGAGGAGATCGCGATGAAGCAACTGCTCAACCCCAAGTTCACGGCGTTCGCTTGTGGTGTGCTGCTTTCGGCCTGCGTCACGACCACCGATGCTCGTCCGGAGCGCGAAGTCAGTTCGAGCCCGTGGCTCGAGCCGTCGCCGGTGCTCGCACAGCAGATCGAAGACCAAGCGAAGCGTCTGCCGTGGACCCACGGCGTCGAGCGCGTCGAGCTGATCGCGTGGTTCGCGCGGGTCGGCGAACCGGCGTACCCGAAGTTGCTCGAACTCGCGGCCGATCCGTCGGTCGACATCGCCGGTTCGGCGCTCGCGGCGCTCGGCGCGACGGGCGACAAACGCCTCGTCCGTCCGTTGCACGACCTCACTTGGCAACAGCCGTTGTCGCCGGTGCTCGAGCTCGAGCGCGCGCGCACGTTGACGCGGCTCGGCGATTGGAGCGAGATCGAGGTCCTGATCCGCGGCCTGCGTTCCGAGGACACGATGACGCGCGTGCTCTGCATCCAAGCGCTCGGCGACGCGACCGGCGACAAGCTCGGTTACGACGCCCGCGCGAGCGAACTCGAGCGCGAAGCCGCCGCGAAGCAGTGGGACGCGTGGCTCGCCCGCCGCCGCGGCGAGGGCATCTTGGCCTCGCGCTGATCCGCGCGGCCGTCCGCGAACATCAGGCTCGTTGCCGGAGTCGCGCGAGTAGCCGGACGAAGCGCTCGTCGGTGCGCACGTTGCCGAGGTCTTCGTCGCGCTCGAGATGGTCGGCGTCCTCGTAGCCGAGGGCGACCGCGTGCTCCAACGTGTCCAGTGCCTTTTCGCACTCTCCGACGAGCGCCAGCGAACAGGCGAGGTTGTAGTGGACCACCGGGTTCTGCGGGTCGAGCTCGGCGAGGCGCCGATCGAGCGCGAGCCCTTCCGTCAGGCGTCCGAGCCGCGTGTAGGCCGTTGCGAGCTCCGCCAAGGCCGCGAGGTTGTCGGGGCGATGGCGCAACGCGGTCGCGTAGAACTCCGACTCGAACGCCAGAGCCGCGTCGTCGAGCGCGACGCGCAGGGGTTCGGGCAGATGATTTCCGTCGTCGGACACGGCGTAGTGGGGAGTAGGAACGCGACTAGCTAGACTCTAGACGCGTCCGTTCGCGCGACAAAGGGCCCGAGGTCCGTCGCCGCGTGGTCTTGGCTGCGGTTCGCCGCGGCGCGTTCGCTCTCCCCGGAGGTTCCGGCCCGGCGGAACGCTTCTGCCCGCCAGCACGTCTGAAGGGTTCGGGGCCGGCGCTTCAAGATCCGCGGCCGGCGGCGCCGACGGCCTTCCGAGATTCCCCACGGCCGCCGAACGACGTCCAAGAACCGATGAGCGAGCCCAACGACGCAGTCCGCATCACTCTCCATTTCTGCGCGCTCTGCAACGAGTCGATCCCGCAAGCGGACGTCGACTCCGGCCGCGCGCAGCGACGCAAGGACCGTTGGGTCTGCGTGTCGTGCGAACGTGCGATGAGCGCGTCCGCGGCGCAAACGGCGACCGCAGCCGCCGCCGGGTCGTCGGCGAGCGCGGCCGGCGCCGCAAGCTCCGACGCGCCGCACGCCGCAGCGACTTTCGGACCGGCGGCCGGACGAGAGTTCGTCGCGCCCGCGGGCGGCGGGGCGCACGCGAATCGCGGTTCGTCGAGCGGCGCGGCCGGTGTGCTGGTCGGCACGCTCGCGCTCTGCGTCGCGATCGGCGGGCTCGCTTGGTGGCGCTGGCAACGCGGCGAGGACCAACGCGCGGATGCGGCGCGGCTCGCGACGCTGGTGGAGGAGAGCCGCCGTCGCGACTCGGACGCCGAGCGCGCGCTCGGCCTCGAACGTGCCGCGCGCGAAGCGCTCGAACACGCGCTGCTCGCAGCGAAAGGCGAAGCGCGCGAAGCGGCCGATGCCGTGCGAAGCGCGGCTTCGGAAGGCACCGCGAAGCTCGCCTCGGACCTCGACGGCTTGCGCGGCACGTTGGCTTCGCTCGACGCGCGCCTCGCCGCCGCGGTTTCGAAGGCCGAGCTCGACGCGCTCGCCGGCGAAGCGCAGAGCGCGCGCGACGAACTCTCGTCGCTCGCGAAGAAACTCGTCGAGCTCGAAGAGCGACAGCTCGCCGCGCCCGCGGCGGTCGCCGTCGAGGCGCCCGCGGAACCCGAACAGCCGACGTGGTATCCAGCGGCGCAGAAGCTGAAGAGCCCGGATTTCTCGGCGCGTTGGACGGCGGTGCAGGAACTCGGCGACAGCGGCGATCCCGCGGTCGTCGCGTACCTCGTGCCGGTGTTGCTCGGCGACTCCGACGTGTTCGTGCGGCTCGCGGCGGCGCGCGTGCTCGGCGATCTCGGTTCGCTCGAGGCGGTCGAAGCGTTGATCACGGCGCTCGGCGACGAACACTCGACCGTGCGCGAGAACGCGTACGTCTCGTTGCGCAAGCTGACCAAGAAGGACCTGCCATTCGACGCGCAGAGCGACGACGTCGCGGAGCGACAGCGGCGCATCAAGGCGTGGCAGGATTGGTGGAAGAAGGCGCGCGAGGGCGGCTCGACGCCCTGAGCGATCGAATGCGCTTCGCGAGCGGCGTGCAACGCACCGTCGCCTGACGTCGCGTGACGTCGCCTGACGTCGCGTGCCGGTGCGTGCCGCTCCGTGCTGCTGAGTGTGGCTCGGCGCCTCGGCGTGCCAGGGTGCGATGGGATCGTCCCTGACCAAGCCTCCCGCGCGCGGCCCGGCAGCGAGCGGGAGGCGCACGGACGGGACCGGTCCGCGCGGGCTCGCGCCGAGCGGCTGCCTTCCCGTGGCCGCGGACGATAGAGTGCGCCGGCTCGCGGCCGGACCGTGGGCACGTTCTCGGCGGTTCTTCCCTGCGGACCACCCATGGCGCATCCCATCACTCTCGTCCTCGGCGACGGAACCGGACCGGAGCTCGCGCGTGTCGCACGCGAAGTCCTCGACGCCACCGGCGTCGCGTTCGATTGGCGGGAGTGTGAGGCCGGCGTCGAAGCGCGTGAGCGCGAAGGCACGCCGCTGCCGCCGCGCGTGCTCGAATCGATCCGCGAGACGAAGACGTGCCTCAAGGCGCCGGTGACCACGCCCGGCGGCTCGGCGCACCGTTCGGTCAGCGCGACGCTGCGCGCCGAGTTCGAGCTCTACGCGTGCGTCAGGCGCTTCAAGAGTTATCCCGGCGCGCGCACGCCGTTTCGCAATGTCGACCTCGTCGTGTTCCGGGAGAACCTCGAGGATCTCTACGCCGGCATCGAGTTCGAACGCGGCGGCAAGGCGACGGCGGAACTCGCGGCGACGATCGAACGACTGTCGGGGAAGAAGCTGCGCGCCGACGCGGCCGTCGCGATCAAGTCGATCAGCACGTTCGGCTCCGACCGCATCGTGCAGGCCGCGTACGAATACGCCCGCGCCAAGGGCCGCGCGAAGCTGACCGTCGGGCACAAGTCCGACATGCAGCGGCACACCGACGGACTCTTCCTGCACACCGCGCGCAACGTCGCCGTGCGCTACCCCGACGTTCGTTTCGCGGAGCGGCTCGTCGACACGCTCTGCATGCAGCTCGTGCAACGTCCCGAGGAGTTCGACGTGCTCGTGCTGCCGAACGTCTACGGCGACTTGATCGGCGATCTGTGCGCGGGCTTGGTCGGCGGGCTCGGGCTCGCGCCCGGCATGCACGTCGGCGACTCGGGCATCGCGATCTTCGAGGCCACCCACGGATCGGCGCCGAAGTACAAGGGCCTCGACCGCGTCAATCCATGCGCGTTGATCCTCTCGGGCGTGCTGATGCTCGAGCACTTGGGCGAGACTCGCGCGGCGGCACGGCTCGAGCGCGCGGTCGCGCGGGTGATCCGCGAAGGGCGCTTCGTCACCTACGACTTGAAGCCCGACCGCGACGACCCGACGGCGGTCGGCACGCGCGAGATGGGCCGGGCGATCGTGCGCGCGCTCGCCGAAGAGCCGCGGTGACGACTCCGGTGCGTCGCGCGGCGCGCGCGAGCTGCGTGCGCGGCTTGGCGCGGCGCGGCGGCGGCGGGTAGGCTCTGCGGCTCGTTTCGGCACGCTCGGAGGAACCCGTGGGCATCGTGAACCGCAAGATCACCATCGTCGGCGCCGGCTACGTCGGCATGACCTGCGCGCAGCTTTGCGCGCAAAAGGGCCTCGCGAGCGAAATCGTCGTCATCGACGTCAACGAAGGCCGCGCGAAGGGCATCGCGCTCGATTTGAACCAGATGGCGGCGATCGAGGGCTTCTCGTCGCGCCTCGTCGGCACCGCCGATCCGAAGGACACGCGCGGGAGCGACCTCTTCATCGTCACGGCGGGCCTGCCGCGCAAGCCGGGGATGAGCCGCTCGGACCTGCTCGAGACGAACGGCAAGATCGTCGGCGAAGTCGCGAACTACATCCGCGACTTCTCGCCCGACGCGTTCGTGATCGTCGTCACGAACCCGCTCGACACGATGGTGCACTTGATGCGCGTGAAGACCGGCTTTCCGCCGAAGCGCGTGCTCGGCATGGCCGGAGTGCTCGACAGCGCGCGTTTCTCGTGGTTCATCGCCGAAGCGACCGGCGCGCACGTGCAGGACGTCGACGCGATGGTGCTCGGCGCGCACGGCGACTCGATGGTCCCGATGCCGCAGTTCTGCACGGTCAACGGCGTGACGCTCGGCCACTTGGTCAAGAAGGACCAGATCTCCGCGATGGCCGATCGCACCCGCAACGGCGGCGCGGAGATCGTCAACTTGCTGAAGACCGGTTCCGCGTTCTTCGCGCCGGCGGCAGCGTCGGTCGCGATGGCGCGCGCGATCCTGAACGACGAGAAGCGGCTCCTGCCGTGCGCGTGTTTCCTGAACGGCCAGTACGGCTTCGAAGGCCTCTACATGGGCGTGCCGGTGATCCTCGGCGCCGAAGGCGTCGAGAAGATCGTCGAAGTGCCGCTCGACACCGAGGCGCGCATCCAGATGCAGAAGACCGCGGGCGCGATCCAGAAGGACCTCGAGCTCCTGCGCAACCTCGCGCTGCTCTGAGGCGACGGGCCGTGGAGCGTCGGACCCTCGAGCGTCGGATCTTGGAGCCTCGAATCTCGAAACATCCGGTCTCGGAGCATCTGGTCTCGAAGCGTCGGCGCGTGAACTCGGTGCGCGTGCGGACGAACGGCGGACTGCTGGCGACGCGCGGACGTCTGCTCGTCGCGTTCTTCGCCTGCGCGTTCGTCGCGAGCGCGTGCCGAGCGCCGCACGCCGACGCCGCTCGGACGCACCGCGACGCTGAGGCGGCCGAGCCGGCTCCCCAGTCGCCGCCGCCCGTCGAGATCGCTTGTCCCGCGTATCCGCCGAGCGTCGATCTGCGCGCCGAGTTCGAGCGCTTCGGTTTCGTGCCGCGCGGACAAGGCCCGCGGCCGACGTGCTCGATCTTCGCAGCGACGGCGGCGTTCGAGTTCGCGCTCGCCGAACTCGGCGAACCCGTGCGGCTCTCGCCGGAGTTCGTCAACTGGGCGGCAAGTGCCGCCGTCGGCGCGCGCGGGGACGGGAACTTCTTCCACAACGCACTCGCCGGTTTCGAGCGCTTCGGCGCGAGCGCCGCGGAGCTCTGCGCCTACCGCGAAACGTTCGATCCGGCGTTCGAGCCGAGCGCCGAGGCGCTTGCCGACGCGGCGGCGCGTCGAGAGCGCACCGGCGCGCAGCTCGTCGTGCACTGGACCGTGCCGTGGGTGCCCGATCGGTTCGGGCTCGACGAGCAACAGTTCGCCGAGTTCAAACGCGTGCTCGCGGCGGGCCATCCGATCGCCGCGGGCTCCGCGCACAGCCGGCTCCTGGTCGGCTACCGCGACGACGCTGCCGCGCCCGGCGGCGGCGTCTTCCTGGTGCTCGATTCGGCGCTCGCGAGCTACACGGAGATCGACTACGCGTTCGCGAGGGCCCAGGTCGCCGACGCCTTCTGGATCGAGCCGCGGCGCGGCGAGTGAGCCTGCGATCCGAGGCGACCGTCGAGCTCGCCCACCCGGCCGAGCCGAGGCGTCGGCGCGAATTCGGGGAGTTGCGGCGAAACGACGCGCTCGCGGCGACGCTGGAGACGAAGAGCTCCTCTGGCTTCGAAAGGCACCTCTCATGACTTCGACCGAATTCCGTTTCGTCCGTCGCGCGTCCGCGTGGTTCGCCGCGCTGACGCTCGGCGCCTCCGCGGCACCCGCGCAGCAGTGCACCCCCGACGCGTTCGAACCGAACGAGTCGTGCGCAGCGCTCGCGAACGTCGCGCCCGGCCTGCACGCGGGTCTGACGCTGCCGACCGGCGGCGCGGACTTCTACCGCGTCGGCGTGCCGGCAGCGCACCGGCTCGAAGCGCGCGTGACGCTCGCGCAGTCGGACCCATCGTTCTTCGGGCTCTTCCGGATCTGGCGTGACGACGGTTCGGCGGTCCCCTGCGACGCGCCCGAGGCGCAGGTCGCGTTCGAACTGCTGGAGCTCGGCAAGACGCAGTTCCTGCTCTCGTGGAGCGCGGACACGAACGCGCCGTCGTCGTTCGTCGTCAGCCTCGAGTCGGTGGTGGGTGCATGCGCGACCTACACGCTCGACCTCGCGGTGGTGCCGGATCCGTGCGCACAACTCGCCGCCGACGCGTTCGAGCCGAACGACGCGTGTGCGACGCCGGCCGCGTTGGGACCGGGCTCGTACCCGAACCTCACCGTCGGCGTCGGCGACCTCGACTTCTACGACGTCACCGTGCCGGGCCTCTCGCTTGCGACGCTCGACGTCGGCGGCCTCGCCGCCGGGGACGAACTCGAGGTCTTCGCGTGGTCGAGCGCCTCTTCGTGCGGCGATCCGAACCAGGCGAGCGCTGGAAACGTGATCGCTGGCCCCGCGACCGGCCGGCTGTTCCTCGCCAACTGGAACTCGACGCCTCGGAGTTTCGTCGTGCGCGTGACGCCGCGTCCGAACCAAGCGTCGCAGTCGGGATTCTGCGGCTCGTACTCGCTCGACGTCACGTCGACGTTCGATCCGTGCGGCGTGTTGACCGGCGACCCGTTCGAGCCGAACAGCGTGTGCTCGTCGGCGCCGCTGCTCACGAGCTCGGTCTCCGACCTCTCGATCGCACAAGACGTCGACCTCGAGTGGTACTCGATCGACGTGCCCGCGCACTCGACGCTGCGGCTCGTCACGGCGTCGCACCAAGCGAACGTGCAGCGGCCGACGATGCTCTTCTCCGGCTGCGCGGGCAATCCGGACTTCCTGATGTCGAGCCATCCGCTCGACTTCGGCGTCGATCCGCGGCACATCCTGGTGTGGACGAACCCGTTCGGCGCGCCGGTCTCGACGAAGTTGCTCGTGATCCGGCCGACCGGCGCGCTCTTCTGCGACGTGTACGACATCGAACTCGAGTTCACGCTCGGCACGCCGTTCTGCAACGTGTCGCCGAACTCGACCGGTGAAGCTGCGCGGCTCTCGGCCAACGGTTCGACGACGCCCGGCGTCGGCACGCTGACGTTGAGCGCCGGTCCGGTCCCGGCGGCGAAGAGCGGACTCGTGATCATGAGCACGAACACGAAGCCGTCGACGCCGTTCGGCAAGGGCTACCTCTGTCTCTCCGCGCCGATCGTGCGCTTCCCCGTCACGACGACGGGCGGCGGAACGCTCGTCACGACGCTCGATTGGACCGGTGCGAGCTCGTCGATCCAGCCCGGCGACACCTGGCAGTTCCAGACGTGGTTCCGCGACCCGGCGGGCGGTGGCGCGGGCTTCAACCTGAGCGAGGGGCTCTCCATCCTCTTCCAGTAGCCCGACGCGTCGGCCGCGAGTGCGCGTCGCACGCCGCGCGCGGATCCTCGAGATCGGCTCGAGATCCGCGCGCGGTGCGTTCGACATCGGACCAAGGGTGTCCGTGTGGTGAACGCGAAGGTCTGGTGCTTCGTGCGCGTCGCGACTCTGGTCGCGTGCGTGTCGCTGGTGCTCGTCGGTTGCGGCGGCGGCTCGGGTGGTTCGAGCGCGAGTTCGGCGCCGAGTGCCCCGAGCGCGCCGGCCGCGCCGGTCGTCACGGCGGGGGACGGCGCGAACTCGATCCAGTGGAGCGCCGTGTCGGGCGCGACGAGCCACACGCTCTACTGGTCGACCACGTCCCCGGTCGACGTCGACACGGCCGCGAGCGTGACGTTGACGGCGAGTCCCCACGTGCACTCGGGACTCACCAACGCGGTGGTCTACTACTACGTCGTCACGGCGTCGAACGCCGCGGGCGAGAGCGAGCCGTCGAGCGAATGCCACGCGATGCCGAGCGCCGCGTCGAGCCTCTACGACCCGAGCTGGGGCTCGATCGCGAGCGCGACGACGCGCACGCTCGACTACGACTCCGGGCTCACCGCCGTGCAGAACGGCGCGGCGCTGAAGGCGGCGATGCAATCGCTCGGCCCCGGCGAACGCCTCGAGGTCGGGTCGGGCACGTACTCGGTCAACTCGTACTTCGCGCTCGACCTCCAAGGCACCGCGCAAGCGCCGATCTTCATCGTCGCGAAGAGCGGCGAGACGCCGGTGCTCACGCGGCCCGACGCGAGTCAGAACGTCTTGAACGTCGGCGTGTCGTCGACGACCAAGTTCGTCTGTCTCCAAGGCTTCGAGGTCACCGGCGGGAGCATGGGCCTCCGGCTCTACGACGTCGAGGACTTCTGGCTCGACCGCTGTCACGTCCACCACACGGGCGAAGCCGGCGTCACGGCGAACACGGCGGACACCGAGCGCCTGCACCTCACGCGCAACGAAGTCGAGCACACGCTCGGCACCGGCGAAGGCTTCTACCTCGGCGCGAACAACGGCACCTACGTGATGAGCGACAGCGTGATCGCGTTGAACCACGTGCACGACACCGGCGGCACGCAGGGCGACGGCATCGAGATCAAACAGGGCAGCTTCGGCAACTGGGTCGCCGAGAACGTCGTGCACGACACCAACTACCCGTGCATCCTGCTCTACGGCACCGGCGGCATGGCGTTCAACCTGGTCGAGAAGAACGTCTGCTGGAACTCCGGCGACAACGTGTTGCAGGTCCAAGGCGAAGCGGTGGTGCGCAACAACCTGTTGATGCACGGCGCGAACGCGTTCGGCAGCCACGACCACCAAGGCCAAGTGCGCGACCTCGAGTTCGTGCACAACACGCTGATCAACGTCGGCCGCGGCGCGCAGCTCTCGAACTGGACCGGTCGGCCCGGCATGGTGTTCGCGAACAACGTCGTCTACAGCCAGAACTCGCAGTCGGTGTCGTTCTCGGGCGGTTCGACCGGCGTGACGGTCTCCGGCAACGTGTTCGTGGGTTCGGTGTCGGGCGCATCGAGCGGTTGGCTCGTCGGCAACGGCCTCGCGGACTTCACCGACGTCAGCTGGGACGCGACGCACCGCGACGCCACGCTGTCGAACGCGAGCGCGATCCTCGCGAGCGGCGACCCGACGTGGGAAGTCGCCGACGATCTCTCCGGCGCGCCGCGCACGGGGACCGTCGAAGCGGGCTGCTACGACGGTCCCTGACGTCGGCCGTTCGGCGTATGCGCCGAGCGCACGCGGCGGGTTGTGCGCGGGCTCGAGCCCGTTATCCTCCCGGGCTCTGCACACCGTTGCTGCGCCAAGAGAGCGCCCGAACTCGAGAGCCCGCCATGAGCCCGACCCGCACCGAAAGTGATTCCTTCGGCCCGATCCAAGTCCCGAGCGAAGCCCTGTGGGGCGCGCAGACACAGCGTTCGAAGGAGAACTTCAAGATCGGCGGGCACACGTTCCCGAGGCCGATGATCCGCGCGCTCGGACTGGTCAAGAAGTGCGCGGCGCTCGCGAACATCGAGCTCGGCGAGCTGAAGATGCTCGGCAAGAAGGAACGAGCGGCGCTGCTGCAAGCGTGCGACGAAGTGATCGAAGGCCGCTGGGACGCGCACTTCCCGTTGGTCGTCTGGCAGACCGGTTCGGGCACGCAGTCGAACATGAACACGAACGAGGTGGTCTCGAACCGCGCGATCCAATTGCTCGGCGGTGAGCTCGGTTCGAAGAAGCCCATTCACCCGAACGACCATGTCAACCGCGGCCAGTCCTCGAACGACGCGTTCCCGACCGCAATGCACGTCGCGGCGGCGGAAGAAGCGGCGAAACGGCTCCTGCCGGCGCTCGAGGAGCTCGAACGCGCGCTCGACGCGAAGGCGAAGGCCTGGAAGAAGGTCGTCAAGATCGGCCGCACGCACCTGCAGGACGCGACTCCGTTGACGGTGGGGCAGGAGTTCTCCGGTTACGTGCAGCAGTTGAAGGACGCACGCCGCGCCGTGACGAAGGCGCTCGACGGCGTCTACGAGCTCGCGCTCGGCGGCACCGCGGTCGGCACCGGACTCAACAGCCATCCGAAGTACGCGAAGCTTGCCGCCGCGAAGCTCGCGGCCGAGACCGGCTTGCCGTTCAAGACGGCGCCGAACAAGTTCGCGGCGCTCGCCGGCCACGACGCGCTCGTGTTCCTCTCGGGCGCGCTCAAGACGAGCGCCGTCGCGTTGATGAAGATCGCGAACGACGTGCGCTGGCTCGGTTCGGGCCCGCGCTGCGGTCTCGGCGAACTGAAGCTCCCGGAGAACGAGCCGGGCAGCTCGATCATGCCGGGCAAGGTGAATCCGACGCAGTGCGAGGCGCTGACGATGGTTTGCGTGCAGGTGCTCGGCAACGATGCCGCGGTCGGCATCGCGGGCTCGCAGGGCAACTTCGAGCTCAACGTGTTCAAGCCGGTGATCGTGCACAACGTGCTCGGCTCGATCCGGCTGCTCGCCGACGCGTGCGATTCGTTCCGCGAGAAGTGCATCGAAGGCCTCGAGCTCGACGAGCAGCGCGTCGAGACCCTGATGCGTCAGTCGCTGATGCTGGTGACGGCGTTGAACCGCCACATCGGCTACGACAACGCGGCCAAGGTCGCGAAGAACGCGCACAAGAAGGGCATCACGTTGCGCGAATCGGTGATCGAGCTCGGGCTCCTGACCGGCGAAGCGTTCGACAAGGCCGTGCGCCCCGAGGACATGGTCGCGCCGAAGGCCGGCATCGGCGGCGGCGGCGGCTGACCGAGCGCAGGCGGCTGACCGCGCGGCGGCGGCGACTGTCCCAGCCGAGGCGGCGACTGCCTCGGCCGAGGCGGCGACTGCCCGGGCCGCTGCGACGCGTGCCGGCGGATCCGGCGTGCCGCGCCGCGCGAACGACGGGCTCGCCGGTGCGTGACGCAGCCGCGTCGGTTCGTGATGCGTTCGCGCCGAGGATCCGGCGCCCGACCCTGGACGGGCGTCGCCGCGCAGCGTCGACTGTCCGCCCGCCGCTTTGCCCGTCGTCCCAAGACCTCGATCGATGATCTCACAACTCTTGCTCGCCGCGCTGACGCTGTGCGTCGCGCCGCAGTCCCGCACCGAAGTCGTCACGATGAAGGCCGTGCGCATCCACGCGTTCGGCGGCGTCGAGCAACTGAAGCACGAGGACGCGGAGAAGCCCGTGCCGGGCGCCGGGGAAGTGCTCGTGCGCGTGCAAGCCGCCGGCGTCAATCCGGTCGACTGGAAGGCGCGTGAAGGCCTGCTGAAGTCGCTCGCGCCGAAGTTGCCGCAGGTCCTCGGCTACGACGTCGCGGGCAAGGTCGAAGCGCTCGGCCCCGGGACCGAAGGGGTGAAGGTCGGAGACGCGGTGTGCGCGTACCTCTCGCTCTCGCGCGGCGGCGGATACGCGGAGTTCGCGCTCGTGCGCGTCGACGAACTCGCGCTCGCGCCGAAGAAGGCGAGTGTGACCGAAGCCGCGGGCCTGCCGCTCGCCGGGCTCACGGCGTGGCAAGCCTTGGTCGACGAAGCGGAGCTCGGCCCCGGACAGCGTGTGTTGATCCACGGCGGCGCGGGCGGAGTCGGACACCTCGCCGTGCAGCTCGCGAAAGCGCGCGGCGCGTTCGTCTACGCGACCGCGGGGACGCAGAACCAGGCGTTCCTGAAGGAGCTCGGCGTCGATCGGCCGATCGATTACACGACGGAACGGTTCGAGGAGATCGCGACCGACGTCGACGTCGTGCTCGACACGATCGGCGGCGAGACGGCGCAACGGAGCTACTCGCTCGTCAAACGCGGCGGCACGTACGTGTCGATCGTCGGACCGCCGGACGTCACGTCGCTCGCGGAGCGCGGCGTCAACGGCCGCGCGATCCTCGTGCAGCCGAACGGCGAGCAGCTCGCGGAGCTCGTGAAGCTCGTCGACGAGAAGAAACTGAAGGTCGCGGTCAGCGCGACGCTGCCGCTCGCCGAAGCTCGGCGCGCTCACGAACTCTCGGCCAAGGGTCACGTCCGCGGCAAGCTGGTGCTTTCCGTCGCGCCGTGACGTCGCGGCGCGCGCCGCTCGGGCGTGGCCTCACTCCTTGCCGTCGGGGTGGCACGCGTAGCAGTTGTTGGAGTTCCAGACGTAGTTGTTCACGTCGTCGTGCTCGCCGTCCATCTTGGACTTCGAGTGCTCGTGGCAGTGCGTGCACGAGAATTGGACGTAGTTCGGCGGCGCGAGGTGGCAGTCGATGCAGTCGAAGCTCTTGTGCTTGCCCGTCGTGATCGGGAACTGCGGGTGGCTGAACTGGCCGTTGTTCCAGTCGAGCGTGTCGTGGCACGTCTCGCAGTCGGTGCCGAAGCCCGCGGTCGAGTGCTTGGGATTCGTCGTGCCGTTGTAGTCGGGTAGGTGGCACGCGACGCAGCCGTTGGTGATGCCGGTGTGGTCGAACTGGGCGTTGTTCCAATCGACCGTGTCGTGGCACTGCTCGCAGTTCGTGCCGATGCCCATCACGGCGTGATCCGGGCTCGTCGTGTTGTCGTAGTCCGTCTGGTGGCACGTGACGCAGCCGTTGACGATGCCGGTGTGGTCGAACTGGGCGCCGAACCACGTGTTGGTGCCGTGGCACTGCTCGCAGTTCGTGGAGATGCCGAGCGCTTCGTGGTCGGGGCTCGTCGTGCCTTGGAAGTCGGTCAAGTGGCAGTTGACGCACCCGTCGACGATGCCGGCGTGATTGAAGTGCGCGCCGAGCCAGGTCGACGTGCCGTGGCAGTCGGCGCAATCGGTCGAGATCCCGAGAGCGACGTGGTTCGGACTCGTCGCCCCGTTGTACTCGGCGAGGTGGCAGTCGACGCACTGGTTCGGCGTGCCGACGAACATGCCGCCCGCGTGGCATTGCGTGCAGTTCGCCGTCGCGTGCGCTCCGGTGAGCGGCCACCACGAGTGGTTGAACGCCTGGCCGCTCCACGCCGTCGGGATGTGACAGCGATCGCAGTCGTTCGTCCATCCGTTGGTCGCGTGGTCCGGATTGGTCGCGCGGGCGAGGTCGGCCGTGTGGCACGCCAGGCACTCGGTGTCGACCGGTTGGAAACGACCGACCTGAGCTCCCGAGTGGCAGCGGAAGCACTCGGTCGCGGCGTGCGCTCCGACCAGCGGAAAGCGCGTGCGCGAGTGCATCGCGATCTGCTCGGTCGGCCGGAACGTGTTCTGGTCGTGGCAGCTCGTGCAGTCGCGGCCGAGCTTCGTCTGGTGCACGTCTTCGTGACAACCGGCACAGCCGCGCGCCGCGAAGACCTGCACCGGACCGCGATCGTTGTGGCAACGCAGGCACTCGGCTGCGGCGTGCGCGCCTTCGAGCCGGTGACCGGTCTCCCGCTCGTGATCGAACGCGAAGTCCGCGCGGATGTCGCGCCACGTCTCGCCCTGGTGGCAGAGCGTGCAGTCCGCGGGGAACGAATCGTGGGGGACCACCGGGCCTCGTTCTTCCCACCAGTACTGCGCGCCTTCGCGCTTCGCACCCCACGTGCACGCGAGCACGCCGACGAGCAGCGCGAGCGCGCCGAGCCAAGTCCAAGAGCTCCGCTTCCCGTACATCGTCCCCTCCTAGAACCGTCTCACGAGGTAGAAGCCGAGCGCCCACGCGTCGAGCTCGTCGCCGAAACGCCGATCGACGAACAACGAGAGCGACCAATCCCGTCCGAAGCCCTTCTGCCAACTGCCGCGCAGCGAGTGTTGGTCGAGCGTGCCGAGCGCTCCGGAGAAGTCGTCGTTCTCGTGCTGCGCGTATTCGTACGTGCCGGAGAGCTGGCCGAGCTCGAGCGTCTTCGAGAGCCCGACGTGCGCGCCGGTCACCGTGCTGTACACGCCTTGGTCGTGGAAGACGCCGGCGTCGAAACGGCTCTGGTCGAAGAAGAGCTCGCGCCACGTGCCGCGCACGCTCGCGCCGAAACCGTCGTCTTCCTGATCGGAGAAGTGATCGACGCGCGCCGAGAGGCGGAAGTCCTTGGTCAGGTCCTTCCAGCCGTCGACGCCGATGCGCGTGGTCTCGGCGTCCAGGATCGAACTCGCCGTCACGGCGTCGAACTCGTTGCGCAGGAGCTCGGGGAAGCGGAAGTGCGAAGCGTGCACGCCGAGCCCGGTGGTCGGACTCGCGCGCCACGACGAGTTCAGGAAGAACTGCGTGAGCTCCGCGCCCGACTTCTGCACGTCGTTCGAGCCGTAGACGTCGACCCACGCCGAGCTCCAGAGCGTCCAGGCCTTCGTCGGCCGCCAATCGAGGTGCGCGACGAAGAGGTCGCGGTCCGCGTCGCCTTCGTGCCAAGTCTTCTGGAAGCCCGTGCCGAGCGAGAACTCCTCGTTCGCGCCGCGCACGAAACGATAGAAGACCGCGGCGGACACGTCCGCGCCGGTGTCCATGTCGGGCGTCGGCTCGGGCAGGAAACCGAGGTGCGCGCCGACGCGATCGCCGTTCGCGAGGCGCTTCACGAACTCGCCGCCGTCGAGCACGCCGAACTCGGGGAACTCGCTCGAGAAGAATCGACCGACTTGCCAGTGCGTGTCCTCGTAGCGCGTGCCGCCCCATTCGTACGAGAGTCGATCGATGCGCAGGTTCGACTCGCTCTCGTCGCTCGAGTCGCCGACGTCCGCGCGCCGCGCGAAGAGATCGAGGTCGAGCTCGAACGCGCCCGAGCGTCCGAACGGGTTCTCGGCGGTCGCGGTGAGTCCCGTGCGTCCGAGCCAGAACGTGCCCGAGTTCTCGACGTCTTCGGTCCAGTCGACCGACGTCGTGACGCGGCCGTGCCACTTGGTGGGGGCGGAGTTCGCCGCAGCGGTCTCGTACGGCGCGAGCAACGGCACGTCGGCCGTGCCCTCGCCGAGGGGCCGTTCCCACGGCGGATGTTCGAGCCGTGCTTGGTCGGCGTCGACGTGGGCTTCGCCACGTGTGCCGAGTTCGAGCGGCGTGTCGACCGCGAGCTCGACCCGCGCGCTCTGTTTCGTCGTGCTGCGGACGACCGCTTCGACCGGCGCCGCGCCCGTCGGCAGGAAGACGACCCGATCGCCGACCGCGAGCTTCGCGTCGCTGCCGCGATCGACGTACACCGACGTGCCGCTCTGCGCGGTGACGCGCACTTCGACGACTTCCTCGCGCGGCGCCGCCGCGTCGTCGCTCTTCTCAGGCGTCTCGCCTTCGGCCGCGAACGCCGCGGAGAGCGGGAGCAGCGTCCAGACGCAACAGGACCAAGCCCACGGTTTCATCGCTCGTCCTCCTCGCGGACGCTTTCGTCGCCATGCGCGGGGACGCCGGGCGGATACGGTTTCGAGTCGTCGGGACGGCGCTTCTCGGAGGTCGGCCGGTGGCAGTCGACGCACTCGACGCCGAGCGGCTTGTAGCGCACGACTTCCGCGCCGCGCGCCGCGCGCTCGGCTCGGTGGCAAGCGGCGCAGTCGAGCTTCGCGTGCTGTTTGTCGAGCGCGAACCGCGAGTCGCGCGCGTGATCGAAGACGATCTCGCGGAACGAATCCGTGTCGCGGTGGCACCTTGCGCAATCGGTGCGGCCGAGCTGCGCGAATTGGCCGGCGTGGACGTCTTCGTGGCACGCGTCGCAGGTCTTGCCGGCGGCGGCGCCGAGGCGCATCCCGTCGCGTAGCTTCGGCGTCGGCACGTGGCACGCCTCGCACGCGGCACGTGCGTGGGCGTCTTCGAGCGCGAAACCGGTCCAGCGTGCGTGGTCGAACGTGGAGCTCGGCACGTCGCGGAAGGACTCGACGCCGTGGCAGCGCGCGCAGCCGACGCGTCCGTCGAGCTCGCGCGGCGTGTTCGCTGCGTCGAAACGGCCTCCGTGAGGATCCTGGTGACACGTTTCGCAGCGGTCCGTCGGACCGCGGAACTTGTCGGCGACGGCGCCGAGCGCGTGCACGCCGTCGGGATCGGGACCGTGGCACGACTCGCACGTCGCACGCTGGTGCCCGCCCTCGAGCGCGAAGCCAGTGAAGAGCTCGTGGTCGAAGCTCCGCGCGTGCTCGCCGCGGAAACGTTCGACGTCGTGGCAACGCTCGCACGTCGTGCGCCCGCCGAGCGACTGCGGTCGGCCGGCGCGCTCGAAGACGCCGCCGTGCACGTCGACGTGACACGTGTCGCAACGATCGCTCGGGCCCGGAAAACGATCGGCCACGAAGCCGAACGTCCGCGTCGGGAGCTGCGCGTGCACCGTCGACGGGTGGCAACTCTCGCAGTCGGCGCGCGCATGCGCGCCCTGCAGCGCGAATGCCGTGCGCACGCCGTGGTCGAAGAGCCGGCGATCGACTTCGCGGAACGTCTCGGTGCCGTGGCAGTCCTCGCAGCGCGGCGGCGGCTCGCCACGGGCCGCGGCGACGCGCGCGAACTCGCCCTCGTGGACGTCTTCGTGACAGTCCTCGCAACGCGTCTTCGTCGTGCGGAAGTCGCGCGGACTCGCCGCGTCGTCGCGCGCCGGCGCGTGGCACGCGTCGCAGTTCGTCTTGGCATGGGCGCCGGTGAGCGCGAACGGCGTGCGGGCGTGTTCGGCGACGTCGAACGAGTGCGTGTCGAAGGTGTCGCGAGCATGGCAGTCGATGCACGCGGCGTCGCGGAACGCGCCTTTCGCGAACTCGCCGCGGTGCGGATCGCCGTGACACGCCGCGCAGGCGTCGGCGGTGCGACCGGGATAACGATCCGAGAAGGTCGGTTTGCCAGGCTCGTGGCATTGCTCGCACTGCGCCCGATCGTGCGGCTTCGTCAGCGCGAAGCCCGAAGCGGCGTGCAGTTCGAGCGGCATCGCGCGAGCATCCTCCGCGAACGCGCCGCGCGCCGCGTCGTGGCACGCAGCGCAGCTTTCGTCGGCGGTCGTGCGCGCGAGCGTCGCCACGGCTCGCAGGAATGGCCTCGAGTGCTGCGATTCGTGGCACGCCGCGCACTCGCGCGGCTTCGCGCCTTGCACGAGCTCGACGGCGAACGGCCCGTCGGGCGCGTGGCACTCTTCGCACTTCTTCGCGTGGCCGCCGACCAACGGGAAGGACGCGACGTGCACGAAGTTCGCTGCGTCGGCGAACGGATGTTGCTCGCCGTGGCATCGCGCGCAGTCCGGTCCGAACTTGCCCTGGTGCACGTCCTCGTGACAGCTCGCGCAGTCCTGGACGAGTCCGAGGAAGCGCTTTTCGCCTTTCGCGAGCGTCGTCGCGCCGGCGGAGCGGTGGCACTTGTCGCAGGCGAGGCCCACGTGCTTGCCGCCGAGACGGAAGTCGAGCCCGCGGTGGTCGAAGCCTTCGATCGTGGCGAAGCCCGCGAGCGCGAACGCGTGCTCGCCGGCGAGCGGCGTCGCGTCGCCGTGGTGTTCTTGGTGGCACGCCGCGCAGGCGTCCGCGTTCGTGGCGGAACTTGACGACGCGGCGAGCGACGCGGCGAGCGTCGCGCCGTGGAACCCGCGCCGAGTCGCGAGTTGGGCGCCGACGTCCTCGTGGCAGCCGGTGCAGTCGTCGGCCATGTCGCTCGAATCGTGGCAACGATCGCAGCCGTCCTCGGACGCGAGTTCCGCGACGAGCGCGTGCGTCGACGTGAGCGGCCCGGGCGACGTGCGATCACGGTCGAACCAGACCAGCGCGAGCACGAGGAACAGCGACGCCGCCGCGAAGACGAGTTTCGGCAGTCCGTGCTTCATCCGCCGCCTCCGAGCGAGCCGATGCCGGCGTAACGCCACGCCGCGATCACGTGGATCGCGACGAGCAGCACGAGCAGGAGCGCGACCCAGCGGTGGAACCAACGCCACGTGGCCGCGAGCCCGCGCAGTTCCTCGAAGTGCGCCGCCGCGAGTGCGTTCTGGTGCGCGCGGCGCGCGAGCCGGGTCATCTCGCCGAGTTCGACTTCCCCGACGCCGAGCGCGCGGCCTTCGTCGACCAACCGAGCGAGCGACTGCTCGAAGCGCGTGCGGCTGCGAGCGAACGCCGCGGCGCGCGCGAAGAACGAACCGACCGGGCGGCTCTCCGCGACGAGCTCCGCGATCGTCTTGCGCACGCGCTCGCCGAACTCGCCGCCGCTGCGGTCGAAGAGCGCCGAGAACTCGGCGAGCCGCGACTTCACTTCGTCGAGCACGAGTTCGCGGCCGTTCGCCGCGCGCGGCACGAACGAATAGAAGTAGCGGCCGACCGCGCCGGTCGCGACCAACACGCCGAGTCCGATCAACGCGTGCCCGCCGACGGTGTGGCGCGCGTCGAACGACGAGTGCGCGAGTGCGAGCACGAACGCGAGGATCCCGGTTGCGATGTGCAGCGTCATCCACGCGCGCAGCGAGCCGAGCTTCTCGAGGAACCAGCCGTTGCGGCGGCCGAGGTAGCTCAGGTTGACGAGCATCGCGACGGCCGCGGCGACGCCGAACACGAGCCCGACGGTGCCCGACGAACGCAGCCACGCGTGGTCGGAGTGACGGATCCGCGCGCTGGGCGGAATCCCGTAGTAGTCGCCGTGCCACAGCGCCCACGCGCCGAGAGCGAGCGTCACGATCAGCGCGACGAGCAGCGCGCGCACGACGCCGGTGCCCCGTTCGACGCGCGCCTCTTCGCGCGGTCGCAGGCTCGGATCGAAGGAGACGCCCGCCTGCTCGAGCAGCTCGAACGGCGGTTTGCCGCCCGCGAGCACGAAGACTTCGTCGTTGGCGATGCGTTCGCTGCGTCTCGACGGTCCGTCGCCGACCGCGAGCTCGACCGCTTCCATTTCGATGCGCCGCACCTCGCTCGCGAGCACGACGTGCAGCTTGCGTTTCTCGAGCGCCTCGCGCAGCCGCGCCTCGTTGCGCGACTTGAGTCTGAAGAAGTTCTCCTTGCGGTAGGAGAGCGTCACGGCGTTGCCGGGTTGTTCGGCGAGTCCGAGCGCCGCTTCGACGGCGCTGTCGCCGCCGCCGACCACCAGGATGCGACGCTGCTGGAAGCTCTGGGCGTCGACCAGGCCGTACGCGACCTTCGCGAGCTCTTCGCCTTCGACGCCGAGCTTGTTCGGCGTGCCGCGCCGGCCGAGCGCGAAGCACACGTAGAGGCCGCGCACGGTGCGCGTCGCGCCGCGGACGCGGAAGACGTTCTGGTCGTCGCGCTCGAGGCCGACGAACGGTTGTCCCGTGATGATCGGGAGCTCGTGCTCGGAGACGATCGTCTGCCAGAGCTCCATCAGCTCCTCCTTCGAGTAGCTGTCGCGCGAGAGCTTGCCGTAGAGCGGCAGTTCGATCGGCTGCGTCATCACGAGCTTGCGCCGCGGGTACTTCGCGACCGTGCCGCCGATGCCGCCGCATGGATCGGACTCGCGGCCCTCTTGTTCGATCACGACGAACGAGAGCCCTTCCTCCTTCGCCTTGAGCGCACACGCGAGGCCCGCCGGACCGGCGCCGACGATCACGAGGTCGTACGCTTCGCCGTGGACGCCGCCCTGCGTGCGTTCGCGGACCCGGCGCGTGACTTCGGTCGCGACGGCGACGCCTTGCGCGACCGCGGTGCGCACCAGCGCGAACCCGGTGACTTCGCCGGCGAGGAAGACGCCCGGTGCGGTCAGCGACTCGAAGTTCTCGTCGAGCGCCGGGATGTCGCGGCGCTCGGAGAGATCCGCGAGCGTGACGGCGATCGCGCCGACCGGGCACTCTTCCGCGCAGCGGCCGTGCCCGACGCAGCGGGCGCCGTGCAACACGAGCGCCTGACCGTGCGCCAGGCCGAGCACTTCGTCTTCCGGACACGCGCGCACGCAGATGCCACAACCGATGCAGCGAGAGAGGTCGACGACCGGATGCTGCAGCCGCGCGCGGTTCGCACCGCTCGCGATCGCGCGTTCGCGCGCGGTCAGCACGTCGTCCTGGAGCACGAGCTCGTGCCGCCGCGCCCAGACGGCAGCAGCGAGCAACGCAGCGACGAAGAACAGCGCGACCCAGGTCAACGAAGGCTCCCGAGCAGGGATCCGGCTGGCGCCGCTGCCGTGGCTCGCGACGTCCGCGCGGCGACACGCACGGAGCTCGGACCCGACCGCGCAACGGCGGTGTGGCGACGCGCCAAGGCGCGGCGAGCTCGTGATCCCAACTCGGCGTGTTGCATCGGACGGACGGACTCGGACTCTGGACCGGTTGCTCGGAAAGAGCTTCCGCGCGCGCGTGGCGCGCCGCGCGGCGGAGGCAAAAGCCCTGCCGAGAGCCACGGGCGAGGCCTGGCGGCCGCTTTGGGCCGCGCGAAGGCACGTGCGCCCGCGTCGCGATCCGAAGCTCGGACGCGGCGCGTTCGAAGTTGCTCGCGGCGATTGCAGAAGGTGCCTCGCGGCGTCGAGCTCGAACGCTCACTCCGGGCTTTCGCTGGCATCTCGCGTGACGAGCCCTACACTTCCGCCCTTTCGCCGGCCCGCCGAAGTGCCGGGAGCCCCCTCGCCATGAAGACCAACGTCCGTCAGAGCAACCTCAAGCACGCGAAGAAGACCGGGTACCGCACCCGCCAGAAGACCAAAGGCGGTCGCAAGGTGAACCGTCGCCAGCGCAAGCGGCACGGCAGCTTCTGAGTCGCACGCGTCGCGCGCGCCGTTCGCACGAGCGCTCTGCACACGAGCGCGCTGTGCACGCGAGCGCACGAGTCTCGAGCGTGCACGGCCGCCGAAGTCGTCGATCCCTGCGCGGCCAGGCCCCGAGCGGTCAGGCGCCGAGGGGTCAGTCCCCGGGCGGTCAGTCCCCGAGCGGATTCGTGCCCGCCGCGGCCGCCGCGAGTTTCGCCGACCATTCCATGTCCGTGGGGTCGAGCGTCGCGGCTTGTTGCCACGCGTCGACGCCGGCCGTGTGCAGTCCGAGTTTCCAGCGGACGTCGCCGAGCGCACCCCAGAACTCGTCGTGCTCGCCCGTCGCGACGCGCGCTTCGAGCGCCGCCAGCAACTTGTCGGGCGCTTGCACGAGCAGCGGATTCGTCCACGCGTCGGGATCGCCGGACTCGAGCTCGAGCGCGCGCAGCCATGCGTCGACGGCGCCGACGGAGTCCTGGCTCGCGAGCGCGGCGTCCGCGATCTCGCCCCAGTCGCCGGCGTAAACCGGCTTGCCGGACGCCGCGAGGTCCGCGAGCCGTTGCGCCGCTTCCGCGGTGCGGCCGTTCTGGTTCAGGAGCGCGATCAGCTTGCGCGTCCAGTCGTTCTGCGGATCGCGGGCGTCGATCAAGCGCCGCAAGTGCGCTTCGCCGGCTTCGAGGTCCAACGCACAGAGCAGATCGAGCGCCTGCTCGTCGTTCGGGTGACTCGCGAGACGTGAGCGGGCGATCGCGAGCGCTTCGTCGTTGCGGCCGAGGCCGTAGAGGAACTGCGCGTAGCCGAGCTCGACGGCGGAACGTTCGTCGGGCGCCGCGACGGCGAGCATCTCGGCGTAGCGCGCGAGCCCGAGCTCGGGATCGATCTGCGCCAAGAACGACGGATCGACCCAGCCGAGCGAAAGCGCGTGTTGGAGCGCCGCGTCGCGCAACGCGAACTCGTGGCGTTGGTGCGCGGTGCTCGCGAGGTTCAGGAAAAGATGCTGCGAGCTCGGCGCGTACGTGCGCGCGACGTTCCAGGCGTCTTCCAGCAGCCCGCGCGAGACGAGCTGCCAGAAGAGGAGTTCCGCGAACTGTGCGTCCGCGAACCAACCTTCGCGGCGCCCGCGTTCGAGGAGTTCGAGCAGGAGCTCGCCGTTCGCCGCGGCCGCGCCGACTTGGGGTGCGGTCGGTGCGGTCGCACGCGCGTCGACCGCGACACGATCGGTGTCCGTCGCGCGCTCCGTCGGCGCGGAGGGCCCGGGCGCGACGAGCCCGTCTTCGACACGCCGCACGTCGCGCGGCGGAGCGTCGGTCGCCGACTCGCGGGCGACGACTTCGGGCGTGCGCAGCGTGAACACGGCGAACGCGCCGCCCGCGCCGAGCAATGCGCCGGCGACGAAGACGAGCGGCAGTCGGGCTTTCGCTTCCATGGCGCGGTCGGTGCGTCTTCGCGGAGGAAGGCCCGCGTCAACGTTCGTCCGGCGCACGCCGCGCGCCGTGCGTCGCGGCCGGTCGGAAACAACGCGCGGGCGTCAGGTCCTGGCGGCGGTAACTCGTCGTCGCGCGGTCGGCGGCGTAGAGCTTCGCCGGCGCGCCGGACGTGCGGTAGTAGCGCAGGCGGAAGAACACTTGGCCGTCCTCGACGAGGAACGGCACGTCGTGCGCGCGGACCTCGAGCACGGCGGGCGTGCCGCGACGCGCGGGATCGTCGTCCCAACCGAAACCGTTGTCGAAGAAGCCTGCGTAGTTGTTGCGCATCTCGCCGATGTCGACGTCGACGGGCAACATCTCCGCGGCGTACTCCGGCGGCACGACGACGCGTTCGCGGCTCGCGAAGAGGTAGAAGCTGCCCGGCGTGAGGATCGAGTGGCCGGCCGGCGAATGCACGGCCTCCCAGAAGTCGTCGATCGCGTGCGCGGCTTCGCGGCCGAAGTCGAGCACGCCGGTGTGCGTCTGCGCGCGCCAACCGCTCGGATCGCGGCCCTTCAGTCCGAGGTGGAGTTCGAGGCCGCCTTCGCCGTCGAAGCGCACGTCCTCGGTCGGCACGGGCCGACCGTCGACGTAACAGAGCGGTGTGTGCGCGTAGAGCGCGCGCAGTTCGGCGGTCGAGAGCGCCGGCTCGCCGCGGAAGAAGCGCGCTTGCGCGAGCCGATCGCCGCGCACGAGCCTCACCGGAAACGAGAGCGGCGCGACTTCGAGCCAGAGCTTGCCGCGGTATCCCGCCGGCGCCGCGTGGAAGCGCGGGTGATCCTCGACGAGGACGCGCGTGAACACGTCGCAGCGGCCGGTCGAGCTGCGCGGGTTGAACGCGGCTTCGAGATCCGCCGGCAGCACGAGCTCTTCCTCGAGCGGCACCAGGTAGACGAGTCCCTTCTCGAGCACCGCTCCGCCGTGCTCGAGCGACAGCCGGCTCGTCTCGAGCTCCGCGAGCCGCGCGGCGATCGGCGTGCGGCCGGGAAGGAAACCCGCGCGGATGCGGTACGCGACCGGGCCGAGCCGGAGATCGAGGCTCGACGCTTGGAGCTGCGCGCTCGCGATCGCACTCGCGCCCGGCACGGGGCGTACGGCGGTGCCGACGAGCTCGGCGATCTCGCGGTCGACCAAGAGGTGCCCGCGGCGCGAGCGGACGGGATCGTGTACCGACCCGGCGTACGTGGGGGACGTCTGCATCGACTCCAGGATGCACCAACGACGCCAAGCGACAAGTCCGAGCGGGACGTTCCGCTCGCCCGGTCGCTCGCGTACACTCCCGCGCCCTCGAAAACGGCCTTGGCGGCCCGGGGCGTCCCATGAAACTCCACGAATTCCAAGCGAAGCAGGTGCTCTCGCGCTTCGGCGTCGCGGTGCCGTCCGGCGTCGAGTGCAAGACCGTCGACGAAGCGCGCGCCGCGCACACGAAGCTCGGCACCCCGGTGACCGTCGTCAAGGCGCAGATCCATGCCGGCGGCCGCGGCAAGGCGGGCGGCGTCAAGGTCGTCAAGTCCGCCGACGAAGCGGCGCAAGCCGCGGGCGCGATCCTCGGCAAGAAGCTCGTCACGCACCAGACCGGCCCGGAAGGCCAGCTCGTGCGCCGGCTCTGGGTCGAAGCGGGCTCCGCGATCGAGAAGGAGTACTACATCGGCATCGCCGTCGACCGCGAGTCGCAGCTGCCGGTGATGATGGCGAGCTCCGAAGGCGGCATGGAGATCGAAGAAGTCGCCGCCACGCACCCCGAGAAGATCTTGAAGGCGCCGTTCTCGCCTTCGAAGGGGCTCGCGAAGAGCGACGCCGAGCGTCTGGTGAAAGGCATCGGCGTGCCTGCGGCTCTGCAACCGAAGGCGGTCGAGTTCATGAGCGCGCTCGCGAAGGCGTTCTGCGAGCTCGACTGCTCGCTCGCCGAGATCAACCCGCTCGTGACGACGAAGGACGGCCCCGCTGGCCCGGCGGTCCTCGCGCTCGACGCGAAGATCAACCTCGACGACAACGCGCTCTTCCGGCACGCGGACCTCGAGAAGCTGCGCGACCTCGACGAAGAGGCGCCGCTCGAAGTCGAGGCTTCGAAGTACGGCCTCAACTACATCAAGCTCGACGGCAACATCGGCTGCATGGTCAATGGCGCGGGCCTCGCGATGTCGACCATGGACGTGATCCAGCTCTACGGCGGCATGCCGGCGAACTTCCTCGACGTCGGCGGCGGCGCGACCGCCGAGCAAGTGACCGCGGCGTTCAAGATCCTGCTCGCCGACCCGAACACCGAAGCGGTGCTCGTCAACATCTTCGGCGGCATCATGAAGTGCGACGTCATCGCCGAAGGGATCATCACTGCGGCGAAGCAAGTGCACCTGACGGTGCCGCTCGTCGTGCGCCTCGAAGGCACCAACGTCGAGCTCGGCAAGGCGAAGCTCGAGAAGTCGGGGCTGCCGATCATCACGGCGTCGGACCTCGACGACGCTGCGTCGAAGGCCGTCCAGGCCGCCAAGGCCGCCAAGGCCGCGAAGGGGAAGTAAGGAGCGCACCATGAGCGTCCTCGTCGGCAAACACACTCGCGTCATCTGCCAAGGCTTCACTGGCAAGCACGGCACCTTCCACTCCGAACAGGCGATCGCCTACGGCACCAACCTGGTCGGCGGCGTCACACCGAAGAAGGGCGGCACGAAGCACCTCGACCGTCCGGTGTTCGACACCGTCGCCCAAGCGCGCGAAGCGACCGGCGCCAACGCGACGATGATCTACGTGCCGCCGCCCTATGCGGGCGCCGCGATCCTCGAAGCGCACGACGCCGGGATCGAGCTCATCGTGACGATCACCGAGGGCATCCCGGTGATCGACATGGTCAAAGTGATGGAGAAGCTGCGTGGCACGAAGACGCGGCTGATCGGCCCGAACTGCCCGGGCATCATCACGCCGGGCGAGTGCAAGATGGGCATCATGCCGGGTTACATCCACAAACCCGGCCGCGTCGGCGTCGTCTCGCGCTCGGGCACGTTGACGTACGAAGCCGTCTGGCAACTGACGTCGCGCGGCATCGGTCAATCGACGTGCATCGGCATCGGCGGCGACCCGGTCAACGGCACGAACCACGTCGACGCGTTGAAGCTCTTCAACGAAGATCCGAACACCGACGCGATCATCCTGATCGGCGAGATCGGCGGCAACGCCGAGGAGCAAGCGGCGGCCTACATCGAGAAGCACGTGAAGAAGCCGGTGGTCGCGTTCATCGCCGGCGCGACCGCGCCTCCGGGCCGCCGCATGGGCCACGCCGGCGCGATCATCTCCGGCGGCAAGGGCACCGCGAAGGAGAAGTTCGCCGCGCTCGAGAAAGCGGGCTGCGTGATCTCGAAGAGCCCCGCGCGCCTGGGCGAGCTGATGGAGAAGTGCCTGCGCGATCGTGGCCTGACGGCCGCTCTCGCCAAGTAGTCGCCGACGGCGAGCGCACGTTCGCGGAGCGTCCGCGAAACGCTCGCCTCACCGAGCTGCGATGGAACCGACGAGCCGTTGGCGTGCCGTGCGCACCGCCGACGGTTCGTTCACTCTGGCTTCGCCCGAGCACGGCGAAGCGTGCCACTCGCTCGCCGGCGCGTGGACGCAAGCGCTCGAGCGTTACGCGCGTCCATGCCGGTTGCGCGAGCGCGCGCTCGCCGGCGAAGGCCCGCTCCGGTTGCTCGACGTCGGCACCGGACTCGGTCTCAACCTGACCGCGGCGCTCCACGAACTCGCGGACACGTGCGCGGCGCTCGACGTGTTGTCGCTCGAGCTCGAGCCGGACGTCGTGCGCGCGGCGCTCGAACTCGACGAGTCCGGTCCGCTGCTCGGTCCGGAGATCGCGAGCACTCGCGCCGCGGTCCGTCAGCTGCTGCGCGGCGCGCTCGATCGAGGCGGCGGCTCGTTCGTGCTCGGTGCGCACCGCGTCCGCGTCGTGTTCGGCGACGCGCGACGGACGCTCGCGGACGAACTCGAACCGGCGACGTTCGACGCCGTCTGCTTCGATCCGTTCTCGCCGAAAGTCGCGCCGGAATGCTGGACGAGCGAGTTCCTGGCGCTCGTCGCGGCTCGGATGGGGCCGCGCTCGATCCTTTCGACGTACTCGTCGGCGGTGCGCGTGCGGACGACGCTCATGGAGCTCGGCCTCTGCGTCGGCGTCGGGCCACGGGTCGGGACCAAGGCGTCGGGCACCTTGGCCTCGAAAGGCCTCGAAGTGCCGGCGTTCGACGCGCGCACGGCCCGCAAACTGCGCCAGCGTCTCGCGCGGAAGGCCTTTCCAGGTCCGAATCCGAGCGCAGGGGCGGAGTCCGGAGGGCCTTTTCCCTAGAATGCTCGGAGCTGGCGCCGCGTGCGGACCTCGCGGCGCGCCATCCCGACTCGCCGACGTTCGTTCGGTGCGGCCGGGGAGGTAGCTCGTGGTCCGAGACCCTGCATGAACACGCTAGCCCTGATGGGATGGACGGAGTGGCTGCTCCTCATCCTGGTCCTCCTGCTCTTCTTCGGCGCGACCAAGCTGCCGCAGCTCGCGCGTTCGCTCGGTTCGAGCGTCAACGAGTTCAAGAAGGGCCTGAAGGAGGACGGCACGTCGACGAGCACGACGCCGCCGCCCCCCGGTGACACGCAGAAGAAGAACGGCACGGTGCACTGAGCGGCGCCGCGTCCTTCCGAAGTCGACTTCCCACCTCCTCCGTCCCCGGCTCCCCCGGAAGCCCAGACCCTTCGATGTCCGTCCCCTCGATGCTGCCGCCCAGCGCTTCGAGCCTCAGTGGCGAGCTCGTTCCCGCGGTCCGCACGCCGGACGCCGAGCGTGTGCTCGCCGCGGTGACCGGTCTCGTGCTCTGCGGCGGCCGAAGTCGCCGCATGGGCGCCGACAAGGCGACGCTCGTGTTCGACGGCTCGAGGTTCGTGGACCGTTCGGTCGCTGCGCTCGCGAGCGTCGCGACGCGCGTCTTGCTCGCCACCGGCGCTCGCACGCGTTTCGAGGAGCTGCGGCTCGAGTGCGTGCTCGACGAAGTGGCGGACGCCGGGCCGCTCGCGGGGCTTGCCGCGGGGCTCGCCGCCGCACGCACGCGGTTCGTCGCCGTGCTCGCGTGTGACATGCCGTTCGCCTCGGGCGCGCTTGTCGCCGCGCTCGTCGAACGCGCGGTGCGCGACGATCTGGACGCGGCGGTCTACCGCGCGGGCTCGGGCATCGAACCGCTGTGCGCCGTCTACTCGACGGACTGTCTCGACGCCGTGCGCGCCGCGCTGCTCGCCGGCGAGCGGCGCGTGAACTCGTTCTGGGCCGGTGCCGCAGGCTCGCGAACGCTCGACATCCGCACGTTCGACGCCGTCGAACTCGGTCTCGGCCGCGACGCCGACGCTTGGGTCGAGAACGTCAACACGCCGGACGACCTCGCGCGAGTCGTCGCACGGAGACCCCGAACCGGACGCCGGAGCGCATGAGCCAGAAGTACACCGAACTCGCCCGACTCCTGGCGCCGGTCGAAGGCGGCATGGCTCGCATGCGCGAGGTCCTCGCCGCGCAGATGACCGAGAACTCGCCGGCCGTGCGGGACATGACCGATCACGTCGGGCGCTTCCAAGGCAAGCAGTTGCGCGCGGCGCTCGTGCTGCTCGCCGGCGAAGCGACGAAGAACACGACCGACGAGCACCCGACGGTCGCGGCGATCGTCGAGATGATCCACCTCGCGACCCTGGTGCACGACGACATCCTCGATGGGGCGGAAGTGCGCCGGCGCGTCGCGTGCGTCAATCAGCGCTGGGACAACCAGACCGCGGTGTTGCTCGGCGACTTCCTGTACGCCCGGGCGTTCGCACTGTCGACGGTGCTCTCGTCGCGGCTCTGCTCGCGGCTGCTCGCCGAGACGACGCGCAAGATCTGCGTCGGCGAGATCGAGCAGTCGGCGAGCCGTTACGACTTCGACATGAGCGAAGATCGTTACGAGTGGATCGCCGGCGCGAAGACCGCGAACCTCTACGCCGCCGCCTGCGAACTCGGCGCGCGTTATCCCGGCGGCTCGCGCGAGAGCGAAGAGCTCGGCGTCTTGATGCACGCGTTCGGCTGGGAAGTCGGCCTCGCGTTCCAGATCGTCGACGACTGTCTCGATCTGACTTCGACCGACGAAGAACTCGGCAAGAGCGCCGGCACCGACGCGGAAGACGGCAAGGTCACGTTGCCGGTGCTCTACACGTACCGTCGTGGCGACGAACGGCTGCGCGCCAAGATCCGCGACGTCTACACGTTGCCCGGGCTCGACGATCGTGCGCGGCGTTTGCGCGAGGAGTGTTCGATCGGCGAGGGCGTCGCCTACGCGACGCGCCGCGCCGAAGAACTCGTCGCCCGGGCGCTCGCCCGCGTCCGCACGCTCGACGAGAGCCCCGCCCGCGAGGCGCTGGAGCGGCTCGGCACGTTCGTGCTCGCGCGGCGTTTCTGACCGGGACGATCGTCCCGGTCGAGTTGCGCCCTCTGGCGCGTTGCATTCCGGCCCGCGGCGCGCCACAAACGTCGTCCAAGGAGACCTGAATCGATGAACGCGAAGATCCTGGACGGCAAAGCGATCGCGAAGAGTGTCCGCGAGGACGTGGCGCGGCGTGCGGCGGAACTCGCCGCGCGCGGGACCCGCCCGGGGCTCGCCGTCGTGCTCGTCGGCGACGATCCGGCAAGCCAGGTGTACGTCAAGAACAAGGACAAGGCCGCGCTCGAGGCCGGCTTCGCCGTGCGCACGCTGCGGAAGAGCGCGACGACGACGCAGGCCGAGTTGCTGGCGCTGGTGCGCCAGCTCAACGCCGACTCCACGGTGCACGGGATCCTCGTGCAGTTGCCGTTGCCGAAGCACCTCGACGCCGGTGCCGTCGTGCGCGCGATCGATCCGGCGAAGGACGTCGACGGACTGCATCCCGAGAACGTCGCCAAGCTCGTGCTCGGCGAACGTGGTCTCTTCCCGTGCACGCCGCGTGGCTGCATCGAGATCTGCGACCGTTCGGGGATCTCGCTCTCGGGCCGGCGGGCGGTGGTCGTCGGGCGCTCGATGCTGGTCGGCAAACCGCTCGGATTCATGCTGCTCGCGCGCGACGCGACCGTGACGCTCTGCCACTCCCGCACGAACGATTTGCCGAGTGTCGTGCGCGACGCGGAGCTCGTGTTCGCGGCCGTCGGCAAGCCGGAACTCGTCCGCGGCGACTGGATCCGCCCCGGAGCGACCGTGATCGACGTCGGCATCAACCGTCTGGCGGACGGCAAACTCGTCGGGGACGTGGCGTTTGCCGAGGCCTCCGCGCGCGCCGGCGCGATCACTCCAGTGCCGGGTGGCGTCGGACCGATGACGATCGCGATGTTGCTCGACAACACCGTCATCGCGGCCGCGCGCGCGGCCGGGATCGAGCTCCGTGCCGGACCTCTGGCCGCGGGCTCCGCGGCCGTGCGTGCATGACGCGCACCTACGAAGATCCGCCGGAGTACCGCGAGTCGGGCAATGCGTCGCTCGGCTGGCCGAGCCTGACTCAGTTGGTGCGTTGGCTGATCTGGGTGAACGTCGGCGTGTTCCTCGCGCTGCTCGTCGCCAAGCTCGCGGCGCCGGAGCTCGAGCACGCCTTGCGCTCGCGCGTGTGGTTGGATCCGGTCGCGTGGCGCGAGGGTTTTCCGCTCGTGCCGGTGTGGCAAGTCGTCACGTACGGCTTCGTCCACAGCGCGAGCGACCCGTTCCACATCTTGTTCAACATGCTCGGGCTCTACTTCTTCGGCACGATGCTCGAGCGTGCGATCGGCTCACGGCGCTTGCTCGTGCTCTACGGAGTCGCGTTGGTGTTCGGAGGACTCGTGCACCTCGGCGCGGCGTTCGGCTTCGGCTGGGACGTGCCGGTCGTGGGGGCGTCGGGCGGCGTGCTCGCCGTGATCGTCGCGGCCGCGGTCTTGCGGCCGAACGAACGAGTGATCTTCATCGTCTTCCCGCTGACGCTGAAGATCCTCGCGATGATCATGGTCGGGCTCGACCTCTTCGGGCTCTTGACGCAGACCTCCGGCACCAAGGCGGTGCTCGTGCACTTGGCCGGCGCCTCGTGGGGATTTGCTGCGCTCAAGTTCGGATGGATCTGGGCGGATCCAGCGGCGCGTTGGCAGGAACGGCAGGAACGCAAGGTCGTCGAACAGCGCCAGAGCGACGAAGAGCGGCTCGACAAGCTGCTTCAGCAGATCCACGAGAAGGGCATGACGTCGCTCAGCGAACGCGATCGCGAGTTCCTGAAGCGCATGTCGAGCCGGCGCTAGAGCCTGCGCCAGAGCGCCGTTGGAGCCGCGCTGGAAACGGGGCTCTTCGGCGCGGCGGCAGCCGTCCGCGCGATTGTCCGGACGGGCGGCGGGTCGGTAGACTGCGCCACTTCAACCGGGCCCGTGGCGCGCGGCGGGACAAGCCCCCAGGCGACAGCGGAGCCCTCAGCGCACCCTTCGTCCTACGCCAGCCATGCAGTCCACGCGGTTCGTGCGTCCGGTCCTCGCGCTCGTCTTCCTCTGTGCGTTCGCTCTGTGCGCCGCCAGGCCTGCGGCGGCGCAGGACCGTTACGCGGAGTTCCAGACGAAACTCGCCGAGCTCATCAAGGTCGACGACAAGGAAGGCCTCGCCAAGCTCGTCAAGAGCTACCAAGAAGAGGCCGAGCGCCACGTCGCCGAGCTTTGCTGGCGCATCCGACCGATCCCGTCGGACGCGAAGAAGCAGATCGCCGCGCTCGATCCGGCGTGGCAGACCGTGTTCGCGAAGTCGAACTACGTCAACAAGATGTTCGGCTACTACTCGCAGCTCGGGACGAACTCGTGGAAGCAGTGGGCGCCCGCGAAGGAGAAGCTCGACTCGGTCCTGCAGCGCTTCGACGAGAACCTGAAAGGCGCGCGCGATCCCGCCGTGTGGGACGACATCGGTTCGGCGAGCGAAGCCGTCGCGGCGGACTTCGATGCCGTGAACGATCACTACTACGCGGCGCAGTCGTGGCTGACGGCGGCGATCTGCTTCGACGAGAACTACCGCGACAAGACGAAGGGCGCGATCGACTACGCGCGCGCGCTCCGAGCGTACGACGAAGCTCGACGGCACTACCTCTACGTGGAGTTCAACGGCGCGCGCTTCGATCAGGTGCGCACGCGGCTCGCCCAACTGAGCGAGAAAGCCGCCCCGCAGCGGCCGACGGGCAACGAGCCCGGCAAGGGCGGCGGCGAAGCCGGCAAAGGCAGTGAACCCGAGAAGGGCGGCGAGCCGGAGAAAGGCGGCGAAGCCGGGGGCAAAGGGCAGGACGGTGCGCCGGGGCTGCCGGCTGGCGCCGTCTCCGTGCCGCTCACGTTCGAGATGGTGGAAAAGCTCGAGACGTTCGTCCGCCCGCACTTCCACACCGACGACGTCTACCAGATGTGGCGGCCGATCCAGTTCCTCGAGAACGGCAACGTGCAGTCGCTCGATCTCGTGGCGCCGAGCCCGAAGTTCCGCCGCGTCACGTCGTCGCAGTTCGAAGTCGATCAGGACGGCGACGGCACGTACGACAAACAAGTCGCGATCACCGGCAACCGCCAGCCGTTGACGATGGTCCTCGGCAGCGGCGAGACCCAACGTCCGTGGGGCTTCCTGTTCACGATCGGCCTCGAGAAGGACATCTACCAAGGCCTGCAGGTGCACCTCGGGCCGCAGGACAAGGGGCTCAGCGTCTACATGGCCGGCGGCGCGAGCATGGTCGGCAAGTTCGGCGAGATCGCGCTGCGCGTGATCGACGACGACATGAACGGCGTCTACGGCAACTGGCCGCAGACCTGGGGCCACATCGGTCTGACTTCGAACGCGTTCCAACCCGAGATGGATTGTGTCGTGATCGGCGCCGAGAAGCGCGCGCGGCCGTGGAGCGAGTACCAACAGATCGCGGGCAAGTGGTACCAGTTCACGAACCAGAAGTACGGCACCGAATTGCACGTCACTCCGGCCGAAGTCGAGACCGGCACGATCAAGCTCGACTTCAAAGGACCGAACTGGCCGACCTGGCTCGTGTTGCGGGGCAGCGGTCGATTCGAGAACACGTTCATCGACGTCGCGGCGGACGGCAAGAAGGGCGTCGCCGTCCCGGTCGGTCAGTGGTCGCTCTACTACGGCGACATCCGCAAGGGCGCGAAGCAGCAGACCACCAAGTGCTTGATCCTGCCGCCCGCGGACCCGAAACCGTGGACGGTCGACGGCGGCAAGGAACTCGTGCTGCGACTCGGCGAGCCGTTCCGCTTCGACTTCAAGTTCGAGAACCTGGGCGACAGCGTCAAGGTGCTCGGGCAGACGGTCGCCGTGCTCGGCAAGGAGGGCGAACGCTACGAGCGACTGTGGAACTGCGTCGTCTCGCCGGAGTGCGAGTGGCGCAAGGCCGGCACGAAGAAGGGCGGCAAGCCCGAGAAGATGCTGCACATGCTCGATCCGCTCGATCCGAACATCTGGACGGCGGTGTGGAAGCCGCTCGACCTCGTGATGGCGATGAAGGAACAGATCGAGAAAGTCGAAGTGCACATGTTCGAGAAGAAGCACAAGTTCTTCGGAGCGATCGATTCGCCGTGGCTCGGCGAGTGATGGGGCAGAAAAACACGCGATCCGCAACGGGAGGAGACCACTCGTGCTCGACCTGAAGTTCATCCGCCAGAATCCGGACGCCGTCAAAGCCGGCGCCGCGAAGAAGCGCATTCCGTGCGACGTCGACGGGTTGCTCGCGCTCGACGCCAAGGTGCGCGCGTTGACCGCCGAAGTCGACACGCTGCGCGCGAAGCAGAACGCTCTCGGCAAGGACGTCGCGAAGGCGGCTCCGGCCGACCGCGCGAAGCTCGTCGCCGAGCTCTCCTCGATCAAGGCGGGACTGAAAGAGAAGGAAGAGACCCTCGCCGCCCAGCAGAACGACCTCGCCGCTCGGCTGTTGCGGGTGCCGAACGTTCCCGCCGCCGAAGTGCCCGAAGGCAAGGACGACACCGAGAACGTCGAAGTCAAACGGTGGGGCGAGCCGAAGGCCGCCGCCGCGACGCCGCGCGACCACGTCTCGCTGTGCGAAGCTCAAGGTTGGCTGGACGTCGAACGCGCCGGACGCATCTCGGGGTCGCGCAACTACTTCCTCTTCGGCGACCTGTCGCTGCTCGAGACGGCCGTCATGCGCTACGCGCTCGACTTGATGGTCGCCCGCGGCTTCACGGCGCTCTCCGTGCCGACGTTGGTGCGCAGCGACGTGATGGTCGGGACCGGCTACTTCCCCGGCGGCGAAGAGCAGGCGTACCGTTGCGACGAACGCGACGACCTCTGCCTCGTCGGCACCGCCGAAGTCCCGGTGACCGCGTTGCACATGGGCGAGATCCTCGATCCCGCCTCGCTGCCGAAGCAGTACGTCGCGCTCTCATCGTGCTACCGCCGCGAAGCGGGCGCCGCAGGCAAGGACACGCGCGGACTCTACCGCGTGCACCAGTTCCAGAAAGTCGAGCAAGTGGTCGTCGACGTCGCGGACGCAGCACGTTCGCTCGAACACCACCACACGATCGTCGCGAACGCGGAAGCGCTGCTCCAGTCACTCGAACTGCCTTACAGGATCGTCAACGTGTGCGGCGGCGATCTCGGCGCGCCGCAGATCCAGAAGTTCGACATCGAGACTTGGATGCCGTCGCGCGGCGGCTACGGCGAGACGCACTCGGCGTCGCGCTTCCACGACTACCAAGCGCGACGGCTCGATCTGCGCTACCGCGATGCGGAGGGCAAGGTGCGCCACTGCCACACGTTGAACAACACCGTGGCCGCGAGCGCGCGCATGTTGATCGCGTTGGTCGAGAACCACCAACGACCCGACGGCACCGTGTGGGTTCCGTCTCCGCTCCGGCCGTATCTCGGCGGACGCGAGTTCCTCGGACGGAAACTCTGAGCGGACGGCCGCCGAGTCGGCGCGGACCGAGCTTGGGCTCGCCGGGCCCCGACGTACTGGGCCCGTGCGCACGCGAGCCGGTCACTTCTGCTCGCCGGGGGTCTCGGTTCCGCCGCCCGAGCCCGCGTTCCCGGCGTCGGTCGTGGCACCTTCGGAGACCGGCGGATTGATGACGGGGATCTTCGGGCGCACTTCCGCGTTCACGGCTTCGAGCATGTAGTCGGGGAAGCGGATCGAGCGCTTGTAGGTCATCGTCCGCTTGTCGACCGGCGCGATCGCGAGCTGCTCGCGCATGATGCGCGGTTCGAGTTCGAGCGTGAGCTCGATTTCGATGCGTTTCGGCAAGCCGGTGTTCTCGTCACCCTTCACGGCGCACCACGTCTCGAGCGGCTCCGCGTCGGGCCCATCCTCGTCGAAGAGCTTCACGTCGAAGTGCTTCACGCGATCGTGCAGGAAGGTGTACTGCCCTTCGTCGAACGGCTCTTCGTCGACGCCGAGGGACTCGCGGCGATAGAGCTCGAGGAAGTTGTCGTCGGTCGGGCTCGGGCGCAGGACGTAGCCGACTTCGTTGTAGTCGGCGCGCACGTAGCGATCTTGTTGCGTGATCAGCACCGGCGTCAGCGACTGCGTCGCCGCCACGAAGTCGAGCGAGTCCGCGTCGAGACCGTACACGACGCGGTTCTTCACGCGCAGGATCTCGTCCTTCGGCCGGCCGTAGAAGTAGATCGCGCGCAAGTCGCGTTCGACCAAATCGAGGATCGCGGGGCCGGCGAGCTGCGTCTCCTGGATGTTGTGCACCGTGTCACGGCTGGTCCGCGCAGCGTTCAGGATCTGGAGCATCGCGAGCATCATGCCCGCCATGATCAGCAGCACGACGAGCACTTCGACGAGCGTGAAACCTCCGCGGCGCGACCGCGTCATTGGGCGCCTCCGTCCGGCGCGGCGCCGCCCGAGGAACTCGACTCTTCCTCGCTCGGGTGCACTTGTTTCCACGGCACCCACTTCTCGAAGACGAGTTCGTTCTTGCCGGGTTCGTCGCCGATCTGCGGGAACACGACCTTGATCTGGATCCGCTCGTACGGCTGCTCCGCGCCTTCTTCGTCCTCTTCTTCGCGCTTGTCGAGCTCTTCCTGCGTGTTCCAGTTGTCGAAGTTGCCGCCCGCACGATCGTTGTTCGAACGGAAGTTCCGTTCGCCGAGCACCGCTTCGAACGTGAAGTCCGGATACCCGTCGTCGGCGTACGTGCCTTCGAGCCGCTCGTCGTTGATCTCGTCGACGAAGAGGCCGCTTTCGATGCCGGCGAGCGTGCGCAGCGCGAGTTCTCGGGCAACGCGCTGATTGCGCGTGTGCGCAGCGAGCAGTTTCGCTTCGTTGATGCCTTGGAGCACGAAGACGAGGATCAAGCCGACGATCGCGATCGTCACGGCGACTTCGGCGAGCGTGAAACCGCTCGTGCCGGACCGCACACGCATGGTCAGCTCCCGAAGTCGGCGTCTTTCGCCGGTTCGCGACGGAAGACGCCGTCGTGGAAGGAGATCAGACCGGTGAGCGCCTGCACTTCGATCGTGAAGACGGAGTCGTACTGCTTCTGTTCCAGCACGATCGTGTGATCCGTGGCGGCGCCGAGCGGATCGAAGCGCACGGTGACTTGGCCACGCGACACCGGTTCGCCGTTGACGGTGATCTCGCGGAACTCGACGCCTTCCGGCAATGGCACGAACGGCTGCGCGAGGCGGTCTTCGGCGCGCATCGCGAGACCACCGGTCGGGCCGCCTACGAACGGTGTGACCACGCGATAGCCGCGTGGGTGCGAGTCCGCGTCCTCGAAGTAGTACTCGATCCAGAACGGCTGACTGCGCGCGATCGCTTCGGAGCGCGTCTCCTGCAGCGTCGCCGCGAGCTCGCGCACGGCCGAATTGAGCACCGATGCCGGCACCAGCGCTTCGTAGGAGACGAACGCCACCGAGGCCATCAAGCCGAGGATGACCATGACGCCGAGCAGCTCGATCAGCGTGAAGCCACGTCGCGCGTGGCTCGCGATCCGCTCGAGCTTGCGTGCCATGGTCGCACCGGGCGCTACTTGCGCTCGCGGATGGAGTCGCTGTCGATGTCGGCGTCTTCGCCTTCACCGCCCGGCATGCCGTCCTTGCCGTAGCTGTAGATGCGGTACTCGCTGCCGTTGGTCTCGTACTGGTATTCGTTCTTCCAAGGGTCCTTCGGCATGGTCTTGGCGTCGATGTACCGGTGCCCGTTCGGGTCCGGCTCGATCAGGACATCCAGTCGGTCCGGCAGCTTGCCGCCGTTGTTGATCTGGTACTGCTTGATGCCGTCGACCAGCGACGCGATGTCGACCTTGACGATCTCGGAGTTCGCCTTGAAGAGGTAGCCGACGACGTTCGGCACGACCAGAGTCGCGAGCAGGCCGAGGATGACGATCACCACCATCAGTTCGGCGAGCGAGAAGCCGGCGCGGCGCGCGCGGCGGACGTTCGTGTGGAGCTTCATGGGTTGCCTCGATTCGCCCGCGACGTGCGGGAATCGTTGTCCTTCGGTGTGGTTCAGATCTGGCCGACCTTGAGGATCGGCAGCACGATGGAGATGACGATGTAGCCGACGACGCACGCGAGCACGACGATCATGATGGGCTCGAGCACGCTCGTCAGACGTTCGGTGGTGACCTGTATTTCCTCGTCGTACGCGGTGCCGATGCGTTGCAGCATCTGCTCGACTTCGCCGGACTGCTCGCCGACGGCGATCATGTAGCCGACGGTCGGCGGGAAGACGTTGGTCGCCTTGAGCGGGGTCGCGATGTCGGTGCCTTCGACGATCTTCGAGCGCACGAATTCGGTCGCGTCGGCGATCACGCGGTTGCCGACGACGTTGCGCGTGATCTCGAGGGAATTGACGACGGGCACGCCGCTCGCGAGCAGGGTCGACAGCGTGTGCGTGAAGCGCGCGATCGCCTGCTTGCGCAAGAGGTCGCCGATCACGGGCACGCGGAGCAGCAGTCGGTCGAAGAAGAGCCGTCCGTTCGCGGAGCGGTGGTAGATGCGCTCGATCACGAACGATACCGCCGCGATCGCGAGCAAGCCGAGCCACCAGTAGTTCTTGAAGACGTCGCTGACGACGACGAGCACGCGCGTCGGGCCGGGCAGCGTCTTGCCCTGGTCGATCAGCATGCTCGTGATCTTCGGCACGACGAACGCCATCAGGATCGACACGACGATCGTGCCGATGCCGAGCATGATCGCCGGGTAGGTCAGAGCGGCGACCACGCGGCGGCGCAGCTTGCGTTGCGCGGACATGTAGTCGGCGAGGCGCGTGAACACGACGTCGAGGTTGCCCGTCGCTTGGCCGGCGCGGACCATGTTCACGTAGAGCTCGGTGAACCAGCCGGGATGCTCGGCGAGTGCGTCGGCGAGCGACAGACCTTGGCTCACGCGTTCGCGCAGTTCGCGGAACACGGTCTCCGCGCGGCGGTTCTCCGACTGTTCGATCAACGCCCGCAGACACTCGGTCAGCGGGATGCCTGCGCCGAGCATCGTGCCCATCTGGCGCGTCGCCGCGGCGACGATTTCCTGGTTGGCGCCGGTCGGAGTCGTGTCGACGCTGCGCAGCGACTTCAGTTTCTCGACGAACGCCGACTTCGCCGCGGGCTTCGAGCCGTCCTTGGCGTCGACGCGCGTGCGCCGGCCGCCCTTGACCTCGTGGATCTCGCTGACGAGCACGTTGTCGCGCCGCAGCCTGGTGCGTGCTTCACGTGCCGTGTCGGCGTCGATCACTCCGGTCGTGGTGCCGCCGCCCGCGACATAGGCCTTGTACTCGAAGATCGGCATCGCGGTTCGACTCTATCCGAGGTCGAGTTGCGTGACGCGCAGCACTTCGTCCGGGGTGGTGAGCCGCTGACGGATCTTGTCGACGCCGTCGGCGCGCAAGGTGATCAGGCCACGATCGATCGCGCTGCGCTTCATCTGCGACGCGGTCGCGCCTTCCATCACTTGGGTCCGGGTGATTTCGTCGATCGGGAGGAACTCGTAGATCGCCGTCCGGCCGGCATAACCCGAATTGAAGCACTGGTCGCAGCCCTTGCCGTACGCGATCTGACCGCTGAGCTCTTCGGGCGTCAGGCCGAGCTTCTTCAGCTTGGCGGCCCACTCCGGGTTGATCGGTTCGAGCACGCGGCAGTGCTTGCAGATCGTGCGCACGAGGCGTTGCGCGACGACGAGGATGATCGAACTCGCGACGAGGTACGCCTCGACGCCTTGGTCGATCAAACGCGTCACGGTCGACGGCGCGTCATTGGTGTGCACGGTCGAGAACACCAAGTGACCCGTCAACGCCGCGCGGATCGCCACTTCGGCGGTTTCGAGGTCGCGGATCTCGCCGACCATCATCACGTCCGGGTCCTGGCGCAGGAACGCGCGCAGGCCGTTCGCGAAGGTGAGGCCCTTCTTGACGTTGACCTGCACCTGGCTGATGCCGGGCAGCGAGTATTCGACCGGGTCCTCGATCGTCAGCACGTTCTTCTCGCGCGTGTCGACTTCGGTCAGCGCCGCGTAGAGCGTCGTGGTCTTGCCCGAGCCGGTCGGACCCGTGACGAGGATGATGCCGTGGCTCCAGCCGATGTAGTCGCGCAACATCGTCTGATTCGCTACCGACAAGCCGATCTCGCCGATCGTGTAGAGCTTCGCGCTCTTGTCGAGCAAACGCATGACGATGCGCTCGCCGATCGTCGTCGGCACCGAGCTGATGCGGACGTCGACTTCGCCGTCGCCGATCTTGATCGTCGCGCGGCCGTCCTGGGGCAATCGCCGTTCGGCGATGTCCATCTTGCCCATGACCTTGACGCGGCTGACGATCGCTTCCTGCGCTTTGCGCGGGATCGCATCCATGTCGTAGAGGATGCCGTCGATGCGGAAGCGGACCTGCAGGCGCTCGGCGTACGGATGGAAGTGCACGTCGGACGCGCGCAGCTTCAACGCCTGGAAGAGGATCGTGTTGACGAGCTTGATGATCGGCGCCTTGTTGGCGACGTCGAGCACGTCCTCGCCTTCTTCGATCTCGTTCGCGAGGCCGGCGATGTCCCCGTCCTCCGCGACGCCTGCGAGAGCTTCGTCGACGCCGTCCGCCTTGTGGCGGTAGGCGCGCGCGATCAGGTTCGTGATCTCGTTCTTCGGCGCGAGCACCGGCTCGATGTCGCCGCCCCACAACGCGGACAGGTCGTCCATCGGGTGGGGGTCGAGCGGCGCGCACGTCGCGACCTTGATCAAGCCGTTCGATTCTTCGACGGCGATCAGGTTGTAGTTGCGCGAAAACTGCACCGGGATCCGGTTGACGAAGCCCGTCGGCACGTCGACGTCCTCGAGCCGATCGCGGTACTCGAAGCCCAAGTGCTGCGCGTAGACCCGCAGGAGCGCGGGCTCCGGCAGGTACTCGCGCTGGAGGATCACGCGGTCGAGGGAGTCGCCGCTCTGCGCCGCGAGTTTGCGGCACTCTTCCAAGCGTTCGCGGGTGAGACCCGCGTCGACCAACATGTCAGCGAGGCTGCTCACGGCTGCTCGGTGGCTCCAGAGGATCGCGTGCGAAGGGTCAGGGATTGCCGTCGTTCGAGTTCGACTCGGCGGACTTGAGCAGCTCGGCGCGTTTCTCCGGGCTCAGACCGACCGACTCGGGGTCGACTTCGCCGCGCGCGGGGCTGCGGTAGATCGGCACATCGAACCCTTCGAGATCGAGACCGCCGGTATCGCTGCGGAACGAAGGGTCGATGACGCGCAGACGTTCGGCGCCGATGCGCTCGGCCGCTTCGAGCTTCCTCTTGTAGGAGATCTCCGAGAGGTCGGCGAAATCCTTGTCGCGCAGGATGTGCGGCGTGACGAAGAAGTAGAGCGTCGTGCGCCGCGTGGTGGACGAGTCGCGGCGGAAGAGCACGCCGAGCAACGGAATGTCGCCGAGCCACGGCGTCTGGGTGCGCGAGCTGTTCTTGGTGTCGGTGATGATGCCGCCGATCACCATCGTGTCGCCGTTCGGCACGTTGACGTTGGTGTCGATCTCGCGCGTGACGCGCGGCGGCGGGATCGAGTCGCCGGCCTTGAACGAACCGGTGAAGCTCGAGACCTTGAGGTGCACCTTGAGGCGCAGGTAGCCGGACGCGCTGATCGACGGAGAGATCTCCATCGTGATGCCGGCCTCCTGGAAGTCCTTGAAGTTCTGCTGCGTCTGGCCGTTCAAGCCGCCGGACGCCGTGATGGTCGTCGTCGGCACTTCGTCCTTCGACTCGACCTTGGCGCTGCCGTTGTTGTTGACGAGGACGCTCGGCACGTTGAGCACGTTCGAATCGTTGAGCTCCTGGACCGCGCGCAGCAGCACGGGAAGCGCGAAATCGTCACCGTCGAGGATGCCGGCCGTGATGCCGGTCGCGGCGGTCGGCACGCGCACGTCGGGCACGCCGTCGCCGTCCGTGTCGTTCAAGGTCGAGAGCCCGAAGGACGTCAGTCCGAAGCCGCCGGTCTGCGAGACGCCCGGGATGTCGGCGAGGCCGAGCTCGACGCCGAGGTCGCGGAAGTTGTTGCCGGTGAGCTCGACGAGCGCGGTCTCGATCAGCACCTGGTCCTGGCGCTGGTCGAGCTTCTGGATCATGTCGCGCACTTCCTCGTAGCGCGTCTTGCCCGAAGCGATCAAGAGCGAGTTGGTCGCGGGATCGGGGACGACGACCACTTCGTTGTCCGAGCTCGTCCGACCGACCGCACCGCCGCCTTCGGCCCCCGCGCGACCACCGGCGCCGCCGGGCTGAACGCGCGAGCTGTCCTGGATGAAGTCCTTGAGCACCTTCGCGAGGTCCTCGGCCTTCACGTTCTCGAGCCGATAGATGTGGTACGTCCGCTCGGGCTCGACGACGTCGACGTCGAGGCGCGCGACGAGCTCCTTGATGTGCTGCATGTCCTCCGGCATCGCCATGACGATGAGGGAGTTCGTGCGCTTGTCGACGATGATCTTGCTCTCTTGGCCGGTGCCGGCGAGTTGCGCCGTCGCGCCTTGCGCGGCGCCTTGCGCGCGCTGGGCTTGCGCGGCGCGCTTCTGCGCCTCGAGCAAGTCGTCGAGCATCTCGGCGAGGTCGGTGCCCGAAGCGAATTCGATCGGGATGATCTCGAAGCTCGGCGCGACCTTGGCTTCCTTCGCCGTCTCTTCGTCGACGAGCTTCAGCACGCGCGCGTACATCGCGACCTGCGCGCCCGAGCCCGTCAGGATCACGCTGTTCGATTCGCCGACCGACACGACGTTCTGAGAAGCGTCGCCGCCACCGAGAGCGCGCAGCGAGTTCTGCAGCGAGCGCACCTGCGTGTGCGGCAAGTGCAGGACGGTGATCACCTGCGTCGCGACTTGTCCGGCGTACTTCTCGACGTCTTCGGCGTCGACGTAGATCGGCTCCGAGCGCGGCTCGTTCGCCGCGGCTCCGCCGCGCGCGGGCTGCGACGACTGCACCAAGTACACCGCCGTCGAGTCGCGACCGACCCGCGTGCAGGTGAACTTGTGGATGAACATCATGTTCTGATAGAAGTTGAAGAACTCGCTCTTCGGGATCTTCTTCGGCCCGAGCATCTTCACCTTCGTGCCTTCGAGCTGCGTCGCGATGTCCTGCGTGTAGACGAAGTTGAAGCCCGTGTTCTGCTGGCACATCTTCGTCAGCCAGAGCAGGTCGATCGGGTCGGACTGTTCGTCGACGACGATCAACAGCGAGTCGCCGGTGTCCTGGACCGCGGGCTGCTGGCCGCCCGAACTCGTCCGCGCCGGCTGGGCGCTCGCTTGGGCGGCGGGCGGAGTCGCCGGCGGATTCTCCTGGTTGACGCCTCGGTTCTGGAGCAGGGCGAGCAGCGCTAGGGCAAAGGTCATGGGCGAAGGTGGGAGGCGGGTCCGAAGGGCTCCGTGTCGGGGCGCGGGTGCGTATCCGGTCGACGAACGATCCCGTGTGGGCGATCTATCCCGTTGGAATGACGAGGCTTAGCGCGGGTTTCGCGCGCGGCGGCACTGTAGAGGTCCCGCCTGGGCGAGTCAAACGCGTCCGGAAGGGGTCGACGGTGCTTCTGTGCTTCCACGGCGGAACGCATCGACGCGTCAGCACGCGGGTTCTTCCCGGCACACGGCGGCATGCGTGACGCCCGAGCTCGACGCGCCGCCGCCGCCGGTTTCGCGCGTCGCTTCGCGAGCGCGCTCGTTATCCTTCCGGCACGCAATGGAGATCTCCCGACTGTTCGCCGCCGAGGACTTGCTCGTCGGCTTCGAACCCGCCGACAAGTGGGACGCGATCGGCCGCCTGGTCGGACACTTGGTGTCGCGGCAGGCGATCCCCGAGAAGTCGGCCGCGCGCGTGCTGGAGCAGATCCTCGCTCGCGAGCGTTCGATGTCGACCGGCATGGAGCGCGGCATCGCGATCCCGCACGCCGCGGTCGACGACGTGCAGAAGGTCACGGCGTGCATGGGCATCGTCTCGCGCGCCGGCGGCCTCGCGTTCGAGAGCATCGACGGACAACCCGCGCGGCTCGTCGTGTTGCTCGTGATCCCGAAGGCGCAGAAGCTGCTGCACATCCGCACGCTCGCCGACGTCGCGCGCGTCTTGTCGAACGAATCGATTCGCAACGCCTTGATCGCGGCGCCGTCCGCGCGGGACGCCTGGGACGCGCTCTCGCGCGGCGAGGCTCCGACGCCTCGCTGAGTCGCGACCGCGCGGCGAACCTCCATCCGCTCGCGCGCCGAGCGGCCGCCGAACCACACCGCGCGCCAACCCGTTTGACGAGCGGCACGCCGAACCGAGCTGCGAACCGCGCGCCGAACGACAGGCCGAACGACGCTCCGAACGACGCTCCGAACGACGCTCCGAACGACGCTCCGAACGACGGCCCGAACGACGGCCCGAACGACGGCCCGGAACGCGCGCCGAACCGGGCTTCGAACGGCGCGGGTAGTCACGCGCCGAACCGCCGCCCAATCACGGCCGAATCACGGACCGGCACCCCGTGGGCGTCCCACGCACCGCCCGAGAACGGCTCGGCGCCGAGCGAAGCCGGCGCCGAGGCACTCGTCCGTCCGGAGTCGAACGTCAGATTCCGACGTCGAACTCGAGCGCGTTGGTGAGTCCGACGTTGTTCGGCGGCGTGAAGCCCGAGTCGCGGAACCAGTACTGCGCGAAGTAGGCCTTGCCCTTGCCGAGCGCCGGGTCGACCCCGCTCGTGATGTGGGCGCCCATGTCGAAGTCGAACGTGCCCGTGCAGTCCGAACCGCTCGCGCTGCCGTTCGAGTTCTGCACCGGCGTACGTTTGAGGGTGCCGCCGATGCACAGCGTGCCGCCGAAGATCGCCGTGTTGCCCTTCCAGTAACCGTAGAAGAGCACGCCCGTCTTCTGGTTGATCACGTTGTTCGCCGTGATGTGGAACGGCGTCGCGCCCGACGCGCTCGGCGTCCCCGTGAAGCCGATCGCCGGTGTGCAGCCGTTCGACGTCACTTTCGCCGTGCAGTACGTCACGGCCTTCGCGACCGGCACGCAGACACCTTTCGGATTCGCGAGCGCCGCTTGGAGACCGGAGTTGTTCACGCCCGTTCCCGAGTTGCCGCTGGACGTGCCGCATCCCGCGTTGGTGTGGATGCCGATCGCGACGCCTCCGCCGCTCTCCCATTGAACCGCAGAACCGGAGTTCCCGCCTTCGGTGTCGACTTGGTAGTAGAGCGCGGTGCCGCTGATCGCGAAGAGCGGCCCGAAGTGCGTCTGCTGCACTTGGTTGTTCTGCGCGGGCGACGAATCCACTCCGTAGCCCGTGATGCGGATCACGTGCGCCGGATTGAACGCCGGCGGGTTCGCCAACGTGTAGGCGTTGCCTTGCTTCTGGTACGCCGTCATGCCGGTCGACGTGTTCGTGAACGCACCGAAGTACGCCCAGTCGTTGCCGATGCCCGTGTAGTTCGTCTGGATCGAGCTCGCGTCGACGGCGTACTGATCTTGCGGCGGCGGGTGGACGATCGAGCCGCCGGCAGTCGAGAGCGGCACGTTGAACTCCATGACTTGCAGCGACGAGCAGCAGCAGTGCCCGGCCGTCAGGAAGCAGTGGTTGCAGTCGTTGATCATCCAAGCGGTGCACCCGATCGGCATCGCGCGCGCGGAGCGCGGATCGCTCGAGAGCACTCGGTCGTCGGTCGGGCCGCACTGGGACTTGGTCGGATCCGCGGGTTCGCCTGCTTCGACGCGTTCGAGGACGAGGCGGTTCTCGCCAGTACCCGGGTGCGCGAGCAGCTCGACTTGGACCGTGTCGCCGTTGAAGTACGCCGTCGTGTTGCGCCACTCTCTCGCGCGCAATTGATCGAGCTCCTGCGTCGCGCCGTCGAGGTAGGAAGTCACGCGCACGATGGAAGCATTCGCCGCTTCGGGCGAGCCTCCGAGCAACACGTCCGAGAAGTGCAGCCGCACCCACGTCGCGCCGCGCACCTCGACGGGGAACGACGCGATCACGGCGAGTTCGCCCGTCGCGTTCGACACGACGCCGGAGTCGACCGGATAGGGGAGCAGTCGGCTCGGCGGCGGCGCCTCCTGGGCGATCGCGGAAGCGGATGCGAGCAGGGTGAGGACGACGGCGAGTCCGGTGGGACGGCTACGGAACAGCATGGAGAGCCTTCGGGTGGAGGGTGGGTGCGGAGCGCGCAGGCACACGACCGCACAGTCCACTCCATGCTCCGCCAACCGCTCCGCGCGTCAAGGGCACGTCGTCGGGCTCACGCAGCGCCGACGCGCTCGCGATCCGCTCCTCCTCGGGCACCCGCGCTCCCCGCGGATCGCGCTGCGCATGGGGCGGGCATGGGCGCGGCGGCGTGGAGTTCCGCCAGCACGGGTGCGAGGCGCAGAGCGGCTCGCCCGTGTCGATGTCGCGCTCGGGCGATTCGCACAAGAGCTATGCCGCGCTCAGGCGACGGCGCGGTCAGGCGACAGCGCGGTCAGGCGACAGCGCGGTCAGGCGACAGCGCGGTCAGGCGACAGCGCGGTCAGGCGACAGCGCGCTCAGGCGACAGCGCGCTCAGGCGACGGCGCGCTCAGGCGACGGCGCGCTCAGGCGACGGCGCGCTCAGGCGATGCCGCGCTTGCGGACGAGCTTGCCGAGCTCGAGCATCGCTCGAGAGTGCATCATGCGCGCGGCCGCCGCCGTCGGTCGCCCCGTTTCTCTCGCGACGACTTCCCAGTCGGCGTTCGCGTAGTCGCGCCAGAGGATCAGTTCGCGGTACTCCTCGGGCAGTTCTCGGATGGCGTCGTCGATCACGAGTTTCTCTTCCTCGCTCGCGGCGCGCTCGAAAGGCTGCGGAGCGTCGTCGGCGAGTCCGTCCTCCGCGTGCGTGGAGCTCGACGGCTTCTGGCGGTCGAGCGGGACCTCACGTTTGCGATCACGTTTCTGCGCACCGTGGCGATCGGCCGCTGCTTGGATCTGACGTTCGGCGAGCGTCGCCAGCCAGCGAATCAGGCTCGCTTCGTCACGCATCTCGAAACGATCGAAGTGCGTGACGGCGACTCCGAACGTCTCCTGCAAGATGTCCCCCGATTCGAGCGTCGAGCGCAGCTCGCGCCCGAGGCGCACGCGCACGATGCGGCGCACGCGTTCGTAGTAGCGAGCGAACAGGCGATTCAACGCCTCACTGTCGCCGGCCTGGGCCCGGCGCACGAGATCCACGGAGTGCGTGATGACTTCGGACATGCGATCGACCTCGGGAAGGGCTCGCATTGTAGGCTTCGCTGGGCCGAGTGGTCTCCTGTCGTCTTGCACGATCGAATGATCAGCCCCAGACCGGCGCGGATACTGCCCCTCATGACTGCGCCAAAACCGGCTTGGAAACGGGCCGAAAAACGCGCCAGCGCAGCAGCCTCTCGACGCTCCACGGCGCGGTC